>NZ_WSSB01000004.1:131273-262297 GCF_009831765.1 Craterilacuibacter sinensis | reverse complement strand
GCATAACCCTTGGCTTCGCCACCGAACTTCTTCGACAGAATAGTGGTGATAGCAGCAGTCAGAGTGGTCTTACCATGGTCCACGTGACCGATGGTGCCAACGTTTACGTGCGGTTTGGTCCGCGCGAATTTTTCCTTAGCCATGGTAAAATTCCCTGAAACTTAACAAGGTTGGATTTGGTGCCCATGGGCGGAATTGAACCGCCGACCTCTCCCTTACCAAGGGAGTGCTCTACCCCTGAGCTACATGGGCTCTCACACTAAAACATATCCTGGAGCGGGTGAAGGGAATCGAACCCTCGTCATAAGCTTGGAAGGCTTCTGCTCTACCATTGAGCTACACCCGCTTATCACGCGCCGCTTACTTCACGCCGCCAAGATAATCTAAATCTGGTGGGGGGAGAAGGATTCGAACCTTCGAAGGCTGAGCCGTCAGATTTACAGTCTGATCCCTTTGACCGCTCGGGAATCCCCCCTTGGAGAGACCCGAATAATACAGATCACCCCTTAGTCCGTCAACACTTTATCGTGTATTTTTTTCTAAAATCGCTTAACTACCAGTAAAAACAGGCTGTTTTACCACTTTAACCGGTACAAGCCTTTTCAGAATCAAGCACTTAGGCCTTGCCGGTAATAATCAGATACTTTGCGTGCAGCTCTTCCTGGGTCTCAGGATGGTTTGGATCCAGTGGAATACAATCGACCGGGCACACCTGCTGGCACTGGGGTTCATCATAATGCCCCACGCACTGCGTACACAGATTAGGGTCAATCACATAGATCTCTTCGCCTTGCGAAATGGCATTGTTCGGGCATTCCGGTTCGCAGACATCACAATTGATGCATTCATCCGTAATCATCAAAGACATACAGTTTTCCTCAAGTATTCCTGCTTACGATTTTGTCACCCGCCCCGCTAAAGGGCAAGAACGGCACATCTATATAGATATGCTTAAAGTGCGCCATCCGGCGCAGGCTTTTGCAGCAGCGCATAATGCACCATGCCGGCTACGCCCTCCTTTAACACCAGCCAACCCGCCAGCGGCGGAAACTTGGCAGCCTCGGCATAAACCCGTCCGCCCTCGTTCAGCAGACGCGGCAGCAGCGGCAACAAGGCCGGCAACAAATCCTGGCTGAACGGCGGGTCAAGAAAGATCAGGTCAAAGCGGTCACGCGTCGTTTTAAGGTAGGACAGCGCATCGCCCCCCATTATATCGACCTCGTGCGCCGCAAGCAGTTCGCGACTGGCCTTGAGCGCAGCCACCGCCTTGCGCTCGCGCTCTATCATCACCACCCGTTGCGCGCCGCGCGATGCAGCCTCAAAGCCCAGCGCACCACTGCCGGCAAACAGATCCAGGCAATGCAGGCCATCGAGCTCATGCCCCAGCCAGTTAAACAAGGTGGTGCGCACCCGGTCAGGCGTAGGGCGCAGGCCTTCCGCATCGGGAAAAGCCAGCAAGCGGCGCCGGTATTTACCGGCAATGATACGCACCTTGTTGCGGTACTCGCCCATACATCCTCCAAATTCAAGGCGCAGAGTTTACCGTGAACTTGTCGCTTTGGCTGCATTGCAACCAAGTCAAAGCCGCGCTGTCGCCTGCATACCACTCCATATATATGTGTTTTCCCCTGCCACACCGCCACGACATGCAATAGAACTGCCCGTCACGGCATTTGAAGATACAATCGCGTATCGGACACAGACCTACAGACACGCCAGCATGTTCAGCTTTTTCAAGAAAAAACCACCCGCTCCCGTCGCAACAGAAGCCAGCAATTCCACTCCGACGCCCGAGCCGACACAGCCCCTCCCCACGCAGGATAGCCAAAGCGGGCACGCCGCCACGGTAAGCGATAACACCGCCTCCCCTGCTCCAGTCGCAGATGCGCCGGCCATTGCCGCACCGCAAACGCACACCGCCGCCGAGCCAGAGGCAGCCCCAAGCGCAGACCATAGCCCGCACAAGCTTGGCTGGAAGGAACGACTCAAGGCCGGACTGGGCATACAGAATGAAACGCCTTCCCCCGCCGCTCAGCCCGCTGTAGCGACAACACCGGAAATCATCGCCACCGAACCTGCAACACCGGCAGCGACACAGGAAGAGCCCGCTACTGCACCAGCCATCACACCGGCAGCTGCGGCTAGCGAGCCCGCTCCGACTCCTGTAGCCGCGCCACTCGAAGAGGCCGCACCCGCTACAGCGCCAGAAGTAGTCGATATCGCGAAAGTGGAGCCAGCAGCGCCAGTGTCAGCAACGCCGGAGGTGCAGCCAGCCGAACAAGTCGCCGTCACCCCGCCGGCCATCGCGCCACAACCTGTCGCCGAGCCGAAGAAAAGCAGCTGGACCGAACGACTGAAAGCGGGCTTGGCCAAGACGCGCAGCAAACTGGGCAAATCACTGGCCTCCCTGTTTGGCGGCGGCAAGATCGATGAAGAGCTGTACGAAGAGCTGGAAGCAGTACTGCTGACGGCAGACATGGGCATCGCCGCCACCACCCATTTATTGGATGATGTGCGTGAACGCGTGTCGCTCAAGGGCCTGAAAGACGCCGCCGAACTCAAAGGCACGCTCAAGGACTCGATCAGCGAGCTGATCACCCCGCTGGAAAAACCGCTGGATATCAGCGGCAAAAAGCCGTTCGTAATCATGCTGGCCGGCGTGAACGGTGCCGGCAAGACCACCTCTATCGGTAAACTGGCCAAGTATTACCAGGATCAGGGCAAGAGTGTGTTGCTGGCCGCCGGCGACACCTTCCGCGCCGCCGCCCGCGAGCAGCTGATTGCCTGGGGCGAACGCAACAACGTCACCGTGATTGCCCAGCAAGGTGGTGACTCGGCCGCCGTGTGCTTTGACGCGATTCAGGCGGCGATGGCGCGCGGCATTGATGTGGTGCTGGCCGATACCGCCGGCCGTTTGCCGACCCAGCTGCACCTGATGGAGGAAATCAAGAAGGTGAAGCGGGTGATCAGCAAAGCCCTGCCCGACGCGCCTCACGAAACCATTCTGGTACTGGATGCCAATATCGGCCAGAACGCCGTATCGCAGGTGATAGCCTTTGATGATGCGCTCGCGCTCACCGGTCTGATCCTGACCAAGCTGGACGGCACGGCCAAGGGCGGCGTGATTGCCGCCATTGCCTCGCAACGCCCGATTCCGCTGCGCTTTATCGGTGTAGGCGAAGGCATAGACGATTTGCGGCCATTCAAGGCGCGCGATTATGTAGACGCGCTGTTCGACTGACACATCACACCGCAGGCGCGCTTTGAATAGAAGCGCGCCTGTTTTTTGCTACAAGGGGAACATCACATGATCCAGTTCGATCAGGTGAGCAAGCGCTATCCGGGCGGCTTCGACGCCCTGAAAAACCTGAGCTTTTCCATAGAAAACGGCGAGATGGTGTTCCTCGCCGGCCCCTCCGGCGCCGGCAAGTCCACCTTGCTCAAGCTGGTTTCCGGCATCGAGCGCGCCACCTCGGGCAACGTCATCGTCAACCGGCAGAACCTCAGCCAGTTGCGCGCCAGCCAGCTACCCTATGTGCGCCAGCATATCGGTATCGTTTTTCAGGACCACAAGCTGCTGTACGACCGCTCGGTATTCGACAATGTAATGCTGCCGCTGGACATTATCGGTTTTGACCGGCGCGATGCGGCCCGGCGCGTGCGCGCAGCGCTGGACAAGGTCGGCCTGCTGAACAAGGAAAAGAGCATGCCCATCGGCCTGTCTGGTGGCGAGCAGCAGCGCCTGTGCATCGCGCGCGCCGTGGTGCACCGCCCCAGCATCCTGCTGGCTGATGAACCCTCGGCCAACCTCGACCGAGCCTACGCGCTCGATATCATGGAGCTGTTCAAATCCTTCCACCAGGTTGGCGTCACTGTGCTGATTTCGGCGCACGACGAAACCCTGATGGAAGACTACGGCCGTCGCATTATCCGCCTGCGGGAGGGGCAATTTGCCTCATGAAACACTATCTGACCTTGCACTGGCAAAGTGCCACCCGCGCGCTGATGCATATCCTGCGCCAGCCACTGGCCAGCCTGCTCAATCTTTTGATGCTGTCGCTTGCGCTGGCCTTGCCGCTTAGCCTCTATCTGGCGGTACAGAGCATAGAAGACTGGAGCGGCAAGCTGAACGTCACCCCCGAGCTGACGATCTTCATGGAAATGAATAGCGAGCCGGCCGACCTTGCCGCCGTTGAAAGCACGCTGAAGAACCATCCCAAGGTGGGCGGCTTCGCATTTATAGACAAGGACCACGCGCTGGAAGCGCTGGAAGCGCGCAACGGCATCGCAGGCATGAGCGAGGGTCTGGATGGCAACCCGCTACCTGACGCCTTCGTAGTCAAGCCGGCTTCGCTGCAAACCCAGGATCTGGATCTGCTGCAAAAAGAGTTGTCCGGCCTGCCCATGGTGGAAAACGTCCAGTTTGATGCAGCATGGGCACAACGCCTGAGCCAGCTACTCAAGCTGGGCGAGCAGTTGACGCTGTTCCTCGGCATTGCCTTTGCCGTGGCGCTGGTACTGGTCACCCACAACACCATACGCATGCAGATACTGGCGCGGCGCGACGAGATCAATATCTCCAAGCTGATCGGCGCCAGCGACAGCTTTATCCGCCGCCCCTTCCTTTATCACGCGCTATGGCAGGGCCTGTTGTCGGCGCTGCTCGCCTGGGGCATGGCCAGCTATCTGATCCATGTTGCCAACCCGGTGCTGGCCGAACTGGCCCGCCTTTACAACGAGCAACTGGCGCTACGCAGCCTGAATGCCGGCGAACTGGGCCTGCTACTGCTGATCGCGGCTTTCCTGTCCATCAGCGGCGCACGTCTGGCGACCGACCATCACCTGCGCCAGGCACAAGCGCATTAAACCGGCCGGGGCAGCGTCCTGCCGCCCCGCTTAAGCCTCCCTTCATTGCCACACGCTATGCTTGCCATTGAAATTTTCCGTCATCGGGGAACTGTTGTGTTCTGGCACTCCCTAACAGTGAGTGCTAACATCCGAGTTCAAGACAGGAGGTAGTGTACGACTATGACCGCATCCCTCGCTTTACCCGTTCCTTCCAGCACCGGCAGTCTGGAGCAATATATCCAGGCGGTGAACCGCCTGCCCATGTTGTCGCAGGAAGAAGAGGTCAAGCTGGCCACGCGCTATCACGAACAAAACGATCTGGAAGCCGCGCGCACGCTGGTGATGTCGCATATGCGCGTAGTGGTGTCCATCGCCCGCGGCTATGCCGGCTACGGCCTGCAGCAAGCCGACCTGATACAAGAAGGCAATATCGGCCTGATGAAAGCCGTCAAACGCTTTGAACCCGCACGCGGCGTGCGGCTGTTCTCGTTTGCCGTGCACTGGATCAAGGCCGAAATGCACGAATTCATCCTGCGCAACTGGCGTCTGGTACGCATTGCCACCACCAAGCCACAGCGCAAACTGTTCTTCAACCTCAGAAGCATGAAGAAAAGCATGTCGGCGCTGTCCGATGTCGAGGCGCGCGAGATCGCCGACGATCTGGGCGTCAAACCGGAAGAAGTGCTGGAAATGGAAACCCGCATGACCGGGCAGGATGTCGCGCTGCTGGCCGATGATGGCGACGATGACAGCTACGCGCCCATCGACTGGCTGGCCGACAGCGAACACGAACCGGTGCGCCAGATCGAGAAAAAAGCCGTCGACCGCCTGCAAAGCGAAGGCCTGAGCGAAGCGCTGGCGACACTGGACGCACGCAGCCGCCGCATCGTCGAAGCACGCTGGCTGGCCGACGACAGCGGTGCCACCTTGCACGAACTGGCCGCCGAATTCGGCGTCTCCGCCGAGCGCATCCGCCAGATCGAAGTCAAGGCACTGCAAAAAATGAAAACCGCGCTGGTCGCCTGAGTACAAACTGCACCATAAATATCGCCCGCGGTGCGGGCTCCCGCGATCGCACTCAATCGCACAGGAGCCCGCACCGCGGGCGAATTTGTCTTTGCAACCTTTTTAACGGTAACGCGCAGGCAAGCGTCCGCGTGCCGCGCTCGCCTCCTGATACAAGCCCTGCCACGCCGGCTCGCTACCGGCGAGCGTCGCCATAAACTGCGGCGCATAGGTCGGGAAGGATGCCAGTGCCTGCTGCAAGGTTCGGCGCGCCTGATCCGGCTTTCCGGCCAGCGCCTCCATCTGCGCCTTTTTCAGCAACACGTCCGGATAGGGACGGAAAGCCGCCAGCCGCGTGATCCACGCCAGCTTCTGCGGCAGATCCTTGGCCGTCGGCTGCAGATAGTTGTCCAGCGTATTGAGCGCATGAAAGGCAAACAGCGGCTCGCGCTCGATAATTTCGCCCAGACGCACCTGTTGCGCCGCTCGCCGCTCGCTATTTGCTGCCGGCGTATACAAGCCCACCAGCTCCCAATAGCGCGGCAAGCTGGTGGCACACAGCACGACCAGCCACAGCGACAGCCCCCACGCCCCCGCCTGAAACAGCCGTGGCAGGACAAACGGCCGCGAAGGCGCCAGCGACAGCGCCATTACCCCCACCGCAGGAAAATACAGATACCACAGCGGGTACTCAACCATGCTGTGAATCAGGCTGATGACCAGCACCGTCACCGGCAACAGATGCCGTGCAGCCATCCGGCGGCCGAAAAACGGCGCCCCCACCCACAGCAAACCGCCCAGCACCAGCGTCGTGCCCACCACCCCGGTTTCGGCCAGCAGTTGCAGCAGCAGATTGTGCGCATTGGTAAACAGCCCGCTGTTAAAGGCTGCCGCGGCAAACTCGGGCCGGGTCTGCAAGGCCACGCTATGGGAAGCAAACTGCGACCAGCCTGCACCCAGCCAAGGCGCTTCATTAAATACCAGCCAAGCCTTGTGCCACTCGGCAAAACGGCGCGAATTCATGCTCTCGCCACCGGCCGCCGCGATACGCTCCACACCGCTAGCCACCCCGCCCTGTCCGGTCAGCGTGCTCAACAGCGAATTGAAAGCCGGCAAGGCAAACTGCAAGACAATAATCGCCAGCGCCGCCAGCGCCAGCGTCATCGCGAAACGGCGCGCCATCCCGTCGCGCACGCGCCACAGCCAGAACGGCGAGAGCACCAGCATCGCCGCCGCATACAACAGCACAGTGCGCGAACCGGCCCAGGCAATCGACAGCGCCAGCCAAACCAATAGTGCCAGCGCCCACACGCGCGGCAGACTGCGCACGGCCCATAGATAGGCCACCGCCACCACACCCCAGCTTAAATAGTGCGCATACTGGTTGCGCTGGCCGATATGGCCGAACACATTCGTGGTCACATGCGCGCTGTCGTAAAACAGCAAGCCGCCCAGCACCTGCACCAGCCCTGTTACCTGCGCCAGGCCAATCAAAGACTGCAATAGCGCCCCCGCGAGCAAAGCCTGCGCCAGGCGCAGGTGGATTTCTTCGTCGCCAAACCAGTCACGCAGGCATAGCGTCACCCCGGCGAGCAAAGCCAAGGCGGTAAATGCCAGCGCGGTGGCCTGATTCAGGCCGGGAAACAGCAAGGGCACGAACAGGCCCTGCAAAGCCCATGCAGCAGCCAGCACCAGCATCCACACCCCGACGCGCGGCAAGGCGGCAAACAAGTGCGCAGAGGTGAGCGCAGGAGCGGCGGCATGAATGGCTGTAGGAGCGGCGTCAGCCGCGATAAGCTTGCCGGGAAAGACCTCGCGGCCAAAGCCGCGCCGACACAAGCCCGCCAGTCCCAGCAAGCCGGTCGCCACTAGCGTCAGCCACACCACGCTCGCCTCGCCAAACCATTGCGGTAGCGGCACATAGTGGATGCGCGATAAAAAAGGCAGGATGGCAACCAGCGCCCAAGCCAGCAGGGCCAGCGGGGCAACAGCAAAATTCAGGCGCATAAAGACAGACAGCCGTTCAGGACAAAGGAAGGGATTGTAACGCGGGACAGCGGGAAGCGGGTGGCATGCCCCCCCTCACCCCCTCGGGGAGAGGGGCTGGGGTGAAGGGCCAAGCAACCTGCTTAAGGCGTCCTGACCGTCTGTGCGGCAGCCGAAGCGCCTGCTTGCTGGTGAGCTAGCGCAGCTCTCGCGCTAATCTGCTGCAAGGGTTTCAGCGCGGCATCCGTAGGTCCTGCCAGCATCGCCGCCAATTGCGGTGCGGTATCGGGAAAAGACGCGATAGCCTGACGCAAGGCAACTTCGGCGCCGGCCGCATCGCCCTGATGGGCACGCAGCATCGCCAGCTTGATCAAGGTGCCGGGGTAAGGGCGATAGGCGGCCAGGCGTTCGAACAGCGGCAGCTTAAGCGCCAGATGGTTGGCGCTGCCATCCAGATAATTGGATAACAACTGATCTGCCTCGTAACTCCAGACCGGATTGGCCCCGTGTTGCAGCAAGGACTCTATCCTGGCCTTGTTTTCCGCCACGTCGCGAGAGGGCATCACCCAGCGCACCCAGTCGAAGTACATCACCAGGCCCACGATTACCTGCCAGGCCAGCACCAGCACCAAAGCCAGCACCCCCACACGGCGCAAGGCCGGACGCACCGGCAAGGCAAAACCCTTGGCTGGCGACACCCCCATCAACACAGCAAACACCATCAAAAAACTCGCGTACCACAGCGGATATTCAAACAGGCTATGACCGAGCAAAACCAGCGCCAGCCCCAGCACCAAGAGCGCATCGGCGCCCACATTCTCGCGCTTGAACCACGGCAAAAATGCCCACAGCAGCGCCCCAGCGACCGCCAGCGTGCCGACGATGCCGGTCTCGGCCAAGAGTTGCAGCACAATATTATGGCAATGAGTAAACAGCCAGCTCTCGCTCCACTGGCCGGCAAAGGCGGGCTCCAGCAAAACAGACTGCGCGGCATAGCCTCCCAGACCGACACCGAACAGCGGATGGGCCATAAACACCGACCACGCCTTCTGCCACTCTATCCAGCGCCGCGCTCCGAAACCGCCATCCATAAAGCGGTCTATTCCGCTCGCCTGATTCACCGGCAGGCCGATAGCGTTGAGGGCTGCATTAATCTGCGCCGTAAACAGCTGACACAACATAATCGCCAACAAGGCAAACAGCAGCGCCTTGGCCATGCGCAAGGTGGCGACATCGCCCCCCTCACCCGGCGCTACGCGCCACCCTCTCCCCACCGGGGAGAGGGTATGGTTGGCTGCCGAGCCCCCCCCAGTAAATGCTGACACAGCAAGCCCCTCTCCCTCAGGGAGAGGGGTTGGGGTGAGGGACTGGCTGCCACGCGTCAGCCACAGCATTACCCCAGCGAGCAGCGCCAAACCCATGGCGTAAGCCAGTACCAGACGCGAAGCCGACCAGGCAAGAAACAGCGCCAATAACAATAGCAAAGGCACGAGCAGCCAGGCGCGCAAACGTCCACGCCCATACAGCCAGCAGGCCGCCAGCAGCGCCAGCGTCAGGTAGTTGGCGTACTGATTACGCTGGGCGATATTACCGAACAGCGTGTGCTGCCCATCGGACACCACCCACCACAAGCCCCATGGCTGCACCAGGCCCAAGACCTGCACCGCGCCAATCAGCAACTGCAAACCAACCCCCAGTACCAAGCCGATACACAGCGTGGTAATCACCTGTTCGCGCGGCAACTGGACAACGGTTTGCGCTACCAGGGCCGCAAGCCAAATCACCGCCAGCAGCGACAAGCCCGTCCCCGGATAAGGCGCACCAGCCAGTGGCGCCACCGCGGCCAGCGTCAGTACGCCGGCCATCGCCAGCGCCGGCGATAGACGCAAGCTAGCCGGCATGTGCAATAGCCCGCACAGGATCAACAGCAAAGCCAGCAGCAAGGCCATTGCATTACCTATCCAGTCGCTGTTAGGTGCAAAGCGCAACCATGACAGGAAGGGCAGGCAGGCCGTCAGTGCAATCAGCAGCCATGGCAGGGGCCAGATGGCGACATGGCGTAACGTTGATAGCAAGGCACGGGACAGAGACAACATCGGGCAATACCGGGAGGGAATGGATAGCAAAACACCACCCGCAGGTGGTGTTTTGTGGATACGCTCGCGAGCGATATGAAACACACAGCGTTCAGCCTAGCCCGACTTACTTACAGGTACCAACATACTTGTCAGCAAGAGCTGCATTAGCAGAACTCTTTGCGGCACACGACCAGGAACCGGAACCATCACGGGTAAGGGTAATCACAGCACTTGCGACTGCACTCGGAGCATTTTTTAGCGTGCACGAGATGTAGGAGCCAGACGCGTTGGTATCTACGGCTGCTACTGTGCAATTGTTGGTATTTTTCAAGCCAATTGCAGCCGCATCTGCAACAGTCTGACCTTCGTTTTTGAGCACCTCAAATTGAGTCTTACCCGGCGCGATCTCCGCCAAACCGGCAGTGACTTTAGCCTTGGCTGTATAATCCTGATAAGCAGGAATCGCAATCGCCGCCAAAATACCGATAATCGCCACGACGATCATCAGTTCGATTAGGGTAAAGCCTTGTTGTACACGTTTCATGGTGTTGCTCCTGTTTCAAAGTAAAAAACCCTGCCATTGTACCCGCGCCATGCCTGCCCCGACAGATGGACGGCATGTCGTGCCCGTGATGCCACACCACAACACACACTAAAAATCGCCATACTCGCAAGTCGCAGGCATATAAAAAACCGGCACGTTACTGCGGCATGACCAGGCACCTGTAGCCACGGCCCGCTCAAGCGCCAGCGTTTTGCCGTCCACAGCAGACCCCAAGCCCTGTATCTCGCAGCGTATCCCTGCGGCGTCTACCGTCAACACGCGGCACTGCGCCACACTGGCGAGTCCGATATCGGCTGCCGTCGGCGTTACGCCATTGCTTAGCGCCTCTTCAAAGCCAGTTTTACCAGCCGCCAAGGCGCTATACAGTACCGTCACCCGCGTTTTGAGGATGTAGTTCTGGTACAGCGGAATCGCGACCGCCGCCAGTACGCCGATAATCGCTACGACCATCATCAATTCGATCAGGGTGTAGCCTTTTTGCTTCATATGATTATGCTATATCCAAATAAAAAGCCAAACAACCATCTCAAACAAATCAAACTTCGCTTTTGACCGCAGTCTGCGCTCCATCCTTCAGCAAAACAAATAAATACGATCAAATTACGACGACCAACACATGCGGCTGTCGCATGCAGACGACACACGGCCACAAAGAACTGGTGCCGCCTCGCGCCAGATGCAGCCCATGCATTATTCAGGCATCATCCTGTTTAGCTTGCCGATCACAACCAAGGCGCCCACGCGCACCATGCTGACCCCACTGAACCTGACCCTGCCCCTCACCACCGTGTCCAGCCCCGACCCGGCACAGATGGCTGCCCATCTGGCTGATCTGCCGCTGGCACTGACCTTGCAGGGTGCCGCCGATATGGCCGAATTGCTGGCACACAGCAATGCACAGGCAATGGATAGCGCGCAGCGCCTGCAGCTATTTGCCCTTTTTCTGCCGCATATCGAGCGCATGCTGCCGCTGCTGGACAGCGAATACCATCAGCGCGAGCTGTCGGCCACCCGCCGTGCCCGCGATGCGGCACAACTGGCACGCCGTCTGCACAGCGAAAGCCTGATCGCGCTGAAGCACTGCCTGCAAGGGCAGTTACAACATAAGGCCGCGCCAAGCCAGCGCCTTGCGCTGCTACAAAGGGTGTTGCTGGCCTGCCGCGACATGCTGCATACCTACCTCACGACCTACCACCCGCTGCCGGATGGCTTCTGGCTCGATTGCCACGGGCTTTACCGCTACGCATTGCAACAGGGCTGGCAGGACGATAGCGAACTCGGCCGCCACTATAAGGCGCTGCTGCTGCTGGGGCTGAGCAATAGCAACCGCCTGTCGCCGCTGCAGCTGACCCGGCTGATCCATCTGGCCGGCCAGGAGGCGGACCGGGTGATGCTGCATACCGGGCAGGCAGAGGGTCAGGCCTTGTGCGTGCTGCCCGATAGCGACAAGGCACCCGCCTATTGCGAATACCCGCCCGAAGGCAGCTGGCAGCTACATACCGGCGCACTGACCGAGGCCATCAACCTGCACCTGCTGGAGTTATGCCACAACCCGCAACCGCATCACGATGAAGATGCCGAGCTGTATCTGGCCCTGCTGCATGACTGGCAGCGCCCGGGCCTGCGGCGCGAAGCGCGTGACCCGACAAACGGGACGGTACAGCTGGTCTCGACGCTGGCCGCCTGCTGGCACCAGCTCAACGGCCGTAGCTGGAACTTTGCCTCTACCGGTGACGGCAGCGAAGAAGTCGCCCATCGCAACCGGCTGGCACAGCGCAGCCCGCCACCGCCGCCTATGCTCATGCATATCGTCAACCGCAGCCCCAGCGGCCTGCAGTTGCTGGGCCATAGCACCAGCCATGCGCTGCGTAACGGCGAGCTGGTCATTTTGCGCGAGGACGGGGAAAGTGATGCGCGCTGGCAATGCGCGCTGGTGCGCTGGGTCAGCTATGGTCATGCACTGGAAACACGCTGCGGGCTGGAAATCATCGCCCGCCATGCCGAGCCGCTGATGGTGCGCGCAGGGCACGCCCACCCGGGCGACACCACGACACTGGCACTACGACTGGATCCGGCACAGACGCCCGGCCAGTTGCTGCTGTCCGGCCGCCCCTATCTGCGTCTGGGCAGCATGGCACTGACCGGCTGGCACGGCACTGAACAGGCACGCATGCTGCGCATCAGCAAGCAAACCCCGGGCTACCAGCTGATCGAGATACACACCGGCTGATGCCGCATACACGGCTTGGTCTGGCTACCCGCAACGGGTTAAAATCACCGCTGCCATTTCTTCTGTGGATTTTCTGATATGCAATCGCTGATACACACCGCCGATCGTATCGTGGTCAAGGTCGGCTCCAGCCTGGTGACGAATGACGGCAAGGGTCTGGATCTGGCCGCGCTGGCGCGCTGGGCCGCCGAAATCGCCGAGCTCAAGCGCCGCGGCAAGGAGGTGGTACTGGTTTCCAGCGGCGCCATCGCCGAGGGCTGCCAGCGTCTGGGCTGGGCCACCCGCCCCAAGGCGGTACATGAATTGCAGGCCGCCGCTGCCGTCGGCCAGATGGGGCTGTGCGAAGCCTATGAACAGGCTTTTCGCCGGCACGGCCTGCAAACGGCGCAGATTCTGCTCACCCACGAAGACCTGGCCGACCGCACCCGCTACCTGAATGCACGCACCACCTTGTCGACGCTGATGGCGCTCAATGTGGTGCCCATCATCAATGAAAACGACACGGTGGTGACGGCCGAAATCCGCTTCGGCGACAACGATACGCTGGGCGCGCTGGTGACCAATCTGATCGAAGCCGACGCGCTGGTCATCCTCACCGACCAGCAGGGGCTGTATAGCGCCGACCCGAGGAAAAACCCCGACGCGGTCTTTATCCACGAAGCGAACGCAGGGGATGCAGCACTGGAAGAAATGGCCGGTGGTGCCGGCAGCAGCATAGGCACCGGCGGCATGCTGACCAAGATACTGGCCGCCAAACGCGCGGCGCGCAGCGGCGCAGCTACCATCATCGCTTGCGGGCGCGAACATGATGTGTTATCGCGCCTGGCTGATGGCGAAGCGATCGGCACCCAGTTGCTCGCCACCACCACGCGCATGGCGGCGCGCAAGCAATGGCTGGCCGACCACCTGCAATTGGCGGGCAAACTGGTACTGGATGCGGGCGCTGCACAAGCGGTACGCGAACGCGGCACCAGCTTGCTGCCTATCGGCGTACGCGCCGTCGACGGCGCCTTCCTGCGCGGCGATGTGGTGGCCTGCATAGACAGCGACGGTATCGAAGTCGCGCGAGGTCTGGCCAACTACAGCTCGGACGAGGCACGCCTGATCATGCGCCGCCCGACACGCGAAATCGAGCAGGTGCTGGGCTATCTGGTCGAGCCCGAGCTTATCCACCGCGACAATATGGTTACACTCTGACGGGACTCGGGACTCGGGACTCGGGACTCGGGACTCGGGTTTCAGTGTTTAGAACCCACCAAACCACGTCAACACTACAAGTCCCGAATCCCGGCTCCCCGTTCCCGAAAAACCAAACCCGCCAGCCGCCCCTATTCCCTATCCCCCTATCCCGAAAATTATTCCTTGCGGTCGTGCTTGAGTTCGATCGCGCGCACGATGACATAGGCGATCATTGAGCACAGGAAGAACAGCAACATCATCCAGGCGATGGACTGCAGGGTTTCGATCAGCGTGCGGTACAGCTCCAGCGTCCAGCGCATGCCGTTAAGCTCCAGCGCTGCCGACTCGCGCGTGGCAGTCACATACTTTTCCAGCTCCCACAAACGCACCCCGCCCGAGACGCCGACGACGATAACGGCAAAGCGCAGATAACGGCGCCAGGCATCGGCCAGCTCGTCACCGACGATGCGCGACAGAATCTTGCCCACCGCACCGTCAAAAAACTTTGCCGTGATCAGCGATGTCACCAAGGCCACCAGCAATGTGGCTCCCAAGAGCGCATAGAACATATGGTTCCCCCTTAATCCAAATTTATTACTTTGAGATTGTACCAGCTTGCTTAGTCGCGCACCTGCAAACCAAAGTGGGTATAAGCCAGCGCCGTCACCATGCGTCCGCGCGGCGTGCGCTGCAAATAGCCTTGCTGGATCAGATAAGGCTCGATCACGTCTTCTATGGTGTCGGTCGATTCACCTATCGCCGCCGCCACATTGTCCAAGCCGACCGGGCCGCCAGCAAACTTGTCTAAGATAGCTTCCAGCAGCTTGCGATCCATCACGTCCAGACCGGCCGGGTCCACGTCCAGCATGGCCAGCGCCGCGTCGGCCACTTCGGCCGTGACCACGCCGTCGGCTTTAACTTCGGCGTAGTCGCGCACGCGGCGCAGCAGGCGGTTGGCAATACGCGGCGTGCCACGGCTACGCCTTGCCACTTCAAATGCGCCCTCGCCCGCCAGTTGCACGCCCAGAAGACCTGCCGAGCGGGTGACGATGCGGGTCAGCTCTTCGGCATCGTAAAACTCCAGCCGCGCCACGATGCCGAAGCGGTCGCGCAGCGGATTGGTCAGCATGCCGGCGCGGGTGGTGGCACCGATCAGGGTAAAGGGCGGCAGGTCTATCTTGACCGACCGCGCAGCCGGGCCCTCGCCTATCATGATGTCGATCTGGTAGTCCTCCAGCGCCGGGTAGAGGATTTCCTCGACCACCGGCGAGAGGCGGTGGATCTCGTCGATAAACAAAACGTCGTGCGGCTCAAGATTAGTGAGCAAGGCCGCCAGATCACCGGCGCGCTCCAGCACCGGCCCCGAAGTCTGGCGCAGATTCACCCCCAGTTCGCGCGCCACGATATGCGCCAGCGTCGTCTTGCCCAAGCCCGGCGGGCCGAACAAAAGCACATGGTCCAGCGCCTCGCCACGGCGCTTGGCCGCCTCGATAAATATTTCCAGCTGGCCGCGCGCCTTTTTTTGCCCGACATATTCGTCAAGCAGCTTGGGCCGCAGCGCCCGCTCCTGCGCATCTTCATGCGCGGACAGGCTTTGCTGGGTCACGATGCGCGGCGCGGGTGCGCCGCCCATCAGGTTGTCGGTTTCTATCATCTTGCGCTTGTTTCCTGACTGGCTATTTCTTGCGGCCATTGGCCGGCTTGAGTTTGATGGAGATGCCGCCGCGCCCCTGCGTGGCTTTTTTCACCTCGAACCAGCCGGATTTTTCCACCAGCTCGGAAATTTTGCGGTAACCGTAGTTGCGCGGGTCAAAGTCGGGCATCCATTGCCCCAGCAGGCTGTTGGCACCGCCAAGATCCGCCCAGCCGTCGTCGTCGCCGCTGGCTTCGATCGCCTTCTGAAACTGGGCACGCAGCTTGCGGTCCAGCGGACGCAACACCGGCTTGGCTGCGGCGGGCGCCTTGACACGCCCCCCCTCGTCCTTGCCTGCGGTTTCCGGCTCGGCCTTGGCCTCGTCCGGCTCGCGCAAGACTTCGACGTAGACGAATTTGCTGCAGGCATTCACAAAGGCAACTGGCGTTTTTTGCTCGCCAAAGCCCCAGACATCCAGCCCGTCTTCGCGCAAGCGCGTTGCCAGACGGGAAAAATCGCTGTCGCTGGAGACCAGACAAAAGCTGTGAAAACGCTCGGAATGCAGCAGATCCATCGCGTCGATCACCATCGAGATGTCGGACGCGTTCTTGCCCTTGGTATTGGGAAACTGCTGGATGGGGTGGATGGCAAAGCGCGCACACAGATCGCGCCACGCCTTGTCATGCTTGCTGAAGTCACCATACACGCGCTTGAGGGCGAGCACCCCGAGCTTGCCGGCTTCTTCCAGCACGTCTTCTATCCAGGCCGGCGACACATTGTCGGCATCAATCAGTACGGCGACATTGGCCATGACTTATCCTTTCATCAGGTTTTTCAGCGCATAGCGTACGCCTTCGCTGACACCGCTATCGGCCGGCATGCCCTTGATGGCTGCCGCCGCCTCCTTTTCGTTGTAACCCAGCGCCAGCAGCGCACCGATGATATCGCTCCTGTCGTCGGCCATCATCGCCAGCGGCAAGCCGCCCGGCGTTGCCACCAGCGAGCCTGTCATCAGCTTGCCGCGCAGCTCCAGCACCAGACGCTCGGCAGTTTTCTTACCGATGCCGGGCACGGCAGACAGGCGTTTGACGTCTTCGCCGGCAATGGCCAGCGCCAGCTCGTCGGCGGTCATGCCCGACAGGATGGCCAGCGCGATTTTGGCACCGATGCCGGACACCTTGATCAGCTGGCGAAAGGTCTGCCGCTCTTCCTTGCTGGCAAAGCCGAACAAAAGATGGGCGTCTTCGCGTATCACCAGATGGGTGTAGAGCGTGGCGGTTTGCCCCAAGGCCGGCAGCTGGTAATAGGTATTCATCGGTACATCGACTTCATAGCCGACGCCGCCCACATCAAGCACGATCTGTGGCGGCAGCTTTTCAATCAGGGTGCCGGATAGGCGTCCAATCATGGGGTTTCTTTCTTATAGAAGGATATGAACGGCACGGCGGGCCGCAGCGGGGGTGCCGGTAAGGCGATTACGCCAGCCGGCCATTCTTGACGCGCAGACCCTGCTGCGCCAGCGCGCCCATCACGCCGCCGCTATGGTTGGCATGCGCCAGCGCCACGGCCAGCGCATCGGCCGCATCTTCCTGCGGTGTGCCGGACAAGTTCAGCATCTTGACCACCATATACTGCACCTGTTCCTTCGGTGCCTTGCCCTGGCCGACGACTGATTGCTTGACCTGCAGCGCGGTATATTCGGCGACCGGCAGGTCCTTCATTACCAATGCCGCCACACAGGCGCCACGCGCCTGGCCCAGCATCAGGGTGGAGGCCGGATTGACGTTGACGAATACCTGCTCGACCGCCGCTTCGCTTGGCTGGTAGGTGGCAATCACGTCATGGATGCCGGCGACGATCACACGTATGCGCTCGGCCAAGCTCGCGCCGGGCACGGTGCGTATGCAGCCGGAGGCGACATAATGGCGCTGCGAACCGATCAGGTCGATCACGCCAAAACCGGTAATGCGGCTGCCCGGGTCTATGCCCAGAATGCGCCGGGTCATGGCTGACTGAACCCGGGGAAAGGGACTCGGGAGCTGCCAGCAAAATCCGGACAGGGCGCCTCAGCGGGCTGCGCCCACCGGCTCCCGGCTGCCAGGCCCCAGCCCCCTGAAACTGTCGTCATCACCACTGTCTTGCGAGCCTGTCCGCCTCGGCCAGCCGCTCGGGCGTCCCCACATCCAGCCATACACCATGGTGAAGCTCACCGCTGACCTGCCCGTGCGCCATGGCCTGACGCAACAAGGGCGCGAGCTTGGCCGGCTGACCCGGCTGTGTCGCGGCAAACAGCGCCGGGTGATAGAGGCCGATGCCGGAGAAGGTCAGCCCCGCGCCCGGCTCCGGCGTGGCCGCCAGCATGCCATCAGCCCGCAGGCCAAAGTCACCACGGCTGTTATGAGCAGGGTTGGATACCAGCACCAGATGCGCCAGACGTGTTTTACCATCAAGCAAGGCGGCCTGGGCGGCGAGCTGGCCAAAGTCGATATCGGTCAGCACGTCGCCATTGACCACCATAAACGGCGCCTCCCCCAGCAAAGGCAAGGCGGTGGCGATGCCGCCGGCGGTCTCCAGCCCCTGTTCGCCCTCGGCCGAGTAGCGGATGGACAGGCCATAGGCCGCGCCATCGCCCAGTGCGGCTTCTATCTTGGCGCCCAGCCAGGCATGGTTAATCACCACCTCGTGCACGCCGGCATCCGCCAGACGCTTGAGATGCCAGCCTATCAGCGGCAGGCCGGCAACCGGCAACAAGGGTTTGGGGGTGGTGTCGGTCAGCGGACGCATGCGTTCGCCGCGCCCGGCGGCCAGTATCATTGCGCGCATCATCAACCCTTGAAGCCCAACACCGGATAGCTCGATTGCAGTTCGGCGTCGGTTTCGTCCTTGCCCACCAGTTCGACCAGCAGGCCATACAAGGGCGCCAGCTCGCCATAACGGCGCGTGGTGCGCTTGAGGTATTTGATAAAGCGCGGAATCTCGGGGCGATATTTTTCCTTGCCATCGCGATGATAAAGACGGGCAAAAATGCCGGCGACCTTAAGGTGGCGCTGCACGCCCATCCATTCGAAGGCGCGGTAGAAGTCATCGATACTGTCCGGCACCGGCAAGCCGGCGGCGCGGGCCTTTTCCCAGTAGCGGATCACCAGATCCAGCACGAAAGCCTCATCCCACTCGATAAACGCATCGCGCAGCAAGGACACCAGATCGTAGGCAATCGGCCCATAGACCGCATCCTGGAAGTCGAGCACGCCGGGCTTGCCGGCAGTCAGCATCAGGTTGCGCACGATATAGTCGCGGTGCACATACACTTTGGGCTGCGCCAGTGCCGCATCCAGCAGCACACGGCTCATCTCGCCCCATACCTTGCGCTGGGCGAAATTCAGCGGCTTGCCGATTTCCTTGTCGCAGAACCATTCGGGGAACAGATTCAGTTCGCGCGCCAACAGTGCCTCGTCGTAAGGCGGCAACACCCCCTCGCGGCTCCCTGACTGGATTTCGATCAGCGTATCGATCGCCTCCAGCAGCAGCATCTTGTGCACTTCGCGCCGCGTGTCGTGCTCCAGCGCGGCGAGGAAGGTCACCTTGCCCAGATCCTCCAGCAGCATCAGGCCCTGTTCGCGGTCACGGTCTAGGATGGCCGGCACATGCACCATGGCAAACACTTCGCGCGCATGCACATAGGCATCGGTGTTCATTTTCTCCGGCGGCGCATCCATCACGATGCGGCTCGTGCCGTCCGGAAAAATGGCGCGGAAATAACGGCGAAAATCGGCATCGGCGGCGGCAAACTCAACCTGGATATCGGTTTGGGGAAAACGCGTGGCTAGCCACGTTTTAAGTACATTGAGTCGCTGCATGGTGGCTTCATTGCGAGATTGGTACAATTGTGCGATTGTACCTTCATTTTTCGGGTTCACCACACGTACCTGAGCGCCCATGCCAGCCATTTTCAGACCGACTCCCCTCGTAGCCGCGCTAGCCGCACTGTTTCTTGCGCCGCCTGCGCTGGCCGATACCCTGCCGGCAGGTTCGCTGACTGTCACCGCCGATGAGCTATCCGGCCAGATGGACAATGAGCTGAAGGCACGCGGCAATGTCGTCGCCATCCGCGATGACCAGACCATTACCTCGGACTGGCTTAATTACTACGTCAAGCGCAACGAGCTTATCGAAGCCGGCGACCGCGTGCATATGACCCAGCCGGGCAGCGACATCCTGTCCCAAAAGCTCGACTACTCGATGGCCACCCAGCAAGGCAGCGCCGACGATGCCGTATTTGCCTTCCAGCAGGGCAAGGGTGTACTGCGCGGCAAGAGCGACGAGCTGAAAATACTTGGCGACAAGCACTACGAGCTGAAGCGCACCACGGTCAATACCTGTGACCCCGGTGACGAATCCTGGTACCTGAAAGCCACCACCGTCGATGCCGACTACACGCGCAATGTCGGCGTGGCGCGCAATGCCCGCCTGTACCTGGGCGGCGTACCGGTGCTATATACGCCGTGGATGGACTTCCCGCTGGATGGCGGGCGCAAGTCAGGCCTGCTGTTCCCGACTTTCAGCGTGGGCAGCGCGGGCCTGGATATCTCCACCCCCTACTACTGGAATATCGCGCCCAACTACGACGCGACCCTCTTTCCGCGCTATATCGCCAAGCGCGGCCTGATGCTGGGCGGCGAATTCCGCTATCTGCAGCCCGGCTATCAGGGCCAGATGTACACCGAGCAGATAGAGGACAAGGAAACCGACACCCACCGCTATCTGTGGAAAGGCCGACACCAGCAGCAGATTTCGCCCGATCTCAGCTGGGGTTTTGATGGCAGCTATGTCTCTGACCACGACTATTTCGACGATTTCAGCGACCGTCTGGCACAGGTTTCCAGCGACAACCTCGAGCGGCAGGCCTGGGCCAGCTACAACCTGGGCTGGGGCGCTGCCACCATACGCGCACAGCGCTACCAGACCCTGATAGACAATGCCCGCGGCTCCACCATTCCTTATGCGCGCCTGCCGCAGATCACGCTCAATGGCGGCCAGAGGCTGCCGGCCGGCCTGTCGTGGAATTTGCTATCCGAAGCCACCCGCTTCTCGCATCCCGACTTGCAGCAAGGCGACCGCCTGATGCTCAACCCCTCGCTAAGCTGGCGCGCCGATGCCAGCTGGGGCTATATCCAACCCAAGCTGGGGGTCAATTTCCGCCAATATGCACTGGATGGCTGGCGTTATGGCGGTACACCCGACCAGCAGCGCAGCCGCAATGAAAGCATTACCACGCCGACCTTCAGTGTCGACTCCGGTCTCTATTTCGAGCGCGAGAGCGAGTTTGCCGGCAGCCCGCATACCCAGACGCTGGAACCGCGCCTGTACTACGTCAATATCCCATACCGCGACCAGAGCAAACTGCCCAACTTCGACAGCTCGATCAATGACTTTGACTGGACCCAGCTGTTTAGCGAAAACCGCTACTCGGGCTGGGACCGCATCAACGAAGCCAACCAGCTCACCGCTGCCGTCACCTCCAGCTATATCGACAATGACTCGGGTCTGGAACGCCTGCGCGTCGGCATCGGCCAGCGCGTCTACTTCAGCGAAGACCGGGTCAAACTCTATCCGGGTGAATCGGTCCGCGACAATGTGTCCGATATTCTGGCCACCGTCGGTGGCGACCTGACACGCAATCTGCGTCTGGATGGCGCCATCCAGTACAACCCGGAACAGGGACGCACCGAAAAATACAATGTCGCGCTGCGCTACCACCCGGAAGCAGGCAAGGCGCTCAGCCTGCGCTACCGTTACGACCCGGACGAGCTGGTCGAAGTCAACGGCACAGCGGTGAACTATCCGACCCGCCAGATCGAACTGGCCGGCCAGTGGCCGATTACCCATCAGCTCTATGGCGTCGGCCGGGTGGAATACTCGCTGGCCGCCAAGCAAGCCTTCGACACGCTGGCCGGTTTCGAATATAACGCCGGCTGCTGGACCTTCCGCATGGTGGGCCAGCGCTTCGTCACCGATATCGACCAGTTCAAGACCTCGGTAATGTTCCAGCTGGAACTCAAGGATATGTCCAGCTTCGGCAAAGTAAGCGATACCCTGCGCCTGGCGATCCCGGGCTACAGCAAAACCAACGAATGATGCCAACCATGCCCATGATTAAAAAAACACTCGCCGCCGGCCTGATTGCAGGCCTGTTCTCACTGCAAGCCCCTGCTGCCATCATCACGCTGGACCGCATTGTGGCGGTGGTAAACAAGGATGCAATCACCCAGTCCGAGCTGAATGCGCGTCTGGCGCAGGTGGAGGCCAATCTCAAGCGCCAGAACGTACCGCTGCCGGCCGCCAATGTGCTGCAGCGTCAGGTGCTTGACCAGATCGAGCGCGAGAAGCTGCAACTGCAATATGCCGCCAATAACGGCATCAAGGTCAGCGACAGCGAACTGGACGACACCATCGCGCGTCTGGCACGGCAGAACAATACCGATGTAGCCGGCCTCAAAGCCCGCCTGGTCAAGGAGGGCAGCAGCGTCGATGCCTTTCGCGACAATTTGCGCCGCGAAGTCTTGCTGGAGCGCCTGAAAGAGCGCGTCGCCTCGTCCATGGCCAATGTATCGGATCAGGAAGTCGAGCAGGTCATGAAAAGTGCGCAGCATGCGCAAAAAAGCGAATACCAGCTAGCCAATCTCCTGGTCAGCGTGCCCGAACGCGCCGACAATAAGGTGCTGGAAGCGGCCGCACAAAAGGCTGCGCGTGCGCTGGCCGACATCAAGGCCGGCAAGCCCTTTGCCCAGGTCGCAGCCAGCTATTCGGATGCCAAAAATGCGCTGGACGGCGGTGCCATAGGCTGGCGCAGCAGCACGGCCTTGCCGCCGGATCTGGTCGCCCTGCTGGAGACCCTGCCCAAAGGCGGTCACACCGAGGTGATCCGCACCCCGTCCGGCTTCTATATTTTCCAGTTGCAGGACAAGCGTGACCGTTCGGCACCGATGATGGTCGAGCAATACCACGCCCGTCACATTCTGATACGCACCAATGAAGCGGTATCGGAAGCCGATGCCCGCACCCGCATCCAGCAAGTGCGCGACCGCCTGCAGCAGGGTGCCAAATTTGAAGATCTGGCCAAACGCTTCTCGGAAGACGGCAGCGCTGCACAAGGCGGGGATCTTTCATGGATGAACAAGGGCGACACCGTGCCCGAATTCGAGCGCGCCATGATTGCGCTCAAGCCGGGTCAGGTCAGCGAACCGGTGCGCAGCCCGTTCGGCTGGCATTTGATCCGTCTGGAAGAAGTACGCACCCAGGACGTATCCGGCGAGCGCGAAAAGCTGGCCGTCAAACAGGAAATCCGCCTGCGCAAGGCCGAACAGGCCTATCAGGACTGGCTGCAACAACTGAAAGACTCGGCCTTTATCGAAGACAAGCTGGAAGAGAAATAAGGGACTCGGGACTCGGGACTCGGGACTCGGGACTCGGGACTCGGGACTCGGGACTCGGGACTCGGGACTCGGGACTCGGGACTCGGGACTCGGGACTCGGATTTCAGTGTTTAAAACCGGCCAAACCACGTCAATACCCCGGTTCCCGAACCCCTGTTCCCCGATCCCTAACCCGGCAGATACATCATGCACCCCATTCTCGCCATTACCGCCGGTGAGCCTGCCGGCATCGGCCCAGACCTGGTACTTGCGCTGGCCGCGCAAGACACGGCGGCGCGCTGCGTCGTGATTGCCGATAAAGCCCTGCTGGCCAGCCGCGCCCGGCAACTTAAGCTGGATGTTGTCTTGCACGACTGGCAAGCCGATGCGCGCCCGGCACCCGGCGTACTGGAAGTGCTGCATGTGCCGCTGGATGCGCCGGTCACGCCCGGCGTTCTGGACCCGGCCAATGGCGCTTATGTGCTGGAAACGCTGGATGTGGCCATTGATGGCTGTGTGGCCGGTGAATTCGACGCCATGGTTACCGCCCCGGTACACAAAGGCGTGATCAATGATGCCGGTGTTCCGTTTACCGGTCACACCGAGTATCTGGCCGAGCGCACGCAAACGCCGCGCGTGGTGATGATGCTGGCGGGTGGCGGCATGCGCGTGGCGCTGGCCACCACCCATCTGCCGCTGCGCGATGTTGCCGATGCCATCCAGTGCGATATGCTGGCTGCGGTGATCCGCATTCTGCATGCTGACTTGGTGAGCAAATTCGGCATCCGCCAGCCGCGCATCCTGGTCGCCGGCCTCAACCCGCATGCAGGCGAAGGCGGACATATGGGGCGTGAAGAAATAGACGTCATCGAACCGGTGCTGTCCATGCTGCGCGGCGAAGGCATGAATCTGATCGGCCCCTTGCCGGCAGATACGCTGTTCAACCCCGATAAACTGTCCCGCGCCGACGCGGTCCTGGCCATGTATCACGATCAGGGGCTGCCGGTACTCAAATACGCCAGCTTCGGCGCCGGCGTCAATATCACCCTGGGCCTGCCCATTATCCGCACCTCGGTCGACCACGGCACCGCGCTGGATCTGGCCGGCACCGGCAGGGCGCATCCGGGCAGCCTGTTCGAGGCTGTCAAAGTGGCAAGACAGATGGCGATGAGCCAAAGCCGGGGATAGGGACTCGGGACTCGGGACTCGGGACTCGGGACTCGGGACTCGGGACTCGGGACTCGGGACTCGGGACTCGGGACTCGGATTTCAGTGTTTAGAACCGGCCAAACCACGTCAAACCGCGACACCCGATTCCCTGCTCCCCGTTCCCGAAAAACGAAACCAGCCACTCTCCATTCACCCTCTACGCACAACCCTACCATCATCACCGTTTTTCGCAACGCAACATCTAGGATAGAATAAGAGCATTATTTTCATTCCTCGCTGGTAGCCTCGATGAACGCCCCCGCCCATCCGCGCATCCGTGAAATTCCTTACAACTACACCTCCTATTCCGACCGCGAAATCGTAATCCGCCTGCTGGGCGAACCGATGTGGGACAGTCTGAATACCTTGCGCGGCGAGCGCCGTACCGGCCGCTCGGCACGCATGCTGTTTGAAGTGCTGGGCGATATCTGGGTGGTGGACCGCAACCCTTATCTGGTCGATGACCTGCTGGACAACCCCAAACGCTTGTCAGCCCTGACCGAGGCCATGCGCCACCGGCTGCGCGAAATCGAGAACCGACGCGACGGCAATGACACTGTCGGCCGCATGATTGCTGCGGCCCATGCCGCCGTGAATACCTTCGAAGCGCAGTTCAGCGAAACCCGCGAACTGCGCGCCCGCGCCCTCAAGGCTCTGGGCAAGCACACCCGGCGCGACAATATCCTGTTCGACGGTCTGGCCCGGGTATCGCATGTAACCGATGCCACTGACTGGCGCGTCGAATATCCGTTTGTGGTGCTGTGCCCGGATAGCGAAGCCGAGATCGCCCCCTTGGTGCGCGCCTGTATCGCACTGGGGCTGACCCTGATTCCGCGCGGCGGCGGCACCGGCTACACCGGTGGCGCGGTGCCGCTGGACCGGCGCTCGGCGGTGATCAATACCGAGAAGCTGGATCAGCATCGCGGCGTGGAATACATCGGCTTGCCGGGCCTGGAAGGCCAGCGCGCCACCATACAGTGCGGCGCCGGTGTGGTCACCGCACGCGTGTCGGAAGCAGCCTCGGCGGCCGGCCTGGTCTTCGCCGTCGACCCGACCTCGGCCGAAGCCTCGTGCATAGGCGGCAATGTGGCGATGAATGCCGGCGGCAAAAAGGCGGTGCTGTGGGGTACGACGCTGGACAACCTCGCCTCCTGGCGCATGGTGGACCCGGACGGCAACTGGATGTTCGTCGAGCGCATCGCCCACAACTACGGCAAGATCCACGATATTGACAGCGCCACCTTCCGCATCAGCCGTCTCAAGGACGATATGCAGACGGTCGTCTCCAGCGAGGAGCTGGTGATTCCGGGTTCGGCCTTCCGCAAGGTAGGTCTGGGCAAGGATGTCACCGACAAATTCCTCGCCGGCCTGCCCGGCGTGCAAAAAGAAGGCTGCGACGGCATTATCACCAGCGCGCGCTTCGTGCTGCACAAGATGCCGGCGCATACGCGCACTGTCTGTCTGGAGTTTTTCGGCACCGTCGCCCAAGCCACGCCGGCCATTGTCGAGATTACCGACTACTTCAAGCCGGCGGGTGCCGGCCTGCGCGCAGGCGTGCATCTGGCCGGGCTCGAACACCTGGACTGGCGCTATGTGCGTGCGGTCGACTACGCCACCAAGGCCAAGGGGCGCGGCCGGCCCAAGATGGTGCTGATTGCCGACCTGGTATCGGATGACGAAAACGCCGTTGCCGAAGCCGCCAGTGCCGTGGTGCGCTTTGCCAATGCCCGCACCGGCGAAGGCTTTATCGCGGTGACACCCGAGGCGCGCAAGAAATTCTGGCTGGACCGCTCGCGTACCGCCGCCATTGCCCGCCACACCAATGCCTTCAAGATCAACGAAGACGTGGTGATTCCGCTGGACCGCCTTGGCGACTACTCCGACGGCATCGAGCGCATCAATATCGAGCTGTCTATCGCCAACAAGCTGCGCCTGATCGACACCCTGCGCGAATGGTTCCATGGCCCGCTGCCGCTGGACAAGCAGGGCATAGACATGGCCAGCGACGAGATTATCGGCGACCGGCGCGCCGCCGCCCTGTCGCTATTGGCGATTACCCGCGACCGCTGGCAATGGCTGCTGGACAATATGGATGCGCCTTTTACCGACTATATCCAGCGCTGGCCCAAGGCACCGCTGGAAAACACGACCGAGCCGCCGCAAACCGTGTTTACCGCCATGCGCGACTTCGCGCTGCGCGTCAGCTGGAAGAACGAACTGTTGACCGAGTTCGAGACCCTGTTCTCCGGCAAGTCCTATAGCGGCATACTCGACGCCTTGCGCGCCCAGCAGCAGAAGGTGCTGCGCGGCCGCGTATTTGTCGCGCTGCACATGCACGCGGGTGACGGCAATGTGCATACCAACTTGCCGGTCAACTCCGATGACTACGATATGCTGCAAACCGCGCATAAGGCGGTGGCACGCATCATGGCGCTGGCGCGCAGCCTGAACGGCGTGATCTCGGGCGAACACGGCATCGGCATCACCAAGCTCGAGTTCCTGACCGAAGCCGAGATCCAGCCGTTCCGCGACTACAAGGCGCGCGTCGATCCCAACGGCCACTTCAACCGCGGCAAGCTATTGCCCGGCGCCGACCTCGCCATGGCGTACACGCCGTCATTCGAACTATTGGGCGCGGAGTCGCTGATTCTGGAAGCATCCGAAATCGGTGAAATCTCGGACATGGTCAAGGATTGCCTGCGCTGCGGCAAATGCAAGCCGGTGTGCTCGACCCATGTGCCGCGTGCCAACCTCTTGTACAGCCCGCGCAACAAGATCCTCGGCGTCGGCCTGTTGACCGAGGCTTTCCTGTACGAGGAACAGACACGGCGCGGCGTCTCGCTCAAGCACTTCGAGGAGCTGTCCGATGTGGCCGACCATTGCACGGTGTGCCACCGCTGCGTCAAGCCCTGCCCGGTCAATATCGATTTTGGCGATGTCTCGGTCGCCATGCGCAATTTCCTCAGGAAAACCGGCAACAAGAAGTTCAACCCAGGCACCGCCGTCGGCATGGCCTTCCTGACCGCCAAAGACCCGGCCACCATCAAGGCAATGCGTGTAGGCCTCACCGGCATCGCCTATAAGGCACAGCGTCTGGGCTTCGAACTGGGCCGGCGCGTGGGACTCACCAGCAAAAAGCCGACCCAGCCGGCCGCTACCGTCGGCACCGCCCCGATCAAGGCACAGGTGATCCATTTCATCAATAAACCGATGCCGGGCGGCCTGCCCAAGAAGACCGCACGCGCGCTCCTGGATGTAGAAGACGCCAATGTGGTACCGGTGATCCGCAACCCCAAGGTCGCCGAAGACGCCGAAGCGGTGTTCTACTTCCCCGGTTGCGGTTCGGAACGCCTGTTCAGCCAGGTCGGGCTCGCCACCCAGGCCATGCTGTGGCATGTCGGCACCCAGACCGTGCTGCCGCCGGGCTATCTGTGCTGCGGCTACCCGCAAACCGCCTCCGGCTTTGCCGACAAGGGCGAGCAGATCACCACCGAAAACCGCGTGCTATTCCACCGCATGGCCAATACGCTCAACTACCTCGATATCAAGACCGTGGTGGTCAGCTGCGGCACCTGCTACGACCAGCTGGCCAAGTACCGCTTCGAGGACATCTTCCCCGGCTGCCGCATCATCGACATCCACGAATACCTGATGGAAAAAGGGGTGAAACTGGAAGGCGTAGCCGGGCAGAAGTATATGTACCACGACCCCTGCCATACGCCGATGAAAGCCTACCAGCCGATCAAGGTGGTGAACGAGCTGATGGGCGGCGGCGTGGCGCTGAGCGACCGCTGCTGCGGCGAGTCCGGCACCTTTGCCGCGGCACGGCCGGATATCGCCACCCAGGTGCGTTTCCGCAAGGAAGAGGAAATCAACAAGGGCCTTTCGGCGCTAGGCACAAGCGACAAGCCGGTGAAGATCCTTACCTCCTGCCCGTCCTGCCTGCAGGGCTTGAGCCGTTACAGCCCAGATACCGGTACCGAGGCCGACTATATCGTGGTCGAAATTGCCAAGCATGTGCTGGGCGATAACTGGATGAAGGACTACGTCGACAATGCCCGCAACGGCGGCGTGGAGCGCGTCTTGCTGTAAACCGGATGGCCACCTGCCCAAGGTGGCCATTTTTCCTTAAGGAACATCATCGTGCCCCCGCACACCGCACTACTGATCATCGATGTCCAGCAAGGACTGATCGATGGCCCGCCGGCAGCCATACGCGCCCCACAGATCCTGGTGCAACTCAATGCCGCCATCGCTCTGGCGCGTACACGCGCCATGCCCATCCTCTTCGTGCAGCACGATGGCCCGCCCGACAGCCCGCTGGCCGCAGGAAGCCATGCCTGGCAACTGCATGAGGCACTGGCGCGCCAGCCGATAGATAAGGTCATACGCAAGCGTGCATCCGACGCCTTTTGCCAGACTGCACTCAAGGCGACACTGGAACAGCTGGCTATCGATAACTTATGGCTGGCCGGTTACGCCAGTGATTTTTGTCTGGACAGCACCGTACGCAGCGCCGCCATGCAAGGCTATGCGGTAACCGTGATTGCCGATGCGCACACCAGCAAAGACAGGCCTCACCTTGGTGGTGAGCAGGTTATCGCCCACCATAACTGGCTGTGGGCCAATCTGGATACGCCCGTTCATCCGGTCAGGGTCATGCCGCTGCATCAGCTGGCCGCATTATCCGGCAACGACTGAATACGGTGGCCGCGCCTGAGCATGTATCCGGAGAGCAGATCAGAAAATGGTGGCGCGAAAAAGGCTAAGTAAGGCGGCTCATTGCCACTTTGCTCTAAAACAAAGACCGCCGCTTGCCAGCGCGAACCATCGTTCAGATAAAATGAGCACAATTTGACGGTAGTCAAACAGCATTTTGAGGCATATTCTATGCTGCACTGCAATGATCACATCTCGCTTTATAGAGACGAATGATCTGAACGATAGACACCAAATAACCTAAAATCATAAACTCAGCGAAAACAAATCGTTCCAGCCAACGATGCAGCCCACTAACATGCCGAGACCAAGGCTTGGCACGGATGCAATAGCCGGAACCAACAACCAAGAGAGTAAGCTTCGCATGGCCATTCCCGCCAATATGACTGCCGAGCGCGTGCTCAGCGTCCGCCACTGGAACGACACCCTGTTCTCGTTCACCTGCACCCGCGACGAAAGTCTGCGTTTTATCAATGGCCAGTTCGTGATGATAGGACTGGAAGTGAACGGCAAGCCGCTGATGCGCGCCTATTCGATCGCCAGCGCCAACTACACCGAAGACCTGGAATTCTTCAGCATCAAGGTACAGGATGGCCCGCTGACCTCGCGTCTGCAGCACCTGAAAGAAGGCGATACCGTCCTCGTCAGCCGCAAGCCGACCGGCACGCTGGTACAGGACAATCTGCTGCCGGGCAAGAATCTGTATCTGCTCTCCACCGGCACCGGCCTCGCGCCTTTCATGTCCATTATTCAGGACCCGGATGTCTATGAGCGCTACGACAAGGTGATCCTCACCCATGGCGTGCGCTACAAAAACGAACTGGCCTATGAGCAGTTCATCACCGAAGAGCTGCCAAACAACGAGTATTTCGGCGAAATGGTGCGCGAGAAGCTGATTTACTACCCGACCGTCACCCGCGAGCCGTTCCGCAATCAGGGCCGGCTGACCGATTTGATCACCTCGGGCAAGCTCGCTGCCGACATCGGCCTGCCCCAGATGTGCCCGGAAAACGACCGCGTGCTGATCTGCGGCAGCCCGATGATGCTGGACGATCTGTGCCATATCCTCGACGGCATGGGTTATATCGAAAGCCCGCGCATGGGTGAGCCTGGCCATTACGCCATCGAGCGCGCCTTCGTCGAAAAGTAATCGCCATTTACCGACGCAAAAAAGGCTGACACAAGGTCAGCCTTTTTCCATAAATCGGTCGCTTAACGGCGTTTGACGCGCACGATCTGGTATACGCCGCCAAAAATGGTTTCCTTCCCCCACACAAACTCATCCTTGCGCGTGGCGTAGGCGCTGATCTCCTTATGCCACAAGGCCTCGGCAAACGGCTCCAGCCAACGGTTTACATACTTCAACAGCCAGCCTATCGGTTGCCAGGCTTTCGGCCCGTGGTAATCCACAAACACCAGTTCGCCATCCTCTGCCACCTGACTCAGCATATTGTCGACGATGGCCGTCTTGAGCGCTTCCGGCACCTCGTGCAACAGGAAGAAGCTGCATACCAGATCGAAGGGTGCATCGCCTTGCCAGGTCGAGGCATCGGCACGGATTACTTCGGCCTGCGGCCGATCAGCCAGCTTGTTCAGGCTGTGCTCGATCTGTACCGGCGTAATATCGGTCAGCGTGAAATGGCCGTCTGGCCCCACCTTGTCGGCAGCACGCTGCACCAGATCGCCATATACATGCGCCACTTGCCACACTCGCGAGCCCGGACGGATACGCTCGAGATAACGGCGCATCAGGCGCTGGTCATTCATGAACAATAAAGTGCTGACCACGATATTGCGGTCTAACAGACCGGCTTTGACCGGATTGACATAAGCCCAGTCATACACCTCGGTCATATAGTCGGGCACGCCCTCGTAATAGGTCGCCCGCGTACGGCGGGGAGGATTGGTGCTCATCAAAACACTCCGGGGCTAGTCATGCATAAAAAATATCAGAACCTGATAATATTTTTATTGAGCCAAGCCAAACAATTGTTGGCTGGGTATTAAATAGCAGTTTCAGTAAGCTGAGCAGTATCGGCCTGACGCGTAACCAGAATCTGGTCGATCTTGTGGTTGTCGATGTCGACCACCTCGAACTTGTAGCCCTCCCATACCACGCAGTCGGTGCGCTTCGGAATCTTGCGCAGCATATACATCAAAAAGCCGGCCACGGTTTCGTAGTTTTCATCGCCAGGCAGATGATCGATAGATAATGCACGCAGTACATCTTCAACCGGCGTCATGCCATCCACCAGCCATGAACTGTCATCGCGCTTGATGATCTGCTCTTCAATATTCTGCCCGACCAGGTCGCCCATCACCGTACTCATCACGTCATTCAGCGTAATGACGCCAACGACCAACGCGTACTCATTAAAGATGACCGCAAAATCTTCACGCGTACTCTTGAAACGCTCCAGCACCTCGGACAAGGACAGCGTATCGGGAATCATCAGCACATTCTTGATCATGCCCGCCTCTTTCAGCGACATCTTGCTGCCGGAAATCAGGCGACGCAGGATTTCCTTGGATTCGGCGTAACCGATCACGCTGTCTATCGAGCTATCGCACACCAGGAATTTTGAATGCGGCTGCTCGGCAATCTTCTGCTTGATGCTGTCTTCCGATTCATCCAGCTTGAAAAACACAATGCTCTCGCGCTGCGTCATCGATGAAGGCACGGCGCGGTTTTCCAGCTCGAAAATGTTTTCGATAACCTGATGCTCGTTCTTGTGCAGCACCCCGGCTTCGGCACCGGCATCTACCACGGCAAAAATATCGGCCGAGGTAATCACATCCTTGCGTATCAGCGGCAGACCCAGCAGACGGAAAATAGCATTCGCCAGTCCGTTAAATGCCCAGACCAGCGGCAACAGAACTTTCACGCAGAACAACATGGGACGTACCACGCGCACTGCGACACGCTCTGGCGAGCTCATACCGATACGCTTGGGCACCAGATCCGCCAGCAGAATAAACAGCGAGGTCACCAAGGCAAAAGAACAGAGAAAACTCACGGTCTCCACCCATGCTCCGCTAGAAAACAGACGGAACAGCATGGTAAACGTCGGCGTAAAGGCGGCCTCGCCCAGAATACCGCCCAGAATGGCAACTGCGTTCAGACCGATCTGCACCACGGTAAAGAAATGGCCAGGCTGCTCCTGCAGGCGCAACACGCGCTCGGCATTGGCATTACCCTCATCGGCCATGACTGTCAGGCGCATTTTGCGCGAGGCAGCAAGGGAAATTTCGGAGATGGAAAAAAATGCGCTTACCACTATCAGCAACGCAATCACGGCAATATTGTTCAACAGACTCACAAGCTTCACCTCAATCTTGATACGGTGCAAAAACTCATTGGATATAGAGAGAACGCATCCGCAAGCCGGAAAGAGTATAGCAAAGCTCGCCCCTGCGCCGTTGGCATGCGTACAATTCAAGCACAAAAGCAACGGAGTCAAGACTATGCAATGTGAACTATGCGCCCCAAGCGGGCTTGATATTCTGTATCAGGATGAAAAACTGTACATCATTCTGGTGGATGACCCGCACTATCCCGGATTTTGCCGGGTCATCTGGAAGGAACACATCAAGGAAATGAGCGATCTGGATGTCGCAGACAGCCGCTACCTGCTGGACTGGGTGCTGCGCTGCGAGCGGGCACTCAGAGTCGTCATGCAACCGGACAAGATCAATCTGGCAAGTCTGGGCAATGTCGTGCCGCATCTGCACTGGCATGTCATCCCACGCTTTAGCGACGATGCCCACTTCCCCGCGCCCATCTGGGCGACATCCCAGCGCGCGGGCAAGAGCCGGATAGTGCCGGATCTTGCCGCACAACTGCGCTTGGCCCTGACAAGCTAGACGCGCTGATAGATAAAGCCGGGAAAGACCAAGATATGATCGAAGGCCGGAACCTCATCACCGGCCTTCTGCGCACCGACCAATACCCAGCAGACTTTCCCGGCCCATAACTCGCGATAAACCGGGCTGCCAGCCTGATAAAACAGCAACTGGCGCCCGGCAAACTGCTCGGGCAGCAACATGTCATGCACCGGTGCCGGCACCAGCATCGCGATCGTCATGCTGTCGAGTTCGTTAATCTGCTCCTGTTCTGCCCAGTAAATACCGAACAGCATAATAAAAAAAGGTATCGGTAACATGACCCAAGCCCCGGACAAAAAAAACATCAGGGTCAATACGGCCGATCCGGTCAGGAAAAAACGGCTGCCCATAAGCATGCTGGACTCCGATCACAAGACACCATGAACACTCAATGAAAAACGCCGCCAGACTCGGCGGCGTTTTTAGCCCTAAGGCATTCCGGTCCGTCTAAGGTACCGTAATGGCCGGAATGAATCCGGCTCTTTAAAACGGGATAACGACTCCCGTGTTGCCAATATAGGTGCTTCTTCATCCGTGTTCTGAATGAATTCGGGCGAATACGGATTCCGTACGCATCAAATAGCGGGCCGACGCAAAAAATGCCGCACTAGGCGGCATTTTTACAGCGAAGGTTCTGCCTCTTTATTCAGCAGACTCGACCGGCTCGGCCTTGGCTTCAGGAGGCGCAATCTGCTCAGCGTAACCGCACTCCTTCTGCGGACACACCTTCTCGGTACCACGACGCTTGGTGACCTTGATGGTCAGGATAGGCCAGTTGCACTTGGGGCAAGGTTCGGCAACCGGCGGATTCCAGGTCGCGTACTTGCAGTCCGGATAGCGATTGCACGAATAAAACAGCTTGCCGTAACGGCTCTTGCGCTCGATCAGCTGCCCCTGTTTGCACTCAGGACACTCGACACCCGTTTCCTTGGGCTTTTCCAGCGGCTCAATGTGCTTGCACTTCGGGTAGTTGGCACAGCCGATAAACTTGCCGTAACGTCCCTTTTTCACCACCAGTTGACCACCATCCTTGGGGCAGACCCGGCCTTCAATGATTTCCGGAGCTTCCGGCTCGGCGGCATCCTCGGCACTCTCATGCAGATCGCGAGTGTAGTCGCACTCGGGATAGCCGGTGCAACCAATAAACCGACCGCGCTTGCCGAAGCGGATATTCAGCGGCTTGCCGCACTTTGGACAGGCCTCGTCCAGTGCTTCCGTGGTAATGGACTCGCGCGAAATGCCTTCTTTTTCCACCAGTTGCTTGTGGAACCCCTTCCAGAAGGTGTCCATTACCGGCACCCACTGCCGGTCACCGCTGGCAATTTCATCCAGCTGGTTTTCCAGCTTGGCCGTGAAGTTGTAGTCGACGTACGGGCTGAAATGCTCGGTCAGGAACTTGTTGACGATCTCGCCGGTATCGGTCGGCATGAAGCGCTTCTTGTCCAGCACCACATACTCACGGTCCTTCAGCGTAGAAATAATGCTGGCGTAGGTCGACGGACGGCCAATACCGAACTCTTCCAGCGCCTTCACCAGGCTGGCTTCGGAGAAGCGCGGCGGCGGCTGGGTAAAATGCTGCTCGCCGTAGAGCTTGTCTACCGGCAGCACATCGCCCTCGGCCAACACCGGCAACTTGGCATTGTCTTCGTCCTCGGCGTCATCCACATCTTCCTCGTATACGGCGAGGAAGCCGGCAAACACCTGAACCTGGCCGCTGGCGCGGAAGACACCGGGTCCAACCTGGATATCGACACTGGTGGTATCAAACTTGGCCGGTGCCATCTGGCACGCCAGCGTGCGCTTCCAGATCATGTCGTACAACTTGAACTGATCGGTCGTCAGGAAGGGCTTGAGCGCCTCCGGCGAGCGGTAGATCGAAGTCGGCCGGATGGCTTCGTGCGCTTCCTGCGCATTTTTTGCCTTGTTTTTGAACATCACCGGATTCTTGGGCAGAAACTCGCCCTCGAACTTGTGCTCGATATAGTGGCGGATCTCGGTCACCGCCTCTGCCGCCAGCGCCACCGAGTCGGTACGCATATAGGTAATCAGGCCAGTTGTGCCCTGCCCGCTATCCACACCCTCATACAGCTGCTGTGCGGTACGCATGGCGCGATCGGTGGTCATACCCAGCTTGCGCACGGCCTCCTGCTGCAGCGTCGAAGTGGTAAACGGTGCAGCCGGATTGCGCGTCTTCTTTTTCTTCTCGATTGCCGACACTACGGCAGGTTGATCAACCAGACGCGCCAGCACCTCGGCCTGGGCCGCATCGCTAGGCATGGCAAACTGATCCAGACGCGCCCCGTCCAGCTGCGACAGCTTGGCACCGAATTTGGTGCGCCCCTTGTGGCTATCCAGATGTACCGACCAGTATTCCTGTTCGGTAAATGCCTTGATTTCGTTCTCGCGCTCGCAAATCAGGCGCAGCGCTGGGCTTTGCACCCGACCGGCACTCAGGCCGCGACGGATTTTTTTCCACAGCAGAGGCGACAGATTGAAGCCAACCAGATAGTCCAGCGCACGACGCGCCTGCTGCGCATCGACCAGATCCTGTGCAATTTCACGCGGGTGGGCAATCGCATCCAGCACCGCATTTTTGGTAATTTCGTGGAACACCACGCGCTGCACGGTCTTGCCCTTTAGCAGCTTTTTGCCGGCCAGAATCTCGACCAGATGCCAGGAAATCGCCTCGCCTTCGCGGTCCGGGTCAGTGGCCAGATAGATATTATCGGCCTCGCGTACCGCGGCGACGATGGCATCTACATGCTTGCTGTTACGCGCGATGAGCTGATACTTCATCGCGAAACCCTTTTCCGGGTCGACCGCGCCATTCTTGGGCACCAGGTCTCGCACATGGCCGTAGGAGGCGAGGACTTCGAAGTCCCCGCCCAGATATTTTTTCAGCGTCTTCGCCTTGGATGGCGACTCGACGATCAAGAGGCTAGAAGGCATGTCAGAATCGGCTTTCTTTACCCGTCTTTATGCGGGCGAACACATCCGGTATCCATCAAACAAAACAAGAGCACCCGTTATGCCTGCGCTCTTGAATCACATCGCTGGCCATGCCAAGCGGGGGGCGATGGTAAGCCCATCAAGCCGCCACCCGCAAGTTGCCCATGGCAAAAACCTTGCATGGCGGCTCAACTAAGCGCTTACTGCATGGTCGGATCGCCATGCACGGCAGCCAGTAGTTCTTCCCCCATTAATACCGGCAGCTCGGCCTGCTGGCTCCACAACACCAGCAAAGCCACCAGCCTTGTCACCACCGGGTTTACATCATCCGCATCCAGCGCCAGCAAACGATCTATCACCAGTTCGCGCTGCGCCGGCGTCAAAGCCTGGTTGTCTTCGAGAAACTGGATAAATCCACGCACTTCTACGCTCAGCCGCTCCTGCTCGTCTTCGCTATAAAAACGCAGACCGGAGCCGGCATTGACGCCCATAAACGGTTCGGGGTTCATCCCCTCCAGCCAGTCGAGTGCATCGACGATTTCATCGTCCTCGAAGCCGGCGGCTTCCAGCTGGCGCGTCAAATGCTCCCGTTCGGGACGGGATGCAGGGTCATCGTATTGCTCAAAAAGAAAAGTCAGAACATCAAACATCAAGGGCTTTCGAGAGAGGCAGAGTCAGCGCAGGCGCTGGTAACAGCCACCAGGCAGGCTGGCGACCCTACCCTGTATTTCAAGCTCGAGAAGCATCGGGTAAATCGCCTCTGCCGTCAACCTAAGACGGGCAAGCAAGGTATCCAGCGCTACCGCGTCATAGCCCATTTCCGCCAATAAAGCCTCAATCTCAGGATCGTCCGCCGAGGCAACATCCGGTTCGGCGGCAAGCTCCGCTACCTGAGTATCGGCAGGCATCGCCGTGCCGACCTCCTCCAGAATATCGTCTACGGTTTCCACCAGCCTCGCGCCCTGCTTGATCAGACGGTGGCAGCCACGCGACTGAGGGCTCAGGATGGAGCCGGGCACGGCCATCACTTCACGCCCGGACTCCAGCGACAGGCGCGCCGTGATCAGCGAGCCGGAGTCCAGCGTCGCCTCCACCACCAGACAGCCACGCGCCAGACCGGCAAGGATGCGGTTGCGCTGCGGGAAATGCCCCGCCAGCGGCCCCGTACCCAGCGCAAACTCGGACAAAATCAGGCCATGTTCGGCCAGACGATGCGCCAGGGCGCGATTGGATGATGGATAGACACGGTCTATGCCGGTGCCGATTACGGCAATGCTGGACGCGGGCGTCGCCAGCGCGCCTTCGTGCGCGGCCGCATCGATGCCGGATGCCAGGCCGCTGACGATGGTATAGCCCTGCTCACCCAATTTTTGCGCAAACAGCCTAGCCGTCTGCAATCCTTGCGGCGTCGCCCTGCGGCTGCCGACGATGGCCAGCATGTCCTGCGCCAAAAGTTCGCGCCGGCCACGGGCAAACAATAAAGGCGGCGGTGAGTCTGACTCGGCCAGCCGCGTCGGATAGTCGTCATCATTCAGGGTCAGCAAGCTGCAGCCGGCCCCCTGCGCCCATGCCAGCGCCGCATCGGCTGCGCGCTGCCCTTCACCGGAAAACCAGCTATCCAGCTGCCTGGCATCCAGACAGACCGCGAGTGAGCTGCGGCTTTCACGCACTGCGATCGAGGCACTACCGAAGCAGGCAAGCAGGCGCAAAAAACTGGACGGGCCTATGCCCGGCGTCAACGCCAGCGCCGTCCAGTCTGCCAGCGCCTCACTCATTCAGGCTGGCCCAGCGTATCGCCGACATTGACGGCCTGAGTCGTGTCCAGCAACAAACCGTAGGACACCTTGTCGAATACGCGGTAAACAAACAGCTGTGAAATTTCAGGCGCAGGCAAAGTCACTTCCTTGCCGTCGACCTTCACGCTGCGCGGCTTCTTATAGACGCCAAACACATAACCCAGCTCGGCGCCATCACGTGCGCCCCGATTGATCACGACACTGGAGTATTGCGCCGCATCGGCGACACCACCGTAAATCGACACCACCTTGCCGCCCATGGCAGCCGGGGCTTCATGCGGCACATAATTAAGCACCGGCACTGTCTGGTACTTGATCAGACGGTCACCAATGGCAATTTCTTCGACACTGCTTTTCACCTGCAAGGTGCTGACCGTCGTCCCAAGATCAGTCACCGCCAGATCACCGCCATAAATCACTTCGAAGCCCAAGCTTTCCTTGCTGTCCGGGTCCTTCAGCTCCTTGCCGGCACGAAATGCCTGCCATACACCGGCACTGTCCAGTGGCTGCGAATAAGCGGTGTTGCCTTGCGCCAACACCACCCTGTCGTCAGCGCCAGCAATAATGCGTGGCGCAGCAGTAAACTCGGCCTGTTCCACGACCAGCGGACGCTTGAGCAAGGCAGCAATGCGTGCAGCCGGAATCGAGCGGATAGCATCCGAGTCTTCCACCCGAATCTGAGGTGACAATTTCACCACACGCTGCCCTTTTTCCAGGTGCAATTTACCCGTTGCCCTGTCCAGTACCAGCACATCGCCCGGATAAATCCAGTGCGGATCACGTATTTCACTGCGGTTCATTTGCCACAACTGCGGCCAGCGCCACGGGCTGGACAGATAGCGCCCGGAAATAGCCCACAAGGTGTCACCACGCTTGACCACATAGCGCGCAGGCGCGTCATCGCGCAGCTTGAGCGTATCGGCCTGCACCATGCCGGCGAAGCTCAAACCCAGGAGTAGCGGTATAATGCGTTGAAACATGGATAATGCCCCCATATAAACGGCACCGGCGCCTATCAGCGGGCGCGTCGTGTAATTATTTTGCAAACGGGATAATACCCCTATTATTGTGCGCGCAATAAGCATCAGACAATCTGGAATTAGTTAGCCATGGCACTTCTCACTATTTTGCAATACCCGGACGAGCGTCTGCATACGGTGGCACAGCCGGTCAAATCGGTAGACCGCACGATCAAGACCCTGATCGACGATATGGCCGAGACCATGTATGCCAGCCGTGGCATCGGTCTGGCCGCCACACAAGTCGATGTACACCAGCGTATCGTGGTGATCGATACCAGCGAAGACAAAAGTGGCCTGACCGCCTTTATCAATCCGGAAATCATCGAGTATCACGGTGAAACCGTCTATGAAGAAGGCTGTCTGTCGGTTCCCGGCATTTACGACAAGGTCACACGCGCCGAGCGGGTCAAAGTGCGCGCGCTGGACAGCAATGGCCAAGCCTTTGAACTGGACGCCGACGGTTTGCTGGCTATCTGCATCCAGCACGAAATCGACCATCTGGACGGCAAAGTCTTTGTCGAATACCTGTCCAAGCTCAAGCAGGGCCGCATTCTGACCAAGCTGAAAAAACGCGACAAACACAATATGTAAACGGGCCGGTGCATACGCCCCACGGGACACGCCATGCCGTGTCCCTTGTCATTTAAAGGACTTGAGTCATGAAGCTGATTTTCGCCGGTACACCCGAGTTTGCCGCTGCGGCGCTGGATGCCCTGATTGCCGCCGGCCACGAGATAGCCCTGGTACTGACCCAGCCCGACCGGCCGGCCGGACGCGGCATGAAGCTCAAGCCCAGCCCGGTCAAGCAACTGGCGCTCTCACATGGTCTGCGCGTCGAGCAGCCGTCCAGCCTGAAAAACGAAGAGGCGCAACAGATGTTGCGCGACATCGGTGCCGAATTAATGGTGGTGGCCGCCTACGGCCTGATCCTGCCACAAGCCGTGCTCGATATTCCGGCACTTGGCTGCCTGAATATCCACGCTTCGCTGCTGCCACGCTGGCGTGGTGCGGCGCCTATCCAGCGCGCCATTCTGGCGAATGATGGCGAAACTGGCATCACCATCATGCAGATGGATGCAGGGCTGGACACCGGGGCCATGCTTTCCATCTATCCCTTGAGCATCAGCCACGAGGAAACGGCAATCAGCCTGCACGACAAACTGTCGGCGCTGGGTGCGCGGGCCATTGTAGAAACGCTGGCCACGCTGCCCGGACTCACGGCTGTCGTACAGCCGGAAGAAGGCGTGAGCTACGCACAGAAGCTTAATAAGGAAGAAGCCCGCGTCAACTGGCAACAGGATGCAAGCACCATCGCCCGCGCCATTCGCGCTTACAACCCGGCACCGGGTGCCCATACCTTGCTGCAGGGCGAGCCACTCAAGCTGTGGATGGCCCACACCATGGCAGGCTCGGCGACACCCGGCCTCGTCGTCGAGGTATCCGCCGACGGCATTATTGTCGGCAGCACGGAAGGGCTGGTGGTACTGACCACGCTGCAGGCGGCAGGCGGCAAGCGCCTGCCCGCACGCGAGTTTGCCGCCGGGCGCAACCTTGTCGGCGTGCAACTTGGCGCCTGAGGGGTCGAAGCATGACGGAAAACTGGCTGAAAACCACCTTGCTGATGGCCGCCATCATCGCCTTGTTCGGCATGATCGGTGCGCTTTTGGGCGGCAAGAGCGGCATGCTGCTGGCGCTCATGCTGGGCGGCGCGATGAACTTCTACGCCTGGTGGAATTCGGATCAGGCGGTGTTACGCATGTATAACGCACAAGAAGTCGATGCAAACAGCGCACCCGAGTTCTACGGCATGGTGGCCGAGCTTGCCGCACGCGCCCAAATGCCGATGCCGCGCGTTTATGTGATCCACGAAGACCAGCCCAATGCCTTCGCCACCGGCCGCGACCCGGAGCATGCCGCCGTGGCCGCTACCACTGGCATCATGCGCGTTCTCGACTATCGTGAGTTGCGCGGCGTAATGGCACACGAACTGGCGCATGTCAGACACCGGGACACGCTGATCTCGACCCTTTCGGCCAGCATGGCGGGGGCGATTTCGGCACTGGCCAACTTTGCGCTGTTTTTCGGCGGACGCAACAGCGAGGGCCGCGCGGTCAACCCGCTGGCCGCGATGCTGCTCGCCCTGCTGGCCCCCTTAGCCGCCAGCCTGATCCAGATGGCGATTTCGCGCTCGCGCGAGTTCGATGCCGATCAGGGCGGTGCCGAGATTTCCGGCGACCCGCTGGCGCTGGCTGCGGCGCTGGCCAAGATAGAACATGTCGCACGCGGCATTCCGCTACCCTTAGCCGAAGCACATCCGGAAACCGCACAAATGATGATCATCAATCCGCTCTCCGGCATGGGCATGGACAGTCTGTTCCGCACCCACCCGCTGACCGAAGAGCGGATCGCACGACTGAATGCCATGGCGCGCGGGTACTGACAGCGACGGGCAAACACCAACACCGGCTCCAGCCTTTCTGTAGCCGGTGAAATTAAAGAGAACATCATGCATCGCACGCAGGAAATGGCCGCACAAGTGGTCGAACAGGTCGATAACGGCCGTACGCTAACCGAAGCACTGGCACGCTTGCTACGCGCAGAAGCCGATATTTCCACATCGACCCGCGGCGCGATCCAGGACATCAGCTATGGCGTGCTACGCCACAAGGGCGAGTTGAACTACTGGCTGCGCACACTGGTTCCCAAGCCGCTGCCCTACCCGGTGCTGGAGCGCCTGCTGCTGGTCGCCCTCTATCAGCTGGCCTATACCCGCGCCGCGCCTTATGCGGTAGTCGACCATGCGGTCAAGCATGCCGGCCATATCGCCGGTGGCCGCCTCAAGGGACTGGTCAATGGCGTATTGCGCAATTTCCAGCGCCGCGAACAGGAGCTGCGCCAAAGCAGCACCGGCAATGAAGAAGCACATTACAACCACCCGGCGTGGTGGATACGCAGCCTGCGCCGTGCCTATCCGCAAGACTGGCAGGCCGTACTGCTGGCCAGCAACACCCACCCGCCCATGACGCTACGCATCAATGCCCGGCAGGGTGATGCCAGTCAGTATATGGCCAAGCTGGAACAGGCAGGCATGAGTGGCACCTTACTGGGCAGTCACGCCATCCGCCTGGCCCGGCCGGTACCTGTGCGTGAATTGCCCGGCTTTGCCGAGGGTGAATTTTCAGTGCAGGATTTTGGCGCACAACAAGCCGCGCCCATGCTGGATCTGGCTGACGGTATGCGGGTACTGGATGCCTGCGCCGCTCCTGGCGGCAAGACTTGTCATATGCTTGAGCTGAACGACATCGACGTCACCGCGCTGGATGTGGACGAAAGCCGCTTGCTGCGTGTGCACGACAACCTTGCACGCCTCAGACTCCCGGCCAAAGTGATCGCCGGCAATGCAGGCCAACCCGACACCTGGTGGGACGGCAAGCCCTTCGACCGCATTCTGGCCGATGTACCCTGCACCGCCTCCGGCGTGGTGCGCCGCCACCCCGATATCAAATGGCTACGCCGTCCCGGCGACTTTGCCGAACTGGCCACCCAGCAGCAGCAACTGGTGGATGCGCTATGGCCGCTGCTCGCCAGTGGCGGCAAAATGCTATACGCTACATGCTCGATTATGCCGGAAGAAAATGGCCAGCAACTGACGGCCTTTCTCGCCCGCCACGCCGACGCCCGCCTGGTGAACGCAGAACAGCTACTACCTTGCCCAGACCATGACGGCTTCTATTACGCACTGGTTGAAAAAACTTAGCCTAGGCCTGCTGCTTGCCTGCAGCCTTGCTGCGCCTGTATTGGCTGACGACATCCGGGCTCAAAAAGCCGAGGCCGAGATCAGCGACGGCAAGCTGCAACTTGCCACCCACTTTGTCACCGACTTGCCTCCGGACCTGGGCGAGGCCCTGCAGCAGGGCGTCCCGTTGACCTTCAAGCTGGAGTTCGATTTGACCCGGCCGCGCGCCTACGCCTATTACACGACCTTGCGCGACTGGTTCGAGCCGATGGCGACGCTGGACTTCCGTCTCAGCTATTACCGTTTCACCAACCGCTACCGTGTCAGCATAGGCTCGCTCTCGACCCACTATGCCACGCTGGATGAGGCCTTGCGCGCAGTCGGCAATATCAGCAGCTGGACGGTACTGGATGTGTCGGACTGGGACAACAGCGAAACGCGCCGTCTGGCCGGACGCGTACGCCTGTCGCTGGACATCGGCGCCCTGCCCAGACCATTTCAGCTCAATGCCTTTGGCTCACGCGACTGGACGCTGGCGTCTGACTGGATAGACGTCAAATTCAACAGGAAATAAGCCGCATGCGATCTTCCATCGTTGCTATCGCCATCGTGGCCATCGTCCTGCTGTATCTGCTTGCCATTGCCACTGGCAATACCTCGTCACTCTCCAGCTACTACTGGCTGGTCTTTGCCCTGAACAGCCTGCTGCTAGTGGGCCTGATTGCCGTGGTGGTGCGTCAGGTGCTGCGCCTGCGCCGCCGGGTCAAGACCCGGGTATTCGGCGCCAAGCTGATGCAGAAAATGGTGGTGATGTTCACCATCGCTGCGCTAGTGCCGGGCATGCTGGTTTTTACCGTGTCGGCGCAGTTCCTGAACCGCAGTATCGAGAGCTGGTTCAATGTGCGGGTAGAAAATGCGCTGGACAGGGGGCTGGATCTGGGGCGCAATGCACTGGGTTATGTTCTGTCCGACCTGTCGCGCAAGGCGCGCGTCATCAGCAATGAAATTGCCGATCAGCCGGATGACACCGTCTCCTTGCGCTTGTCGCGCTTGCGCGAACAAATGGGCGTACAGGAAGTCTCCGTCTTTGACCGCAATGGCCGGCTGATCAGTTTTGCCGGGCCGGACAGCACAAGCTACCTGCCCGAACTGCCATCCGCAGCCCAGATTCGCCCCCTTAAGCTGCGCGAGCCGTTGCAAAGCATAGAGACCAGCCGTGACGGCAACATCATGCTGAAAGTGCTGCTCAGCTACCGTAATTACGACACCGGCGCACTACAGATACTGCAGATACTGCAGCCGGCTCCTGCGACGATTGCCCGCGATGCCGACCTGATCGAAGATGCGCGTACCGAATACAGTCAGCTGCTTTTGGGGCGGGATGGACTGAAAACCTTCTACACCCTGACTCTGCTGCTGGTCTTTTTGCTGGCCATCACTGCGGCGCTGGCCTTCGCCCTGTATTTTTCCGAACGCATGTCGGCCCCGCTGTCCGAACTGGCAGCCGGCACCCGCGCCGTGGCACAGGGGGACTTTTCCAAACGCCATCCGGTATACCGGCGTGACGAGCTGGGCATACTCACCTCGATGTTCAACCGCATGACCCAGCAACTGGAAGAGGCGCGCCAGACTGCCGAAGAAAGCCGCCACCAGTTACAAAACAGCAAGCTCTATCTGGAGAGCATTCTGGCCAACCTGACAGCAGGCGTCATCGCCTTTGATCAGCAAGGCCATCTGCGTGCAGCCAACAGCAGCGCAGGGCGGATTCTGGGACAGGACTTTGCCGAACTGGCCCCCTATGCCCTGCCCGAGTGGTCACGCCAGGCCCCCGCACTGACACCGCTAATAGATGTCATCTATGGCGAAGGCAGCAGCACGCATAATGACTGGCAACGCCAGATCGAATACGCTCACACCCAGGGCAAGCGCACTTTGCTGGTACGCGTTTCACGCCTGCCCGAACGCTCCGACGGGGGCTATGTCGCCGTGTTCGATGACATTACCGAACTGGCTCGCGCCCAGCGCGATGCCGCCTGGGGCGAGGTTGCCAAGCGGCTGGCGCATGAAATCCGCAACCCGCTAACCCCGATCCAGCTCTCGGCCGAACGCATGGCCATGAAGCTCTCTCCCAAGCTGGAGGGGGCGGATGCCGACCTCTTGGCCCGGGCAACCGATACCATCATCAAGCAGGTTGCCGCACTCAAAGGCATGGTCGATGCTTTTCGCGACTATGCCCGCGCCCCGCGTACGAAACTGGTACCGCTGGATCTGAACGAGGTCGTACGGGCGGTACTGACCCTGTACGAAGGCAGCACCCCAATCAGTCTGGATCTTGCGGCTAAACCGTTAAAGATCATGGGGGATGAGGCTTTGCTCAGACAGGTTCTGCATAACCTGCTATTGAATGCGCGAGATGCGACACTTGACGTTGGCATGCCAATCATTCACATTAGCAGTCGTAACGAAGAGCGGCAGGCTCGAATCGTCATAGAAGACAATGGTTCAGGCTTTGCCGCCGATATTCTGACTCGTGCATTCGAGCCCTACGTGACAAGCAAGACCAAGGGCACGGGACTTGGCCTTGCCGTCGTCAAAAAGATTATTGAAGAGCACCATGGTCAGATTACCTTGGCCAACGCCGACACCGGTGGCGCCCGCATTCTGATCGCTTTGCCCTTGTTGGAGAATTAATGCGTAGCAGCGATATTTTGATTGTTGACGATGAGGTCGGTATCCGCGAATTGCTATCGGAAATCCTGCAGGACGAAGGATATACCGTGGCCGTCGCCGAAAACGCAGAAGTAGCGCGTCAGCTCAGAAATCAGACCCGTCCCGCGCTGGTCCTGCTCGATATCTGGATGCCGGATTGTGATGGCGTAACCCTGCTCAAAGAATGGGGAAAATCCGGCCAGCTCAATATGCCGGTCATTATGATGTCCGGCCATGCCAGCATAGATACCGCGGTCGAGGCCACTCGCATAGGCGCATTCGACTTTCTGGAAAAGCCGATCGCATTACAAAAGCTGTTGTCCACGGTACAGCGTGCCCTCAAATATGGCGACATGCAGGCCAATACCTCGCTCAACCTGGACAAGCTGGGTAAGAGCGAACCGATACATGAACTGCGCCGCCAGCTTGAGCGCGTATCAAAAATCAAATCTCCGGTCTTGTTGACCGGGGAACCGGGAGCCGGCTTCGAGCTGGTCGCCCGTTTCTTCCATCACGGCAGCGCGCCCTGGGTCACCCCAGGCAAGCCCGAGCAGCTGGCGGATGCTCCGCTGGAGCTGCTGCAAAAGGCCAATAACGGCGTGCTCTACCTGTCCGAAATCGGCCAGTACAACCGCCGCATCCAGCAAGGCCTGCTGTTTCTCCTGTCCAAACTCGACCGTTTCAATGTGCGACTGGTCTGCTCCTGCAGCCGCCCGCTACAAGAGTTGCTGGTCGATGCCGAATGCGACAACCGTCTGCTGACAGCCTTATCCAGTGTGATCATTCCGATCCCGCCACTGCGCGAGCACTCGGAAGATATCATGCTGATCGCCGAGCAGCTGCTGACCGAGCAGATCGAGTCCAAGCAGGTTCCGGCACGCAAGCTGACCACTTCCGCACTGAATGCCCTGCGCCAATATAACTGGCCGGGCAATCTGGAGCAGCTCAAAGGCATCATCAAGAGCCTGGCATTGACCGCAGAAACCGATGCCATCGATGCACCCGAAGTCAACAAGGTGCTGGCCCAGTTTCGCCACGATAAGCCTGTGGAAGAAAGCGGTTTTGATTTCACTTTGCCGCTGCGCGAGCTACGCGAACAGCTGGAGCGCCGCTACTTCGAACACCATATCGCGCTGGAAAACGGCAATATGAGCCGGGTCGCGCAGAAAGTCGGTCTGGAGCGCACCCACCTCTACCGCAAGCTGAAGCAACTGGGCGTACGTTTTACCCGCAAGCAGCTGGAAGAATAAAGCACCGCTCCCAAAATGAAAGCCCCCGTCTGTTCTCAGGCGGGGGCTTTTTTGCATGGCGCAATCAGGTTTACAAACTCTGCACAATCAGCTGCTTGATTTCATCAAAGTTCATGATACCGACGTAGCGTTTGACGATATTGCCATCGCGGTCGATCAGAAAGGTGGTCGGTGTCAGCTCCACATCGCCGAACGCCTTGGCAATCGCACCATCCGCATCCAGTACTACCTTGAACGGCAAGGTATTCTTGTCGGCATAGGCTTTAACATAGTTGGGAGGATCGTAACTCATGGCCACGGCAATGGTTTCGAAGCCTTTTGCCGCATACTCTTTATACATCTGCTGCATATGCGGCATCTCTTCGATGCAACCTGGGCAACTGGTTGCCCAGAAGTTGACCAGCACCACCTTGCCTTTGAGATCGGCCTGACTCAGGGTTTCGCCAGACAGGGTGGTATAACGCACCTCAGGCGCAGCATGACGGGAGAATGCAACCCAGGCCACCGCGCCCGCCAAGACCAGCACCAGAACGACAGCAAGCCACTTTTTCATGCCATGCTCGCCTTATCTTCCTGCAAGCCCTGCAGCAAGGCCAGCAATTCTCCATCGATCGCTACGGCCTTGCCCTGACGGCTGTCGAAAGCGACAAAGGTCACATCCGCCTCGGCGACCAGCTTGCCACTGCCTTGCAGCACCACCCGCTGGTGCATGACCGCCGAGCGATTCCCTAATGATTTAACCGAGGTCTCGATCGCCAGCTCGTCACCGATGGTCGCAGCATGGCGGTAATCAATATTGATATTGACCACAATCAGGGCGAGGCCGGACTTCATAAAACGCGGCAGATCCGATTTATCCTCGAAAAAACTCCAGCGCGCCTCCTCCAGAAACTCGAGATAACGGGCGTTATTGACGTGGCTATACAGATCCAGATGATAGCCACGCACCTTGATATGCGTAGTGTGTGCCATGATTTCCCCTTTTTGCCGACTGTTATTATTTAAAGATCAAACGGGCGAAAAGCTTCGCGTTCCAGCGCCTCATCCACCAGATCGGTCACGATAGGATGGATTTCAACATCGAACCAGGCCTGAAACAGGGTGATGTCGCGCTGCTGCGGCCACAGCGTCTCATCAGCGCACCAATCGGCCAGCTCGGCCTCGAACAGCATGCTCAGCCGGTCGGACATAAAGCCGGCCACCATATCCATATCATCGGCAGGCGGGATCAGCAGGGCATTGGCGCTGGCGCGTAAAGCCTCTAGCGAGACCTCTTCCGGCTGGCTGCCGGGCAAGGCGCACAACCAGTCAAGAAAGGGCTGGCGCGGTTTCAGCAGCACCAGCGAACGGTTTACTTCATACATAAGAGATCCTTGACTCAGCGGGTTGAGAGTTCATTGTCGGAGCTAAAGCTCCATTTGCGTGCGATTTCCAGCGAGCCGAACTTAGCGGCAAGACCCGGAGGAAACGGCGCAAAAGGTGAGGCCATTCGCACGATATGCAGCGCAGCCTCGTCCAGCACGGGCTGACCTGAGCTGCGTAAAATACTGACGCTGAGCAAGCGCCCATCAGATCCCAGCACGGCCTTGAGTACGAGAGAGCCGAACAGGCCCTGGCGGCGAGCCTCGTCAGGATAATTCAGCTTGCCGATGCGCTCTATTTTAAGACGCCAGTCCTCGGCATAGCGCGCCCACTCGACCCCGCGCGCGCTCACACCGAACACGCCCCGCTTGGGAGCGGCATCGTCAAAAGAAGTTCGCATCCCGATCTCGCCCTGCTGCTGTGCCGCCAGCTCCCGCGCTTGCGCCAACAGGCTGTCCGCACTCGGCAGGGACTCCCCCTTCCCGGCAATCGCATAGTTTGAATGATCACGGGTCAGGCGCTCATGCCGGACTGTTGCCTGGGCACGCCCCTCAGGTGCAATTCCGCTACCCGAGACAGCGGGCCTGGGCTCGGCAGGCGACATGACCCGGGACTCGGGCACGGCCGTGCCGCCACCGAGGCTATCGGCCTGCGCCAGTTCGCGCGTGGTTTCAGGCGGTTTTTCCAGTGTGGGTCTATGCAACAGACTGACCTTAAGCTCGGACATGGAGGCACTACTGCCAGTTAAGGGCTGCAACGACACCGAAGGCCAAGCCAACAAGATCAAGTGAAGGGCAAACGACAACAGCAGCGCAACCTTGATAAAAGTTGCGCTGCCAATACGCACAGCAGGCGTGAAATGCGGAACGGCACTCATCAGGCTGCACGCACGCAGAAAGTAGAAATAGGCATAGCGCCCAGTTTAACGCACCAGAAGGCTACGCAACATCCATGCAGTCTTTTCATGTACTTGCAGACGCTGGGTCACCAGATCGGCTGTTGCTTCATCAGCACACTGTTCGATCAGCGGGAACAGCGCTCGCGCGGTGCGGCATACCGCCTCGTGCCCGGCCACCAGCTGGACAATCATGTCTTCAGCCTTGGGTACGCCCTCGGCTTCGGCAATGGACGTCAGTGCGGCAAACTGGCCATAGCTGCCAGGCGCGAAGTGGTCGAGTGCGCGAATACGCTCGGCAATCGGGTCTACCGCCAGCCACAATTCGTTGTACTGTTCTTCGAACATCAGGTGCAGGGTGCGGAACATGGGGCCGGACACATTCCAGTGGAAATTATGCGTCTTCAGATAAAGCGTATAGGTGTCCGCCATCAGTTTGGACAAGCCATGTGCAATGGCAGTGCGGTCTTCAGTCGAGATACCGATATCCATGAGTCAATCTCCTTGGGGGGTCTGTGGGAATGTGCTCTAAACTACGCCTTTTGAGCGCAAGTCTTGCAAGCGATGAAACTCTGGTTAAGCCAGCACACACAAGCTGTGCGTCTGACACTGCATGTCCAGCCCGGCGCCAAGAAAACCGAGTGTGCCGGCGAACATGGTGATGCACTGAAAATACGCCTGAACGCACCACCGGTCGATGGCAAAGCCAATAGCGCACTTATCGCCTGGCTAGCCAAACAACTGGATTGCCCCAAACGCAATATCACATTATTAAGCGGTGAAAAAAGCCGCCATAAGATTATCGAAATCAGCACCAGCCTGACGCCGGACGAGGTGCTGATGGCGCTGGGTTATTTGTGCAAGTGACGGTCGCGATCCACAGTCTCGTCTACCCGCGTGTATTCGCCTTCGATTGCGCCATCGGAAGGAGCGGCACCATCCGGCATGCGCACCTTGGGCCCCGGGCCGGAGAGTGGCAACAGCAGGATGATAGCCAGCACATCGCTAATCACGCCCGGGATCAGAAACAGCACCCCTGCCAGCAGGTAACGAACCGGCCACAGCAGCGAATAAACTGAAACATTACCCTTCTGGTTGAACAAGGCGCCCAAGGTCAGCAATGTACCGATGCGCTGGTTGCGCAGCATGGCGATGCCGATCAGGGCACTGCACAACACCCAGAATAAAACAAAACCGCCACCCAGCTTGTCGGCCATATAAACCAGAGACGCAATTTCCACAAACGGGTAAGCAAGAATAATCAATAAAATAGCGCGCATGAAATGGAAGCACCGATGAAAATACTGTTTGTCGTCTGCAATACGCCGAATGAGGCGATTGCCATGAATATAGCCCGTGCCGTTGTGGGCGAAAAACTGGCCGCCTGCGCCAATGTGCTGCCACCTTGCCGTTCGGTCTACCGCTGGCAGGGCCAGATGGAAGAGGCAGAGGAAGTGCCCCTATTGATCAAGACCACGGCCGCCGCTTACGCACAACTGGAAAGCCGGCTGGTCGAACTGCACCCGTACGAGGTACCGGAAATCATTGCCCTGCCGCTGGAAACCGGCCTTGCCGCCTATCTTACATGGGTTACAGAGCAAACACTTTCAAGCCCCTGAAACTCCATTACATCATTGGATAGGCAAAAGGGGCAACGGTTCCGGCAGATGAATGAGAATGCCAAAAGCCTGATTCGTCCGAAAGCGGTTGACTGGACGGCGCGCTGTCGGTATAGTCTCGTTCTCTCTTGTGAGGCATTGGCGCAAGCCGGTAAATCATAAAAGAAACCCTGGTTTTATCGGGGGTCGTTAGCTCAGTTGGTAGAGCAGCGGACTTTTAATCCGTTTGTCGCAGGTTCGAATCCCGCACGACCCACCAAAAAATCAGACCCCGGCGTTTATTGGGGGTCGTTAGCTCAGTTGGTAGAGCAGCGGACTTTTAATCCGTTTGTCGCAGGTTCGAATCCCGCACGCCCCACCAAAAAATCAGACCCCGGCGTTTATTGGGGGTCGTTAGCTCAGTTGGTAGAGCAGCGGACTTTTACTCCGTTTGTCGCAGGTTCGAATCCCGCACGACGCACCAAAAAATCAGACCCCGGCGTTTATTGGGGGTCGTTAGCTCAGTTGGTAGAGCAGCGGACTTTTACTCCGTTTGTCGCAGGTTCGAATCCCGCACGACCCACCAAAAACCCAAGCTTGTCTTGGGGTCGTTAGCTCAGTTGGTAGAGCAGCGGACTTTTAATCCGTTTGTCGCAGGTTCGAAGCCCGCACGACCCACCAAAAACCCAAGCTTGTCTTGGGGTCGTTAGCTCAGTTGGGAGAGCAGCGGACTTTTAATCCGTTTGTCGCAGGTTCGAAGCCCGCACGACCCACCAAAAACCCAAGCTTGTCTTGGGGTCGTTAGCTCAGTTGGGAGAGCAGCGGACTTTTAATCCGTTTGTCGCAGGTTCGAATCCCGCACGACCCACCAGAATTTCAGACTGCAAGCCTGATGATTCGGCTCGCAGTCTTTATTACATCTACTATTGATGTAACCCGGTTTGCCGGGTCGTTAGCTCAGTTGGTAGAGCAGCGGACTTTTAATCCGTTTGTCGCAGGTTCGAATCCCGCACGACCCACCAGTACACGCCGCTACCGCGGCAGAAAAATCCCCTGACGGCTCATACTGTCAGGGGATTTTTCATATTCATTCCAGCTGGCTGCCCGCCCCCACTGTCTGCGATAATCAGCCTAAATAATCAGGACGGGATCCATCATGCGCCAGAAATTACTCGCCTTACTGCTCGCAGGCTTTGCCACAACGTGCTTTGCCGGCGTCAATGAAAACCTGCTGTCCGCACAAATGGCCTACCAGAGCGCCGATGGCAATCTGAAGAACAGCCAGTTGCGCATGCAAGCCAGCAAGAGCAAGCACACACTGGCCGAACAACGTCTGGCCGACGCGCAAAATGCACTCGCCGACGCCAGCGCCGAACTAGCCAGCGCCCAAAGCACGCTCACGGCGGCAGAAGAGGCCATGAGCCATGCCACCAGCCAGTTGCAGCAAGCCTGGCAAAACAAGGAAGCCGCCCAGTAAGGCCGGCTTCCCTGCCGCATCAGGCGTCGACGCCGTAGCTGGCGCGATAGGCCTTGACCGCCTCCAGATAGCGGGCGAGTTCGTCGCTGCCTTCGATAAAGGTCATCAGATCGCCCAGGTTGGCGATGGCGACAACCGGCAAGCCATACTGCTGTTCGACTTCCTGCACTGCAGACAAAACGCCGGTGCCGCGCTCCATGCGGTCCAGAGCAATGGCCACACCGGCAGGCTCGGCCCCCGCGGCACGGATCATGGAGATGGACTCGCGCACCGAAGTGCCGGCCGTGATCACGTCGTCGATGATCAGCACCTTGCCCTTGAGCGGCGCGCCAACCAGCACGCCGCCTTCGCCATGGTCCTTGGCTTCTTTGCGGTTATAGGCAAATGGCACATTGCGCCCTTTTTCCGCCAGTGCCATCGAGGTCGCCGCTGCCAGGATAATGCCCTTGTAGGCCGGGCCGAACAGCATGTCGAACTCGATACCGCTAGCCTGGATCGCATCGGCGTAAAAACGCGACAGTGCCAGCGTGCTGGCACCATCATTGAACAGGCCGGCATTAAAGAAATAAGGCGACTTGCGGCCGGCTTTGGTGGTGAACTCACCAAACTTCAGCACCTGGCCTTCGAGTGCAAAACGAATAAAATCCTGTCGAAAATCGCTCATAACCCACCCCTCAAACTGGACACAGCCTTGTACGGCCAAAAAATTTGCCGGCAAGGATAACACGGGAGAACCGCTTGCTTCGAATCGTTTCCGCCAACCTTAACGGCATCCGCTCGGCGGATAAAAAAGGCTTTTTCGACTGGATGGCCAAGCTGGAAGCCGACTTTGTCTGCGTACAGGAGCTCAAGGCTCAAGCCGCCGATTTGTCGGCACGCATGCAAGCCACCGACGGCATGCAGGGCTATTTCCACTACGCGGAGAAAAAGGGCTATAGCGGCGTCGGCATCTATACCCGGCACACACCCGATGCCGTTATCGAGGGCCTAGGCATAGACTGGATAGACCGCGAAGGCCGCTATCTGCAACTGGACTTCGGCCAGCTCTCGGTGATCTCGCTCTACTTGCCGTCCGGCTCCAGCTCGGACGAGCGCCAGCAGGTTAAATTCGACTTCCTCGCCGTGTTCCTGCCCCACCTGGAAAGCCTGTACGCCAGCGGCCGCGATGTGGTGATTTGTGGCGACTGGAATATCGCCCACAACGAGATCGACCTGAAAAACTGGAAAGGCAATCTGAAGAATTCCGGCTTCCTGCCCGAAGAGCGCGCATGGATAGGCGATCTGTTCCAGCGGGTAGGCTGGGCCGATGTATGGCGCACACTGTATCCACAGGCGCCCGGCTATAGCTGGTGGAGCAACCGCGGCCAAGCCTACGCCAAAGATGTGGGCTGGCGCATCGACTACCAGATTGCCACCCCGGCACTGATGGCTTGCGCCCAAAATGGTCACGTCTATAAGGACGAGAAATTTTCCGATCACGCGCCGCTGATCATCGACTACGACTATCCGACATGATGAGCTTTATCGAAGACGACGACGTTTATCTCGTCACCGTCCCAGGCTGGGGCGGCTCGGGCGAGCGCCACTGGCAGACATACTGGGAAAAAAGCTACCCGCTTGCCTGGCGCGCCGAAATGCCTGACTGGCTGCAGCCCGAACGCGAATCTTGGCTGGCGGCGCTCACCACCACCCTTGCCAGCTGCCCGGGGCAGGTGGTGATGGCCGCGCATAGCCTGGGTTGCCACAATGCCGTCGCCTGGCTGCTATCGCGCTCGCTGGCCGAACGCCGTCAGCTCAAAGGCCTGCTGCTGGTTGCCCCGCCAGCGCTACCGATTGCCCCGGCGATCGCAAGTGCCGCCGGCGTACTGCCAGCCGACGCACAGCTGCCGGCATTTACCGGCTTTGCGGCGCCCTGGCTGCAAACCCTGCCCTGCCCCGCCATTCTTGTGGCCAGCCGTAGCGACCCGTTCTGCCCCTACGACAGCGCCGCCATGATGGCGCAGGCGTGGGGTGCGCAACTGATCGATGCTGGCGACAGTGGCCATCTGGGGGATACGGCAGGACTGGGCGCGTGGCAAGCAGGACAGAAACTATTGCAGCAACTGATGCTGGGCTAGGCGCCGCCCGCTAATCCCCGTCTTCGCCCCAGCATAGCGGCGCTGCACTGTTATAGAGGTAGCCCCAGTCGCGCGGCAGCGTATTGTTATTGCCCTTGGACACCAGCATCTGGTGGATATCAAGATCGCCGCCGCGAAAGGCGGCCGAACTGCCGCGCAGATACATCGTCCACATACGTGCAAAGCGCTCGTCGAACATGGACACCACCTCGCTGCATACCGCTTGATAACGCGCCAGCCAGCACTGCAAGGTGCGCGCATAGTGCAGGCGCAGGCTTTCCATATGCACAAGCTTGAAGCTATGCGCCGGTAATGCCGCTACCAGCGTTTCCGGTGCAGGAATATGGCCGCCGGGGAAGATGTATTTTTCTATCCATGGATTGGTTTCACGCGATTCGGGCCCGGTAATGGTATGCAGCAACATCAGACCGCCACCCTGCAGCATACTGGATGTGCGGGCAAAAAAATCATCGTGGTGTCCCTGCCCGACATGCTCGAACATACCAACGCTGACGATGCGGTCAAACTGTTCGCGCCGGCCATCCAGATCAAGATAATCCATCAGCCGGATTTCGACCCGATCCGAGAGGCCGGCACGGGCGATGCGCTCGCGCGCCCCTTCATGCTGCTCGGCCGACAGGGTAATGCCCAGCACCCGGGCACCACGCTGTGCCGCAGCCAGCGCCATCCCGCCCCAGCCGCAGCCTATATCCAGCACACGCATGCCGGGGCGAATGGCCAGCTTGTCCAGACTCAAGGCGATCTTGTTACGCTGCGCCTGCTCCAGCGTGTCGTCAGGGTGACGAAAATAGGCACAGGAATAGGTCCAGCTCTCGTCCAGCCACAGGCGGTAAAAATCGTTACCCAGATCATAATGGCGACGCACATTGTTTTGCTGGCGTTCGCGCCGCGCCTGCAGGCGCTCGCCTATCCAGCCCAGCGCCCGGGTGGCACCGCGCCGGAACAGCGTGTTCTCACTAGCCACCATGGTTCCCAGCAGCGCATCCCACGAGCCTTCTATCTCGAGCACGCCATCCATATAACACTCGCCCAGATACACCACCGGGTCCTCCAGGCGGGCCGGTGGCGGGCGGGTAAAGTTCAGGACAAAAGCACTTTTCCCCTGCGCACCATAGCTGGCAATTTCACCATCCCAGTAATGCACGGCAAACGGTGCACCACGCAAACCGGCAAATAATTGCCGTAGAACCTGCTTGATCATATGGCCTCCCGGCATCTCGCCCAACACAGCACCGACCTTATGGATTTAGCGTGTGTTGCGCGATAGCGCCAGTCGGCACCGTCAGAGACTTAGCCGCCCGCACTCACCGGGCGCGCAGGATCGCTACACCATTCGCTCCAGGAGCCGGGATAAAGCCGGCTGCCAACGAGGCCGGCATGCTCCATCGCCAGCAGATTGACGCAGGCGGTGACCCCGCTACCGCACTGGTGTACCACCTCGCCCGCCGGGCGCCCGCCAAGCAAGGCCTGCCATTCTGCGGCCAGTTCCGCCACCGGCTTGAAGCAGCCGTCCGCGCCCAGATTGGCCTGAAAGAAACGGTTAAGCGCGGCGGGAATATGGCCGCCCACCGGGTCCAGTGTCTCGCCTTCGCCGCGAAAGCGCTCGGGACTGCGCGCATCGACTACGGCAAAAACAGGTGCCGCCAGATTGGCCAGCACGGCAGCGGCGTCCACCACTTGCGTCAAGGCAGGGGATGGCAGGAACGAGCACGGTGTCGCCGGCGGCAGGGCGCGAGTGAGCACGCCACCGACACGCAGCCAGGCAGCCACGCCGCCATCGAGTACGGCCACCGCGCGATGCCCCAGCATGCGCAGCAAAAACCACGCGCGCGCGGCGAACATGCCGCCGGCGTCATCGTAAACGACGACTTGGGTATCTGCCCCTATGCCCATCAAACCCAGTTTTTGCGCAAGCAGATGGCTATCCGGCAGCGGGTGGCGGCCATTGCGCCCGCTTTTGCTGCCGGACAGGTCGGTGTCGAGATGCAGATAGTGTGCGCCGGGCAAATGCCCGGCCAGATAGGCGCGCTCGCCATAAGCGGGATCGCCCAGCTGGAAACGGCAATCGAGCACGACGGTGGAGTCAGCAGGCAGGGCGGCCAGATCGCTGGCCGAAATCAAGGTGGTATACATAGCAGGCTTTCGCTTTGAACATCGGCCTAGGCTACGGCCATGCCATGTGATTGACAAGCGTCAGGTCAGCAGGATCAGGCCCCAGACGACAGCCAGGTTGCACAGCCCGAGAAACTGGGCGGCACTGCCCATATCCTTGGCGCGCTTGGCGAGGGGGTGGCGCTCGAGCGAGGTGTGATCCACCGCCGCCTCGATCGCCGAATTGAACAGCTCGATAATCAGTGTCGCCAGCGTGGCGGCAATCAGCAGCACCCGCTCGACCGTGCTCACCTCCAGCAGGCAGGCGGTTGGCACCAGCACCAGCGCCAGCAGGGTCAGCTGGCGAAACGCATCTTCATGCACGAAGGCGGCCTTGAAGCCGGCCATCGAGTAGCCGAAGGCATTAAACAGGCGGCGCAAGCCGGTCTTGCCCTTGTACGGGCTGGTTTCCAGGGATTTCATGCTTATTCCAGCAAGGTGATCTGTTGCGGCTTGGCAAGCCAGTGTATGCGTTGATTCAGCGCAGGACTGATCCACACCTGCCCTGCGCCATCGATCAGCAGGATATCACGAACCCCCATGCGTCTGGCGTAGTGCGTGGCCGATGCAGGACCTGCCAGGTACAAGGGTTTGCTCGCTACATCAGACAGCAGCCCGGCATCCTTGCCCGCCGGCGCGATGACCGTGGCCGCCTGCAGATGGCAATCGGTATTGCCGTCGCGCGGGTCGACCAGATGGCAGTGGCGCTTGCCGTTCAATTCGAAATAGCGCTGATAGTCGCCCGAGGTGCCGATGGCTTCGCCGTCCCGCAGTTCGACCATGGCCAGCGCTTCGTTCTTGCGCGGGTGGCGGATGCCGACACGCCAGGGCTGACCATCGGTTTTTGCACCCAGCGCCATCACATTGCCGCCGATATTGATCAGCGCCGAGTGCACGCCTGACGCTTTCAGGCTGGCATAAGCCCTGTCCAGCGCCCAGCCCTTGGCCGCACCGCCCAGATCCAGCGCCACGACAGGATTATTGCTCGTGAGCTGCAAGCCGGAAAACACCAGATCAGACAGCGCAGGCCTCGCTTGCACCAGCGCACGCAGGCGCACAGGATCAGGAGAAACCGGCGCATAGCGGTCGGCGTGAAAGCCCCACAATGCAACCAGGCGACCGATGGCTGGCGAAAACAGGCCATCGGATGCCGCCTCCAGCTGCTGCGAGCGCTGTAGCAAAGCCTTGAGATCCGGCGCCACCGGCGCCGCTTTGCCGGACGCAAATGCGGCATTGAGCGCCGTCACTTCGCTGCCGGCTTGCCAGGCATGCAGCCTGCCATTCAGCGCATCCAGATCGGCCAGCACTTTGGCCGTCGCCTGCTGCGCCTCTGCTTCAGGCAGACCCGCGACGCTGATCTCGACCCGGGTGCCGAACACATAGCTTTCCTGCCGGTAAGGTGCGGCCTCGCGGCTGCACGCCGCCAGCATCAGCAACAGCGGCAGCAGAACGCGCCTCATGCCGTCCCGACGGCGCGCTCCAGCGCGTCGATAAACAGGCCGGCCACATTCAGCCCGGTCTGGTCCATGATTTCGCGGAAACAGGTCGGGCTGGTGACATTGACTTCGGTCAGATAGCTGCCGATCACATCCAGGCCGGCCAGCAAGATACCGCGGCGCTTAAGCTCGGGCGCAACGGCGGCGGCAATTTCGCGGTCGCGTGCCGATAATGGCCGTGCCTCGCCGCGGCCGCCGGCGGCCAGATTGCCGCGCGTCTCGCCGCCTTGCGGAATACGCGCCAGCGCGTAATCGACCGGCACGCCGTCGATGACCAGAATGCGCTTGTCGCCATCGCGAATCTCGGGAATATAGCGCTGCGCCATCACCGTGCGTGCGCCCTCATGGGTGATGCTTTCCAGAATCACATTCAGGTTGGGATCGTCCGGCGTCACGCGGAAGATGCTGCTGCCGCCCATGCCGTCCAGCGGCTTGAGGATGGCATCCTGCTGCAGGCGCACAAAAGCCTTTAGCCGTGCCATATCGCAGCTGACCAGGGTCGGTGCGATCAGCTCGGGGAAATTCAGGATGGCCAGCTTCTCGTTGAAGTCGCGCAGCGCCTGCCCGCTATTGAAAACCTTCACCCCCTCTTTTTCCGCCAGCGAAAACAGCTGGGTGGTATAGAGATACTCTAGGTCAAACGGCGGGTCCTTGCGCATCACCACCGCATTGAAAGCCGCCAGCGGCTGGCGCAGCTTATTGTCACAACGGTACCAGTCAGCCTTGTCTCCCGTAAGCGTGAGATTGCAGGCATCGACCAGCAAGCGCCCGCCTTCCAGCGAAATATCGCCGGGCTCGGCAAAAGACAAGGCATGGCCACGGCTGGCCGCCTCTTCCATCATGGCAAAGGTGGAATCCTTGTAGATCTTGAAGCTCTCGAGCGGGTCGGCAATAAACAGGATGCGCATAGCAATGCTCCGCAAAGTCGGATGAAAAAAGCCGGCGACATGTCACCGGCTATCGGGCAAATGCCGGAATCAGGCGTCAGGATCGGTCGCTTCCAGCTCCAGCGCGGACGCAAGCAAAGCCAGACGGGCAATCACGCCATAGGCGTAGAAACGGTTGGGCGGACAATCCGGCTCACCGGCCTTGTCCGGCAGGCATGGACACTCGAACGACAAGGGCACAAAGTGCATACCCGGCGCATTGAGGTTTTCGTCTATGCCACGCCCGGTATGCACGCGGTAAAAGCCGCCGATCACATAGCGGTCCATCATGTAGATTACCGGCTCGGCCACCGCCTCGTTAATGCTTTCGAAGGTGTACACGCCTTCCTGCACGATGACTTCCGAGACTTCCAGTCCCTCTTTCACCACCGACATCTTGTTGCGCGCCTTGCGGTTCAGGCCGACCACCTCTTCTGCGCTCTTCACCGACATGATGCCCATGCCGTAGGTGCCGGCATCGGCCTTGACGATCACAAAAGGGTCTTGCGTGATGCCGTATTCGGCATACTTGACGCGGATCTTGGCCAGCATCTCGTCCACGGTGCGCGCCAGCTCTTCCTCGCCCTGACGCGAATGGAAGTCCAGATTCGAACACTGGGCAAAATAAGGGTTGATCAGCCACGGATCGATGGACAAAAGCCTGGAAAAATCCTGGCACACCTGATCATAAGCGCGGAAGTGATGGGTCTTGCGCCGTACCGCCCAGCCGGCATGCAAAGGCGGCAACAGGGCCTGTTCCAGATTCTGCAACAGCGCGGGAATGCCGGCAGACAGATCATTATTGAGCAATACCACGCACGGATCGAAACCATCGGCCAGACGCAGACGATTACCCTGGCGCACGAGAGGCTCCAGCAGCAGCTTGTCGCCGTTGGCTGCCACAAGCTCGGTCGGCTCGGTGATCTCCGGGTTCAGGCTACCCAGACGCACCTTAAGCCCGGCCTGGCCGAAGATATGCGCCAGCGTCGCCACATTCTGCAGGTAAAAGGTATTGCGGGTATGGTTTTCCGGGATCAGCAGCAGGCTGCGCGCTTCCGGGCAGACTTTGTCGACCGCGCTTTGTGCGGCCTGCACGGCCAGCGGCAGGAATTCCGGATTCAGATTATTGAAGCCGCCGGGAAACAGATTCATATCGACCGGCGCCAGCTTGAAGCCGCTGTTGCGCAAGTCCACCGAGCCGTAAAACGGCGTGTCGTGATGCTGCCACTGGCTGCGGAACCAGTGCTCGATCTGCGGCTGGGCCGCGATGATGCGGCTTTCGAGTTCGAGCAAAGGTCCTTTGAGCGCGGTAGTCAAATGCGGTACGGGCATGGCGTCCCCAATAATCAATCAAATGTAATTAACTGAGAATGGGGACAGCCGCCCCAGATTCAAGCAGCAAGGGTACTCAAGCGGCGGGAGCTGGCAGCGGCAAGTCTTCGTTGTAATTGCGCCGATACAGCGCCCCCAGGCTCTGCCAGTCGAAGAAATGGTTTTGCGGGCCGTTATGCGTCACCTTGATCGCACCGATCACATTAGCCAGACGCCCGGTGACCTTCCAGTCCAGACCGCGGCTGATGCCGTACAGCAGGCCGGCGCGGAAGGCATCGCCACAGCCCATCGGGTCGACCGGCGGCGCATCCATCTGCACGCGCGGAATCAGGTGCACGGTGTCGCCGACATAGATTTCGGCCCCCTTGGAGCCACGGGTCACGATCAGCGCCTTGACTTGCGAGCGCAGCATATCCAGCGTCAGCCCGGCACGCTCGCGGATCAGTTCGCTTTCGTAGTCGTTAATCGCCACATAGCTGGCCTTAGCGACGATTTGACGGATCTCGTCGGCCGACAACAGCGGCAGTTCCTGACCCGGATCGAAAATAAAGGGAATACCGGCATCGTGCAATTCCTGCGAATGCTGCAGGAAGGCGGCACGACCGCCAGGCGACAGAATGGCGATATCGACTGCATCAGGCACGTCGGAGATATGGTTGGTATCGCCGAAGTTCATCGCGCCGGGGTGGAATGCCATCAACTGGTTGCCGTCGCGATCGGCAATGCCAAAGCACTGCGGGGTATACTGGCCGCGGATGACCTTGACGAAACGTTCGTCGACACCGAAATTCTTCAGATGCTGGCGGTAAGGGGCAAAATCCTCGCCCACCGTGCCCATCAGGATAGGCTTCTCGCCCAACATGGCGAGGCTGTAAGCGATATTGCCGGCCGGGCCGCCAAACTCGCGGCGCATGGTGGGCGCGAGAAAGGTGGTCGAGATCTTGTGCAACTGATCGGGCAGGATCTGGCTGTCGAAACGGTCTTCGAACGAAAACAGGGTATCGTAGGCGATCGCCCCGCAGACAAGGATGGCCATGCTCACTCCAGAGCAAACGTAATCGCGGATTTTAACACGGAACAATTCCCGCCATCAGCGCAGCTGGGGTGGCAAGAGATAAGACTTACAGCAAGATATACACTATGAATGCAAAAAAAACCCGATTATTCCTACTTGCAATCCTGATGTCGTTTTCCGTCACCACGCAGGCGCAGGCAGCCAGCACCGATCTGGATCAGGCGCGCTTTAGCACCCTGTCCGGACAGAGCCAGAATCTGGCGCAGTGGCGCGGCAAAGTGGTGGTGGTCAATTTCTGGGCAACCTGGTGTGGTCCCTGCCGCGAAGAAATGCCGATGCTGGATGCGCTACGCAGCCAGTGGCGCGGACGCAAAGCCGAAGTGGTCGGTATCGCGCTGGATCAGCCGGTGCAAGTGCAAAACTTTATACGCTCCTTGCGCATAAGCTACCCGGTCTTGCTGGGCGATGCCGACACGCTCACCCTGATGCGCAGCCTGGGCAATAAAACCGGCGGCCTGCCCTTTACTGTCGTACTGGATCGCCAGGGCAAGATCGTGGCCCGCCTGACCGGCAAGCTGACCGAACAGAACCTGCGCCAGGCCGTCGAGCCGCATTTGTAAGGCCCAACGCCCCGACGAAAGAGACCCATGGCCCAAGCTTATTTCATTACCGGTACCGATACCGACTGCGGCAAGACCCACAGCACCGTCAAACTGATCCATCAGCTGCAAGCCCAAGGCCAGCGGGCACTGGCGATGAAGCCGGTCGCCTCGGGCTGCCAGCGCCTGGCTGACGGCACGCTGGTCAACGACGATGTCGAGCGCCTGTGCGCGGCCAGCGGCCAGCATGACCGGGCACTCATGTCGCCCTACCGCTTCGAGCCGGCCATCTCGCCGCATCTGGCCGCAGCAGAGGCCGGCATCGAAATCTCGCTTGAGCACATCCTGCAGCATTACCGGCAACTGGCAGTAGACGCCGATGTGGTACTGGTTGAAGGCGCCGGCGGCTGGTTTGCCCCGCTGGGGGACACCCTCTCCATTCAGGAGCTGGCGCAGGCACTGGCGCTGCCGGTGATTCTGGTGGTGGGCATGAAGCTGGGCTGCATCAACCATGCACGCTTAAGCGCACAAGCCATCCAGGCTTCAGGCTGCAAGCTGGCCGGCTGGATCGCCAACCGCGTGGTGGCGGACCAGCCACGCTACGCCGAAAATCTCGCTACCCTCAGGCAACTCCTGCCGGCACCACTACTGCTCGAATTGCCATGGGAAGGCTGAGCCCTTGCCTATTTTTTGCAAAGACACACCATGACCCGCAATAAGGAATGGCTACAGCGCAGCCGCGCCGCCGTCTGGCATCCGTGTACGCAGATGAAGCGCCACGAAACCCTGCCCATCGTGCCGATTGCCCGTGGCGACGGCGCCTATCTTGTCGATTTTGACGGCCAGCGCTATCTCGATGGTGTGTCGTCGTGGTGGGTCAATCTGTTCGGCCATAACGAAGCGCGCATCAAGGCCGCCATCAGATGCCAGCTGGACGAACTCGACCATGTGATGCTGGCCGGCTTTACCCACCGCCCGGTGGTGGAGCTGTCCGAACGCCTGTCGGCACTGACCGGCCTCGGTCACGCGTTTTACGCCTCGGATGGCGCCAGCGCCACCGAGATCGCCCTCAAGATGAGCTTTCATTACTGGAAGAATCAGGGGCAGGATAAAAAACAGCGCTTCGTCAGCCTGGAAAACAGCTATCACGGCGAAACCGTGGGTGCGCTGGCCGTCACCGATGTGCCGCTGTTTTCCGCCACCTATGCGCCCTTGGTCAAAAACGGCTGGCGCGTGCCCTCACCCGATACACGCGGCGCACGCTCTGGCGAATCGGCACGCGATGTCGCGCTGCGCGCCGCTACCAGTCTGGAAAACCTGCTGACCAAACATCATGGTGAAATCGCCGCGCTGATTGTCGAGCCGCTGGTGCAGGGCGCCGCCGGCATGGCCATGTATGACGCAGCCTACCTCACCCGCGCGCGCGCACTATGCGACGAGTACCAGATCCACCTGATTGCCGACGAGATTGCCGTCGGTTTCGGCCGCACCGGCACGCTATTCGCCTGCGAACAGGCCGGCATCCGCCCCGATTTCCTCTGCCTGTCCAAGGGCATCACCGGCGGCACCCTGCCGCTGTCGTGCGTGTTAAGCAGCGATGAAATCTATCAGGCCTTCTACCACGACGATGTGACGCGCGGCTTTTTGCATTCACATAGCTATACCGGCAATGCGCTGGCCTGCAGCGCGGCGCTGGCGGTGCTGGATATTTTCGAACAGGACGATGTGCTGGCACGCAACCGCGAACAGGCGCTGCGCTTTGATGCGCTGCTTGCGCCCTTGCAGCAACACCCGCGTGTACGCCATTGGCGCCGCTGCGGCATGATCTGGGCTTTCGAGGTGGATAGCACGCGCTCCGATTTTGCCCAGGCCTTTTTTGCCGCCATGCTCAAGCTGGGCTGCTTGCTACGTCCGATAGGCAAGACCGTGTACTTTATGCCGCCGTATGTGGTGAGCGAAGAAGACATGACGCTGCTGCGCGATGCGACGCTGGCAACGCTGGAACTGCTGGAACACGACGCCGGTGTCAGCGCAGCGGAAACCGCGCTGCCCTGACGCAAAAAAGCGCCGGCCTCCCCGAGCGGGACGCAGGCGCTTTATTTGATCAAGCAATCAGATTGCAGCGGCCAGACGGCTCCCCTGATCGATGGCGCGCTTGGCATCCAGCTCGGCGGCCACATCGGCGCCGCCAATCAGATGAACGGTCTTGCCGGCTGCCTGCAGCGGCGCTACCAGTTCGCGCAGCGGGTCCTGACCGGCGCAGATGATGACGTTATCTACCGGCAGGGTCTGGGTTTCGCCCTTGATGGTGACGGTCAGGCCGGCATCGCTGATGCCCTCGTACGTGACGCCGGACACCATATTGACCCGCTTCATCTTCAGGCTCTCGCGGTGGATCCAGCCGGTGGTTTTGCCCAGACCTTCACCCACCTTGCTGTTCTTTCTTTGCAACAGCCACACTTCACGCGCGCTTGCCGGTGCATGCATGCCCTTGGCCGACAAGCCGCCGGCACTCTCACCCTGGGTATCCACACCCCATTCGTCCATAAAGGCTGCCACATCAAGCGATGTCGACTCGCCGTCCTGGGTCAGGAATTCGGCGGTATCAAAACCGATGCCGCCGGCACCGATAATCGCCACCTTGCGCCCGACCGGCTTGCCATGTTTAAGCACGTCCAGATAGCTGAGCACCTTGGGGTGATCGATGCCGGGGATAGCCGGCAGGCGCGGGGCGATGCCGGTGGCCAGCACCACTTCATCGAAGCCGGCCAGATCGTCGGCGGCAACCCGCTGACCCAGCGCCAGCTTGACGCCGGTCAGCTCGATCTGTTTCGCGAAGTAGCGCAGCGTCTCGTAAAACTCTTCCTTGCCCGGGATCTGCTTGGCCACATTGAACTGGCCGCCGATCTCGTTTGCCGCATCGAACAGGGTCACGTCGTGGCCGCGTTCGGCAGCGACGGTGGCAAAGGCAAGGCCGGCAGGTCCCGCACCGACTACCGCCAGCTTCTTCGCGCTGTCGGTCTTGGCGTAGTTAAGTTCTGTCTCGCGGCAGGCACGCGGGTTGACCAGACAGCTGGTGAGCTTGCCCTGGAAGATATGGTCAAGACAGGCCTGGTTGCAGCCGATGCAGGTGTTGATCTCGTCGGCGCGACCCTCGGCGGCCTTGTTGACGAACTCCGGGTCGGCGAGGAAAGGACGCGCCATTGACACCATATCGGCCTGGCCGCTGGCAAGCACCGCTTCCGCCACGTCCGGCGTGTTGATGCGGTTGGTCGCGATCAGCGGGATCTTCACCTTGCCCATCAGGCGGCGGGTCACCCAGGCAAAACCGGCGCGCGGCACCATGGTGGCGATGGTCGGCACCCGAGCCTCGTGCCAACCGATGCCGGTATTGATAATGGTGGCACCGGCCGCCTCGACCGCCAGCGCCAGCTGCTCGACTTCGTCCGGGGTGCTGCCATCATTCACCAGATCCAGCATCGACAGGCGGTAGATGATAATGAAGTCGGGGCCGACCGCCGCGCGCACTGCCTTGACGATTTCAATCGGGAAACGGATACGGTTCTCGTAGCTGCCGCCCCAGCCGTCGCTGCGCTTGTTGGTATTGCGCGCGATGAACTGGTTGATCAGATAGCCTTCCGAGCCCATCACCTCGACGCCGTCGTAACCGGCAACACGCGCCAGGCGCGCACACTCGGCGAAGTCGGCGATGGTGCGCAGAATGTCGTCCTCGTTCATTTCGCGCGGCCGGTAGAAATTGATCGGTGCGCAGATTGGCGACGCCGACACCAGGTTTTCCTGGAAGCTGTAGCGGCCGGTATGCAGGATCTGCATTGCGATCTTGCCGCCGGCCTCATGCACCGCGTCGGTGATGATGCGGTGGTGGGGCACTTCGGACATATCGTTGAGGATGGATGCCCCCTCGGCCACGCGCCCCTCGTCGTTCGGACCGACACCGCCGGTCACGATCAGGCCAACCCCGCCCCGCGCACGCTCGGCGTAGAAAGCCGCCATTTTCTCGAAGCCGTTGGGCGCATCTTCCAGACCGGTGTGCATGGAGCCCATCAGTACGCGGTTTTTCAGCGTGGTAAAGCCCAGATCCAGCGGTTCGAGCAGGTGCGGGTAGGCGGTCATGACAGCTTCCTCGTAAACGTAAGGTGTGGATTTTTATGGATGTAAGCCTGCCGCCGACGATACTTACTCCCTAGTAAGTTGTCAACGCAAATGCATAAACAGCCTTGGCAAGATATGATGGCACTGGCGCTAAACGCCGGATAAAAACCACATCAAGGAACGCTTTATATGTGCCAATCACAGCCCGGCTACAGCAGCCGACGCGACTTTATCAAACTGGCGGCGCTGGGTGCCGGCGCCGTGATGCTGGGCAGCTTTTTGCCCCGGACCGCGTTCGCATCGGGTCAGGCGGATGCCCTGCTGCTGTCGTGCATGGACTACCGTCTGGTCGATGATACCGAGCGCTTTATGGCAGGCAAGGGGCTGAAGGACAAGTACGACCATGTGATCCTGGCCGGCGCTTCGCTGGGGGCGCTGACCGGCAAATTTCCGGCGTGGAATACCGCATTCTGGGAACACCTTGGTGTCGCCATCAAGCTGCACCAGGTGCACAAGGTCGTGTTGCTCGATCACCGCGACTGCGGCGCCTACAAGGTGGTGAAGGGAGAGGATTTCGGCAAGATGCCGGAGAAAGAAACCGAGGTGCACGCCGAAACACTGATGGCACTGCGCAACAGCATTATCAAACAGCACCCGGCGCTAGAGGTGGAGTGCTATCTGATGGCACTGGATGGCAGCGTCGAGCACATCATTCCGGCCTGAATAAGCCCGCCGTAGAAAAGGTGATGTTCCAGTTGTAAGTTTGTGACTTGATTTCGGGTTTTGTGTCCGCTGCGCGAACATATTTGAGCTTGCTGCTTCCGCGCGGCAAACGGGGTTGGGCTGCTGGCGCATAAGCGTCGCTCATCGCGGACAGCGAGCGCCAACTTGTGTGGGGCATAGCCTCAGAAAAGCCCCGGCCGCATCACGCCGACGTCACCGACATACAACACCAGACCATAATCCGGGGCATAGCATGCGGCGACATGGGTGGCGATGGCATCGGCCACCTCCGCATCGCAAATCACCTCGACGCGGATATTGCGGTCGAAGCTCCATGCCGCCCGCTTCACGCCATAATGGCCGCCGCCGCGCGCATCGATCACGGTGTAGCCTTGCGCGCCCAGACGCTGGATGTCTCGCGTCAATGGCGCTTCCAGCACGGCTTCACACACAATGGTCAGCAGCTTTTTAGGGTGGTAATCCATCTTATGCGCCCCAGAAATAGCACGTCACAGCCCAGTAAAGCGGGATGCCGGCGAGCAGGTTAAACGGAAAGGTCAGGCCCAGACTGGCCGCCAGCGAGAGTGCCGGATTGGCCTCGGGCACCGCGATACGCATGGCCGCTGGCGCGGCAATATAACTGGACGACGCTGCCAGCACCGCCAAGAGGAAAGCTCCGCCGGCAGACAACCCCAACAATGAAGCGACCCCCAGTCCCAGCAGCGAAAACAGCAAGGGCACCAGCAGAGCAAAGGCCCCGATAAACAGACCCGAACGGCGCAACTCGCCCAGACGGCTGGCGGTAATCAGGCCCATTTCCAGCAAGAACAGCGACAACACCGGCTTGAACAGGTCGAAATACAAGGGCGACAGGCTCTTGATGCCGCTCTCGCCCGCAATCCAGCCGATAAGCAGGCCACCGGCAAGCAAGACCACACTCTTGCCCAGCAGCACCTCATGCGCCAGTCGCCCCCAGGCCACCCGCTGTCCGCCACCGACGCGCGCCAGCATCACCCCGACAATCAGCGCCGGCATCTCCATCACCGCGAGAAACAGCGTCAGCTGCGGCTCGTAAGCGATGCCCTGACGCGCCAGAAAGCTGGTGCCCACGGCAAAAGTCACCACGCTGACCGAGCCGTAATGCGCCGCGATCGACGCCGCATCGGCACGGGCCAGCTTGAAGCGCAGCAAGGCAAACGCCAGGATGGTGAGCGCCACACCCAGCGCCACCACGGCGCCGACCTGCAGGACAATCACAGGAGAAGCCAGCTTGGCCAGCGCCACCCCGCCCTTCAGGCCAATGGCAATCAGCAGGAAAACAGATAGCGACTCATAGAGCGCGGCAGGCAGTTTGAGGTCGGAGCGGGCCAGCCCCGCCCCCAAACCCAGAAGGAAAAACAGTACGACAGGATCCAGCGGCATCTGACATGTCCCGGAGAGAAGCAAAGGCCGTCATGATAAAGCAATGTCCGGCGCCGCCAAACCCCGACCGCATTGGGGACTTAAGCGCGCTTAACCTGCCAGACGTGTCAGTGCCTCGCGGTACTTGGCTGCGGTCTTCTCGCGCACCTCAAGCGGTACGGCAGGCGCGGCCGACACTTTGTCCCAGCCGGACGCTTCCAGCCAGTCGCGCACAAACTGCTTGTCGAACGATGGCGGGCTCATGCCTTCGGCGTAGCTGTCGGCCGGCCAGAAACGGCTGGAGTCCGGCGTCAGCGCCTCGTCCATCAGCACCAGCGTACCGTTCTCGTCCAGACCGAACTCGAACTTGGTGTCGCAGATAATGATGCCGCGCGTCGCCGCATATTCGGCGGCCGTTTTGTAGAGGAGAATGGCAGTGTCGCGCACCTTTTCGGCCAGCTCCTGGCCGATGAGGCCTACGCACTGATCGAAGCTGATGTTCTCGTCGTGGTCGCCCACAGCCGCCTTGGTCGAAGGCGTAAAAATGGGCTCTGGCAACTTGCCCGCCTCTTTCAGCCCGGCCGGCAGGGTAATGCCGCATACCGCGCCGGTCTTCTGGTAATCCTTCCAGCCGCCACCGGCGATATAGCCGCGCACCACCGCCTCGATCGGAATGGTCTTGAGTTTTTTCGCCACCACGGCACGGCCTTCTACCTGCGGCAAATCCTCGGCCGACACCATGTCTTCCGGCTTGTCGCCGGTCAGATGGTTGGGCACCACGTCTTTCAGTTTGTCGAACCAGAAGTTGGAGATCGCGGTCAGGATCTGGCCTTTGGCCGGAATCGGATCATCCAGAATCACATCGAACGCCGACAGGCGGTCGGTGGCAATCATCAGGATGCGCTTGTCGTCGATTTCGTACAGGTCGCGCACCTTGCCGGAGTAGATTTTTTTCAGGCTATTGAGATGGGTGGTGGTGATGCCGGTCATGAATTTTTCCAGATAAAGAAAAGGCGAAGCCTTATGGCTTTGCCTGATAAATCAGAGTGTGTCTTTCAGCGCCTCGGCCTGCTCCAGCGCCGCGTCGGCCGTCGCCGCCATCACGTTGAAATGGCCCATCTTGCGGCCCTTGCGCGCTTCTTGCTTGCCGTACAGATAAAGCTGCGCGTTCGGCGCCTCGGCCAGCACATCCCACTTGGGCGCGCGGCCATCCTCGCCCCACACATCGCCCAACAGGTTGACCATAACGACCGGGGTCATCAGTTCGGTCGAACCCGGCAACAGGCCGCATAGCGCGCGCACTTGCTGCTGGAACTGGTCGGTGACACAGGCGGTCAGCGTGTAGTGGCCGGAATTGTGCGGACGCGGCGCGATCTCGTTGACCACCAGCGTGTCGTCGCCCAGCACAAAGAATTCGACGGCCAGCACGCCAACGTAATCCAGCTCGTCAGCCAGACGCTGCGCCATCGTTTGCGCGGATGCCGCCAAGCCGGCAGCAATGCGCGCCGGCACGATGGATACATCGAGAATGCCGCCCTCGTGGCGGTTTTCCGCCAGCGGGAATACCGCCATCTGGCTGGCGCTGGTGCGGGTAACGATGGCCGACACCTCAAGCTTGAGGTCAAGCATCTTCTCCAGCACGCAAGCGACGCCCAGGTCGGCGAAGGCGGCACGCGCCTCGGCCGGCGTCTTCACCCGCTGCTGGCCCTTGCCGTCGTAGCCCAGACGCGCGGTCTTGAGAATGCCCGGCAAATACGCTGCCAGCGCGTCATCGGAAACAGCCGCCAGTGCCGCCGCCGACTCCAGCGCCAGATAGGGCGCAGTCGGCAGACCGGCTTTGGCTATCCATGCCTTCTCGGCGATACGGTCCTGCGCAATCGCCACACAGTCGCCCGATGGCGACACGCGCGTGGTTTTCGCCAGCATACGCATCGCGTCGGCGTCGACGTTTTCAAATTCGGTAGTCACCGCCGCGCAAGTCCCGGCCAGAGTTTGCAGTGCGGTAGCGTCGCCATACGGTGCGCACAGATGCACATCGGCAAAAGCGGCGGCAGGGGAATGCGGATCAGGCTCCAGCACGGTGACGCGGTAACCCATGGTCTTGGCCGCAATGGTAAACATGCGCCCCAGCTGGCCACCGCCGATAATGCCCAGCATCGCCGGCGGCAGGATGGCGGCCATTATTCGACCTCCGGCAGCGTCATCGCCAGCACGGTTTCTTCCTGCTTGCGGCGGAAAGCCTTGAGCTGCTCGGCCAGCTCCGGATGGGTAGTCGCCAGTTGGGCGATGGCAAACAGCGCGGCATTGGCGGCGCCCGCCTCGCCGATGGCGAAGGTCGCCACCGGAATACCCTTGGGCATCTGCACGATGGACAACAGCGAATCTTCACCGCGCAGGTATTTGGATGGCACCGGCACACCCAGCACCGGCACATGGGTCTTGGCGGCCAGCATGCCCGGCAGGTGCGCCGCACCGCCGGCACCGGCAATAATGGCCTTCAGGCCACGCGCCTCGGCCTGTTCGGCATAACTGAACAACAGATCGGGCGTACGGTGGGCGGAGACCACGCGCGTCTCGAATGCGACCCCGAATTCCTTGAGTACGCGAGCGGCGTTCTGCATCACGTCCCAATCACTATTACTACCCATTACGATGCCGACTTCGATCATGGCGCTTTATGCCCGTGCAAAGAGGAAGTGGGCAATTTTACCTGATCAGGGATACAGGCCGGAACACTTTATTATTTCGACATGAAGGAACAAGACAGGGAGCAGGGATCGGAAACTCGGGATCCGCGCGGGTATTGCCACGCAGTAAACGCACCCGTTACCTGATCCCGAATTCCCGACCCCGAGTCCCGCGCTTCACATCGTCGTCAGTTGCTGCTTGGCCTTGGCGGCGGCGTCCGAGTTCGGGTAGAGCTTGATCAGCTTTTTCAGCGTGATACGCGCCTGGTCCACCTGCTCCAGTTCGCGCTGGGCATTGGCCACATTGCGCAGCGCATCCGGCGCTCTGGGGTGGCGCGGGTTTTCATCGGCGAAGCGGCGCTGGATGTCGATGGCCGCATCGTATTGGCGCAAGGCGGTATGGGCGACACCGCGCCAGTAGGTGGCATCCAGCGCCTGCGGTGCATTGGGATTGCTGTCGGCAAAGGCTTTCAGTGCGACCACGGCCTGGGCAAAGTCGCGTTTGCGTAATGGCGACAGCGCCTGATCGAAAGCCTGCTGGACCGCGTCGACACTTTCCGCCGGCGCTGCGGCATTGCTGCTTGCCGGCTCGGCACTGCGCCCGCCTTCGAAGCGGCCCAGACGCTGGTCGATATCGGCATACAGATCGTTCTGGCGTTTTTCCAGCACGCCGATCTTGTACTGCAGCATCTCGTTGTCGCCGCGCAGTTTGGCGACCTCGGCCTGCATGCCGTCCACCCGGCTGACCATTTCCAGCAGGCGCTCGTTACTGATGCGCGACTCGATCTGGGAGAGGCGTGCGGTGGCCTGGCGGTTGACCTGATCCAGCTGGGCGCGGGTCTGCTCCAGATCCGAGGTACTGGCGCATGCGCCCAGCAGCAATGAACAGGACAGCAGGGTCATACGGCTTGCAAACATGGTTTCTCCGGCTAAAACGGGGCCGGCTTCTGCCGGCTCATCAATCGGGTTTTGCCTCAGGATACACGACTTCTACCGCCGCCTTGCCCTCAGGGCGGGCCCCCAGGCTATCACGCTGCCACTGCGCGGATGCGACACCTGCCTGCCCCAGGGCGGCGGTGGCGGCATCGAGGCGCTGGCCGATTTCGGCACTTGTGCCCGCACCATGGGCGCGCAGCAATACCTGCACCTTGGGGTGATGCTTCAGGCAATCGGCGTGCGCTTGCAGCTTGACGCGTTCGGCATCGGTAAACGGATAGTAAATCATGCGTAACGGCGCACCCGGGCAATACTGCGGCGCGCTAAACGCCAGCACCGGCCCCGGCCCCATCAGCGCCAGATTCGGCCGGGGAGGCACAGGTTCCAGCTCCTCATGGCCAGAGGGCGCGGTGGTACAGCCTAAAAGCAAGGCGGTAAAGCCTGCAGACAGCAAGATATGGCTAGACATGGCGTGCTCCTGTGGATAAAACCCCGCCAACAGCGGACGGGGTTTTATCCAGCATAGGCAAAGGCAGCCAACAACACCGCCTGAGCCCGGCACTCAGCCCTTATTGGCCGTAAGACACATCGGCGCGACGGTTTTCGGCATAGTCAGCCGGGCTCGAGCCTTCGGCACGCGGTTTTTCCTTGCCATAGCTGACGGCTTCGAGCTGGGCATCTTTCACGCCCAGTACTTCCAGCGACTGCTTCACGCTTTCGGCGCGGCGCTGGCCCAGACCCAGGTTGTACTCGCGGCTGCCGCGGGCATCGGTATTACCCTGAATCTGCACTTTTTGCTGGGTGTTCTGCTTGAGGAATTCGGCGTGGGCGGCCACCTTGGCTTGCTGGTCAGCCTTGACGGCATTGGAGTCGAAGTCGAAGTAGATGCTTTCACCGGCCAGACGGGCACGCTCGGCCTGCATGCGGGCCTGGGCGGCAGCCTGCGCCGCAGCCTGGGCATCAACCACCGGTGCAACAGGCGCAACCACAACCGGCTGGGCCGGCTCGGCCACAACAGCCGCCGGCGGCTGGGTGCTGGAGCAGGCGGCAAACAGGGATACCACGGCAGAAGCCATCAAGACACGTTTGAACATGAAACTCTCCTGAATGTGAGGAAAAACAAAACACCCCTCACGGGTTGAATGGGCCCCAAGCGGGATCCTGAACTTCTCCGTCTATCACGCCGAGCCGCACCTTGCTGGTGCCGTCGGGCGAGCTGGCCCACAGCACGCTACGCCCGCCCTGCTCGCTGGCAAACAGCACCATGCGGCCATTGGGCGCAAAGCTGGGCGACTCGCCAAAACTCTCGTCGCTGACTACGCGCGCGTCGCCCGTGGCCAGATCCTGCACCACCACGCGGAAGCGTCCGCCGTCACGGCGCATATAGGTGACGGACTTGCCATCCGGCGCAAAGCGCGGCGACACATTGTATGCACCCTGCCAGCTGATGCGCTTCGCCGCGCCGCCAGCAACCGGCTGCAGATAGATCTGCGGGCCGCCGGCGCGGTCCGAGGTAAAGACGATCTGGCTGCCATCGGGGCTGAAATCGGGCTCGGTATCAATGGCGTCGCTCTGAGTCAGGCGGCGCGGCGCACCCCCTGCCACATCCAGCAGATAAATCTGCGAATTGCCGCTGGAGGTCAGCACCACCGCCAGACGGCTGCCATCCGGGCTCCACGCCGGTGCCGAGTTGCTGCCCTTGAAATTGGCCAGCATGCGGCGCTGGCCCGAGGCCAGATCCTGCACCCACACCACCGGCTTCTGGGTTTCAAACGAGACATAAGCCAGCTTGCGCCCATCCGGGCTCCACGCCGGCGAAATGATCGGCTCTTTCGAGCGCAGGATGGTACGCGCCTGCTGGCCGGCCACATCGGCTACCTGCAGCTGGTAGCTATGGCGGCCATTTTTCAGCACATAGGCGATGCGGCTATTGAAGAAGCTCTTTTCGCCAAACAGCGCCTGATAGACCTGGTCGGCGATCTGGTGGCCGACTTCACGCAAGGCGGCAGGCGGCACATCAAATTCGCCCTGCGCCAGCGTCTTTTTCGGCGCGAGCTGTTCCAGATAAAACGTCACCCGGCTGTTGCCGCCCTCGCTCGGGCTCACGCTGCCGGCCAGCACCGCATTGGCACTAAGCGCGCGCCAAGTCGCGACATTGACCGCGTTAGGCGTAGCGACGGTCATGGCCGGGTTGGGCGGATTGATGATATTGACCAGACCGGTCAACGCCAGATCCTGCTTCACCACAGTCGTCACCACCTGGCCACCCGCTTCACCGGCCAAGGCCGGCACCGCCAGCGGATAACGGTTGGCGCCGCCGCCGACGATATCCACCGTCAGCTCGGCCTGTGCCAGCGCCGGAGCCAGACACGCCAGCAGGGTCAGGGTCAGTCGTATGCGCTTTATCATCGTTTTATCCTTCAATCATGCGGGCGGAACTTCAGCGTGTATTCGCGAAAATCGGCAAAACGGGCACCGGCAGGCAAAGGCGGGAAGGTACGTGCCTGCCACACCGCATCCTGTACCGCGCGGTCGTAGGCGGCGTTACCGCTGGATTTCACCAGCGACACGGCGCGGACTTCCAGCGTCGGCAGCAGGCTGACCTTAAGCACGGCCTCGGGATTGCCGCTCATGCCGGGCGGCACCATCACATAAGGACGGATACGCCCGCGCACCTTGTCCAGATAGCCCGCATCCGCGCCCGCCCGGCCCTGGGCCGAGCCACCGACGATGCCGCTCTTGCCGCCTTTTTGCGTCACGCTGCCCTGACCGCTACCGGCCGGACCGCCCAAATCGCCAAGAAAATCATCGGCCACATTGCCATGTTTGGCAGCCGGTTTGGCCGCGGGAGCAGGCTTGGCGGGCGGCTTGTTAGCCTGCGGCTGCGGCTTGGGTTCAGGCTTGGGTTCAGGCTTGGGTTCAGGCTTGGCCGGCACCGGCTTGGCGGGTTCAGGCTTAGGCTTGTCTTTGGCAGCCGCCAGCTTCACCTCGGCATCAAACGACGGCGTCGGTGCTGGTGGCGTGACAACTTTGGCAGGTGTCACCGGTGCAGGCGGCGCAAGCTTGGGCACGACAGGCGGTGCCACACTTGGCGCCTTGCCGCTGCCGCCGCCGGCCCATAGCTCCACCGACAAGGGCACTTCAGCCGGCACTACCGCATCCGGCGCCATACGCAGCAAAAGCGCCGCCAGCACCCCCACATGCAGCAGAACGGACAGCCCCAAGCCGCGGCTGCGCCAGCCCTTATTCATGTCATGCATCACGCGCTACTGCCCCTGACGCACGGTCAGCGCCACGCGGGTGATGCCGTCCTGATACAGACGGTCGGCAATCTTCACCACATCGCTGTACTTGGCATTCTGGTCGGCCGAAATCGCCACCGGCCGGCCACCCGTTGTCAGCGGCAAGATGGCCGCCACCAGCGCGTCCAGCGAATCCACCGCATGGGTCTTGCCATCCAGTGCCCAGGCATAGCGCCCCGTCGCGTCATACTGCACCTCGACCGGAGATTGCTCGACCTGCGCTGCACGGCTGACGCTGGGTACGTCGATTACGCCGGGCGTAAACATGGGGGCGGTCACCATAAAGATCACCAGCAGCACCAGCATCACATCGATATACGGCACCACATTCATCTGATTGACGAGACGGCGGGGTTTGCGATTCAGCATGAGGATAGCTTCGACAGTAGTTTTATAAAGACTGCATCCGGTTAAACAAAGTTCAACGACGAATCAATAAGGTTACACCATCGCCCAAGGGCAAGACGCACAGATCGAAACGCGGATCCTGCTTAAGCGCAGCATTGAAGTCGTGCATCAGCTGCACGCTAGGCGGGTCATCCGCCTGCGGCGTCACCACCCGGCCGGACAGGAAGATATTGTCCACCGCGATAATGCCGCCCTTGCGTACCAGTCGTGCACAGGCATCCAGATACGCAGGGTAAGACGGCTTGTCGGCATCGATAAAGGCAAGATCAAATTCGTCTGCGCGCCCCTCGTCCAGCAAGCCGTGCAGGGTATCCAGCGCCAGCCCCAGCCGCAAATCGATGCGATCGGCGACGCCGGCTTTTTCCCAATGCGCTCGCCCGATGGCGGTAAAGTCGGCGCGCACATCACACGCCACCACACGCCCGTCGTCCGGCATGGCCAAAGCCACCGCCAGCGTGCTGTAACCGGTAAAAACGCCGATTTCCAGATAGCGGCGCACGCCAGTCAGACGCGCCAGCCAGCCCATAAACTGCCCCTGCTCGGGGGCGATCTGCATCTTGGCAAAGCGCAGGCTGGCGGTCGCGTCGCGCAGTTCGCGCAGTACCGGATGCTCGCTGACGCCGATGGCCAGCAGGTAGTCGTGCAGGGATTCGTCAAGCGCCAAGGTTCGGCTGGTCATAACTTGCTCACAAAAAACGAAACGCCCGCAACGGGCGTTTAACTGAAATCATGCGCCGTTCAGTCCGGCTGGTAAACGTAAGGCTTTTGCGGCACACGCGCCTCTTTCCAGCGACGCGCATCGTCCGGATTCTGCTCGCGATCCCACCAGGTCAGACGCAGTTCACGGCGCTCGGTATCGACTTCTGGATGCTCGGCCAGAAAGCCGTTCATAAAGCGGGTAAATTCGGATTGGTACATCTTGTTGTTCTCCGTTTGTTGTGCGCGGATTGTAACCGAAAACCCGCGCTGCAACATGACACCAGAGCAGAGGGTTGCATGCTTGCGACAGCCTTGGGTCAAGGCACGACGCAGGCTGCGCGCAGCGTTTCAGCACGCCCGCAGGCTCTGGGCTAAAATGCGCGGCCATCTACCCCCGCAAGGACACCGCATGACCCCGACCGAACGCCAGATACTGGCCGATTTTCTCGTCCACCCCGAGCATGAAGGGCGCGCCATGAATATGGCGATGCTGCAAGGCTATCTCGCGGCACTGGTGATCGGGCCGTCGACGGTGGCGCCATCCCTGTGGTTTGCCCGGGTGTGGGATCACGAACACGGCAAACAGGCGCCGGTGTTCGACAGCATGGATGAAGCCAACGCGATACTGGGCAGCCTGATTGCCTGCAATAACGAAGTTTCCGCCCAGTTTGCCAGCGATCCGGCCGGCTTCACGCCCCTGTTCGCCACCGATACAGAACACAGTGCCGCCGACTGGGGCAAGGGCTTTTATCTGGCCATGGGCTTTGCCCGCACCGAATGGGCGCGGCTGATGAGCGAGCATCCGGCCTGGTTCCAGCCACTCTTGCAGCCGGCGACACCTGCCGATGCAGCCAAAAGCAGCGCGGCGCTGGCCAAGATCCATACCTTCTGGCAGCACGGCCATCCGGCACGCGCACCGCAAGAACCGCAACGCCGCGTCGATAGCAAGATCAGCCGCAATGATCCCTGCCCCTGCGGTTCTGGCAAAAAATTCAAGAAGTGCTGTGGATAAAAAGTCTGGAAACAGGCGGTTTGTGGATAAAAACATGGGTTTGGGCACGGGCAATGCGGGAAAGTTTGTGCACGGTCAATACCTGATACGCGGCGCTCTGCCAGAATGGTTTGCTTTCTCAAGCATTCCGGCATTTCCAAACTCATGCAATATTCGATTCAAGGCCTGCGCAATCTGATTAGCGAGGCACATTTCTGCTATGACCTGCCTAGCGACCCTGCCCTGCAGACGCCCGAGGCGCTGTCGCGTCTAGGCCAGGAGTTACTGCAGGCACTCGCCGACGCCAAGGCCCAGCTGCTGCAGGCCCGGCTCAACAGCCCCTTGCTGTAAACACCCGCCGCGCTACAGCAGCGGCGACACCAGATTGGACATGCCTTCCTTCAGCCGTGCCGCCATGCCGCGCTGCCGCCAGGCCGCGGCATCAAGCAAGACGGCATCCGCCTCATACGACTGCTGCAAGGCCACCAGCGCGCGGGTAAAACCCTCATCCAGCACCAGCAGCATCAGCTCGAAGTTCAGGTGCAGGCTGCGCGTATCGAGGTTGACGGTACCGAACAAGGACAGGGTGTCATCCACGGTGATGCTTTTGGTGTGCAAAAGTCCGCCACGGTACAGCATGACCTGCACGCCGGCGGCCAACAGATCATCGAAATACCAGCGGCTGGCGTATTGCACCAGACGAGAGTCGTTCTTTTCCGGCAGCAACAAGCGCACTTCCACCCCGCGCAGCGCCGCATTTTGCAGCGCCAGCGACAAGGCGTCGCCCGGCACAAAGTAGGGGGTCGTCAGCAGCAAGCGGGAGTGGGCGCGGCTGACCGCCTCCAGAATCAGCCGCAGATTGACGCCGCGATCAAAACCCGGCCCCGAGGGCACCACCTGCACCACCGAGAGCGGCGCTCCGGCCTCTGCCTGCGCCGCCATTCCGCCAAGCGGCGGCTCGCCGGTCTGCAACATCCAGTCATAGGCGAATACCGCCCGCAAACCATCCAGCGCCGGCCCGGCGATGCGCACCATGGCATCCACCCACTCGCCCACTCCGGCGTCCTGCTTGAAATAACGCGGGTCAACCAGATTGAGGCTGCCGGTATAACCGGCGCTGTCGTCAATCAGCGCAATTTTGCGGTGCAGGCGCAAATCGGCGCGCACAAACGGCATCTGCCATGCCCTGACCGTCATCGCCGCCTCGACCAGAACGCCGGCGGCACGCAAGCGCGCAGCTCCCAGCCCGGCCAGATACACCTTGGAACCCATGGCATCCAGCAACACACGACAGCGCACGCCGCGCGCGGCCGCCGCCGCCAGCGCCGCCTCGACTTCATCGGCCTCGCCGCCTGCGTTCCAGATATAAAATGCCAGATCCACGCTGGTGTGCGCCGTGGCAATGTCGCAGGCCAGCGCATGCAAAATGGCCCGCGTCTCGCTCATCAGCGTCAGCGCATTTCCTGCGCGCGCAGGCAGATGGGTGATGCGTTCGGCCAATACCGCCATGGCTTCAAAATCGCGGCTAGCCTCGCTCCCCGCCAGCAAAGGGGCAGGGCCCGGCAACTGCCAGCCGCGAAAGCGCAGGGTAAAATCCTGCACCCGCTCGCGCCGCGAGCGCCCGATCGGTCGCTCGCCTACCAGCAGATACAGGACAAAGCCGCCAAAAGGCACGGCCAGCGTCACCAGTATCCAGGCAAAACTGGAGCCGGGTGGATGGCGCGTCAGCATCACCCGCAGCGCCACACCGACCACCAGAAATGCGTCCAGCACAATGATGGCGATGCTGATCCAGCTCCAGTCTTCCACACTCTGCTCCTTGTCTTGGCTACAGCAAGTCTAGTGCCGGAGCGCAGGGGCTGCCGCTAGCGGTCAGGATGATAGGTCTTGCCCAGCGACAAGGGCTGGTTGAGCAAGATGGTGCGCGGATTGCGGCAGATCAGCACCAGCACGGCAATAGTCGCCAGATAAGGCAGCATGGACAAAAACTCGGACGGGATGGCCAGGCCCAGCGCCTGCGCATGAAACTGCAACACAGTCATGCCGCCAAACAGCCATGCCCCCAGCAGCACCCGCTCCGGGCGCCAGGTGGCGAACACCACCAGCGCCAGCGCGATCCAGCCGCGCCCGGCCGTCATGCCCTCCACCCACATCGGTGTATTCACCAGCGACAGAAAAGCGCCGCCCAGACCCGCCATCGCCCCGCCGAACAGCACGGCAAGATAGCGGATACGGCGCACCGGATAGCCAATGGCATCGGCCACCGCCGGCTTTTCCCCGACCGCACGCAACAGCAGGCCGGCTCGGCTCTTGCCCAGAAACCACCACAGGCCGCCACACAGCACAAAAGCCAGCAGCGTTATCGGGTCGAGGCCGAACAAGAGTGGCTCGACCCCTTTGACCACGCCGCCCACATAAGGCTGGCCGACAAAAGCCGCCAGCCCGACGCCGAACAGGGTCAGCGCCAGACCGGTCGCTACCTGGTTGGTCATCAGATGCAGGGTCAGTACGCCAAACAGCAAGGACAGGGCGCAGCCGGAGAGCATGGCAACGCCGAATGCCAAAAGCGGGCTGCCGGTCTGGCTCATGGTGGCGAAAGCAGCCACGGCACCAACCAGCATCATGCCTTCGACCCCCAGATTAAGCACACCGCTGCGCTCGGTCACCAGCTCGCCCAGAGCAGCCAGCATCAAGGGAGTTGCAGCACTGGCGGTGGACAAGAGCAGCGCCAGAATCAGGCCTTCATTCATCGGGTCGCCTCCTTGAGTACGGCAGCAGGGGCGCGCTCGCTACGGCGCACGCGGTAATGGATAAACAGATCGGCGGCCAACAGATAAAACAGCAACAGCCCCTGGAACAAACCGGTGATGGCGGCCGGCAAACCCAGCTCCATCTGCGCGGTCTCGCCCCCCAGATACAGAAGCGACATCAGCAGGCTGGCCAGCAAGGCGCCAAGCGGGTTAAGACGGCCGACAAAGGCGACAATAATCGCGGCAAAACCGTAGCCGGGCGACACCGAAGGCTGCAACTGCCCCAGCGGCCCCGCCACTTCAGCCACACCGGCAAGCCCGGCAAAGCCGCCGGAAATCAGCATGGCGATCCAGACATTGCGCCTCTCGCCAAAGCCGGCATAGCGCGCCGCCGCCGGCGCCTGCCCGGCCACCGTCAGGCGAAAGCCCAGCCAGCTCTTGCTTAAAAACAGCCAGATCAGCCCGACCAGCATGAGCGCCAGCACACCGGCAACGGTGACCCGCATCTCGGGATGCAAGAGCGGCAAAATGGCGGCTTCGTGGAACATGCGCGACTGCGGAAAATTGAAGCCTTCCGGGTCGCGCCACGGGCCATTGACCAGAAAGCGCAGCCCCAGACCCGCTACATAAACCAGCATCAGGCTAACCAGAATCTCGTTGGTGTGAAAACGGGTACGCAGCAAGGCCGGCAAGGCCGCCCACGCCATACCGCCCGCGACACCGGCCACCAGCATGGCCGGCATGAGCCACGATGCACTGACATCGGGAAAAGCCAGCGCCACACCGCCGCCGGCAATCGCGCCCATCACCAGCTGGCCTTCGGCGCCGATATTCCACACATTGGCGCGGTAGGCGATCAACAGGCCCAGCGAGCACAGCAACAGCGGCGTCGCCTTGAGCAGCCACTCGCCCACGCCGTAAAGCGTAGTCAGCGGCTGCACGAAAAACACATAAAACGCCTTGAGTGCCGGCTGACCCAGCAGGGTAAACAGCACAAAGCCGGAGGCCAGCATCAAGAGCGCAGCAATCAGCGGCGACAGCAGGCGCATGGTCGCCGAGGGCACAGGGCGGGTTTCAAGCTGGAACATGACTGTCCTTCTCGCTAAAGTCACCGCTCATCCAGCGGCCTATCAATTCCACACTGGCGTCAGCCGTGGCAATCGCCGGCGACAGACGGCCATCGGCCAGCACCGCGATGCGGTCGCAGATCATAAAGAGCTCGTCCAGCTCTTCGGAGATCACCAGCACCGCCACCCCGCGGTTGCGCATATCGATCAGCGCATTGCGTATCAGCATGGCCGCGCCGACATCCACCCCCCAGGTCGGCTGCGCCACCACCATCACCTCGGGCGCCAGCATCACCTCGCGCCCGATAATGAATTTCTGCAGATTGCCGCCGGACAGGCTTTGCGCCAGCGCGTCCTCGTCCGGCGCCTTGACCTTGAAGCGCGCAATCACCTCGCGGGCGAATTCGCGCACCTTGCTGCGCTGTATCCACGGCCCCTTGAGCATGCCGGCGCGGGTGGCGCCGGTGAGCAGGGCATTGTCGGCCAGACTCATTTCCGGCACCGCACCGCGCCCTAGCCGCTCTTCCGGCACAAAGCCCAGTCCCAGACCCAGCGCGCGGCGCGCACTTGGCCCCAGCTTGCCAGCCGCAACACCACGCAACGACAGCCCGTCGGCGCGTGCCAGCTTTTTTTCGCCGGACAAGGCCGCCAGCAGCTCTTGCTGGCCGTTGCCGGAGATGCCGGCGATGCCGACAATCTCGCCGCCATGCACCGCCAGCGACACATCCTGCAAGGCGGTACCGAACGGATCATCACTGGTAAGCGACAAGCCATTAAGCGCCAGCCTCAGTTCGCCCGGCGCTTGCGGGTTGAGCGTACACGCCGGCAGTTCGCCACCTATCATCATGCGCGCTAGCGAATCATTGGATTCGAGGCGCGGATCGGCCTCGCCGCTGACCCGCCCGCCGCGCAGGACGGTGGCACGCTCACACAGGGCACGGATCTCGTCCAGCTTGTGGCTGATATAGAGAATGCTGCAGCCCTCACCCGCCAGACGGCGCAGGGTCGCAAACAGCTGCTGCACCGCCTGCGGCGTCAGCACCGAGGTCGGCTCGTCCATAATCAGCAAACGCGGTTTTTGCAGCAGGCAGCGCACAATCTCGACCCGCTGGCGCTCGCCCACCGACAGGCTGTGCACCAGACGCGCGGGATCCAGCGGCAGGCCGTAGCGGGTCGACACCTCGCGGATCTCGTCGTGCAGTTCGGCCTGCGGCCGGTCTATGGACAAGGCGATGTTTTCGGCCACGGTCAGGGTTTCAAACAGCGAAAAATGCTGGAACACCATGCCTATGCCCAGCTCGCGCGCCATGGACGGGCTGGAAATGGCAAGCTTGCGCCCCTCCCAGACAATCTCACCAGCGTCGGGTCGGGTCACGCCGTAGATGATCTTCATCAGGGTGCTTTTGCCGGCGCCGTTTTCACCCAGCACCGCATGAATTTCACCGGGCGCAATATCAAGATCGATGGCGTCGTTGGCGATCACCGACGGATAGCGTTTACTGATACCGCGCAAAGACAGGCGCGCGGCAGGGGGAGGGGCATTCATCGCAAAGACTCCAGGGCGCGGGCACAAAAACTTACCCCGCAACAGTACCGGCAAGCCGGATCAATAATCCGTGCATGGTAAATCTTTTGGCATTTTTGATAAAACATTTGTTTGCATTTCGGGTTTATAATGCCGCGAATTTACCGCAAAATATCCAATAAAGATTATTAGCGGTCCTGCTGTAGACAAAGATACCCCGCTTGTTATGCTGTTCAAATTCGCCCCACCTCCAGGAGAAGTCGCCATGCTGTCCCGCCGTACTCTGATCACTACCTTGCTGGCTGCCGCTCTGAGCAGCCCGGCCTTCGCCGCCGAGCCGCTGAAAGTCGGCTTTGTCTATGTAGGCCCGATCGGCGATGCCGGCTGGACCCATGCCCATGACCTGGGACGCAAGGCGATGGAAAAAGCCCTGCCCGGCCAGATCAAATCCACCTATGTGGAAAGCGTGCCTGAAGGTGCCGACGCTGAACGCGTGATCCGCCAGCTGGCCGCCGCCGGCAATACGCTGATTTTCACCACCTCGTTCGGTTATATGAACCAGACGCAAAAAGTGGCGCAGGCCTTCCCTAATGTGAAGTTTGCCCACGCCACCGGTTACAAGACGGCCAAAAACGTCGCCATCTACAATCCCAAGACCTATGAAGGCGCCTACATGCTGGGCGTGATCGCCGGCGGCATGACCAAGAGCGACACCCTGGGCTTTGTCGGCTCCTTCCCGATTCCGGAAGTGATCCGCAACATCAATGCCTACACCCTGGGCGCGCAAAGCGTGAACCCCAAGATCAAGACCAAGGTGGTGTGGGTGAATAGCTGGTATGACCCGGCCAAGGAGCGTCAGGCCGCCGAAACCCTGATCGCACAAGGCGCGGATGTGCTGGCACAGAACACCGACTCCCCGGCCGTGGTGCAGACCGCACAGGAAAAGGGCAAGTACGCCATGGGCTGGGACACCGACATGGCCAAGTTCGGCCCCAAGGCCCAGCTGACCGCCTCGACCATCAACTGGGGCGGCTACTACACCCGCGCAGCCAAGGCCACGCTGGACAAGAGCTGGAAATCGGACAGCGTGGACTGGGGCATCAAGGACGGCATGGTGGCACTGAGCCCGCTGAATCCGGTCGTACCTAAACCTCTGGCTGCCAAGTTCGACGCCAAGAAGGCACTGTTTGCCAGCGGCAAGTTCCACAGCTTTACCGGTCCTATCGTCGATCAGGCCGGCAAGACCATGGTTGCAGCAGGTCAGGTACTGCCACAAAAAGGCGTGGATACCATGAACTGGTATGTGAAGGGCGTGGAAGGCTCGATTCCGAAGTAAGCATTGGGTCCATCCGCCACACAACCGCCCTTCGGGGCGGTTTTGCATTGACGCGCTATGGTGAGACTTGCATTACGCAAGGAGAGACCATCGTGCAAAGCGCACTCATCCTGATCGACTACATCAACGATATCGTCACCGCACCGCGTTACCGCGACTTTCTGGCGCGCCACCATACGCTGGAACGCCTGCCGCGGCTGATAAGCAGCCTGCGCAACTACAGCATACCGGTCATCCATGTCCGCGTCGGCTTTTCCGACGATTACCGCGAACTGCCGCGCGCCTCTCCCCTGTTTGCCAGTGCCGCCATCCGTGGCGCACTGCGCCTGGGTACCGCCGGCTGCGATTTTCATCCGGCCGCCGCCCCCCTGCCAGGAGAAACCATCATCCTCAAGCGCCGCGTCAATGCCTTTTACGGCACGGCGCTGGATCTTCTGCTGCGCAATATGCGCTGCGAACGCCTGCTGATTGCCGGCTGCGCCACCGATCTCGCGGTGCAAAGCACGGTACGCGACGCACACGACCGCGACTATCGCGTCACGGTGCTGGGCGGATTTTGTATCGCGGCCAGCGATGCCGACCACGATGACACCTTGCGCCTGCTCGCGCGCGTGGCGCTGGTCTCGCGCGAACAGGGCGGCCACGCAATAGCGGAAGTACCTGCCTAAGATAAAGCCATGCCGTTTGGCAAAGACATGGAACACCAACAAGGGGTCATCAAGATGGGAGCAAGCATGCGAATCGGTGCACTACTGGCAAGCGTCAGCCTGCTGGCGGCCTGCGCCACCACCTCCACCGTGCAAAGCCAGTGGCAGGATCCGGCCTATAAGGGCGGGCCGATCAAAAGCGCCGTGGTACTGGCCATAGGCGGCAGCATCACCGAACAGCGCATTTTCGAAGACAGTGTCGTGGCGCGCATGCAGACGCTGGGCGTGCAGGCCACGCCGGCTTATGCGCTTCTGCCGCCTTCCTCCACGCCAGTAGCCGAGGCGGATCTGGAGAGTGCGGTACGCAAGGCAGGTGTGCAGGGCTTTATGCTGATCAAGCTGCTGCCAACGGAAACAGGCTACCAGAGCGTAGCGCAACCGGTATTCCCGCAGCCCATGTTCGGCTGGTACGGGCCGTACCAGAACTTCTACAGCAGTTACCAGACACTGGTGCCTTACAGCATCGCGTCCAGCCAGACCACGCTATGGGACACCCAGACCCGGCGCCTGCTGTGGTCGGGCAATCTGCAATCATTTGATCCGGCCTCGGTTGCGGCAACAGCCAGTGCCTACGCCGCGACCTTAAGCAAAACCCTGCAAAAAGGCGGCTTGCTGCCCTGATTTTTACACCAGCCACTCGCGCCGGCCCTGCTGCTCCATCAGCGAATTCCACGCCTGCATGATTTTCTGGAATTTGCTGCTGCTCGGCTGCAGGGTGCGCACCCTGCCCAGCATGGCATGTCCCGCGCGCACATGGCTTTCGTGCCAGCCCTGGCGGTAAACCAGCGCGATAATCGCATTGCTGGTATTCAGCATCACCTGAACATTATCCGGCAGCTCGGCATAAGCCTTGCCAAACAGGCTGACCGCCTGCTCGTAATGGCCGGCCTGTGCTTCGCGCACCGCCGCGTTATTCAGGTTAACCACACTCTGTACGTTTTCGGCGATGAGTTCGCGCCCGGCCTCGGTGCGGCCAACCTGGTCAAACAAGCACCCCAGAGACTCCAGCAAAGCTTCGTCATCATGATGGTTGCGCACCAGTGTGCGCGCCACTTCGTCACCCAGATCGGGGCGCGCCAGGCTGTAGCATGCACGCGCATATTCCATGCGCGCCTCGACCCCCAGTTTGCCCTCAAGCTGCGGCAGACGCTCGGCGGTGCTCGCCAGGAGCTGGGCAGCCTTGCTCTTGTTACCGGCTTGCTGCTGCAGCTGGCTGTCTATCACATCGGCGACCCAGTTGCCGGCATCGTCGTGCTTGTAATCGCGACGCAAACCGGCCAGCGTCTTGCCCGCCGCGACACTGTCGCGTTGCGCCAGCTGTACCCGGGCGAGCTGGGCATACAGCGCCGGCTGGCGGTGCCAGCTATGTTTGGCCAAGGTCAGCGTCGTGCTGCAGGCGGCTTCTGCCGTCGCCAGGTCGCCATTGGCAAACGCGACTTCACCCAGTTGTTTTTGCCGGCGCACGACCACCGGCGACAAGCAGGTGGCTTGCTGCAGATTAAGCTGGGCCTGTGCGCCATCGTGATTGGCCAGATGTATCTTGGCCAGCCAGTCGTAGGCTTCCATCACCCGGTCGTTGTCCTGCAGCACCTGCTCGAACAACATGCGCGCCTCGTCGTAAGACTTGAGCCCGGTCAACGCCTTGGCCAAGCCCAGCCTGGCCCAGGGCAGCGGCTTGAGGCGCAACACTTCGACGTACAGTTTCTTGGCGCTGTCCCAGTCGCCGATTTTCAGGCTAAGGTTGCCCTTGAGGCGCATAAAATCGAGGGCGAATTCGCTTTTGTCCTGAATCTGTTTGCTGCAGGCTTCGGCCGCCGCCATATATTCGAAACGCATCAGCGCATCGTCCACCACGCGAAAAGCCTCGCGCCGGCGTATCGCCCGCTCCAGACGCAGACGCAATTCTTCGCCGGTAAAGGGCTTGAGCAGATATTCGTCCGGCGCCATTTCGGCGGCCGAAATCACCCGCTGGGCACGCCGCTCGCCGGTCACAATCATGAATACACAAGACTGCTTAAGCAGATTGCGCTCGCGTGCCTCTTCAAACAGATACAGACCGTCGTAACCATTGCCCAGATCGTAGTCGCACAGCACGACATCAAAATCGTAACGCGCAAGCTTGGCCAGCGCATCGTTACCACGGCTGGCGTACTCGACCCGTTCGGCGCCAAAGCTGCCCAGCGTCATCGCCAGCGCGCGCTGCATCTCGGGCACGCTGTCTATCACCAGAAACAGCTTGCGCCGGTAAGGATTCAGCTCTTCGGCCGATGCCGGGTGCTTGCCCTTATAAGCGCCAGCGATGGCCTGGAATGAATTGGACTGGCTGCTATTCATATCGCGCCCCTGTGTACATCTGCTCTATCCATTATTGCGCGGTCAGCTTGGCGTAGCGCAAATCCAGCCACTTCATCCCATGCTCGGCAAAATTGATCTGCAGACGCACATCGCTGCCGCTGCCTTCGGCGCTCACTACCATGCCGATGCCGAATTTGGCATGCCCCACGCTCTGCCCGATATGAAAGCCGCCATAGTCGCCCCCCTTAGGGCTCGCCCAGGCCGGCATGGCCTCGGTCAGCCACGGCGCCTTGGCCGGTGCGCGCTGCGGCGCTTTCTTGCCGGCCAGCTCGTGTACCAGCTCTTGCGGAATCTCGTCGACAAAGCGCGAACGGATCGGATAGCGGCTCTGGCCATGCAGCATGCGGCTTTGCGCCGAACTCAGATACAGGCGCTTGCGTGCCCGCGTCACCGCCACATACATCAGCCGGCGCTCTTCCTGCAGGCCTTTGCTGTCGTTCAGACTGTTCTCGTGTGGAAACAAGCCCTCTTCCAGCCCGGATACGAACACTGCATCGAATTCCAGCCCCTTGGCCGCGTGTACCGTCATCAGCTGCAAGGCATCGGAGCCGGCATCGGCCTGATGCTCGCCGGCTTCCAGACTGGCGGCGGTGAGAAACTCGACCATTTCCTGCGCCGGGTCGTCGGGCATAAAACCGGCGGCGGCATTGATCAGCTCGTCCAGGTTGGCCAGGCGCTCCTCACCCTCCTTGCGGTCGGCCTCGTACAAGGCCCGCAAACCGGAGCGGTCTATGATCAGGCTGATCATTTCAGCGAGCGTCAAGAGCTCGACCTTGGCGCGCAACTCTTCAATCAGCAGCACGAACGCCGCCACCTTGCCGGCGCTACGCCCGCCGCTGGCGCCACATGTAGCCTGCCACAGCGACACGCCCTGCTCGCGGCTCAGGGTCTGGATGTTTTCCACACTGCGCGCACCGATGCCGCGTGCCGGCACATTGATCACACGCAGCAAGGCATTGTCGTCGTCCGGGTTGGACACCAGACGCAGATAGGCCATCGCATGCTTGATTTCCTGACGCTCGAAAAAGCGCAGGCCGCCATAGATGCGGTAGGCAAGGCCGGCGTTCACCAGCGCGTGTTCCAGCGCGCGCGACTGCGCGTTGGAGCGGTACAGCACCGCCATATCGGACAGATTCCAGCCCTCGCGCACCAGTGCCTTGACTTCATCACACACGAACTCGGCCTCGTCGCCGTCCGAGTAGGCCTCGTACAGGCGGATGGGTTCGCCCTCGCCGGCATCGGTCCACAGATTCTTGCCCAGACGGCCATCGTTTTTCTCGATCAGCGCATTGGCCGCGGTCAGGATATTGCCGACCGAGCGGTAATTCTGCTCCAGCCGCACCGGCCCTTCGATACCGTAATCGGCCAGCAGCGAGCGCATATTGCCCACCTCGGCACCACGGAAGGCATAGATGCTCTGATCGTCGTCACCCACGGCAAACAGCGCCGCATCGCTACCGGCCAGCAGGCGCAGCCAGGCGTACTGCAACAGGTTGGTGTCCTGAAACTCGTCGACCAGGATATGGCGGAAACGGTTGCGGTAATGCTCGGCCAGCGCCGCATTGCGGCTTAACAGCTCGTAACAGCGCAGCAGGAGTTCGGCAAAATCGACCACGCCTTCGCGATTGCACTGTGCATCGTAAGCGGCGTAAATCTCGATCAGCTTGCGGGTGTAACTATCGTGCGCCGACAGCTCGCCGGCACGGCGGCCGGCTTCCTTGTTGCCGTTGATAAAGGCAGCCACGGCCTTGGGCGGGAATTTTTCGTCGGACACATCGAGGATTTTCAGCAACCGCTTGATGGCCGAGGACTGCTCGCCCGGATCCATAATCTGGAAGGTCTGCGGCAGGCCGGCATCGCGGTAATGGATGCGCAGCATGCGGTTGCACAAGCCGTGGAAGGTGCCTATCCACATGGTGCGGGTATTGACCGGCAGCATGGCCGACAGCCGCGTCTGCATCTCGCGCGCAGCCTTATTGGTAAAGGTCACGCCAAGAATGGCGGCGGGCGATGCCTGCCCGGTCGACAATAGCCAGGCAATGCGCGTCGTCAGCACCCGTGTCTTGCCGCTACCGGCACCGGCCAGCACCAGAGCGCTTTTCGCCGGCCAGGTCACGGCGCGTAATTGTTCGGGATTCAGACCGGCAAGAAGATCGGCGTTCATGGGGCAAAGCCTTGCTGGGGAAACAAAACAGGGATTCTACACCAGCACTGCACCGCCGCCGCCGCATGGGGGCGAAAAGGTGACTCGGGACTCGGGACTCGGGACTCGGGACTCGGGACTCGGATTTCAGTGTTTCGGCCAAGCACGCTCGCGTCAACACCGCGAGTCCCGGTTCCCTGATCCCCGATCCCCGATCCCGCTTTAGAAGCCGATACTGGCGCCCAGATAGGCACCGTCGGCGATCTTGCGGTCGCGGCGGCTGTCGTTGCGCTCGACCTTGAACTCACGCCAGCCGGCCTCGATGCCGACCAGCGGCAGCGGCTTCCAGCGCAGGCCAGCCATGGTGTCGCTCACCTTGCTGACGCTACCGCTGGCAGCGGCTTCCGGCGCCCAGTAGCCCTGCACGAAGGCTTCGGTGGAATACGGCAGGTCTATGGTGGCACGGCCGCCCAGCATGCCGGCAGTCGCCTCGCCACCGGCATCGATCCACATCGCCTTGCCGCCCAGATCCACGCGCGCGAACGGCACCGGCAGGCTGAAGGTCAGGCCCACGCCGCCGGCTTCCATCGTGCCGTGTTTGTCGGATTGCAGGTAATCCAGCGTAATGCCGGGACCAAAGCCGGTGGCGGTGCGGCTGATAAAGCCGCCATGTTCGGTCGCCGCCAGCGTCAGATCACCAGCCAGGGCAGGCAGGGCGGCAGTGGCCAGTACGGCGGCCAGTAAAGTCTTTTTCAACATCTTTTTTCTCGGTTTAAAACAATAAAAAAACCCGCGCCAGCCCAGCCTAAGGCATAGCCGCGCGGGTAGCTTTCAGTCGGCAATCCGTGTTTCCAGCTCGAGCAAGCGTGCCTTGAGCGCCGCCACTTCGGCTTCCAGCGCAGCGACGCGGCCGGTCAGACCGACCACAATCGCATCGCACTCCTCGCCGCGCGGCGGTGCCGGATGGGCGCCCGGTTCGGGCATGCCGGACAACAGATGCGCCCAGCGTGCTTCGCGCTCGCCGGCCTGGCGCGGCAGATGCACCACCAGTGGCGGATATTTGTCGGCCAGCGCATCCAGCGCGGTCTCGACTTCTTCCACGCTGGAAAAACTGTAGATACGCCCGGCACGGGTGCGGATCTCGGCCGGGGTCTGCGGCCCGCGCAGCATCAACATGGCCAGCACTGCCAGACGGGCGCCCTCGATATTCCATGCATACGGCAGCCGGTGCTCGTATTTGGCAACACGCGCGCCAGCCGGCATGCGTTCGCCCACCAGCTTTTGTGCCATCAGCGACGCCAGTGCGGCACTAAGATCGGCCTCGCCCAGACTCATCACCGGTTCGCGGCTGGTGAGCTGGTTGCACGCCGACAGCAGCGCATTGAGCGTCAGCGGATAGGTATCGGGGTTCAGCGCCTGTTTTTCGACCAGACAAGCCAGAACCCGTACTTCGACCGGGTCAAGTTGATGCGTATCCATAATGCCTCCTTGCGATGACGCTTATGATCGCATCAAACCCGCTGCGCTGCATTACCTGGACGCTTGCGCCAGCAGCCTTTCCATCTCGTGCTTGAGCGCCAGTTCATGATGGCGCTGCTTGCGCTCGTCCTGCGACAGAGCCTTGTATAGCGACACCATCATGCCGACCATAATCAGCGCAAAGGGCAGCGCCGCGATAATCGACACGCTTTGCAGCCCCTTGAGCCCACCACTGCCAAGCAGGATCAGCGCAATAGCCGCCACCAGTATCCCCCACACCAGCTTGACCCGATGGCCCGGGTTGAGGCTGCCCTTGCTGGACAGCATGCCCAGCACAAAGGTGGCAGAATCGGCCGAGGTGACAAAAAAGCTCAGCACCAAGAGCATGGCCACGCCCGAAATCACCGCACCACCGGGCAGCCCGGCAAACATGTGATAGAGCGCGGTAGAAGCATCGCTGCCTGCGGCGGCCACCAGATCGGCATGACCGAACAGCTGCATCCACAAGCCGGTGCCGCCGAACACCGAGAACCAGATAAAGCTGGCCAAAGCCGGCACCAGCAGCACGCCGACAACAAACTCGCGGATGGTGCGGCCCTTGGACACGCGGGCAATGAACATGCCGACAAACGGTGCCCAGGTGATCCACCAGGCCCAGTAGAACAGCGTCCAGCCCGCCACCCAGGTGTTCTGCGAATACGGCGTCAGCCTCAGGCTCTGCGCGACCAGGTCATCCAGATAGTCGCCCAGCGTGGTGGTGAAGATATCGAAAATAAACGCCGTTGGCCCCAGCACCGCCACCAGCAACAGCAAGCCCACCGCCAGCCACAGATTAAGATTGGACAGGATGCGGATGCCGCGCGTGAGGCCGGTCAGCGACGACAGCACAAACAGCACGGTGGCGGTGGCGATCACGGCAAAGGTGGTCCAGCCGCCGCTTGGAATCCCGAACAGGTAGTTTAAGCCCGACTCGATCTGCAGGGCGCCAAAGCCCAGCGAAGTCGCGACACCGAAAGCGGTTGCCAGCACGGCCAGCACATCGATGGCCTTGCCGATGGGGCCTTCCACCCGGTCACCCAGCAAGGGGCGGAATACCGAGCTGATCAGTCCGGGGGCGCCGCGGTTAAACTTGAAGTAGGCCAGTGCCAGCCCCATCACGCAGTAAATCGCCCACGGATGCAGGCCCCAGTGAAAGAACGAAGCATGCATGGCCATGCGGGCGGCCTCAGGTGTCTGGGCGGCGATGCCCTGCGACGGGGAGGCAAAGTGCGACAGCGGCTCGGCCGTACCCCAGAACACCAGGCCGATGCCCATGCCGGCGGAAAACAGCATGGCAAACCAGCTGCCACGGGAGAACTCGGGCTCGGCATCTTCGCCGCCCAGACGGATCTGGGCAAAACGGCTGCATGCGAGATAGAGGGCAAACAACAAAAAGCCAAATACGGATAACAGATAGAACCAGCCGAAGCGGGCAATGGTCAGCGACAATAAGTCAGCGGTGAACTGATTGAGTTGCCCGGGCATAAACAGGCCGAGCAGGACGAAAAGAGCGGTAAGTGCCAGCGAAATACGTAAAACCATACTGCCTCCTTGAGTGGCCTGTCATCCATGCGCGCCATACCGGGGCAGGAAAACAGTGCCGGGGTTGGTGGTTCAGGTGACTCAAGGCGAGCCGATGCGGACAAGGCCGCGATACCCGGGGAACGGGTGTTCATCAAGACGGGCGTATAGCCCGGACAAGAAATAACTCAAAAAACATAAAATGCGGACAAAGCCTATCATCTTTGTGCGATGCGGCGCAAACCGCATGCCGACTGTCGCTTGACAGCCACCCGCGCTGGCGCGACCCTAGCGCCCCCAGAATCCACCCGACTCCCTACCATGCTCCGAGCCGATATTTTGCTGGTCGAACAAGGCCTTGCCCCCTCCCGTACTGCCGCCCAAAACCTGATTGCCGCAGGCCGGGTCAGCATTGTGCGCGACGGCAAGCTGCTGCCGCTGGCCAAAGTCAGCCAGAAACTGGCACCCGATACCCGCTTTGATATTGTGCCGGATGCCGCCGACCGTTATGTGTCGCGCGGCGCACTCAAGCTGGAAGGCGCGCTGGCCGAAACCGGCCTGGACGTGACCGGCATGCGGGCACTGGATGTGGGCCAGTCTACCGGCGGCTTTACCGACTGCCTGCTGCAGGCCGGTGCGCATCGCGTGGTCGGCGTCGATGTCGGCCATGATCAGCTGGCGCAAAAAATCCGCGACGATGGGCGGGTACGCTATTTCGAGGGGGTCAACGGGCGCGCGCTGGATCACGCGGCCTTGCTGGCGGCCAATGACGGCATGGCGTTCGATCTGATGGTGTGCGATGTGTCGTTTATTTCGCTGACCCTGATCCTGCCTTCCGCCCTGCCCCTGATCCGGACTGGCGGCTACCTGCTAAGTCTGGTCAAGCCGCAGTTCGAAGTCGGACGCGAGGGTCTGGGACATGGCGGCATTGTGCGCAATGAAAGCCTGTACGCCGGGGTCAAGGACAAGATTTCTCTGGCGGTGGAAGACCAGGGCTTCGAGGTGCTGCGCTGGCTGGACAGCCCGATCAAGGGCGGGGACGGCAACCGGGAATTCTTTGTCTGGGCGCGCAAGAATAGCTAGCGCGGATGTGCTTGTCCGGCTCGGTCGGGCAGGCGCACCACCAAGCAAATCCAAAAGAATTCAATCACTAAATTGCATAAAACAATTGCATAGTAAGCACTTGCACTTAATAATGGTCCGGTAACTTTGAGTAGAGGTTGCACTGTCTAAGAGTATGCGGCGGGAGCTTGAACCCGATGATCGCCGCAAAAAGGAGCCAGTGCCGAAGTAGCCAAGCCGTCAGGCAAAGCTGCTGGGGACATTTCAAACAGGAATGTCACTGCCATAGTCTGAGCAAACTATGGAGCGCTACTGAAAGGGTAGGAGTCTCCCCCGGACGCCCTTGGTGCGTCTGCTGTCTTCTGGTCCTCTCGGTAGGTCTCCACCTGTAATCCACATAGGTGATACGAGATCATGGAACTAAGCCAATATTCCGATTCTTTACTGTCTGTCTTGCCGCCTTTGGTGGCGGTCTCTCTGGCGGTCATTACCCGCCGCGTCGTCCTATCGCTAGGCCTTGGCATTGCCGTAGGTGCCCTGCTGTTGACCGGCAATCTCCTGTCGGCCGGTCAATATATCGGACAATCTGCACTGGCCATTTTCTGGGACGGCAGTGCGCCCAACTGGGGCAGCGTCAATATCCTGCTGTTTCTGCTGCTGCTGGGTTTTCTGATTGCACTGATGACTCTCACCGGCGGCAGCCGTGCCTTTGCCGAATGGGCACAGCAGCGCATCAAGAGCCGCCGCCAGGCTAAAGCCATGACCGGCCTGCTGGTGTTTCTGTTCTTTATCGATGATTACTTCCACAGCCTTGCCGTTGGCACCATTTGCCGCCCGGTCACCGACCGCTATCGCATTTCTCGCGCCAAACTGGCTTATCTGCTGGATTCAACGGCCGCGCCGATCTGCGTGATCATGCCGGTTTCGTCGTGGGGCGCGTATATCGTGGCCCTGATCGGCGGCATTCTGGCCGCACACGGCATTCAGCAGCACAGCGCGTTCTCGGCTTTTATGACCATGGTGCCGATGAATTTCTATGCCCTGTTCACCCTGCTGCTGGTCGTCGCCACCATTATCCGGCCGCTGGATCTGGGCGCGATGGCACAGCATGAAGCGCAGGCACAAAACGGCATGCTGTACGACCAGAGCAAAGGCACGCCACCCGGTGTCAGCGAGGAACTACAGGCTGTAGGCGAGGGGCAGGTGCGCGATCTGGTGCTGCCCATTCTCACGCTGGTGCTGACCACGATCTACTTTATGCTGGCGACCGGGGCCGATGTACTGGCACAAAACGCCAAGGCGTTCAGCCTCCTGGGTGCATTCGAAAATACCAATGTCGGGCTGTCTCTGGTCTACGGCGCACTGAGCGCACTCGCGGTAGCCGGCGGTCTGGCGCTGCGTCTGGGCCTGCCCGTGCGCGACTGCTTGTCGGTGCTGCGCCACGGCTTTGCCGCCATGTGGCCGGCACTGCGCATCCTGCTGCTGGCATGGCTGATCGCCGCCGTGATCCGCGATGTCCAGACCGGCAAATATCTGGCGTCGATGGCGCAGCTGGCCATGCCATTCTGGCTCTTGCCGGCGGTCTTGTTCGTGCTCGCCGGTGCCATGGCATTTTCCACCGGCACCAGTTGGGGCACGTTCGGCATCATGCTGCCGCTGGGTGCCGATCTGGTGATGGCGACCGAACCTGCCCTGCTGCTGCCGGCCCTGTCGGCGGTGCTGGCCGGTGCCGTGTTTGGCGACCATTGCTCGCCCATTTCCGACACCACCATCCTGTCATCAACCGGCGCGGGCAGCCACCATATCGACCATGTGCTCACCCAGCTACCGTATTCCTTGCTGGTTGCGCTGGGCTCCATCGCAGGCTATCTGGTACTGGGCGCCTCCGGCTCGGTCTGGCTGGGCCTGCTGACCTGCTCGCTATGGTTTGCCCTGGCCCTGCCGCTGCTGCATCACTACCAGTTACGCCGTCCGGCGCTGGTGCCTTGCGCGGCATAAACGGCCAGCCCTGCCTCACCCATAAAAAAGAGAGAACCAGCCTCATGGCGGTTCTCTCTTTTTATCTGCATCAGGCACCATCAGACTTAGTTTGGCTGGCCCGAATCACAGCACCGGGCGCTTATCGAACAGCTTGTTTTCGTCGTCGTCATGCACATTACGCACGATCAGCAAGGGCAATGGCGCCATGCGCAGCAGCGTTTCGGCAAAGCTGCCCATCAGCAAGGTCATCAAGCCGCCACGGCCATGGGTGCCCACCACGATCAGGTCGGCATGATGGTCATGAGCGGCAGCAAGCAGAACCTTGGCCATATCCTTGGCGCCATCCCAGCTCTCCAGAATCAGCGGCGTCACATTGCTAATGCCGCCCGCCCGCGCCTGTGCCTCGGCTTCGGCCATGATCTGCGTGCCGCGCTCATGCGCCAGCGTATGCAGATCATGGTTACCCAGCATGCCGACGCCCTCCACGCTGATGTCGCGCAAGCTGGCCACATGCACCAGAATCAGCCTGCCCTGCTTGACCTGGGCCAGCTTGATGGCCTCCTGCAAGGCCAAGGCAGCGTTATGGCTGCCATCCAGTGCGATCACGATATTCTGGTACATGCTGCATCCTTTCAAAGAGGAAGATAACTGACTGATTGTTACTGATTGTTGGCCTTTTTGAGCCGCCACACCAGCCGCCGGATCAATAAAACACCATTAACCGGCACTTGCCGCCTCGAAGATGGCGTAGGTTTTTTTCGCGGGTTCCAGCACCTGCCACACTCCTTCAAAACCGGCTGGAATCACGAAATGGTCGCCGGCCTGCAGCAGCACTTCATGGCCGCTGCTATCGCTGACCCGCACCAGGCCTTCCAGCAGGGTACAGAATTCGTGTTCGCTATATTTGACACGCCATGTACCCAGGCCGCCCGACCAGATGCCGGCGTGAAACTGGCCGCTGGGGTCGGAATAATGGTTGTCCACCCGCTGCCGGCACTCCCCCTCGATATGGCGCTCGGCGGCAGCGACAAACTCGTCGCCCACCACCGGGTGACGGGCAAACACAATAATATCCTGCGCACTTTTCATGACTCTCTCCTTTGTGTGTCTAATATTTTCGACAAATGTGACACACAAAGGCGATAGGCTTCAAGCCATAACCCGATATAAATATCGCCCTGCCCGATACCTCAACCGGTTTTGCTTAGCGCCAGCTGCCGCGCGGCGCTGTCCATAAAGCTCCACGCCACCACCCGGCTCAGCTTTTGCCCCTGCCCCATCGCCAGCACGCGGACTTCGACGGCACCGGCCTGCTTCAGCGCATAGCGAAGATCTGGCAGGTTTTCCGACTTGGACAGCAAGGTGGTAAACCACACGCATTGCGTGGCGAAGTGCCGGCTTTCGGCCAGCATGCGCCCGACAAAAGCCGCCTCGCCGCCTTCGCACCACAACTCGTGGCTGCGGCCGCCGAAATTCAGCACGGGTTTAGCGCTTTTCTTGCCCGACAGATTGCCGACCTTGCGCCGGCTGCCGGCCGTTGCCTCCGCTGCCGAGGCATGAAACGGCGGGTTGCACAGCGAAAACGCATACTGTTCGCCACGACGGATAATGCCGGCAAAAATCGCCGTATCGGCCGCCTGCAAGCGGCAACTCACTGCGCCGGCTAGCGACGGGTTGGCCGCGACGATGGTTTCGGCACAACGGATCGCCTGCGCATCAATATCGCTACCGACAAAACGCCAGCCATATTCGGCATGGCCAATCAGCGGATAGATGCAGTTGGCACCGACGCCGATATCCAGGCCACGCACCGCCGCTCCACGCGGGATCTCGCCGCCGCAATCCCCCGCCAGCAGATCGGCCACGGTATGGATATAGTCGGCGCGCCCCGGTATCGGCGGACACAGGAAACCATCGGGAATGTCCCAGTGCGCGATACCGTACTGTGCGGCAAGCAGAGCGCGGTTGAGCGCCTTGACCGCCAGCGGCTCGGCAAAGTCGATGGTGGATTCGCCCGCCGGATTACTTTTCACAAACGGCGCGAGCTCCGGGCTGGCAGCCAGCAGCGCGACAAAGTCGTAGCGCCCCTGATGGCGGTTGCGCGGATGCAGGCCGGGCTTTGCCGCCTGCGGTTTTTGATTCGGTTTTTGCAATTTGAGCATGATTTCAGTCCATCAACTGGCGGTAGAGATAAACCAGCACCCGTGCCAGTTCTTCGGCGGTCTGTGCCTGCGCCGCATTGCCACTGTGGCCGCCGCCGGCGGTTTCCAGCAAGAGCGCGTCGTGCCCCAGCTCGGCCAGACGCGCCACCATCTTGCGCGCGTGGCCCGGGTGCACGCGGTCATCCTTGGCACTGGTGGTAAACAGCGCCAGCGGATAGTCAGCATCGGCCTGTACATGATGGTAGGGCGAATACGCCGCCAGCGCCGCGCGCTCGGTTTCATCGTCCGGGTCGCCGTACTCGTCTATCCAGCTGGCACCGGCCAGCAGCTCGGTGTAGCGCAGCATGTCCAATAGCGGCACCTCGCACACGACGGCATTAAAAAGCTCAGGGCGGCGCACCATGCACGCCCCCACCAACAGGCCGCCATTGCTGCCGCCTTCTATCCCCAGCCGGCGCGGGGAGGTCAATCCGTGCGCGATCAGGTCTTCGGCCACCGCGATAAAGTCGCCGAAGCTCACCGCGCGGCGCGGCCCTTGCGCCGCCTGATGCCAGGCGGGGCCGAACTCGCCGCCGCCACGGATGCAGGCCAGCACGAAGGCACCGCCCTTTTCCAGCCAGTGCGGGCCGAAATTCTCGATGTAGTAAGGCAGCATCGACACTTCAAAGCCGCCATAGCCGTACATCAGCGTCGGCGTATTGCCGTCCAGCACCGTGTCCTTGCCGCGCACCACAAAGTACGGGATCGCGGTGCCGTCTCCGGCCAAGGCATGGCGCTGCTCGGCGACAAAGGCCGAGGCATCGAAAGCTGCCGGCTGTGCGCGCAGCACCTCCTGCTCGCCGGTCGCCACATTCAGCCGATACAGCCCGGTCGGGGTCAGGAAGTCGCTGAAGCTGTAGCAGATAATGTCCGAGTCCCACGGCTGGTCGGCAAACTCGATCACCCCGCTGTCGGCCACCGGCAGCGCGCGTTCGCACCAGACGCCCTCCACCTTGTCGAAGGCCAGCAAACGGCTTTTCACGTTGTCGATCAGGTTGACCACCAGACTCGCGCGCGTGGTCTCGACCGAATCGATGGAACGCTTGGCCGCCGGCGCCACCAGCACCTGCACCCGGCCCAGTTGCGCATCCTTGTCCCCCCGCCCTGAGGGAGAGGGGACAGGAGTGAGGGCCGGCAGCGCCACCGCCAGCAGGCTGCCGGCAGCGTAGCTTGCGCCCTGCCACACCCAGTCATCGGCCAGCTTGACCAGCAAATCGCCAAACAGATAACCCTCGATCTCCGCCTTGGGCGGCAGCGGCAGGGCGAGGGTCGCCAGCTGCGCGTCTATCAGGTGATAAGTCTTGCTGTAGAAGGAGTCGGACGCCTCGATGAGGTCGAGCACGCTGCCGTCGGCATCGAGATAGCGCCACGCCGCCACCATCATCGCGTCCTTGGGCGCGGCAAACAGTTGCGTCCACCCATGCTGGCCGTCGGCGGCGCGCTCCACCAGCCACACTTCGCGCGGATAGCCGGCACGGGTCAGCGGCGCACCTTTCCAGCCCGGGCAGACAAAGGCGCTGTCCACGTCGCGCCAGGCGATATGGCTCTTGCCCTCGGGAAAATCAAAGCCGTGTTCCACCCACGACTGCGCCACCAGGTCGTACTCGCGGCACACCGTCGCATCCTGCCCGCCGCGGGTCAGAAACACCTGCACCCGCGAAGGGGTCAGCGTGCAGTGCGAGATGCCGTCGAGGAACCAGTCTTCCTTGTCGGCCGCCGCCAGCGCGTCGATGTCGAGCACGATGTCCCAGTCCTGCGCGCCGGCGCGGTAGGCATCGAGCGAGGTACGGCGGTAAACGCCGCGCGCATGCGCGTCGTCCTGATGGAAGTTGTACAGCCAGGCACCGTGTTCGGCAAAAAACGGAATCTGGCGCGTGTCCTGCAGATGGGCCAGGATCTCGGCCTGCAAGGGCGCGAAGCGCGGGTCGGTGTCGAGCAGGCTATGGGTCTTGCTGTTCTGGCCATCCACCCAGGCTTGCACCTCGGGCGCGTCCAGGTTTTCCAGCCATTGGTGGGGATCGGTATGGGGCATGGTCTTATCGCATGAATATCGTTGGGCGCGATGATGCCATGAATGACGGCGAAAGGCAGAGCCATCGGCACACTACAGAGCCAGATAGCAGTGCAAGGCCGTGGCCGCCTGTCTGTCGCCCCCCTCTTGGGCAAACAGCATCTCCCCGACAAACAGGCCCAGCTTGCGGTAGCTCTCCCATTGCTGGTCGTCGAAAAATTGGTCAATGGTGGTCTGCTGCGGAAAGGCAGGGTTGTTGCTGGCGTAATGCAACAGGTCGGCCGGCATGCCCGAAACGACTCTGGGTTTGATCAGCACAATGCGGCAGACGGGCTCGCCTCTGGCCGGGTCTGCCGCCGGATAGACATTCAGCAGAATGGCACAGCGGGTGTCGTCTTCCGCTTGTGCCACATGCTTGCGCTGCAACTGGGCCAGACGCAAAGCATCCGGCGTGGTAAACACATCGCGCAAGCCCTTGTGCGTGGCCGCATACTGATCGACCTCGATTTCCAGCGCAAAATCGACACGCGCCAGCCGCACCAGATTGGCCAGGTCATCGAAACGGTAATCCGGATCGGCACCGCAGTCGCAGGCGACGATCAGCTTTACCTGGCGCCCGGGACGCAATAGCTCGTACACGCCGGTATTTTCAAAATGGCCCCCATCCGACAGATACTGCCAGCGCGAGTGCAGGCCGCGAAAACGCCCGCTCCACTCGCGTAGCAGCAATAACTGGTTGGCAAAAGCGCGCCATGGCCATTCATCAGCCACGGGGCGGGAAACCAGGCCGCTACCACGCAGCATCTGCCAGTCGCCCAGACGGATATTGGCCAGCCCGCACAATAGTGAACTACCCAGCGAAGTGGCACGCCCCAGTCCGGTCGAAAAAGCCGCACCGGAAATGGCGACCCAGCGCCCCAGTTGCGGCACGCCTCCGTGCGGCACATGCAAACGCACGGCTTGGCCATCCACCCAAAAACGCACCTGGTCATCCGCCCCCGGTGCCAGACAGACCGGCTTGCCCTTGCGGTCGCGCTGCACCAGTTGCTCGGCAGGTCCCAAGGTCTGGTTCAGCGCGCAATTAATCAGATGCAGCGGTGCCAGCGTCGCGTGGCCATAGTAGTCGGCCAGGGTCAGATCATCGCCCGGCATGGGCTCGGCACTGCTGTAAGCCCTGCGCTCCTTGCTAGCAAAGCGCAGGCCATTGGAGGCACCCAGATAGGCGCGGGTCAGACGCGCGGCATAGAACTGCTGCAATGACGACAGGCGTAGAAAGTCGGCCGGACTGCCGGCAAGCACGGCCAGCACCAGCGCCAGCAACACCAGCAAGAATAAGCGCCAGCCGGAAGCAAAAGCGCCGCTGGCCGGCAAAGCCCCACCCCAGGCGACCGCCTGCACCAGACACGCCCACAGCATCAACACCACCAGCGCCAACAGCACACCCGCAACTGCCGTCAGCAGGGGCAAAGGCAAACGGGCTATCCAGCCTGACGGGGATTTTTCATCGAAGACGCGAGCCAGATAACGCACCCCGGCCAGCGCCGCGCCCAATGCGGCCACGAGCGACGACAAGGTCAGCGAACCAGCCGATGTGCGTTGCAGATAAAGGTAAAGCGACTGCCCCAGCGTTTCGACCAGCGCCAGCGTAAACAGCCCCAGCAAGAGCAGCAAGCTGGCAGACAGACTGCGTGTCACGCCTACCCGGTATTCTCCGCCGGCACCGGCTTCACCTGGCGCTTTGCGCTGTGCCATCCAGCCATAGCCAAGCTGCAAGGCCCGGGCAGCCAGCCCCAGCCATAATATGCCCCAGGCCGGATAACGCCAGAAGCCGGTCTGGGGCGGCCATGTGGCAAAACATTCGAAATACGCCACCAGTAGCGCCAGCGCCAACCATAGCCAATGACCTGGCCTATAGCCGCCGCGACCCGGCACACGGGGCTTCAGCCAGTAGGCCAGCGCAGCCGGTGCGCACCATAACAGCAGCAGCGCCGGCAGCAGCCGCCACAAGGGGCTCCACCACAAGACAAAATCGGATCCCTTGCCCGACGCCAAAGCTGCACGCAGCCCCGTGTCCAGCCCTGCCCATGCCGCCAGCCCGGCCCCGGACCAGGCCAGCAACCCCAGCAACAGTACGGCCAGCGTGCCCAGCACCCCATGCACGGACAAAAGGTTGCGGATAAACAGCGCCAGGGCATAAGCCGTATCCCCGGCACCGGTAGGCAATAGATAGCGGCCGTTTTCGCGCAACCAGGCCAGCGGCATCGACCGTCCGGCCAGGGCATCGACTTGCCGGGCCATCGTCCGGGTACGCCGGCTGGTGCTGAAACGGGGCGGCGGCTCGACCCGCATCACCGCATAGGCATCAGCCGCCGCGCTCTCGGGCGTGGTTTGTTGGCGAAACCGTCCCGGAACAAACAGGCTGCAGAAAAAAGCACCAAGATAGCCACCACCGCTGACGGTAGACAAATAATCGAAGCGCGCCAGCCATGATGCCTCGCCCTGCAGGCTATCCGTGTCCGGGCCTGCTGCCGTAAGCGGCACAGATGCATCCTCCAGCTTCGCCTTGGCCAGCGCCTGCATCACCCCCAACGAGAAGGTCGCACTGCGTATCCCGCCGCCGGATAAGGCCAGCGCCAGTTTCGGAGCATCCGCTGCGCGGCCAAAACGCAGCCGGCGCCGGACAATACGGACATGCTCCTCGGAAAAACAGACCGGATCAGCAGTTTGAGAGGCAGGACGGGGCATGACATGCTCTAGAACAAGAAAATAGAGTCATAGCCATGTATTGCGGCAAAAGCAAAAGCGGGACACGCGTTTTAAAACAGGCCATGCGGGCAAGAAAATGGCTAGAACCCGGCATCCCCATCAAGCCGAACGCTAAGTGCGCCAAAGGGGCGGTCACGCGCCAGGCGCGCCTGTTCCGCCTGCATCAGGCCCAATTGCCGCAGGCACCGGTCAAACTCGCACAGACCTGCAGCACTCATGCCGCCGCCTCCAGTGCGCGGCGCGCCAATGTCACCCAGAAGCTCACCCCAGGCCCGATCAGCGCATCGTTGAAGTCATACCCCGGGTTATGCAGCGGGGCACCCGGCGTGTCGCCATCTGCGCCCAGCCACACCAGCGCGCCCGGCACTTCAGCCAGCATGGCGGCAAAGTCCTCGCTCGCCATCGACGGCATAAAGTCGCGGATCACCTTGTCCTCGCCCAGCGCCTGCGCAGCGGCGCCGGCGGCGATGGCCGCATGCGCCGCCGTGTTGTTGACGGCAGGGTAGCGCACCCGGTAATCGAGCCTGGCTTCGACATCAAAAGCCAGATCCAGCCCGCGGCACAAGCCGTCCAGGCGCTGGCGGATCGCCGTCTGGACCTTGGGATTGAAATAGCGGCAAGTACCGCGCACCACCACCTGCTCCGGGATCACGTTGTAGGCATCGCCGGCGTGCAGCTGGGTCACGCTCACCACCGCGCTTTCCAGCGGACTGACCGTGCGGCTGGCAATGGTCTGGATCGCGGTCACCAGCTGGGCGGCGGCGACCAGCGCATCATTGCCCTCGTGCGGCATCGCCGCGTGACTGCCGCGGCCGGTAATCACGATTTCGAACAGGTCCATCCCGGCCATCATCGGCCCCGCGTGTACGGCGATATGGCCGGCAGGCAAGCCCGGCCAGTTGTGCAAGCCGTACACCGCCTGCATCGGAAAACGAGTAAACAGGCCGTCACCTATCATCGCCAGCGCGCCGCCTTCCATCTCCTCGGCCGGCTGGAAAATCAGATAGACGGTACCGGCAAAGTCGCGCTCCGCCGCCAGCGCCTGTGCCGCGCCCAGCAGCATGGCACTATGGCCGTCGTGGCCGCAGCCGTGCATGCAGCCTGGGCGCTGCGACGCGTGGGCAAAGGTGTTGCCCTCGTGCATCGGCAACGCATCCATGTCGGCGCGCAGGCCGATGGCCGGCCCGGGACGCGCCCCCCTGACCGTAGCCACCAGGCCGGTGCCGCCGATATCGCGCTGCACCGGCAGATCCAGCGCCTCCAGTCGCTCGGCCAGCAACGCGGCGGTACGGTATTCGGAGAAGGCAAGCTCGGGGTGGGTGTGCAGGTCGCGCCGCAGCGCGGCAAGTTGGGCAATCTGGGCAGGCTCTAGCATGACAAGGCTTTCGGAAAGAATGCGCCCCGCTCCTGGCAAAACCGGGAAAAGGGACATGTATCCTGCGGCGACAGATGCCTGGCCGTGCGCGCCGCAGGCCGCACAACGGGCGGGCACCGGCGCAAGGCCGGTGCCGAAGGAGTTCAACCGGTTTGGTGAGGCGGCTGAGGCTTGCACACTTGACCGGCCGGGTGGAACCGGTGAGCTGACGCATGACTTGCAAGCAGTGCGGCAAGCTCTTGTGTACGAATTCACTTTATCAGCATGTTATCCGGACAGCCTGTCCGGCCGCGACAGACACTTGTCCTTATACGCCCGACCTCAGAATGGCCCGAAATTCAAGGCATGGGCCAGACACAGCACACCTGCGGCGTAAACGGCCAGAGCAACGAACAGTGGTGCGTAAAAACGCAGCCAGTGATGGTAGGCCACCTTGCCGATGGCCAGCGTCGCCACGAAAAAGCCCGAGGTCGGGAACACCAGATTGGTCAGGCCGTCGCCAAACTGGGTGGCCAGCACCAGCGTCTGGCGCGAAATGCCCAGCAGGTCGCCCAGCGGCACCAGCACCGGCATGGTCAGGATGGTCTGGCCGCTGCCGGAAGACACCAGCAGATTGAACAGGGCCTGGAAGCCAAAGATGGATAACAGGGCCGCATAGGAAGACATCCCCTGCGTCAGGGTTTCCAGATAGTGGACGATGGTATCGGCGATCTGTCCCTGTTCCATCACCACCGCGATGGCGCGGGCAAAGCCGCAAATCAGTGCGCCGACCAAAATGTCGCGAAAAGCCGCATTGAAATCATCGCAGATCGTGTTCGGGCCACGTCCAGCCAGCAGCGCACCGGCAATCGCCATCAGCACGAACAGGCCGCCGATGGCATTGAACTTGAGGCCGAAAACAATGATGGCAGCAATAAGCGCGACAAAAAACACCGCCGTCAGCAGCGCCGCCCATTTCAGCCGCACCGGGAACAGCGGCGTCTCATGCGCGGCCGACGCCGCCAGCGGCTGCCGGGTCCGGCGCGCATGGCGTACCACATACAGCGCGCACATCGCGATCGCACCGGCCCAGATCAGGGCGCGCACTGCCGCGCCCGAGAACATCGGCAGACCGGCAATGCTCTGCCCGACCCCGACCGTGGTTGGCGCAGTAATGCCAAAGGTAAAACCGAGTGAGGTCGCCAAGAGCGCGGTGGCCGTCGCCGTCGCACGGTCATAGCCCAGGCGCGCAAACAGCGGCAAGATAATCGGCAGATAGGCAATGGCCAGCTCCGGCGTGCCAATAAAGGCGGCCAGCAGCGCGAACATCGCCATCAGGATCGGGATGGTCAATTCGGCGCGCGCGCCCAGCATGGCAAGCAGGTGATGGATGCCCAAATCGAGGATGCCGGCACGGGCAATCACCCCGACTGCGCCGCCGACCAGCAACGTCATGAAGACGATTTCACCAGCACTGGAGAGTCCGTCGGGTAGCGCCGTCACCAGTTGCATGAAACCGACCGGGGTGGCGGCGATTTCCTGATAAGTGCCGGGCAGCACCACTGCACGCATGCCCAGCATGGTTTCGCGCATTTCACGCTCATAGCTGCCGGCCGGTACCAGCCAGGTCATCAGTCCCATCAGCAGGATGAAGCCGAGCAGAATAATATAGACGTCGGGGATCGGCCAGGCGGCCGTGGAGGTGGATCGTGGGGTTGCCATGGGGTTCTCCAGACAAAAGCACGGTCAAACGGGCCGGCACGCGGCCGGCCCGGCAAGGTCAGGCAAGCGCCACCATCTGGGCGGCAAAGATACCGGCCAGTGCCAGCACCACCAGCAGACCCATCAGCGGCAAGAAGAAACGGATCCAGCGGTTTAGCGGCACCCCGGCCATGGCGAGGATGGCCATGAAATAGCCTTCGGTCGGCTGGATCACGTTGGCAAGACCTTCGCCCCATTGCAGGCCGAGCACCACGATCTGGCGCGATACACCCACCAGGTCGGCCAACGGATAGAGGATGGGCAGCGTGATTACGGCCTTGCCCGAACCGGACGGCACGATCAGATTGAAGAACCACTCGGTGGCGAAGATGCCGTAGGCGGTCACTGAAGACGGCAGCTTGTTCAGCAGCTCGGACAGCCAGAACACGATGGTGTCCATGATCATGCCCTGCTCCAGCACCACCGACACGCCACGTGCGATGCCGCAGATCAGCGCACCGACCATCACGCCGCGCATGGCATCGTTGTAGCTGGCGCAGATGTCGTTCAGGCGCTGGCCCGCTACCAGGCAGGCGACGACGGCCATGCCCATGAACAGGCCGGAAATCGCCATAAAGCCGAGTTTGAACTGCAGGATGGAAACGATGATGGTGACAAACATCAGTAGCGTGGCCACCCCGGCCAGGCGCTGCCCGGCGCTGTATTCAGCCGGCTGGCCAGCACTTTCCAGGCTAAACTTCTCGCGCAAGCTGGCATCCAGTTCCGGCGTCGGACTCAGCTCGGGGCGAGCCTTGACACGGGCGGCATGGCGCATGATGAAGGCGATGGTGACCGACAGCGCCAGCGCGAGGAAAACCAGGCGAAAACCGGCGCCGGAGAACATCGGCAACTGGCCCAGCAGGTGCGAGGTCCCGACGGTCGCCGGTGCGGTCAGCGCGAACGCGAAACCGATTGAAGGCCCCAATAACGCGATCGCGGTGGCCGTCATGGTGTCGTAACCCAGCCGCAACATCAGTGGCAGCACGATGGGCAGATAGGCGATGCCCAGTTCCGGCGTCCCGATAAAGGCCGAGATGACACCGCCGACCGAGGTCAGCACCGGGATCATCAGGCTGGTGCGGCTACCCAGTGCCCCCAGCAGCTTGTCGATACCATAATTGATAATGCCGGCATTGCGGATTACGCCGACAGCCCCCCCCACCAGCAAGGTCAGGATCACCACGTCACCGGCCTTGACCAGACCGGTCGGCACCGCCTCGATGACCTGCATGAAACCGACCGGGTTCTGCGCGATAAAGCTGAAGGATCCGGCGACCACTGTCGCGCGGCCATTAATGATCTCGCGCTGGTATTCGCCGGCCGGGATGATGTAGCTGAGCAGGGCGACCAGCAGGATCATGGCGCCGAGGATGACATAAATATCGGGTATCTCGAACTTCTTGCCGGAACGGGCGCCGGCCTTGGAAGGAAGGGGTACGGGTGCAACAGTGGCCATCGTGAATCTCCGTGATTTAAGGGAATACGGGAAACAGCGATCAAGCTTGCCCAATCCTGGACAAGCAAGAAGTGACAGCTACCTTACCGGGTGTGGCGCGTACCTTCATTGTCTTTGTGCGCCATGATTTATGCCAAAAGCAAATACCTTGATCCACCTCAAAAGGCTCGCGGAATAAGGCTTTTCGCCATGCTGTACCTTTGTTTTTCATCTGTCCTTGCACTCCACCCCTTGGTACGCAAAGACAAATAAAAGGCAGTCATTCTCCCTGCCCCGCCGTAAAAGACAGGTGTGATTCACCAAGGTGCAGGTGAGTCCAAAACGCAAAAATACCGGCGCGGGGCCGGTATTCTGGAGCAGGGAAAAAAGACAGGAATCAGCTGCGCGCCTGTTTGCCGACACGGATCAGCTGCCCCTGGGCACGGGCGGCAAAACCCTGGCCCAATTCGAAGATGGCATGGCCGCGCAACAGGGTGCGGGTCACGCGACAGCCGATCTCGCGCCCTTCATAGGCACTGTGCTTGTTCTTGTAATAGAGTCCCTCGGCCTTGACGGTGTAGCTTTGCGCCGGGTCGATGAATACCAGGTCGGCATCTTTGCCGATGGCGATCTCGCCCTTGTCCTTCAGGCCGAAACGCTCGGCCGGGTTGGTGGCCAGCACCCGAGCCAGCAGCACCGGGCTGATGCCGCGCTGCTTGACGCCGGCGTCGAACATCGCGTCGACGCTGTTCTGGCAGGCCGACAGGCCGCCCCAGGCGTCGAAGGCGTTTTCCTTGTCCTTGAGGTCGAAGGTACACGGCGAATGGTCGGAGCCTAAGATATCAATCTTGCCCTGTGCCAGGTAGTCCCACATCCGTGCCTGGTTGGCGTAGTCGCGGATAGGCGGCGAGCACTTGGCGCGTGCACCGATCGCGTCCAACTCCTCGGTGGCGAGCAGGAAGTAGTGCGGGCAGGATTCGACCGAGGCGTCGACGCCGTCGGCGATGGCACGCTGAATGGCGTCGACCGCTTCCGGGCAGCTGTTGTGCGCAATATGCACGCGGCAGCCGGTCTCCTTGGCGATCAACAGTACCCGCTGCACCGCCTCCACCTCGGTGAACACCGGGCGGCTGGCGACATAGTCGGACACCTTGCTCTTGCCTTCGGCACGCGCCTTCTTGCCCAGACCGTCGGTCAACGCGGCGTTCTCGCAGTGGATCACCAGCAGGTCGCCGGTCTCGGCCAGGATCTTCATGCCTTCATACAGTTCGAAGTCGTTGACGTTTTTGAAGTCACCCGGCTTGCCCGAGCCGCAGGTGGCGACGAAGCACTTGTAGGCGGCAACACCGGCTTGCGACATCGGCTTGAGGTCATCAAAATTCCACGGCACCAGACCGCCCATCAGCGCATAGTCGACATGGCACTGGCCAGTGGCGGCACCGATCTTCAGCTCCATGGAGGCCACATCGGTGGTGGCCGGGATGGTGTTCAGCGGCATCTCGACAAAACAGGTGGTGCCGCCGGCGGCCATCGCCTGGCTGCCGGTCTCATAGCCTTCCCACTCGGTACGGCCCGGCTCGGAGATATGCATGTGCACGTCGACCATGCCCGGCAGCACGTACTGACCCGCTGCGTCGATTTCGGCCGCAGCCGGCTCGGCAATACGGTCGGCGATGACAGCTATCTTGCCGTCGCGGATGCCGAGTTCGGCGTTGACGACTTCGTGGCGCAGCACGAGACGGGCATTGCGGATGATGGTGTCTAGCATGGCATTTTCCTTGAATGAATGGATGGGCAAAGTGCGCGTCAGAACGGGCCGAGGCGGATGCTGTAGGCCAGCGCCAGCGAGGCCATTGCCAGCAACAGCAGCATGGCGAACAGGGGCAGGAAGAAGCGCAACCACTTGAGATAATCGACCCGGGCAATCGCCAGCGTGGCGATGAAGTAGCCCGAAGTCGGGAACAGGATATTGGTCATACCGTCACCCATTTGGGTAGCCAGCACCATGGTCTGGCGGGTGATGCCTAAGAGATCGGCCATGGGCACCAGCACCGGCATGGTCAGCACCGTCTGGCCGCTGCCGGACGGGATCAGCGAATTGAACAGTGCCTGACACAGGAATACGGCGATGGTGGCGACGATGCCGTGCAGGTCGGACACCATATTGACGATGCCGTAGACGATGGTGTCGGCCACCTGGCCATGACTCATCAGCACCGAGATCGCACGTGCCAGGCCGCAGATCAGCGCGCCGACCAGGATCTCGCGAAATGATTCGTTCAGGTCTTCGCACAGAGCATTGCTGTCCTTGCCGGCAACCAAGGCAGTGATCACCGCAGTACACAGGAACAGGCCGCTGATCGCATTGAAGCTCAGCTGCCAGTTGAGGATGGCGGCGATCACGCCCAGCAGCATCAGGCCACACAGCACGCCGGCCAGTTTCAGCCGCGGGCTGAATACCGCCTGTTGCTGGTGTTGCTGCGCGCTCAGGATGCGGGTGCGCAGTTCGCTGTCGCTGTCGAACACCAGACTTGCCGCCGGGTTGGCCTTGATGCGGGCGGCGTAACGCCAGGTGTAGGCGATGGCGACCAGCATGACTAGCGCCAGCATGCCGGCACGGTAGCCGGCACCGGAGAACATCGGCAGATGGGCGATGCTCTGGCCGATACCGACGGTGCCGGGGATGGTGATGCCGAAGGCAAAGCCCAGCGTGGTCGGCAGCAAGGCCACAGCCACCGCCGTCATGCCGTCGTACCCCATGCGGTAGAACATCGGCAGCAGCATGGGCAAAAAGGCAATCGACAGCTCCGGCACGCCGATAAAGCCGCAGATGACGGCGAAAATCGCCATCAGCAAGGGGATCAGCCACTGCGAACGGCCACCCACGGCCCGGGTCAGCACGGCGATCCCTAGGTCGACCACGCCGGTGCGGCGGATCAGCCCGACCGAACCACCCACCAGCAAGGTCATGAACACGATGTCGGCGGCGCCGACCATGCCGTCAGGAATGGCCGTGATGAACTGCCAGAGGGTGACGGGAGAAGAAGGAAGGAATTCGAAGCTGCCCGCTACCGCCACCATGCGCGGACCTGCAGCGGTCATCATTTCAGCACGCTGGTAACTGCCGGCAGGGACCCAGTGCGTCAGTACGGCCACCACGGCCATGAACCCGACCAGGATCAGATAAATATTCGGAAGCTTGAAACTGCCGCCCTTGAAGGTCTGTCGACTGAACATGATCACTCCTGTCTTCCAGTCTGAGTGCAGAAACGGGCAGGCGCACCGGCTATGGCCGTTTGCCTGCTCATTCAACTGGAAGCAGAGTTTAGCGGGCACGCCCGCCCCCCGCCTGTCCCGGCGTGACATTTGCTTGTCCCGTCACGCCAGTCATGCCGGACGTTACAGACAAATGCATCAGGATGCCGGTTTGCTCACGCCTCGCTTGCCATTTACTCCCGGGTGGCAGGCAGGCGCGGCATGATCACGCCGTAGATCCCGCCAGCCAGCAAGGTGCCGACCAGCCAGCCATAGGCCTCGAGAGGCTTGAACCACGGTGACAGCACCAGCAGGCAGGCCATGACGGCCGCCGGCACAAAGGCCCAGACCGCACGCAGGTTGACGCCGCCCTGATACCAGTAGCAGCCGTCGGGCGCTTCGCTGTAAAGATCGGCGACAACCACCTGACGGCGGCGCGTCCAGTAATAGTCCACGATAATGATGCCGAACAGGGGGCCGAGGCAGGCGCCCAGACTGCCGACGAACAGCTTGATCACCACCGGGTTGTGGTAGAGCTGCCAGGGCAGCACGGCAATCGACAGCAAGGCGGTAATCAGGCCGCCGCGGGCAAAGGTGATGTGCCGGGGCGCGACGTTGGCGATGTCATAGGCGGCCGACACGAAGTTGGCGACGATATTGATGCCTATGGTGGCGATGACGAAGGTCAGACTGCCGATGATCAGCACCGGCTTGTTCTCGATGCGGTGCACCACCTCGATCGGGTCGAGGATGGCCTCGCCGAACACCACCAGCGTGCTGGCGGTGACGATCACCGTCACCAGCGCGAACAGCATGAAGTTGATCGGCAGACCCCAGAAATTGCCGCGGCGCACCGCCTGTTCGCTCACCCCGAAACGCGAGAAGTCGGCAAAATTCAGCAACAAGGCAGCAAAATAGGCGACCACCAGCGCAACCACGCCCAGCATCTCGTACACGGTCTCGGCCGTCGTCAGCACCCGGTCGGACAGACGCAGGGTGAAGGCATCCCAGCCGGCCTGACTCAGCATCCAGGCTGCCAGCGCGAACATCACCAGATAGACGGCTGGGCCGCAAAAATCGATAAAACGGCGCACCCACTCCATGCCGCGCCAGAACAGCAACAACTGCAGCAGCCACATCGCCATGAAGCAGATCCAGCCCAGTGCGGACAGACCCAGCCACTGGCCGGATACAGCCTGCGATGCGCCGGGCCAGATGGCCTCGACCAGGATCACCAGCGACAGGGAAGCGAGCCAGGTCTGCACGCCATACCAGACGATGCCGACTGCGGCGCGGATCAGCGCCGGTATATTGGCACCGAATACGCCAAAGCTCAGCCGTGCCAGCACCGGATAGGGCACGCCGGTCTTCTGCCCCATCACGCCGACGCCGTTGAGCAACTGGTTGACGATCAGGATGCCCGCCAGCATGGACAGCAGGATCTGCCAGCCGGAGAGACCGAGAAAGAACAGGCCGGCGGCGAACACATAGCCACCCAGACTGTGGATATCACTCATCCACAGCGCGAAAAAACTGTAGCTGCCCCAGTTGCGTTCCTTGACCGGCAGCAGGTCTTCATTGGCCAGGCGTTCACTGACCATAAATCCATCAGGAAGGGCACTTGCACTCGAACTCATGATGCATTCTTTCGGGACTGCAAAGCCCGCCAGCGGCCAGGCCGGGCTGCTGTTTCTATTGGGTGCCCCCGCATGCAACGCCCTAAACAGACCGGCCGCGTGCTGCAAAAAAAGCGGGCCTGCCTTGGGAGACAGACCCGCCGTTCAGGGTACATCCTGTTGATGCAGACGATTTACAGGCCCATCGACTGCTGTACCACCAGTGCAATGCTGGACATCACACCCAGAGCCATCATCAGCGGGAAGTAGAAGCGGATCCACTTGCTGAATTCAACCTTGGCCAGCATCAGCGTGGCGACAAAGAAGCCGGAAGTCGGGAAGAAGATGTCGGTCAGCTGGCCGCCCCAGGCATTGGCGGTCACCACCACCTGCTGCGGGATGTCGAGCAAGGTTGCCAGTGGCGACAGTACCGGCAGGGTCAGCACGGTCAGCGCGGTCGCGCCCGGCACCAGGAAGTTGAAGATCGACTGGGTCCAGAAGATGCCGATGGCGGACGCTTCCGGCGGCACGATGCGCAGCATGGCCTCGAGGTAGTACACCAGGGTGTCGGTGATAATGCCGCGATCCATCACCACCGCAATAGCGCTGGCTACACCGCACAGCAGCGCGGCAACCATAATGTCGCGCATCGAGGCGTTCAGGTCGTCACAGATCTGCTGCGGCTTCTTGCCGGCGATCGCGGCGGCGGTCAGGCCGATAAAGAGGAACAGGCCGCCGATGGCGCCAAAGCCCAGGTTGTTGATCAGGATGGTGGCAATGGCAGCCGGGAACATCACGAAGCAGGCGTAGCCGGCCCAGATCTGGCGGCTGGTGGCGGTGATCTCGCCCTTCTGTTCGCCTTCAGCCAGCTTGGCACGCATTTCCACATCGGTGTCTGCCGTCAGGCTCTTGCTCGGGTCTTTCTTGACCTTGGACGCATAGCGCATGGTGTAGGCAATGGACATCAGCACAGCGATTACCAGGATGATGGCGCGAAAACCGGAGCCGGAGAAGATGGGCAACTGGGCAATCTGCTGGCCGACGCCAACCGAACCAGGAATGGTCAGGCCGAAGATGAAGCCCATGCAGGGGCCGAGCAGCGATACCGCCATTGCGGTCATGCCGTCATAACCCAGACGGTAGAACAGCGGCAGCAGGATGGGCAGATAGGCCAACGACAGCTCGGGCACGCCGATAAAGGCACCCAGCGCACCGAACAGCGCCATCAGGATAGGGATGATCAACACTTCCTTGTTGCCGACTGCACGCGCAAGTTTCTGCACACCGATGTCGATCAGGCCGGCGCGCTTGATCAGGCCCATGCCAGCGCCAACGAGGAAAGTCAGGAACACGATGCCAGAGGCGCGGTTCAGGCCGTCGGGAATGGCGGTCACGATGTCCATGAAGCCGACCGGATGCTGCTCGATCTGCTTATAGGTGCCGGCAACGACGAATTCCTTCACGCCGTGCGCGGTTTCGACCTTCTCGCGGTCATACTGTCCGGCGGGGACGATATAGGTCAATAGCGCCATCACCATGATGAACACGGCAAGGACGATGTAGATGTCCGGCATCTTGAAGCCGGACTTCTTGGCTGTCACCGGTGCCTGTGTGGCAGCGGCAATGCTGGGGGAGGGATTGGGAATAGCCATGATTGCAGCTCCGATCAGTTCGTTTCGGAGTCGCCGACGGGAACACTCGCCGGCGGCTGCCGGATAACAGTATTCAATACCCGGAAAAAAAGGGGAATCGCTTCCCCCTTTCCAGACTCGCATCGCTTAGTTCACGCCGATCACGGCGGCCAGCAAGGCCATGCGGATGGCGACCGAGAAGCCGATAGCCTTGAAGTACAGTTCGTGTTCGGTGGCGTCGATGGCCATGTCGAACTCGCCCGGGTTACGCGGCAGCGAGTGGTGCACACCCACGACCTTGCCGGTCTTCTTCTTGATGTTCTCCAGCATCTCAAGCGAGATGTAGTGGTTGGAGAGTTTTTTCATGAAGTCTTCACGGTTCGGGTCATCTTTCTTCACCGAGCAGCCTGGCAGGTAAACCAGATCGGTGCCAACGTCGGCGAACAATTCTTCATGCTGTTTCACATTCAGGTCGAAATGCTCTTCCCAACGTGCTCCCATGCGGGTCAGCTTCTCGCGGATGATGTCCGGTGTGCGCAGTTCGCTGGTGCCGGTGTAGACGATGCGGGCACCCATGGCAGCCAGTGCCAGTGCAAAGGATTGGCCGGAGCGGGCACGCGACAGGTCAGGCGAGCTGATCACGACGGTGGCGTTTTCCAGATCACCGAAAGCGCGGTAGCAAGAGTAGCTGTCCAGCAGGCCCTGAGTCGGGTGGGTTACATGGCCGTAACCGCCGGAAATGATAGGGCTGCCATTGCTACCCAGTTGCTCAATTGCACCCAACGCTTCCTTGTCGTCAGGGTGACGCATCACGATAGCGTCGGCGTACTGACTGGTAACGCGCAGGCTGTCGTACAGGCTTTCGTTCTTGGCCACCGAGCTGTTATGCAGTGGGTCAGCTTCGGTAATCACATTGCCGCCCAGGCGGATCATCGCGTCTTCGTGGCTGCAGCGGGTGCGGGTCGATGGCTGGAAAAACAGGGTGTACAGCGCCTTGCCTTGCAGCAGGTTGGTACCGGTGCGCATGAACGGTTCCAGCATCTCTGCCGACTGGTACAGCGCGAGGATCTGTTCGCGGCTGAAGTCGTCGAGGAAGGTGATGTTCTTGCCCTTCATGCCGGTCGCGGCCAGGGTTTCGCGGATGTCTTTAGCCTTGAATTCTTTGGTCAGTGCCATGATGCAATTCCTTTGATCAATAAAATTTACAAATCGGGGAAAACTTTGCCGCTCAGATCTCGACGTCGCGGTTGCAATCTTTGGAGTAGATGTAGGTCAGCGGGCCGCGGCCGGTGGCGTACACGGCCTGCTTGGTGAACGGGCCGAACCACATGAAGTCTTCCGCCTTAACGTGAATCCAGTCCTCGCCCATCATGTACAGGCCTTCGCCTTCGTACAGGTAGGCGCCGTGTTCCTGAACGTGGGTTTCCACGAAGGGGTGGCAGCCATCGGGATCGAACGACAGGATGTGCATGTTCATGTCGAACGCTTCGTTGACCGGCAACAGGTCCTTGAGGTGGACGTTGCTCATGCCGTCGTAGTCGACCCAGTCGATATCGTTGGTGTTGCCGAACACATTGAACGGTGCGCGGCCGTCCGGATGCGGTACATAGCGCTGCTTGTACAGGAGGATGCGGCATTCCTTGCCGTTGGCGTTCTCGAACTCGATACCGGTGCCGGCGGTGGCATAAGCGTAGCCGCCCTGGCCGTAGACCTTGCTCTCGCCGCCCACTGTGATCTTCAGTTCGCCTTCGCCGTCGAGGATGTAGATGAAGCTCTCTTCATGCGCCTTGCTGCCGTACTTCAGCGTGGTTTTACCCTCGGCGCCCACCGTGCCGATGAACTGGATGAAGCTGGCGCCCATCTTAGGGGTGGCGAGGATGGTCAGTTTGCAATCGGCAAAGCCTGGCATGCAGTTGATGACGCGGCCTTCGGGAGCGATGACGGCCCATTCACCATGTTTGACAACGGAGCGGTTCTTCAGCAGACCAACTGGATAAGGCATGATTGTCTCCAATTTCAGTTAATTTCAATTAAAAGCTTCTAAATTCGTCTTACTTTCAGCTATTTCGGTTTCGTCTCTGAAAGTGAAGCCAGTCTAACCCCCTATTCCGCCTTCACCACTGTCCCGCAGCGACAAGCCGTTGTCCCTGCGCGCCACCCCGCCAACATCCGGATGCAATCGAACCGGGCATAAAAAAACCGCCCACAAAGGGCGGTGAGGGTGGAGAACAAAACAGAAAATTTCAGGCGCGCTCAAGCCGGAGCCACTCCTGTGGCGTCGTGCCGATCGCACGCAATACATGAGTCTGGCAGCCGGGCCGGGCCGACAAGCGGGAGAACCATGCGTCAAGCGCAGGAAGTGGCAAATGAGTAATAGGCAGCGCACGATAGCGGGCGAACATCGTTCCCAGCACGATATCGGCAACACCCGGTTCGGCGCCTGCCAGATAATCCCGTCCGGCCAGTGCCGGCGCCAGCAGTTGCCAGCAGCCATGCAGGCGGGCAGCTGCCTTGGCGATCATGACTTGGTCGCGCCGCTCGGGCTCGGTCTTGATGGTGGCGACAAAGACCGTACCCAGCGCGTCGGCCAGCGTCGAGAGTTGCCAGTCCATCCATTTTTCCTGCGCGGCGCGCACGGCAGGATCGGCCGGCCACCAACGTTCACCACCATAGCGGGCCGCCAGATAGCGCACGATGGTATTGGATTCGAACAGGGCCAAATCGCCATCGACCAGGGTCGGCACCTTGCCGTTCGGATTGAGACGCAGATAGTCGGGACGGTCCCCGCCGCCAAAACTTCCTCCGGCATTGATACGCTCGAAATCCAGCCCCAGTTCGGCCAGCATCCACAATACCTTTTGCACATTGGCCGAATTGTGCCGGCCATAGACTGTCAACATTACACTCTCCTGTTTAGCTGCCATCGGCAAGCTGATTATTGATACGGGCCCATGCGATCACGGCCTGCAGCAAGGCTTCCCCGCCCGCCAGCAGATGCTCGGTGCGGGTATCTTCTGCCGCCGAATGGCTGATGCCGCCAATACTGGGCACGAACAGCATGGCGGCAGGCATCACCCGCCCCAGAATCCCTGCGTCATGCAATGCACCGCTGGGCAACTCGCGCCAGGCAGTGGGCGCGACAGCATGTGCCGCATGGATGCAGGCCTCCCGCAGGCCCCCATCCATGCACACGGCACGCGTAGGCTCGCCGCGGCGGACCGCCTCCAGACGGACGCCATCGCGACCGTTGCGGGCCTGAACCAGCGCCATCATGGCGGCTTCCACCGCGTCGAGCAGATCTTCATCCTGATCGCGAAACTGCAGGCGCAACATGGCGCCATCAGGCACGATGGCCGTTGCACCGGGGCTGAACGCCATCTGGCCAAAATTCCATACCGTATACGGCCCGGCCATCTGCTCCAGACATTGATCCAGTGCGGCAGCCAGATGGATCATCGCGCGGCCGGCATCGCGACGCCGTGCCATCGGCGTCGAACCGGCATGGTTCATCTCGCCCGACGCCACGATATCCAGCGTGCGGGCGCCGACAATGGCCGTCACTACCCCCAGCGACTGGCCCGCATCATCCAGATACGGTCCCTGCTCGATATGCAGTTCGATAAAGCCGGCGTAACGCGCCAGATCCAGCGGCTCAACCAAGCCCGAAAGCCCGGCCGCCTTCAGCCGCGGCAGCAGGCTGCCACCCTGCAGGCTGTCACTGGCATCCAGTGTGGCCTGGTCCAGCAGGCCGGCGGCGGCACGGCTGCCAAGAAAGCCCAGATGCGAGCCCTCCTCGTCGATGAAACTGGCCACATCGACCGCCAGATGCGCAGTAGCCGGACAGCGCAGCAAGGCGCGCGCCACCTCGATGGCGGCCAGCACCCCGAGGGTGCCATCCAGCCAGCCGCCGACCGGCTGGGTATCGCTGTGCGAACCCAGCAATAGCGCGGGGCCGCTCTGGCGTGAACGGCCGATAACATTGCCGACACCATCGATGCGCGCATCCAGCCCCGCATCCAGCATGCGCCGCGCCAGATAGCGGCGCGAACGCATATCGTCGGCACTCAGACTCTGACGGCACACCGCGTCGCCACGGGCGCCAAAACCGCGCAGCGTGCGCAGACCATCCAGCAAGCGCGCGCCGTCAAAAGCCGGCACGCCATCATCGATACAGGTTTTCATGCCGCTCATGGTAAGGCGCATATGACAAGAGCAGGATGGGCGCGGGCGACAAATTCTTGTCCCTGCGTGCCACAATTGAGGTAGTATTCGATTTCAAAACAGGAAATCACTTCGCATGCAGACACCGCCCCTTTGCACCGACAGTCCGATCGAACCGACCATTCTTGCCAGCTGGGTACGGGCGCTATGCCAGACCCTGCGTGGCTACGATGTCGATCCCGACCTGCTGATGCAGCAGTGCCAGATGGACACCGGGCTATTGCATGTGCCCGAGGCCCGCTACCCGACAAAACAGGTCAGGCTGTTATGGCGTGAAGCCATCACCCACACGAATGACCCGCTGCTGGGACTGCAAATGGGCAAGGAAATCCAGGCGCCTTCGCTGCATGCGCTGGGCCTGGCCATGCTGGCCAGCGCCAATCTGGCCGAACTGATGGGCCTGATGGCGCGCTACTGCCGGATCCTGTCCAGCACCATGCATATGGCGCTTAAACACGATAAAAAAGGCAGCGCCTTGGTGATCAAGACACTGGGAGGGAGTGAATACAACCATGCAGCCCGCATTGCCATGCTGGCTTTCGTCTACCGCCAGGCCTGCCATCTCAGCCAGCACCCGATCACGCCCAGCTTTGTTGCACTCGCCATCCGGACTACGCCGGAACAGGCAAACAGGCTGGAAGACTATTTTGGCGTACCCGTCACACTGGAAGCTGCAGAAGACAGCATAGGCTTTGATTACAGCACGACGCTGGAACCGTTTGCCGGCGCCAACCCCATGCTGCTCTCGCTCAACGAGCAAGCCATACGCAGTTACCTTGGCAAAATAGAACGCATGCGTTTTGCCGACCGGGTACTGGAGCAAATCCGCAGGACACTTCCGGAAGGCGAGCCACGACTGGGCGATGTCGCCATCCGACTGGGCGTCTCACAGCGCACATTGCAACGCAAACTCAGCCACGAACAGCAGTCATTTCAAGGCTTGCTGGATCTTGCGCGGCGGCAACAGGCGGAAGACCTGCTGCAGCACAGCACCTTGCCCATTGTCGAGATCGGCTACCGCCTGGGCTTTTCCGACCCGAGCAATTTCTGCCGCGCCAGCAACCGCTGGTTTGGCTGCTCGCCCAGCGCCCTGCGCGAGCGCAGCCGGCTGATGGCGACCTGACTAGCGCCAGAAAAACACCGCACTGAGCACCAGCCCCAGCGCCACCACGCAACCCTTGAGCCAGGCTGGCGGAATGCGCCGTGCCAGATGCACGCCGCCAACGCCGCCAGCCATCGTGCCCAGCAGCATCACCCCGCCATACGCCCAGTCCACCAGACCGGCCAGCATGAAGGCCAGCACGCCGCCGCCGGCAATCAGCACCGACAGGCCGTTTTTCAGCGCGCCCTGCCGCAGCAGGCTGTCCGGCAACGCCAGCGCAAACAGCGCCAGCATCATCACCCCCATGCCGCCACCGAAAAACCCGCCATACACCGCGATGGCAAACTGTGCGGCCGCCAGCAACGGCAGCGGCCAGGCGCGCGCTCCGGTGAATGCGGTCAGCCGCTTGCCCTGCCAGAACAGCAGGGTCGCCAGCAGGATCAGCCACGGCACCAGCGCCATGAACAGCGCATTGGACACCACGCTCACCAGATAGCCGCCGCCAATGCCCCCGGCCACGCTGGCCATGGCCAGAGGCAGCAGACCCTGCTGGCCGCGCAGTTCGCGCCGCATCGCCAGGCTGGACGCCACATAGCCCGGCCATTGCGCGACCGAGCTGGTGGCATTGGCAACAATGGGCGGCAGTCCGGCTGCGACCAAAGCCGGAAAGGTAATCAGCGTGCCGCCGCCGGCCACCGCGTTCAGCGCGCCGGCGACAAAGCCGGCACCGAACAGCATGCCGCCCAGTTCCGGGCTCATTGCCCACCCGTCACATAGGCGGCGATCACGTCGGCAATGCGTGCGACATCGGCGGCGTTAACCTGCCAGTGGGTGACGATGCGCATCAGGCCGTCTTCCGGCGGATTGGCCTTGATGCCGGCAGCCGCCAAGGCCGCCATCAGGCCATCCACCTTGATCGATGGAGCCAGCGCAAACCACACCATATTGATGTGCACATCGTCGAGATTAAGACTGATGCCGTCTATCGCAGCCAGACGTTCGGCCAGCGCACGCGCGTTGGCGTGGTCTTCGGCCAGCCGTCCCGTCATCTCGCGCAAGGCGACAATGCCCGGCGCGGCAATCACGCCGGCCTGACGCATGCCGCCGCCCATCAGCTTGCGGTTGCGCCGCGCGCGCGCGATAAAGCCGGCGCTGCCGGCCAGAATCGAGCCGACCGGAGAGGCCAGTCCCTTGGACAAACAGCACATCACCGTGTCGGCGTGCCGGGTAATATCCTTTACATCACACCCCAGATGCACGGCAGCATTAAACACACGCGCACCGTCCAGATGCACCGGTACGCCATGGCGGCGGGCGATGGCTGCGGTTTCCGCCATCACCGCCAGCGGCACCACGCGCCCGCTGGAATGGGCATTTTCCACGCAGATCAGGCCGGTTTTCGGCCAGTGGATATCGCTGCCGACGCGGATACGCCTGGCGATTTCAGCCGGGTCCATCACCCCGCGGTCGCTGGCAACGGTGCGCAGCTGCACGCCGGCAATCACCGCCGCGCCGCCGGTTTCGTGCCAGACAATATGGCAGTCGTCACCCAGAATCACTTCGTCGCCGCGCTGGCAGTGGGTCAACAGCGAGAGCTGGTTGCCAAAGTTGCCGGTCGGCACAAACAATGCGGCCTCCTTGCCCAGCATGGCGGCGGCCAGTGTTTCCAGCTCGCTGACCGTCGGGTCGTCGCCATAGACATCATCCCCCACCACGGCATGGAACATGGCCTCGCGCATGGCAGGGGTCGGTTGGGTGACGGTATCGCTGCGTACATCTAGCCATTGCATGGGCGGATCCTTGTCTGGAATGTCAAAACGGCAGCCATCAGGCCGCCGTTTTTAAATAAAATGCCCATCGGGCGGATGAGCCAATTGTGACACCAGCTATGTCATGCCGTCACCTATTGTCAGGCGCCATAGGCTTGGCGGATTTCGGCGGCCTTGCGGGTGGCCAGATTGATCCCCTCAAGGTCCAGGGTGATATTGGTCGCACACTGGGTACACAGGATGTCTTCGTCCGGGGACAGTGACGTGAGATGGTGCGGATTTTCATGCCCGCACTTGCTGCAGACAATTCTCAAAGTGGCGTTATTGCGCTTGTCAAAGTCGATATCGAACGACGGCTGCGGTTTCATGTGACCTCCCTCATACGGACAAAATCATTAGCCCGGCGGCAAATGCCGCGAACTTCTTCAAGGCTAGGTCACACGGCAAACTCTTGCCATGAATCAGGCACTTGGCTGGCCGAGTCGCCGCCTTTGCCGTATCCTTCGCGCCTTTGCCCCTGCGGAGAAACCCATGTACGACGCCGATCTTGAACGCCGCTTTGGCGGCATTGCCCGCCTGTACGGCGAAGCCGCGCTGACGCGTTTTCAGGGCGCGCATGTCTGCGTAATCGGTGTCGGCGGCGTAGGCTCGTGGGCGGTAGAAGCGCTGGCACGTAGCGCCATCGGTACGCTCACCCTGATCGATCTGGACAATATTGCCGAATCCAACACCAACCGCCAGCTACCGGCCCTCGACCCCAACTACGGCATGGCCAAAGTCACGGCGCTGGCCGAGCGCGTGCGCGCCATCAACCCGGCTTGTGTCGTGCACGAGATCGAGGATTTTGTCAGCGAAGATAATATGGATGCGCTGCTGGGGCAGGGTTACGACTTTGTGATCGACTGCATGGACGGCTTGCGCATCAAAACCGCGATGGCGGCGTGGTGCGTGAAAAAGCGCCAGCCCTTTGTGGTGTCCGGCGGTGCCGGCGGCCAGATGGACCCGACCCTGATCCGTCTGGCCGACCTGTCGGTCGTGACCTATGACCCGCTTTTATCCAAGCTGCGCTACAACCTGAAGAAATTTCACGGTTTCAGCCGCGAGCCGGGCAAGAAGCTGCGCGTGCCTTGCGTCTACTCGACCGAGCAGCTGGTCTATCCCGAAGTCAAAAGCTGCGATGCCGCCTCAGGCAATGGCCCGCAGGGCCTGTCCTGTGCCGGCTTTGGCGCCAGCATGACCGTGACCGCCAGCTTCGGCATGGCAGCGGCGGCTTATGCGCTGCGCGAGATGGCGAAAAAAGCCTAGGGCGCGGCATTTCGAACGCAACAAAGCCAGCAGCGGTAGCACGGAGCACCCGGCTTACGGATCGCGGTCGCCCTTCAGATCCAGGCAAGATCACATCGCCCGCCATGCGGGCTCCTACATATGAAATGCCGTAGGAGCCCGCACAGCGGGCGAAAACGGCTTGCCCTATTCCCCGCCCTCAGCCGGCGAAATGGCAGGCACAGCGCGTGCCGTTGTCCAGCGTACGCCATACCGGCACTTCTTGGGCGCAACGCGTCTGCGCTTCCGGGCAGCGGGTGCGGAATACGCAACCGGATGGCGGATTGATCGGGCTTGGAATATCCCCTTGCAACAGCCGCACTTCCTTTTTGCGCTCCAGCGCAGGGTCTGGCACTGGAATAGCCGACAGCAAGGCGCGGGTATAGGGGTGGCTGGGCTTGGCATACAGCATGGACTTCTCGGCCAGTTCCATTTCGCGCCCCAGATACATCACCAGAATACGGTCGGAAATATGCTTGACCACCGCCAGATCGTGGGCAATGAAGATCAGCGCCAAGCCCATTTCCTGCTGCAGGGACTTCAGCAGATTGATGATCTGTGCCTGAATCGACACATCCAGCGCCGACACCGGTTCGTCGCAAATAATCAGCTTGGGCTCGAGGATCAGTGCACGCGCAATACCGATACGCTGGCACTGGCCGCCGGAAAACTCGTGCGGATAGCGGTTGATCATCTCGTCGCGCAGACCCACCTTCTTCATCATCGCCCGCACCCGCTGCATCACCTCGTCGGCCGACAGCTCCGGCCTGTGCACCTTGAGCGGCTCGCCGATGATGCGCGCGACGGTCATGCGCGGGTCGAGGCTGGCCAGCGGGTCCTGGAAAATCATCTGGATATCGCGGCGCACCGCATGCCAGTCGCGGGTACTGCCGCCGGTCAGGGTCTTGCCCAGCCACACGATTTCGCCGCTGGACGCAGGAATCAGGTTGAGAATGGCGCGCGCCAGCGTGGACTTGCCGCAGCCGGATTCACCGACCACGCCCAGCGTCTCGCCGGGATAAAGGTCGAAGCTGACGCCGCCTACCGCCTTGAGATCCTTCTTCGCCGTCCATGGCCAGGCACCGGCCGGGGTAATCTGGAAATTGACCCTAAGATCGCGTACCGACAATAGCGCTTCAGCCATGGATGGCCTCCCCTTGCTTCATCACGTGTTCAGGCGCGCGGTGGCAAGCGCGCAAGATGGCGCCGGCCGGTGCCAGCGGTGGCAACTCGGCCGCGCAGCGCGCATCGGCCATGCTGCAGCGCTCGCTGAACGGGCAGCCCTTGGGCAGACGCGCCATATTGGGCGGGTTGCCGGGGATACTGACCAGTTCGGCGGTGTCGTGATCCAGCCGCGGCAGGGCACCCAGCAGGCCGATGGTGTAGGGGTGGGTAGGCCGGTAGAAAATCTCGTCGGCGCTGCCCTGCTCCATCACCCGCCCGCCGTACATCACCATCACCTGTTCGCACAGGCCGGCGACCACGCCCAGATCGTGGGTGATCATCACGATGGCGGTGCCGAAGTCGCGCTGCAACTCCTTGAGCAGCGCGAGAATCTGCGCCTGCACCGTGACGTCCAGCGCGGTGGTCGGCTCGTCGGCCACCAGCACCTCGGGCTCGGTCAGCAAGGCCATCGCGATCATCACGCGCTGGCGCATGCCGCCAGAGAACTCATGCGGATACATGTCGATGCGCCGCGCCGCCTCGGGGATGCGCACCGCGTCCAGAAGCTCGATGGCGCGCTTTTTCGCATCGCGCCGGCTCATGCCCTTATGCAGCTGCAGCACCTCGGTCATCTGACGTTCTACCGTCAGATAAGGGTTGAGCGAGGTCATCGGGTCCTGGAAGATCATCGCGACGCGGTTGCCGCGTATCTTGTTCAGCTCTGCCGTTTTCATCGCCAGCAGGTTCTGGCCGTGGTATAGCGCCTCGCCGGTCGCGCGGCCGTTCTTGGCCAGCAGGCCCATCATCGCCAGCACGGTCTGGCTCTTGCCCGAGCCGGACTCGCCGACGATGCCCAGCGTCTGGCCGCGCTCCAGCGCAAAGCTGACGCCGTTGACGGCGAATACCGGGCCGTCGCCGGTCTGGAACTCGACGCCCAGATTATTGACTTGCAACAGACTCATGATGCTTCCTCAGCGGTCCTTGGGGTCGAGCGCGTCGCGCATGCCGTCGCCGATATAGTTGGCGCAATACAGCGTCAGCGACAGCAGTGCGCCGGGGAACAGCAGCATCCACGGCGTGGTTTCCATCACCCCGGTGCCCTCCTCGATCAGCACGCCCCAGCTGGTCATCGGCTCCTGCACCCCGAGACCAAGGAAGGACAGCACCGATTCGGTCAGGATCACGCCCGGCACGGTCACCGTGGTGTAGATCACCACGATGCCCAAGAGGTTGGGCACGATATGGCGGAAGATGATAGCCGGGGTCGACACGCCGATGGCGTGTGCCGCCTCGATATACTCCTTGGACTTGATCGCCAGCGTCTGCCCGCGCACCACGCGCGCCATGTCCATCCACGAGAATACGGTGATGGTCAGCACCACCAGATAGAACTCGCGACCGAGCAGGGTCACCATCAGGATGGCGATCAAGAGGTAAGGCACCGCGTACATCATGTCGACCAGACGCATCATCAGGGTATCAACCCGGCCGCCGATAAAGCCGGCAGTCGCACCCCAGGCAATGCCGATCGCGACCGAGGCGATGGTCGCCAGCAGGCCGACCATCAGCGAGATGCGCCCGCCGATCAGCGTGCGCACCAGCAGGTCACGCCCCAGCTCGTCGGTGCCGAACAGGTGCATGTTCTGCCAGGTCGGTGCCAGCGCCATCGCATCCCAGTCGGTGTCGTCAAACGAGTGCGGCAGCAGCATCGGGCCGAACACGCACGCCAGCGTGATCAGCAGCAATAGCACCAGACTGACCACCGCCGCCTTGTTGCGAAAAAAGCGCTCGCGCGCGTCGCGCCACGGGCTGCGCCCGGCCACCGGCAGCGCGTCAAGGCCGGCAGCCAGCAGCGCGTCGCCAAGGGCGTTCTGTTTGTTCTTGAGCAACATAAGGCCCTCGCTCAGTAGCGGATTTTCGGGTCGAGCAAGGCATAAGCCAGATCGACCAGCAGGTTGAGCAGCACGGCCAGCACGGTAATCAGCACCACCAGCCCCAGCACCAGCGTGTAGTCGCGGTTGGATGCGCCGTTGACGATCAGCTTGCCGATGCCGGGCAGGGAGAACACCGACTCGGTAACCACCGCCGCGGTAATCGACGAGATCGCCAGCGGCCCCAGCACCGACACCACCGGCATCAAGGCCGGCTTGAACGCATGCCTGAGCACGATGGTGCGGGTAGGCAGGCCCTTGGCGCGCGCGGTGCGGATAAAGTTGCTCGACATCACCTCGATCAGGCTGCCGCGCATCACGCGACCGATGGTCGAGACGTTGATGAAGGTCAGCAGCGCCATCGGCAGCACCATATAGCGCAGTTCGAAGTCCTGCCAGCCGCCGGACGGCAGCCACGACAGCCATAACGCAAACACCAGAATCAGCACCGGCCCGATAACAAAAGACGGGAAGGCACTACCCAGGTTGCCGATCAGCATCACCAGATAGTCGATGGCACTGTTCTGGCGCAGCGCGGCGACCGTGCCCAGGAGCACGCCGATCACGACGGAAATCAACAGTGATACGCCGCCTATGGTCAGCGACACCGGCAGCGCCTTGGCGACCAGTTCGTTCACGCTCCAGTCGGCGTAGCGGAAGGACGCGCCCAGATCACCCTGCAGCAGGCCCTTGAGGTAATAGAGATATTGCTGCCACAAGGGCAGGTCGAGATGGTATTTGGCCTGCAGATTGGCCATCACGGCTTCGGACACCTTGCGCTCGGTGTCGAACGGGCCGCCGGGGGTCAGGTGCAGCATCAGATAGCAGACGGTGATGACGACCAGAATGGTCGGTATCGTCATCAGCACGCGCCGGAAAACATAGGACCACATGATAGAGGCTCCGCTTTGCACACCGCTTGGCCTTGTGGGCACGGGGGCAGAAGACAATCGTTGGCATAGGCATGGAACAAGGCGGGCCGGACACCGCAGCGCCGGCCCGCCATCAACATCAGCTCACGGACTTAGTGCTTGATGATGTAGATATCCTTGCTGCGATAGCGGTCCATCGGGTTCTTGGTCGAGTAGCCGCCAACATAGGACTTGACCAGGCGCGGCACCGTGTACTGCAACAGCGGCAGCATCGGGTAGTCGTCCATGATCATCTTGGCGGCCTGAGTCAAAGCGGCCTTGCGCTTGGCAGGGTCGGTGCTCTGGTTGCCCTGCTTGATCAGCTCTTCCGCTTTCGGGTTGCAGTTGCCGTTGTCGTTCTGGTCGGAACCACACTGCACCAGGGTGAGGAAGGTGGTCGCATCGTTGTAGTCAGCCACCCAGCCGTTACGCGCGATCTGGAAGTCGCCGTCGTGGCGCTTCTTCAGCAAGACCTTGAACTCCATGTTTTCCATCTCGGTATTCAGGCCAAGCTTGGACTTCCACTCGGAAGCGGCAAAGATCGCCATCTTCTTGTGGTATTCGGAGGTGTTGTAGGTGAACTTGATCTTGGAGCCTGGCTTGACGCCGGCAGCGGCCAGCAGCTTCTTGGCTTCTTCCACGCGCTTGGCCATCGGCCACTTCGCCCACTCGTAAGCGGTCACGTCGGCGCCGGCAGTACCGCGCACGATCACGCCGTAAGCAGGCACCTGGCCATCGGCGGTGATTTTCTGGGCCAGCAGGTCACGGTCAATCACCATGGACAGCGCCTGACGCACGCGCTTGTCCTTCATCACCGGATCCTTGACGTTGAAAGAGTAGTAACGCAGGCCCAGCATAGGCGCGTTGCGGATGTCTTTTGGCAGCTCCTGCTTGTACTTCTCGTAGGTCGCTGGCGGCAGCTGGTAGACCCAGTCGTTCTCGCCCGACTGGAACAGTTTCACGTCGGCAAAACCGTCTTCGACAGGCAGATAAGTGACCTTGGTCAGCTGCACATTGCCCTTATCCCAGTACTGCGGGTTCTTCTCGATCACGACCTTGGAGTTGACCTGCCAGTCTTTCAGCACGAAAGCGCCGTTAGACACCAGCTTGCCCGGCTTGGTCCATTCCTTGCCGTATTTCTCGATAGCGGCCTTGTTCACCGGGCCCAGATTCAGGTTGGACACGACGTCAGGCAGGAAGGCGACCGGATACGGGGTCTTCACTTCCAGCGTGTATTTGTCGATGGCTTTCACGCCCAGTTCGGACGGGGCTTTCTTGCCTTCGGACGCTTCGATACCGTTCAGGATAAAGGCGCCATAGGTCGAGGCATAAGGCGAGGCGGTTTTTGGATCGATGAAACGCTGCCAGCCGTAAACAAAGTCGGACGCCACCACCGGCTCGCCATTGCTCCACTTGGCATTCTTCCTGAGCTTGAAGACCCAGGTCGTCGGATTCACTTGCTTCCAGCTCTCGGCTACGCCCGGTACGACCTTGCCGTCGGCGTCGGTTGCAGTCAGGCCTTCAAACAGGTCGCGCGTCAGGTTGTTGGCGCCAACCGACTCGGCCACTGCCGGGTCCAGCGTTTCGGTTTCGGAGCCGTTGTTGCGGATCAGCTCCTGCTTGGCGGCAAGTGCGGTACCGGCCGGCACCTTGGCGGCAAAGGCTGCGCCGCTGGCCAAGGCCAGCAGCACGGATGCGGAAATGGCGCTACGCGATAGCTTGAAAGTCATACTCGGTTTCTCCTTGAGGTGTTGCCCCGGTCTGCTGCTCGGGTTTGCAAAATGGCGCCCGACCCAGCTAAGGGGTCTGACATGACGCCGATTATGCGCACGTCAAAACAAGCCATTCAAGTACCCACTTGAAATATTGTTGCAACACTGCATCAAGGTATGACTTTTTATTTCACATTGCGCCGCGCCAAGGCGCTTTCCACCCATGAATAAGCCGCCGGGATCACCAGCAGGGTCAACAGGGTCGAGCTGATCATGCCGCCTATCACCGCTACCGCCAGCGGGCCGTTGGTGGCGGCACCGGCGCCGAAGCCCAGGGCGGCCGGCAACATGGCCAGCACCACGGTAAACGAGGTCATCAGCACCGGACGCAGCCGCACCGGACAGCTGGTTTGCAAGGCTTCATCCACTGCCATGCCGCGCGCGCGGTACTGGTTGGTCACATCGACCAGCAAAATCGCGTTCTTGGCCACCAGACCGATCAACAGCACCAGACCGATCACCGAATACACATTCAGCGTCTGCCCGGCCAGCCAGAGCGCCGCCAGACCGCCCACCAGCGCCAGCGGTTCGGCCAGCATGATCAGCGCCGGCTGCACGAAGCTGTTGAACTGCGCGGCCAGAATCAGATACAGCATCAGGCTGGCCAGCACGAACACCATCGCCAGTTCACCGCCGGAGCGCCCCAGCTCGCGCGCCTCCCCCTTGAATTCGATGCGGTAGCCCGGTGGCAATAACGGCTGCGCCACCGCTTGTACCACACTCATCGCCTCGGCCAGCGGCATGGACGGAGAAGCAGACAGGCCAACCGAATACATCAGCGCCATGCGCTCGATCTGGGTCGGGCCAAGCGTAGGCTTGATTTCAGCCACGCTGGACAACGGCACCTGCTCGCCCAGATTGTTGCGCAAATAGACCGACTCCAGATCAGCGGCACGGTTCAGACTGCCCGTTGCCGCCTTGACACGGATATCGTAGCGCTCGCCGTCTCCGTCGGAGAATTGTGCGGCATTGCTGCCGGCCGTCAGCAGATTCACTGCCGCCAGTACCTGCTGGGTGGAGAGGCCGGCACGGGCGGCTGCCTCGCGCTTGACCTGAACCGCCAGCATAGGCAGCTGGCTTTCACTGCCGACATCGGGCCGGCCTATGCCGGGAATGGCGGTCAGCTCGCCCACCAGCGCGTCATTGATGCGCTGGATCTGGCCAAGCTCGGGGCCGACTACGGCAAACTGCAGCTTGCCGCCGCGGCTCTCGCCCACGCGCGGGAAGGGGAAGGCCGATACGCGCACGCCCGGCACGCTGCCCATCTGTTTGCGCACCGCCCCGATCACTTCGCTCTGGCTTTGGCTACGCTCGGCCACCGGTTTAAGGCCGACCATCATCATGGTCTCGTTGCCCGAGCGCCCGCCAAAGCCGCCGACGATAGCCAGCACATTGTCGACTTCGGGCAGGGCCAGCAGTTTCTTCTCGACGTCGCGCGTGCGTGCATCGGTATACGCCACGCTGGAGCCTATCGGCGTCTTCAGCGACAGCATGAAGCGGCCTTCGTCTTCTTCGGGGTAGAGCTCGCCCTTGAGCAGCAGCGCGATGGCAAAGCCCGCTACCACCAGCAAGAGCGAGGCGGACAAGACCTTGCCGCGGTGCGCCAGCGACCAGGCCAGCAGGCGGCGGTAGGTATTTTCCAGTGCGACAAAACCACGCTCGAAAAAGCGGTACACCGGTCCGTGCGACGGCTCGGCCTTAAGAAAACGCGAACACAACATGGGCGTCAGCGTCACCGACACCAGCAACGACACCAGCACGCCGAAACTCACCACCACGGCAAAGGTAGAAAATAGCCGCCCGACGGTACTGGTCAGGAACACCACCGGCATGAAGATCGCCACCAAGGACAGCGTCGCCGCTACCACGGCAAACACCACCTCGCTGGTGCCGTGTATCGCCGCCTCTTCCGGTGCTTCGCCTGCTTCCTCGCGCCTATGCACCGCCTCCAGCACCACGATGGCGTCGTCTACCACCACGCCGATCAGCAATAGCAGCGCCAAAAGCGTAATGGTGTTGAAGGTGTAACCCATGAAATACATCAGCGCGACCGCGCCCAGCAGCGACACCGGAATCGCCAGCGACACAATCAGGGTGGCGCGCCAGTTACGCAAAAAGCCCCATACCACCAGGCCCGCCAGTATCGTGCCCTCGACCAGATGGTCTTTGAGCGCGCCGACCATTTCATTGATAAAGCTGGCGGTATTCGACGTCACCGTCAGCTTGAGCCCCGGCGGCAGGGTCGGGCGGATCTGCGTATCCAGCCGGCGCAATACCTCGTCGGCAATGGCAACGGTATTGGTGTTGGGAATGCGCGAGATGCCGATGCTGACCGCCGGTTCGCCATTGCGCCGCGCCAGGCTGCGCACATCGCCTTCGCTGTCCATCACCTGCGCCACATCGGAGAGCTTGACCGGCGCTTCGCCGCGCCAGCCGATTACCAGACCCTTAAGTGCGGACACCGAGTGGAATTCCTGGTCCAGATCAACCAAAAATTCGCGCGGCCCCGCCTCCAGATAGCCGCCGGCATCCTGCCGGTGTTCGCGCTTAAGCGCGTCTTTCACATCCTGCGCCGACAGTTTGTAAGCGGCCAGTTGCTGCGGCTCAAGCTCGATGCGTATCACCCGCTCGCCGCGACCGCGCACGGCCACCTCGCCCACGCCGTCGATAGATTCCAGCTGTTTGCGCACCACATTATTGGCAAACTGGTACAGGTCGCGCTCGGTGCGGTCGCCGGTCAGCGTCAGCCACATAATCGGGCTGGCACCGGCATCGGTCTTGGACACTACCGGCGCATCGGCCTCGTCCGGCAAACGGCGCCGTGCCCGCTCCAGCTTGGACTGCACCTCGTTAAAGGCGACGTCGATATCCTTGTCGAGGTTAAAGGTGATCTTGACCTGCGAGCGCCCCGGGCTGGACGTGGACTCCAGCGTATCAATGCCGGGCACACTATTCACTGCCGACTCGATCACCTGGGTCACACTCTGATCCATCACCGCCGGCGTAGCCCCATCCAGCGAGGTGCTCACCGTCAGCGTCGGCTGCTCGATGGCGGGATAACGGTCCACGCCGATTTTCTGGTAGGCCACCACACCGAACAGCACGATCACGGCCGACAGCACGAAGCTCAGCACATGACGGCGGACAAACAGCGCAATCCAGCTCATGCGCCCGCTCCTTTCGCGCCCGGCTTGCCACGGGCAGCCGCATCACGCACCGCAGCACCATCGGACAGGAAGCCGGCACCATCCACCACCACCTTGTCGCCGGCCTTAAGCCCGGACAGGATCTCGATACGGTCGCCGCTCACCATGCCGGTGACCACCTTGCGCTCTTCGGCCTTGTCCGCGACCACCACATATACCACCTTGCCGGCCGGACGCTCGATGACCGCCTGCGCCGGCAGCGCCAGGGCGCTGCGCTGCGCCAGCGAGATCTCGGCATCCAGCGCATCCCCCACCCGCCATGGCGCATCCGCCGGCAGATCAGCCCAGGCGATGCGCGCCCGGCTGGCCGCATCCAGCCCGGCGCGCACTTCGCTGATCTGGGTTTTCAGCTGATGCGTACCATTGCCAAGCGCGACTTCCATACCGCGCTGCAGACGGTCTCCCGCCGCCCCGCCCAGCGCCAGACGCACGCGCCGGCTGCCGGATGCGTTGAGGCTGAATGCCACCTTGCCCGGATTGACATAGTCACCGGCGCTGATGGCGCGTGCTTCGACGACGCCACCCACCGGCGCACGGATCACCGCGCGCGCGGCATCGCGCCCCTTGCTGCTGGCTTGCGCCTGCGCTGCGGCCAGCTGTTTTTGCAGCGCATCGCGTTGCGACATGGAAGCGTCCAGCGCCGCCGCCGAAATAAAGCCCTGCTTCACCAGTGCCTGATTGCGGCTGACCGTGGCCTGCTGCTCGGCCAGCAAGGCCTGATAGCGCGCCGCCTCGGCCTCGGCCGCCAGACGCGCATCATTCAGATTGCCCGGCTCGATTTCGGCCAGCGCCTGCCCCGCTTTCACCTGCTGCCCAACATCAACCAGCACCCGCGCGACACGGCCACTGACTTCCGCCGCCACTTCGGGCGCCACCGCCGACTCGACCTCGGCCCAGGCGCGCACAGTTTCGGATAACGGCTGCACCGCGAGTACGGTCGAACTGATCGCCACCGGCGGCGGGCCCTTGCGGGCAGAAGCGGAGGATTCGCCGCCGGAACAGGCAGCCAGCAGGCACAGGGCCAGAAGGGGAACAAGGAGTTTCATAAGGGCACGCAGGCAAAATAATTAGCTTGCATGATAAGACAGGTGGGCGGAGCAGAGGGCGGGGTTTAATACTTATTAATGAAAGGGCGGGAGCCGGGAGCCGGGAGCCGGGAGCCGGGAGCCGG
>NZ_WSSB01000004.1:0-131263 GCF_009831765.1 Craterilacuibacter sinensis | reverse complement strand
GCCGGGAGCCGGGAGCCGGGAGCCGGGAGCCGATTTCAGCGTGGTGAAAAAACCGTAGCCACGTCAAGTGCCCCCTGATCCCGAATCCCGAATCCCGAGTCCCCGATCCCGGGTATTACGCCATCTTCCACCCAATCACCTCACCGGCACGCAGCGGCACCAGGGTGTCGTCGCCATAGGCCAGGGTCGCCGGTACGGTCCAGTCTTCCTTCACCAGGGTAATGGTGTCGCTATTGGCCGGCAAGCCATAAAAGCCAGGGCCGTTAAGCGAAGCAAAGGCTTCCAGCTTGTCCAGCGCACCGGCCGCCTCGAAGGCTTCGGCGTACAGTTCGATCGCCGCATGCGCCGTATACATGCCGGCACAACCGCAAGCCGCTTCCTTGGCGTGGCGCGCGTGCGGTGCGCTGTCGGTGCCGAGGAAGAATTTGCTGCTGCCCGAAGTCGCCGCCTTGACCAGCGCCTGACGGTGGATCTCGCGCTTCAGTACCGGCAGGCAGTAGTGATGCGGACGGATACCGCCGATAAACAGCGCATTGCGGTTCATCAGCAGGTGGTGCGCGGTAATGGTGGCGGCGATATTGGCCGGTGCGGCGGCAACATATTCGGCCGCCTGCTGGGTGGTAATGTGCTCGAACACGACTTTCAGCGTCGGCAGGCGCGCGATCAGCGGCGCAAATACCTGCTCGATAAACACCGCCTCGCGGTCGAAAATATCGATGGTGCCATCGGTCACTTCACCATGCACCAACAGCGGCAGCCCCACTTCGGCCATCGCTTCCAGCGCCGGCATGGCCTTGTCTATCGACGACACGCCGGCATCGGAATTGGTGGTGGCACCAGCCGGATACAACTTGACCCCGAGTACGAAACCGCAAGCCTTGGCACGACGGATTTCATCGGGCGAAGTATTGTCGGTCAGATACAGCGTCATCAAAGGCTCGAAGTTCGAGCCAGCCGGACGCGCAGCCAGAATGCGCGCACGATAGGCGGCAGCCAGTTCGACCGTGGTCACCGGCGGCTTGAGGTTGGGCATGATGATGGCGCGGCCCATCTGGCGGCAGGTATCAGGCAGAACGGCAGCCAGGCCTTCGCCATCGCGTACATGCAGATGCCAGTCATCGGGGCGGATCAGGGTCAGAGTGTGCATGGGGGCTCTCGGGATTAGGGATTAGGGATTAGGGATAGGGGATTGGGCTCGGCTCACCGCTCCCGGCTCCCCGATCCCCTATTTGCGGCGCAATACCATGCGGAACTTGCCCTCGGGCGTGGTTTCCGAGCTTTCCAGCGCATTGCCGGTCTGGCGGCAAAAGGCTTCGAAGTCGCGCGGGGCGCCGGGGTCGGTGGCGATCACTTCCAGCAGGGTGCCGGACTCCATATCGGCCAGCCCTTTTTTGGCGCGCAAAATGGGCAAGGGGCAATTGAGGCCGGAGAGGTCGAGCGATTTGGCTATCGGCATAAGGCGGTCCCTGGGTCATTCACGGTACAATGAGAACGCCATTTTAACGCGACCCCTGCCATGTGTGTCATTGCTCTTGCCTACCAGACCCGCTTGCTAGGCCCTCTGGTGCTGATCGCCAACCGCGATGAAGCCTATGCGCGCGCCTCGGCGCCGCTGGCGTGGTGGGATGATGCGCCCGATATTTTAGGCGGGCGCGATCTGGTGGCCGGCGGCAGCTGGCTGGCGCTGGACAAACGCGGCCGCTTTGCCGCCATTACCAATGTACGCACCGGCCGGCCGCATTCGGGCATACGCTCGCGCGGTGAACTGGTCACGCGCTTTATTGCCGGCGCGCACAGCGCACCGGCTTTTGCCCGGCTGCTGTCGCAAGAGCGTGGCGACTATGCGCCTTTCAATCTCTTGTTTGGCGAGCTGCGCGACCTCTACCACTACAACAGCCAGCACGATCGCTTGAGCCGGCTCACGCCGGGCATCCACACCCTGTCCAATGCCACGCTGGATACGCCATGGCCCAAATGCCGGCGCCTGGCGGAAGAGTTGCAGGCCTGCCAGCGAGCACCGGATGCGGCGACTGCATTTGGCTGGCTGGGAGACCGCCACCTACCGGCCAATGCCGAGCTGCCCAATACCGGCGTCGGTCTTGCGCTGGAAAAAATGCTGGCACCGGTACTGATTAGCGGTCGCGACTACGGCACGCGCAGCTCGACCCTGCTCGTTGCCCAAGCGCGTGGTGATATCAGCCTGAGTGAATTAACACGCCTCCCCGGCGGCAGCGGCGGCCAGACCCGCCATTTCACGCTGCGCCCCGACCCGAACTACAGGAAACCCGTTTGTGAAGAAAACCCTGCTTAGCCTGATGCTGCTGACCCTGACCGGTACTGTTGTTGCCGGTAGCGATAACAATGCCCACTTCAAGCGCACGACCGCCAATGCCTTCGACGATGAAACGCCGTGGGCCGAACAGGAAGAAGCCCTGCCCGCCTATCCGAAAGCACCCGAGTGGCTGGACTTCAGCGGCGGCAATCTGGAACGCAACCAGCTGGCGCTGGATGCCAAATCACTCTCCCTGGGCAACGACGGCGTGGTGCGCTACAGCTTGCGCGTACTGACGCCCGGCGGCGTCAGCAATATCAGCCGCGAAGGCATGCGCTGCCAGACGCAGGACGTACGCAGCTACGCCTTTGCCGACACCGTGGGCCAAAGCTGGATCGTATCGATGAAGCCTGTCTGGCGGCCGATACGGCGCGAAGACAATGTCAGGCGCGCCCTGAAAGACCTGTTGTGTGATGGCGGCACGCCGCGCCGCTCGGTAGAAGCCACGCTCGACTACATCCGCAAGCATCCGTAAAGCCGCAATAAAAATGCACATAGGATAGAACGGGTTTAGAATCCGCCTCACGCTTCGCTGAACGGATTGCTATGCCTCCCTCCCAAAAAGGCGCTTTGCTGGTGGTACTGGCGGGTGCCTGCTATGGTGCCATCCCGGTTTTTGCCCGGATGGCGCGCGCAGATGGCGTCGACAGCGCCAGCATGGTGTTCCTGCGCTTTGCCCTGTCAGCCGTCGCGCTGATGCTCTGGATGCACTGGCAAAAGCTGGCACTGCCGCGCGGCCGCACCTTGCTGGCACTGATCGCGATGGGCGCCATCGGCTATAGCGGCATGTCGCTATGCTTCTTTGCCGCACTCAAGACCGTACCGGCCGGTACGGTGTCGCTGCTGCTCTATCTCTACCCTGCGCTGGTGCTGCTGCTGTCCGCCTTGCTGTTTGGCGAGCACTTAAGCCGCACGCGCATGGCAGCGCTGCTGCTGTCTTCGCTGGGTATGGCCATTACCGTGGGCGGTGCATTATCGGGGGCTTTGTCCGGTGTGCTGCTGGGCGTGGGGTCGGCACTGTTTTATGCAGCCTATGTCATCACCGGCGGGCGTTACGCCTGGCGTGTCCATCCGCTTGCCGCCACCACCGTGGTCATGGCCTCGGGTGCGGCCAGCAATGCACTGCTGCAGCTTCTGGGGCAGGATTTGCAGTTGCCGGCATCCGCCAGCGGCTGGCTGGGCGTGGTGCTACTGGCTGGCGTATCGACCGTCGCCGCCACCGCGCTCTTTCTTGCCGGCATGGCGCGGGTCGGCGCCAGCCGCGCCTCCTTGCTGTCCACCAGCGAGCCGCTGTTTACCCTGCTGCTGGCCGCTGCCTTTCTGGGAGAGATGCTCAGTGCGACCCAAGTGCTGGGCGGCGCGCTGATTATCAGTGGCGTACTGCTGGCAGCAGCGGAGAAGGCCAAAAAACTGCAAGCGGCAACCGGATAAGCCGGCGGCTTATCTCAATAGCCTGAGCAGCAGCCAGATGGCAAAAATGGCGCAGGCAAAGTAGAGCGAGCCGCGCCAGGCGGCGCGAGCTTTCATCAGATAGGCGCGGTTGCCCGTCAGCTTGTAGCTCAGGATGGCCCAGCCCAGAAACAGAACCAGGCCGATCAGCCACAGGCGCAGCAAGCCGAACACGGTTTACTCGGCCAGAGGCAGGCGGTGGAAGCTGGAAGGCACATCGATGGCGTCGGCAAAGCTGACAAACTCCCACGCACTTGGCGTGGCCAGCAGCTTGCGCAGCAAGGCATTATTCATCGCATGGCCGGACTTGTGGCCGGAGAAGGCCGCGATCAGCGGGTGACCGACGATATACAAATCGCCAATGGCATCCAGAATCTTGTGGCGCACAAACTCGTCGGGGAAACGCAGCCCCTCCGGGTTAAGCACATACTCGTCATCGATCACGATGGCGTTATTGAGATTGCCACCCAGTCCCAGACCCTGGCTCTTCATATACTCGACTTCGTGCATGAAACCGAAGGTACGCGCACGCGAGATTTCATCGATATAGGAATGGCCGGAAAAATCTATCCTGACCTGCTGCGGCGCACGGTTGAAAGCCGGATGATTGAACTCTATCGACAACTCGACGGAAAAACCCGCATACGGCTCAAGCTTGACCCACTTATCGCCCTCGACCACCTCTATCGGCTGCTTGACGCGGATAAAGCGCTTGGGCTTGGCCTGATCGACAATGCCGGCACTTTGCAAGAGATAGATAAAGGGCGCAGCAGAGCCATCCATGATGGGCATTTCCGCTGCGGTCACTTCAATCACCAGATTATCTATGCCCAGGCCGGCAAAAGCCGACATCAGATGCTCGATCGTGCCGATACGCACGCCGGTATCGGTCACCAGCGTCGAGGAGAGGCGCGTATCGTTGACCAGCGCAGGCTCGGCACGGACATCGACAACAGGATCAAGGTCGGTACGGCGAAACACGATGCCGCTATCCGGCGCGGCCGGGCGCAGGGTCAGTTTCACCCGTTCACCGGAATGCAGACCGACGCCGGTCGCCGTGACCGCTTGCGCCAGCGTTCTTTGCAAGATCATGTTTCGCCTTTTATTGCAGTTTGGACGGGCGAAAGTCTAGCACAGCGACTCGCGCAGGCCAGTTGATTCCTCCACACCGTCCAATAGGCTACCGCTATCAGTCTGCCTGTTTGCGCAAAAAGGTCGGGATATCGTAGCTGTCGCCCACTTCGGGATTGGAGAAGTCGGTCGAGGCCGGTGCGCGGCGGGTACGGCGGGTCACGCCACCCAGCGGATCGCTATCGGCATAGGGGGCAAAATCATCGGTACCGGTCTTGACGATCTTGATGTACTCCGGACGCTCTTCGCGCTGCACCTTCTTCTGGCCAAGGCCGGTGGCGATCAGCGTGACGCGGATCGCGTCTTCCGGCATGTCGTCGACTTCGGCGGTGCCGAATTTAACCTGCGCGTCTTCATCCGCATACTGGCGCACGATGGCCATGATTTCGCGGTACTCGCTCATTTTCAGGCAGCCCGGTGCGGTCGAGATATTGACCAGCACGCCGCGCGCGCCATCCAGCGTGATATTGTCCAGCAGCGGGCTGGCTACCGCCTGCTCGGCCGCGATGCGCGCGCGATCCAGGCCGGAGGCGCTGGACGAGCCCATCATGGCCAGACCCATCTCGCCCATCACCGTACGCACGTCGGCAAAGTCGACGTTGATCACGCCCGGGCAGGTAATCACTTCGGCGATACCGGCCACCGCACCTTTAAGCACATCATCGGCGGCGCGGAAGGCTTCACGCATGGTGATGTCCTCACCCAGCACTTCCATCAGCTTTTCGTTCGGAATCACGATCAGCGAATCGACATGCTTTTTCAGCTCTTCGATACCCTGCTGCGCGACCTTGGTACGCTTGCCTTCATGCTCGAACGGGCGGGTCACCACACCGACGGTCAGAATGCCCAGATCCTTGGCCACTTCGGCGACAACAGGCGCGGCACCGGTGCCGGTACCGCCACCCATGCCGGCGGTGATAAACACCATATGTGCGCCCTTGAGCATTTCGGTAATGCGGTCGCGGTCTTCCAGCGCGGCATTGCGGCCGACTTCCGGATTGGCACCGGCCCCCAGACCCTTGGTCAGGCTCAGACCCAGCTGCAGTTTCTGTGGTGCCTGATTGCGCTTGAGGGTTTGTGCATCGGTATTGGCACAGATGAATTCGACGCCGACCACTTTATTGCTGATCATATTGTCGATGGCGTTACAACCACCCCCACCCACACCGATCACCTTGATCACGGCGTCGGATGCGGAATCCTGGATCACCTCAAAAACCATATTGCTCATTTCTCTCTCCTCGAACTCAAAGATGAGCGTATTAAACCCGTGGACCCGGTTCAGAAGCTATTCGCGAACCAAGCCTTCATTTTTCCAAAAAACTGTCCTACGCCGGCGCTCTCCAGCTTAAGCGGGGAGCGCGTCAGCGATAGCTGCTCCTTGCCGTACAACAGCAAACCGACACCGGTAGAGAATCGTGGTGTTTTAACCACTTCAGCTAATCCACCTACATATTTTGGCACACCGACACGCACCGGCATGTGGAAAATTTCTTCTGCCAGTTCGACCATGCCCGGCATCAGGCTGGCGCCGCCGGTCAGAACGATGCCGGAAGACAAAATATCTTCGAAGCCGGAGCGGCGCAATTCCTGCTGTACCAGCTGGAACAGCTCCTCAACCCGAGGCTCGACCACCTCGGCCAGCGTCGCACGCGACATCTGGCGCGGTCCGCGCTCACCCACGCCGGGCACTTCTATCATCTGCGCAGGGTCGGCCATGGAAACCAGACACACGCCATGCTGAATCTTGATTTCTTCCGCTTCCTTGGTCGGTGTGCGCAGCGCCATGGCGATATCGTTTGTCACCTGATCGCCGGCAATCGGAATCACCGCCGTATGGCGGATCGCGCCATTGGTATAAACGGCAATATCGGTGGTGCCGCCGCCAATATCGATCAGGCACACACCCAGGTCTTTTTCGTCTTCCGACAAAACGGCAATCGCCGACGCCATAGGCTGCAAGACTAGATCCGACACTTCCAGACTGCAGCGGCGCACGCATTTGGCCACGTTCTGGGCGGCAGACACCGCGCCGGTAACAATATGCACACGCGTCTCCAGACGCACGCCGCTCATGCCCAAAGGTTCGCGCACGCCTTCCTGGCCGTCGATACTGTATTCCTGGGTCAGGATGTGCAGCACCTGATGGTCGGGCGGGATCGTCACCGCACGCGCAGTCTCGATCACGCGATCGATATCCATCTTGGTAACTTCGCGGTCCTTGATCGCCACCATGCCGTGCGAATTGACACTCTTGATATGGCTGCCAGCGATGCCGGTAAAGACTTCATTTATCTTGCAGTCGGCCATCAGCTCAGCCTCTTCCAGCGCGCGCTGAATCGCCTGCACGGTGTGCTCGATATTCACCACCATGCCGCGCTTGAGGCCTTTGGACGGCGTCTGCCCCATCCCGATAATATTCAGCTGGCCATCATCCAGTACCTCGGCCACGATCGCGACGATCTTCGATGTCCCGATATCAAGGCCGACCAGCATGTTCTTGCTCTCTTTGGGTTTACTCACCTGTAAGCTCCGCGGGACTGCTATGGCTGTTTTACTTTGCCGCAGGTGCCTTGTAATCAGGCATCTTTACGGCATATCCGTTAGGGTAACGCAAATCTACGGTGTCTACCTGATAAGGCAAGTCAGACAGCGTAGTCTTCCAGTTTTGGGCGAAACGGTGTATCCGTTCGTCCACAGCGCCGCGCCCCAACTCCAGCACAACGCCGTTATCCAGCTCGACGCGCCAGGCGCGACGCTCATTCATCCACAAACGCAGCGGCTTCAAGCCGCTGGGCTCCAGTGCCTTGCTGAAACGCGCCAGCGCCTGAGCCATTTCGCCTTCGCTGCCTTGCGGCCCGAACAGCACCGGCAGGCTCTGGTCGCTGGCGGCATCAAACCACTGGCCATCGGTACCGATCAGGCCATTTTCACCCCAGCGCGCCAGCGCCTTGTGCTCCAGCACCATAATATCGAGCTGATCCGGCCAGCGCCGCCGCACCTGAGCCTCGCGCACCCAGGGCAGCTTGCCGAAAGCCGCGCGCGTCTGGTCAATATCCACGGTAAAAAACGTGCCGCTTAGCTCGTTTTCGGCGATATAACGCAACTGCACCGGCGTCACACGCGCCATCTGCCCCTGAATATTGATCTTGCGCACCGGAAACAGCGGCGAATGCACCAGATAAAAACCCCCGGCAAACAGCAGCGCCAATACGGCAAGCCAGTTCAGGCAGGTTGCGACGGCCCCCAGAGCCCTGTGGTTATCCCACATGGGCCGCCGCTAGGATTTGTACGCACAAATCCTCGTACGACAAGCCCTGCACCCGTGCCGCCATCGGCACCAGACTGTGGCTGGTCATGCCCGGAGCGGTATTCACTTCCAGCAAATAGATGCCGCCGGCCTCATCCATCAGGAAATCGACCCGACCCCAGCCGCGCCCACCCAGTACGCGAAAAGCCTTCTGGCAAAGCGCACGGGCTTGCGCCTCGGTGACCTCATCCAGACCCGACGGGCAGCGGTAGACGGTGTCGTCACGGAAATACTTGGCCTGGTAATCGTAAAACTCAGTTGCCGGCTCGATCTTGATGGTCGGATAGGCTTCGCCATCGATAATGGCGCAGGTGTACTCGCCGCCACCGATAAACTGCTCGGCCAGTACCAGCGGATCGAATTTCTGCGCTTCGCGGTAAGCCGCCTCCAAGTCGCCTGCCTGTTTGACCTTGATCACCCCGATGCTGGAGCCTTCGGTCGCCGGCTTGACGAAGAGCGGCAATCCCAGACGCGCTTCGACCGCGGCAAAGTCGCTGTTCTCGTCCAGCATCTCGAACGCGGGAATGGGCAGGCCTGCACCCTGCCACAACAGCTTGGTGCGCCACTTGTCCATGCCGATGGCCGAGGCCATCACGCCGCAACCGGTATACGGAATATGCAGCGTTTCCAGCGCGCCTTGCAGCGTGCCGTCTTCGCCAAATGGGCCATGCAGGGCGATGAATACCCGGGCAAAGCCCTCATCCTTGAGTGCCGACAAGGGTTTGTCGGCCGGATCGAAAGCATGCGCATCCACGCCACGCGACTTGAGTGCGGCCAGCACGCCGTTGCCGCTCATCAGGGACACTTCCCGCTCGGAGGACTTGCCCCCCATCATCACTGCTACTTTGCCAAACTGCTGCATGTCTTTGAATCCTGAATACTGACTTTTAGCCCGTCTTTAAAACAGGCACGTTTACTTGCAAGCGGCGACCAGCTTGCCCGGTACCGCACCGATGGAGCCCGCACCCATGGTGATGACCACATCGCCATCACGGGCAAAACCGGTGATGGTTTCCGGCATATCGGCAATATCGGCGACAAACAAGGGCTCGACCTTGCCGGCCACCCGCACGGCGCGTGCCAGTGCACGGCCATCGGCCGCCACAATCGGCGTTTCACCGGCGGCGTAGACCTCCGCCAGCAAGAGCGCATCCACACCGGACAGGACGGAGGCAAAATCTTCGAACAGATCGCGGGTACGGGTATAGCGGTGCGGCTGGAAAGCCAGCACCAGACGCTGTGTCGGGAAGGCGCCGCGTACGGCAGCGAGGGTAGCGGCCATCTCCACCGGGTGGTGGCCGTAATCATCAACCAGGGTGTAGCTGCCGCCGCCTTGCGCCGGTATTTCACCGTAGCGCTGGAAGCGACGGCCGACACCGGCAAAACCGGCCAGACCCTGCTGGATGGACTCGACGCTGGCGCCGCATTCTAGCGCGATCGCGATCGCAGCTAAAGCATTCAGCACATTATGGTGGCCCGGGGTATTGAGCTCGACGGCAAAGCGTTGCCCGCTCTCACCTTTCACCACCACATCAAAGTGCATGCACGGACCGGCCGCACGCACATTTTCAGCGCGGATATCGGCATCACTGCTATCAATGCCATAGGTCGTGACCGGACGCGTCACCCGCGGCAGGATCTCGCGCACATTGGCATCGTCTATGCACAGGACGGCGCGGCCATAGAAGGGCAGGCGCGACAAAAAGTCGACAAATGCCTGCTTGAGCTTGTCGAAACTATGGTCGTAAGTGTCCATATGGTCGGCGTCGATATTGGTGACGACCGCCATTTCCGGCGACAGATAGAGGAAAGAAGCATCGGACTCGTCGGCTTCGGCCACCAGATAGTCGCCCGAACCCAGACGCGCATTGGTGCCGGCGGCGGTCAGCTTGCCGCCGATAACGAAAGTCGGGTCAAGGCCGGCCGCACCCAGAATGGAGGCGGTCAGACTGGTGGTCGTGGTCTTGCCGTGGGTACCGGCAATGGCGATGCCCTGTTTGAAACGCATCAGCTCGGCCAGCATCAGTGCGCGCGGAATGACCGGAATATGGCGCGCCTTGGCCGCCAGCACTTCGGGATTGTCGGCCTTGACCGCAGTCGAGGTCACCACCACATCCGCATCGAGCATATGCTGCTCGTCATGACCGAAGAAAATACGCGCCCCCTGCAGGCTCAGGCGCTGGGTCGCACTATTCTCGGCCATATCCGAACCGGTAACGGTATACCCGAGGTTAAGCAAAACCTCGGCAATACCGCACATCCCGACGCCACCGATACCCACAAAATGAATGTGTTTGACCCTGTGTTTCATCTTCTATTTCTCAGTCTATTGCATTGAATCCGCCGCTACGGCCAGCCGTGAGCGGCAAAAGTCCACCATTAATCCTCGCGCACCAGCTGCTCGCACACATCGGCAACCTGACGCGCGGCATCAGGCAAGGCCAGCGCGCGTGCGGCTTCGGCCATCTGCAGGCAATCGGCCCGCGTCAGCGATTGTAACAAGCTTGCCAGCATGTCGGCATCCAGCGTGTCTTGCGGCAGCAAGCGCGCCGCAGCGGCATCGCTCAAAAACCGGGCATTTCCCGTCTGATGATCATCCACCGCATGCGGGTAAGGGACCAGCACGCTCGCCACGCCGACGGCAGCCAGCTCGGCCACGGTCAGGGCGCCGGCACGGCACAGCACCAGATCGGCGGCGGCATATTCGCCAGCCATGTCATCGATAAAGGCGCGGCAATCGGCCTTGACCCCGGCCTTGGCGTAATTGTCGCGCAAGGCGTCTATCTGCTTGGCGCCGGCCTGATGCACCACCTGCGGGCGCTTGTCTTCCGGCAGCAAAGCCAGTGCCGCCGGCACGGTATCATTGAATACCTTGGCACCCAGCGAGCCGCCCACCACCAGCACGCGCAAAGGCCCGCTGCGCCCGGCAAAACGTGCAGCCGGCGCATCCTGCGCCACTATTTCACTACGCACCGGATTGCCGACCAAGCCATTCCTGGCAGCAAATGCCCCGGGAAAGGCATACAGCGTACGGCTGGCAATATGCGAGAGCAGACGGTTGGTCAGCCCGGCCACCGAATTCTGTTCATGTATCACCAGCGGCTTCAGGCATAGCCGCGCCATCACCCCGCCGGGAAAACCGGTATAACCGCCAAAACCGATGGCCATGTCCGGACGATGACGGAAAATCACCCCGGCCGCACCGGCAAACGCCGAGGCCAGCATCAAGGGCAAGGACAACCAGCGCTTGAGGCCGTTGCCGCGCATGCCGCGCATGGTAATGGTTTCGATGGCAAAACCGTGTTGCGGCACCAGCCGCGTTTCCATACCACCCTCAGCCCCCAGCCAGATGACTTTCCAGCCACGCGCCTGCAATTCACACGCCACCGCCAGCCCTGGGAAGATATGTCCCCCGGTTCCGCCGGCCATGACCATGATGGTTCTGTTTTTCATGCTGTCCATTTCGTTTTTAATGGGGAGTACGCCCTACTCCCGGCCCCAATCACGCCTTGTAGCCGCGGATGACCCGTCTGTTTTCGTAATCGACCCTGAGCAGCACCGCCAGCGCGATCGTATTCATCAGCATGGCCGAGCCGCCGAAGGACATCAGCGGCAGGGTCAGGCCCTTGGTCGGCAGCATGCCCATATTCACGCCGATATTGAAAAACGTCTGGATACCAAGCCAGATACCGACGCCCTGAGCCACCAGCGACGGGTAATAACGCTCCTGCTTCTTGGCCGTCATGCCGATCTGGAAAGCACGCACCACAATCCAGGCATACAGGCCAATCACCACGCAGATACCGACAAAGCCGAACTCTTCGGCGATGACCGCCATGATGAAGTCGGTATGCGCCTCGGGCAGATAAAACAGCTTCTCTACACTGGCACCCAGGCCGACGCCAAACCACTCACCGCGGCCGAAAGCGATCAGGCTGTGGCTGAGCTGGTAGCCCTTGCCATAAGGGTCATCCCACGGGTCCATAAAACCGGTCACCCGCTTTAAGCGATAAGGCGACAGCACAATCATCGATGCCACCGCCAGCACCGCCGCCACGGCCATGCCGGCAAAAATGCGGATATTGATGCCGGCCAGAAACAAAATGGCCATGGAAATCACCATCACCACCATCAGTGCGCCAAAGTCCGGCTCCAGCAGCAGCAGGCCGGCCACGACCACCATCACGCCGAACATGGGCACAAAGCCCTGCCAGAAGCTGTGCAGCTTGTGCGCCTTGCGCACGGTGTAGTCGGACACATAGATGATGGCCGCCAGCTTCATCACTTCCGATGGCTGCAAGTTCACCACAAACAGATTGATCCAGCGCCGCGAACCGTTGACCACCCGGCCGATACCGGGAATCAGTACCAGTACCAGCAACACCAGTGCCAGCAGGAAAAATTTGCCCGCGTATTTCTGCCAGAAGCTGCTCGGAATCTGGAAAGCAACAAAACCGGCCGCCAGCGCCACCACCATAAAGATGGAATGGCGCACCAGATAGAAGCTCTGGCTCTGCGTCGCTGCATCGGCTTCGGCATAGGCAATGGAGGCCGAGTACACCATCACCAGACTGATGGACAGAAGTAACGCCACCGCCCACATCAAGGCCTCGTCCAGCACCGTGACCGTCTGATAGCGCTCACGCGAGCTGGCGATCATGCGCCGCGCTCCGCCTTGATGCAGGCGACAGTGTCGATAAACACCTGGGCGCGGTGCGCGTAATTCTTGAACATATCGAGGCTGGCACAGGCCGGCGACAGCAACACGGCATCGCCCGGGTAAGCCAGCGCCGTCGCCTGGCGCGTGGCCTCTTCCAGCGTGACGCAGTCATAGAGTGCCACGCCACAGCCGGCCAGCGCCGCACGCAGCGCCGGCGCATCGCGCCCGATCAGCAATACCGCGCGGCAAATACGCGCAACGGCAGGCGCCAGAGGTGAAAAATCCTGCCCCTTGCCATCGCCGCCGGCGATCAATACCACCGGCTGCGTCATCCCGTTCAGCGCCGCTTCGGTCGCGCCGACATTGGTACCCTTGGAGTCATCGATAAACACCACGCCGGAAAATTCATTGATTTTTTCTACCCGGTGCGCAAGCCCATGAAAGCTTTTCAGGCCGGCTAGCAGCGCGCTGCGCGCCAAACCGGCGGCTTCGCACAGCGCCAGTGCCGAGAGCGCATTGGCCGCATTGTGCAGGCCGGTGAGCTGCATCTCGGCAAAGTCCAGCAGCGGCTCGCCCGCGGCACACAGGCGGTAGTGCGTGCCATCCTGCTGCAGGCCATAGTCGGCGCGACCATCCTGCAGCGAGAACCAGCGCACCGCCCTGCCCTCGCGCCGCATGGCACGGCAGAACACATCGTCGCGGTTCAGCACCTGCACGCCTGCGCCGCTAAAGATCGCGCTTTTGCTATGCGCGTAATCGAGCAGGTCGTTGTAGCGGTCGAGATGGTCTTCGGAAATATTCAGCACCGTCGCCGCATCGGCGGCGAGGCTGCGGGTGGTCTCCAGCTGGAAGCTGGACAACTCGACCACCCAGATGTCGGGAGCACGCCCGGCGCGCTCGGCCAAAGCGTCCAGCACCGGCAGGCCGATATTACCGGCCACCACGGTGTCCAGCCCGGCACTCGCACACAGATGGCCGACCAGGCTGGTGACCGTGGTCTTGCCATTGGAGCCGGTAATGGCGATCACTTTCGCACCGCTGCCGGCAATGGCACGCGCCCACAGTTCGACGTCGCCCACGACCTCGCCGCCGGCAGCGGCGTAGGCGGCAATGGCAGGGTGGCGACTGGAGACACCGGGGCTCATCACCACCATGTCGGCATCGGCAAAGGTCGCCGCCGTGAACGCACCCAGGCGCAAGCCGGCGTCCGGCAGCGCAGCCTCGAGCGCCGCGCGCTGCGGCGGCGCCTCGCGGCTGTCGGCAACCGTAACCCGCGCACCCTGTGCGGCACAGTAACGCGCGGCAGACAGGCCCGAATCTCCCAGGCCGACAACAATGATATGACGGTCGCGCAACATGGTTTATCTCAGTTTCAGCGTGGAAAGGCCGGCCAGCACCAGCATCATGGTCACGATCCAGAAGCGCACGACTACCTGCGTTTCTTTCCAGCCCTTGAGTTCATAGTGGTGATGCAAGGGCGCCATGCGGAACACGCGTTTGCCGGTCAGCTTGAAACTGCCGACCTGTATCATCACCGACAGCGCCTCCACCACGAACAGGCCGCCCATAATAAACAGCACCACTTCCTGACGCACAATCACGGCGACCGTGCCCAGCGCCGCGCCCAGTGCCAGGGCACCGACGTCGCCCATAAACACTTGGGCCGGATAGGCGTTGAACCACAAAAACCCCAGACAGGCGCCGCAAATCGCCGCGCAGAACACCACCACCTCATGCGCGCCCGGTACGAAAGGCATGCCCAGATACTTGGCGAATACCGCGTGGCCGGCCACATAGCCGAATACCGCCAGACCGCCTGCCACCAGCACGATAGGCATGGCAGCCAGACCATCGAGGCCGTCGGTCAGATTGACCGCATTGCTGGTACCGACAATCACCAGATAGGTCAGCACGCAAAAGCCGATGGCGCCCAGGGGATAAGCCACATGCTTGAAAAACGGCATGATGAAAGTCACGGTCGCCGGCAGTTGCGCGGTGGTCAGCAGGAAAATACCGGCAGCGATGGCGATGCTGGACTGCCACACCATCTTGAAGCGGGCCGACACGCCTTTCGGATCCTTGTACACCACCTTGCGCCAGTCGTCGTAAAAGCCCAGCGCGCCGGTACCAAAGGTCACTCCCAGCAGCAGCCACACATATTTATTCGACAGATCGGCCCACAATAATGTGGTCACACCGATGGACAGCAGGATCAGCGTACCGCCCATGGTCGGGGTGCCGGTCTTGATCAGGTGGGTCTGCGGGCCATCGGAGCGCACCGCCTGGCCGACCTTCAGCGCGGTCAGCTTGCGGATAACCCATGGCCCAAGCAACAGGGAAATGCCGAGCGACGTCAGCGCCGCCATCACCGCCCGCAGCGTGACATAGTTGAAAACATTAAAGGCACGAACGTACTCGCCAAACCACTCTGCCAGCCATAACAGCACTTAAAGCCCCTTCACATTATTGTTATTGTTTGCCGCCAGCGCCGCGACCACTCGCTCCATGCGCATAAAACGCGAGCCCTTGACCAGCACGGTGCCATCCTGGCCCAGCGTCTTGTCCAGATGCGCCAGCAGCGCATCGATATCGTCAAACGCCTGTGCCGTCTCGCCAAAGGCGGCCGCTGCATGGCGCGACAATTCGCCCAGCGTCAGCAGCTGCTCGATACCTGCCGCACGCGCAGCAGCGCCCACTTCGGCATGTAGCGCCGGCGCATCACCGCCCAGCTCGCCGATATCGCCCATGACAAAGATGCGCGGCGCGGGATAGCCGGCCAGCACGCGAATGCCGGCCTTCATCGAGTCGGGGTTGGCGTTATAGCTGTCGTCGATCAGGCGTGCGCCGCAAGCGGCACGCCCCAGCTGCAAGCGCCCCTTGACCCCGCCAAAGGCGGCAAGGCCGGCGGCAATGGCGGGCAAAGGAACGTCCAGCATCAAAGCCAGCGCCGCTGCCGCCAAGGCGTTGCGCACATTGTGTTCACCGGCAGCCGGCAGTTCGATCACCGCCTCACCTTGCGGCGTCAGCAGGGTAAAGCGGCTGGACTCCACCCCCAGCACCACGTCGCGCGCACGGATATCGGCATCAGTGAGGCCGAACGACAAGGTATGGCGGCCAGCGGCCGCAGCGCGAAACAGACTGCAGTTTGCGTCGTCGGCATTGACGATGGCCGTGCCATCCTTGCCCAGCCCCTGGAAAATCTCGGCCTTGGCGCGGGCCACTTCCAGCGTCGAGCCGAAATGGCCGATATGGGCGCGCATGGCATTATTGACCAGCGCCACCTCAGGCTGCGCCAGACGCGTCAGATAAGACAACTCGCCGGCGTGATTCATCCCCAGTTCGAGCACCGCATAGCGGTGGGCCGGCGTGAGCCCCAAAAGCGTCAGCGGCAGGCCGATATCGTTATTGAAATTGCCGGCGGTCGCATGCACGGCGGCTTCGCCTGCGTAGCTACGCAAGATGGCAGCCACCATTTCCTTGACCGTGGTCTTGCCGTTGGAGCCGGTAATGGCAATGCGCCGCGCCGGCAGTTGCGCCGCCCAGGCAGCAGAGAGTTGCCCCAGCGCCAGACGGGTGTCGGCCACTTGAATAAGCGCGGCACCAGGCAGTACAAAATCCTCGCGCACCATGGCGCAAGCCCCCTTGGCCACGACCTGGGCGACGAAATCGTGGGCATCGAAACGCTCGCCTTCGAGCGCGACAAACAGATCGCCCGGCCCGGCTTCGCGGCTATCGGTCACCACGCGCAAGATGCGCTGGTCGGCACCGCTCAGCACACCACCGGCAAGACGGGCCGCTTCAGACAGCATCAGCATGCGCTTGCCCCCACACCGTCAGAGCGTCTTCCGCTACGCGGAAGTCGGAAAAGGCATGCTTGATGCCCATTACGTCCTGATATTCCTCATGCCCCTTGCCGGCGATCAGCACGATGTCGCCGGCGCGTGCCTGCGCCACCGCCCAGGCAATCGCCTGGGCACGGTCGATTTCGATATGGCCGGGAGCCTGCATGCCGGCCACGATATCATTCAGAATCACTTGCGGGTCTTCGGTGCGCGGGTTGTCACTGGTGACCACCGCCACATCGGCCACGCGCTCGGCGATGGCACCCATCATCGGGCGCTTGCCGCTGTCGCGATCGCCGCCACAGCCGAATACCACAAACAGGCGCGAGCCTTGCGGGCGGATTTCGGCCAGGGTAGTGGCCGCCTTGTCCAGGGCATCCGGCGTATGGGCGTAATCGACCACAATCAGCGGCTCATGCTCGCCGCCCACGCGCTGCATGCGCCCGCGTGCCGGCTTGATCCGGCCCAGCACATCGCAGGCATCGGCCAGGGCGACGCCACCGGCACACAGGGTGGCGAGGCAGGCCAGCATATTCGACGCATTAAAGCGCCCCAATAGCGGCGAACGTATTTCGCCCTCGCCCCATGGCGTCGTCACACGCATCTGCAGACCATCGAGATTGGCAGCCAGCGACAGCGGGCGCACATCGCCCTGCTCCAGTCCGAAGCGGATCACGCGGGTACGTGCCGCATCGATGCCGGCAGCCAGTTCGCGGCCGAATTCGTCGTCGGCATTGATCACCGCATGCTTCAGGCCTTCCCAGTGGAACAGGCGCGCCTTGGATGCGCCATAAGCCGCCATCGAGCCGTGATAGTCGAGATGGTCGCGTGTGAGATTGGTAAACACGGCGGTGTCGAATTCGACACCATTGACGCGGAACTGGTCGAGGCCATGACTGGAGACTTCCATGGTCACCACATTCGCGCCCTGGCGCTGATACTCGGCCAGACGCTGCTGCACCGTCACCGGGTCAGGCGTGGTATGGGTGGTTTCGGTCAGTTCGCCATAAAAGCCGTTGCCGACGGTGCCGATCAGTGCGGCCTTCTGTCCCAGCAGGCTGTAAGCCTGGGCCAGCCAGTGCGAGATCGAGGTTTTGCCATTGGTGCCGGTTATACCGACAACGCTCAGCGCGCGGCTAGGCAAGCCATAGGCGTAAGCCGCCACCATGCCGGCGCGTTCGCGCAGCGCAGGCACAGCCAGATTGGGCACAGCCCATTCGTCTTTCCACTCAAAACCGTCGGCCGGATCCCACAATACGGCCGATGCACCGCGCGCCAAAGCCTCGGCAATGTAGTTGCGCCCGTCGGCGTACTCGCCACGACAGGCAAGGAACACATCACCCGCGCCTACACGGCGGCTATCGGTCTCAACCCGGGTCAGCTGGATGCCGGACCCGGCCAGTGCCGCCGGATCCCAGTCCGGCAGCGGTGTCAGCAAGCTATTCATGTTTCTTCTCGTATTTCCGGAATCTGGTTGACCGGAATCAGCGTGTTATTGGCCGGCGCGTCGGGCTCGATGCCCAGCACCCGCAAGCCACCACCCATCACGGCGGAAAAAGCCGGGCCGGCGACGGTGCCGCCGTAATAACTGCCCCCCTTGGGCTCATCCACCATGACCGCCACAATCAGACGCGGCCGGGTTGCCGGCGCAAAACCGACAAACAGGCCGATATGCTTGTCGGCCGCGTAACGCCCATCCACCAGCTTGCGCGCAGTACCCGACTTGCCGCCTACATTGAAGCCCAGCACCTGGGCGCGTACGCCGGTACCGCCGATCTCGGTCACTTTGGTCATCATGTCGCGCATTTTTTGCGCCGTGTCCGGCGTGATCACCTGCTGGCCTGCCGGTGGTGCCGGCACGCGGCTAAACGACACCGGCAACAAATGGCCATCGGCAGTAAACACCGTATAGGCCCGCGCCAGCTGCAGCAGGCTGACCGACACGCCGTAGCCGAAAGACATGGTGGCCTGTTCGAACGGACGCCAGTTTTTCCATGCCCGCAAACGCCCGCCGACCTCGCCGGGGAAGCCGGCACGCGGATTACGGCCGAAACCGACTGCGTCATACATGGTCCACATCTGTTCGGGCGGAAACATCAGCGCCATCTTGGAGGTGCCGACGTTGCTCGACTTCTGGATCACTTCGGTTACCGTCATCACCGGCTTGGGATGCGTGTCGCGCACCGTGCCCGAGCCGACCTTATAGGTATTGGTGTCCATCACCGTACCCGGTTTGACCTTGCCGCTTTCAATCGCCATCGCGACCGGGAACGGTTTCATGGTCGAGCCCGGCTCGAACATGTCGATCACCGCACGGTTACGCCGCATCTCCGGGTCCAGACGCATGCGGTTATTGGGATTGAACGACGGATAATTGGCCAGCGCCAGAATCTCGCCGGTCTTGCCGTCCAGTACCACGATGCCGCCGGCCTTGGCCTTATTCACCTCGACGGCGTTTTTCAGTTCGCGGTAGGCCAGGTACTGGATGCGGCGGTCTATCGACAAGGTCATGGTCTGGCCGTCCTTGGGCGGCTCGATCGCGGCCAGATCGTCGATGATGTAGCCGCGCCGGTCGCGCAGCACAACCCGCTTGCCATGCTTGCCCGACAACATGGCATCGCGCGCCAACTCCAGCCCTTCCTGCCCCTTGCCATCTACACCGGTAAAACCGACGATATGCGACAGCATCTCCCCTGCCGGGTAATAACGGCGGAACTCCTGCTGTTTGGCCACACCGGGAATACCCAGCTCCATCACGGCATTGGCCTGCTCCGGGCTGATCTGGCGCTTGAGGTAGACGAATTCGCGTTTCTTGTCGGCCAGACGGCTGCGGATTTCAGCGGCAGGCACTTCCAGCAAGCGCGCAAGCTGGGCTAACTGGGTTTCACTCACCTCCGGCATGCCGGCAGGGCTGGCCCAGATGGTCTGAACCGGCGTACTGATGGCTAGCGGCTCGCCATTACGATCGGCAATCACGCCGCGGGTCGCCTCCAGCGTCATGCTGCGGCGAAAACGCGCATCACCCTGGTTCTGCAGGAAATCCTGCTGGGCAACCTGCAGATACAGCGCCCGCAAAAGCAGCAGCAAGAATAGAAAGCCCAGGCCGCCCAGCACCACCGACACCCGGCCCGGCGCGATGCGCATGGCGGGCTTGGACACTGAACGGTCATGCAGCGAATAGGCGCGGGGCGGCATTACTGCCCCCCCTTGCCAAATACGACCTGTATTTCACGCGGCTCGGGCGCATGCATGCCCAGACGCTCGGACGAGACTTTCTCGATCAGCGCCTGCGCCCCCCAGGTACTTTGCTCCAGCAGCAGCTGGCCATACTCGACGCCATACATCTTGGTCTGCTTCTGTTCTTTTTCCAGCTCGCTATACAGCTTGCGTGCCATATGCTGCGAGCTCACCACCGACATGGCACAAGCCACCAGCACCATCAGTAAAATGGCGTTCAAGCGATTCACGCATCGCGCTCCGGCCAGGGCGTTGCCGTACGCAAAGCGGTGCGCATGATGGCACTACGCGAGCGCGGATTTTCGGCAATCTCGTCGCTGCTAGCGCGCACCGGCTTGCCGATAATCTTCAATGGCGCCTCGCCGATATCGACCGCCCGCACCGCGACCCAGGCTGGCAGTTTGTCGGCCGTCGCCGCATCGCGCATAAACAGTTTGACGATACGGTCTTCCAGCGAATGGAAGCTGATCACCGCCAGACGCCCGCCCTCGGCCAGCACCCGGCCGGCCTGTGGCAACACGCGGTTCAGTTCTTCCAGTTCGCCATTGATATGGATGCGGATGGCCTGGAAGGTTCGCGTCGCGGGGTCCTGACCCGGTTCGCGAGAATGGACGTTTTTCGCGACGAGCAAGGCGAGCTCACGCGTCGTCGTGAGGGGGGACTCATCCCTTTGCGCAACAATGGCTGCTGCGATCTTGCGAGCAAACCGCTCTTCACCATAAGTTTTGATGACCTCCCTGATTTCGGTTTCATCGGCACTGGCCAGCCACTGGGCGGCGGTCAGGCCGCGGCTGGTATCCATGCGCATGTCCAGCGGCGCATCAAAGCGGAAACTGAAGCCGCGCCGGCCATCGTCGATCTGCGGCGACGAAACGCCCAGATCCATCAGTACACCATCAACGGCAGCAATATTCAGCCGTGCAAGCTCGCGCTCCAGCGTCTCGAACCCTTCATGCACAATGGTAAAACGGGTGTCCTGCTGTGCCAGTTGCTCTGCTTCGCGGATCGCTTCCGGATCCTTGTCAAAAGCAATCAGGCGGCCTTCAGGGCCGAGCCTGGACAGAATCAGCCGGCTGTGCCCACCGCGCCCGAAGGTACAGTCGACATAAACGCCATCCGGGCGGACGGCAAGCGCGTCGACAGCTTCGGCAAGCAGCACCGTGCGGTGCGTAAATACGGTTTGGGTCACAACGTAAAATCTCCAAGATGCTGGGCAAGGTCCGCCGGATTCATATCCAGCGCCTCGCGGGTCTGTTCTTCCCACTTGGCCGCATCCCATAACTCGAAACGGTTGCCCATGCCGACCAGCGTCACGCCTTTATCCAGCTGGACCAGGGCACGCAGGTGGGCGGGCAGCAAAATGCGGCCTGCGCTATCCATTTCGACCGGCTCGGCATGGCCGAGTACCAGACGCTGATAGCGCTGCAATACGGGGTTGCCTGCCGGCATGGCAAGCAGGCGGGCTTCAACTGTGCGCCAGTTCTGTTCCGGGTAAAGCAATAAAAAACGCGCAGAATCCAGTGTCAGCATCAGGCGCTTGCCAAAAGCAGACAACAAGGCCTCGCGGTGCCGGGCAGGAATAGCCAAGCGTCCCTTATTGTCCAGCGACAGGCGGCTGACACCGTTGATCATGCTTGCGCTTGCTCCTTGGCATCAGATGCCGGTTTTGCCCCACTTTTACCCACTTTATCCCACCTTCCGCCACTATAAAGACTACAGACTGAAACGGTCAATATCACCGTCAAGTAATTCACCTTTTGCGACAATGACTTAGGCAATGTTCGTCCTATTATTTTCTTATCGAATCAGGGAGTTAAAACGGGGATATTCAATAAAGTCTTAATTACAAGGGAGAGGCACACAAAACAATAGCGGCCAGATAGTGATCACTCACCATCTGGCCGCTCAAAAGGCAGAACCGATCAGCCCAGCTTCTGGCGCAGGATTTCCTGTACCTGGGCTGGGTTAGCCTTGCCTTTGGAGGCTTTCATCACCTGGCCTGCCAGCGCATTCAGCGCTTTTTCCTTGCCGGCGCGGAATTCTTCCACCGCCTTGGGGTTGGCCGCCAATGCTTCATCCACCATTTTCTCGATGGCACCGACATCGGACACCTGCTTCAGGCCGTCACGCTCGATAATGGCATCGACCGACAGCTCGCTCGTCCACAAGGCCTCAAACACCTGCTTGGCCAGCTTGCTGGACAGGGTGTTGTCGGCAATACGCCGCACCAGCTCGGACAGGCGCGCAGCCGCAATCGGGCAATCGCCAATCGCCAGGCCTTCCTTGTTCAGGCGCGCCGCAATTTCACCATTGACCCAGTTGGCCGCCAGCTTGCCTTCGCCGGTCGCCTGGGCGACCGCTTCAAAGTAAGCAGCCAGTTCACGGCTGGAGGTCAGCAAGGCCGCGTCATAGGCCGATACGCCGAAAGCCTCGACAAAACGCGCTTTCATCGCACCCGGCAACTCAGGCATCTCGCCGCGCACGCGTTCGATCTGCTCTTCGCTCAGGCAGATAGGCAACAGGTCCGGATCGGGGAAGTAGCGGTAATCATGCGCGTCTTCCTTGCTGCGCATCATGCGTGTCTCGCCCGAGTCCGGGTCAAACAGCACCGTGCCCTGCACGATGCGCCCGCCATCTTCCAGCGTATCGATCTGCCACTGAATCTCGTATTCGATCGCCTGCTGCAAGAAGCGGAAAGAGTTGAGGTTCTTGATTTCGCGCCGCGTACCCAGCTCGGCCTGACCTGCGGGGCGCACCGAGACGTTGGCATCCACGCGGAAGCTGCCTTCCTGCATATTACCGTCGCAAATTCCCAGCCAGGTCACCAGCGTGTGCAGGGCGCGGGCATAGGCAACCGCCTCGTCGGCCGAGCACATGTCCGGCTCGGACACCACTTCCAGCAAAGGTGTACCGGCGCGGTTAAGGTCGATGCCGCTCATGCCGACAAATTCTTCATGCAGGCTCTTGCCGGCATCTTCTTCCAGATGCGCGCGCGTCACCCGCACCAGCTTTTCGCTGTCGCCGACCTGAATCGCCAGTGTGCCCGGCCCGACGATGGGATGATCCATCTGGCTGATCTGGTAGCCCTTGGGCAGATCGGGGTAGAAGTAATTTTTGCGGGCAAACACATTCTTGCGGTTGATCTCGGCGTTTAGCGCCAGACCCAGACGGATCGCCTTTTCCACCGCCGCCTTGTTCATCACCGGCAATACGCCGGGAAAGGCCAGCTCGACCACCGAGGCCTGGGTATTCGGCTCGGCACCGAAAGCGGTGCTGGAGCCGGAGAAAATCTTGGAGACGGTATTGAGCTGCACATGCACCTCAAGACCGATAACGACTTCCCATTTCATCTTGTCTTTATCCCTTTATGCGGTCGCGGCTCGCATCCCAATCGGGCACCCGCCGCGACACGGCTGTCATTTCACAGGCCCGGCACGCGCTGGTGCCAGTCGGTCGCCTGCTGGAACTGGTGCGCCACATTCAGCATCTTGGCTTCGGCGAAGTAGTTGCCGATGATCTGCAGACCGACCGGGCGGCCGTTGTCGGCAAAACCGGCCGGCACGCTCATCGCCGGCAGGCCGGCCAGGTTGACCGACAGGGTATAGATATCGGACAGATACATCTGCACCGGATCGCCGGACTTTTCACCGATATTGAAGGCGGCGGTCGGTGCCACCGGCCCCAGAATCACATCGCAATCGCCAAAGGCAGCGGTGAAATCGTTGGCAATCAGGCGGCGAATCTTCTGCGCCTTGAGGTAGTAGGCATCGTAATAGCCGTGGCTCAGCACATAGCTGCCAACCATGATGCGGCGCTTGACCTCGCTACCGAAGCCTTCGGCACGGGTCTTCTCGTACATCTCGACCAGATCCTTGTACTCGGTCGCACGGTGTCCGTAACGCACGCCGTCATAGCGCGACAGGTTGGCCGATGCTTCGGCCGGCGCGATCACGTAATAAGCCGGAATCGACAGCTCGGTATTGGGCAGGGACACATCCACCACGCTGGCACCCAGCTTTTTCAGCTCGGCAACCGCGGCCGTAATCACCCGTGCCACATCGGCCGACAAGCCTTCGGCGAAATACTCGCGTGGCAGACCGACTTTTAGCCCGGCCAGCGGCTGGTTCAGTTCGCGGCTGTAGTCTTCCTTGGCGCGCTCGAGGCTGGTCGAATCGCGCGCATCGAAGCCTGCCATCACATTAAGCATCAGTGCGCAGTCTTCAGCGGTTTGCGCCAGCGGGCCGCCCTGATCCAGCGAGCTGGCGTAAGCCACCATGCCGTAACGGCTGACCACGCCATAAGTCGGCTTGATGCCGGTAATGCCGCAATGGCTGGCCGGCTGACGGATGGAGCCGCCGGTATCGGTGCCGGTGGCCACTGGCGTCATGCGCGCGGCAACGGCCGCGGCCGAACCACCCGAGCTGCCGCCCGGAATCGCCGCCAGATCCCACGGATTTTTGACCGCGCCGTAGTAGCTGTTTTCATTGGACGAACCCATGGCGAACTCGTCCATATTGGTGCGCCCCAGCGACACCAGGCCGGCGGCATCACACTGCTCGATCACGTTCGCGCTATAAGGCGCGATAAAGTTGTCGAGCATTCTGGAGCCGCAACTGGTCTTCCAGCCCTGCTGGCAGAAGATATCCTTATGCGCGACCGGCACACCGACCAAGGCACCGGTGTCGCCGCCGGCGCGGCGCGCGTCGGCCGCCTGCGCGGCGGCCAGGGTTTTTTCACGGTCAACGGTAATAAAGGCATTGAGCGCAGGGTTCAATGCCTCGATACGGTCGAGATAGGCGGCAGCAAGCTCGACGGCAGACACTTTCTTGTCTGCCAGCTGCTGCGACAATTGCTTGAGCGTGGCTTGAATCATGTCGTTTTCTAAATCCGGTTAGCACGCATGGCGCACAGGCCATGCGGAGTCAGACGGCTTGTTGCCGGCGTTTACTCGATCACCTTGGGCACAAGGAACAGACCCTTTTCCACCAGCGGCGCGACCGCCTGATAGGCATCACGGTGGTTGGTCTCGGTTACGACATCCTCGCGCAGGCGCAGACTGACATCCTGCGGGTGGGCCATAGGCTCGATGCCGTCGGTGTTCACGGCCTGCATCTTCTCGATCAGGCCAAAAATATTATTAAGCTGCGCGCCAACCGCCTCGATTTCCGCTTCGGTCACTGCGATGCGGGAAAGCTGGGCGATACGCGCGACGTCCTGATGCGTCAGCGACATGGCAACCTCGGTCAAAGTCTTTAATTTTTCAAGCGTAATAGGGTATCATAGGCGGTTAGTTTCACCCAAGATCGACGGCGGTACGGGGCAGTGGAAAATACGCCGGAATAGCAGCCCGCCCCTCCGCCTTCGGCATATACAGAATTCATGGGTGCGCTTACACAAGCGTGCCCACACAGATTGCAGGATGACCCATGTTTCGCTCCCTGACCGGCTATTTCTCCAACGATCTCGCCATTGACCTTGGCACCGCCAACACGCTGATCTACATGCGCGGCAAAGGCATCGTACTGGACGAACCTTCCGTTGTGGCCATCCACAGCGATGCGCCGACCAATAAAAAATCTATCCTCGCCGTCGGCATCGAGGCCAAGCGCATGCTGGGCCGTACCCCCGGCTCCATTCAGGCCATCCGTCCGATGAAGGACGGCGTGATCGCCGACTTCACGGTCACCGAGCAGATGCTCAAGCAGTTCATCAAGAAAGTGGCACCCAGCCGCTTCTTCTCGGCCAGTCCGCGCATCGTGATCTGCGTACCTTGCGGTTCGACCCAGGTTGAGCGCCGCGCGATCAAGGATTCGGCACTGGCTGCCGGCGCACGCCGCGTCGAGCTGATCGAAGAGCCGATGGCCGCCGCCATTGGTGCAGGCCTGCCGGTGGAAGAGCCAACCGGCTCCATGGTCGTGGATATCGGTGGCGGCACCACCGAAGTCGGCGTGATCTCGCTAGGTGGCGTGGTGTACTCCAACTCGGTACGTGTCGGTGGCGACAAGTTCGACGAAGCCATCATCAATTACATCCGCCGCAACTACGGCATGCTGATCGGTGAAACCACGGCCGAAGAAATCAAGAAAACCATTGGTTCGGCCTTCCCAGGCGCCGAAGTGCGCGAAATGGAAGTCAAGGGCCGCAATCTGGCCGAAGGCATCCCGCGCGCATTCACCGTGTCCAGCAACGAGATTCTCGAAGCCTTGACCGAGCCTTTGAACCAGATCGTATCGGCAGTCAAGATTGCGCTGGAACAGACCCCGCCGGAACTGGGTGCCGATATCGCCGACAAGGGCATGGTCCTGACCGGTGGCGGCGCGCTCTTGAAAGACATCGACCGCCTGCTGGCCGAAGAAACCGGTCTGCCTGTGTTCGTCGCCGAAGAACCGCTGACCTGCGTAGTGCGCGGTTCGGGCAAGGCGCTGGACAAGATGGACAAGCACGGCACTATTTTCACCAGCGTACCCTGAGCGAAGCCGGAACAGGGCGCACTCGCTGAGCGCGCCCGCCTTGCCCTATGGAATTTTCCAATACGCCCAGCTTTTTCCATCACGGACCTTCGCCGGTCGCGCGTCTTGCCATCAGTGTCACGCTGTCTCTCGCCCTGCTGGTCGGCGATAGCCAGTTCGGCCTGATGGAGCGCAGCCGCGAAGGGCTGTCGGTCGCGCTTTATCCGCTGCAACAGGCGGTCAACCTGCCTGTGTCGGCCGCACGGCATGTCGGGGATTTTTTTGTCCGTCAGGCCGAACTGAAAACGGAAAATGACGAGCTGAAAAACCGCCAGCTGGCACTGGCGGCGCAAATCGTGCGCCTGCAAGCCGCCGAGCGCGACCTGAACGAACTGAAAAAGACCAACCAGTTGCGCATCAGCCGTAACGATCAGGGCCAGATCGCCGAGGTGCTATACACCGGGCGCGATCCGTTCTCGCACAAGATCATTATCGACAAGGGCGAGGATGCCGGCTTGAGCACTGGCCAACCGGTGCTCGACGAAGCCGGCCTGATCGGTCAGGTCACCCGGGTACAGCCTTTGTCAGCCGAGGTCACGCTGGTTACCGACAAGCACCAGATGGTACCGGTCATGATCCAGCGCACCGGTGTGCGCGCCATACTGTACGGCTATGGCGGCGGCGTCGAGGTGCGTTATCTGCCACCGGCCGCCGACATCAAACCCGGCGACCTGCTGCAAACGTCGGGCATAGACGGCCTGTATCCGGCCGGCCTGCCGGTTGCAAAAGTGACGGCAGTAGAACGCGGCTCGGGTGCATCCTTTGCCCGCATTACCAGTACACCATTAGGCGGTATCGATCATGGCCGCTTTGTACTGGCGCTACCGGTACGTACCGTGCCGGCAGCAGTACAGCCTGCCTCGGCACCGGCTACTGCCACACCGCCTCCAGGATAATGCCGCATGTCGCTTGACCACCCGCAAGAACTGCTCAAACCCGTCAATCTGCGCCTGATCTATCTGAGCTTTGCTCTGGCCATCACGGCCGAGCTGATTCCTTTGCCGGTCGGCTCCACACGCTGGATGCCCGACTTTGTCGGTTTGCTGCTTATTTACTGGGCGATCAACCAGCCGCGTCTGGTCGGTGTCGGCACCGGTTTTACCATCGGGCTGATTGCCGACATTGCCACCGCCGGCCTGTTCGGTCAGCATGCACTGGCCTATTCCATCAGCTGCTATCTGGCACAGATGCGCCAGCGCCAGCTGGTGATGTTCAATCTGGGCCAGCAATCGCTGGTCGTGCTCGCGCTCTTACTGACCAACCAGATCATTATGGTACTGGCACGCATGGCCACGGGTGCCGCCTTTGTCGGCTGGCATTATTTCCTGCCGCCGCTGATCGGTGCCTTGCTCTGGCCTTTGCTGACCAAGGTTCTGCTCGCCCCTTACCGCCAGAAGCACTAGGTCACGCGCCACATGCCCCGCCCTACCCGTTTGAAAACACCACGCGCCGACGATAACCAGTTCCAGTTGCGCCTGGTCGTGGCTCTCCTGTTCATGCTGCTGATGTTTCTGGTGCTGGCCGGGCGTTTCGTCTGGCTGCAGGTGATACAGTACGACCACTACTCGACGCTGGCGCAAAACAATTCGATCTCGCTGGTGCCGGTGCAGCCCAACCGCGGCCTGATTACCGACCGTAACGGCATCGTACTGGCGCAAAATTATTCTGCCTATACGCTGGAAATCACCCCGTCCAAAACCGGTGATCTGGAAGCAATGGTGGTCCAACTGGGTACGCTGGTCGAACTGACCCCGCGCGATATGAAGCGCTTCAGGAAGTTTCTCAGCGAAAACAAGAAGTTCGAACCTTCGGTCCTGAAGATGAAGCTGTCGGACGAAGAGGCCGCTCGCGTGGCCGCCAACGGCTATCGCCTGCCCGGCGTCGAAGTCAAAGCCCGCCTGTTCCGCGACTATCCGTACAAGGAGCTGACCAGCCATGTACTGGGTTATATCGGCCGTATCGGTCCGCGCGACAAGGAAAATATTGCCGAAGAACAGAAGACTGCCAACTATCGCGGCGCGACCCATATCGGCAAGTTGGGGCTGGAAAAAGTCTATGAAGACGAACTGCGCGGCATACCGGGCTTCGAAGAAGTCGAAACCGATTATCTGGGCCGCGCCATCCGCAGCCTCAAGCGCACCCCGCCCAAAAACGGCAATGACCTCAAACTGGCACTCGACATCCGCCTGCAGGACGTCGCCGACAAGCTGTTCGGCCAGCGCCGTGGCGCACTGGTGGCAATAGACCCGCAAACCGGCGGCGTACTGGCCCTCTTGTCCAAACCCGGCTTCGACCCCGGGCTGTTTATCGACGGCATCGACACCCAAAGCTGGAAGAACCTCAACGAAGACTGGCAGAAGCCGCTGATCAACCGTGCACTGCGCGGCCTGTACCCGCCGGGCTCCACCTTCAAGCCGTTTATGGGCATGGCGGCGCTGGAAACCGGTGCCATCGGCCCCAATGAAGTGCGCGGTGCGCCCGGTTACTTCACCCTGCCCGGCTCCAGCCACCGCTTTCGCGACAGCAAACCCTCCGGCAACGGCTCGGCCAACCTGTCCAAGGCCATCGCCGTTTCCAGTGATACCTTTTTCTACAAGCTGGCATGGGATATGGGCATAGACCGTATCCATCCGGTACTGGGCCAGTTCGGTCTGGGCAGCCGGACCGGCATCGACCTAGATGGCGAGGCCATCGGCGTGCTGCCATCGAAAGAATGGAAAGCCAAGCGCTTCTCGAAGATGAAGCCGGAGTACCAGCGCTGGATTCCGGCCGACGTGGTCAGCATCGGTATCGGCCAGGGTTTCAATGCGTATACCCCGCTACAGATGGCCAACGCCACCGCGATACTGGCCGCCGACGGCAAGGTGTTCAAACCGCATCTGGTGCAGACCATCACCGACAGCAAAAGCGGCAAGGTACAGTTGGTGGAAGCCAGGCCGCAACGTCAGCTCGCCTTCAAACAGCAAAACTACGACTACATCAAGCAGGCCATGGAAGGCGTGCTCAAGCCTGGCGGCACCGCCTGGCGTCTGGGACAAAACCTGACTTACCGCATGGCCGGCAAAACCGGCACCGCGCAGGTGGTACAGATCAAGCAGGGCGCCAAATACAATGCCGGCGCGCTTGCCGAGCAGCACCGCGATCATTCGTGGTTTATTGCCTTTGCACCGGCGGAAAAGCCGACCATCGCCGTCGCGGTAATCGTGGAGAATGCCGGCTTCGGCGCTGCCGCAGCCGCACCGGTGGCACGCGGTGTCATTGATTACTATCTGACCGGCAAAGTGCCGGCCGACGTAAACGCCCTCCTGCAAACTATGGCGCAAGCAGAAACACCGGACAGCGGCGTGTCAGAAGCCAGTGCGCCAGTCCCGAATAAGAAGACCCATGCATCCCCATCCCCTTAAACGCTTATGGCACAGCATCATCCAGCCGCTTGATGCCTGGCTGATGCTGTTTCTCGGCCTGCTGTTTGTCCTCAGCCTGCTGGTACTGTATTCCGCATCCAACGAAACCTTCGGCAAGATAGACAACAAGCTGGTCTATAGTGCGCTGTCGTTCGGCATCTTGTGGCTACTGGCCTGGAGCCGGCCGCAGACGGTGATGATGTTCGCGCCGCCGGTCTATCTGGTCGGCGTGCTGCTGCTGGTGGCGGTCGAACTGTTCGGCATTATCGTCAACGGTTCGCAACGCTGGCTGAACCTCGGCATCATGCGCATCCAGCCGTCCGAGATCATGAAAATTGCGCTGCCGATGATGGTGGCCTGGTACTTCCAGCACAATGAAGGCCAGATCCGCTGGTGGCACTATCTGGTGGGGCTGGCTATTATTCTGGTGCCAGGCGTACTCATTCTCAAGCAGCCCGACCTCGGCACCGCCACCCTGATCATGACCTCGGGCCTGTTCGTACTGTTCTTCGCCGGCCTGTCATGGAAGGTCATACTCGGCGCCGGGGCCGGCTTTTTGGCCAGCCTGCCGCTAGTCTGGCACTTCATGCACGACTATCAGCGCCGCCGCGTGCTGACCCTGCTCGACCCGACTCAAGATCCGCTAGGCGATGGCTACCACATCATCCAGTCCACCATCGCCATCGGCTCGGGCGGCCCGTGGGGCAAGGGCTGGCTATCCGGCACCCAGACCCACCTCGAATTCATCCCCGAGCGCACCACCGACTTCATTTTCGCCGTTTACTCGGAAGAGTTCGGTCTGGCCGGCAATCTCATCCTGCTGCTGCTGTATATGGCCATCCTCAGCCGCGGCCTAATGATTACCGCCCGCGCCCAGACGCTATACGGCCGGCTGATGGCCGGCTCGATCACGCTGACCTTCTTTATGTACGCCTTCGTCAACATGGGCATGGTGGCCGGCATCCTGCCGGTGGTTGGTGTGCCGCTACCCTTTGTCTCCTACGGCGGCACTGCTACCGTCTCGCTGGCAGTCGGCATGGGCATGCTGATGAGCATCGCCAATATCGATCGGCGCTGACGCTTACGGTCAGCCATCAATAGTCTCTGTCCTGCCAGCGCAGGTAGGCCATGGTACCCTTCGCCCCGAGCCAGCGGTAAGGATCGGGCGGAATGTACGCCAGCGGATGGTTCACATGTCCCGTCTGCTCAAGCGGATGCGGCTGGTCGAGGTACAGATAGGCCAGTGCTTCGCCAAACAGGTAGCTCAATACGATGCCGTGGCCGTTGTAGCCGAGCGCGTAGTAGATGTTTTCGTGCTCGCCCGTCACACCGACCCCCTCCATGCCGTCGTAGGTCACGCCCATCACGCCAGTCCACACCTTGTCGAAACGCAATCCTTTCAACTGCGGGTACAGGCGGCTGATATCGGCCAGCATCATCTTGGCATCGTCTTCCAGGTTGCCGCCATACGCCAGGTCGGCCCCCAGTTGGTAGCGGGCATTCCCGCCCCCGACCACAATGCGGTTATCGTCGGTCAGCACCAGATGATAGAGGAAGTTGCGGGTATCGAAGTAAGGCAGCCGGCTGGACCACCCCATGGCTTCGAGTTGTGCCGGGGTCAGCGGCTGCGTGATGCCTGTCGGCGCGTGCACCGGCATCACTCGCTCCTGAAAATAACCCAGTGCCGGCGTGTAACCGTTAGTCGCCAGCACCAGCGCTTCGGCCTCGACGACTCCGCGGCCTCCAGCCACCTGCAACTGCACCACTTTTCCCTCGCGCACCTGCGTGACCGGGCTGTCACCATAGATCTTGACGCCTGCGGCCTGGGCTGCCCGGTGCAGCACTTGCAACCAGCGCATTGCATGCACTTGGCCGCCCTTAGGATCGTACACTGCACCAGCAAATGCCGGACTGCCCAGCGCATCTTCCGCCGCCTCGGCATCCCACAGTTCAAGTTTCATGCCCAACCCGGCTGCACGCGCCACATAGTCGCGATAGTAGGCCAGATCGTCTTCCTCAAGGATGGCCAGGCAGTATCCATCCAGCTTGAAGCCGCAGTCCTCGCCACTCGCGTCCGCCAGCAGCTTCATCGACTGCATCGCGTTGGCAGTGAGCGCATACGCCTGCTGCAGGTCTGCGGCTTGCTCCGGCATCTCGAACATTTCCTCACCGAACTGCGGCAGCAACATGCCACCGTTGCGCCCCGACGCGCCATATCCGGGCTGGCGCGCCTCGACAACGACAATGTCCAGATCAGGATCTCGGCGGGCAAGATGCAAGGCAGTCGCCAGGCCGGTGTAACCCGCACCGATAATCACCACATCGGCCTTGACCCGACCCGCCAATGGCGGAGCCGGCGTAAACGGACCTCCGCCCCAGCCTCCCGGATGGTTGTCGAATTGCGCGCGTTGGGGTGGAAACAGCCACGGCAAGGCAGCGGCCACAGCGGCCGAGCCAGCCAGCAGCCCCCCTGCTTTCAGCAGGTCGCGGCGGGAAAAGTGTTTTTTCATTTTCATTCCCAGGATTGGTCGATGGATGGAAAAAAGCATGAAGAAAAGCCGGTCAACTGCACCGGCTCTCAAGCTGGAAAACGGCAAAGCTAAGACGGGAAGGCGTCCTGATCCGGATAGGGAAACCACTCCGGGTCATCGGCCAAATCGGGGGAAATCATCACCATCTTCGACTGCCGGAATTGCTCGAGCCCCTCGCCGCCCAGCTCGCGGCCGCTACCGGTCAGCTTGCGCCCGCCGAACGGGATCGCGTCGTTGTCATTGAGCGGCGTATTCACCCAGACGATGCCGGACTCGATCTCGCCAATGGCCCGCATCGCCTCGGAAAGGTCACGGGTGAAAATGTTGGCACCCAACCCGAACTCGGAGTCGTTGGCCAGCCGGATTGCCTCGTCCAGACTCGCGACCTTGCACACGGGGGCGAGAGGGCCAAAAATCTCGGCATGCATGATGTCCATCTCGTGTGTCACTTCGAGAACAGTCGGCAAATAGAACCAGCCACGCTCCAGCCTTGGCGGACGATGACCACCGCAACGCAGGCGGGCGCCCTGTTCCAGGGCGTGCGCGACCACCGACTCGACGCGGTCCCGTTCGCGCCGGGAAACCATCGGGCCAAGATCCACCTTGCCCAAGCCATGTCCGACGCGCAACTGTCTCGCCTCGTAGACCAGCGCTTCGACAAACTCGTCGTATACGGCTTCGTGCACATACAGGCGCTCGGCCGATGTGCACACCTGACCACAATTGAGGAAGGCGGCAAAGGCTGCGGCCCTGGCCGCCACGCGGATATCGGCGGACGGCATCACGATCAGCGGATCGTTTCCGGAAGCCTCGATCAGCACGGGTTTGAAGCGTTCCGCTGCACTGCGGGCGACGGCCTGCGCCGCCGACACGCTGCCAGTGAAGGCAACGGCATGGGTATCGCGGTCGGCGACCAGCTGGCGGCCAACTTCCGCATCCCCGCACACGAGTTGCACCAGCCCGGCAGGCAAATGATCGAACGCTTCAAGCATCAGCAATAAGGACAGCGACGTCAGCTCGGAAGGCTTGACGATGACGGCGTTGCCGGCGGCAAGCGCGGCAGCCGCCTGCCAGGCAAACAACAGACAGGGAAAGTTGTAGGGGACAATGGAGACCACCACCCCCAGCGGCTCTTTGAGTACCATCTGCAGCTGGCCGGCCACGGCAGGCGCCGCCACCCGGCCCGAATCATGGCGTGCCAGCTCGGCGTAATACGCAAAAGCGCTTGCGCCAGCGCCCGCCTCCCAGTGCGACTCGCGGTAGGGCTTGCCCATCTCGCGGGTCAGCGCCTCCCCCAGACGCGCCGCACCGGCTATCAGCTTGCGTGCCACCTCGTGCAAGGCCTGCGTGCGCTCAGGCGCGCTCAGCGCCCACCATGCGCGGGCCGCGCGATTGGCCACCGCTACGGCATGGCTGATTTCCCCGGGCGTCGCCTGTGCATACTGGCCGATGACCATCTCGGTCGCCGGGTCGATAACATCGTGGCGTACCCCTTGCCCGAGACAGTAGGCACCGTCCAGATAATGTTTTCCAGATAGCTCGCTGAGCTTGCATTCCGCTTCGGTCATATGTTGTGTTCTCCGCTGTATGGCAGCCGCCTCTATCCGGGCGGGCTTGGCATAACCATGCAGCAGCTGTCCGCGCAGAACAACCAACATTAACTGAAGCAGGAGTTAACTTTTTTGATAGCAGCGAGCCCATCAGACCATTTGCCCACAAGCAGCCGGAAAATCCTGCTGCAGAATTTCCCTCAACCACGCGCAAAACCAGCGGACATCATCGCTCGGATCTCCTGCGGGCAGCAGCAACTGATAGCCCTCTAGCTGTACGCTGTCGGCAATCGCTACCTGCAGCCGGCCACTGCGCAACTCGTCGGCCACCAGTATTTCGTTGGCTAGCGCGATACCGCCACCGGCGAGCGCGACGTCAATCGCATGGTCTGCGCTTAGAAATGAAATATCGGGCGCGAGTTGCGCCTTCACGCCAAAAGCCGCAAACCAGCAGGTCCACCACCAGCCATCGTCTTCATGCACCAGCTTCTGCGACAGCAAATCCGACGGCTGCAACAGCGATGCCTGCTCCAGCAGAAAAGCCGGCGAGCACACCGGAAACACGCGCGGTCGCGCCAAGGTCATGACGTTCCCCTCAAAATCGTGGGGCCCGCCAAACGCGATGGCCAGGTCGGCCCGTCCAGGTTCGATGGAAGTGAAGGTGGCATCTGGCTCGACTGAAATGCGTAGCCCGGGACGCAGGACAGCCAACTCCCGCAAATGGCGGTTTAGCCAGCGGGTCGCAAAGCCGGGAACGACCAGCAGGCGCAACCAGCGCTCTGTCGACGGAGGCAGCAAATCGGCACCGGCACGCGCAATCTGCTGCAACGCGATGCTCACAGCCGCGTAGTAGCACTGCCCTTGCCTCGTCAAAACCACGCCTCTCGGGGTGCGCTCGAACAACCTGACACCCAGCCTATCTTCCAGCAGCTTGATATGGCGACCGATCGCCGGCTGGGTCACATGCAACTCTGCCGCGGCGGCGACAAAACTTCCCTGACGGGCAGCCGCCTCGAATGCACGCACGGCATTGAGCGGTGGCAGACGCAGCAATGAAGACACTCCAACCTCCAAGCTATTAATTTTTGTTACATGCTCCCGTAAAAAATGCGTGTTGTGAAGGGGCGCATGCCACGGCATCTTGCATGACACCGTCTAAGGAGTCCGCCGTGCGTCATTTCTACCACCAGAACATGTACCGCTTCGATACCGCCGCGCAGACGTACTGGCATCACATCACACCAGGGCCGGATCTGCCCTCGCTGGTCGGCGAGCATGCCGCCGATGTCGCTATCGTCGGCGCTGGTTTTACTGGACTTTCGGCTGCGCTGCACCTGGCACGAGACCATGGCATCCAGGCATGCGTCGTGGATGCCGGCGACCTCGCCTGGGGCGCGTCCGGACGCAATGCCGGATTCAACACGCTGCCGGCGACCAAACTCGGCTTGGACCAATTGTTTGACCGCTGGGGGACACAGGCCGCTTCGGACTTTCTGGCGGCCCAGCACGAGGGGCAGCTGCTCGTCGACGAGTTCTGCGACAGCGAGGGTCTGCAGATCCGCCATGGGCGGGGAAGCTATATGGTCGCGCATGCCCCGTCGGCCTGGCGGGATCTGCAGGAGGAGTTTGCTGTTTGGAGACGATACAGTCGTCTACCTTGCCGCCTGTTGACTGCCGATGCTTTCGCGGACGAAGGGCACGGCGGCAGCGAGCAGTTTGGTGCGCTGCATATCGAGAGTGGCGGCGGCATCAACCCGCTGGCTTTCGCATACGGTCTGGCCCGCGCCGCCTTGCGCCACGGCGCAGAAATTTACACGCACAGCGCAGTCACGGCCTTGCACAAGGAGCGTAGCGGCCATGTTCTGCAAACCGCGCAAGGCAGGCTGCGCGCGCGCCATGTCGTGTTCGCCACCAACGCCTACCCGGCACAGGCGCAACCCGCGGCTCTCGACAGAAGGCTGTTGCCCGCCATTTCCAACATCCTGGTCACGGCACCGCTCAGCGACGAATGCTGGGCCAGCGAAGCTTACCAAACGCTCAGTCCGGCATTCGATACCCGGCATTTGCTCAATTACTACCGGCGCCTACCGGACAACCGCCTGCTGTTTGGCGCCCGTGGCGACTTGACGGGCAGTGAACAGGACGGCGAGCGCATGCGCCAGGCCCTGCGCCGTGCCCTGGCACGAAAATTTCCGGCGTTCTCGGATGCGCCGGTCGAGCACTACTGGCGAGGTCTGGTTTCGGTCACCCGTTCGATGGTCCCGGCCATGGGTGAAACCGAACAGGGTAGCGGCCTTTGGTACGCCTTCGGCTGCTTCGGAAACGGCGTCAACACCATGCCCTGGATGGGCCGCACGCTGGCGCGGCAAATTGCAGGCAGTTTGCCGACCCCGACCGAGGCCTGCCCCGTCTTCCAGGGCCTGCCGCCCAAGCTGCCATCCGGTAACTGGCTACAAAAACTCGGACTGCGGCTGGCGTACAGCCGATATGCCTTGCTCGATCAATGTGCCCGATAAACAAACCCCATCCACCGTAAAAAAACAAACAATATGAAACGCCGACAACTCCTCTCCTACGCCAGCGCCTTGTTTGCGTCAGGCATCGCCCCCTCTTTTGCCGCACCCCGCCAGAGTCCGGGGCGCGTGATCGTCGTTGGTGCCGGCATGGCGGGTCTGTCTGCGGCCCGCTACCTGAAAGACCGGGGCTGGCAGGTCACCGTACTGGAAGCAAGGGAGCGTATCGGCGGCCGCTTATGGACCAGCCGGCGCTGGGCAGACCTGCCTGTCGATCTGGGTGCATCCTGGATCCACGGGCATCAGGGCAACCCATTGACCTCGCTCGCCAAGGCGGCCGGGGCCAAGACCGTGCCGACCTTTTATGACCGGAACCAGGTTTTCGACAGTCAGGGTGGCGTGCTGTCCAGTGCGCGCAGCAAACAGCTGGAGCACTGGCAGGACTACGTCGAGCAGGCGGTCGTGCAGGCGCAGAAAGCGGACAACGACCTGCCACTGCAGAGCACACTGGAAGAACAACTGGAATGGGACTCACTTGACGAAGAAGAACGTACCCTCGCGCACTTCGTAGTCAACAGTAGCATCGAGCACGAGTATGCCGGCTCCGCCCGCCAGTTGTCGGCATGGTGGTTTGACGCCATGAAGTCCTACCCGGGCAACGATGTCTTGTTCCCCGGCGGCTACTCGGCCCTTCCACGCCATCTGGCACAGGGGCTGGATGTCCGCCTGGGCGAGGTCGTCCAGCACATCGCCAGCCGGGCAGGCGGAGTCTCGGTGTCGACCCGGAGGGGAACCTTCGAGGGTGACAGGGTCGTCGTCACGCTGCCGCTTGGCGTCCTGCAAGCTGGCGCCGTAGGCTTTTCCCCGGCGCTGCCGGCAGCCAAGCAGGCCGCCATTTCCGCATTGGGCATGGGGCACTACAACAAATGCTATCTGCGCTTCACAAAAGCTTTCTGGCCAGCAGACAAGGACTGGCTGGAATACATCACGCCCGAGCAACGCCGTGGCCAGTGGACTGAATGGCTGAGCCTTGCCCGCGTCAGCGGCAAGCCTGTGCTGCTCGGCTTCAACGCTGCGGATTACGGCCTGGCCGTCGAGAAGCTGTCCGACGCACAAATCATCGCGGGAGCAGTCAGCACCCTGCGCACGATGTTCGGAGGCCAAGTGCCTGACCCGATCGACGCACAGCTGACACGCTGGAGCAGCGACCCCTTTGCGCGTGGTGCCTACTCCTTCAACAAGGCAGGCAGTACACCAGGCAACCGCGACCAACTGGCGGCAAGCAGCGGCCGCATCCACTTTGCTGGCGAAGCCACCCACCGCGACCATTACGCAACCGTTCACGGGGCGTGGCTATCCGGCCAGCGGGCAGCAAAAGAGATTGCCGGCTGACCGGCATTCACCCGCCCGGCACCCGCCAGGCGCCGGCGAAAAACAGAGGAGACCTCACCATGAAAACAAAAACGATTGCCCTGTCAGCACTGATCACCTTGTCGGCTGCCGGCGTAATGGCTGGCGGTAACGTCAACATCTACAACTGGACAGACTACGTTGCCGAAAGCACGGTGCCTGCCTTTAGCAAGGCCACCGGCATCAAGGTTCGCTACGACGTCTTCGACAGCAACGAGATTCTGCGTGCCAAGCTGATGACCGGCCAGTCCGGCTACGACGTAGTCGTTCCCTCGCACAACACACTGGCGCTGGGCATCAAGGCGGGGCTGTTCCAGCCTTTGGACATGAAAAAGATTCCAAACGCGAAAAATCTGGACCCTGCCATCCTCAAGCTGCTGCAACCGTTCGACCCCGGCAATCGCTACGCAGTCCCGAACTTCTGGGGATTCAACACGGTAGGCATCAACACGGATCAGGTCAAAAAGGCACTGGGCGGCAAACTTCCGGAAAACCCGTGGGATCTGATCTTCAAACCGGAGATCCTCTCCCGCCTCAAAGGCTGCGGCGTCAGCGTGCTCGATTCGCCCAGCGAGTTTTTCCCGGTCGCCCTGCATTACTACGGCAAAGACCCGAACAGCAATAACCTGGCCGACTACCAGGCCATCATGCCCAAGCTGATGGCACTACGCCCCTACATCACCCGCTTCTCGTCCTCCAGTTACTACAACGAGATGGCAGGCGGCTCGCTCTGCGCGGCCATGGGTTACAACGGAGACTTCAACTTCGCACAAAAACGCGCACAGGAAGCAAAGAATGGCGTCAAGGTGCAGGCCCTGCTGCCCAAGACCGGCCTGGATGTCTGGGTCGACGTACTCACCATCCCGAAGGACGCACCCAATGTTGACAATGCACACGCATGGATCAACGCCATGCTTGAGCCGAAGATGGCGGCTGCCAACGCCAACCATGTCGCCTATGCAACGTCGGTTCTGGCTGCGCGGCCATATGTAAAACCCGAATTGACCAATAACCGCACAATCTACCCGACCTCAGGCGACCTTAAGGACAGCTTTGTTGCCAAGCCCCTGGATGCCAAAACCATGCAGGGTTACACCCGACTGTGGCAGAAATTCCGGACCGGTCATTAAAGAGTCCGGACAAACTAAAGGGCTGCCCAACCGGGCTCATGCCATAATCATCACGATAATCAAGCCGGCCACCCACGCATGGTGGCCGGCAGACATGAGGAGATGGCCATGGGGTTCGATATCGAGTTGCTGTTGCTGGGGCTGACGCCGGTGTTTTTGCTGGCGGTGGCATGGGAAATCCGCTACTGGGCGCGCCAGGGGCGGGGCGATGTCTACGACTGGCGCGACAGCCTGTGCAATGCGGCACTGGGCTTGCTGCACCAGGGCGCCGACAAGCTGGCGTGGTTTCTGGTGATCCCGCTCTACGCCTGGGTGTACCAGTACCGTCTGTTCCACTTCGAGCTGTCGTGGCCGGCTTTTTTCGCGCTGTTTATCGTGCAGGACCTGCTCTACTACGGTTTTCACCGCGCCAGCCACCGCGTGCGCTGGCTGTGGGCGGCGCACAGCGTGCACCACAGCTCGACGCGGATGAACTTCACCACCGCCTTCCGCCAGAGCCTGATGTACCCGGTCGCCGGCATGTGGGCATTCTGGCTGCCGCTGGCGTGGCTGGGCTTTCCGCCGCAAGCCATCGTCGGCATCGTGCTCGTTAATCTGGCCTACCAGTTCTATATCCACACCCAGGCCATCCCGCATCTGGGCGCCTTTGAAAAGCTGTTCAACACCCCGTCCATCCACCGCGTACACCATGCGAAAAACCCGCGCTATCTCGACCGCAATTTCGCCGGCGTGCTGGTGGTATGGGACAAGCTGTTCGGCAGCTTTGTCGCCGAGGATCCGGCCGAGCCGTGCGACTACGGCACGGTCAAGCCGGTGACGAGCTTCAACCCGCTGGTGGTTTCGCTGACCGAATGGCTGGACATGGCCCGCGAAACCAGCCGGGCACGCTCATGGCGCAAGCGGCTACTACTCTTGTTCGGCACGCCGGAAGAGGCCGAAAAAATAGCGACCGCTCAATCGCCAACGCTTGACAGCCTGTCCGCCGGCAAGCCATGATGGCCGCACAATGAAAAACGCACAGCGCGCGGCCCGCTTCGGCCAGTCTTATTATCCGGTCCTCCATTTGGTGGCCGGAGAATTTGCGCGCGTCTGAACAACAGAATCGACCGACATCCAGGCCGCCGCCCAAGGCGGCCTTTTTGTTGCTGGACGCCATGGGTGGTGAGCGGGTGAAGGTCCCACGACAAGGACCATCATGACGACACGTTCCGCCTGGGGCTCGCGCCTCGGTTTTATCCTCGCCTCTGCCGGCTCGGCCGTCGGCCTGGGCGCCATCTGGAAGTTTCCCTTTGTCACCGCCATGAATGGCGGCGGTGCCTTTATCCTGCTGTTTCTGCTGTTCAGCTTCACCCTGGGCCTGGCTCAGCTTTTGGTCGAGTTCACGCTGGGGCGCGCGGCGCAAACCGGCCCGGTCGGCATGTTCCGCCAGTTGGCCGGTGGCGCCTGGCCGCTGGTGGGCTTGATGGGCATCTTCGCCGCCTTCGTACTGTACAGCTTCTACAGCGTGGTCGGCGGCTGGACGCTGGGCTATATCGCACTCGCGGTCGAGGGCTCGGTGCTGACCACCGATAGCGGCGTGCTGCAGCAGACCTTCGCCCGCTATGTCGAGGATCCGCTGTGGCCCATCGTCAGCCATGCCGCCTTCGCGCTCTCAACCCTGGCCATCGTGCTGGGCGGGGTGGAAAAAGGCATCGAACGCGCCAGCAAGCTGTTGATGCCGGCCCTGTTCCTGATGATGCTGGGGCTGATCGTGCGCTCGCTGACCCTGCCCGGCGCCGCCGCCGGCGCGCTCGCCTTCTTTACCCCCGACTTTAACGCCGTTACCCCGGCCATGGTCGGTGACGCGCTGGGCTTAGCCTTCTTCTCGCTGTCGCTGGGTACCGGCGGCATGATCGCCTACGGCTCGTACGTGAAGCAGCAGACGCCGGTGCTGCACTCGGCGGCGTGGGTGGTGGGCCTGTCGTGCATGGTGGCGATCCTCGCCGGGCTGATGATCTTCCCGGCACTGACTGCCTTCGGCCTGAACCCGGCCGCAGGCCCCGGCCTCACCTTCATGACCATGCCGGTGGTGTTCGCCAGCCTGCCTTTCGGCCAAGCCCTGGCCATCGTGTTTTTTACGCTGCTGGCAGTGGCGGCGCTGACCTCGTCGGTATCGATGCTGGAGCTGATCGCGACGCTGTTCCTCGACGAATTCAAGCTGCCACGCCGGCCGGTGGTGCTGGCGTTAAGCCTCGCCGTGTTCCTGTGCGGCGTGCCGGCATCGCTGTCGCTGGGGCCGTGGTCGGATATCAGCGTGTTCGGCAAGAATATCTTCGATGCGATGGATTACAGCGTCAGCAATGTGCTGATGCCGCTCTCCGGCATTCTGGTGGCGCTGTTCGCCGGCTGGCGCGTGTGGCCGCTGCTGCGTGAGCACTCCGGCCTGGGCGGCCTGCCGCTATGGCTGCTGAAGTGGAACTGCCGCCTGGTCGCACCGCTCTCTATCGCGGCCATTTTGCTGAAGAACCTGTAAGCCTGCATTTGACGCACCGCGCACGTACATGATTTACTTATATTCATGAACCGTGACGCCGTATTTTTTGCGTTTTCCTTTATGGTCCGCCCGCTCAGGGCGGCCGGGACGGTTGCAAGCTTCTGAAATCATGCATTCCGATCGGGCCGCCCATTCAGGCGGCCCGATTTCATTTGGCCGCCAGCCCGCCGGAGTCCCCACCGGAACTGGACACTATGCCGCAACACCGCCACAGCTGGGGCTCGCGCCTCGGCTTCATTCTCGCCGCCGCCGGCTCTGCCATCGGACTGGGCGCCATCTGGAAATTCCCCTATGTCGCCGCACAGAACGGCGGAGGGGCCTTTATCCTGCTTTATCTGGCGTTCAGTTTTACCCTCGGCCTCGCGCTGATGGTGGCCGAGATCGCACTGGGCCGCACCACCCGCAGTGGTGCCAGCGTCGCCTATGCCCGGATGGGCGGTCCGCGCTGGCGGCTGGCCGGGCTGCTGGGCGTGCTCGCCGGTTTCGTGCTGTTCTCGTTCTACAGCGTGGTCGGCGGCTGGACCTTTGCCTATCTGGGTTTTGCCCTTGATGGTCGCGTAATATCGACGGCGCCGGCAGCGCTGCCGGCACTGTTCGACAACTTCGTGTCCGATCCGCTTGCGCCGCTGCTGACACATGCACTGTTCGCCCTCGCCACGCTCGCCATCGTGCTGGGCGGCATCGAAAAAGGCATAGAACGGGCGGGCAAGATACTGATGCCGGCGCTATTCGTGATTATGCTGCTGCTGGTGCTACGGGCGCTGACGCTGCCTGGCGCCGCCTCAGGTGTGATCGCTTTCCTGCAACCCGACTTTAGCAAACTGACCGCCGCCCGTGCCGTCGATGCGCTGGGACTGGCATTTTTCTCGCTGTCGCTGGGTGTTGGCGCCATGATCGCCTATGGCTCATATATGAAGACCGATATCGCCATCGTACCGACGGCAGCCTGGGTGGTGACGCTGGCGGTGTTGGTCAGTCTGCTCTCCGGACTGATGATTTTCCCGGCACTGGCCGCCTTCGGCCTCGATCCGGCCGCAGGCCCGGGGCTGACCTTCATCGCCATGCCTGTCGTGTTCCAGCATCTGCCGCTGGGCAGCGTCTTCGCCGTGGCCTTTTTTGCCCTGCTGGCGATGGCGGCACTGTCTTCCTCGGTCGCCATGCTGGAGCTGGTGGCCATCTTTTTCATCGATGATCTGGGCTGGTCGCGGCGCAATGCGCTATGCACCGTCACGGCCGCCATCATTGTCTGCGGCATGCCGGCTGCCCTGTCTTTCGGCGTGCTCTCCGATGTCAGCATTGCCGGCAAGCGGATATTCGATGCGATGGACTACTTCGTCTCCAATCTGGCCATGCCTGTGGGCGGCATCGCGCTGGCGCTGTTGGCTGGCAGTGCCGCCGGCCAACGCCTGGCCGACGAAGCCGGCCTGCCCGCCCGTACGCACCGCAGCTGGCAGCTCGCTTGCCGTTACCTGATTCCGCTACTCGTGCTCAGCGTGCTGCTTAAAAACCTGTAATGCACTGGCGATTGTATCCAGCACTTGACGACAGGCACGGCGGCAAGGCATGCTGAGGCCATGAATCCGATGACCGTGACTTTCCGTTCCAACTGGTGGCGCCTCTTTTAAGCGGCGCGCCGGGTCACGACTATCCCCAACAGGCCGCCGACAAGGCGGCCTGTGTCATTCTTCCTCCCTCCTTGCCGGCAGCAATTGCACAAGGAGCAATGTATGCAGCGATCACAATGGGGCTCCCGCCTCGGCTTTATCCTCGCCTCGGCCGGCGCTACGGTGGGCTTGGGCTCGATCTGGAAATTCCCCTACGTCACCGCAATGAACGGCGGCGGTGCCTTTTTGCTGGTCTTTATCGCGCTGACCTTCACCCTGGGCCTCACCCTGCTGCTGGCCGAATTCGCCATCGGCCGCCATGCCAAGGTCGGCGCCGTCAGTGCCTTTAAAAAGCTGGGTGGCGGTGCATGGCCGCTGGTCGGCTACGCCGGCGTGCTGGCCGGTTTTCTGGTATTGAGTTTTTACAGCGTGGTCGGCGGCTGGACGCTGGGCTACCTGCTCCGCGCCGTCGACGGACGGGTGATGAGCAATGATCCGGCCGCGCTGGCGGCACTGTTCGGCCAGTATGTTTCCAACCCGACCGAGCCCCTGCTCACCCATGCGCTGTTTATGGCGCTGACGCTGGGCGTGGTGATGGCCGGCGTCAAGAACGGTATCGAGCGCGCCGGCAAGGTGCTGATGCCGGCACTGTTCGTGCTGATGCTGGTGCTGATGGTGCGCTCGCTGACCCTGCCCGGAGCCGCCGCCGGTGTCGCCGCGTTTCTGGCGCCCGACTTTGCCAAGGTTTCGCCGGCCATGCTGGTCGATGCGCTGGGGCTGGCTTTCTTCTCGCTGTCGGTCGGTGCCGGCTGCATGCTAGCCTATGGCTCCTACCTCGGTGACGACATCAAGCTGACCGGCTCCGCCTTGTGGGTTACCGGCCTGACCACGCTGACATCCATCCTGGCCGGGCTGATGATCTTTCCGGCGGTCGCCGCCTTCGGCCTCGATGCCGCCGCCGGCCCGGGGCTGACCTATATGACCATGCCCATCGTGTTCAACCACCTGCCGTTCGGCCAGGGCTTCGCCATCGCCTTCTTTGCCCTGCTGCTGTTTGCCGCGCTGACCTCGTCGGTGTCGCTGCTGGAGCTGATCGTGGTGCTGCCGATAGACGAGTGGGGCATCAGCCGCAAGCAAGCAACCCTCGGCATTGCCGCCCTGGTATTCGCCGCCGGCGTGCCCGCGTCGCTGTCGTTCGGGCTATTGGCCGATTACAAGCTGTTCGGGCGCAATGTGTTCGAATTGATGGACTACAGCGCCAGCAATATCCTGTTGCCGCTGGGCGGCATCGGTACCGCGCTGTTTGCCGGCTGGAAGGTATGGCCGGCGATGCGTGCCGAGCTGGCGCTGTCCCGCCCGGCACAAGCGGCCATGCGCGCGATGTGCTGCGTCATCGCGCCACTGTTGATCGCGCTGATTCTGGTGGCCAAGCTGTGACGGCCGGCACCGGCGTCGTGTACCATCGCAGCCCACCCCACAGGACAGTCCAGATGAAACAGCATATAGCCCAGTTCGCCATCGTCGTCGATGACTACGACCGCGCCATTGCCTACTACCACGGTGTGCTCGGCTTCGATCTGGCCGAAGACAGCGATCTTGGCGGCGGCAAACGCTGGGTGCGGGTGACACCGCCCGGCGGCGAGACCAGCCTGCTCCTGGCGCGCGCCAGCAATGCCGAACAGACACAGGCCATCGGCCATCAGGCCGGAGGCCGGGTGTTCCTGTTTTTACATACCGATGATTTCTGGCGCGACTACGATGTTTACCGCGCACGCGGTGTGACGTTTGCCGAAGCCCCGCGCGAAGAAGACTATGGCACGGTGGTGGTATTCACCGACCTGTATGGCAACCGCTGGGACCTGCTGCAGCTGGGATGCCCCAAACGCGACGCGTCCAGCTGACATCGCACGGCACAGACAAACCAGCCCCGCGGCGGCGGGGCTATCGCGCAGCCTTAATCCCTCCCGCCCCCCGCTCTGGTAACAGGAGCGCGCAGCCCTCTAGTCAACCCGCGCCCAACCGGCGACCCTGATACAGCCCTCTCCTGCGTCCTCTGCGCCAAGACGCAGCGCCTGCAGGCGAGACAGCAGTTGCAGGTCCGGCTCTTCGACCAATTCAGCGACGCCGGAAATCACCTGCCCGCCCTCGGCATCCAGCGTCAGGTATGCCCCCTCGGCAATCACCTGATTGCCAAAACGCAGCTCGCGCAGAGCGAGATCCACCTGCATCGTCTCGCACCCAACCAGACAAACCTTGCCCAACTGCCGTGCGACCACGGCCGCGTGCGAAGTTCTGGCCCCGCGACAGGTCAGCAGGCCAGCCGCCACCTGCAGCCCTTCGATGTCGTCGGTTTCCGCATCCGCCCTGACCAGCACGACCATCGCCCCGGCCGCAGCCCTGCGCCGGGCGGAATCCGCGTCGAGCACGACCTCGGCACTCACCACCCCTGCGCTGGCTGGCGTTGCCCGCGCCAGCACCTGCATGGCTGGCGCGTCCTTGACGGCCAGGCGGGTATGCGAGAGTTCACCCGCAGTCAGATCCCGGGTCTGGGCCAATGCGGCGTCCCTGTCGATCACGCCTTCCTCCTGCAGGTCCAGCGCGATCCTGGCCCGGGCGATGCCTGAGCGCTTGCCGGCACGCGTTTGCAACAGATACAGGCAGCCCTCCTCGACGGTAAACTCGAGATCCTGCATGTCCTGGAAATGGCGCTCCAGCAAACGCGCCGCCTCTTCGAGCTGCGTCAGACACTCGGGAGGCATGCCCGCCTCCTGCCCGAGCGCACGGCGACGCCCGCCGACCACATCCTCGCCCTGGGCGTTGCGCAGGTAATCAAACCAAAGCCCCGGAACACCCGTAACCGGGTTCCGGGTAAAACCCACGCCGGCACCGGAGCGCAAACCGGCATTGCCGAACACCATCTGCTGGACCATCACCGCCGTCCCCATCCCGTCGTCCAGCCCGTGCATTTTCCGGTAGGCCTGCGCCTTGGCCTGATGCCAGGAGCGGAAGACAGCAAGCACGGCCTGGTGCAGCTGGGCTTGCGGCTCCTGCGGGAAGTCCTGGCCGGTGCAGCTCAGGAAACAATCCAGATAGCTGCGGACCAGCGCCCGGTGCTCGGAGAAGTCCAGTTGCCGCTCGTCGCGCCCTTGGGCAACGTCTTCCGTCAGCCGCTCGAAATGCGCGGCAGGAATGCCTGCGACAACCGAGCCGAATGTCGCGACCAGACGCCGGTAGGCGTCCCATACCATGCGCGGGTTGCCCGTCTGGCGCAACAGGCCGCTGACCGTCCTGTCGCACAGACCGACATTGAGCAGGGTCTCCAGCATGCCGGGCATCGACACCGGTGCTCCGGAACGGACGGACACCAGCAGCGGCCGTCTCTCGTCGCCAAAAATCCCGCCTGCCGCCACTTCCAGAGCGGGCATGCCGTGCGTGGCCAATAACGGCAAACAGGCATCCGGGTTCGCCGTGTAGGTGGTACCGATCACCAGCGCGGGCGGAACCGGCAGGCCCAAGTTGGCCATTTCGCGCAGGTTGTAGGCTTTCGCCCCCATGCCCTGCGGCGAGATGTCACCCTTTTCCTCCTGCGCTGACGTGCGCCCTGCTATCAGGTAAAAATGCTGTGGCCACTGCGTATCGATTTTCATGACTGCACTCCAGACTGCTCGAGAACCCTGCTGCGCAAGACGTAGGCCACCTCCAGCAGGCGGTCGGTCGCCTGCTCGACATTGGATGCAAACTCGACCGCCATTTGCAGCGCGGCCGCTTGCTCGCGCCATTGGCCGACCAGTTCCCAGCGTGCCATGCGCAGCGCTTCGTCACAGGCCCGCTCGGCCCGGACAATACGCCAGAGCACCTTCAGGAATTCGTCGCCGTCACGCGGGGCGCCGCCTTCTTCCAGATGGCGCGCGATTTCCACAACCTTGACCTGGTCCTGAATCGCACCCAGGGTCAGTTCGGCAATCGCCGACAGATGGCGATTGACCTCGGCAGGCATCTGCGGCATGCCCGGGTGCAACAGCAAACCCAGCACAAAAACGGCCTCCTCCAGCACGTCGGCGACATCGTCCATCCGTTCCAGCAAGCCAAGCATCGGCTGCCAGCGCTCGAAGTGATGGCTGCGCTGCCTTGCCTCGACCAGCAAATGGTCAGCCTGCCGCTCCCATGCCTTGGCCCGCGCCAGCTGCTGCTGGAGCCCGGCAGGCGAAGCCTGTTCGAGCAGCATTTCCACAATGGTCTGCGCCAACGCGTGACAGTACGCGGCCTGCTCGGCCAACAGGTCGAACTCGAAAGCGCGTTTGCGCATGGCCCGCGCCAGCAGCAAGCGGGCCTCGTCCGCCACCAGCGCCACCGGCTGCTGCTCCCTTAGCCTGATGCTGGCCTCCCGCATCAGCGCATACAGGTATTCGCGTGCCGACGCCTCGCCCAGCACCCGGTCAAGCCGGTCGCCCACACGGAAGCCCCCACCATCCATCGACTGCATGGCGTCGTATACCAGCAGCTCCCCTCCGGCCAGCAGCCAGGCCATATGGCCCAGGTTTTCCCGCGCCAGCTGCTCGAGGATGCCGACCGCCACCGGCTTGCGGACAAAGTGCTGCAAGCGCTTGCGCGCCCGGTTCCAGTCGATGACAAAGACGATTCTGGAGGCAGCCCCCTCCAGCGCTTCGGCCAGGCGGCTCTCGCTGTCGGACTGCAAGCTGGCGTGCCCCACCAGATAGGACTTGCCCGCATTGAGCGCCGCATCCGTGCCCGGAGCGATCGATGCCCAGTCGAATCCGAGCGGGCGCAGCATAGCGGCAAAGAATTCGAACCGGGCGGGATGCAGGTCGGAGTAGGTCAGGTGCAGCGCGTCCGGTGTCCATTCGATCACCAGCACATGGGCGTCGTTGGTGCCGATATCGTTCTGCAACAGAAGGCGGTCGCCGTCGCGGGTGACGGCGGTATCCAGGCCGGGATGGCCGAACTTCAAGGCGGAGGTCGAGTGGAGACCACGCATAAAGGCCTGCACCCGTGGGCGATCCTCATCGCGGATCTGCCAGACATGGGCGCCGTCTATCTCTTCGGTCGCCACATCCCCCGCCAGGGTGTTGATCGCCTTGTGCAGATCCATGACCAGCAGGTGCAGGCTGTCCCCCGACTTGCGGTCCCCGTGCGTCAAGGCGTGCAACAGGCCGGAACCGATCTCCTCCGCGTCCGCCAGCGCTTCGAGTCGCGCATGCCAGGCGTCGCACCTGGCCTTGAGCGCAGGCGCCGGGTATTCAGGCCGCCCACAGACCGGGCGCGCCAGGGCATGCAGGTCCCTGTCCAGCGCATCCAGCCACTCACCTAGCCGCGGCACAAAGACTGCGTCGCCCTGCCGGTAGGCGCCATGCCCCAAGGCAGGCAGCCAGGCCTGGCTCTGCAGGCCGAGACGGACGAACTCCCTTTGCCAATCGATAGCGATGTCCTCGCCGTGGTCCACGGCATGGATCACGGCCTGCATCAGGCTCAGGTAAAGCTTCAACCGGTCGTTCGCCGCCAGCGCAGCGGTAATCCACGCAGGCAGGAGCAAGGATGGCTCCCCAAGGGAGGCGACGGCACCTGTTTTCTGCATCTGGACGTCCTCATGAGTGGTGTCCATGCATCATTAACATGTCCATATGTCACTCCTGTGACGCCCGGCTCGTAGCCCAGCGAAAAGCCCTAGCGGTATGGCAACCCGGCCACAGCCCGGCCCGCAGGCCGCGCGTTCAGAGTGCCGATGCCCCGCACGCAGAACACGACGCCACCGTCGTCGTGCGCAGCCCGCTGGGACCTGCTGCAGCTGGGCTGCCCGCGTCGGACTCAGGCAAAATAACGCAGCACACCAAAGAGCGCGAAACTCGCCAGCAACGCGGGCAAGGTGCGCCCGCTATACCAGGCCAGCGCACCCGCGCACACGGTGCCGATCAGATAGGAGTTCTGCCACGACAGCGCAATGCTCCCGCCGGGAGCCAGCGCCATCGGCACCACCAGCGCCGACAGCACCGCAACCGGGACATAGTGCAAAGCTCGCGCCAGCCACGGCGGAAACACCCAACGCCGACCCAGCACCAGGAAACTGGCTCGAATTGCCAGCGTCAGCAGCGCCATGCCGATAATGGCCAGCCACACGTTCATGCGGCCTCCTGACGCTTGCCGTCCAACAGCATGCCGGTGGCGATGCCCGCACACGCGCCCAGCATCAGGCCGCCCTGGTACGGCAAGGCGCGCAGCCACAGCGCCACCGTGCCGGCCACCAGCGCAGCGGCCAGTGCCGGACGGGTTTTGAGCTGCGGCGCGACAATGGCGGTGAAGGTCGCCAGCATCGCGAAGTCCAGCCCCCAGCCGGCGATGCCGGGTATCCCCTGCCCGACCATAATGCCCAGCAGCGTCCACAGCAGCCAGTTGCCGTACATCGCCAGCGACGAGCCGAACCAGTACGCGGCTCCGCCCGCAACTGCCCCCGAGCGCAGGCGGTGCTCTACCACGGCAAAAGTCTCGTCGGTCAGCCAGAACGCCAGCGGCAAGCGCCAGCGCAACGGCCAATCACGCGCATACGGCAGCAAGGTAGCGCTATACAGCGCATGGCGCAGGTTGACCACCAGCGTGGTCAGCCACAGCACCGGCAGCGTGCTGCCGGCGGCAAACAGTCCGACCGCGATGAATTGCGACGAGCCGGCAAACACCAGCAGCGACATCGCCAGCGTCTGGGCAGGGGTCAAATGGGAAGTGGTGGCCAAGGCCCCGAAGATCAGCCCGAACGGTGCGGCACCGACCAGCATCGGCACGGTATCACGTGCACCAGCAAAGCCATGGCGTACAGAAGACATCACAGACCTAGTCTCAGGCATCAAGGGCCTCACGATGCCACCGTAATTAATAACGGTCAATCATGAGCCAGCCATAAAGGTACGGATGCCGGAGCCGACAAACTGCACGCCGACACAAATCAGCAAAAAACCCATCAACCGCCCTAGTACTTCGCGTCCGGCACGGCCCAGCTTTTCCGCAATCAGCGTGGACGAGCGCAGCATCATCCACACCCCGACACTGGTACCGGCAATGGCCAGCAAGGTCATGAACATGGCGGCGGCCTTGGCTGGCCAGCTGGAAAGCTCGGCAATTTCAGTCGACAGGCCGATCACCACCGCAATGGTGCCCGGCCCGCTGATTCCGGGCATGGCGATAGGGAAAAAGGCACAGTCCTCTTCCTCCACCATTTTGTGGTTGTGGCCGCTGTCCGGCGGCAAAAACAGCATGCGATAACCGATTACCGCCACCACCAGGCCACCGGCAATACGCAAGGCGCCGTAGGAAATACCGAAGAATTCGAGGATCAGATTACCCGCCATCAGCGATACCGCCATGATGGCGGCGGCGTAAACGCAAGCCATGCGTGCCTGCTCGGCACGCTGGGTCTCGCTCATGCCGCGCGTCAGGCTGATAAAGAGCGGAATCTTGGACAGCGGATTGGTGATGACGATCAGACTGACCAGGCCACCGAACAGATACTGCAGGTAAAATTGCTCAAGCATTTGCTTGCACGGGTTGAGACTAAGCCGGCATTCTATCCGGATTACACGCCCTGCCCAGTCTGGCGTCGTTGTCGCGAAAACCGCTGTCGCCCCCACAACAAAACACCCCTGCGACATTGTGTCGCATCATTCTTGATGACAAATGTGATATTTTTCTTCTCATCTTTGCCCTCAGACAGAATCGCCATGAACAAGCTGCTGCTTACTGCCCTGCTCGCTACCCTGCCTTTTACGGCCATCGCGCACGAAACCCGCAGCGCCGATCTGACCATCCAGCACCCATGGAGCCGGGTCATGCCGGCAGCCTCGGTCAATGGCGCTGCCTATTTCCTTATCGAAAACACCGGCAAGCAGGCTGACCGCCTGCTTGGCGCCCAGACCCCGCGCGCAAAAAAGGCTGAACTGCACACCCATATCCACGATAACGGCGTAATGCGCATGCGCGAAGTCGAAGGCGGGGTGGCCGTGCCGGCCGGCCAGACAGTCAAGTTCGCCCCCGGTGGCCTGCATGTCATGCTGATGGGGCTGAACAGCCCGCTGCAAAAAGGCGAGCATTTTCCACTGACGCTGAAGTTCGAACGGGGTGGCGAAGTGAAACTGGATGTAGTGGTGGAAGACGGCATGCCCGCTGCCATGCCCATGCAGCACTAAAGCAAAAAAGGGGAAGCGCCATGCTTCCCCTTAATCGATAACCCCGCCGGCTTATTTCAGGCTGCGGGCCTTGACCGCCGTATCGGCAAAGTCGCTGAATACCCCGTCCACGCCCAGTGCGTAATACGCTTTATATTCTTCCTGCGGATCATTCATGAAATTCGCCGCCAGATATTTGGGCTCGTTGCGGAAGGTATAGGCATGGACGAATAGCCCGGCCTTGTGTGCGTCCCGCACCAGAGTGCCTGGCTCCAGCAAGGTACGGTCCTGCATATCGACCACCTTGTCGCCATTCACATCGGCTGCCAGCCCGGTTTTCTTGTCCGCCATACCTTCGCTTGCCATGATGTAAGGCTTCCACGGGCCAATACCATCGGCAAAGCGGCGGATTTCCTTGAGTGCAGCCGGCTTGGTCAAATCGGCAAACGTCCGTGTATCTCCGGACAGCACAAAATCATAAGGCCGGCCAGCCTCCATCTTGCCATCCACAGTCACATCATTGCCATCCAGCAGAAACACCAGTTTGACCGGTGTCTGCTTGCGCAAGGCTTTCAGGTTTGCCGTCTCGAATGACTGAATAAACACGGGTGCATTCTTGCGGTTCAGGCCATGCTTTTTCAGGCTGGCCAGCAAGGCCGGTTCCAGCGCCAGTTGCTGGGCCGCATGCCAGCTTGGATGCTTGGTTTCCGGGTAGATGCCGACCTCGCGCCCGGCCTGCTTGCTGAGTTTTTCACGCAGAACAAGAATTTCTTCGAAAGTCGGAATCGAGAACTGGCCGTTGAACTCCTGCGGCCGGTCGGCACGCTGCTGAACGGCACGCAGGGTCTTGATTTCGGCCAAGGTAAAGTCCGGTGCAAACCAGCCCTCCTCCTCCACCCCGTCAACCAGCCACTTCTTTTTGCGCTCGGCAAACTCTGGGCGGCTCGCCACATCGGTGCTGTCTTTCAGGTTGGGCTCATGGCGGGCAATCAATACGCCATCCTTGGTCGAGACCAGATCCGGTTCGATATAGTCTGCACCCAGTTCGACGGCCCGGGCATACGCTTCCAGCGTGTGCTCGGGCAGGTAGCCCGAAGCACCGCGATGGGCAATCACCAGCGGCGCCTTGCCACTCAGCGTGGGATAGGCCGGAGTTTGCGCGGCGTAAGCAGGCAGGATCAAACAGCTGGCCATCAGGCTGGACAACAAGGCAGAGATCTTCATCATGCACTCCATCATGGTTTTTGACGGCGCAAGTATCTATATGGAATGTTACGTTACCATGATGAAAAGATGACAGATTTGTGCCGACCGCCATTATCCAAGTTCTTGCCACTTCAGCGGCGACTGCTACATTCGCCCTGGTTCATTCTCCCTGCCGGCGAATACATACATCGACAAAGATCCATAGAACACAAGGCTTTACCGGCTATCTCCATAGGCGTTGCATGAAAGTTACATCGTGCAATGCAGCATCGTCCGACAACATACAAACTTCTTTACCCAAATACTAATGGCATGCAGACTGCAAAGCGTCGGTGCCTAGCCAGCCCGATCGCGTCGCCCGAGGCCTTGTCTTTACCCTTCGCCAGGTTTTACCTGAATAATAAAGTCGATGGAGGGGCGCCTGCCATGCAGGACGCAAAGAGTCAGTCAGGGAAGGACATGCCCGGCGACGCGCAATCGGCTACCATCGTGTTTTATCCTGACGCTGCCGCACGATGACCACGCCCCCGCTACCCCGTATTGAAATCCACTATTGCACCGGCTGCCGCTGGCTATTGCGCGCGGCCTGGATGGCGCAAGAGCTGTTGACCACCTTTGAAAAAGAACTGGGCGAAGTCGCACTCTTGCCCGGCAACGGTGGCGTATTCCGCATCCTGTGCAATGGCGAGACGCTATGGGATCGCACGCGCGATGGCGGTTTTCCCGACATCAAGCTGCTGAAACAGCGCGTGCGCGATACCGTCGCTCCGGACAAGGCACTGGGTCACAGCGATTCGGCTTCCGCTTAAAGCCATGACGGCATCAGCACGCAAGATCATCCACGTCGATTGCGATGCTTTCTACGCCTCGGTCGAAATGCGCGACCACCCGGAATGGCGCGATATTGCGCTGGCCATAGGCGGCAGGCCGGAAACCCGCGGCGTGATTGCAACCTGTAATTATCTGGCGCGCCAATACGGCATCCACTCGGCCATGGCCTCGGCCACCGCACTCAGGCTGTGCCCGCAGCTATTGATCGTCCGCCCGGATATGGCACGCTACCGTGCCGCCAGCCAGCAGATCCACGCCATCTATCAAGCCTTCACCGAACGCATCGAGCCGCTGTCGCTGGATGAAGCCTATCTCGATGTCAGCGGCGTCACCCTGTGCCAGGGAAGCGCCACGCGCATGGCCACCGCCATACGCACACGCATACGCGAAGAGGTCGGCATTACTGCCTCGGCCGGCATCGCGCCGAACAAATTTCTGGCCAAGGTTGCTTCCGACTGGAACAAGCCGGACGGGCAGTTTGTGGTACGTCCGCAAGATGTCGCCGCCTTTGTCGCGGCCTTGCCGGTGGCCCGCTTTTTTGGTGTCGGCAAGGTGACGGCAGCCCGCCTGAAGGCGCTGGGCATCCACCATGGCGCCGATCTGGCGGCCGCCGATCCGCTGCTGCTGACGCAAGAATTCGGGCGCTTCGGCGAACGGTTGCACCAGCTTGCCCACGGCATCGATAAGCGCGAGGTCGAGCCGGAACGGGACAGAAAATCAGTGAGTGTGGAAGAAACCTATGCGCGCGACCTGCCTGATCTTGCCGCCTGCCGCGCCGAATTGCCCGAACTGCTGGCACAGCTGAAGTCCCGCATCAGCCGCGCCGGCGAGCCGCCGCTACGCGCGCTGGTGGTGAAGGTGAAATTCGCCGACTTCAGCCAGACCACGGTTGAACATGCGGCAAGCACCCTGATGCTGGACGCCTTCGGCCGCTTGCTGGAGACGGGCTATGCCAGAGGACAGGGGCGCGCAGTCCGCCTCCTGGGCTTGGGCGTACGCCTGGGTAACAGCGACGCCCGCCAGCTTGAATTTGAATGGGAAGAAGATTAGGACTGCGCAGCCTTTTTACGCCGCGCCATAAAAGCAGCCACGGCCGCATCACGCCCGGCCCAGCTCTGCGCAATACTGTTGCGCTGTCCCAGACGTGCCATATAGCCGGTCTCGTCCAGCAGTGGCGCCAGCAAATCCTCGGCCAGCACCGCCTGCGTCATCTGCGACACCAAGGGGAAAAAACTGGCTGCGGCAATATCGGCATAGCTGAAATCTTCTCCTGCCAGCCACGGCGAAAAGCGGGTCAGACGGGTCAGCGCCGCCACCGCGCGGCGGATATCGCTACGCGCCTGCTCGCGGGCTTCCTCGTCCAAGGGCGCGCCAAACAGTACATGGCGCGTCAGGGGTGCGCAAGGCGCGGCCAGATACAGCTCTATCATCTGCATGATTTCACGGGCGCGGCTGCGTGCATTAGGTGAAGGCGGCAAGAGCGCGGCCGTCGGATAGGCATCTTCCAGCCATTCCAGAATGGCGGTCGACTCGGCCAGCGCAAAGCCGTTGATCTCGACATAAGGGATCTTGCCCATCGGGCTTTTGGCCAGAAACACTTCGTCCTGAGCAGGCGGGGTGAATACCTCTTCGTAATTCACGCCTTTTTCGATCAGGGCAATCTTGACCTTGGTGTAATACGGGGACAGCGCGACGCCATGCAGGATGATCATGCCTAAGCCTCCGGGGCTTGAAATAGGAATAGCATAGCCCCTTCAAGGGCAAAATCCGCTGGCCACCTCAGAGTAGTCCAACGGAATATCACGCCAATTATGCCATTATTTGGCAAGCGCCTGCGCTTTTAATGACAAAGCTCTTTTTATGACCGGCAAGGCCATGCGTGCCACGCGCTCGCCCTCCAGAATGGCGGTATGGCGATTCTCGAAATCGGTGGCGCCGATCTTGCCTACGCTGGGGCGCAAGGTGACATCCGCATTCTTGAGCTCGGCCTTCAGCGCACTCTGACTCATGATGTTCAGGCTCTGGTCAAGCCGCGACAAAAAGCCGGAGCTCCCGCCGGTGGGACGCGCCGAAATATCGACTGCAATCACCACATCAGCCCCCATCTCGCGCGCCGCACTCACCGGCACCGGGCTCACCAGTCCGCCATCGACATAGCGTTTACCATTCATGGATACCGGCTGGAAAACATTAGGAATGCTGGCCGAGGCGCGCACGGCCGAACCGGTGTTACCGCGCTGGAACACAATGCGCGCCCCCGTATCCAGTTCGGTGGCCACGGCACCAAAGCGTTTGGAGAGTTTCTCCAGCGGCTTGTTGCGCACCTCGCGATTGACAAACTCGGCCAGTTTTTCGCCCTTGATCAGGCCGGATGTCGACAGGGTGTAGTCGGCGAGCGAACTCTCGTCCAGCTTCATCGCCTTCAGTTGCAACTGGTAAGGACTGATGCCCGATGCATACAGCGCGCCCACAACCGCACCGGCACTGGTACCGGTAACGATGTCGGCCTTGATGCCGTTCGCTTCCAGCACCTTGATCACGCCGATATGGGCAAAGCCCTTGGCCGCGCCCCCGCCCAGCGCAAGGCCTATCCTGGGCTTGCGTACGACTTTGGCCTGCTCAGGCGCAGCCGGTGCCGTGACGGACGGCGGCACCGGGGTGACCGGCTTGGCCACATTATTGGCCGATGGCGGACTCGCGGGAGAAACAAGAGGTGGCGCAGGGCTGATGCTGCTGCAAGCACTTAACAACAAGACAGCCAACAGGCCGGAACAACGTAAAGGATAAAACATGTTCGGGAACGACTCTTTCTTGAGCGAAATGCGGCTCAGGACTTTTTAAATTCAATAACCTGACGGCCATCGGGCAAATGCCCGGCTTTGGCCTTGGGCTCGCCACGCCAGGCGTGGCCATAGACCACTTCATAAGTGGCAGGCAGGCTGCCATCACGCCGGTAGGCTTCGTACGCCGCTTCGACACGCTGCCAGAAATGCTTGCCGGTCAGGCCAGCCTTGCGCCCGGCGGTGACATTATGCGCGCCGATGGACTTGAGGTCTTGCATCACATCACGCACCCGGCCATAGGTCAGCACGATTTTTTCCATGTCCATGACCGGCAGGGCAAAGCCGTTACGCACCAATACATCGCCCAGATCATGCATATCGATGAAATGATTGACGTGGGTAGCCGAGTCTTGCCCGGCAAAGGCGGCCCGCAATTCAAACAGCGTATCCGGCCCCAGCGTGGAAAACATCAACAAGCCATCCGGCTTGAGTACACGGCGGAACTCGGCAAAGACGCCATCCGGCTCATTCAGCCACTGGATGGCCAGATTCGACCACACCATATCCACGCTGGCATCCGCCAGCGGCAGCGCCTCGATATCGGCACAAGCCTGCCATGGCTGGGCCCGCCCCATCAGACGGCCGAAAAAGCCGGCCCCCTCCTGCTGCTTGGCCTTGGAGGCTTTGAGCATGGAGGCGGCGATATCCAGCTCGATCACGCGCGCAGCCGGATAGCGGCGGCGCAATTCGGCGGCACCATAGCCGGTACCGGAGCCGGCATCAAGTATCATCAGCGGCGCATTCTTGATCACATCCAGCCGCTCGGCCATGCGGTCAGACACTTCGCGCTGCAAGACGGCTGCGCCATCGTAGCTATGGGCCGCACGCTCGAAAGCGGCACGGACTTTGGCCTTATCGGTATAAAACGCTTCACTCATGCGTGTCGGTCCAGGTGGGAAAGCAGCAGGGTCAGGAAATCATGCTCGTGCGACAAAAACGGTGCATGCGAGGCTTGTTCGAATAGATGCAGCCGGGCGTCCGGCAACATATCCGCCAGCCAGCGGCCGGCGCCGGTGGGCGTAATCCGGTCACGCGCGCCGAAGAACAGTGCAGTGGGTGCATGAATCTGCGCGGCCAGTGCACGCGTATCCGCCTGTAGCAGGCAATCCAGCGCCGGCAACAGACCATGCGGCCGGCCATGGGCAAACAGCTGGCCGCTCAAGGCCTTGAGCGTATCACGCGCATGCGGCGCACCCAGCATTTGCAGGGCAAGAAAATTTTTCAGGGTCAGCTCGAATGCGTTATGCAGATTCGCGCCGACTTCTTCGATGGCGGCGGCACGCTGCCCGAACGCCCAGTCCGGACCTTGTACAAACCGCGGGCTGGTCGACACCAGTGCCAGGCTGCGTATCTGGGCCGCTTGCTGTACAGCCCAATGCTGGGCCACCAAACCGCCCAAGGACCAGCCCAGCACATGCACAGGCAAGGGAAACTGCCGCGCCAGCGCAGCCGCCACTTCGGCAGCATCGAAGCGCTCAAGCTCAGGCGAGGCACCATGACCGGGCAAATCCACCGTGTGTACGCAATAATGCGCGGACAGCGCCGCCGCAACGCGCTCAAATACGCCGCCATGCAGACCCCAGCCATGCAGCAGAACCACATCCGGCCCACACCCTTGTGTTTCGACGTAACAGTTCATATCGGCATGGCCATCGGCAAAGGGCGCCATTTTCGCAAGAGTGTCAGGCAAAGGGAAGCCTGCATTGTTTTGACATACCAAGACAGACATAAATAACCATCAATACAGGCATCTGCGCGCACCTTCTGCCTGCCGGTGACGACTTGTATTTTGCGTATCCGTCACCGGTTTTGCTTGTACGCCACAATCGGCCAGTTTTGATGAGGTTTGAGCACGCGCTTACTGGACTCACGATGGCATCATCCCTTACATTCACCCAATGCACATAAGATGCACATAATTCAAATTATAAACGCATGCCGGTCGGCTTATACATCACCGGTTATTGCGACGGGGGAGAGGCTTTGTCAATTTTTACTAGATTCCTGCCTAGCAGGCTGGCGCACCGTATCGCGCTCATTCTGACTGTACTGTCACTGCTATTAGCCGGTTCGGTCTGGCTTTATGGACGGCTTACACTGATCCCGTCGATTGAGCAGTACGAGCGCACCGCCGCACGCTCTCAGGCGGCCGGCACACGCAATGCTTTTCTGGAGAGTGCCAGCACTGTCGAACGTCTGGCCTTGAGTTGGGCCAACTGGGATGATACTTACAACTATGCAACCGGTGGCGACACGCTGCGTCTGGATGCGTATTTGCAGGGTCAGAAGATCAACACGCTGGGCATCGACTTTCTCGCCATTTTTGACCGCAACGGCGGACTGCTGACGACGGCAGAGTGGGATGGCATGTCGGCACAGCGTGACGATCTGGCACTGGTACGCGAGCTTTCCCCCGCCACGGAATTTGGCCGCCAGCTGTCCAGCGCCATTGAACACCGTGTCAGCACAACCTCCGGCATCGTCCGTCTGGCTCGTGGTCCGCACTTCGTCACCATTATTCCTATCCGTACCACCAACCGCAGCAGCCCTATCGGCGGTTATCTGGTCATGGGCGTTTCGGCAGACAAACTGCTTCTGCAAGGCAAAGGCCCGTTTAGCGCCACCCAGTCCAGTGCCCTGTCCATTACTTCGCGCGATCTGCCGGACGCAGTGCAACGCTGGATAAACAAAGGCATCGAGAATGAAGACCTGCTGATTCTGGGCAGCGACGACAAAATCGAAAGCTGGGGTGTCGTGAATAGCCTGAGCGGCAAGCCGGCACTGCTACTGGGCAGTAGCCAGCAACGCGATATGAGCCGTCTGGCCTCATCCTCTTTGGAACAGTTGGCCCTGTTCTCCGTGGTCGGTACCCTGCTGCTGGGCCTGCTGGCCTGGTGGGTTGTACATGCCCATATCAGCACCCGTCTAGGCTGGTTGCTGCAAAGCATACATGGCATGGTACGCCCCGGGCGCGTAGCCGTGATCGAGACCAAAGGCAACGACGAAGTCTCCTATCTGGCGCGTGCTATCAACCATCTGGCCATGGGCAAGAATGCCTCTATCGAGGCGCAGCGCACGGCCGAACAACAGCTGGATATGGTGTTCTCGCAGGCACCAAGCGCCATGATGCAACTGCGTGACGGTCAGGTCACGGACCTGAATGCCGCCGGTGCCGCCCTGTACAAGGCACCACACGCGGCGACGCTGGTCGGCCGGCATCTGTCCGAGCTCTTGGAAACCAATGATGCCACTGCCAAGCGTTTGCTACTGCTGGCGCAATCGAAGAACACCATGCCCCAGAGCGTGCGTTTGCTGTGCCGCATACGCTGCCGTGACGGCAGCCAGCGCCCATGCGAAATCACCGCACTGAGCATGCCTCAGGCCGGCAAGCCGATTATGCACCTCTATATCACGCCGCTATCCTCATCAGGCGAAGACACGCGCCCGGATAACACACCAAGTGAAACGGATAGCCAGACCGATAAAAATGAGAACAATCCGCGCCTGATTTCCATCAAACGCGCAAGCAGCAAGCACGCCTGACCCCGACCGGGAATAAAAGCACGAGCCCCGCTATTTGCGGGGCCCGTGCTTTATTCACACCGCAAAATGGTGCGACATGGCCAGCCGGATCAGTGGCAACAAGGGCTTTCTAGCGCCAAAGCCTGTAAACCTTCCCATGCGATAGCAGCCGCAGGCTGTGGCCGGGCAAAATAATAGCCCTGCAACTTGGGACAGCCCAGCTCGCGCAAGGCAGAAAGCTGGCTGAATGTTTCTACCCCTTCGGCCACAACGTCCAGATGCAAGGCCTGAGCCAATGCCAGGATAGCCCGCACAATAGCGCGGGACTCGGTATGGACATCGACTTCGCGCACAAACGCCTGGTCTATTTTCAACACATCGAACTGGTAACGATGCAGATAAGCCAAGGCCGAGTAGCCGGTACCGAAATCATCCAGCGCCAGACGTACGCCCAATTGATGCAGGGCATGCATCACTTGCGCAGCCACTTCAGGCATATCGATCAGCGCGCTTTCCGTCACTTCCAGATAAAGCAGCGCCGGCGGCAACGCCAATCGGGTCAGCAAAGCCTCCAGCCAGGATGGCAAGCTCGTATCGCGCAGGTTTTCCGAAGACAGATTGATATGCAAGGACAAGGTCTCGCCGCCATAGCCCTCATCATGCCAAGCCGCCAGCTGGGCACAACCCTGCTCTATCATGTAACGATCCAGCCGCCGAATCAGACCCGACTCCTGCGCCATGGGCAAGAACTCGGCCGGCGAAATCAGTCCCCGCTCGGGATGATGCCAGCGCACCAGTGCCTCGAAACCGGTCAGCCGTTGGCTATGGCTATCGATGAAAGGCTGGTAGTACGGGATCAGCTGGTCATCGACATCAAGCGCGCGCCGCAGATCGGCTTCCAGCGCCAGCAAATCGGCCTGATTCTCGCGAAAATGGTGATTGAACAAGGTATAGCCGTGGCGACCGCTTTGCTTGGTGCGGTACATCGCCAGATCCGCATCGCGCAGCAAATCCTCCGCGCGCTGGTAATACTGGCTGTCGGCCAGCACTGCGCCGATACTGACCGTCGCAAACACTTCACGCCCGCCTAGCAGCATGGGGCGCTCGAATTCATCCACGATACGTTGTGCGATCTGTTCACTGCGTGCGGTCGACTCCACCCGCTGCAAGATCAGCGCAAACTCGTCCCCTCCCAGCCTGGCCAAAAAATCATGCGGTCGCAGGCAATGGCGTATGCGGGCACCGGCTTCATGCAGCAAGGCATCCCCGGCCTGATGTCCCAGGGTATCGTTGATCAGCTTGAAACGATCCAGGTCGATAAACAAGACGGCAAAACACTGGCGCCCATCACGGCTATAAGCCTGCCAGTTAGACTGCAGCGTCTGGTTGAAATAGGCACGATTGGGCAGGCCGGTCAGTACATCATGCAATGTATCGTGCTTGAGCCGGGCATTGACGGTATCCAGCGCCAGTGTCCGCTCGCGTACGCGCTCTTCCAGCGCGCTATTGGCCAGTTGCAACGCCGCGCTCGCCTGCAGTTGTGTCAGGGCGCCGCCGATATGATCGGCCACACTCTCCAGCAACTCCTGCTCGCGATAGCTGTAGCGCAGATTGCTGTCGCGACTGAACACTGCCACCACGCCCTTGAGCTCCCGATTGCTATACACAGGCACGCCCAACCAGCTCACCAAGCCTTCTCCGCCTTTGCCGGAAATAGACCTTAACAAGGCGCTGCCATTGAGCAACAGGGTGCGGCCGCTATGCAAGACCTGCTCGACCGGGCCTGCCCGCATCGTCATCATGGGGTCATTCGGAACAAAAGCATCCGCACCATAGGGGAACGTGAGCCTATCCTGTTCGGCATCATACAGGGCAACCATACAGCCGCTGCAGCTGAGCAAACCCTGCAGCTCCCGATGCACACCCGCCAGAAAAGCCGGCAGCGACAAGCTGCTATTGGATAGATTGGCAATGCCAAACAAGGCACGCATCAATTTTTGTGCATGATGGCGCTCGCCCTGCTCTGCATGCAGACGCAGACGGTTAGCCTCCAGCTCATGCTCAAAGCAGCGCGCCGTCCGTACCAGCCGGTAGCGTTCGCAAACATGGCCGAACAATGACGCTACATGCCGCGCCAGACGCAAAAACAGGCTTAATGACTGCCGGTCGTAACGCTGCGCCGGGTCAAAAACCTGTACCGTCAATGCGCTGTACGCCTGATCGCCGCAGATGAGCAAGGGCAGGCAGAGACAGAAGCGAGGCAGGCGTACAAGCGATGGCAGATCTGCTTGCACGCAAAACGCCAAAATGCGGCGCGTATCCAGCAATCTGGGTTTAGCGGCCATGCACACCGCTGTGGCCAGAGCACCAGCCAGCTCGGCAGGTCGTGCAGCGGAGGCCTTTTGTCCGGACTCTCCCGCTAACGGAACAGGAGACAAATGCAGCAGACCGCCGCCCTCATCGGACAGGGTCAGCACCAGATCACAAGCGGGGATCAGTTGTGACAGCAAGCCGGGCAGGCGGGCAAGAAAGGCTTCCATACTCTGGGCATGACTGGCTAGCGTAGCAATATCCAGCAGGATGTGCTGCTCCAGACGCGATCGTACCAGCGCCTGCTCCAGCACAGCGCCCTCAAGCCGGCTAAGCAGCAGCTGGCCAGCCATCTGGCACCATGGCGACTGAGCCAGATGCACGGCGCCATGCCACAGCAGCATGACACCATAGCGACTGTTCAACGAAAGCTCATGCCGCACAGCCCCCTCGGGCAGGGAGGCCGGTGCAGGATGAGGAGATAATGTCCCTGCGCCGTCGCTGGCCAGACAATGCCAGTAGCGTCCTTGCCTGAGCCAGATGGCCGCCGTATCCATCGGGCCGGCCTGACGCAATAAAGCCAAGGCTTCCCGTGCCCCCTCGATTAGCCGCCCGTTGTTTTCCAGCGCATCCATCATTCGCATTATTCTCGTTATCTATCTGCTGCAGAAGGGTAATACGTCAACAGCCGGCTAAGACCGGCACAGCGCCACCAGTAGCGCCTCAATATCCTGTTCGCTATGAGCAGCCGACAGCGAAATACGCAGCCTGGCTGTGCCGGCAGGCACCGTAGGCGGGCGTATGGCGGGTACCCACACACCAGCACGCGCCAGACGCTCCGCCAAGGCAAGCGTTGCACTATTCGTGCCAACCATGAGCGCCTGTATGGCAAAACGGGAAGCCAGCACGGGATAAGGCAAACTGGCCGCCTGTACCCTGGCAATATGCCCCGCCAGACGTTCTCGCCGCCAGGCCTCGTCCCGGATCAGGCCGACGGCACGGCTGACCGTCACCGCCAGTGCAGGCGGACTGGCGGTGGTGTAGATATACGCGCGCGCGCGATTGACCAGCCATGCACACAACTCGCGACTGCCGGCCACCACCGCACCGGAAACGCCTGCCGCCTTGCCCAGCGTCGCCATATAGATGACCCGGGGGTCATGCAGGGCATATTCTGTGAGCGCCCCGCGCCCGCCACCGCTGATGCCGAAACCGTGAGCATCATCGAGAAAAAGCCAGGCATCGTAACGGCGTGCCAGATCGAGCAAAGCCGGCAACGGTGCCTCGTCTCCATCCATGCTGTACACCGCATCGACCACAATCATACGGGTGCGGGCACGACTGTTCTGCAACAGGCTTTCCAGCTGGGCAAGGTCGTTATGGCGAAAGCGGCGTAAACGCGCCCGCGATAACAAGGCACCATCATTCAGCGAAGCGTGGTTGAGCTTGTCGGCAAACACCTCGTCACCCCGTCCTAGCAGCGCCGTCATCACCGCCTGATTGGCCAGATAACCACAACCGAACAGCAGCGCTTCCGGCGTACCTATCCAGTCGGCCAGTACCGCCTCGGCTTCCTCATGCGCCGCGCTATGCCCGGTGACCAGATGCGATGCACCCGCTCCGACACCCCAACGCAGCATGGCTTCGCGCGCGGTGTCGACCAGCGCCGGATGATTGGCCAGCCCCAGATAATCATTGCTGGCAAAAGACAGCGTCTCGCCCCCGTTCAGGCTGACATGCACACCCTGCGGGCTATCCAGTCGCACGCGCTGGCGGTATTGGTGCCGCTGCTGCAACGCTGCCAACTGGGCGGCTAGCTCATGGTGTTGCATAAAAGGATACTCTCCGCACGGCATTCAATACAATGTAATATCTTTAAGCCTATCAATACTCGCCTATCTTATAAACAAAATACCGAAAATCGGCAAGCGTCACCGCATCCTGCGGCCTATAGGGCAGACAGATCCAGCTTGTCCATCAGCGCACGATCGGCGGCCACATCCGGGTTACCGGTGGTCAGTAATTTGTCGCCATAGAAGATGGAGTTGGCACCGGCAAGAAAGCATAGCGCCTGCATCGCCTCCGGCATGCCGCGCCGCCCGGCCGACAAGCGGACATAGCTCTTGGGCATGGTCAGGCGCGCGACCGCAATCGCCCGCACAAACTCGGTCCAGTCTATCTCTTCGGCGTCAGCCAGCGGCGTACCGTCCACCTTGACCAGATTATTGATCGGTACCGACTCCGGCTGCGGATCGAGGTTGGCCAGCTGCGCAATCAGGCCGGCGCGGTCCTGGCGCGTCTCGTCCATGCCGACAATACCGCCACAGCACACATTCAGCCCGGCCTTGCGCACCTTGCCCAGCGTGTCCATACGGTCTTGGTATTCGCGGCTGTGGATAATATCGCCGTACTTGTCGGGGGAGGTATCGAGGTTGTGGTTGTAGTAATCAAGCCCCGCCGCCTTGAGCTGCTCGGCCTGACCGTCGGCCAGCATGCCGAAGGTGGCGCAGGTTTCCAGCCCCAGCGCCTTGACTTCACTCACCATGGCCAGCGTCTTTTGCAGGTCGGCATCCTTGGGACCGCGCCAGGCGGCGCCCATGCAGAAACGGCTGGCACCGTTTTCCCTGGCGATACGGGCGACCTCCACGACCTGCTCGGCACTGAGCATGGGCTGGTTGTCGACCGGCGTTTCGTGATGCACCGATTGCGGACAATAGCCACAGTCTTCCGGACAGCCCCCGGTCTTGATCGATAGCAGGGTAGACAGCTGCACCTTGTTCGGGTCGAAAAACTGGCGGTGAACTTCGGCGGCACGAAACACCAGTTCCATAAATGGCAGGGCAAACAAGGCCTCTATCTCTTCGACCTGCCAGAGCGTGCTCTGTGGATGCGGGCTGGCCGGGCGCTGAAAAACAATCGTGCTGTGGGTCATGGCGATCAAATCTATCTTGATGGAATCAAGGCATCATCAGCGGGGGCACCCGTGCCGTCAAACTTCATCAGACATATTGTTGACAACTGCCTGCCATTTAAGCAGATCTGTCTGTTTTGTGCCGCAGCCGGCACCCGTCATGGCGTTTGTGCGGCTTGCCTGGCCGATCTTGTCCGCCTGCCGGCCGAAGTCTGTCCGCGCTGCGCCCAAGCTTCGCCCTTTGCCCAGATCTGCGGCCGCTGCCTGCGCCAGCCGCCCGCCTTCGACGTCCTGCACGCCGCCTTGTTATACGACTATCCGCTGGATGGCGTGATACAGGCATTCAAGTACGGCAAACGCCTGGATCTGGCCGGCAGTCTGGCATTCTTGCTGGCCGAACTGGCACCGCCCGCCATCGTGCAGCCGGATCTGGTCGTGGCCGTGCCGCTAGCCGATGCAAGACGCATGGAGCGCGGCTTCAACCAGAGTCTGGAGCTTGCCCGCGCGTTCGCTGGTAGAATAAACGCCCCGCTTAACAGCACACTATGTGAGCGGATACGCAACACCCCGCCTCAGGCCCGTCTGAACCAGCGCCAGAGGCGGCACAACGTCAGTCATGCTTTTCGTGTAAAGCACCGTGTAGACGGGCTTTGCGTCGCCATTGTCGACGATGTCGCCACCAGTGGCGCCACCCTGTCCGAGCTGGCCCTCAGCCTCAAAAAACAGGGGGCAAAACGGGTCGAAGCCTGGGTGCTGGCCAGGGTTTTTTACTCGAAAACTTGACCAACCTTTTGAATTCTTGGAACAATCCAGGTCGCAACGATGTTTACTGTTGTTCTTTACCAGCCGGAAATACCGCCCAACACGGGCAATGTGATCCGTTTATGTGCCAATACCGGTTGCGAATTGCACCTGGTCAAACCGCTGGGTTTTCCCCTTGATGACGCGAAATTGCGCAGAGCCGGACTCGACTATCACGAGTACGCGCGCATGATCGTTCACGAGGATTGGGAAGCCTGCCAGGCAGCCTTGCACGGGCGGCGAATTTTCGCCGCCACCACCAAGGGTGCCACGCGGCACGACCAGGTGGCTTTCGAAGCAAATGATGTGCTGTTGTTCGGCCCCGAGTCGCGCGGTCTGCCGGAAAACCTGCTTGCAGGCTTCCCGACCGAGCGCCGGGTGCGATTGCCAATGCGGCCCGAGTCACGCAGCATGAATCTGTCCAATGCCGTCGCCGTTATGGTGTTCGAGGCGTGGCGGCAGATCGATTTTGCCGGAGGAAGTTAAGATTCGCAGCTAGGCACTCCGCATAAAGGAGCTCCGATGCAATCTGTTCTTCGATGGTTGTGGCTGACAATTGTCAGCCTTGTACTGGTGGCCTGTTCCACCACACAGCCAGCCAACGCCAAACTTCAACCCGTGGCCAAAGCGCCACAAAAAACCAGCAGCAAGGGCGGGGCCTACTTCCAGAACGACGGCCCGGCCAGAATCATCCCGGCCAACCTCAACCTGCTACCCAATGCCGTACCGCAGGATGAACCGCTGATACGTTCGGCCAATCTGCCTTATAGCGCGCTGGGCATGCGTTTCCGCCCGGACACCAGCCACGAAGCCTTTCAAACCCGCGGCAAAGCCTCGTGGTATGGCAAGCAGTTCCACGGTCGCAAGACCTCGTCCGGCGAACGCTACGATATGTTCGCCATGACCGGCGCCCATCCGACGCTGCCGATTCCGTCTTACGCCAAGGTAACCAACCTGAAAAACGGCCAGTCGGTGATTGTGCGCATCAATGACCGTGGCCCGTTTCACAAAAACCGGGTGATGGATCTGTCGTATGCGGCAGCACACCAGCTGGGCTACATCAAGTCGGGCAGTGCCGACGTACTGGTCGAACGCGTATTCCCGGCCGGTGACGGCGAACGTATCGCCACCCGTCCGGCCAGACAGCTGGCCAAGTCGGACAAGCCCATCTATCTGCAGCTGGGCTCCTACGCGACCAAGGTCAAGGCTGAGGCACGCATCAAAAAGCTGATGGCCAAGCTGCCGGACCAGCATGACGAGAAGCTGACCATCGTCAAACAGCTGGGCGCTTACCGCGTGCAGATGGGGCCGTTCGAAACCCCGGCAGCTGCGCAAAAAGCCGCCAGCGATACCGCCAACCGGCTCAATACTGGCAAGAAGATCGTCATGACCTGAGCCTTGCCTGTTCAGCCACAAAAAAGCGAAGCCTGAGGCTTCGCTTTTTTCATGCCAGCTGCCGGCTTTGCAAATAGAGGCGGATCAGGCGTTCGGTCGAACTGTCGTGTACGCCCGCCGCGCCCTTCCCGGTCAGCTCGCCGTGTATGGTGCGCGCCAGCTGCTTGCCCAGCTCTACCCCCCACTGGTCGAAACTATTGATTCCCCAGATCGTGCCCTGCACGAAAATCTTGTGCTCGTACAAGGCCACTAATGTGCCCAGATTGCGCGGATTGAGCTGGGCCAGCAACAAGGTATTGCTCGGGCGGTTGCCGGCAAACACCTTGTGCGGCAGCAAGCGCGCCAGCGCATCCCCCGACAGGCCTTGGGATGCCAGCTCGGCGCGCACTTCATCCGCTGTTTTGCCGCGCATAAAGGCCTCGGCCTGGGCAAAGACATTGGCCAGCAGAATTTCATGGTGACCTGGCAGGCCCGCACGGTTCTCCAGCGTGGCGATCAAATCGATAGGCGAAATATGCGTACCCTGATGCAGCAGCTGGAAAAAGGCATGCTGGCCATTGATGCCGGTCTCGCCCCAGATGATGGGGGCGGTTTCCACCCCGACCGGGCTGCCGTCACGACATACCTGCTTGCCGTTGGACTCCATATCCAGCTGCTGGATAAAGGCCGGCAGGCGATGCAGATATTGGTCGTAAGGCGCGATCACATGGCTGCCGCCACCGTAGAAATTGATATACCAGATGCCGATCAAGGCCAGCAGTACCGGCATATTGGCGTTTAGCGGTGCATGGCGAAAGTGTTCATCCATCAGATGGGCACCATCCAGCAGCTCGCCAAAATTTTCCTCGCCCAGATACAGCATGATGGGCAGGCCGATGGCTGACCACAGCGAAAAACGCCCGCCCACCCAGTCCCAGAACTCGAACATATGCGCAGGATCAATGCCGAACTCGGCCACCGCCTGGCGGTTGGTCGACACCGCGACAAAATGCTGTGCCACCGCCGCGGGGTCGCCGGCATGCGCGACAAACCACTCGCGCGCGGTCAGTGCATTGGTCAGAGTCTCCTGCGTGGTAAAGGTCTTGGAGGCCACCACAAACAGCGTGGTTTCCACATGTACCTGCCGCAGCGTCTCCTTGAGCTGCGCACCATCGACATTCGACACGAAATGCATGCGCAAGCGCGGGTGGCCAAAGGGCTTGAGTGCCGAACACACCATCAAAGGCCCCAGATCGGAGCCGCCTATGCCGATATTCACCACATCGGTAATCGGCTGGCGGGTATAGCCCAGCCAGTCACCGCAGCGTACCGCATGGCAAAACCGCCCCATACGCGAGAGCACCGCATTGACGTCCGGCATCACATCACGCCCAGCGACGCAGACAGGGCAGTTGCTGCGGTTGCGCAGCGCCACATGCAGCGCCGCACGCTGCTCGGTGGTATTGATCTTGTCGCCACGAAACATGGCGGCAATTTGCTGCGGTACGCCCGCCTGCTGTGCCAGCGTCAGCAGCGCCGCCAGAATCGGGTCATTGATGCGGTTTTTGGAATAGTCGAGGAACAGTCCGCCCACATTCAGCGCATAACGCTCGGCACGCGCCGGATCCTCGGCAAACAGCGTGCGCATATGGATGTGCTGGCTGTCATCAAAGAGCTGCCACAGTGCAGCCCAGGCCGGCAGCTTGGTCAGGTGGGTCATGCTAAGTCCTTTAGCTTGGGTAAGGCGAGGTTCCAGTTGCGTGCTGCTGGCGATACAAGCCATTCATGCATCAGCGATCCATCCCCGTTCAGAGATGCCCCCTTCAGCACTCCTCATGCCAGGTCACGCCATCACGTGCCGGCAGGGCACTCGCAGCAGGCGGCCCCCAAGTGCCGGCCGGATAAGGCCGCGGCAGCGCCTTGCCCTGCTGCCAGGCATCCAGTATCGGCTCGACCCAGCGCCAGGCTTCGACCAGCTCTTCACGGCGCATAAACAGCGCCAGACGCCCGCGAATCACATCCAGCAGCAGACGCTCATAGGCATCAACCCGGCGCACGCGGAAGGTTTCGTGAAAATCGAGATTGAGAAAGACCGGCTGCAGATTCATGCCATCGCCCGGCTCCTTGGCCTGAAACCACAGCCGCACGCTTTCTTCCGGCTGCAGTTCGATCACCAGCCGGTTGCCGCTGCGGCAAGTCGGTGCCAGCGGAAACAGCTTGTGTGGCACATCGTGAAAGGTGATGACGATTTCAGCCACGCGCTGCTGCATGCGTTTGCCGGTGCGCAGAAAAAACGGCACGCCGGCCCAGCGCCAGTTATCGATCTCGGCCTTGAGCGCGACAAAGGTTTCGGTATGGCTATGTGGCGCAATCCCCTCTTCCGACTGATAGCCCGCCACCAGCTGGCCGGCAACCGCGCCGGCGCCATACTGGCCGCGCACCGTCTTGGCGGCGACGTCTTCGGGGCTGAACGGCCTGAGCGCCTTCAGCACCTTGAGCTTCTCGCCACGGATGGCATCGGCGTCCAGACTGGCCGGCGGCTCCATCGTCACCATGCACAACAGCTGCAGCAGGTGGTTCTGCATCATGTCGCGCAGCGCGCCGGTGCGGTCGTAGAACTCGCCGCGCCCCTCGACGCCCAGCTCTTCGGCGATGGTGATCTGCACGCTCTGAACCCACTCGCGCCGCCACAAAGGCTCGAACAGGACGTTACCGAAACGCAGCGCCATCAGGTTCTGCACCGACTCCTTGCCCAGATAATGGTCGATGCGGTACAGCTGCTCCTCGCCAAAATGCCGGGCGACCGCGTCGTTGATGGCATTAGATGAAGCCAGATCATGACCCAGCGGTTTTTCCAGCACCACGCGCACCTGTCCGTGGTTCAGCCCGACCTCAGCCAGCTGCTGGCAGATCATGCTGAACAGCGCCGGTGCAGTCGCGAGATAGCACACCACCACCCGCGCCGGGTCGTGGCCCAGTTTGGCGGCAAGTGCCGGATAATCCTCGGGCCGGTTCGCATCCAGCTGCTGATAATCCAGCCGCCCGCAAAAATCCAGCCAGGCCGTTTCCGTGTCCCCCTCCAGATGGGGACGCACCAGAGGGGACGCCTGGGCCAGATAGCCGTCACGCGTCAGCACCTGCCGCCCCAGCGCCAGAATGCGCCCGTTCCTGGCCAGTAAACCGGCCTGATATGCGTGGTAAAGCGCCGGCAATAGCTTGCGCATGACCAGATCGCCGGTGCCGCCAAACAGCACCATGTCAAAATCAGGGCTCGTACTCATTTCCCGCCTCCCGCTGCCAGCCGTATGCCCTTCATCTTATCCCAGACCGTGGACAAAGTAGCGGCAAGCGGCTTGCCTTGATCCGGTGCCGGACCTAGCATAAGCGGCATGCCCAGCACACCAGACGTCATCATGCATCTGCACCCCGTCGTTCATCGTGTCACCCAGCGTATACAGGCACGCAGCGCCGCTACGCGGCAAGCCTATCTTGCACAACTGCAAAAAGCGGCCGCCCAGGGCAAGGTCGCGCGCAGCGAACTGTCCTGCACCAATCTTGCTCACGGCTTTGCCGCCATGGCGCCCGAACCCAAGATCCGGCTCAAGCAGCTGGACGTGCCCAATCTCGCCATTATTTCGGCCTACAACGATATGCTGTCGGCGCACCAGCCGCTGCAGGACTTTCCGGCGTGGATCAAGGAGGAGGCACTAAAGGCCGGCGCCACCGCGCAATTTGCCGGCGGTGTACCGGCCATGTGCGATGGCGTGACCCAAGGTATGCCCGGCATGGAGCTGTCGCTTTTTTCGCGTGATGTGATTGCACAGGCCACGGCCATCGCGCTGGCGCACCGCATGTTCGATGCCGCGCTGTTTTTGGGCGTGTGCGACAAGATCGTACCCGGCCTGCTGATCGGCGCGCTGGCCTTCGGCCATCTGCCGGCGGTCTTCGTGCCGGCAGGCCCGATGACTTCGGGCCTCGCCAATGACGACAAGGCAGAAGTGCGCAAACTGTTTGCCCAGGGTCTCATCGGGCGCGATGTGCTGCTGGAGTCCGAAGCGCAAAGCTATCATGCGCCCGGCACCTGCACCTTCTACGGCACCGCCAACTCCAACCAGCTGATGATGGAAGTCATGGGCCTGCATCTGCCGGGCAGCGCCTTCGTCAACCCCGGCACCCCCTTGCGCGAAGCGCTGACGCGCGCCAGCGCGCACGCCGCACTGGCTATCAGCGCGCAAAGCTCACGCTTTACCCCGCTGGGCGAAATGGTGGACGAGCGCGCCATCGTCAACGCCATCGTCGGCCTGCTCGCCAGCGGCGGCTCAACCAACCACACCCTGCACCTGGTCGCCATCGCCCGCGCTGCCGGCATCGCCATCAACTGGGACGATTTTTCCGAGCTCTCGGCGGTGGTGCCACTATTGATGCGCGTCTACCCCAACGGCAAGGCCGACATCAACCATTTCCATGCTGCTGGCGGCATGGGCTTCGTGATAGGCGAACTACTGGATGCCGGCCTGCTGCATGCCGACGTGACCACCATTCTGGGCCAGGGTCTGGCCCGCCATACGCAGGAACCATGGCTGGATCAAGGGCAGCTAAGCTGGCGCGATGCGCCCTTGCACAGCCGCGACGAGAGTGTGCTGCGCCCGGCCAGCCAGCCCTTCCAGACGGACGGCGGCCTCAAGCTGCTGACCGGCCGGCTCGGACGCGCCGTGATCAAGGTTTCGGCCGTCAGCCCCGAGCGGCGGCGCATACGCGCGCCGGCGCGGGTGTTCCATGACCAGTCTTCACTGCTGGAAGCCTTCCAGCGCGGCGAACTTGAGCAGGATATGGTCGCCGTCGTGCGCTTTCAGGGCCCGCGCGCCAACGGCATGCCGGAATTGCACCAGCTGACGCCGGCGCTGGCAGTATTGCAGGACAGAGGCTTTCAAGTGGCGCTGATCACCGACGGCCGCATGTCGGGCGCCTCGGGCAAGGTGCCGGCAGCGATACATGTCACGCCGGAAGCCTCCGCCGGCGGGCCGCTGGCGCGGGTGCGCGACGGCGACATCATCGTGCTGGACGCCGATCAGGGCATACTGGAAATCGAACTGGCAGAGGACGCGTGGGCGACGCGCACGGCAGAGCCCGCCGATCTGGCCCACAATGACTACGGCAGCGGGCGCGAGCTGTTTGCCGGCCTGCGCCACCTGGCCGACGAGGCGGAAAAGGGTGCCGCCACTTTTTGCCACCCCTTGTGGCCATCCTGAAGGAGGGAATATGGACGAACTGACACTACTGCGCCAAGGACCGGTGGTACCGGTCATCCAAATCAGCGATCCGGCACTGGCGGTGGATCTGGCGCATGCGCTGGCCGATGGCGGCATCCGCGTGCTGGAAGTGACGCTGCGCACCAAGGCGGCGCTGGCCGCCATCCGCCTGATCCGCGATCAGGTGCCGGGCGTGATCATAGGTGCCGGCACCTTGCGCAACCGCGCACATGTAGAGGCGGCAGTCGACGCCGGTGCCATGTTCGGCATCAGTCCGGGCTTTACCCCGGAACTGCTCGCGGCGGTGCGCGCACTGGAGTTGCCGTTTATCCCCGGCATCGCCACCCCGTCCGAAGCCATGCACGCCCATGATGAAGGCTTCTTTATCCAGAAACTGTTCCCGGCCGACGCCATCGGCGGCATCCAGCTGCTTAAAGCGCTGGCCAGCCCCCTGCCCGAACTGCGCTTTTGCCCGACCGGCGGCATTCACGCCGGCAATGCCGCCAGCTATCTGGCACTGCCCAATGTACTGGCGGTGGGCGGCTCATGGCTGACCCCGGAAGAGGCCATCGCCGCACAGGACTGGCCGCGCATCACGGCGCTGGCCAATGAAGCAAGGATGCTGGCACCGCTCAGCTGACCAGGCACAAGGCCGCGCAAGCGGTGACATACCTGCTCGCCAGAACCTGGTGCTTGATTGCGCTTTGGCACGCTTTTTCCCGCCTCTTTCCCTGCCGCAGCGACCACCGTTGCGGCATCTCCACAAATACCAACAAACGTTTGAATTTGTTTGCTTTGCCTGCACCAAAGATGCAATCTGATTAAAGCGCACGGTAAATAATAAGGAGAGAGCACATGGATAGCCGCCATAGCCACCCGAACACCGCACTCGAGCTGAACCGCTTTGCCTCGCTGGGCGATATGCTTGCCGCCAGCGTCAAGCAATACCCGGCACGCACGGCTTTTTGCAATATGGGCGCCAAGCTCAGCTACCGTGAACTGGACCGCCAGTCTGCCGCTTTTGCCGCCTATCTGACGACCGAGCTCGGGCTCAAACAGGGCGACCGCGTCGCGCTGATGATGCCCAATCTGCTGCAATACCCGGTCGCGCTTTATGGCGCACTGCGCGCCGGCCTCGTCGTGGTCAACGTCAACCCGCTGTATACCCCGCGCGAGCTGGAACACCAGCTGCAGGACTCGGGAGCGCGTGCCATTGTAATCCTGGAAAATTTTGCCGCGGTGCTGCAACAGGTCATCGCCAACACGCCGGTAGAAAAGGTCATCGTCACCGCCGCCGGCGACTTGCTGGGGCCGGTCAAGGGCGCACTGGTAAATATGGTGCTGCGCCACATCAAGAAGATGGTGCCGGCCTGGTCGCTGCCCGACGCCATCCGTTTCAATGCCGTACTGGCACAAGGACTGAAATTGCCATGGCAGGATGCCAAGGTGCAGCAAAGCGACATCGCCTTCTTGCAGTACACCGGCGGCACCACCGGCCCTTCCAAGGGCGCCATCCTCACCCACGGCAATCTGCTGGCCAATATCGAGCAGGTCTACAGCATTGTGTTACCCGCGCTAGGCGATGCCAGAGTCGTCATGGCGACACCGTTACCGCTGTACCACATCCTCGCGCTGGCACTGAATTGCCTGCTGGTTAACCGTGCCGGCGGCACCTCGGTACTGATGAGCAATCCGCGCGACCTGCCGGCAGTGATCAAGGATCTGGCGCGCTACCCCATTACCTGCATGACCGGCGTCAACACCCTGTACAACGCACTGGCCCATCATCCCGATTTTGCCAAGCTGGACTTCTCGCACTGGAAAGTGAGCGTAGGCGGAGGAGCCACTATCCAGCAGGCGGTGGCCGAAAAATGGCAAGCCGTCACCGGCCTGCCGCTGATCGAGGGTTATGGCCTGACCGAAGCCTCACCTATGGTCTGCGCCAACCCGGTACTGCTGGGTCGCTACACCGGCAGCATCGGCCTGCCGATTCCGGGCACCGAGATTGCGCTGCGCGACGAAGAGGGTCGGGATGTCGCCAGAGGAGAGCCGGGCGAGCTATGCGTACGCGGCCCGCAAGTGATGCAGGGTTACTGGCAGCGTCCGGATGAAACGGCCAAGGTATTCCATGCCGACGGCTTCCTTGCCACCGGCGATATTGCCCAATTGACCGAGCAGGGCTTTTACAAGCTGGTCGACCGCAAGAAAGACATGATTCTGGTGTCCGGCTTCAACGTCTATCCCAATGAAATCGAAGATGTGATCGCACTTCACCCCGATGTGCAGGAAGTGGCCTGCATCGGCGTACCGGACGAACGCACCGGCGAAGCGGTCAAAATCTTCGTGGTCAAACGCCATCCGGGCCTGACGGAGGAGGCCTTGATCAAGCACTGCCGCACTCATCTGACCGCTTATAAAGTGCCGCGTCAGGTCGTCTTCCGCACCGAGTTGCCCAAGACCAATATCGGCAAGATATTGCGCAGGGAGCTCAGGGAGGAAGCGCCAGCAATGGCGACAGCGAATGCCTGACAACACAGCATCGCAATAAATTATGGCCATCCCCGGCAGGGAAAAAGCGCACTACCTGAGTGCGCTTTAAACGTATGCGGCAGCAGAAAAATTCAATAAGCCATTGAGGTTATTCAATCTTCCCGTCAGTAGCACGCATCCAAGCATCCGCAAATGAAGTAGCAGCCACTGAATGCACGGGACATGCCAAGTCGGGTAGCACCGCCTGTTGTTTTTATCGCCACATATCGAAAGACGAATAGTCTTCCCAACTAAAGTCAGGCAAAAACTCTTTATGGGTAATATTTATATGTGCATTATTCAATACGGGAAGATGATCGCTACTAAAAAATAAAAATAGAGGGGAGAGCAAGATGACCATGGACGCCGCAGCACCACAGACGCCAGCCTTACGTCCTTTGACGCACACATCACTGGGGGCGATGCTGGCAGACAGCGTCAAACGCCACCCGGAACGGGATGCGTTTTGCAATATGGGTGCCAAGCTGAGTTACAAAGAACTCGACCGGCTATCGGCCGCCTTTGCCGCCTATCTGACCGGCGCCCTGAGAATGAAGAAGGGTGACCGCATTGCACTGATGATGCCCAATCTGCTGCAGTACCCGGTTGCGCTGTATGGTGCGCTACGCGCCGGACTGATTGTCGTCAATATCAACCCGCTCTATACCCCGCGCGAACTGGAGCACCAGCTACAGGATTCGGGGGCGACGGCCATTCTGATTCTGGAAAATTTTGTCGGCGTGTTGCAAGAAGTGCTGGGCAATGTCCCGGTACAGCACGTGATGGTGACCTCGGTTGGCGACCTGCTGGGCCTGATGCGCGGTGCACTGGTCAATGCCGTTTTGCGTCACTTCAAAAAAATGGTGCCGCCATGGTGGCTGCCCGGTTCCATCCAGCTCAAGGCTGCGTTGAAAGAGGCCCAGAATAAAGCCTGGCAAGATCCGGTCTTGCGCCGCGAAGATATCGCCCTGCTGCAATACACTGGCGGTACAACAGGGCTCTCCAAGGGGGCGGTGCTGACCCACGGCAATGTACTGGCCAACCTCGAGCAAGCCGCGATGGTGGTCGAGCCGGCGCTGACCGACATTTCCCCTATCATCATGGCCTCGCCCCTGCCGCTATACCATATCCTCGCGCTGACCATGAACTGCCTGCTGATTACGCGCCTGGCCGGCACCTCGCTGTTGATCACCAACCCGCGCGACATCCCTGCCGTGATCAAGGATCTGGGACGTTATCCGGTCAACTGCATCACCGGCGTCAACACCTTGTTTAATGCATTGGCCAATCACCCCGACTTTGCCAAGCTGAACTTTTCCAGCTGGCGCCTGAGTGTTGGCGGTGGCACCGCTATCCAGCAGGCCGTTGCGGAAAAATGGCTGAAAGTCACGGGGCTGCCACTGATCGAAGGCTACGGCCTGACCGAAACCTCGCCACTGGTTTGCACCAACCCGATCCAGAACAAGCATTACACCGGCACCATAGGCCAGCCGATACCGGGCACCGAGATCGAATTGCGTGATGAAGAAGGTCATATTGTGCCCTTCGGACAAGCAGGCGAGCTATGCGTGCGCGGGCCACAGGTCATGAAATGCTACTGGAAACGAGCGGCCGAAACCGCGCGCGTGATACAGGAAGACGGTTTTCTGGCAACCGGCGACATCGCCTACCAAACCGAGACCGGGCTATACAAGCTGGTGGATCGCAAGAAGGACATGATTATCGTGTCCGGCTTTAATGTGTTTCCTAGCGAAATCGAAGATGTCATTGCGCTGCACGAAGACATACTGGAAGTTGCCTGTATTGGTGTGCCGGATGCGCGTACCGGCGAAGCCGTTAAACTGTTTGTAGTCAGCACCAATCCGAATCTGAACGAGGCCGCCTTGCTCAGCTATTGCAGGGAAAGGTTGACGGCCTATAAGGTGCCGCACCAGATCGAGTTCCGCCAGGACTTGCCACGCTCCAACGTCGGCAAGATCCTGCGCCGTGAATTGCGTGAAGAAGAGCTCGCCAAACAGCAGCAGGCAAAAGAAATGGCCGAAGCCGAAATCGCTTAGCAAAAACGCGATCTTCACCCCGGCTGAGCATCAAAACGCTGGCCGGTATCCATAAAAAACCCCGACGCTGCATCGCAGCGCCGGGGTTTTTCTATCACAGCTTTAAGGCTCAGCCCTCTTCCTCTTCGCTCAGTTCGGCCTCGATGTGCCCGACCTTGCCGACAAAGCGGAATTCGATTTCCAGCAGCAGCTCATCGATGCGTATCACCTGCAGGCGGATCTGGTCACCACGGTTCAGCTCGGGCAGGCCCGGAATGCGCGTGCGCATGGGCAGGCCGTCGATGCGTACCAGATCTTCCTTGATATGGGTGGCGGTGATCTCGCTCACGCCTTCCTGACCGAACCAGCGCAAGCACCAGTAGTGCTCCATCTTGTCCTGGAAGCCCAGATAGGAAGAGTAGGTCGCATCAAAGTCGCGCAGCAGCGCGAACATCATGGCGTCGCCCTGGGCAAACTCCGGCTTCTCGCCACGGATCAGGGACACGATCTGGCGCTGGTTGACCCAGTCGGCAGCGCGGCGCAATGGCGATGTCGACCAGGCGTATTGCGGCACACCCAGACCGACATGCGGCTCGGGACGGGTCGTCATGCGAACCTTGCCCATGCTTTGCGCGCGGTACATACCCGGCACGCCGGCTTCGCCCAGCTGGCGGCCCCATTCGCAGTTGGCCAGAATCATCATTTCCGACACCAGCTTGTCGATAGGCGAGCCGCGCTTGCGCAAGGTGATACTGACTTTGCCTTCATTCACGGCGAAGTTGTAATCGACGCCTTGCGGGCGGGTCGGATCATACTTGCCACGGAATTTCTCGCGTGCCACGGCAAAATCATGCAGCCACAAAAGCTCGCGCTTGAACGGGTAATCGACACCGGGGTCGGTAGCGATGGTGTCTTCGTTGAACAAGGGTTCCAGCGTGTGGTGACGCAGGTTGGCGGCAATCTCGACGTTCTCGATGCGGTTCTCGTAGCCGACAATCTCGAACTCGGGCGTCACCTCCACATACAGGCTGAGCGCCGGACACGGCTTGCCTTCGTCCAGGGTAAAGGCGCTGACCACATCGTCCGGCAGCATGGTGATCTTGTCGCCGGGGAAGTAGACGGTAGACAGGCGCGCGAACACCAGCTTCTCGATGTCGGAACCCGGCTCCACCCCCAGCGTCGGCGCGGCGATATGGATGCCGACCCGCTTGTTGCCGTTGGCCAGATCAGTCACCGACAGCGCATCATCGATTTCGGTGGTGGCGGCGTCATCAATCGAAAAAGCCGCGACACCGGCGGCCGGCAGATCCGTCGGCGCGGTGGCCGGTGCATATTTGCCAAAGCCGGTGCCCTTGGGAAAGCACTCCATCTCGAAACCGGCCATCAGATAGGCCGGCACCGACGGAATGCCGCCCACTTCACGCGCGAGCTTGACCGGAGCCAGACCCGTGGCCTTGCTGGCGGCATCGAAGGCCTTGTATTCCAGGGTATTCTTGTCCGGGCGCCACAACAGACTCATCAACGGCGAGCGGATGGCATCGGGGAGCTGTTTGGCCTTGAGCTCTTCCACCCAGGCATCAATCTGCGCCTGTTCACGCTTTTTCTTTTCGATGCCGGCGAGCGCAGCCTTGAGCGCCTCTTCCGGTGCAGCCTTGAAGCGGCCCTTGCCCTTCTTGTAGAAATACATCGGCGCGCTAGCCAGCGTCATCACCGTGGCGGCCAGTTGCAGCGGGGTCGGCTTGGCGCCCCAGTATTCGACGGCGAGTGCGTCAAAATCGAATTCTTCGCTACCGGCCACTTCCCACAGAAAGTCCAGCTCCAGCTCGGCGGCCAGTACATGCGCCTCATCCAGGAAGCTGGCCAGCGGGCTGGTAAATTCGAGCAAGACATTGGCCTGCTTGAGCTTGACGCGCTTGCCATGCTGGGTATCGACCTGCAGGCTGGCGTCAGTCTTGGACACCACGCTGCCCGTCTTGAAGCTGCCGCTTTCTTCGTAAAAAACGTTCATATCAGGCACAGGGGGCGAGACGCCCGTCACTCAGGATAAAGAGGCGGGATTATAACAGCAGGCGCGAGAGTGGGTGGGGAATGGGGGATTCGGGACTTGGGAGCCGAGTCCCGGATCCCAAGTCCCGGATCCCAAGTCCCGGATCCCAAGTCCCGAATCCCCGCCCCCCGCCTCACGCTTCGGCCAGTTGCAGCTCGACGTTATGTTCCTGCATCAGCTTGCCCAGCGCCGCCGGCGGTGCTGCATCGGTAAAGACAGTATGGAAGTCGCTGATATGCCCCATACGTACCAAGGCATTGCGGCCGAATTTGCTGTGATCGACAGCGAGGAACAGATGGCGCGCATTGGCCATCATCGCCTGCGCCACGCGCACTTCGCGATAATCAAAATCCAGCAGCGAACCGTCGGTCTCGATACCGGCAGCACCAATCACCGCATAATCGACCTTAAACTGGTTGATGAAGTCCATGGTCGCGACGCCGGTGATGCCGCCATCGGACGCACGCACCACACCAGAGGTGATCAGCACGGTAAAATCGGGGTTGGCCGACATAATGGACGCGACGTGGATGTTGTTGGTGATCACGCGCAAGCCCTTATGGCTCAGCGTCAGCGCCTGGGCAATCGCCTCCATGGTTGTGCCTATGCTCATAAAGAGCGAAGCATGGTCGGGAATGCTTTCGGCCAACAGGCCGGCGATATGGGCTTTTTCGCTTTGCAGCTTGCCCTTGCGCGCGAAATAGTCTTCATTCTCGACGCTATTGCCCAGCGCGGCGCCGCCGTGATAACGGCGCAACAGATTGGCTTCGCATAGCTGGTTGATGTCGCGGCGTATCGTTTGCGGCGTCACATCCAGCAGACGTGCCAGCTCTTCGATTGGCATAAAACCGCTTTCGCGTACCAGTTGCAGGATTTTGTCGTGACGGGGTGATCGGCTCATGATGGTTCGGAAACGAAAATACAAGCACCAGTCTTTAACATAAACAGGCCGTTTTGCGCAAATTCAGCCGGCCAAAATTGCCAAGGAAACCACAATGCCGCCACGTCTGCTTGTCATTGATCAGGGAACGACCAGCACCCGCGCCATGCTGTTCGACCACCAAGGTACAGTACTTGCCCGCGCCCAGACCGAGCTGCCACAGATTTTCCCGGCGCCGGGCTGGGTCGAGCACGACCCCGAGGTGATCTGGAACCATACCCTGATGCTATGCCGCCAGGCGCTGGCCACACCCGGTGCGAGCACCGAGCCTATTGCCGGCATCGGCATCGCCAACCAGCGTGAAACCACCGTACTGTGGGACAGGGCCACCGGCAAGCCGGTGTACCACGCGATTGTGTGGCAGGACAGGCGCACAGCCGCCTTATGCGAGATGCTGGCCACAGCGGACAATAGTGCACTGGTGGCCGCGCGTACCGGGCTGGTACTCGACCCCTATTTCTCTGCCAGCAAGATACGCTGGCTGCTGGATACCGTACCCGGCGTGCGCGAGCGCGCAGAGCGCGGTGAACTGGCCTTTGGCACCATAGACAGCTTTTTGCTGTGGCGGCTGACCGAAGGGCGGGTGCACGCCACCGACGCGACCAATGCCGCGCGCACCTTGCTGTTCAATATCCATACCCAGCAATGGGACGCCGATTTGCTGGCGCTGTTCGGCATTCCGGCTTCGCTCTTGCCCGAGGTGCGCGACAATGCCGCCGAGTTCGGCATCACGCGTCTGTTCGGTGCCCCCATCCCCATTACCGGCATGGCCGGCGACCAGCAGGCAGCGACAGTGGGCCAGGCCTGCTTCGCGCCGGGCATGATCAAGTCCACCTACGGTACCGGCTGCTTCATGGTGCAGAACACCGGCGCCACAGTGGTCGCATCCAGCCACCGCCTGCTGTCTACCGTGTGTTACCGCCTGCAGGGCCAAACCACCTATGCACTGGAAGGCAGCATCTTTATCGCCGGTGCGGCAGTGCAGTGGCTCAGGGATGCGGTCAGGCTGATCGACCACGCCGGAGAGGCCGAAGCGCTGGCGCGCCAGGTGGAAAGCACCGGCGGTGTTTATCTGGTACCGGCCTTTACCGGCCTGGGTGCCCCCTATTGGGACCCGCTGGCACGCGGCGCCATCATCGGCCTGACCCGCGACTCGGGCATTGCCCATATCGTGCGTGCGGCGCTGGAGTCAGTGTGCTACCAGACCCGTGACCTGATGGCGGCGATGCAAGCCGATGGCGTATGTGCGCCCTCGGCACTGAGGGTGGATGGCGGCATGGTCGGCAATGACTGGATGATGCAGTTTCTGGCCGACATGCTGGACGTAACGGTCGAGCGCCCGCAGGTGACCGAGACTACGGCACTGGGCGCCGCCTATCTGGCGGGCTTGGGCGCCGGGGTATTCGGCTCGCTGGACGAGCTGTCCGGCCACTGGCAGCTGGAGGCACGCTTCACCCCGGGCATGGACGACAAGCGGCGCGAACAGCTCTACGGCGGCTGGAACGAGGCGGTAGGCAGAACCTTGAGCCGATAAATAGATGGGTTATGGCCTATTCGGGTAGTTGCGCGATAAAACCGGCCAGCGGCATGGGCCGGGCCAGCAGATAGCCTTGCAGAAAATCGACACCGGCGGCCACCAGATAGTCGCGCTGTGCCTCGGTTTCCACGCCTTCGGCCACCAGCTTGAGGTTCAGCTGCTTCCCCAGCGCGATGATGGCATCGAGCACCACCTTGCCCAGCGAATCGCGACCGATCGCGTCGACAAAAGCACGATCTATCTTCAGCGTGTCGATGGCGAGCTGGTGCAGATAGGCAAGGCTGCTCTGGCCGGTACCGAAGTCATCGATGGCCAGCTGGATGCCCTGTGCCTGCAGGGCGCTAAAAACCTCGAAATGGCCGTCGCTGCCAAAAGCTTCGCGTTCGGTCAGCTCCAGCGTCAACACCAGCTTGTCCGCCGGAAATGCCGCCATCAAACGACGGCAATCATCCAGCAGGCACGGGTCATCCAGCTGCCCGGCATCCAGATTGAAAGCCAGATGAAAGCCGTCAGGCAGACGCGCAGCCTGTGGCGCCAGGGCGGTGGTCACGTCCTGCATCAGCTGGCGCGTAATCCGCCCCATCTGCCCGCTTTTTTCGACGGCCTCGATAAAGGCAAATGGCGACAGCAGGCCATCGCGCGGATGCTGCCAGCGCAGCAGCACTTCGGCGCCCATCAGGCGCCCGCTCCTGGCATCAAACAGCGGTTGCAAGAAAGGGATGAATTCCTGCCGCTCAGCCGCGGCGGCAATCACCTCGGAGGCCGGACGCGGCTGCTGCAACCACTGGTAATAGAACCACCCGGCCCAGCTGCCGAGCAATAACAGCAGGATCAGCATGGGCTGGTAGCTGACCCTGCTCTCGGCCAGAAATGCCGGCCAATATACCGCCGCCACGATAGTGAACGGATAGATGGCATGCTGGCGGCGAGTCTCCAGCAACAGGCTGCGGGGTGGCGTGCCTGAATGCACGCCACCCTCGCTATCCATCCACTTGTCGCCTATCTGTAGCGACATGCCATCGGACAGCCCCCCTTGGCGCAAGGCGGTACGCAAATGACCACCTGAGATGCCTACCACCGCAAACGAGCCATCCGCAGCCAGCGCCCGATAGGCCAGTACCCCACCGCCCGGCGTCAGCTGACTGCCCAGACGCAGCTTGGTGCGCCCGCCGGCATAACCGGACAGCTCGGTCTCCTTGCTGAGGGCCCCGTACAAGGACGAGCAATAGTAATGTTCGCCGGAGCCTAGGTTGACAGTACGTACATACAGCGCCCGCGTGGTCAGCTCGCGTAGCAAGCGCAAAGTCTTGCCCTGGCAAGGCTGCCCAACCAGCAACAGCGCCTCACTGGCCGTGGCGTCGGCACTCTTGAACACCAGCGTCACGGCGTCGTGCGCCCCGCCAACCACACCCTCCAGCCGCGACTGCATCGATAGATAAATGCTCACCAGCGTAATGCCCCAACCCAGCAAGGCCGGCAGCAATACGACCAGCAACACCAGCAGCAGGCGGCGCGGTCGCGATGCGACACGGGGATCATTCAGAGGGGTCATGACGTCATGGCGAGCAAAAAACGCAATCTTGCTACTATGGGTGTTAGCAGTCCATAGCGCCACCAAAATCAGATAGCAGTGACTTTTTTACAACTAAAGAGTTGGGGCAGGAAATACCGGGTTACCGCCCTGCCTGATACCAAGCAGGGCGGCTCCGGCAAGGCTATCAGCCTAGTAACTGACGGTGACGGGCAATCGCGGCACGCACTTGTGCCGGTGCGGTACCGCCAACATGATCACGCTGGGCCAGGCTGCCTTCCGGCGTCAGCACCACATACACATCTTCCGCGATCAGCGCACTAAAGCCCTGCAGCACCGAGAGCGACAGATCGGCCAGATCCACGCCCTGCCCTTCGGCATGACGCACCGCCAGGGCCACCACTTCATGGCTGTCGCGGAACGGCAGACCCTTTTTCACCAGATAATCGGCCAGATCGGTGGCGGTGGCGAAGCCCTGCAGCACGGCGGCGCGCATTGCCTCGGGCTTGACCGTGATGCCGCGCATCATGTCGGCGTAGATGCGCAAGGTGTCGATCAGGGTATCAACCGTATCAAACAAGGGCTCCTTGTCTTCCTGATTGTCCTTGTTGTAGGCCAGCGGCTGCGCCTTCATCAGCGTGATCAGCGCCATCAGGTGGCCAACCACGCGCCCCGATTTGCCGCGCACCAGTTCAGGCACATCCGGGTTCTTCTTCTGCGGCATGATGGAGGAGCCGGTACAGAAGCGATCAGCGATGTCGATAAAGCCGACGCGCGGGCTCATCCACAAAATCAGCTCTTCGGACAGGCGCGACAGATGCACCATCACCAAGGATGCGGCCGCGGTGAACTCGATGGCAAAGTCGCGATCGGACACCGCATCCAGCGAGTTGTGGCACACATCGTCAAACCCCAGCAATTCGGCGGTGTAATGGCGGTCGATCGGGAAGGTGGTGCCGGCCAGTGCCGCCGCGCCCAAAGGCAGGCGGTTGACGCGGCGGCGGCAGTCGCCCATGCGCTCGGCGTCGCGCGACAACATCTCGACATAGGCCAGCATATGGTGGCCAAAGGTTACCGGCTGCGCCACCTGCAGATGGGTAAAGCCCGGCATCACCGTGTCGGCATGCTCATCTGCCAGATCCAGCAGGCTGGTTTTCAGCTCGCCGATCAGCGGCACGATGGCATCGATCTGGGCACGCAGCCACAGGCGGATATCGGTGGCAACCTGATCATTACGGCTACGCCCGGTATGCAGACGCTTGCCGGCATCGCCTATCTTGTCGGTCAGGCGACGCTCGATATTCATATGCACGTCTTCCAGATCCACGCGCCAGTCAAACTCGCCGGCGCGGATCTCGCTCAGGATGTCCGCCATGCCGCGACGGATGGCAGCGAGATCGGCATCCGACAATACACCGGCCTTGTGCAGCATGGTGGCGTGCGCCAGCGAGCCTTCGATATCGAATTCAGCCAGGCGCAGATCGAAATTGACGGATGCAGTATATTTTTTGACCAGTTCGGAGACCGGCTCGGAGAAGCGGCCGGACCAGGCGTGTTGCTCTTGCATGATGGTTTCCTGTGTTCTTATTACGAATGGGACACACGCTACCATGCCATACGCAAGCAAAATGCGAAAGCCGCCTGCACTCGCCACGCAGGCGGCCACGGCTCAAGGCTTGATCGGGCGCTCGCCTCGCACCACAGGATTGGCCGGATCGCTGCTCCACTCCATCCAGCCGCCGTCATACACCGCCGGCTGTTTCCAGCCCATCAGATAAGCGTAGAAAAAGGCTTCGGATGCGCGCCAGCCGGTGCCGCAATAAAACGCCACTCTTTGCTCAGGCAAAATGCCGGCCTCGCGCCAGAAAGCGGCAATTTCGTCGGCCGAACGCATGGTATGGTCCGGATTACGGAAGTCGCTCATATCATTGGCGTTCACCCCGCCATGACCCCAGGCCGCACCGGGAATATCGCCCTTGGGCTTGATATAGCTGTAACCCGAGGTCTCGCCGGTAAACTCGGCCCAGCTGCGTATGCTGGCCAGGCGTCCGTTTGGCGACTTAAGCAGGGCCTTGGCTTCGGCGGTAGACACCAGCCACTCCGGGTGTGCCGGAAATGGCCCGCCCCAGGCACGCGCTGCCGTGACCGGCGGCGGCAAACCGCGCGCCACCGGATAGTCCGCCGCGCTCCAGGCCGGATAGCCGCCATCGAGGATGCGCACATCCTTGACCCCTGCCAGCATCAGGATATGGGCTGCGCGCGCCGCCATCAGCGTATCGCGCCCGTACAGGATGACCGGCGTACTGCTGGTGATGCCCTGCGCCAGCAAAGTGGCTTCCAGCTGTTTGTCGTCCACCTTGTTCCACAGTGGCTCGGATTCCAGCGTATTGGTATCGATATACCCCGCGCCGGGAATATGGCTTAGCAGATAAGCCTTGGGCACACTCCAGCCCACCTCGAACAGCTTCCAGCCCTTGGCCGGCGCAGCAGTGACCGGCTTGCCCTGCTGCAAATCGCGCAGCCAGAATGCCGGCACCAGTGCCTGATAATTAGGCAGGGCCTTGAGTTTGGCCGTATCGGCCAAGGCATTCGGCAGATAGCTGATATGGCGATAACCCAACTTGCCCAGGCGCGCGGCCACCGCCTTGCTGCCCGTGCCATACAGGCCCAAAGGCTGCTGCACGGCAATACCCTTGCGCGCCAGCAGCGCCTGTAGCTGGTCATCGTCCAGCTTGCCCAGCCAGCTGGACGCCAGATTGACTGCACCGGGGTAATGCCCGCCCTGTTTGGCGCCCGCCTCCGGCCAGCCATTGAAATAAGCACTGGCCCGCGTATCCAGCGGCAATACCTGGCTGGCGGCCTGCGCCAGCGTCCATGGCAGCAAACAGGCAGCCAACGCGTAAAAAGTACGTGTCTTCATGATGTTCCCGGAAATTGCCTGCGACCCCGCGATAAGGAGGTGCAGCAGCAAAGGAGGCGCAGCTTAACAAGCGGGCCTTGGCGATGGCAATGCGCTTGCAGGCCCAAGCCCAGCTTCTATGCTGCAACTTCATCCACCTTGCAGGAGCACGTCATGCCACAAGTCAACTGGAGTCACTGGACAGATATCGCCGTCAGCATAGGGCTGAACATTCTGGCCGCCATTGCGCTATGGATTATCGGACGCTGGCTGATCAATCTGGCCTGCCGTCTGGTCAGCGACCAGTTGATACGGCGCAATATCGACGCGACCTTGCAGCGCTATGTCCATTCCTTTTTATCGGTATCGCTCACCGTCATCCTGATCATCGGCATCCTCGGCTATTTCGGCATGCAGACCACCACCTTCGCCGCCGTGATTGCCGCTGGCGGCATCGCCATCGGCATGGCGTGGAGCGGGCTGCTGGCCAACTTCGCTGCCGGCATCTTTCTGGTGGTACTGCGCCCGTTCAAGGTCGGTGACTTTATCTGTGCCGGCGGCGTCACCGGAACGGTGGAAAATATCGGCCTGTTCGCCACCACCTTCAACACGCCGGACAATGTGCAGACTCTGGTCGGCAACAACAAGATTTTTTCCGACAATATCCAGAACTACTCGACCAACGGCTACCGCCGTGTCGATTTGTGTGCCCAGCTGGCCAACTCGGCAGACTACGCACTGGCGCAAACCCTGCTGCGGGAAAAAATCGCCACCATCGCCAATGTGATGACCACGCCGCCACCCGATATCGAGATTCTGGAATTCAACGAGCGCGGCCCGGTTCTGGCAGTGCGTCCCTACTGCCATACCGACCATTACTGGCAGGTCTACTTCGACAGCAACCGCGCCATACGCGACACCCTGACCGCAGCCGGCTTCCCGCTGCCCGAACAGCCGGTGGTGGTGAGGCAGGGGTAGACTCGGGACTCGGGTTTCAGCATTTCGGCCAAGCATGCTCGCATCAACATCGCGAGTCCCGGTTCCCCGCTCCCCGATACCCCCTATCCCGACACTATGCTTCTGCATTTCGCGTATACTGCCCCGCTTGCACCGGCTGCCATCCGCCGGTGCTTTTATTTTGACTCTACCGCAGTCGGCGCGGATGGATGCCGGATACCGGCTCGCCGCAGCAAGGAAACCGCATGACCACCTTCGCCGAACTCGGCCTGATCGAACCTATTGCCCGCGCCGTTGCCGACGCAGGCTATACCATCCCGACGCCTATCCAGCTGCAGGCCATTCCGCAAGTCTTGAAGGGTGGCGACCTGCTGGCGGCCGCGCAGACCGGCACCGGCAAGACCGCCGGCTTTACCCTGCCTTTGCTGCAGCGTCTGGCTACGACGCCAGCCAATACCCGTGCCGGCCGCCCGCGCGCACTGGTTCTGACCCCGACCCGCGAACTGGCAGCCCAGGTTGCCGAATCGGTCAAGACCTATGGCCAGCACCTGAAGCTCAGCTCCATGGTGATGTTCGGTGGCGTCAGCATCAACCCGCAATACGCCCAGCTGCGTAAGCCCATCGATATCGTGATCGCCACCCCTGGCCGTCTGCTTGATCATGTACAGCAAAAAACCATCGATCTGTCGGCGGTTGAAATTCTGGTACTGGATGAAGCCGACCGCATGCTGGATATGGGCTTTATCCGCGACATCAAGAAAATTCTGGCCATCATGCCGCCGCGCCGGCAGAACCTGCTGTTCTCGGCCACCTTCTCCGACGAGATCCGCACGCTGGCCGACGGCCTGCTGGACAATCCGCAGCTGGTGGAAGTCGCCCGTCGCAATACCTCGAGCGAGCTGGTGGCCCAGCGCGTGCACCTGGTCGACCGCGACAAGAAAACCGATCTGCTGATCAAGCTGATTCAGGACAATAACTGGCACCAGCTGCTGGTATTCACCCGCACCAAGCACGGCGCCAACCGCCTGTCGGAAAAACTGGACAAGGCCGGCATCCGCTCGGCCGCGATCCATGGCAACAAGAGCCAGGGCGCACGCACCAGTGCACTGGCCAATTTCAAGTCGGGCGACTTGCAGGCGCTGGTCGCCACCGATATCGCCGCACGTGGCCTGGACATCGACCAGCTGCCGTTTGTGGTCAACTTCGAGCTGCCTAACGTGCCGGAAGACTATGTGCACCGTATCGGCCGTACCGGTCGTGCCGGTTCCAGCGGTGAAGCCGTGTCTCTGGTCTGTGTGGACGAGCTGAAGCTGCTCAAAGATATCGAACGCCTGATCAAGAAAGACATCGAACGCTTCGAAGTGGCCGGCTACAAGGCCGACCTGTCGGTCAAGCCCGAGCCGCTGCTCAAGCCGCGCCAGCCGCAAGGCCGTGGCCAGGGCGGCCGTCAGGGACAGGGACAAAACGCAGGCAATAATGCGCGCCGCGGCGCGCCGGCCCAGCAAAAACAAAAAGCGGCACATGCGCATCAGGCCAAGCCACACGGCCATGACGCACCCAAACCCCAAGGCGCCAAGCCGGCCGGGCAAGGACGCAGCAAACAGGCCCGCCCGCAAGCTGCACTGTTCAGCCAGCCCAAGCGCTAAAGCCTGAACCGGCCCGCACTAGCCATATAAGGCAGCGGGCCGCTTTGCGCTATCAAGACAAAACGGCATCGGCCTCGATGCCTTGCATGCTGGCAATCTGCTTGAGGCGGGCCAGACTTTCAATCTGGATCTGGCGCACCCGCTCGCGCGCCAGCCCCAGCATTCTGGCGACTTCTTCCAGCGTGCTGATCTCGTTTCCGTTCAGACCATAGCGGTGCTCGACGACCAGCCGCTGCTTGCTTGGCAGCAGAGCCAGCCATTCTTGCAAATAGCTCATCAATTCGGCATTGTTCAGCGCCTCGTCCGGCTCGGCCTGTTCGGTATCGGCAATCGCCTCCCCCACACTCAAGCCCGGATCCCTGTCCAGCGGCGCATCCAGCGACATCATGCGCGGATTCTGTTCCATCAGGCGGCGCACATCGGCAACCGGCTTGCCAAGATGCCAGGCAATTTCTTCCATGCTCGGCTCGATGCCACTGTGGCTTTCCAGCTCGCGGGCGGCACGCAAACAGGCATTCAACTCCTTGACCACATGAACCGGCAAACGGACGGTGCGCGACTGATTCATGATGGCGCGTTCGATATTTTGCCGTATCCAGCAGGTAGCGTAGGTAGACAAGCGAAAACCGCGGCTGACATCGAATTTTTCGACAGCATGCATCAGCCCCATATTCCCTTCTTCGATCAGGTCCAATAACGGCAAACCGCGGTTGAGATAGTGTTTGGCAATGCTGACCACCAGACGCAGATTGTGTTTGACCAACAAGGCCTGCGCATTACTGTCGCCCTCTGCCATGCGTAATGCCAGCGCCTGTTCGTTTGCCGCGCTGAGTAGCTTGCAGCTACCGATATCCTTCAGATAAATCTGGGTGATATCGACCAGATCCTCAAAAGCGACCCCAGCATCCATCCGTGAATGTCCATCACTCAGAAAATCTTGTCCCTCTACTTCGGCCCACGCCTCAACGACTCCACGCATCATCATTCCCACGATCGAAATACCGCATTATTCCTGCATGAACAATAAGTTAGCCATGCACCAAAGCGATTCCAAAAAGCTAAATCACTCAATTTAATTATTCTAAGTCATATTAGATTTTAATAATAATGAAATATATCGATGCATAGCATGCAGAAACGGCATGCCAAAAGAGCGCTTATCTATCAACACAAGCCATCTGCAAAGATGCCGCTAATGGCTAATGTAGAGATGCAATAGCAAGTTCTACCTGTACAAACTACACATGCAATCACGACCCAGCGCTGCTGGACGACACCGGACTGCAGGCCGGCCTGCTGTGGCGCAAAATCGAACAGCTACACGTCATCAGCGCCGATGGCAAGCACACGATCCGCGTTACCATCTCCATCGGCGTCTCGGCCTATCCGCAGCACGGAAAGGACAATGACACGCTGTTGCGCGCGGCTGATGATGCGCTGTATCGCGCCCAAGAAGCCGGCCGCAACCGTGTCCAGCGCGCCAGCACGTCCATTCAGATTACCCCCTGAGGCGTGCTAATATCGCGCCATGGAACTCTACCGCTTCTTGCAACAACAAGGCTTCGGCAGCCGCAAGGAATGCCGCAAGCTGATCGAATACGGCCTGGTCGAAATCAACGGCGAGCAGGCCGACAACTGGCGTGCAAAGGTGCAGCCGGACGCGCTTCACAGCTTAAGCGTGGATGACGAACCGTGGCAGATACTGCGTGGCCCGGTCTACCTGATGCTGAATAAAGAGGCGAATACCGAAACCTCGCACAAGCCCATCCACCACCCCAGCGTCTACTCGCGCCTGCCACTTCCCTTCAACAACCTGGGCGTCAGTGCGGTGGGGCGACTGGACGCGGACACGACCGGTCTGCTGCTGCTGACCACCGACGGCCAGTTTATCCATGCACTGACCTCCCCCAAGAAGCAGGTGCCCAAGTGCTACCGCGTCACGCTCAAGCATGCGGCCAACTCGATGCTGCTATCGCAATTGCAAAGCGGCGTACTGCTCAGGGATGAGGATGAAGCACTGGCGGTCGATGCCGTCCTGCAGGTGGATGAACACACCATCCATATGACCATCAGTCAGGGACGTTACCATCAGGTCAAGCGCATGGTCGCTGCCGCCGGTAATCGTGTCGAGGCGCTGCACCGCATCGCCATCGGCTCGCTGGACTTGGGTGAGCTGGCACCCGGGCAGTGGCGTTTTCTGACCCCGGCCGAGCTCGCCGCTCTGGGTTTTGCCGGCTGAAGACACAGCCTGGCCTTGAATTAATGTGTCCGCTGCGCGGACACAAAGTCCAAAACCCATCTGCGCCTACCCGTAACGGGGACATAACCATGAAAAAACCCGCCAGAAGCGGGTTTTTTCATCATCAAAGGCGGGCACTCAAGCCGTCGCCAGCGCAATCTCCAGCGCCTGCTGCCGGTAGCGTTCGGCCGCCTCCGGCTTCTCCAGCGCAAAGAACAAGCTTGCCAGCTTGGCACAAGCCTGCAGCGTAGGGGTGACCGACAGGCTGGCTTCCAGATAGCTCTGCGCCTTGCCCCACAGTTTCTGCTCCTGCGCAAGGCAACCCAGGGCAAACAAGAGCTGATGGTCTCGCGGGCGTGACTTCAGCCAGGCTTCGGCCTCCTTCATCAAACGGATGCGCTGCGCTGCGCTGATCTGCCCGGCCATGTCCGCCAATGGCAGCGCAAGCTCGGATGCATCCTCATCGGCAGACAAGGCACTCGCCAGCAAGGTGGCGGCCGCATCCGCATCGCCCAATGCCAGCATGCGCTGCGCAACTTGGGCAACCAGCTCGGCATTGCCGCGCTCGACTTCGGGAATCTTGCGCCACCAGGTGCTGATCTCTTCACTACCGGCAAAACCAGCCAGCTGCTGTGCATAGGCGGCCAGGCGGTAACGCCTGGCCTGCGCCGCATCCAGCGCATCCGACTTAAGCAGCTTCTCGCTCAATTGCAGCACCGCTTCCGGCTGCTTGAGCTTGAGGCGGATCTTGAGTTCGAGCTTCAGCGCCGAGGTCAGACTGGACGAGATGGCACGCGCGCGCTCGATAGCCGCCAGCGCCTCCAGCGGCTGCTTGGCTTCATAATTCAGCTCGGCTTCCAGCATATGGCGCGCCAGTTGCAGGCGCTCGGGCAAGCCTTCAAGCTGGCTCAGATATTCGTCACGGTGTGCGATATCGTTGGTCTGGGCAGCAGAGCGCGCCGCGATCATCAAGGCCAGTGCGCGGTTCTCCGCGGCAAATTCGTCATCCACCGCCTTATTCGCCTCGCGCTCGGCTTTCTGGTAACGCCCCTCAAAAAAAGCCAGCGCCGCTTCGCGCAGCGCATGGCGCGAAGCCTTGAGCTTTTTCTGACGCTGAAACTGGCGGACCTCTTCCGGCAAGCGTACCGCCAGCGCGATCAGGCGCAAAGCGCCATGCGCCAGCAGAATCAGCACAATGATCGCCACGATCAGCAGATTGAACGAGACTTCCATGCGGTAAGGCGGCACAAACAGGATGGCGTAGCCGGTATTGACGGTCGCCGCCAGCCCCAGCAGCACCGCCAGCGCAAACAGGCCGATAATCCACAGCACAAACTTCACGGTTTCACCTCCACGCTGCCTTGCGCATCGCGTACCGACTTGAGGCTGGCAGCCAGATCCGGCAACTCGACATCCAGCGGCGCATCCTTGATGCCGTTCAACGTAGCCAGCCATTGCTGGGTGGCCGGTGCATCGCGATCAAAATAACGCTCTACATAACTGCGTGCGGCGCTGATATCAGCATTGAACGTCCCGCCCAAACGGCCTTGCAAGGCCATGCGCGCATCCAGCAAGCGCATTTTCAGGTTTTCACGCAGGAAAAAGGCCTGCTCGGGCGACAGCAGCAAGGCTTCGGGTTTGTCCATGCGACGGATATGCACCAGCTCGCCGATGCTGCCCGACAAATCGGACAGCGCCTTCTCCCACCACGACGCATTCGCCGGCAGCACGAGGCGGGTACCGGCCACCGGAGCCAGACGGTGATGGTCAACCGCCAGCGGCAGGGTATCTACCGACAGCATCAGTTGATCCAGCTTGAGGGTAATGCCGACATTATCGAGATAAGGCAGCGCCTTGAGTTCGATCAAGTCCTTGTTGATCGCCTTTTTCAAGCCGATCAGCTGCGGGCTGTCAAAACGGGCCAGGCGGGTATCCAGCATTTCCAGCGCCGACACCGCAGCCGACACATTACCCGCCAGCTGCAGTTGCTGACTGGCGATGGACAGCGTGTGCTCGACCTCGGCCAGCAACCAGTCGCTACGGTTACGCGTCAGCTCCTGGTACATGCCCTCCAAGGTGGCATATTGCCCGGCAGACTGGTTAACACGCGCCTCCAGCAGGGCCAGCTTGGCATCGGTAGCCTTTAACCCGCTCAAGGTCGCCGTATTTTGTTCACGCAGTACGCGGGCGGAGCCGCCGGCATCGGCCAGACTTTGCGCCAGCGACAAACGGGCCTGATCCAGCGTGACGCGGGTTTCATAGTATTGCCAGCCGGACAGGCCCAATGCCGCCAGCGCGACAATCAGCGCAATATTGCCGGCGCCTGAGCGCTTGGCCGGGATGGGGGTGTCGGTAATCGGGGTGTCGCTCATGGATAGTAAAGACCACGCTGAGGTTCGACGAAGCGGAACAGATGCCCGCACTAGATGCCATTGTAACGTCAAGCCTATGACGGCGGCCAGCATGGGCCGCCGCAGGATGCGCCATTGTGGTATGGAAGGGCGGGAAATAAGGAGTGGGGAGCTTGCGCCCTTATTCCCCGACGGCCTACCCTGCCAGCAACATCGCCACCCTGAGCAGCCCCTGCCACGGCTCGCCCTGCGCCGCGCCCTTGATCTGGCGATCGACTTCGGCACACTGGGTCAGCGCATCCATCAGTTTGCGCGGGCCGATGCGGCGCAATGCCGGCTCGGCCAGTTTCTGCCGCTCGCCCCATAGCTTGAGCTCGCGCGCCATTTCGCGGGCGTTGCGCCCGTCCTTGATGCCTTGGCGCAGCTTGAGCAGCATGCGGATATCTTCGGCCAGTGCCCACAATACCAGCACCGGCGCCTCGCCCTCGGCTTCCAGCCCTTCCAGCATGCGTGCCACACGGGGCGCATCGCCTTGCAGCCAGGCCGCCGACAGATGAAACACATCGAAGCGCGCCACATTGGCCACCGCCTCGCGTACATCGGCCAGCTTCAGTTCGCCTTGCGGATACAGCAATGCCAGCTTGTCGACTTCCTGACGCGCGGCCAGCAGATTGCCCTCGACCCGGTCGACAAAGAAGGCCAGCGCCTCGCCCTCCATGCTCTGCCCCTGCGCCTTCAGCCGACGGACAACCCAGCCGGGCAAATCGGTACGGGTCACCGCCTTGGCATCAATCTCCAGCGCGGCCTTTTGCAGCGCAGTAAACCACTTGGCCTGCAGCTGCACCCGTTCCAGCTTGGGCAGGATCACCAGCGTCACCGTGTCCGGCGGCAGATGGGCCGCCAGTTTTTGCAGCGCCTCGCCGCCCTCGGCACCGGGCTTGCCCGACGGAATGCGCACTTCCAGCAATTTAAGCGACGCAAACAGCGACACGCTATGCATGGCATTGACGAGGCTGGACCAGTCAAAGCCGGGCTCGACCGTCAGCACCTCGCGCTCCAGATAGCCGGCCTTGCGCGCCGCTTCGCGAATGGCATCCGCTGCTTCCAGCGCCAGCAGCGCCTCTTCCCCATGAATCAGGTAAAGCGGCGCCAGATTGCGCCCGAGCAAGGACTTGAGGGCCTCAGGGTTTGCCTGGGGCATCAGTCTTTCCCGTTGCAGGCAGATCGGTCTCTGGCGGTTTGACATAGGCCAGACGGCGCACCAGCTGGCTGGCCGCTTCGCGCTGCATGCCGGCCCACAATTGCGCCTCTTCCTGCTCCTTGCCCAGCACCACCTGCTCCGAGTACGACATCTGCCGCCGCACCGTAACCGAAACCGGCACCGGCGCGTCCGACTGACGGAAAGTCAGCAGTGCATTCTGGCGCAGCGTCAGCTGGTACTCGCTCACTTTACCGGCGCGGTTGACGGTCAGCACATCCTTGCTGGTGGACTCGGGTGCAATCACCAGCAAGGCATCGGCCGCCACACCCTTGGCTGGCAGGCTGACACGGCCGTCACGCTTGAGTTCGACCAGCACCTGGTTATAAACCGGCCCGGCACCATCGACCGACAGGCTGGCAAACGGCATGGCCTTGAGCGGGCCGCCCAGACCACGCAGATGAAAGCCGCAAGCGCCAAGCGACAGCGTCATCAAGGCGGCAGCGCTCCAGGCAAGCATACGATTCATGTTTTTCCCCTGATAAAAAAACGATGTCCCAATTACGAGTTGGCGCAAATGGGCTTTGGATTTGTGTCCGCTGCGCGGACGTTTTTACTTGCCGCTTCCGCGCGGCATGCGGGCAGGGGCCGGACGCGCCCGGCCCCTTGCAGCCCCGGCGCCCCCGAAGTCTCGCGAAACCCCGGCGCAAAAGACGCTGCCGAGGCGCTGGCCAACTCGCGATTCGCTAACGTCGAATCGCTCAAACAAAGGCCAGCTTAAGACCTCGCCAGTGCCTTTTACACCGGCGCGAGCCTAACGGGGAAGGGTGACTGACGCATGAATAGCGTACATAGCATGCCATAAACACCAATGCGCAACAGGGGCATTGCCCGAAAAAAGCCGGGTTGCCCCGGCTTCTGTGTTGGCTTGCCGTTAAACGACAATGTTCACCAGTCGGCCCGGCACCACGATCACCTTCTTCGCCGGCTTGCCTTCCATAAACTTCTGCACATTTTCATGCGCCAGCGCCGCCGCTTCGATCACGTCGCGACCAGCGTCGGCCGCCACCACCACGCTACCGCGCAGCTTGCCGCACACCTGCACCATCAGCTCGATCTCGCTCTTCACCAGCGCAGCGGCGTCAACCTCCGGCCAGGCCTGATCCAGCAAAGCGGTTCCCGGCTTGAGCTCGGTCCACAGCGCTTCGCAGATATGCGGCACGATAGGTGCCAGCAGAATCACCGCGGCCTCCAGCACTTCCTGCGCCACGGCACGGCCGGCAGCATCGCTGCAATCGGTCTTGTCGTAGGTGTTCAGCAGTTCCATCACCGCAGCAATGGCGGTATTGAACTGCTGGCGGCGACCGTAGTCGTCGGCCACTTTCTGGATGGTGGCGTGCAGCTTGTAGCGCAGCTCTTTCAAGCCGGCAGACAGATCACCCGCCACATACTTGTCGGTCACACCGGCGGCGACATGCTCGCCGCTCACGCGCCACAGGCGCTTGAGGAAGCGGAACGCACCTTCCACGCCGGCATCCGACCACTCCAGGCTCTGGTCAGGCGGTGCGGCAAACATCATAAACAGACGTGCGGTGTCGGCACCGTACTGCTCGATAAAGGCCTGCGGGTCGACGCCGTTGTTTTTCGACTTCGACATCTTCTCGACGCCGCCCACTACCACCGGCTGGCCGTCAACGCGGTGCTTGGCCGCAACAATCTTGCCCTTGCCGTCGCGCTCCAGCACCACATCGGCCGGCGCAATCCAGTCTTTGGAACCGTTAGGCAGCTCGCGGTAGAAGGTTTCGCAGATCACCATGCCCTGGGTCAGCAGACTCTTGAACGGCTCGCTGGACGACACCAGCCCTTCGTCGCGCATCAGCTTGTGGAAGAAGCGCGCGTACAACAGGTGCAAAATGGCGTGCTCGATACCGCCCACATACTGGTCGACCTGCAGCCAGTAGTCGGCCGCCTTCTTGTCCACCATGGCGGTGTCGCAATGCGGGCTGGCGTAGCGTGCGTAGTACCAGCTGGACTCCACAAAAGTGTCCATGGTGTCGGTTTCGCGCTTGGCCGCGCCACCGCACTTCGGGCAGCTGGTTTCGTAGAATTCCGGCATTTTGGCAAGCGGGCTGCCTGCACCATCCGGAATCACGTTCTCAGGCAATACCACCGGCAGGTCTTTTTCCGGTACCGGCACATCGCCGCAGCACGGGCAATGGATGATAGGAATCGGGCAGCCCCAGTAGCGCTGGCGGCTGATGCCCCAGTCGCGCAAGCGGTACTGGGTCTTTTTGCTGCCGGCGGCCTTGGCTTCCAAGGCCGACACGATGGCATCAAACGCAGCAGCAAAATCCTTGCCGTCGAATGCGCCGCTGTTCAGCGTCGCAAGCGAGCCATCCTTGGCGGCGTACCAGTCTTTCCAGACGGTTGCGTCGAAATCGTTGTCGCCGTCCTTAGGCGCATACACCTGCACGATAGGCAGCGCATACTTGTTGGCAAAAGCGAAGTCGCGCTCGTCGTGTGCCGGCACGGCCATCACCGCGCCTTCGCCGTAGCCCATCAGCACATAGTTGGCGACCCATACCGGCAGTTTTTCGCCGGTGAGCGGGTGAACCACGAACAGGCCGGTGTCCATGCCCTTCTTTTCCATGGTCGCCATATCGGCTTCGGCCACCGAGCCGGCCTTGCATTCGGCGATAAACGCCTGCATGGCCGCATTACCGGCGGCAGCCTGCGTCGCCAGCGGGTGTTCGGCGGCAACGGCGACATAGGTCGCGCCCATCAGCGTATCCGGACGGGTGGTGTAGACCTTGAGCTTGCCGGCGTGACCGATCGAGGCCTCGTCGTAGGCAAACTCGATATCGGCACCGAAGCTCTTGCCTATCCAGTTGCGCTGCATGGTCTTGACCTGTTCCGGCCAGCCATCCAGCGTATCCAGATCCCCCAGCAGCTCTTCCGCGTACTGGGTGATGCCGAAGTAGTACATCGGGATCTCGCGCTTTTCCACCAGCGCATCCGAACGCCAGCCGCGCCCGTCGATCACCTGCTCGTTGGCCAGCACGGTCTGGTCGACCGGGTCCCAGTTGACCACGCCGTTTTTCTTGTAGATCACACCCTTTTCAAACAGGCGGGTAAACAGCCACTGTTCCCAGCGGTAGTAGTCCGGCTTGCAGGTGGCCAGCTCGCGCTCCCAGTCGATGGCAAAGCCCAGGCTGTCGAGCTGGGTCTTCATATAGTCGATATTGGCGTAGGTCCAGGCCGCCGGCGCGCCGCCGCTCTTCATCGCGGCATTTTCGGCCGGCAGGCCGAAGGCATCCCAGCCCATAGGCTGCAGCACGTTATAACCCTTGAAGCGCATAAAGCGCGCCAGGGCGTCGGTAATGGTGTAGTTGCGCACATGACCCATGTGCAGCTTGCCCGACGGATACGGGAACATCGACAGCGCGTAATACTTGGGACGCGAGCTGTCTTCGGTGGCACGGAAAGCGTGGCTCGCTTTCCAGTTTTCTTGTGCGGCGGCTTCAAGCTCGCGTGGGCTGTAGTGTTCTTGCATGGCGATCGCTGATATGAAAGGAGGAAATACAGAATCGGATCATTATAGCGATGGTGTCATGGGGTGCATACGGCCAAGGCATGCTATCCGGCAACAAGCTGCCACGATCCGGCCATCCGCATGCTAAAATCGCGGCTCTTTAGCTGGCGCTCTCCCGCGTGGGAGCCCATCGGGAAACAGCAGGGAACGCCTCCCTAGCTGTGCTGCCCCCGCAACGGTATGCATCCGGCCAAGGCTTCATGCTTGGCACGCCACATCAAAACCCACGGTGAACGATTCACGGGAAGGGGATGTGGCGCGGATGAGAGCCCGGACACCGAACCAGCAAAATGGCCGCATGCGGCTACGCAAGGGGAAGTGCTGCGGTGGGCGGCCTGTCTTCAGCCTCGATACCTTATGTATTGCCGTGCTTCCCTGAATCTTTACACCGGAGCGCTTTAACGCTCTGGCCCGGGAAGCACGGCATGACTTCTTTTTTCCGCGTGAACAGCCAGCCATGCCGCTGACTGCCCGCCGCGCCCATCTTATTTTGCTGCTACTGGCTGCGCTGTCGCTGGCCAGCCTGCTTGCGTCCGCCACCTTGGGTTCAGTCGCGCTAAACGGAAGCGAATTATGGCAAGGGCTATCGGCCCTGATCAGCGCTCAGGACAGCACGCTGGCCGCCACCTTGCTTGAATTGCGCCTTCAGCGCGCCTTGGTCGCCTGGGTGACCGGCGCTTCGCTCGCACTGGCCGGGGTGATGATGCAGGCGCTGCTGCGCAACCCGCTGGCCGACCCTTATGTCCTGGGTGTGTCCGGTGGCGCCTCTGCCGGTGCGCTGCTGGCCATGCTGTTGGGTGCCAGCATCTGGGTAGTCGATATGTCGGCGGTAGCCGGCGCCATCGCCATCAGCCTGCTCTTGCTGCTGCTGGCGCGCGACGAGTTGCGTAGCGGCGGCGGTTCGCCCCTGCTCTTGCTGACCGGGGTGATTCTGGCTTCCGGCTGCGGAGCACTGGTGACGCTGATGCTTTCCATCGCGCCGGACAGCAGCCTGCGCGGCATGGTGTTCTGGCTGATCGGCGACTTGTCCGGCAGCGAATTGCGCCTCTTGCCCTGGCTGGTACTGGCCATCGCGCTGGCCTTCGGCCTTAAAGCCGCGCGCGGCATCAATCTTCTGGCCTTGCATGGCGAAATGGCCGCCACCTTCGGCATCCGCGTCGGCCAGCTGCGTTATGGCCTGTTCGGTTTCGCCGCCTTGCTCACCGCCAGCGCAGTCACGGGCGCCGGCAGTATCGGCTTTCTCGGCCTGATCGTGCCGCATGCCTGCCGTTTCGCGCTGGGCCCCGACCACCGCCTGCTCTTGCCCTCTGCCGCCATCAGCGGCGGCCTGCTACTGGTACTGGCCGATACCCTGTCGCGCACCCTGATCGCACCACAGCAGTTGCCGGTCGGCGTGATTACCGCCCTGATCGGCGTGCCGGCCTTTTTGCTGCAGCTGCGTCAGGTACGCAGGAGCGGTACATGCTGACCACCCACGCTCTCTCCCTGCAAATCGGCCCGCTATGCCTGCTCAAGCGGCTGGACTGGCAAGTCGATGCCGGCCAAAGCTGGGTCATTATTGGTCGCAATGGCGCCGGCAAAAGCACCTTGCTGCGCACGCTGGCGGCACTGCAAAGCCCGGCGGGCGGCGACATCCTGCTGCAAGGACGCAAGCTTGCCGACTGGCCCGCCAGCGAGCGCGCCCGCGCGCTATCCTATCTGCCACAAGGGCGCAACGATGCCTTCGGCTACCGCGTGCTGGATGCGGTACTGGCGGCGCGTCATCCACACCAGCATGCCTACTGGGAGTCGGCAAGCGACCTCGACGCGGCACGCGACGCCTTGTCGGCGCTGGATATCGGCCATCTGGCCACGCGCGACATCCGCACCCTGTCCGGCGGCGAGCGCCAGCGCGCAGCCATTGCCGCCCTGCTGGCACAAGACACGCCGCTGATGCTGCTGGACGAGCCGGCCAGCGCGCTGGATCTGGCACACCAGATCAGCCTGATGGAATTGGTTGCCCGTCTGGCACGCGAACAGGGCAAGGCGCTGATTATGGTCAGCCACGAACTCAACCTGACCTTGCAGCATGCCAGCCACGCGCTGCTGCTGTTTGAAAACGGCCACTGGCAGGCCGGCCCGGTCAGCGCCTTACAGGCCGATGATCTTGGCCGCTGTCTGGGCTACCCGCTGCAGGCTATCGTGCATGATGGCCATACCCTTTATCTCCCGCAAACCAGGCTGACACCATGACCCGGCAACAAGACGAGCTTAATCAGCGCCACCAGACACGCATGCAACGCAAAAAAGCCATCATCGACCAGCATATCGCGGCCGCCGACGGCAAAAAGGGGCTGCTGATCGTCAACACCGGCAACGGCAAGGGCAAGAGCTCCAGCGCCTTCGGCATGGTGATGCGAGCACTGGGCCATGAAATGCAGGTCGGCGTGGTGCAGTTTATCAAGGGTGCCATGTCCACCGGCGAAGAGCGTTTCCTGCGCCGTTTTCCCGATGAGGTCCGCTTTCATGCCATGGGCGAGGGCTACACCTGGGAGACGCAGGACCGCGAGCGCGATATCGCCAAAGCCACGGCGGCATGGGAGCTGGTGCGCAGCTTTCTGGCCGACCCGGCTATCGGTCTGGTGGTGCTGGACGAGCTGAACATCGCGCTCAAATACGGCTATCTCGATCTCGACACGGTGCTGGCCGATCTGGCCAAGCGCCCGCCCATGCAGCATGTGATCATTACCGGACGCGGCGCGCCGCAAGCGCTGATCGACGCGGCTGACACCGTCACCGAAATGCAGGCCATCAAACATGCCTATCAGGCCGGCATCGGCGCGCAGGCGGCCATCGAATGGTAACGAGCGTGCCGCTGCTGATGCTGGCCGCTCTGATGGGACTTGGCCTGCTGCTCGACCTGCTGCTGGGCGAGCCGCGCCGCCTCCATCCGCTGGTCGGCTTCGGCACGCTCGCATCGGCGCTGGAGCGCAGGCTGAATAAGGGTAGCGCTCGCCGCGCCTGCGGGCTGCTGGCCTGGGTCTTGGCGGTGCTGCCGCTGGTTTTGCTCAGCTTCTGGCTGCTCGCGCTTGCCCATACCCGTTGGGGCGCATGGGCATGGCTGGGCCACGCGGTGCTGCTCTACGGCGCACTGGGTCTGCGCAGCCTGCGCGACCATAGCGCACCGATTGCACAGGCGCTGCATGGCGGCGATCTGGCCGGTGCGCGGCGCATGACCGCCTGTATCGTCAGCCGCGACACGCAAGAAGCCAGCGAAAGCGATCTGGCCAAGGCCGGGGTCGAGTCGCTGCTGGAAAACGGCAGCGATGCGGTATTCGGCACCCTGTTCTGGTTTGCCATCGCCGGCGGCCCCGGTGCCTTGCTGTTCCGGCTGGCCAATACGCTGGACGCGATGTGGGGCTACCGCAATGCCCGCTTTGGCGAATTCGGCTGGATGGCTGCCCGCACCGACGATGTGCTGGGCTTTATCCCTGCGCGCCTGACTGCGCTGACCTATGCCCTGCTCGGCCATACCCGCTGCGCCTTGCGCTGCTGGAAAACCCAGGCATCCAACTGGCCCAGCCCCAATGCCGGGCCGGTGATGGCAGCCGGCGCCGGCGCGCTGGGCCTGACACTGGGCGGCAAGGCACGCTATGACGGCGAAGACGAGATGCGCCCGCCACTGGGCGAGGGGCGCCATGCCCGCGCCACTGATCTGGCGCGCGCATGGGCGCTGGTCGCCAAGGGCAGTGTGCTATGGCTGATCATCTTCAGCCTGGTCGCCGCGCTGGCCACGCCGGGGTTATGGCCATGAGCCGCCTGCTGCATGGCGGCAACCTTAACGCCGCGAAGGCCCGTTTTGGCGGCGACAACTGGATCGACCTGTCAGCCGGTTTATCGCCTTACGCCTATCCTGTTCCACCCTTGCCAGACTATGCCTGGCAGCGCCTGCCGGAAGACGATCCGGCGCTGATCAAAGCCGCCTGTGCCTGTTACGGCGCACCGCAGATGCTGGCCGTGGCCGGCACTCAGGCTGCAATCCAAGCCTTGCCGCGATTGCGCGCGCCCTGCCGCGTCAGTATCGCGTCGCCCACTTACGCCGAACATGCAGCCAGCTGGCGCGCCGCCGGCCATACGGTGCAGGAAGTGGCTTGGGACGCGCTGGACGCCCATCTTGCGACGAGTGACGTACTGATTGTGTGCAGCCCCAACAATCCGACCGGTGAACACACCGCACCGGCCAGGCTATTGGGCTGGGCAGAACATTTGGCCGCGCGCGGTGGCTGGCTGATCGTGGACGAAGCCTTTGCCGATATGGTGCCAAGCCTGTCCGTCGCCGCCCACAGCGGCCAGAACGGGCTGATCGTGCTGCGCTCGGTCGGCAAATTCTTCGGTCTCGCCGGCCTGCGTCTGGGTTTTGTCGCAGCCGAAGCACCGCTACTGGAGCGATTGGCCAGCCTGATCGGCCCGTGGTCGGTCAGCGGACCGGCACAAACCATAGGCTGCGCAGCACTGCAAGACCGCGACTGGCAAGCACGCATGCGCGTGCAGCTACAAGCCGATGGCCAGCGCCTGCATCAGTTGCTGGCCAGCTACGCTATTCAAAGCCAGGGCACGGCGCTATTTCGCTGGTGGCCGGCGCCCGATGCCGAAGCCTTGCACGCCCATATGGCACGGCAGCAGATCTGGGTGCGCCTGTTTCCCCAAGCCGCACGCGGCATTCGCCTGGGCCTGCCGCCACACGAAGATGCCTGGCATCGGCTGGCGTTGGCACTGGCAGCCTACCGCAAGGACACACAATGAAAATCCTGCTTTTACTTGCCGGGCTGCTCGCCCTGCCCGCCCACGCCGCCATCAGCGTGACGGACGACGCCGGCCATACCGTCACCCTCGCGCGCCCGGCACAGCGGGTGATCAGCCTGGCGCCACACGCGACCGAGCTGATCTATGCTGCCGGCGGTGGCGCGCGCATGGTGGGAGCGGTGTCGTATAGCGACTATCCGCCGGCTGCGCTCAAACTGCCGCGTATCGGCGACAACCGCCAGCTCGATCTGGAGCGCATCATCGCGCTCAAGCCTGATCTACTGGTGGTCTGGCTGCACGGCAATGCCGAGCGCCAGCTGGCCCAGCTGAAAAAACTCGGCATTCCGCTGTTTTACAGCGAACCGAAAAAGCTGGCCGATCTCCCCGGCTCCATCACCCGACTGGGTAGCCTGTTGGGGAGTGAAGCCGCCGCCAAATCCGCCGCGCAGACTTACCAGCAGAAACTGGAGATGCTGACCCGCCGCTACAGCGGCAAAAAACCGGTCCGAGTGTTCTATCAGGTGTGGCAAAAGCCGCTGTATACGCTGAACGACAGCCATATCGCCAGTGATGCCATCCGTCTGTGCGGCGGGGTCAATGTGTTCGGCCAGCTGCCCATCACCGCACCCACCGTCAATGCCGAAGCGGTATTGGCCGCCAACCCGGATGTAATCATCGCCGGCAGCGACGATAGGCGCAGCACCGAACTGGATATGTGGAAGCGCTACCCGACGCTAAACGCGGCACGCCGCCAGCAGCTCTATACCGTGGACAGCTCGCTGCTATCGCGCTCCGGCCCGCGCATTATCGATGGCGCGGCCCAGCTGTGCGCAAGACTCGATCAAGCCCGCAAGGCACAGACACCATGAATTTCCCCTACCACACGCTGATGGTGCAAGGCTGCACCTCGGATGCCGGCAAAAGTACGGTCGTGGCGGCACTATGCCGGCTCTTGGCACGCGACGGCATCCGGGTCGTCCCCTTCAAGCCGCAGAATATGGCACTCAATAGCGCGGTTACCGCCGACGGCGGAGAGATCGGCCGTGCGCAGGCGCTGCAGGCCGTGGCGGCCGGGCTGGCGCCGCATACCGATATGAACCCGGTGCTGCTCAAGCCATCCAGCGACACCGGCGCGCAGATCATCATCCACGGCCGTGTCGCCGCCGACATGCATGCCCACGACTACCACAACTACAAGCCGCGTGCGATGGCGGCGGTGCTTGAGTCTTACCAGCGCCTGCGCGCGCAATATCAGGTGGTGCTGGTCGAAGGGGCCGGCAGCCCGGCCGAGGTCAATCTGCGCGCGCGCGACATCGCCAATATGGGCTTTGCCGAAGAAGTGGATTGCCCGGTGATACTGGTGGCCGATATCGACAAGGGCGGCGTATTCGCCCACCTGATCGGCACGCTGGCCTGTTTGTCGGACAGCGAGCGCGCGCGCATCGCCGGCTTCGTCATCAACCGTTTTCGCGGCGACGCGAGCATGCTAAGCGACGGACTTGACTGGCTGGAGCGGCAAACCGGCAAGCCGGTACTGGCGGTATTGCCCTACCTGCAAGGGCTGACGCTGGACGCCGAAGACGCAGTGGAAACCACGCAGCAGCACGGCCACTTCCGCATCGTGGTGCCGCGCCTGCCGCATATCAGCAACCATACCGATTTCGACGCGCTGCGCGCCCACCCGGATGTGGATCTGGTATTCGCTAGGGCCGGTGACGCATTGCCGCCGGCCGAGCTGATCATCCTGCCCGGCAGCAAAAACACCCGTTCCGATCTTGCCTTTTTGCGTGCTCAGGGCTGGGATGCGGCCATCAGCCGCCACCTGCGCTACGGTGGCAAGGTAATCGGCATCTGCGGCGGCTACCAGATGCTGGGCGCACAGATTCATGATCCGGACGGTTTAGAGGGCGCAGCCGGCAGCAGTACCGGGCTGGATTTACTGGCAATGGAAACGGTATTGACCGGCGACAAGCGCCTGCAGAATGTCGCCGGGCACTGCACCTTTGCCGAGGCGGCGGTTAGCGGCTACGAAATCCATATGGGGCGCTCACAGGGTGCGGCACTGGCCAAGCCGGCTTTCCTGATAAACGGCGCGGCAGAAGGCGCGATCTCGAACGACCATCAGGTGCTGGGCAGCTATCTGCACGGTCTGTTCGACCATCCCGAAGCACAAGCCGCGCTACTGGACTGGGCCGGGATGAAACAGGCGCGTGCCGTCGATCTTGCCGCCCTGCGCGAAGCCAGCATAGAGCGCATCGCCGATGCCTGCCTGCCGCTGTATCGCGCGCTGCAGGCGCTATAGAGGGCATCCCCGCTCAGAGGCTGCGCTCGAAGTGCGCCACCAGCACCCGCATCTCTTCGGCGGCTTCCTGCAGATCGGAAACGGAGAGATCAGTCTGTACCATGCTATGCGCATTGCTCTCGGTAAACGCGCTGAGGTGCTCCATGGTCTGCGCCACTTCCAGTGAGGCCTGACGTTGCTGCCCCAGCATCACCGTCACATCGCGCGCAGAGCCAGACACCACCTCGGCAGACTGCCGGATTTCTTCGAATACCGAATTGCAGGCACGCGTCAGGCGGGTGCTCTCCTCCACCTTGGAGGAGGAAAGCTGCATGGCGGCCAGCGCCGCACTGGTCTGCTCGATAATCCGGTTGGTCGTACTGGAAATTTCCACCGTGCTCTGGGTGGTACGCTCGGCCAGCTTGCGCACCTCGTCGGCCACCACGGCAAAGCCGCGGCCGGCCTCCCCGGCACGCGCCGCCTCGATCGCCGCATTGAGCGCCAGCAGATTGGTCTGGTCGGCAATCTCCTTGATAATCTGGGTAATCTGGTTTACCGCGTTGACGTCATCGCCCAGCTGGTTCATGCGCTGCTGGGCATCCCGTACGGTAGGCACCAGTTCTTCGGTCACGGTCAGAGTCGACTGCATCGCACTCAGCCCCTGCTCGACCAGCGTCTGGGTTCCGGCTGCATGGTGTGTGCTGCGCTCGGTCGCTTCGTGAATCTCGCGTACCGATGCCGATAACTGCTCCAGCGCAGCCGCCACAGAGGCGATACCGTCCGACTGCTTATGCCCGCTCTCGACCACCTCGCCCACTCCGCGCAGCGCAGAGCCCGACTGCGTCCTGATCTGTTCCGCACCCGAAACCACATCCGCGATCACGGCCCTGAGCCCGACCTGCATCGAAGTCATGCCGATCAAAAGCTCAGTGAATTCCGCACTGGCCCGCGTATCGATACTGAAGCGGAAGTTTCCTTCCGATAACTGCTGCAACGCCTGACGGATGGCTGCGACCGGTCGCTGCAGCCCCTGCCAGCACCAGGCACCGAGACCACCCGCCAGCAGAGCACATAGGGCGGCCGCCAGCCAGACATTCAGCCCAGCCTGTGACATGGCTGCCATCAATAGCACAGGCAGAATGGCCAATAGTCCGATCCGGATCCGCATCGAAGTCCGGGCCGGATAGCGGGTCGGCGGCAGTGTCGCCTGCCGGCTGCGGATGGCGGCATACAGCTGCTCAGCCTTCCGCACCTCGGCCGCTTGCGGCATGTTGCGCACCGAACGGTAGCCTACTTTACGTCCATCCTCGAACAAGGGCGTAACGTAGGCCTCGACCCAATAGAAGTCCCCGTTCTTGCAGCGATTCTTGACCAGCCCCCGCCATGGCAGGTCGGCCTTCAGGGTGTGCCACATATCGGCGAAAGCCTCAGCCGGCATGTCCGGGTGGCGCACCATATTATGCGGCTGCCCCAGCAACTCTTCGCGCGCAAACCCGCTGATCTCGACAAAGGCCGGATTGACGTAGCTGATCATGCCCTTGAGGTCGGTCTTGGACACAATGGGACGCTTGGGATCGAGAACATGCTCGACCGTGGTGATCGGTAGGTTGGTTTTCATCGTGCTGGTGATGTCTCTTGTTTTTATAAATACTTATGCATAAAAATGCGGATACATCATGACGATCCAGTAATGCCATTGTCAACAATATTGTCAATAAGGTTATTCCCACACATCCCTGTAAGGCCGACTTGGCAGGGACAATCTTCACGCATGCTGTCGATACGCCAGCGCTGGGCGCGCGTCACGCTGATCTACACATATTCACAGGCTTACAGCCGGCTGGTGTGCGCGATTTTCAGCATCAATACTCGAACAGCCATTGCTGCAGCAAGAATAAGTACGCTACACCGCCCGGACTTTCTGTAAACTTTAAAAAAATATGCTTTATGTATATAAAAATGTATTGATTTAGATCTGATTGCATAACAACCAGCCATGATATGTTCAATCCATAATATGAAAATGGATGCCCCCCATGCCGCGAACCACCACCCTGAAAACAAGACTGCTGGTGATGATTGCCAGCATTGTGCTGCTAGTCTGTGCGCTAGGCGCCATGCTGCTGTACAGCCAGTACCAGCAGATGATGAATGACCGTGGCACCATGATTCGCGGTCAGGTCGAGAACGCCATCAGCCTGGTTGCCAACTATGAACAGCGGGCAAGCCGTGGCGAGCTCACTCAAGAACAAGCCCAGTTGCTGGCCAAACAGGCGCTGACCGCGCTGCGTTTTGACGGCAAGGAATACTTCTTTGTCGGCGACAAGTCCCTGCACTGGATTGCTCACGGCGTAAACCCCAAGCTGATCGGCAAGGACATGCATGGCGTCATCACTGCCGATGGCCAGGATCTGGGGCGCTTATTTGATGGCGCACTTGCCACAGGTGGCGGGCTGGTCGAGTTTTACTGGGCCAAGCCCGGCAGCGACAAGCCGCAAGCCAAGCTGAGCTATGTTCAGGCCAGCCCGAACTGGGGCTGGATGATAGGAACAGGCCTGTATCTGGATGATATCCAGTCGGTCTTAAAGCAAGAACTGCTGGAAATCGCCGGCATCATCCTCCTGATTGCCGCCATTGTTTCACTGCTGGGCTGGCGTTTACTCAAGGGCGTGATGGCACAACTGGGCGCGGACCCGGCAGTAGCCGCCAATATCGTGCAGCAGATTGCCGAAGGCCGGCTGGATATCAAGGTCGCCACGGCAGCAGGAGACCAGCATAGCCTGATGGCCAGTATTGCCCATATGCAGAAGCAACTGCACCAGACAGTGGGCGAAGTCGTCGCCAGTGCCCGTGAGTTGGGGACTTTAAGCACCGAAGTAGCCGGCGGTGCCGATCAGGTTGCCGACAATTCGAGCCGGCAAAGCGAGGGCGCGACCGCCATGGCCGCTTCGGTCGAACAGATGACCGTCAGCATCAGCCATATTTCGGATAGTGCACAGGACGCCCAGCAGATATCGGCCAGCTCCAACCAGTTATCTGATCAGGGCGGTGAAGTGCTGGGGCAGGCCATTACCGAAATGACGCGCATCGGCAGCATGGTCGATCAGGCCGCCGGCAGCATCGCCGAACTGGTTGGCAAGACGCACAATATCGCCAGCATCATGCAGGTGATCAAGGATATTGCCGACCAGACCAATCTGCTGGCCCTCAATGCAGCGATCGAGGCGGCCCGCGCCGGGGAGGCCGGACGCGGTTTTGCCGTCGTGGCTGACGAGGTGCGCAAACTGTCCGAACGCACAGCACAGGCGACTCAGGAGATTGCCGGCATGATAGATGAGATCCGGGATAGCTCGAACACCTCGCAAGGCAGCATGAATGAAGCGGTTGCACGGGTAAAACTGGGACGCGAACTGGCGGAAGAGGGCGGCAAGGCCATTGGCCTGATCCGTGACAGCTCGGCCCAAGTGGTCGCCGCCGTGGTGGATATTTCGCATGCGCTACGCGAACAGGGGATAGCCAGCCAGGAGATTGCCAACCATGTGGAGCAGATCGCCCAAATGGCCGGCACCAATGCCGAGACGACCCAGTCTGCGGTCAAGCAAGTCCAGCGCATGCATACACTGGCCGAACAGCTGCGCAGCAGTGTGGCTTATTTTCGCGTGTAGACGGCTGTAACATGAATAAAAGCCGCCTCATGGCCGAGAGCGGCTTTTATTCATCAGGCACCAGCAAATCGCGTGACTGTCCAATGGTGCTGGCCATTTACCTGCAAGGCTGCACACCCCAGCCTGCCCGGCCGCGATGGCAGGCAAAATCTTCGCGCACACTGTCTATGCGCCAGCGCCCGTCGGAGGCACGGTTGACGTCGAAACGCCAGCGATTGGCGCGCACGCTGTCATCCAGCAAGCCCTCGCGCACCACACTGATGCGGGCATGATCGAAGGCTTCGGGCCGGCTCTGCTGTTCTATCTTCAGCGTGGCATACTCGAAACGGCCATCCTGCCCCAGACGGTGGCCGAGAAAATCGGTCACCACCTGTAGCGGCAACTGGCCGGCCTGACCGGTATACGGCAGGCGGCCTTCATCGGTATACGCCCAAGCCGGCAGCGAGCAGGCCAGCAACAGAATCAGCGCGTTTTTCATCCTTATCCTTTCAGTGCAGCAAGGTCCACAGCATCTCGGTCGCCATGACCGCCATCAGCAGCGCAAACGCCTTCTTCAGTTTCGCCACCGGCAATTTATGCGCGGCACGCGCACCTATAGGTGCCAGCAAGACCGTCATCACCATCAGCGTCAACATGGCCGGCAGATAGATAAAGCCGAGCGAGCCCCATGGCAAGCCGGTCTGACCCCAGCCGCTAGCCAGATATCCGATAGCGCCGGACACGGCAATCGGCCAGCCCAGGGCGGCACTGGTACCAATCGCCGTATGCACCGGCACATTGCACCAGCTCATAAACGGCACGCTCATCGAGCCGCCTCCGATGCCGACCCAGCTCGAGATCATGCCGATCACGCCGCCCGCCCCCCATTGCCCGGCTGTGCCCGGCAGTTCGCGGCTGGCCGGCGGCTTGGCGCCCAGATACATCTGCAGCCCGATCACGTAGGCGTAAATCACAAAAAACCAGCGCAGCTCGCGCCCCGGTATCCAGCCGGCGATCACGCTGCCGGCCAGCGTGCCCAGCACCATGGCTGGCGCCATACGCTTGACGATGCGCCAGTCGACCGCACCACGCGCATGGTGGGCGCGCACGCTGGAAATGCTGGTAAACACCATTACCGCCAGCGAAGTACCCACCGCAATATGCTGGACATGCGCGCCACCCAGATGGGCAGCCGACAATACGCCAACCACCACCGGCACGATGACCAGTCCACCGCCCACGCCCAACAGGCCGGCCAGAAAACCGGCAATCGCCCCGAAACCCAGCAACACCGCAAACAAGGATAAAGACAGCATCAGCCCAGGTGCTCCATGATGATTTTCCACTCTTCGGAAGTGACGGGGGTAATGGACAGGCGGTTACCGCGCTTGAGCACCGCCATGGACTCGAGGCCGGGAATCATGCGCAAGGCAGCCGGGCTCAGCAAGGGGGTTTTGGCGACAAAACGCACATCGACACAAACCCAGCGCGGCGCATCCGCTGTGGACTTGAGGTCGAAATAAGGTGATTCGGAATCGAACTGCGTAGCATCGGGGTGGGCCAGCGTGACCACTTCGGCGATGCCGGCCATGCCCGGCGCCGGACAGCTTGAGTGCCAGAACAGAACCTTGTCACCCGGCTGCATATCGTCACGCATAAAGTTGCGCGCCTGATAATTGCGCACCCCGCTCCACTCGAACAAGCGCTGCGGCTCGCGCGCCAGATCATCAATAGACGTGTCGTCCGGCTCCGACCTCATCAACCAGTAACGTTCCTGCACACTGCACTCCATAAAAAACCGGCAATATGCCGGCATTGTGCGGGTACGAATATTTTCAGGCAATAAAGATATCAACGCGTCGCGAATCAAGACCCATACCAGCGCTGCCAGCCTTGTGCCGTCAAGCGGTACAGACCGGCCTCGGTCAATAGCGCATCCAGGCGCACATCCCAGCTCTCGCGCGGCACCTGCGCCACACGCTGGCATTCATACGCCACGCCGACCAGCAGGGGGCCACCGGCACGGCGACGCCGGTAAGCCAGTGTCGCATCGTAGAAACCGCCGCCCTGCCCCATGCGGAAACCCTCATCATCGATGCCCAGTAGCGGCACAAACAACAGATCCAGGTTTTCGGCGCGCGCCAGCATTCCGTCGTATTCGGTGATGCCATAGCGCGGATGGGAAAACCAGCGGTCCGCCGCGCCAATGCGGGAAAACCACAAACGGCGGCCACGATGGGGGATACGGGGTAAAAACAGGGAAGCGCCACGAAACAGCGCGGCACTCATCAAGGGTTCGAGATCAAGCTCGGAGCCGGCTGCAAGATAGCCGCCTATGCGCTTGCCGCGACCGAGCAGACGCGAGGCATGGCGCAAAACGGCAAGCGCAGCGCGCCCGCGTTCGACACGCGACACGGCCATGCGCCGGCGGCGCAATTCACGCCGGAGCAATTGTTTATCGTGGACAACGGGGAGATTCATCTTGGAAGAGGAACCCCCCGCGAGTGGCGATCCGGCAAAATCCGCTTGAACCCTGAACAAAGGGGGTCACGGGTCTTGTGTTTCGGGCGCTTCCGGCAAGCCGGAGCGACACACCCACACATGTTAAAACCTGCAACCAAAGCGAACACATTGGTTCAAGGAAATTTGTGAGCCTTCTCGCACACCGCAGGGGGATTTAAACCTTGCAGTGACCGGCCTGACTAGCTGGGCCGGCTCTGATCAAGCGCCGTATCGGCCGCTTCGATCATGGAACGTATTTTACGTTGGAATTGCGCGATCTCCAAGCCCTCACCGACTTTTATCTTCAAAAGATCATGCGCGATATTCAGCGCAGCCATAATGGCGATCTTGTCGGTGTCCATAATGCGGCCTGCACCCTGAATCGCATCGATCTTGCCGCTAAGCAGGCGCACTGCTTCTTGCAGTGTTTCCTGCTCCTCAGGCGGCGTCGCAATAGCGAACTGGCGGCCCAGCAGGTTAACGTCGACGTGGACCAGATTACTCATCGTCAGCTTCTCCCGGCAGGCGCGCAATCAAGGCTTCGACCCGCAAGCGCGTCTCTTCGACGCAGAACTTGAGTTCGGCATTTTCTTTCAGCACTTCGGCCAGCACGCTGGCCATGCGCTCATTCTGGCCATCCAGCTCGTGGATGCGTGCAATCAGCGCGGCAACCCGGCCTTCCAGAGATTCGAATTCGGTTTCCATGACGGCGAGAATAGCCAAGCCCGGCAAGGCCGTCAAACACTGCCCTTGCACAGGCCAGCCTTATGGCGTTTTCAGCACCAGCGGCAGACCGCAGGCCACCAGCGTCACCTGATCGCACACGGCAGCCACATCCTGATTCAACCGCCCCAGCTCGTCAACAAAACGTCGCGTCATCGCATCGGCCGCCACCACGCCCCAGCCGGTCTCGTTGGACACCAGCAATACGGTGCCTGACATGTCGGCCAAAGCGCTCAGCAGCGCCGCTTTCTCCACCTCAAAAGCATCGGTCTGCAGCGCACCATCGTCACCGGAAAAGTGCATCAGCCACATGCCGAGGCAATCGACCAGCAGCAGGGTGTCAGGCGCAGACTGCGCCCGCAGCAGCGCCGCCAGATCACGCCCCGCCTCGGCCAGCGCCCAGTGTGCCGGGCGGCGCGCCTGATGGTGCGCCACCCGCTGTGCAAACTCGCCATCACGCACCTGAGCCGTAGCGATATACGTCACCGGGCCTTGATGCGCCAGCGCCAGGCTTTCGGCAAAACGGCTCTTGCCGGAACGGGCACCACCCGATATCAGATGCGTAGTCATGGCTTATTTAGGCTGGTAACGCACGCCGACAAACCAGGTACGGCCGCCGGTGTTGTAGCCGTAGGCATTTTCATAGTCACGGTCGGCCACGTTCTCGATACGGGCAGTTGCAGTCCACTCGCGCGCAAGCTTCATATCTGCATACAGGTTCAGCTTGGCATAACCCGGCAATTCCGCGCCATAGTCAGGACGGCTGGCAGTGACATGATACTCGGCACCACTTATCCAACGGCCCCAATCATAAGAAACATTAACCTGCCCGAACGCATGAGCACGACGGAGCAATTGCTTGCCCGTATTTCGATCCTCCGGATCCTGCCAAGTCGCCGAACCGGATAGCGTCAACGCACCCATGCTGGACTCACCCGCTAGCGTCACACCTTCAATACGGGCATCGCGGTTAACAGCCCCCATATTGTTGCTCATGCCCTGATAAATGATCAGATTATCAATCGTATTCTGAAACCAAGTCAGCTCGGCACGATGCCCTGCATTTGTCCAACGCAAGCCTGCCTCATAATTGGTCGCTTCTTCCGGCTTCAAGTTAGGATTCGGCTTATACGAACCGTACAGGTTATTGAAGGTGGGTGCCTGAAAGGCAGTGCCATAACCGGCACGCGCCAGCCAGCCATCAGCAAAGCGATAGCCATAAGAGACCTGCCCTGTGGTCTTGCCGCCAAACTGGGAGTTGTCATCATGCCGCAAACTGGCTTGCAATAAATGAGGGCCAAAATCACCGGTATAGCCGGCAAAAGCAGCTTTATTAGTACGGCGCGTTACGGTGAAACCATTAGGCATGTAGCTGGCAACACCATCTACATTCTGCTCGGTATGCACCAGCCCCAACTGCAAGGCGCCCAATTTGGTTGCCACATCGTTCTGCCACAGCCATTCGTTCTGCGTGGTATCGAACAAACTGGCGCGAATATCCATCTGTCCATCATCAAAGCCTTCCTGCTTATCTTGCGTACGGGCAAAGCGCAGGGTGCTGCTCCAGATGTCAGTCAGCTTGTTTTGCAGTTCGATGCTTTGACCGGACAAACGGCCTCTGATCTCATCCTGATTAACTTCACTCACATCGTATTCGACATTGCTGGATGTCTGAAACGAACGCACGGTCAGCGTGTGGCCAGCGGCCAATGTTTGTGTCAAATAGGCAGAGTAGGCATTCTCGCGATAAGCATCTCGGTCAGGATTATGCAAACCCCATTCAGAATCCGAATTGGCGCTCTGTGCAGAGAAGCCATTCGTCGACTGATGGCTCAGATTGATACCAAAGGCAGTGTCTGCCACTTTGCCATTGATACCCATACCAGCAATCGTCGTACCGCGTTCACCAAAGCCCAGATTCGCGCTGAACTTCGGTGCACCCTCACCCTTACGGGTAAAGATCTGGATCACGCCACCAATCGCATCGGCACCATACAAGCTGGATGCCGGCCCACGCAGAATTTCAACCCGATCGATCAGATCCAGCGGAATCTGCTGCAAGGCGGTAGTGCCGGCAGATGCCGATACAATACGCATGCCATCGACCAGGATCAGCGTGTGATTCGAATTGGCACCACGCATGAATACCGAAGAACTGGTTCCCATGCCGCCATTACTTGCTACCTCCACTCCCGGCTGACGCGCCAGCAGTTCGGTCAGTTGAGTGGCGCCGGTTTCTTCTATTTCCTCGCGCGTAATCACCGTCACATCGGACAACACTTTAGATACCGGCGTAGCGGTGCGGGTGGCGGTGACCACCACCTCTTCGGCCTGAACCGTGGTTTGGCCAGCGAATAGCGCCGGAGATAGCGCCAGGGACACCAGCGCAACAATGGTTTTTTGCTTGAACATTTGGACAGCACCCCTCGAAAGAAAAACGAGAAGGAGTGCAGGAAGAGATACGCAGTTCGCGCACCTTAAGAACGACAATGGTCGTTATCGCCTCCCCGCGATACTCCAGCTAAAGGCGTCAGTTCCAGCGACGCCTGTGCAGGCTGGTCTCCGGGCTGGGTCAAGCCAGCTTCGCGCCTTCCCGCCGAATATCGACAGTGGCTGTTGCGAAGCCTGCGCATCATCACTGATACGAGACCTTACCGTTGCGGGGGCAGCGCCGGATTTACACCGGCTTCCCATGACCTGCGGCGCGCAGTATATCTGGGTAAGCCGATTCCTTCCACGCCATTTGCGTCTTGCCTTATATTCCTTGACCATATAGCCCCCATACACAAAGCCCATCATGCCGACCTCGCTCCCCATCCCCGACCATATCGCTCTGCTCGCCGCCCAAGCCCGTCAAAACCGGCTGACCAAGCCCACCGGCAGTCTGGGCATGCTGGAAGACATTGCCTGCCGTTTTGCCGCCTGGCAGCAACGTGAAATCCCGCAACTGCCGCATGCAGCCATCACCGTGTTTGCCGCCGATCATGGCGTGACGGCCGAAGGCGTATCGGCTTACCCATCGGCCGTCACGGCCGAAATGGTGAAAAATTTTGCTGCCGGTGGCGCAGCTATCTGTGTACTGGCGCGCCAGCATAATGCGCGGCTGGAAGTGGTCGATGTCGGCGTCGCCAGCACTTTGCCGCCCCTGGGCGAGCATGTGGTGGACGCCAAGGTGATGACCGGCACGCACAATCTGGCGGTACAAGCCGCCATGAGCCGCGAGCAGGCACAAGACGCGCTAGAGGCCGGTCGTGCCGCCGCGCGCCGCGCCATTGATGCCGGCGCCACGCTCCTGATTGCAGGAGATATGGGCATCGGCAACACCACCGCCTCCGCCGCGCTGATCTGCCATTTTTGCGCACTGCCCGCCGCGACCGTGGTCGGACGCGGCACCGGGGTGGATGATGCCGGTGTTCAACTCAAGGCTCGCGTTGTCGAGGCGGCCTTGGCGCGCCTGACGCAGGACACTGAGTCACTGACGGTACTGGCCGAAGTGGGCGGACTGGAAATCGCCGCCATGGCCGGCTTCTATCTGGAAGGTGCGCGTCTGGGCATGCCCAGCCTGGTCGACGGCTTTATCGCCGCCGCTGCGGCGCTGGTGGCGCAGGCGCTGGAACCAGACTGCACCCTGTGGCTGATGGCCAGCCACCGCTCGCAGGAAACCGGCCATCTGGCCGCGCTGGCGCATCTTGGCCTGATCCCGCTGGTCGATTTTCGCCTGCGCTTGGGCGAAGGCTCGGGCGCCGCTTTGGTGTTGCCGCTGATAGCCTCCGCCATCCTGCTGCACGGCGAAATGGCGACCTTTGATAGCGCCGGCGTGTCGGACAAGGCATGAGCGCCTACACGCTTACCCTGCTGCGCCACGGCGAAATAGATCACGCCGGCCGCCTGATCGGCCGCACCGATCTCGCGCTAAACACACAGGGCTGGCAACAGCTGCATGCAAGCTGGGCCAGCCTCAGCCGCGGCGCACCGGTCACTGCACTGGCAAGCTCACCCTTACAGCGCTGTCACGGTTTTGCCGTCGAATCGGCACTGGCCACCTCGCTGCCGCTCACGGTCGATGCCGGCTTTGCCGAGATGGACTTCGGCGACTGGGACGGCCTGCCATCGGGTTTGGTAGAGGTTCAGGCTCCAGGCTGGGGCCTGCGCCTGGCAGCCGGCGAGCTATGCCCACCCGGGGGAGAGGACTACGCCGGCTTTCGCCAGCGCATCCTGGCGGCGCTGGCGCAGTGGAATACGCAAGCCACAGGCGATCACCGTGTACTGATCACCCACGGCGGCGTGATTACCCTGCTCCTGGCCGAGCTGCTGGGCCTGCCGTTTAGCGCCGCACGGCTGATCTCGGTGCCACGCGGCGGTTTCGCCCAGCTATCCCTCCTCGAAGGGCATCCAGCCTATCTCACCCGACTGGAGTCGCCATGCGCAGCCTGATTCTGGCGGTACAGTTCCTCACCCGCCTGCCCACCCCCCAACTCAAGCACTTCGATCCGGCGTGGCTGGCCGATGCCGCACGCTGGTTTGCCGTGGTCGGCTTGCTGGTCGGTGCGCTGATTGCCTTGCCGCTGTTTGCGCTGGGCCAGATCGAACCCTGGCTGGCGGCACTGGCCGCCCTGTTGCTATGGGTATGGGTGACCGGTGGCCTGCATCTGGACGGGCTGGCCGATCTGGCCGATGCGCTAGGCGCTGCCCATAGCTCGCCGCAGCGCTTTATGGAAGTCATGAAAGACCCGCATGTCGGCAGCTTCGGCGTCATCGTGCTGATCTGCCAACTGGCGGCCAAACTGGTGCTACTGATGCTGGTCGCCAAAGCCGGGTTATGGGCCGCCCTGCTATTGATACCGGCGTGGTCGCGGCTGTTTGCCGTGGCCTGGTCGGCCACCCTGCCACCCTTGGCTGCCGGCAGCGGCGAGCGCTTTGCCTGGCGCAGCCACTGGCCGTCATTCTGGCTGGCGGCGGCTGCGCTTGCCGGCCTGTCGGCCTGGATCTCCCCGGCTTTGCTGGCCGCACCATTGGCGGGTGTGCTCTGGTGGGCGTACCTGAAAAAGAAGCTGGGCGGGATGAGCGGTGATTGTCTGGGTGCGGGGATAGAGGTCAGCGAAACACTGCTGCTCTTGCTGCTGATCAGTGCCACGCTGATCAATTAAACGACAAAGGGCATCCGTCAGGAATGCCCTTTTACTTGCCTATAAATTACAGCTTGCCTGCCACCTTGCGCTGGCGCAGCACGCATAACAGATCGCAAGCAATATGTGCCGCGGCCAGGGCGGTGATTTCGCTCTGGTCAAATGGCGGCGACACTTCCACCACATCCATCCCCACCAGATTCACGTCTTCCAGTCCGCGTACGATCTGTAGCGCCTGTGCGCTGGTCAGCCCGCCCGGCACCGGCGTGCCGGTACCCGGAGCGAAGGCCGGGTCGAGGCAGTCGATATCGAAGGTCAGATAAGCCGGGTTGTCGCCCACGATGTCCTTGATACGGCGCAGCGTTTCGGCAACGCCGATCTCGTGCACCGTCGGCGCATCAATGCGCGGAATACCCATAAAGTCGTCATTCCAGGTACGCAAGCCGACCTGTACCGAGGTTTTCGGATCAATCAGCCCGTCTTTTACCGCCTTGTAAAACATAGTGCCGTGGTTAAGGCTGTCCGGGCTGTCGTCGGCCCAGGTATCGCAATGGGCATCGAAGTGGATCAGGCTCAGCGGCTTGCCATATTTTTCGGCGTGCGCGATCAACAGCGGATAAGTAATGAAATGATCGCCGCCAAAGGTCAGCATCTTGGCACCGGAAGCAAGGATGGTGCGCGCATGTTCAATAATCGCGTCCTTGATGGTCAGCGGGTTATGCGCATCGAACCAGCAGTCGCCATAATCGATCACCGCCAGATCCTCAAACGGATCAAAACCCCAGGGAAAGGGCTTGAGCTCGGCCAGTTGCACGCTGGCGGCACGGACAGCCGCCGGTCCCAGACGCGCGCCGGGGCGGAAGGTCACCGCCAGATCCAGCGGCACGCCGGACACCACCACATCGGCGCCGGCAAGCTCGCGCGTGTAGTTTCGGCGCATAAAGGAGAGCACGCCGGCGTAAGTGTTTTCGATGGAAGAGCCGAACAGGCTGGTACGGCGGATCGCGCCGTCCCCATAAATCATCTGCGACATGGTGTTACCCCATGTAAATCACGCCGGGCAGTCACCGGCTACCGTCCATCTTGTACAGCCGACGGTTTAAGGCTGCCGTGCCCCATCGGCACATCATGCAGTGTGCCTTCGGTATCAACACTGCGCAAGAAACACAATAAAAACATACTCATTTGTAATAAGCAGGCAACATGCGATAAGATCATGCCGAGCTTGATAGGTTTCACTTAATACGAAAACGGGCATCATCGATGATGCAAGATGGCTTTCAATATTTTATTGCGGGCACAAGCCATGACCTTTTCTAAATTCAGGCAACTGATTGTCGCCTTGCTGTTGATTGGGCTGGCAGCCTGCGATAGCGAGCAAGCTTCTATTTCCGCCATTACCGCATCGGCTCCGGCTGCCGCGACCAGCAACACAAATGGCCTGCGGGTGTCGCTGGTCATGAAAACCCTGACCAATCCCTTCTTTATCGAAATGGAAAAAGGGGCACGCCGTGCCGCGCAGGAAACCGGCACCCGGCTGGAGATCAAGACAGCGACACAAGAAACCTCGATCGAACAGCAAATCAAGATTGTCGAAGATACAGTCAAGCGCGGCACGGATGCGATCGTGATTGCACCGGGCGACTCGGTGCGCCTGGTGCCGGCCCTCAAGCAGGCACAGCAGGCTGGCATCCATATCGTCAATATCGACAACCGGCTGGACACACGGGCCATGGCGGCACAAGGCATGCGCCCGGTGCCTTTTATCAGCATCAACAATGAAGCGGCCGCTTTTACATCGGCCATGGAACTGAGCCGCCATCTGCCCGCCCACTCGGCGGTTGCCATTATCGAAGGCATTCCATCAGCCGATAATGCAAAGCAACGGCGCCTGGGCGCACAGCGCGCCTTCCAGCAGGCCGGCATGCAGCTCGTTGCCAGCGAAAGCGCCTACTGGAAAATAGACGATGCCTACCATGTCACCGAGTCCTTGCTGAAACAACACCCCAATTTGCGCGGCATTTTCTGCGCCAACGATATGATGGCGATCGGTGCCCGCAAATATCTGACTGACAGCAAGCGCACACACATCCTTGTCGCCGGCTTCGATGCCATTCCCGATGCCCGCCAGGCACTTGCCCGTGGCGAACTGGTCGCGACAATGGACCAGCAGGGCAATGAACAAGGCTATCAGGGCGTCAAAACAGCGCTTGCCATGCTAGCCGGCAAGCCGGTGCCGGCCGAGTTACTGGTCGATTCCGTTCTTCTGCGCGGCACGCGCCCCGGCACAGCACCGTAATGAAGATCAATATCTCGCTCAAGCTGATCGGGTTCTTGCTGGCCATCAGCGTATTGCCGCTGCTGCTGTACCAGCTGATCAGCTTCAGCGTGACGCGCAGCACGGTGGTCGAGCTGGCTTCCCGCCATAATATGAACCTGCTGACCGAACAGGCCGCCCATCTGACCCAGCATCTGGAACAGATCGAAGACCTGATTCATAACATCGAGTCGGTAGACGAAATCAAGCAGATGCTGGCGCGCGCCGACAAATCCAGCCAGCGCGATAGTGCTTTCGAGTCCTTATCTACCCAGGCGCGCATAGGCTATATCCTCAGCGGATACAGCAGCCTGAAAGGACTGGCCTCCATCGATCTGTTTACCCGCAATGGCCAGCACTACCATGTGGGCGATACGCTCAACCTGTCAGCCATCGACCATACGCTGCGCGAGCGATTGCAGCGCGAAACGAACAGTGCAGGCAATGCCATTCGCTGGCATGGCATTGAAAACAACGTCAATACTTCGTCCAGTACCCGGCAAGTGATTGTCGCGACCAAACTGCTGCAACAGCTGGATGCCAGCGGCCAGAAGACGGCGACTCTCGCCATGCTGCAGGTCAATTTCGACCCGCGCTTCCTATACCAGCATCTGCGCGAAATGGAGATGGGTGAAGGCGCGGTGTTACTGGTCGTCGACGCCAAACAGCGCCTGCTGTTTCACCCGGATGAAGCGCTGCTGGGGCAGACCATAGATCCGGCGCTAGGCGTACTGCTACAAGGCCGGCAAGGATCGCTCACCATCAAAATGGATGAGCAAGCGACCCAGCTCAACTACCACAAACTGGCAGGGCTGGATTGGTATGTAGTTAGTCTGATACCGCAAGCGACCTTGCTGGCGCCGGTCAGCCGCATCGCGCAGGCCGGCGTCGCCATCCTGCTCGTCTCCCTGCTGCTGATTGCCTTGCTGATCCGCCTTTACACCATCCGGGTTATACGTCCCTTGCGCGCCATTTCGGACGGTTTCCGCGACTTTCAGGCCGACCGCCTGCCACGGCAATGGCGACTGGCCAAAATACGGACACTTGACGAAATCAACCAGCTGACAGAATGGTTCAACGCCTTTCTTGACCGCGCACAGGAACGTCAGCGTGCCGAAGCCGATCTGCGCATTGCCGCCATCGCCTTCGAGGTGCAAGAAGGGATGGTCATCACGGACCGGCACCAGCTAATCGTGCGCGTCAATCAGGCCTTTTGCGACATCACCGGCTATCGCAGCGAAGAAGTGGTGGGCCAGCCTATCCGGCTGCTGCAATCGGGCCGTCACTCTGCCGAGTTTTATCACGCCATGTGGGACGAACTGGTCCGCAACCATACCTGGCAAGGCGAGCTATGGAACCGGCGCAAGAATGGCGAGATCTACCCCGAGTGGCTGACTATCACTACGGTTCTCGATGAGCAGGGGCAAGTCACCCACTATATCGGCACCATGACCGATATTACGTTGCGTAAACATGCCGAAGAAGAAATCCAGCGTCTGGCCTATTACGATCCGCTGACCAGACTGCCCAACCGCCGCATGCTGCTGGACAATCTGCAACATGCCATGGCCGGCGCGACACGCAGCGGTTTGTCTGGTGCGCTGCTGTTTATCGACATGGACAATTTCAAGGATCTGAACGACACCCAGGGCCATGACAAGGGCGACCAGATGCTGCAACAGGTGGCCCAGCGCCTGTGCAGAAATACGCGGGATAGCGATATTGTCGCCCGGCTAGGCGGAGACGAGTTTGTGGTACTGCTGGAAGGGCTGAGTACCGACCCGGAAACTGCAGCCAGCTATTGCAAGACCGTGGCCGAAAAACTGCTGGCGGCCCTGCAGGAAAACTACGTACTGGGCAAACATAGCCACCACAGCTCCTGCAGCATCGGCGTTGCATTATTCCATGGCCACGATGGCAATATCGAAGACATGCTCAAGCAGGCCGATCTTGCGATGTACCAGGCCAAGGCCAGCGGACGCAATACCGTCTGCTTCTTCGACCAGGCCATGCAGCACACGGTAGACGAGCGCGCTGCGCTGGAGTCCAGCCTGCGCGATGCCATACACCAGCAGCAACTGGCACTGCACTATCAGCCTCAGGTCAATGCCCAAGGCAAGGTGCTGGGCGCCGAAGCATTGTTGCGCTGGCAACACCCCGAAAAAGGCCCGATCTCGCCAGGACTGTTTATTCCGCTGGCGGAAAAAAGCACGCTCATCATCCAGCTGGGCAACTGGGTACTGGAAACGGCCTGCCGCCAGCTGGTCAGCTGGAGCCATGCGCCGGAAAGTGCCGGGCTGACGCTGGCCGTCAATGTCAGCGCCCGCCAGTTTCATCAGCCCGATTTTGTGCAGCAAGTGCTGGACATCGTAGAACAAACTGGCGCCGACCCGCGACGACTCAAACTCGAACTGACCGAAAGCATGCTGTTGAACCATGTACAGCAGACCATTCTCAAGATGGTAGCGCTCAAGGCTCACGGCATCAGCTTTTCACTGGATGACTTTGGTACCGGCTACTCGTCGCTGGCCTATCTCAAACGCCTGCCACTGGATCAGCTCAAGATAGACCAGAGCTTTGTGCGCGATCTGCAACAAGCGGGCCACGATACCGATACCGATATCGTGCGTACCATTCTGGCACTGGCACAGACGCTGGCGCTGGATGTCATTGCCGAAGGCGTAGAGACGGATGCCCAGCAAGCGACCCTGGCGCGCCTAGGCTGCCATCACTATCAGGGCTATCTGTTCGGCCGGCCGCTACCGACAGAACAATTCAATCAGGCCCTCAGCCAGAAAAGCGCACAAACCATCACCGCCTGAGCCTGTACGGCCAATGCCGGCAAGATGAGGCGGCGGCATATATAGTGCGTAGATGCCGACTCTGCTTCCCCCCCGCGTCGATGGCGTCTCCCCCTGGCTGCCCTGGCTTGCGGCCATCAGCCTGTTTATGGAGACGCTGGACGCCACCATCCTCAACACCGCCCTGCCGTCGATGGCCGCCAGCCTGGGCGAGAGCCCGCTGGTGATGCAGTCTGTACTGGTCGCCTATGTATTGACGCTGGCAGTGCTGGTGCCGCTCTCCGGCTGGGTGGCCGACCGCTTCGGCACCCGCCGCGCCTTCCTTGCCGCCATCGTACTATTCACGCTGGGCTCCATATTGTGTGCCGCCTCGCAGACACTGCCGCAGATGATAGCCTGCCGTATCGTACAAGGGGTGGGCGGCGCGCTGATGCTGCCCACCGGACGCCTGGCCGTACTCAAGAGCTATCCCGATCGCACCAGCCGCATGGAGGCGCTTAATTTTATTGCCCTGCCCGGCCTGATCGGCCCGGTACTCGGCCCTTCGCTCGGCGGCCTGATTGTCGAGTACAGCAGCTGGCACTGGATCTTTCTGGTCAATGTGCCGGTCGGGATAGTGGGCTTTGTGCTGGCGTGGAGGCATATGCCGCAGCTACGCGAGCCCGCTGCCCGCATCGATGTGCCCGGCTATCTGCTGTTTGCCAGCGGTGTGCTGCTGCTTTCCTACGCACTGGAGATGTTCGGCGAACACCGCCTGTCCATAGCTGCCACCCTGGCAATGGCCGCTTGCGGCATCGCCAGTATCGCCGGCTATATTGCCTACGCCCGGCAGCACAAGGCACCGCTGTTTCCGCTGGCCATTTTCCGCAACCGCATTTTCAGCATCGGCATCTTGGGCAATTTATTGGTGCGTCTGGGCTCGGGCGGCCTGCCCTTGCTGCTGCCGCTATTTTTACAGCTGGCCTTTCTCTATTCGCCGGCACATGCCGGCCTGCTGCTGATGCCGATTGCCGGCGCCGCGCTGCTGGTCAAGCCCACCGTCGTGCCGCTGATCCAGCGCTTCGGCAACTACCGCGTGCTGATGCTCAGCAATATCGCGGTGGGTGCAGCCATCATGGCACTGGCGTTTACCACGCCACAGACAAGCAATCTGTATTTCGTGCTGGTGCTACTGGCTTTCGGTGCCGCCATTTCGCTGCAATTCTCCACACTTAACGCCAGCGCGCTGTCCAGTCTGCCGGCCCAATACGCCAGCGCCGGCAATATGCTGCTCTCGACCGCCATGCAGCTGGCGCTCAGCATGGGCCTGACCTTCGCCATCGTGGTGCTGTCGCTGTTTTTAGGGCAAGACTTCCACCCGGATCAGGGCAAAACCTTTGCCGCCTACCACCATACATTCATCACGCTGGCGCTGATGACATGGGCCAGCGGCCTGGTCTTTTTGCTGATACGAAAACCAGCCAGACAAACGACAAGGCCGGCATAAAGCCGGCCTTGCATTCTGCTTTTCCGCCTTAGCTACCGATCACCCCACCGTCCAGCTTGCGGATCACCACCGTGGCCGAGCGAGGACGACCGGAAGCTGCGCCATCCGGCCAGCTCGACACCGCCGTCGGCTTGGCCGGGTCGGAGCGTTCGCTTTCCGGCTCGCCGGGGTGCTGGATATTGATGAACAGCGTTTTGCTATCCGGCGTGAAACTGATGCCGGTAATCTCGCAGCCGTTGGGGCCGGTGAGGAAGCGGCGGAATTCGCCGCTTTGCGGAATCACCGCCAGCATCTGGTTGTTGCCCATGCCTGCGTATTCCTTCATGTTAACCGTTGAGGTCGACACATCGGTCTGCACCCATAACACGCCCTGAGCATCAAAGCTGAGTCCGTCCGGGCTGCCAAAGCCATCTCCCTTGAGCGCCCCTCTGTGCTCGCTCTTGGCGGCATCCGGCTTGCCGGCCAGCGCGAAGATGTCCCACTTGAACGAAGCCGCCGCCGCGTTGCCGCCGGCCTCGTGCCAGCGAATGATATGGCCGAACTTGTTGTCGGCGCGCGGGTTGGCGGCATCCGTACCCGGCTTGCCCTCGGTGCCGCGCTCACTGTTATTGGTCAGCGTGCAATACACTTCGCCGGCTACACGCGGGTTGACCGCAATCCACTCCGGCCTGTCCATCTTGGTGGCACCCACGATATCGGCCGCCATGCGGGCCTTGATTGCGACCTCGCCCTGATCGGCAAAGCCTGCACCGGCATCCACCCCGTTCTGGCCATGCACCAGCGGCAGCCACTGGCCGGAGCCATCGGCATCGAAGCGCGCGACGTACAGCGTGCCCTCGTCCAGCAAGTTCATATTGGCCTTGCGGTTCTTGGGCTGGTAACGGTTTTTCGACACGAACTTGTAGATATATTCGAAGCGCTGGTCATCCCCCATATACACCACGGCGCGGCCATCGGGCGCAATCGTCACCGTCGCGCCTTCGTGCTTGAAGCGGCCTAGTGCCGTGCGCTTGACCGGCTTGGATTTCGGGTCGTAGGGATCGATCTCGACCACCCAGCCAAAGCGGTTGGCCTCATTCGGATTGATCTGCAAGTCGAAACGGAAATCTTCCCATGCCCACTTGTAGCCTGCGTCCTTGTTTTTGATGCCATAACGCTTCTCGTTGTCCGACAGCGTGCCCGAATCGTTGACGAAGTAGCCGTCGAAGTTTTCCTCGCAGGTCAGATAGGTGCCCCACGGCGTCTTGCCGTTGGCGCAGTTATTGAAGGTGCCAAGGATCTCGACACCCTTGGGGTCGGCCTCGGTCTGCATCAGTGCATGGCCGCGCGCCGGGCCACCGATCGCGATCCGCGTATTGGCGGTGATGCGGCGTGCGTACTTCGACGGGCGTACCACGCGCCAGCCGCGCCCCTTGCCAGCATCCTCCACCTCGATCACCGATACGCCCACCGCCGCCTGTGCCTTCTTGACCTTGTCGCCGCTCCAGGTTTTCATGCCATCGCTGTGCAGCAGGCCGTCGTCGGTGTATTCGTGGTTGATCGCCAGCAGGCCATGCTTGGCGGCCTGCGAGCCCTGCGGCAGCGGGAAGAACGCCATGCCGTCGTGGTGCATGCCGGCCTGTACTTCCTGCTCGGCGGCGCTATTGGACGCATCCGGCTTGAACACAGGGCTCATGCCCTTGATTCCGACCGGGTCGCCCCATGCATATAGCACGTCAGCTACATAGCCTTGTGGCACCACGACCCTATCCTCCACCGAGAACGGTACCGGTGCAAAGCCCAAGACCGCCGGCTTCACTGACATGGGCGCAGCCTGAACCAGCGCGGGCAATAAACCGGCTACACCGGCGGCCCCCCCGGCCTGCAGCACGCTGCGCCGCGACAGGCGCGCATCCAGTACGGCGGAAAACGCCGGGTTGCCCGATTCATTACTGCACTCTTCCACACCGTGATGCTTGATCTTGTAGCTGTCGCTCATGAATGACTCCGTTGGGTTCTACCGCGAGGCCGGTCGATAAGGACAACCATAAGTCACTACTGTGACAGCAGGATCAAAAAAATATGACATTAATATGAAACAGGCGTGTAACGGAAAGAGGGTAGGGCAGATGTCGGGAGCGGGCGCTCCCGACGGGCAGGTCGCTTAGTTGCAGTTGAAAGGCTGGACCACGATGCCGGGCAGCAGGCGCTGCTGCACCGCCTTGAGTTTGTCCACCTGCTCCGGTGTCAGCGCACGCAGGCTCACCGTGGTTTTCTTGCTGCTCGCTCCGCGTGCATCGATCTGCGCCTTGTCAAAGCCCAAGTCCTTCAGGCGCTTGACCAGGGCCTTGGCGCCCTCTTCCTTGGCAAACAGGCCCAATGACAGGTAACCGCGAAACGGGCCCTCATTACGCACGATATAGCTATCCAGCCCCTTGGCCTTGAGTTCGGCGATCAGGGTCTGCGTCTCGGACTGGGTCGCCAGCGGCGGGTAATACACCCAGGCCTTGCCGCCGGCCTGCTTGTCCTCGCGCACGCTGTCCGACACCTGAGCCGCCGGCAGGCGCAAAGTGGCAATACCGCCACGGGCACGCGCCAGCTGGCTGTCGTTCAACTCGCCCCAGCGATAACACTGCTTGACCACCTCGACCTTGGCGACAGGCAGCTCGGCACGCGGGGCGACCGCAAGCGGCGCACTGCTCACCGGCTTGGCCGGCGCAGGTACGGGCAGGGGGGCAAGGGCAAGCGGCACGCTGGCTTCGGTCAGCCCCTGTTCCACACTCGGGGCGCTGGCTGCCACGCGAGCCGGATAGCCATGATCCGGCAGCCGGCTGATCAGCTGCGGGCTGACCTCGCGCGCGCCAAAATCATCTTGCGGCGCCTTCTGCAAGGCAATCAGCCCCGCTACCAGCAAATTGAGTGTCACTACGGCTGCAAAAAACCACTTCATGAGGTGCTCGCCATGCTGAGAAGTCCAAGAATCACCAGATTATCCACGATACGCACCGGTGCCGCGAGATGAGGCAGCAAACGCGCCGCATCGCCACCGGTCAAAAGCACCGTAGCCGCGGGACGCCCACTGTGCGCCGCCAGACGTGCACGCATGCGCTCAATGGCACCGGCTTGTGCATCCAGCACGCCGCTGGCAATGGCGTCTTCCGTGCCCTGCGGAAAAGCGCTATGCACGCCCGCCGGCCTGTCCAGCAAAGCGGTGCCGCGCGCCAGACTATGCAGCATCAGCTGCTGGCCGGGCAGAATCAGCCCCCCCAGATAATCTCCTTCGGCCGATAGCGCTTCCACCGTCAAGGCCGTGCCGGCGCAGGCCACCACCACATCCCCGTCCACCAAAGAACGTGCCGCCAGTACCGCCAGCCAACGGTCGGCTCCCTGCTCGGCCACATTGCGGTAATGATTGCTGACACCGCCTGCCGCACGCTGGGCTGAAACCCAGACAAGCGGCACCGGGCTGATGGCATCGACAGCGGCACGCAGCTCGGGGCTTGCCACCGAGGCCGCCCAACCGGCGCTAATCGGCCAGCGCGGCCAGATATCGGCGAGGGAGGCGATATCGCCATGCGCAACCGCCCCCTGCGCCATACAATCCATACCCTGATACACCGCCCACTTCAGCCGGGTATTGCCGATATCGATCAATAGCTTCATGGCCGCGGCCTCAGGCTGACTTCTCCCACATGGAACAGCTGCTCGCCGGACGCAGTTTGCACCCGCAAGGCACCGCTGTCGTCCACCCCCAATGCAACGCCATCAACCGGCTCATGGTGGCTGAACGACAAGCGCACCGGCGCTTGATTGTGCGCGGCATAAGATGACCATTCATCGCGCAGCACAGCGAAGCCGCCGCGCTCGAATTCGACCAGCACCTGCTGTAACTCGTTGAGCAAGGCAGCCAGCACCGTATTGCGGCTAAGCTGCAAGCCGGCATCGGCAAGGCTGGCCACCGGCTGGTCAACTTCGCCCGGGTCGGCCACATTCAAACCGATGCCGATGACCACAGCCGCCGACCCCTGTGCGTCGCCGGATAACTCGATCAGGGTGCCGGCCAGCTTCTTGCCATCCAGCAGCACATCATTCGGCCACTTAAGCATCACCGGCGCACCCAATCCGCGCAAGGCGCGCACCATGGCAACGCCGACCGCCAGTGACAGGCCGGCCAGGGCCGCCAGGCCACGCTCGAAACGCCACAGCAGCGAGAAAGTCAGGCCGGCGCCCAGCTTCATCTGCCAGCGCCGTCCCAGACGGCCGCGCCCGGCGCTTTGGGCCTCGGCCGCCAGCAGCAAGCCTTGCGGTGCCCCCGCGGCTGCCCGCGTCATAAGCTGGGTATTGGTGGAGTCGGTGCGCTCGACCAGCGCCAAGGTCAGGCTGTCGCCCGCCGCTTCGGACAGGCCGGTACGAATCTGCGCCACATCCAGCCAGTCAAAAGGGCTTGCCAGTTGATAGCCGCGCCCGCGCACCGAAAACACGGTCAGGCCGAAATCCTGCTCGATGGCATGCACCGCCTGCCACACCAAGGTACGCGAACAGCCCAGTTGTTGCGCCATCGCTTCGCCCGACTGAAAGCCGCCGGCAGACAACAGGCGCAAGACGGCAAAGGCGTGATCGCTCACGCCTTGCCCTCGCTTGTGCGGATCTTGTTCAGGGTAGCCGTAGTCGAGGTGGAAAACAGGAAGGGAATGGAATGCACTTCGCCGCCACGCGCCAGCGTTTCGGCTGAACCGACAATCTTGTCTACGCTCCAGTCGCCGCCCTTGACCAGCACTTCGGGCTGGACTTCGGCAATCAGCGCGGCTGGCGTATCGCTATCGAACCAGGTCACCAGGCTCACGCTTTCCAGCGCCGCCAGCACGGCAGCGCGGTTGGCCTCGTTATTGATCGGCCTGTCGTCGCCCTTGCCCTGGCGCTTGACCGAGGCATCGGTATTCAGGCCGACCACCAGGCTGGCACCCAGCGCGCGCGCCTGTGCCAGATAGGTTACATGGCCGCGATGCAGGATATCAAAACAGCCGTTGGTAAACACCACCGGGCGCGGCAAGGCCGCCAGACGCTCGGCCAGCGCCTCGGGCGGGCAGACTTTGGCTTCAAATTGCGGGGTCGGGTAGGACATGGGTTTCCTTCACACTTGCCGCGAGCGCCTTGCGGTAGCGATTCAATTGCAGAATCGTTTCCAGCGGCTGCTCGAACAGATTGGACAAGTTGCGAAGGATACCACCCACCACGCGCGCCTCCCAAGGCTCGTCAAAGCGGATCTGCTGTGTCAGCCACGCTTCCAGCCAGTCCGGGTCAGGCAAACGACTTTGTATGGTGTCATTGGGGAAGAGTGCTTCATTGACATGCAAATTAGTGGGGTGCAACGGTTTGGCCGAGCGGCCGGAAGAAGCCATCAGCAGACCGATCTTGGCAAACGCCGCCCGCGCCACATCACCATGCTGCACAATCGCCTTCTTCATGTACTTGAGGTAGCAGCCGCCATGGCGCGCCTCGTCCTGGCTCAGATGCTTGTAAATGGCCTTGATCACCGGCTCGGTGTGCCACTCGGATGCGCAGCGATACCATTGGGTCAGCCGCACCTCGCCGCAGAAGTGCAGCATCAGGGTTTCCAGTGGCGGCGCCGGGTCAAACTCGAAGCGCACTGCATGCAGTTCGGCCTCGGTCGGGCAGTATTCCGGGCGGAAGCGGCGCAGATACTCCATCAGCGCCAGCGCATGCTTTTGCTCCTCGTAGAACCAGACCGACATAAAGGCGGAGAAATCCGAATCGTGGCGGTTGTCGCGCAAAAACATCTCGGTGGCCGGCAAGGCCGACCACTCGGTAATCGCATTCATCTTGATAGTCTGAGCCTGCTCGTCGGACAACAGGCTGCCATCAAAGGTGTCCCATGGAATATCGGCTTCCATGTTCCAGCGTGCTTTTTCCAATTGTGTATAGAGTTCCGGGTAAAGCATCGCCTTCTCCTTGCAAATAGACTATTTGCCTATTGTATTGCCAGCGGCATCTATAGAGCAAAGACTTCATACTGTCTCTAGTTTGACCGAACCCATGGGAGAAGGCGCCGCTTGATGCTAACATCAGACATTCCGATTCATCCGCGTGTTTTGGCGCCTCATCATGCTTTTCAACGATCCACGCAGCTACATCCATGCGCTGCCGCGCTTTGCGCTGGCGGCCGAAGACATCATTACGCTGACCGACACCGCCGCGTTTCGTGAAACCCTGCTGGCACACATCGCCAAGGCGCAGCACCGCATCTATCTGACCGCCCTTTATCTGCAACACGATGAAGGTGGAGCCATGGTACTGGAAGCGCTGTACGCGGCCCGTAAGCGCAACCCGGCACTGGAAATCGCCGTGCTGGTTGACTGGCACCGTGCCCAGCGCGGGCTGATAGGCAAAGGCAAGGCGGATGGCAATGCAGCCTGGTATCAGGACGAGGCCGCTAAACATCCGGATCAGGAAGTCGCGGTATACGGCGTGCCGGTGCAGACGCGCGAACTGTTCGGTGTGCTGCATCTCAAGGGGTTTATTGTCGACGACACCGTAATCTATAGCGGTGCCAGCCTCAATAATGTCTATCTGCATGTCGGCGAGCGCTATCGCTATGACCGCTATCACCTGATTACCAACCGTGGGCTTGCCGACAGCATGGTTGCCCTGCTGAAAGACACCGTACTTGCCAGTCCGGCCGTACACCGTCTGGATCAGCCCAATCCGCCCGCGACCAAGAGCATACGCGGCGATATCCGCGCCCTGCGCGAACGGCTCAGCAACAGCCATTACCAAAGCCAGGTACAGGATCAGGCCGCACCAGGCTCGCTAGGCGTCACCCCATTATTAGGGGTAGGCAAGCGCAATCCGCTCAACCGCCTGATCCAGAAGTTGATGGCCAGCACCCGCAGCCATCTGGTGATCTGCACGCCCTATTTCAACCTGCCGCGCCCGCTGATGCGTGAAATACGCCAGCTACTGGCGCGCGGTGTGCGCGTCGACATTATCGTCGGCGACAAGACCGCCAACGACTTCTTTATCCCGCCTAGCGAACCATTCAAAGTCATAGGCGCACTGCCCTATCTGTATGAAGCCAACCTGCGCCGCTTTGCTCAGGCACAACAGGCCGATATCGATGCCGGCAGACTGAATCTGCTGTTGTGGAATGACCCGGGACACAGCTACCACCTCAAGGGCCTGTGGGTAGATCAGGAGTTCATGCTGATTACCGGCAATAATCTCAATCCACGCGCTTTTAGTCTGGATCTGGAAAATGGCCTGCTGCTTCATGACCCGCAGCAGCAATTAGCCGCGCAAAAAGAGCAGGAACTGGCCGCTATCCGTGCCAATACCAGCCGGATCAATCATTATCTGGATTTGGAAACCGTAGACCATTATCCGGAGCCGGTACGTAAACTGCTGACCCGTATGAACCGGGTCCGGGCCGACCGGCTGGTATCAAGATTGCTGTAAATAAATTCAGGCGGGAAATGGCAGGCTGTATCCATGTTATTTAACAGCCTGCCGCTTATTAACAGCGCAGAACGTGAAAAAGCCCTGATTTCATCAAGAAATCAGGGCTTTTTCTATTATGGGGTGGATAATGGGGCTCGAACCCACGACAACCGGAATCACAATCCGGGACTCTACCAACTGAGCTATATCCACCACAAAAACTGTCAATATTGCGTTAAAACCCCAGCTCATTGAGCTGGGGTTTTATATGGGGCGTCTGGCGGTGTCCTACTTTCACATGGCGAATG
>NZ_WSSB01000039.1 GCF_009831765.1 Craterilacuibacter sinensis | reverse complement strand
CTTCTTCCTGCTCGGGCAATTCGGAGTGGATCAGGCCGGAGCCGGCGGTCATCCACTGTGCCCCACCCGGGCTCAGCAGACCTTCATTGCCCGCGCTGTCATGATGGCGCATGCGCCCGGCCAGCATGTAGGTCACGGTCTCGAAACCGCGATGCGGATGATCGGGAAAGCCACCGATGTAATCATCCGGATTCTCGTTGCGGAATGCATCTAGCATCAGAAAGGGGTCAAGGCGGCGCTGCAGATCCTGCGTGAGCACGCGCGTCAGTTTCACCCCGGCACCGTCCGAAGTGGTCTTGCCTGCGACTAGGCGCTCAACAATTCGTGACTTGAAACTCATGATACGCTCCTAATGATCAGCGCCCCGA
>NZ_WSSB01000038.1 GCF_009831765.1 Craterilacuibacter sinensis | reverse complement strand
GGTTCTTTGTGGGCAGGCATGGCGGCATCAACAATCTGCCAGCCGTTCTGTTCAAAGATCTTGCGCTGTTCAACCGGCAGACGGCGATGCGGGTTGTTGATGATCAGACCGGGGCGCAGCGGCACGAAGGTCGCGTCGATATGGATAGGGTAGGGGTCGCCCGGGAAGTTGACGGCATGGATGCGCAGCTCGGGATACTTGCGCTTGAACCATTCCATCGCCTTGCGGTTGGTGGTCAGACCGTGCTGGATAAACAAATCCTTGCCCATGCGCATCACGTCGGCGGCGTCAAACAGGATTTCTTCTTCGGTGGTGACGAAGTCCTTGTTGGCGGTGCGTACCAGACGGTCTTCCAGCGAGATCTTTTCGTCGTAGTAGTTGTGCTTGTACGACTTGTCGGACAGGCGTGG
>NZ_WSSB01000037.1 GCF_009831765.1 Craterilacuibacter sinensis | reverse complement strand
CTGAAGGATCGCGATGTAATCATGCTCGATACTTCGCGCCGCGATGCGAACCATGAGGGCATCTATGTGATACGCTTGGATGACATGCTCATGGTGAAGCAGCTGCAAAGGCTTCCAGGCTGGAAACTTAGGGTTTCTAGCGCTAATCCGGCCTATGCATCCTTCGATGTTGACCTTTCTAACGCTGAAGAGGGTGTTGCGGTCATCGGTAAGGTGGTCTGGTTTGGTCGTCAGACCTGATTTCGCAGTTGCTGCCATAAGCTGACAAATAACAGGTGAAAGCATGTCCGTGACACGTTTTTGCGGTGAAAATTTCGCGTATTGGCAGTAATTGCAAAGACTCGGCGCAAACCCGCGCCGCTGCTCGTTTCAGCTCAGATTAACTCGCTTCTGCTCGCTGATTTCCCTCTGCCAATACTCCCACCTCACCACA
>NZ_WSSB01000036.1 GCF_009831765.1 Craterilacuibacter sinensis | reverse complement strand
CTTTTTCGGTCGAGATCACGGTACCGGCTTCGCCTTTAACGATCTTCTCGATGTCCTGCAGCGCGCCGATCACGGCTTTCTTGCCGGTCAGACGGGCAAACTCGCAAGCCGCTTCCACTTTCGGGCCCATGGAGCCGGCAGCAAAGCCCAGCTTTTCCATTTCGTCCGGGTGTGCGTGCTTGATGGCTTTCGCTTCTGGCGTGCCCCAGCCGACAAATACGGTCGACACGTCGGTCGCGATCACGAAGTAATCAGCATCCACTTCGCGCGCCAGCAGGGCGGAGGTCAGATCCTTGTCGATCACGGCTTCCACGCCAACCAGCTTGTCACCCTGGTACATGGTCGGAATGCCGCCGCCGCCGGCTGCAATCACGACGGCGCCTTTTTCGATCATCCACTTGATAGGACGCATTTCGAAAATGCGCTTAGGCTTAGGGGACGGTACGACGCGGCGGAAGTATTCGCCGTCAGCCTT
>NZ_WSSB01000035.1 GCF_009831765.1 Craterilacuibacter sinensis | reverse complement strand
TTGCCGACGACGCTGTCATTCATGGTGGCGTTCGACGGATCTTTGATGATGAACGGGGAGCCCGTGCCGCCAAGGATTTTTTGCGAGTCGGTAGCGGTGGCGGTGACTGCTTTGCTAAAGGCCGGCTCGTGGCTGACCGTGATGTCGACATTTTCGTTGTAGTCGTTGCCGTAGGTGACGCTGCCACCCTCGTTTACGTTGTATTCCTGACGGTTGTTGACCTGCAGCGTGTTGGTGCCGCTGACTGTGGTCACCACGCTGGTCGGGTCAGCCGGTTGTACAACAGGAGTGGGGTTGGCGTAGGCCGCGCCGTAAGCTGTGAGCAGTGCAACAAACAGTAGCTTCTTCTGGTGCTTCATGGTGATGCTCCTTTAAGTGCGGAAGATTACAACTGACTGCAAAGACCGGTCATCAGGCCGGGTAAAGCGGGGTGAACCCATGTCTGCCAGCTGGGCTTGTCCCGGCTGGCTTGGCTGCTTATTGGTTGGTCGAGATGGCCAGATTGTTGACCTGCTGGTTCGA
>NZ_WSSB01000034.1 GCF_009831765.1 Craterilacuibacter sinensis | reverse complement strand
CCGAGATAGGCAGCCAACTGTTCGGCGCTGGCAAACGACTTACTGTGCATGACAGCCAGCAACATACGTCCAGTTTGAGGACCAATGGCAGGGATGGTCTGTAGTAGCAGCAAATCCTGCTTGAGTCCCGGATGGCGGTCGATATGGTCGTCGATCTGGCGTTGTAACGTTTGCAGTTGTTGTTCGAGAAAGGCGATCGAGGCACGGATCGAGGCATGCACCAGCTCGGGGGTATCGGCAATTTCGGCTTTTTCCAGCCGGTTGCGCTCGCGCTGCAGGTCTTGTGCAATGGCGTCACGCCGTGACAGTAACGCTTGTAACTGCCGGGCCTCGGCTGGGGGCGGCGACCACGCAGCAGGTTGCAACATCGCCGCATACCGTGCCAGTACCAGACTGTCGATGCCATCTGTCTTGGTGCGGATGGCCAAGCCACGGCCAAAGTCGCGCACTTGCGCCGGGTTGGCGATGGAGACGGTCACGCCGGCATCGTGCAGACCCAGGGCGGCCAGTTCGTGATAGACGCCTGTGCCCTCCATGACGGCATGCACGTCGCTCGGATGGGCACCTTGCTTGGACAGCCAGGTAAGCAGTTCAGCAATACCGGCAGCGTTGTTGGCAACAGATTTGCTCTTGCGTTTGCTGTGATGGGGATTCAGCAGCAGGCTGCAGTCGAGCTTGGCTTTGGACACATCGATACCGAGGTAAAACATATGCAGTCCTTTGTAAACAGAAGCAACCAACTCACCCACTTGCCTTGTTCATACAGGGTCAGAGCCCTTGGCTACCGTTCAGTGTCTGGCTGGTGAGAGGGTGAAGCGAAGGGCTTAATCTACAGACCAAGGTTTTAGCCTTAAGGGTGGGTTCAAGCTCTCTTCGCTTCGTGCGGTGATAGCTAATCACCACGAGACAACAGATACAAGGGTGGGTTAG
>NZ_WSSB01000033.1 GCF_009831765.1 Craterilacuibacter sinensis | reverse complement strand
CCACCTTCGCGAATAGCGAAGCGCAGACCGTCTTCCATAGCGATCGGAGCAATCAGCTCAACCGTGATGGATACGTTATCGCCAGGCATAACCATTTCCACGCCTTCTGGCAGGCTAACAGCGCCAGTCACGTCCGTAGTACGGAAGTAGAACTGAGGGCGGTAGTTAGCGAAGAATGGCGTGTGACGACCACCTTCGTTCTTGCTCAGCACGTAGATCTCACCGGTAAACTTGGTGTGCGGGGTGATGGAACCCGGCTTAGCCAGAACCTGGCCACGCTCTACGTCTTCACGCTTGGTACCACGCAGCAGCACGCCTACGTTGTCGCCAGCCTGACCCTGATCCAGCAGCTTGCGGAACATTTCCACGCCGGTGCAAGTCGTCTTGACGGTGTCTTTCAGACCAACGATTTCGATTTCTTCGCCGACTTTAACGATACCGCGCTCAACACGACCGGTAACCACGGTGCCGCGACCGGAGATCGAGAATACGTCTTCGATAGGCAGCAAGAATGGCTTGTCCACAGCGCGTTCTGGCGTTGGGATGTAGCTATCCAGCGCATCGGCCAGACGGTAGATCGATGGTTCACCGATATCGGACTGGTCGCCTTCCAGCGCTTTCAGGGCGGAGCCCTTGATCAGCGGCAGGTCGTCGCCTGGGAAGTCGTAGGAAGACAGCAGCTCGCGCACTTCCATTTCAACCAGTTCCAGCAGTTCCTCATCATCAACCATGTCGCACTTGTTCAGGTACACGATGATGTAAGGAACGCCAACCTGACGAGCCAGCAGGATGTGTTCGCGGGTCTGTGGCATTGGACCGTCAGCGGCCGAGCACACCAGAATCGCGCCGTCCATCTGGGCTGCGCCGGTAATCATGTTCTTCACATAGTCAGCGTGGCCTGGGCAGTCAACGTGAGCGTAGTGACGGGTTTCGGTCTCGTACTCAACGTGAGCGGTATTAAT
>NZ_WSSB01000032.1 GCF_009831765.1 Craterilacuibacter sinensis | reverse complement strand
CGTGCCAGCGCCAGATAGACCTTCTTGTCCTTGAGCAGACCTTCCGGGCCATTGGCGGTATAGCGGAAGGTCACGCCTGCCTTGGCGATCGCGTCAATCCAGGCCTTCAGTTGCACCGGCACGCCGAAGTTGTACATCGGCACGCCGATCACGATCACATCTGCAGCCTGCACTTCGGCGATGGTCGCATCATCAATGGCCACGCGCGCAGCCTGCTCAGGCGTGCGCTGTTCGGCTGGGGTGAACAGCGCGCCCAGCGCGGCGTCATCGAGGATCGGTTGCTGACCTGTTTCGCGCACGGTCAGGGTGGCGGTGGGGGTCAGTGTTTTCAGGTTGGCGACGATACTGTTGGCGAGGCGGGTGGACGCAGAGGCATCGCCGCGGACGCTGGAATTAATTTGCAGGATGTTCATGGTGTGGTTTCTTGGGGTTGAGGGAGGAAGTAACGCCACTGTATCCCTCGCAACCGAGCACCAGAAGACTATAGAATGGATAGCATTGTTCCACCAAAGCAACAATCAATCATGTTTCTCGATGCCAATGACCTCCTGCTATTTGCTCGCGTCATAGATGCCGGCAGCTTCTCGCTGGCGGCCGAGCGTGCAGGCTTGCCCAAGTCCACGGTGTCACGCCGCATCGCTGCGCTCGAAGTACGCCTGGGCGAGCGCCTGCTCACTCGAAGTACGCGGCGTCTGACCCTGACCGAGTTCGGCACCGACATTCTCGAGCACGCGCGCCGTCTGCAGGAAGAAACCGAGGCGGTCAGCGCCTACGCCCAGCACCGTCAGGCCGCAGTTCGTGGACGCTTGCGGGTATCCATGCCTTCCGACTTCGGAGAATGGGTACTCGGCCCTTTGTTCCTGCAATTCGCCGCAAGCTATCCCGAAGTCAAGCTGGAACTCGATCTCTCCCCGCGCCGCGTCGACCTGATCGGCGAGCAGTTCGATCTCGCACTGCGCGTGGCCACCCGCCTGCCGGACGATGCCACTTTGGTCGCGCGCCGGCTCTGTGATCTTTGTAGTGGTCTGTACGCCAGCCCTGCTTATCTGAAAAAATTCGGCACGCCACAGCATCCTGAGGATCTGACAGGACACACCGCACTGCAATTGGTTGGCAGCACGGGTGAGCCTGAGCGCTGGCGTCTCAATAGAGGGCCTGATAGTTGGGAGGGCCTACCTGCCGGGCCGTTGGCGGCCAATTCGGTCAGCCTGCTGCGCCTGCTTACCACGCACGGTCTCGGCATTGCGGGTCTGTCTGCAGGCTTCGTGACAGATGCGGTCGCAACCGGACACCTGGTCCGCGTCCTGCCGGACTGGCAATTGCCGGTCATGACGGTCTGGGCAGTAATGCCGGGTCGACGCCTGATCCCTGCACGCACCCGGGTTTTCCTGGCTGCGCTGGAGGAACTCATGCGTGGCACGAGCAAGTGAAACTCGCCAGACGTGGTAATCGC
>NZ_WSSB01000031.1 GCF_009831765.1 Craterilacuibacter sinensis | reverse complement strand
AGTGCGAATGCTGACATAAGTAACGATAAAGCGGGTGAAAAGCCCGCTCGCCGGAAGACCAAGGGTTCCTGTCCAACGTTAATCGGGGCAGGGTGAGTCGACCCCTAAGGCGAGGCCGAAAGGCGTAGTCGATGGGAAACAGGTTAATATTCCTGTACTTGGTGTTACTGCGAAGGGGGGACGGAGAAGGCTATGTTGGCCGGGCGACGGTTGTCCCGGTTTAAGCGTGTAGGCTGGTTTTCCAGGCAAATCCGGAAAATCAAGGCTGAGGCGTGATGACGAGGCACTACGGTGCTGAAGCAACAAATGCCCTGCTTCCAGGAAAAGCCTCTAAGCATCAGGTAACATCAAATCGTACCCCAAACCGACACAGGTGGTCAGGTAGAGAATACCAAGGCGCTTGAGAGAACTCGGGTGAAGGAACTAGGCAAAATGGTGCCGTAACTTCGGGAGAAGGCACGCTGATATGTAGGTGAAGCGACTTGCTCGTGGAGCTGAAATCAGTCGAAGATACCAGCTGGCTGCAACTGTTTATTAAAAACACAGCACTGTGCAAACACGAAAGTGGACGTATACGGTGTGACGCCTGCCCGGTGCCGGAAGGTTAATTGATGGGGTTAGCGCAAGCGAAGCTCTTGATCGAAGCCCCGGTAAACGGCGGCCGTAACAATAACGGTCCTAAGGTAGCGAAATTCCTTGTCGGGTAAGTTCCGACCTGCACGAATGGCGTAATGATGGCCAGGCTGTCTCCACCCGAGACTCAGTGAAATTGAACTCGCTGTGAAGATGCAGTGTACCCGCGGCAAGACGGAAAGACCCCGTGAACCTTTACTATAGCTTGACACTGAACATTGAGCCTTGATGTGTAGGATAGGTGGGAGGCTTTGAAGTGTGGACGCCAGTCTGCATGGAGCCGACCTTGAAATACCACCCTTTAATGTTTGATGTTCTAACGTTGACCCGTAATCCGGGTTGCGGACAGTGTCTGGTGGGTAGTTTGACTGGGGCGGTCTCCTCCTAAAGAGTAACGGAGGAGCACGAAGGTTGGCTAATCCTGGTCGGACATCAGGAGGTTAGTGCAATGGCATAAGCCAGCTTGACTGCGAGCGTGACGGCGCGAGCAGGTGCGAAAGCAGGTNGTTCGAAGGTTACCTAGGTACGGTCGGAAATCGTGCTGATAGTGCAATGGCAAAAGGTAGCTTAACTGCGAGACCGACACGTCGAGCAGGTGCGAAAGCAGGACATAGTGATCCGGTGGTTCTGAATGGAAGGGCCATCGCTCAACGGATAAAAGGTACTCCGGGGATAACAGGCTGATACCGCCCAAGAGTTCATATCGACGGCGGTGTTTGGCACCTCGATGTCGGCTCATCACATCCTGGGGCTGAAGTAGGTCCCAAGGGTATGGCTGTTCGCCATTTAAAGTGGTACGCGAGCTGGGTTTAGAACGTCGTGAGACAGTTCGGTCCCTA
>NZ_WSSB01000030.1 GCF_009831765.1 Craterilacuibacter sinensis | reverse complement strand
TCGGCGGTCATGGCTTCGCCACGCTTTTGCAGGGCGTTACCACCCAAGGCTACGACTACACGCATTGCTTGATCCTTCTGATGTTTGAAATGGTCTATAGGGTGAGCTTGGTTTTTGTGTGGCACAGGATAAGCGGGATAGGCGTTTGGCCTCATATCGCGCGATGCCAAATCCTTGTCTTTGCGTGCCAGAAAAAACGGCCGGGAATCAACCCGGCCGGCAGCTTAGGGGGCAGCCTGTTTATTGATCGCCCAGTGTTGCAACCATGATGGCCTTGATGGTGTGCATGCGGTTTTCTGCCTGCTCGAAGGCTACGTTGGCATGGCTTTCAAACACCTCTTCGGTCACTTCGATACCATTGGCGAATTGCGGATACTGGCTGGCCACTTCGGCACCCACGGTGGTGTCGCTATTGTGGAAGGCTGGCAGGCAGTGCAGGAATTTGACCTGCGGGTTCTGCGCTGCCGCCATCAGGCGGGCGTTGACCTGGAATGGCGATAGCAGGGCAATGCGTTCGTCCCAGACTTCTTTGGCTTCGCCCATCGACACCCAGACATCGGTGTGGATAAAGTCGGCGCCCTTGACGGCTTCTTCCGGCAAATCGGTCAGCGTCAGCGTGGCGCCGGTCTTGACGGCAATGGCATGGCACTCTTCGATCAGTTCGGCTTCCGGCCACAACTGGGTCGGTGCGCCAATGCGTACATCCATGCCCAGCTTGCAACCTACAACCATCAGCGAGCGCGCCATATTGAAGCGGGCATCACCGACATAGGCGTAGGCAATTTGCGACAACGGCTTTTCGCTGTTTTCGATCATGGTCAGCACGTCGGCCAGCATCTGGGTTGGGTGCCATTCGTCGGTCAGTCCGTTGTACACCGGTACACCGGCGTTGTCGGCCAGCTCCTGAACCACGTCCTGCTTGAAGCCGCGGTATTCGATTGCATCGTACATGCGGCCCAGTACACGGGCGGTGTCTTTCATCGACTCTTTGTAGCCGATCTGCGAGCCGGACGGCCCGAGGTAGGTCACATGTGCGCCCTGATCGTAGGCAGCCACTTCAAACGCGCAACGAGTACGGGTCGATGCTTTTTCAAAAATCAGCGCAATGTTTTTGCCAACCAGATGCTGTTCTTCGTGGCCTGCATATTTGGCACGCTTCAGGTCACGGGACAGGTCCAGCAGGTAACGGATTTCGCGTGGAGTAAAGTCCAGCAGTCGCAGGTAATTACGGTTCTTCAGGTTGAAAGCCATGCTGATAATCCTGTGGGTAAAGCCAGCATCAGGCTGATAGCTGTCGTATTGCCTGATGCTGAAAATAAAAGCAGAGCTGGAGATGCATGGATACGGACACTCCATTGGAGGAGAACAAACCGAGCTTGAATGCCCGCTTGCATGCATCTGTGGTGCCAACTCTGAAAAAAGAGAGACTTGCCATGGCGCCCGGATGGGATTCGGGCTGATCCGCCATGCATGGGCATGGCGGATGTGTACTGCTTTTTATCTGCGGCGGGCGTTAGCCCGGCGTGCCCTGCTTATACGCGGGTTACATCGCCTGCCTGGTTAGGGAAGTAATCCTCACACGTGCCTTCGCGATACACGTCGGCGGTGGAGCA
>NZ_WSSB01000003.1 GCF_009831765.1 Craterilacuibacter sinensis | reverse complement strand
CTCCGGCCTGATCCACTCCGAATTGCCCGAGCAGGAAGAAGCCCTGATGGAAGGTTTCCAACTGTGGGTGAACCTGCCGGCGAAGAACAAGATGATCGCGCCCTTTTACCGCGACATCCCGCGCGAGGCGATTCCCGAATTCCGCACGCCGGACGGCGTGACGGTGCGCGTGATCGCGGGCGAGAGTCAGGGCACGGCCGGCGCCGTTCAACGCCCGGATACCGAACCGTTGTATCTGGACCTGCACCTACCCGCCGGCACGCGCTTCGAGCAGGCCATACCGGCCGGGCACAACGTCTTCCTTTACACCTACCGTGGTGAGGTTTCAGTAGCAGCTAAAGCCGTGGCGGATCGCTTCATGGCGATTCTGGCTAATGATGGCGCGGATGGCGCGGTGATTGAGGCGGCACAGGATGCGCGTGTGATTCTGGTGGCAGGTGCGCCCTTGAACGAGCCGATTGCGCAGCACGGCCCTTTTGTAATGAACACCGCCGCCGAGATCCAGCAAACTCTGCAAGACTATCGTGACGGCTTGTTTGAGACGGGGGAAGTGCAGTCCCTGTAGGGGCCCTTCGTACACGAAAAGCGCTCGCGGCTGAAGCCTCTCCTACGTCTCGTTGTCTTGCGCAACAGCGCCACCACGGCCCGCCCAAGGCCTGTGCCGCCGGTTCGCCAAAGCGCACCTTCCTGTGCGAATGTTAACAGACCGAGATAGTGAGTTCATGGTTACGGAGGCGATGAACGGCTTGACCCAGCCTGCGGTGTGAGTAGCTGATCGTGTCATTTGCAAACCCACTTACCACGAGACGGACGTGATCCGCATCATTGAGCTGCGGATTGTAACTTCAGCAGGTTTGATACCTTAAACGCAATTTTAAAACCCAGGTTTCCGATCACTAACGAAAGGCAAAAAGCAATGGGCCAAGCAACGATGAAACGAGTTGCCCATGTGTGCAGCCATGCGAGGCTAAATACGAGATCGAGAAGGCTGAAAATGCCGGTCATGGCAAATGCCATCATTAAAGAAATAAATAATTGAGCGATGATGATAATTGGCGTTTTTTGCATTGTTCCATCCGATTGATGTTGGGATGGTGCCTAAAAAACACAAGCAAGCACCACCCTGACTGGTTACAGGTTAGTGCCGTGGGTTTGCATTAGTGCAACTGCATCTCGTTAAATAACGAGGGCCGGAATAACCGTACCAGCCTAGAATCTTTTCGATAGGCCGGGAAAATACCGAACTGCTCGTTATAAGTCAACCAGAGCGTCTGTCATGTCTGATCAGTGGGGCCCTTGCCTGCTTGTGGCTGTTGAGCACCTGACGGTGAACGCACTACTGCCGAGGGCCACAGCGAAACTCGACCAAATATTCTGGGGCGGCACACCCCGCCGTGCTATTCCTCCCAACCCTGAGAGGACGGGGTTTCTCGCGCAGAAGTGATGAGGGAAATGGTGCATCTGCTAAATCAGTACCCATGCTGATGGTCGAGTGAGAAATTAGCGCAGATCTTTAATCAAAAAATCCACCAAAGTGCGTGTAGTCGCAGCCAAATGTTTGCGCGAGGCATAAAGCGCATAAACGCCGAGTTCCGGCATACTGTAGCTTGGAAGCAACTGCACCAAAGCACCTGAACGAATGTGTGCCGCCGTGGTGAAAGCGGGTAAATGGGCTATGCCTTCACCTGCTAGTGCGGCATATAGCAACACCATCGTGTCATTGCCCGCAAAGTTGCCGGATACCGATACCTCCTCAAACTTCGGATTTTCCGAAGCACCTGAAGGCGGACCGAAACGCCATATTTTCCCGAGGCGCGTATGGTTCAGACAATTGTGCTGAATCAGATCAATGGGCTGAAGTGGCGTGCCCCTGCGCCCCAAATAGCTGGGGGCAGCACACACCACCGAAGGGCAACGAGTCAACAGCCGCGCAATCACCCCCGGCTCCAATTCCTTGCCAACCTGGATGGCCAGATCGATTCGTTCTTCAACAAGATTGACCGCTCGATCAGCCAACACCATTTCGACTGAAGTTTTGGGGTATTGCGCCAAATAGCGCAACATAGCCTCGGCCAAATAGGATTGGCCAAAGGAAATACTGCTCGCGACACGGATCAGGCCATGTGGCTCGGCATTCTTGTCCATTACCGCTGAAACCATGCCATCGGTCAGTGCCAATACCTGACGACAGTACGGAAGGATATCGTTGCCCGCACTGGTTAGACCTAGGCTGCGGCTGGAACGATGCAGCAGGCGAACCCCAAGTGACTTTTCCAGCGACGCGATATAGCGCGTGGCCATCGCCCGCGAGATATCCAACTTGCTTGCTGCTGCGGTGAGACTGCCTAAGTCCACAACATCCACAAAAACCTGCATAGCAATGAAACGATCCATTAAGTCACCTGTATTGATCGATATATGCAACCTTGAAATGCTTATTTCAGCATATATTGATCCAGATAAAGCAACCATACTTCATTCCACAGCCTCTTCACCAAGGAATGAACATGTTGATGAACAAACTACTCGCCCTTCTCGCAGCCACCTCACTCATCGTAGGCAATGCTTCCCACGCTCAAAACCTCATCCCCGGGTTCACCGCCATGCCCAGTACCACTGCCAGCCCGCTGACGGGCTGCCCGTCAGCCACTACTAACCAGCTTTTCAAAGATTTCGGGAATACCGGGAAAATGCCGCCGGAACTCAAGCGCTGGATGAACGACACTCAGTCTCAAAACGTCGAGCCGTACCAAGCCTTCGACAACGTATATTACGTAGGCATTTGCTGGGTATCGGCATGGCTAATCAAAACCAGCGCTGGCCCAGTGTTGATCGATACGCTGTACGAACCGTACACAGACCAACTCATAGCCAACATCAAGAAAATTGGAGTCAACCCCGCCGACATCAAGATGGTGCTGTTGACACATGGCCACTTCGATCATGTGGGCGGGGCATCCAAACTCAAGGCGTTGACCAATGCCCAATTTGTGATGACTGAAGAGGGATGGCGCGAAGCTCAGGCTGACGCACAAAAATCACAGGGCAAACCGGGAGCTTGGACTATGCCTGCGGCTGCCGACATTCTGGTTAAAGACGGTGACGTACTGACCGTGGGGGATACCAAGATCTACGCTTATGCAACGCCTGGACACACTTGGGGGACTACCTCCTATGCACTGGATGTGCGGGATGGCGACAAGACCTACCGCGCCATCACGATTGGTGGCCTTGGGCTCAATGCAATTGACGGGGCCAAGCAGGTCGAGGCTTACATCGCCAGTGTTGATCGCATCAAATCCATGGCGAATGCTTCGAAGAATCCGATTAGCGTGCATCTGACCGCTCACCCCTTCAGCACTGGACTGACAGAGGCCAAAGAGCTCCTAAAAAAACGCCAGCCCGGCCAACCGCATCCATTGGTTGATCTGGCAGGTTTGAACAAGCAGTTGGATGAGCTTCGTGCCGGTGCGATTGAGCGGCTCGCTGTTGAACAAGCACGATTCATGTAGACACTTGTTTTATATCGGAGCGTAGCTTCGTCACGCGTAACACATCACATGACTATTACGCGTGGCGACAGTCAAATCAATCCGGCTTCGGTGCGGGTGCGGTCAGCACCTTACGCAACCTCAAGAATGGACAGGGCTCTTCACTCAGAACGCTGATTCAAGTAGTACGCACGCTGGGGCTTGAGCAATGGTTCGTGACGATCGCGCCGATCGCGAGCGTCAATCCGCTGATGATGACCAGGGAGGCGACACCGCAGCAAAGCGCCAGCAAGCCAAGGCTCAAGCGGCAGGACTGAACTCTCTGCGCAGCTTGGGCAGGCTGTTAAACCGACCATGATTTTGTATTATTCTGGGAACCAAACAGTACAAAATAGTAACAAGTGGCCAGTCAAAATCCCCAATGAAAACGGCGGGGTTTTCACCCCGCCGTGTTTTGCCGCCCTTTGTCAGTTAGCCAGTCAACTCGGCCACCGACCACCGCGCATCTGGATCAAGCTTGCGACTCGGCGTATAGCGCAGACTGAAGCGCAGTGTCTGGTGTCCCTCGTCGATTACCTCGGTACCGCTAGCCAGCGCGAGGGCAGCACCCGCCGCAAATTTGATCTGAAAAGTCGAACGGTAGCGCCCCTCTTTGCCTTCAAAGCTCAGTACCGGGAAGAGCCTGGCCAGCAACGCGCGCTTCCGTTCCGGCGCTAAGTCCGCCTCCAGCAAGGTGCCTAGCAGTGCTGCCGGGTCGGCCTGCAACTGCGCCTCGATAGCCTGCGCGTCAACCTGCAGTTGCGTCGTTTCCAACTCAGCAAGCTGGATCTTGCATGCCTGTACCTTACTGCGGGTTTCTTCGTAACGCTGCTGCAGCATCGGATCTTCGTCGCTGACACCGACTAGCATATGCGACAGCCGCGCTTGCGCACGCTCCAGTTGAGTCAGCCGCTTGCGGCAATCTTCCAGTTGCAGGCGCTGATCGCCTGTCAGCCGCAACTGCAAAGACGCCCGAAACGCGTCGACAAACGATGGGGTCAAGAAATACTGCAACACATGGATCAGCAGCTTTTCGACGCCAGCCACTGCGATTGTCACCGTTTGATACGCCCCTTCGATCCCGGCGCTTTTGGCTACCGTGCAATTGGCACAGTACAGCGAACGACAGCGCTGCTGTGCAGAGAGCACCAATATGCCCTCGCAGCAACCGCAATGGAAGATGCCGGCCAGTGCGTGTTTGCCGCCACCATAACCACTACGGCTGTGCGTTTTTTGATTGCAGCGATGCCAGGTTTGATCACTGACCAGACGCAGTTCGGGTCGCGCGAACGTCTCGGTTTCTACATCAATACCGCGGTCGGCCGCACGTTTAGCGTAAGTAGTCGACCCGTGCCAGATAAACACCCCGCGATAGATGCTGTTGCCGAGCAGGTTCTTCACCCGAGCCGGGCGCCAGTAGCCACCATCCTCATTACGAGCTTTGCGGCTGCAAGCGATACCTTCGGTATTCAGCCACGCTGCGATCTGCTGCATCGACTGCCCAGCCTCCCGCTTCATATACACCTCGCGCACGATAGCAGCTTCGACTTCATTGATCAGCCAATGGGTACCGATCCGGTTGCCCTGAGCGTCCAGTTCGCGTCGGAAGTCATAGCCGTATGCTGGCGTCGCGATCATGAAGCCGCGCAACAGCTGACCATACATGCCACGTCCAACCCGATGGCGCAAGTTGCGCCCTTCCTGCTGTGCGATCATGCCCTGCAAAGCAAAGCGGATTTCCCAGCCGGGCACGTGGCTATCCAGGCCGTCGCAACTGAGCATGCGCACGCGGCGGTTTTCCAGTTGCTTCATCAACTGGGCTTGCTCGACCGGATCGCGCGTCAGCCGGGACGGCTCGTCGACGATAAACACGTCGAACACGCCCCGTTTCCACGCAGCGTGGAAAGCCTGATAGCCCTCCCGCTTGTGCAGGGCGTGAGCCTGTCCGGATAACGCTGCATCGGTAAAAATCAGCGCCTCGTCGACTTCTAGCCCGTACTGTTGGGCTAGTTCCCGGCAGCGCCGGAGCTGATCATCAATCGACGTTTCGTTTTGCTTCTCGCATGAGTAGCGTGCGTAAATCGCGACTTTTTTCATGCGCGATCCCCTTTCTTTTCGGAGTGCGCTGCTTCCTCAAGCGGCTGCAGCGCTTGCTGTTTTTTCAGCTGACTGCAGGCAAGTTCTGCCAGCAGGTCAGCTAGTTCCCGCACGGCAGGCGGTAGCTCGCACGCGCAGTTACCTCGTATAGCGTGACCAGCGGGAGATAAACGCACGTCATTACTCTTTTGTTTCGAATTCATGATTTGTCCTCACCAGAACGGCCCACCATCCGCACGATGGGCCGGACAATTGCTTAACCAGGTTGAGTAATCAACGATGTGCGGCCAATCGCGGCGTGCAGTTCGGCGATCTGTGGGTTGTAGTAGCGCATCGACATCTGCAAATTTTTCCAACCGAATAATTTTGCAAGCGTCTGAGGAGTTACATGCGGTGCACGCCGTGATGCGGCTTCGTGACGTAGGTCATGAAAACGCAGCCCCTCGATTCCGGCCACCTGACAAGCGCGCTTGAAGGCGCGATCGAGGCCAGAGGTGTCGTAGAAGTTAGGAATGACGCGCAGACCCGGCTGCGGCAAAGCAGCTAGCACCGCTTCGGCTTTTTCAGACAAAGGAACGAGTCTGGCCGTACCGTTCTTGGTCATTTCCAGCTTGATGACTGCTGAAGCTAGGTCGACTTGTCGCCACTCCAAGCTCAACAACTCACCGGCACGCATGCCAGTTTCTAGCGCGAGCTGAATACAGGCCTTAAGCCAAGGACCGGCACGGCCGCCCTGCGTCTCGATGGCAGCAAACAGACATGCCAACTCCCCCCGCTGCAGCCGCCTCTCTCGTCCTGGTGCAGACTTGGGACGGGTGATTTTCTGAAGCGCATGCTCGAGAGGAAGCGACCACTCGCGAATCGCCATGGTGTACAAATGGGAAAGCAGCGCGAGTTCTAGCCGTACGGTGCTGGCACTAACCTGCTCGAGGCGCTCATTGCGATAAGCAGCAAAGTCGCTGGCGCGCAGCGTGGACATCGGACGCAGCGCCAGCGAATGCCTGAGTAACTTATTAATGCGGGTGCGCTCTTGGACCACCCCACGCTTACTGGGAGTGACTTCATCGGCATAGCGCTGCAATAAATCGCCAAGTGTCAGCCGGTCGAGTGGGCGCAGGTCGCGAAACTGCCCATGATCCATCTTGGATTCAACTGAGCGCACCCACGCTTCAGCATCGGTACGCGTTTCGAAAGTGCGGGTTTGTGAGGGGTAGCCCTTGCGACGGATGATCGCTTGGAACTGGTAGGGGCCCCGCCGGGTGATGCTTGCCATACAGTCTTCTCCGTAAAGGTGAATATGCGTATAGCGAAGCTGCAGAAAGTAAAGCGCAGGTATTTACCGCAAACTGCTGCAACGAGTGCAGCAAAAATGCAGCAAAAAGGCCGCACAAAACAAAAAGCCCACCTTAAAGGCGGGCTAAATGCTTGAATCTATTGGCTCCCCGAGCAGGGCTCGAACCTGCGACCTGCGGATTAACAGTCCGTCGCTCTACCAACTGAGCTATCAGGGAATTGAGGAGAGCGATTATAGCTACAAGCTTCGGCTGCGTCAAACTAAAAATGCAGAATAACGCAGCCAATACTTACTTTTAGTCGCGGGTTTCCACCTGCATCAACTGGACCGGCTCGCTGGAAACAACGGGCTGACGGCTACGCAATACATCGCTACGACGTAGGCCTTGCGGTACGACAGGCTCCACAACCGGCTCAACAGCCAGCGCACGCGTTGCAACCATCACAAGACCACCCAGATCAGCAGGCTCTTCACGCAGCACAGCTACAGGCTCAAGCGCCTTGACCTCCTCCGCTTCGGCTTCGACCGCAGGCAAGTCTACCTGCACGACCGGCATTGGCGCCGGCGCGGCAACCTCTACAGCCTCGACCACAACAGGCTGTTCAGGCTGTTCAGGCTCAGCAGCTTCAACGACCGGGGTCACGGCCACGGCAGTGACTTGTACGAACACCGGCTCGGCAACCACAGGCTCAGTTTCAGGCTTAACCGGCGATTCGACAACAGCCTCTTCAACCATGTCAGCGGCAGGCGCAGACACTGCAACTTCAGCCGTCAGCTCTGGCTCATCCGGCTTGGCCACCACAAGCTCGACCACCGGCGCTACAGCACCAACTTGCACCATTTCGGCAACTGCAGTCACCCCCGCCTCGGCAGGCACTTCAACAGCCTGCGCATCCGCCTCGGCAACCACGGCTACCGGAGCTTCATCACGACGGCGGTCACGACGACTGCGACGACGGCGACGCTCACTGCGCTCCACCGTATCTGCGGCCTCACCCTCAACGGCGGGCATCTCGTTCACCGGCTGCGCGTCAATACTCTTGACCTCTTCACGCGATACAACAGGCGGACGATTTTCCACTACTGGCTTGGCAGTATCGGTTTGCGGTTTTTCACGACGACGCGGCTCTTGCTGCTGACGCGGCGATTCCTGGCGCGCAGCTACTTCGGCACCCGCCTCTTCCAAACGTGGCTCAGGCTGCCGATTTTGCTTCTGCTCACGATCAGCACGCGGCTCGCGTTCACGACGCTGACGCGGTTCGCGTGGCGGACGTGGCTCGCGCGGCTCGCGCACTTCGCTACGCGCTTCATTTACTTCTGCCGGCGCACGGCGCTCGTCACCACTCTTACGACGCTCATCCTGCTGCACATTGCGGTCACGACGCTGGCCATTGCCCTGACGACGCTCGTTCTGATTGCGTGGCTTGCGTGGCTCGCGCGCTGCGGGCTTGGCAGGCTCAACCGGGGCAGGTGCCGCTTGCGGCGCAGCCAGACCCTTGAACCAGCCAACCAGACGACCAAACAGACCCGGCTCGGCGACTGCCTCGGCAGGCTTGGACTGTGCCGCAGCAGCGGGCGCGTCCGCGACCGAAGGTGCCGGCTGTTGCGGCGTAATCCCTTTCACGGCCGCTTCCAGTCGCTCGACCTTGGGCTTTTTCTGGCCAAAGCTGGCTTCGGCTTCGTCTTCCGGCATTTCGACACGACGGTAGCTTGGCGCGTCGGACAGTTCGTTCAGGTCGTCGTGACGCAAACGGACGATCTTGTAATGCGGCGTTTCCAGATGCACGTTAGGAATCAAAAGTACATTGACACCCAGACGCTCTTCGGTCGAATAAAGCTCGGTACGCTTTTCATTCAGCAAGAAGGTGGCCACATCAACCGGCACTTGTGCATGTACCGCACCGGTGTTTTCCTTCATCGCCTCTTCCTGGATGATGCGCAGGATATGCAAGGCCGAAGATTCGGTACCGCGGATAAAGCCGATGCCATGGCAGCGCGGGCATGGAATATGGCTGGACTCGCCCAGGCTTGGCTGCAGACGCTGGCGCGACAACTCGAGCAGACCGAAACGCGACAACTTGCCCATCTGTACGCGGGCACGGTCATGCTTGAGCACATCACGCAGTGTGTTCTCCACATCGCGCTGGCTCTTCGGGTTTTCCATATCGATGAAGTCGATAACCACCAGACCGCCCAGATCGCGCAGGCGCAACTGGCGGGCGATTTCTTCGGCCGCTTCCACGTTGGTACGCAGCGCGGTTTCTTCGATGTCGGCACCCTTGGTCGCACGCGCCGAGTTGACATCAATCGACACCAGCGCTTCGGTATGGTCAATCACGATGGCACCACCGGACGGCAACTGCACGCTGCGCGAATAGGCGGTTTCAATCTGGTGTTCGATCTGGTAACGGGAGAACAAAGGTACCGGGTCGGTATAGAGTTTGACGCGGCCGACATTGTTCGGCATGACGTGGCTCATGAACTGGCGTGCCTGCTCATACACAACTTCGGTATCGATCAGGATTTCGCCAATATCAGGCTGGTAGTAGTCGCGGATGGCGCGAATGACCAAGCTGCCTTCCTGCAGAATCAGGAAAGGCGCTTTCTGTGCACCGGCAGCTGCCTCGATGGCATTCCACAACTGGGTAAGGTAGTTCAGGTCCCACTGCAACTCTTCGAAATTGCGACCGATGCCGGCGGTGCGCGCAATCAGGCTCATGCCCTGCGTCACATTCAGCTTGGCCATCAATTCCTTGAGTTCCTGACGCTCTTCACCCTCGATACGGCGCGATACACCGCCACCGCGCGGATTGTTCGGCATCAGAACCAGATAACGGCCCGCCAGGCTGATATAGGTGGTCAGTGCTGCGCCCTTGTTGCCGCGCTCGTCCTTTTCAACCTGGACGGCGACTTCCATACCCTCTTTCAGGACGTCCTGGATACGCGGACGGCCTCCGTCAAAGTTCTGGAAATAAGAACGGGCAACTTCCTTGAACGGCAAAAAGCCGTGGCGTTCGGTGCCGTAATCGACAAAGCATGCTTCCAGCGAAGGCTCAATACGGGTGATGATACCCTTATAGATATTCCCTTTGCGCTGTTCTTTGCCAACAGTCTCGATATCGAGGTCAACGAGCTTTTGCCCGTCGACAATTGCAACGCGCAACTCTTCAGCTTGCGTTGCATTGAATAACATTCGTTTCATATAACATTCCTTGCGCAGCACTCACGCAAGGTCGCAGCAAGTATTTGACGGCCCAATGACTATTGATGGGCGCTTTCCGAAAGAAGTGTCTGACTAAAGAGCAAGGAATAACGATAGGCTAAGCCGACTTCTCGAATCAATTTCGCGCGATGCCCTTACTGCCCGGGTACAGGCAGCGTGTTGATGCATTGTCTGCCGACAAGTCTGTTATCGACAAAACAAGAAAGCGATGGGCATACGCGCCGGGTCAAACTTTACTGCATGACTCCCGGACTGGCTCGGCGTCCGGAAATGGAATGCTCGTGAGTGCGCTGTACGATCAAATGCATTACCATCGCTTCTTTTCGGTGAGCGAGACAACCTTGGCTGCGTCCGGTAGAACGGGCATCAGGTCAGGGCTGAACCCTGCCGGCCCGATCTTCAATCGCAGCAGCGTCGGCGACCTATCCTTGCGGCGGCGCACAACCTTTTATATTCACCGGAACTTGCCTTTACCGGACAGGCCTTGAATGACAAGCCTGCATGACCGGCAAAGCGCATCGAAGTATAAGCAATATGACAGATATACGCAAAGACTCCGTCTCATTTCACCTGATCGACGAATCAGAAGCGGGCCAACGCATAGACAACTACCTGACCCGTCAGCTCAAGGGCGTGCCCAAGAGCCATGTTTACCGCATCCTGCGTTCGGGTGAAGTACGCGTCAACAAGGGCCGCATCGATGCCAGCTATCGCCTGAACGCCGGCGATGAAGTGCGCCTGCCGCCGGTACGCGTTGCGGTGCGTGAAGAAAAATTCGTCCCGGCCGGGCATTTCCCGGTGGTGTACGAAGATGAAGCCCTGCTGGTCATCGACAAACCCTCCGGCGTCGCGGTACATGGCGGCAGCGGCGTTTCCTTTGGCGTGATCGAGCAACTGCGCAAGGCGCGCCCCGAGGCTCGCTACCTTGAGCTGGTACACCGCCTCGACCGCGATACCTCGGGCCTGCTGATGATCGCCAAAAAGCGCTCGGCACTGGTCAAGCTGCATGAAATGATACGCAACGATGTACCGCAAAAGCGCTACTTTGCCTTGGGCCTTGGGGCATGGCCGCAAGCCGAGCGCCACGTCAAGCTGCCGCTACACAAATGGGATACGCCTAACGGTGAGAAAAGGGTACGCGTCGAGGAAGGCGGGCAGTACGCGCATACCATCTTCAGCATCGAGGAGCGTTTTGCCGACTTTACCCTGGTCGAAGCCTGGCTAAAAACCGGCCGCACCCACCAGATTCGCGTACATATGCAAGCCATGGGCTGCCCGATTGCCGGCGACGAGCGCTATGGCGACTTTACCGCCAACCGCGACCTCACCCGCCACGGCCTTAAGCGCATGTTCCTGCATGCCCATAATCTCAAGCTGCCCCACCCGCTAAGCGGTGAGCCGCTGGATCTTGAAGCGCCGCTCCCGCCCGAGCTGATGACCTTTATCGAATTATTGAGAAAAGAAAATGCAATTTGATCTGATCGTGTTCGACTGGGATGGCACGCTAATGGATTCGACCGCCCATATCGTTCGCTCCATCCAGCGCGCAAGTAGCGACCTTAAGCTGCCCATCCCCAGCCGCGAGGCAGCCAGCCATGTAATTGGCCTGTCGCTGGGCAAGGCTCTGCGCACAGCCTGCCCCGGCCTGAGCCCTGAGCGCTATCACGACCTGGAAGATGCCTACCGCCATCACTATCTGTGCGGCGAAGAGACTGTTGAATTGTTTGACGGCGTCCATGAAGGTCTGGATGCACTGCGCCAAGCTGGCGCCTTGCTGGCCGTCGCAACCGGCAAAAGCCGCAGAGGACTGGATCGCGCTCTTGAAGTCAGCGGGCTGTCCGGTTTTTTCGATGCCACGCGCACCGTGGATGAGTGCCACTCCAAGCCCGACCCGCAAATGCTGCTCGAGATCACCGGGCACTTGGGCATTGACACCCAACGCACACTGATGGTGGGTGACACCAGTCATGATCTGTTAATGGCCGTCAATGCCAAAGCTCATGGCGTCGGCGTCAGCTATGGCGCACACCCGCTGGATGTACTGCAAGACTGCCAGCCGGCAGCCATTTTCCACGACTTCCCTGCGCTGCAGCAATGGGTGTTGCCCCGGTTGGGATAAGCGCGCACAAGCCGGTTTTGTCATCCCGACCCGCACACACAAATGCCATAAGTGTATGATCCCCACTCACCCCCCGACACCTGCGGAGATGCCGTGAACAACACCCCCGACTGGGAACGCGAACTCATCACCAAACTGGCCGGCAGCGCACTGTTTGAACAGCGTCGCGCCCGCCAGTGGAAGATATTCTTTCGTCTGGCCTGGCTCTTGGTCACGCTGATTATTGTTTTCAGCCTGTTCATCAACCGGGACAAAAGCGGCAAGGATGGCAGCCTGATGGATGGCAAGCACACCGCGCTGATCAGTCTGGACGGGGTCATCAATAGCGAAAACGACACAGCGGACCGCTTGGCTCGAGGCCTGGAAGCCGCCTACAAGGATAGCGGCACCCGCGGCATTATTATCCGTGCCAACAGCCCCGGCGGCAGTCCGGTCTTGTCAGGCATGGCTTATGACGAGATCCGCCGGCTGAAAAAACAATATCCGGCGATACCGGTGGTCACCGTAGTCGAAGAGGTCTGCGCCTCCGGCTGTTACTATATCGCGGCGGCAACCGATCGCATCTACGCCGACAAAGCCAGCATCATCGGCTCCATCGGCGTATTGTCCGAAGGCTTCGGCTTTACCGGCACCATGGAAAAGCTGGGGGTTGAGCGCCGCCTGATGACATCCGGCAATAATAAGGGCATGGGTGACCCGTTCTCGCCGGTCAAACCCGAGCAGGAAGCAATACGCCAGCAGTTGCTGGACACGGTACACCAGCAATTTATTCAGGCGGTGCGTGACGGACGCGGCAAGCGCTTGCAACAGGCGAATGCCGAAATTTTCTCCGGTCGTGTCTGGTTAGGCAGTCAAAGCCAGCCGCTGGGTCTGATCGACGGTCTGTCCTCGGTACGCCAAGTGGCACGGGAACAGTTCAAGGCGGAAAAGCTGGTCGAATTTACGCCGGATGAAGGCTTTGGCAAGCGTGCGGCACGATTACTGGGCGTACAGTTCGCACAGGGCATGGGTTCCTTGTTCGACACCCGATACTATTAATCAAAGAGATCGCCGATGCGCCACCGTAGACGCCGACAGGAAGAAGAGCACGAAAATCATGAACGCTGGCTGGTTTCCTACGCCGACTTCATTACTCTGCTGTTCGCCTTCTTTGTGGTGATGTACGCGATCTCACAAGTGAACGAGAGCAAGTACCGCGTGCTGTCCAGTTCGCTGGGCGATGCATTTGGCAGCAAAATCACTGGCACCCCGACGCCATCGGGCAGCGCCAACACCATGGTGGAAGTACCGAACTCAAAACCGGTGGCACGGGCCATTAAAAGCGAGCAGCGGCTGCTGGCGCAACAGAAGATGCAGCAACTAAGCGATGCACTGAGCAAGATCGTCCAACCCTTGCTGAAAAACGGGCAAGTCAGGCTATACCAGTCGGAAGAAGGCATCCATATCGACATCAAGGATACGGCGCTGTTTGCCGTCGCCCAGGCTACACCCTCACCCGAGTCGCAGCGCATGCTGGCCGGCATTGCCGGTGTATTGCGTAGCCAGAGCAATCCGGTGCGTGTCGAAGGGTTTACCGATGACGTGCCGATCCGCAATGCGTTTTACCCGTCGAACTGGGAACTGTCGGCGGCCCGCGCCGGCAGCGTTGTACGCTTGTTTCAGGAAAATGGCATTGCTGCTGACCGTCTGGTCGCGGTAGGACGGGCAGAAAACCGCCCCGTAACCAGCAACGCTTCGGCAGAAGGCCGCGCCCAAAACAGACGGGTTGCCATCACCGTCCTCGCAGACCACAACGCCGGATTCGACATCACGCCGGCAGCAAACCAGGCCGCCGAGGCCAGCGCACCGGCCATACAGAACAAGCCGGCCTAAACATCCATGTGAGACAAAGGTGAACCATGAGCACGCCACTTGCCCAGACAGCACTTGACCAGTTATTCAACCATGCCCGCACCCATAGCCACTGGCAGGAAAGGGATGTGAGCGATGCCTTGCTGCAGCAGCTATACGCGCTGGCACGACTAGGCCCGACCAGCGCCAATGCCTGCCCTGCCCGCTTTGTCTTTATCCGGACACCCGACGCCAAAGCTAAACTCTCCCCCCTCCTTTCCCCCGGCAACCAGAGTAAAACCATGCAGGCTCCGGTCACCGTTATCGTGGCCTACGACAGCCGTTTTTATGAGTTACTGCCGCAACTCTACCCGCATGCCGATGCGCAAAGCTGGTTTATAGGCAATGAGGCGCTGATCGCCGAAACAGCGATGCGCAACAGCAGCTTGCAAGGGGCTTATCTGATGATGGCGGCGCGCAGCCTTGGCCTGGACTGCGGCCCGATGTCGGGCTTTGATCAGGCCGGCGTAAACAGCACATTTTTCCCCGATGGACGCTGGCGCGCCAACTTCCTGATCAACCTGGGTTATGGCATCGAAGCACAACTACACCCGCGTTCACCGCGTCTGGACTTCGACGAAGTGTGCCGCATCTTGTAATATCGCTTTTTTACGCACACTGCATGCATAGTCAAAACCAAAAGATGACTGGGCAGGCCAACGGAGTTTCTGATGCTTTATCCACTGCTACGCCCGCTCTTGTTTCGCCTTGACCCCGAGGCCGCACATCAGCTGACCCTGAAACTGCTGGACAAGGCGTACCAGTTGCAACTGAGCAGCCTGATGGGCAAGTCCATCCCGCGAACGCCAGTCAAAGTCATGGGGTTGACCTTTCCCAATCCGGTAGGCCTGGCGGCAGGACTGGACAAGGATGGCGAGCATATTGATGCACTGGCCGAGTTGGGCTTCGGTTTTATTGAAATCGGCACGGTGACCCCGCGCCCGCAACAAGGAAACCCCAAGCCACGCCTGTTCCGCCTGCCAGAGCACCAGGCCATTATCAACCGCATGGGCTTCAATAATCTGGGCGTAGACAATCTGGTACGCAACGTACAGGAAAGCCGCTTTCAGGGCGTACTGGGCATCAATATCGGTAAAAACGCCAGCACACCGATAGAGCGCGCCACGGATGACTATCTCGAGTGCATGGACAAGGTTTACCCCTGCGCCAGCTACATCGCCGTCAATATTTCCTCACCCAACACCAAAAACCTGCGCCAATTGCAGCAGGGTGATGAGCTGGCACAGCTGATCGCGGCGCTCAAGGCTCGCCAAAGCATGCTAAGCGACAAACATGGCCGTTATGTGCCGTTTGCCGTCAAAATTGCGCCCGATCTCGATACCGACGCCGTACGCGACATTGCCCGCCTGTTGATGCAACACGAAGTCGATGCCGTCATCGCCACCAATACCACCTTGTCCCGCGATGCGGTCGCCGGCCACGTCCATGCCGGCGAAGCGGGCGGCCTCTCCGGCGCGCCGGTAACTGCCCGTTCAACCGAAGTCATCCGCACACTGGCTCAGACACTGGATGGCGCGCTGCCTATCATAGGAGTAGGCGGCATCCTCTCTGGTGACGATGCGGCAGAGAAAATCCGGGCCGGCGCCAGCCTAGTGCAACTCTACTCCGGCCTGATTTACCGCGGCCCCGACTTGATTGCACAGAGCGCCAGCGCAATTGCCAAGCTCAAGCAGGCATAAAAGCGCCAAGGCGGCATGAACACAATAGAAAAGGAAATGAAATGAAAAAAGGCTTATTACTGGCCAGCGCAATAAGCGCAGTCCTGTTGGCCACCGGCTGCAGCACCCCTTCGGACTCGGCTGTTGTGTACAAGCGTGGTCAGCTGCAACAGCCGCAAGTGGTCGAATTCGGTCAGATTGTTTCGGTACAGAACGTCAAGGTCGAAGGCGAGCAGAACCAGTTGCTCACGCTTGGTGGCACTGCACTGGGCGGCGTAGCCGGCAGCAGCATAGGTCAGGGTCGCGGCTCGGCGCTAGGTGCCATTGGTGGCGCGATGCTGGGTGGTTTACTGTCGCAATCGGCACAGCAAGGACTGGGCACCAAAAATGCACTGGAGCTGACCGTAAGACTGGACCGGGACGGGCGTATGGTTTCCATCGTACAGGATGCGGATATTCCGCTAAGCCCGGGCCAACGGGTGCGCATACTCAGCGGCAACGGCACCATGCGCGTGGTGCCGCTTTAAAACGGTACAACCTACCCAAGGGGGTCTTTCACCCCCTTGCTTCAGTTAAAATGTCCGCCATACCCCATTATCCAGCCGCTCCAGCGGCTGGTAGCGAGATTTGTACTCCATCTTGCGGCAATCCTCTATCCAGTAGCCCAGATACAGATAGGGCAAGCCCAGCCTGAGCGCCCATTCGCGCTGCCAAAGTATGCTGTAGCAGCCATAACTCGTGCCCGCCTCGTCTGGCTCGAAGAAGGTATAAGCCGCTGACAAACCGTCATCCAGTTTGTCGACCAGGCTGACCATTTTCAGCACCCCCTGGCAGCTAAACTCGACCAGCACACTCTCCACCCTGCTTTTCAGAATGAATTCGCTGTATTGCTGCGAACCATCCTCGCTCATCCCGCCACCTGCGTGGCGACTGGCCTGATAACGCCGGTACAGCTGGAAATGCTCGTCGCGAAAAGTCAAAGGCAGGATATTCACCTCCAGATCGGCATGGCGGCGCAGAGCACGGCGTTGCGACCTGTCGGCTTTGAATGCAGCAACGCATAGCCGCACCGGCTTGCACGCATCACAGGCATCGCAGACAGGCCGGTAGGTGTAGTGGCCGCTACGGCGAAATCCCAAGCGGACCAATTGGCTGTAAACCGTGGCATTTATCAGCTCGACCGGAATCGCCACTTGCGAACGCGCAGTACGCCCATCGACATAGCTGCAGGGATAGACGCCGGTGGCATAGAAGTGAACGACGGCCTCGTTAGGATCGCGCTGGCTCATTGCTGTACTGATAACCCCATAACTGCTCAGGCTGACACTGCACGGTCAAAGCCTGAATTTCGCCACAAAAAGTCTCCCGTGCAATCAGCCGCCCGCCCAAGCTGGCCAGATGCGGCGTATACACCTGACAGTCGATCATACTGAAGCCATGCGCTGCCAGATGGCGCACCATATGGACAAAAGCGATCTTGGACGCATCGGTACGACGATGAAACATCGACTCGCCAAAAAACATCCGCCCCAAGGCGACACCGTACAAACCACCAGCCAGCTCACCCTCCATCCACACCTCGAACGAATGCGCCACACCAGCCGCATGCAGACGGCAATACGCATCCACCATCTGCGGTGAAATCCAGGTTCCATCCTGACCGGGACGCGGGCTTTGGGCACAGGCCTGCATTACGCCGTCAAAGTCTTGATCGCAGCTCACCCGGTAAACACCATTGCGCAGCGTCTTCTCCAAGCTCCGGCTGACTTTCAGCTCTGCAGAAAACAACACCATGCGCGGCGCAGGCGACCACCAAAGAATAGGCTGCCCTGCACTAAACCATGGAAAAATACCGCGGCTATAGGCAAGGGACAGGCGCGCCAGCGACAAATCCCCTCCCGCCGCCAGCAGCCCGTCCGGCTCAGTCAGCGCCTTGTCCACGGCTGGAAACTCAAGCGCAGTACCGAGCCAGGGAATCATGCAGGCTTGCTACCATCGGCTTTCTGGCACTCGGCACACTCACCATACAGATAAAGCGCATGATCCTGAATGGCAAAGCCGTGCTTCTCGGCAATGCGATCCTGCAGGCTTTCAATCTTGGGTTCGAAGAACTCGGTCACCTTGCCGCAACGCATGCATACCATATGGTCGTGATGACCGCCCTGATTGAGTTCATAGACGGCTTTGCCCGACTCGAAATGATGACGAACCAGAATGCCCGCCTGCTCGAACTGGGTCAGTACGCGGTAAATGGTAGCAAGGCCGATATCGACCTCCTCGGTCAGCATTTTTTTATAGACATCCTCGGCTGACAAGTGGCGCAGCGTACTGCTCTCGAACAGTTCAAGAATCTTGAGGCGCGGACCGGTAGCCTTAAGCCCGATATCCTTGAGGTGACTGGCTTTATTCATCGTGTTATAACTTGTTGGCGTGATTCTGTATCATAAAGCCTTTTAATAGTTTACCCAACCCGGTTTGCCCGGTATGAGCACGATGAACAAAATCCTGATGATTCCGGCACTGCTGTTTGTGGCAGGCTGCAGCAGCATGAACCCTATCAACTGGTTCACCCCGCACCGCATGGTGATCGAGCAAGGCAATGAGGTAAGCGAGGCATCGGTGCTGAAGGTCAAGCCCGGCATGACCCGCAACCAGGTTCGCTTCTTGCTGGGTACGCCCTTGCTGGCAGACCCGTTTCACGCTAACCGCTGGGATTACAAATACGTCCTCGAGCGCCAGGGCAAGCCGGCAGAAGAGCGTCTGGTCACCGTAATTTTCAATGCGGACAGCGTTGTATCGGTTGAAGGTCAAGGCCTGCCTGACAACTATGTGCCCGCCCCTATTATCCCTTCCAAGAACTGAACGCATGATGCAGCCACAGAATATTGTTATCGTGGGTGCGGGCGGCCGCATGGGTCGCGCGCTGATCGAATCCATTCTTGCCACGCCTGCCACTCGCCTGCATGCCGCTCTCGAGCGTGAGGACTCCGGCTTTATCGGACAGGATGCCGGCCTTTTTATCGGCCAGCATACCGGCGTTGCCATCTCCAGCGATCTGGAAGCCGCACTAACTGGTGCAGACATCCTGATCGACTTCACCCGCCCCGAAGGCACGCTGCAGCATATGCAGGCCTGCATCGCGGCCAAGGTCGACATGATTATCGGCACCACCGGCTTTGACGAAGCGGGCAAGGCGGCCATCCGCGATGCCGGCGAACACATCGCCATCGTGTTTGCCGCCAACTTCAGCGTGGGGGTCAACCTGACTTTCAAGCTGCTGGATATGGCGGCGCGGGTACTGGATGACGGCTACGACATCGAAATCATCGAGGCGCACCACCGCCACAAGGTCGACGCACCATCCGGTACCGCATTACGCATGGGCGAAGTCATTGCCGATGCATTGGGGCGTGACCTTAAAAGCTGCGCCGTGTACGGACGTGAAGGCGTAACCGGCGAGCGCGACCCCGGCACCATAGGCTTTGCGACCGTGCGTGGCGGCGATATCGTGGGTGACCATACTGCCTTGTTTGCTGCGCTGGGCGAACGCGTTGAAATCACGCACAAAGCCTCCAGTCGCGCCACTTTTGCCGGCGGCGCCGTACGTGCTGCCCGCTGGCTGCAAGACAAGCCGCATGGCCTGTTCGACATGCAGGATGTTTTGGCCCTGCGTTAAGCAAAACAAGACCCTGCCCCACTGGTATGCGGGGCAGGGTCTTGTTGTCTGACTCAATACGCCATCGTCTCGGCCGGCGCCTTGATTTCAAAGTGCTCACGCACGCTACCGTCGGTATCCACGCTCTCCAGCCTGACATCAAAGCCCCACAAGCGGGCAATATGCTTGAGCACCTCGCATGCGCTGCCCCTGTCCAGCGGGCGCCGGTTATGCATGGTATGACGCAGAGTCAGGCAACGATCCTTGCGCATATTGACCGACCACACCTGGATATTCGGCTCACGCGAGCCCAGATTGTACTGATCCGCCAATAGCTCGCGTACCTTGCGATAGCCCTCCTCGTCATGGATGGCCGAAATCTCCAGCTTGTCATCCCTGTCGTCATCCCGCAGCGCAAAAAAATGGAAGTCGCGTATCAGCTTGGGCGACAGGTACTGTGAAATAAAACTCTCGTCCTTGAAGTTCTTCATGGCGAATTCCAGCGTATCGCGCCAAGGCGTGCCGGCAATATCGGGAAACCAGGCCCTGTCTTCATCCGTCGGCGCTTCGCAAATACGCCGGATATCCTGGAACATGGCAAAACCCAAGGCGTAAGGATTAATGCCGCTATACCAGTTTGAGGTCACCGGCGGTTGTGCCACCACATTGGTATGGCTTTGCAGGAATTCCATCATAAAGCCATCTGTCACCAATCCCTTATCGTACAGGCGGGTGAGGATGGTGTAGTGCCAGAAGGTCGCCCAACCCTCGTTCATGACCTGTGTCTGGCGCTGCGGATAGAAATACTGGGCAATCTTGCGCACGATACGCACAATCTCGCGCTGCCACGGCTCAAGCAGGGGTGCCGCCTTCTCGATGAAATACAGCAGATTTTCCTGCGGCTCAGACGGAAATCGTTGTGCGGCATGCGCGCCAGCATCACGCTCGCGCTTGGGGATCGTGCGCCACAAATCGTTTACCTGGGTCTGCAGATATTGCTCGCGCTCGGTCTGCCGCGCTTTCTCCTGCGCCAGCGACAATTTTTCCGGACGCTTGTAACGGTCGACGCCATAGTTCATCAGCGCATGACACGAGTCGAGCAACTCCTCCACCGCACTGATGCCGTAGCGCTCTTCACACTGGCCGATATATTGCTTGGCAAACATCAGGTAGTCGACAATATCCGAGGCATCGGTCCAGGCGCGAAACAGATAATTCCCCTTGAAAAACGAATTATGGCCATAGGCGGCATGGGCAATCACCAGCGCCTGCATGGTGGCCGAATTTTCCTCCATCAGATAGGCGATACAAGGGCTGGAATTGATCACGATTTCATACGCCAGACCCATCTGGCCGCGTTTATAGCTTTTCTCGGTCGCCACAAAATGCTTGCCGAAGCTCCAGTGATGGTAATTCACTGGCATGCCGACCGACGAGTAGGCATCCATCATCTGCTCGGCCGTAATGACTTCTAGCTGTATCGGGTAAACATCCAGCTTGAACTCATCGACCGCGACTTCGCGAATGGCCGCATCGTATTCGGCGATCAGATCAAAAGTCCATTCGGACCCGGTGGAAATCGGTATCATTTGCTCACCCCCTGCTGTTTCTTGAACAGCTCGCGGAACACCGGATAGATATCAGCGGCCGAGCGTATTTTTTGCATGGCAAAGTGCTTGTGCGCGTCCTTGACCTTCAGATACTCGTACCACAAATTCTGCGGCTCACCTTCGGTGATCTCGATATAGGCATAGTACTGGCACACCGGAATCAGAGCCGTCTCAAGAATGCGGGCGCAGTTGGCCGAGTCGCTGTCCCAGTTATCACCATCGGACGCCTGAGCGGCATAGATATTCCACTCACTACCCGCATAGCGTTTTTGCACCACCTCTTTCATCAGGTTCAGCGCCGACGACACCACCGTGCCGCCCGACTCGCGCGAGTGAAAGAAATCATGCTCGTTCACTTCAACCGCACTGGTGTGGTGGCGGATAAACACCAGCTCTATCTTGTCGTAGGTGCGCTGCAAAAAAAGATAAAGCAGGATGAAAAAGCGCTTGGCCATGTCTTTTTTCTGCTCATCCATCGAACCGGACACATCCATCAGGCAAAACATCACCGCCTGACTGGAGGGCGTCGGCTGCTTGACGCGATTGTTGTAGCGCAAATCGAACGGGTCGATAAACGGGATGGCCGCCAGCTTCTCGCGCAACATATGGATGCGACGCCGGCGCTCGCGCATATCCAGATCTGCCTCCATGCCGGACTCCATCAGCTCGTCCAGCTCTTCCTCCGACTCGTCCAGTTCTGTCAGCGTGGGCGCGGCCATGGCAATACGCCGCGATAGCGCACCACGCAAAGAGCGCACGATATTGATATTGGCCGGCGTACCGTCATTGGTAAAACCGGCACGCACCGTCTTCATTTCGGTGATACCGGTAAGCTGGGTCTTGACCAGATTGGGCAGCGCCAGATCATCAAAAAACACATTCATGAACTCTTCGCGCGACAGCTCGAAGGCGAAAGCATCCTCGCCCTCCCCATCCTGGCTGGCCTTGCCCGAACCGCTACCGCCCCCACCGCCGCCTTGCGGGCGCGGCAGGCGGTCACCTTTGACAAACTCCTGGTTACCCGGATGGACAGGCTCCCACACCCCGCCCTTGCCATGACGAAACGCCGGTTCGGAAATATCCTTCACCGGAATGGAGATGGTTTCGCCACTCTCGATATCGGTAATGCTTCGACCCTTGATGGCCTTGGCTACCGCATCTTTTATCTGCCCTTTGAAACGGCGCAAAAAACGCTCGCGGTTCACTGCAGACTTGTTCTTACCATTCAAACGGCGATCTATGATATTGGCCATGCTGGTCTCCCTTCGGCTCAAGGGGTCCGGGCTGCCTGCAAGGGCAACCCGGCCTTATCCGTTCAGGACGACTTGCGTACGCGCAAATACCATTCGCACAACAAGCGTACCTGTTTCGGGGTATAGCCTTTCTCCACCATGCGATTGACAAAATCCTCGTGCTTCTTCGAGTCCTCGACGCTGGCTTTGGCATTAAACGAAATCACCGGCAATAGCTCCTCGGTGTTAGAGAACATTTTCTTCTCTATGACCGTGCGCAGCTTCTCGTAACTGGTCCAGGCCGGATTTTTGCCATGGTTATTGGCCCGGGCACGCAGGACGAAGTTGACAATCTCGTTGCGGAAATCCTTGGGATTGGAAATCCCCGCCGGCTTTTCTATCTTCTCAAGCTCGGCATTGAGCGAGGCACGATCGAAAATTTCGCCGGTATCCTGATCTCGGAATTCCTGATCCTGTATCCAGTAGTCGGCGAACGTGACATAGCGGTCAAAAATATTCTGCCCGTACTCGGAATAGCTCTCCAGATAAGCTGTCTGGATCTCCTTGCCGATAAACTCGACATACTTGGGTGCCAGATATTCCTTGAGGAAAGTCAGATAGCGCTGCTCGGTCTCGGGCGGAAACTGCTCGCGTTCGACCTGCTGCTCCAGCACATACAACAGATGCACCGGATTGGCCGCCACTTCAGCATGATCGAAGTTGAACACCTTGGACAGAATCTTGTAGGCGAAGCGTGTCGACAGCCCGTTCATGCCTTCATCGACCCCGGCATAATCGCGGTACTCCTGCTGGCTCTTGGCCTTGGGGTCGGTATCCTTCAGGCTGTCGCCGTCATACACCAGCATCTTGCTGAACAGGCTGGAATTTTCCGGCTCCTTCAGGCGCGACAGCACCGCGAATTGCGCCATCATCTTCAGCGTTCCGGGGGCACAAGGCGCAGAACCCAGCGAAGAGTTGACGATAAGCTTGTCGTAAATCTTCACTTCGTCCGAGACACGCAAGCAGTAAGGCACTTTGACAATGTAAATACGGTCCAGAAAGGCTTCGTTGTTTTTATTGTTCTTGAACTGTTTCCACTCGGACTCGTTGGAGTGCGCCAGAATAATGCCTTCGAACGGAATCGCGCCAAAGCCTTCGGTGCCCTTGTAATTGCCCTCTTGTGTCGCGGTCAGCAAAGGATGCAATACCTTGATCGGCGCCTTGAACATTTCGACAAACTCGAGCAAGCCCTGGTTGGCCAGACACAGGCCGCCGGAGAAGCTGTACGCGTCCGGATCATCCTGCGCATATTTTTCCAGCTTGCGGATATCGACCTTGCCCACCAGTGACGAAATATCCTGATTGTTCTCATCGCCAGGCTCGGTCTTGGCCACTGCGACCTGCTTGAGTACGGACGGGTAGCGCTTGACCACGCGGAACTGCTCGATATCCCCGCCAAACTCATGCAGGCGCTTGACAGCCCATGGGCTGGGGATGGTTTTAAGGTAGCGGCGCGGAATGCCGAACTCTTCCTCAAGCAAGGCACCGTCTTCCTCGACATTGAACAGACCCAGCGGCGACTCGTTAATCGGGCTGCCCTTGATGGCATAAAACGGTACATCCTGCATCAGCGACTTGAGCTGCTCGGCAATCGAGCTTTTCCCGCCGCCCACCGGCCCCAGCAAATAGAGAATCTGCTTTTTCTCTTCCAGACCTTGTGCCGCATGACGGAAGTAGGACACCACCTGCTCGATCACCTCCTCCATGCCGTAAAAATCACGGAAGGCGGGATAAACCTTGATCATCTTGTTGGAAAAAATGCGTGACAAGCGGGCATCGTGACGGGTGTCAACCAGTTCAGGCTCGCCTATGGCCTGCAGCATGCGCTCGGCCGCCGTGGCATAAGTACCAGGCTCGCGTTTGCACAAGGCCAGAAACTCCTGAATGGTGTATTCCTCTTCCCGGCTTTTGTCGTAACGGGCAGCATAGTGGCTGAAGATATCTGCGGACATGGCGCTACTCCTTGCTGTTTGCAGGGAGGCACACGAATGCGCCATGCAACCGCATCCCCCTTGCATCTAGAGTGTCTGTTTCATATTGTTTGCTGTTTTTTTGGGTATAGCGAGAGAGCGCAGTTAAAGCAAAAAAATTGCAACAAAAAACCGGCACAATGCCGGTCGATTGGGTTGAAGTCACCACGCCATTTCATGCAGAACAAGCCTTGCGTCCGACAATGGCAAAGCCGATATCGTACAAATGGCCCGGCACCACCTCGTTGCAACGGCGCACCTCGGCCACAAGGTACAAAGGCGCCGCGGGTAATGCCCCCATACCCGCCACCATCAGCACAATCTCGACACTTTCGCCAAACTGCGGCACAAACGCAGTACGCACCGATAAGCCCCGCACGGAAAGCTCGATACATTCACCGTAAAACAGCTCACCACTGATCAGCACTTTCAGCCTGGCCTTGCAGCCCATCTGAATCCGGCGTGCGCCACGCCTGTCTATGCGCGGGTCAGCCGGGTTCATCTTGGTATCGCGCCGCCAGACGGGCACGCAAAAAACTCAAACCTACAATGCTTTTGCTGTCGCTGATGCGGCCATCTCCTGCCATAGCCAGTACCTCGTCCAGAGGCAAAGCGAGCACCTCGATAAACTCCCCGTCATCCAGTTGCCGCTCGTTCTGCTGCAGACCTTCTGCCAGATAATAGTGGATCACCTCATTTGAATAGCCGATACACGGGTAGGCCGAGCCCAGCAATGACCAGTGCTCAGCCGTATAGCCGGTCTCCTCCCATAACTCGCGTCTGGCCGTGTCGGCATGGCTTTCATCCGCATCCATCTTGCCGGCGGGAATCTCGATAAAAGAGCGCCCCAAAGGGTAACGGTACTGCCGCTCAAGAATCAGCTCCCCAGCCTGGTTCAACGCCAGAATGGCGACCGCACCGGGGTGCTGGATATATTCGCGTGTCGCTGTTTTGCCATCCGGCAAACGGACACTGTCACGGCTTACCTTAAGAAAATGACCCTGATACACCTGTGTACTGGAAAGTTGTTGTTCAGTGAGATCCACGCTTGCGCCTTCTTTTTTTGAGCTGAAAAACCAGATAGGCCCGCCATGCCAGGCGAACCAGCAAATAGCCGGTCACGGCAAGGGTCAAGCCCAGTGCCGGCACGCCCAAAAGCAAGGGCAGACCAAGTGATTGGCACCACAAAATAAAAGCGTGCAACCACGATGCGAAATCCAGATTATGCAACTCAGGAGGAGGAGTACTCATACTCTCCGCGCCGTTGACATCAAGCAAAAAACGCCCGTACTCATAGGCCAGCCAGTACAGCGGCAGATAGGTAAAGGGATTGGTATACAAGGTCGTCGCCAGTGCCACCGGCAGATTGACCCGCAGCACGAGCGCCAGCAACGCCGCTGCCAGCATTTGCGTCGGCCCCGGCATCAAGCCGGAGAACAAACCGACAGCAAAAGCCAGCGCAACCTTGCGCCGGTTCCAGCTCCAGTAAGCCGGTCTGTCCAGCCAGGGCGCCAGTGGCCGCAAATAGCGGTTGGCGAACACCATATCCCGATCCGGCATATATTTATGCAAAAAATGTCGCACTTTTAGCTATTCATCCGCACTGACGCACATCGAAAATAAAAAATTATCGGCACAGGGATTGCAAAACCGGCGCAAGTAATTTAAACATACGTTTGAATGCTGTTGGCAAATACTGGCAGCACGACAAAATATAACCCGGACAGCCCCGGTAGCAACACAAAAAGGAGATTTCCCTGATGCCAGCCTACAAAGCCCCCCTGCGTGACCTCGACTTCGTCCTGAATGAACTGATCAAGGTTCAGGACATTATCCCGACACTGCCGGGCTATGAAGATGCGACTCAGGACATCTTCGCTTCCTATCTGGAAGCCGCAGCCCAATTCTGCGAAAACGAAATTGCACCGCTCAATCGTAGCGGCGATGAAGAAGGCTGCGAATTCAATGCCGCCGACCATAGCGTCAAGACACCGGCAGGTTTCAAGCAAGCTTACCAGCAGTTCTGCGAGCTGGGTTTCACTGGCCTCGACTGCGACCCGGCCTATGGCGGTCAGGGCATGCCCAAGACGCTGGCCTTCCCTATCATGGAGATGCAGTGCTCGGCCAACGTCGCCTGGAGCATGTACCCCGGCCTGTCGCACGGCGCCTACGCCGCCATCCATGCGCACGGCACCCCCGAGCAGAAGGATACCTATCTGCCGCATCTGGTCGACGGCAGCTGGACCGGCACCATGTGCCTGACCGAACCGCATTGCGGCACCGATCTGGGGCTGCTCAAGACTAAAGCCGAACCTAACGGTGACGGCAGCTACAGCATCACCGGCACCAAGATTTTCATCTCGGCCGGCGAACACGACATGTCGGACAACATCATCCATCTGGTGCTGGCCCGTCTGCCGGACGCACCTAAGGATGTGAAGGGCATTTCGCTGTTTATCGTGCCGAAATTCCACGCCGACGGCAGCCGCAACCCGGTTGCCTGCGGTGCACTCGAACACAAGATGGGCATCAAGGCCAACGCCACCGCCGTCATCAACCTCGACAATGCCAAGGGCTATCTGATCGGCGAGCCGAACAAGGGCCTGTCGTGCATGTTCACCATGATGAATGCTGCTCGTCTGGGTTGCGGCATGCAGGGTCTGGGCATAGGCGAAGCGTCGTTCCAGGGCGCACTTACCTACGCCCGCGAGCGCCTGCAGATGCGCGCACTAGCCGGTGCCAAGTTCCCGGAAAAGGCGGCAGATCCTATCATCGTGCACCCGGACGTGCGCCGCATGCTGCTGACGCAAAAGGCGTACACCGAAGCCGGCCGCGCCCTGACCGCACTGCTTGCGCTGCAACTGGATATTGAAGAGAAGCATCCGGATGCCGACGCGCGTCAGGACGCGGCAGATCTGGTAGCCCTGCTCACCCCGGTGGCCAAGGCGTTTATGACCGACAACGGCTTCGAAGCGGCCAATATGGGCGTGCAGGTATTCGGTGGCCACGGCTTTATCCGCGAATGGGGGATGGAACAGCTGGTACGCGATTGCCGCATCTCGCAACTGTATGAAGGCACCAACGGCATTCAGGCCATCGACCTGTTGGGCCGCAAGGTATTGCTGGATCAAGGCGCCAAACTGCGCAAATTCTCCAAGCAGATCCACAAGTTCTGCGAAGCCAATGCCGGCAATGCACAACTGGCCGAATTCGTCGGTCCACTGTCCAAACTGCTGAAAGAAATTGGTGAGACCACCATGGGCATCGGCATGGCGTCGATGATGGATAAAGATGAAGCCGGCGCCGCAGCGACCGACTTCTTGCGCCTGATCGGCCACATCACCTACGCCTGGTTGTGGGCACGCATGGCGGAAGTGGCGTACAGCAAGCTGGGCGGCGGCGACGATGCGTTCTACAACGCCAAGATCACCACGGCCCGCTTCTACTACGCCAAACTCCTGCCTGAAGTCGAAAGCCTCAAGGCCAAGATCAAAACCGGCGCCAAGCCGCTGATGAGCTTGCAGGACGAGCACTTCGCGTTCTGATTGCCCCGCCACGCCGAACAAGCCAGCATGCTGGCTTGCATGCAAAGGCCCTCCTTATGGAGGGCCTTTTTTCGGATGCTTCGGCGTGTTATCACGATGCGACCTGATGCGCAGAACGGGAATGATCCGCTCTGCAAGCTAGGCATAAAACAGGCTGACATTTGCCAGCCTTAAGCCTGGGTGCAATCAGAAGCGGTACTGCATGCCGACACCGATCAGGTGGCCGGTAATGGAGCTGTAGCTGCCCTTGAAGTCGGCAGCGTTGATATCCCGATCACCCACACCCATCAGATAGGTATAACCGGCATCCAGCGTCAGATTCTTGTCGACCTTGTAGCTGCCACCCAGACTCAGCCACACGCGGTCGGTATCTGGAATCAGCGGGCTGCGATGTTCGGCATCCGGTACCGGACTGGTTTCATAGGCCACACCACCGCGCAGGGTCAGCTTGTCGCTGTAGTTGTAATCGGCACCAACCGAAGCAAACCAGCTGGCTTTCCAATTGTTTTCAATAATGGAAGCAGGCACTTTCCCGCTATCGTTCACTGTCGTCAAAGTGTCGTAACGACTCCAATTACTCCAGCGCAAGCTGCCGGTCAGCGCAAGCTTTGAGTCAACGCGGTGATAGCCGGACAACAGGATGGACTCGGGAGTCGTCACCTTGTTAGCGCCACCATAAACACCATTCAAACCCGTCACCTCAGGAAAGCCTTCCACCGTGTAATCCCCCTCCGGCTCATGCTGAATCTTGGAACGGTAAGACAGGCCAACACGGCTATCGGCATTGAACTGGTACATCAGACCCAGGTTGTAACCGTAGTCCCAGCTATCGGCCTCAATTTCACCACTGACGCTGGATGGAGCACCTCGCGCACCTTTTTTCAGGTTGGCCTTGGTATATTGTGCCGACACGCCAGCACCGATGCTCCACTTGTCATCCAACTGGTAGGCTAGCGACGGATTCAGGTCAACGGTCATGATATGGGCTTCGATGCCCTCGTTGCGCCCATCCCAGTTTTCGCCGTAACCGGAACCCAGGCCGAACGGCACGGTGACACCGAAACCGAAACGGGTGCGCTCGTTGATTTCCTTGACGAAGAAGGCATTGGGAATCGCCTCGCCACCGGCGCGGCCATTATCGCTGAAACGCTTGCCCGTTTTGGTCGTCGTTCCCTCGAATGGCGCATCAATCTCGGCATAGGTGAAGCCACCCTGCACTTGCGTGCCGTTCAGCAACATCATACCGGCCGGGTTGTAAAATACGGCGGACAAGTCATCGCCGGCCACGCCAGCACCGGCATGGGCACGTCCCAGACCGACAATGCTCTGCTCGGACAACTGGAAGCCGGCGGCATGCACCGCAGGCGCGGCGGCAAACAAGGCGGCAATCAACAATGAGGTTTGTTTAAAACGGGTCATGCGGGTCTCCGGGCAGCTTAGGCGGCCGTGGTCTGAATTCGTCTGGTACGCACGCACCACCCATACCATTAGCGGGATAGTGGTCGCTTTTAGAGCGCAGAGTCTAAGCTCTGACCGCGCACTTAGACAAGCAAATTCAGCTAGAAAACTACAAAAACAAGTCGAACTGCGCAATAAAATCCCATAAGCATACAAAAATCAGGGGCGAAACATGAAATACACCGGCCCGACCATGCGAAGTGCAGCCCAGACATAGTCCCATGTGAATGGCTGGTTCATATAGTAAACGGCAAAAGGAATGAAGACCGTCAGCGAACTCACCTCCCGAGTGATCTTGAGTTGCTCCAGCGACAGCACGCTGAAACCGATATGGCTGGCAGGCACCTGCAGTCATTCAAACAGGGCAATACCCCAACTGAGCAGCACCGCGATATAGCATGGCAGCTGCGCCGGATCCTTCAGGTGGGCATATAGCAAATGCCATTAAGATATCAGGAAAGGCAAGCAAGACGCCGACACTCAGGATGGGATGGGCGGGCATGATGGCTATGCTAGAATCCGTGTTTCGCAAAACCCGTCTGTTACGAGAACTGCTCATGAAACGCTTGCTTACCTCTTTGCTGCTGTGTTCCCTGCCTGCCCTGACCCTCGCCGCGCCGGTGGTGGATCTCGTGACCAATAAGGGTACGATCGAAGTCACGCTGGATGCAGCCAAAGCCCCCAAGACCGTCGCCAACTTTCTGGCCTATGCCAAAAGCGGCCAGTACAACAATACGATGTTCCATCGCGTGATCGACGGCTTTATGGTGCAAGGCGGCGGCTTTGAGATCAAGGACGGTTCGCTCTCGCAAAAACCGGCCAAGGCAACCGTAGTCAATGAAGCCGACAACGGCCTGAAAAACCGCATCGGCACCCTCGCCATGGCACGCACATCCGACCCGCATTCGGCCAGCAGCCAGTTTTTCATCAATGTGGCCGACAATGAATTTCTCGACCACAAAAACAAAACCCCGCAAGGCTGGGGCTATGCCGTATTCGGCAAAGTGAGCAAAGGCATGGACATCGTCAACCGCATCGCCAAGAGCCGTACCGGCTACAAGGACGGCATGCAGGATGTGCCGATGGAGCCGACCATCATCCAAAAAGTCATTATCAAATCAGCGCAGTAAACCCCAAACGAGGACATAAACCATGATCAAACTGACCACCAACTTCGGCGATATCGTCCTGGAACTGGATAGCGAAAAAGCACCGGTGACTGCAGCCAACTTTGAACAGTATGTTAAAGACGGCCACTACGACGGCACCATTTTCCACCGTGTCATCAACGGTTTTATGATTCAGGGCGGCGGCTTTACTGCCGACATGGAGCAGAAGCCGACACGCGACAATATCAAGAACGAAGCCAATAACGGCCTGAAGAACCAGAACTACACCATCGCCATGGCGCGTACCCCGGCACCGCATTCGGCATCCAGCCAGTTCTTCATCAACGTGGCTGACAACGACTTCCTCAACTTCCAGTCCGAAACGTCCAATGGCTGGGGCTATGCCGTATTCGGCAAGGTCGTGGAAGGCAAGGATGTGGTTGACCGCATCAAAGGCACCAAGACCGGCCGCAAAGGCGGTCATCAGGATGTACCGGTAGAAGCCGTCGTGATCGAGAAGGCCGAGATCATCTAAGTCAAAGCGGCATCCGGGATCGGGTATCCGGATGCCGCAGCCATGCAGTCGGGCAGCCATGGCATAGGCCGCTGCCCGTTTTTTATGACGGGTCCCCGATCCCGCATCCCGGATACCGCACATTCATGCCCATCCACTTCATTTCCGACCTGCATCTGTCCGAAGATGTCCCTGAACTTGCCACGCTATTCGAACGCACGCTCACAGATTGGGCCGGGCAGATCGATGCGCTCTATATTCTTGGCGATCTGTTTGAATACTGGGTGGGGGATGACGACACATCGGATTTCAACACCCGCATGACGGCTGCCATGCGCCGCTTCAGCAGCCACACGCCGCTCTATGTCATGCACGGCAACCGCGACTTTTTAATGGGCCGCGGCTTTGAGCAAGCTAGCGGGGCTGTGCTGCTGGCCGACCCTAGCCTGTTATCCGTCCATGGCCGCCATTACCTGCTCAGCCACGGTGATGCCGCGTGCAGCGACGACAGCGCCTACCAGCAGTTCCGCGCAATGAGCCGCAACCCATTGTGGCAAAAGGCGCTACTGGCCAAGACCCTGGCCGAACGCCATGCCATTGCCCGCTTGGCACGCAGCCAGAGCGAGGGCATGAAACGCGAACAGGGTTATACCGAGGCCGGTGATGTGACCGAGGAGGCATTGCTGGCGTTGATGGCCGCGCACGACTGGCCAGTACTGATACATGGCCACACCCACAGGCCGGGCTGCTACCCGATCAGCGACGGGGCGCGCCATAGCGAGCGCTGGGTGATTGCCGACTGGCACGACGGTCGCGGCGGCTATTTGCGGCTGGATGAAAAGGGACTGACCGCGCTGGAACTGGCGTAACCAGGGATCAGGGATCAGGGATCAGGGATCAGGGATCAGGGATCAGGGATCAGGGATCAGGGATCAGGGATCAGGGATCAGGGATCAGGGATCAGGGATCAGGGATCAGGGATCAGGGATCAGGGATCAGGGATCAGGGATCAGGGATCAGGGATCAGGGATCAGGGATCAGGGATCAGGGATCAGGGATCAGGGATCAGGGATCAGGGATCAGGGATCAGGGATCAGGGATCAGGGATCAGGGATCAGGGATCAGGGATCAGGGATCAGGGATCAGGGATCAGGGATCAGGGATCAGGGATCAGGGATCAGGGATCAGGGATCAGGGATCAGGGATCAGGGACCAGGGATCAGGGATCAGGGATCAGGGATCAGGGATCAGGGATCAGGGATCAGGGATCAGGGATCAGGGATCAGGGATCAGGGATCAGGGCTTAAGTGTGGCGACCCTACCCAAGCACGTCAACACCACGATTCCCTATTCCCGACTCCCTCAGAACAGATGACCCAGCTTGGCGGCCTTGGTATTGAGGTAATGGTCGTTATGGCTGTTGCGCCCGACTTTGAGCGGCACATGTTCGGTCACGGCGATGCCGACACGGTTCAGCGTCTCCAGTTTGCGCGGATTATTGGTCATCACCCGCACCTGGTGGATGCCAAGCTCGGACAACATATCGCGAGCGATGCCGAAGTCGCGCATATCGGCCGGAAAGCCCAGCTGCTCGTTGGCCTCAACCGTATCGGCCCCCCCATCCTGCAGCTTATAAGCGCGGATTTTGTTGATCAGGCCGATGCCGCGCCCTTCCTGGCGCAGATAGAGCAAAGCACCGCGCCCTTCTTCGGCAATGGCGTCCAGCGCAGCCTCCAGCTGGAAGCCGCAGTCACAACGCAGCGAAAACAGCGCATCTCCGGTCAGACATTCGGAATGCAGGCGCACCAGCACCGGTGCACCATCGTCAACCACACCCAGCGTCAGCGCGACATGCTCCTGTCCGGAAGCTTCTTCGAAGCCATGCATGGTAAATTCGCCCCATGGGGTCGGCAGTTTGCAGCTGGCAATAAAACGCAAGGCGGGAACGCGGGACGGGGACAACATGCAAACTCCACACAAACTCATCAAGTGAGCGATGGTAACGGCCATCACGCACGCTGCAAAGCAGAAAATCACGCCCGGCCATCCTGCCATGACGGTTCACCTGCCGGTTTCTACGCCGGATGGCTGTGCAATCGTCGCTGCCACTGGTGCGCCACATGCCTTAGAATACATAAATTGAATAATTCGCCATCTTGATATGCCTCCAGATGCCCCATTACCCATCGTTCACGGTAGCCACCCCATGCTACCCATAGACGCGGCACTGCCGGCACATCCGATGCAATGCCCCCATTGCGACCTAGAGTTAGGCCTGCCCGCGCTACAAGCTGGCCAGCTGGCTCGCTGCCCGCGCTGCAACGATGTACTGTGCCGCATCCCTTTGCATGCCACCGACAGCACGCTGGCCTACGCACTGGCGGCGATGATTTTTCTTTGCCTGAGTTTCGCCTTCCCGCTACTGGGCATGACTGTCGAGGGCGTACACCAGCAAATCACTATTTTCAGCAGCGCCGAGATCCTGTTTCACGAAGACTTTGTACTGATTGCCGATCTGTTGCTGCTGGTACTGCTGTTTACCCCCGCCCTGTTTCTGGCGGCAACCTTCTATGTCTATTTAGCCTTACGCCTGAATGCACGCTGGCCGGGCTTGCGCGCTGCCGCCCAGCTGGCGGCATCCAGCCGGCCCTGGATGATGGTGGATGTGTTTGCGCTGGCCATTCTGGTCAGCATGATCAAGCTGGCGTCACTGGCCGAAATCCATTTCGGCCTGTCCTTCTGGAGCCTGTTGCTGTTCAGCCTGTCGCTGACCAAAACTGCTTCACTGGTAGACAAGCACTGGCTGAACTTCAAGCTGGCACAACTATATGGCGACGACCCGACCCAGCCCTGGACAGATGGCGAGCAAAGCTGCCCGGCTTGCGACAAGCGCAACCCAAAAGACGCCCGCCGCTGCGTGCGCTGTGCGCACCGCCTAAGCACACGCCGCCCGCACAGTCTGCAACTGACGGTCGGCTTGCTACTGACTGCAGCTATCTTGTATATCCCGGCCAACCTCTACCCCATCATGCTGACCGAAAGCCTGCGCAGCAGCGAGGCCTCGACCATCCTCGAAGGCGTGGTCATCATGTGGAATATCGGCTCCTACCCGATTGCACTGATTATTTTTATCGCCAGTGTGCTGGTGCCCATCGCCAAATTCGCCGCACTATCCCTGCTATGCATTGCCGCCCAGCTACGCAAAGGGGCAGGTGAAACCGTCAGTGCCCGCCGCTACACCCAGCTTTACCGCGTTACCGAGCTGATAGGGCGCTGGTCCATGGTTGACGTTTTTGTCGTCGCCATTCTGGTCGCACTGGTGCGCATGGGAAAGATCATGTCGGTCTACCCCGGCGTGGCCGCCCTCTCGTTTACCGGCGTGGTGGTATTCACCATGCTCGCCGCCATGAGTTTCGATATCCGCCTGATCTGGGATAAACGCGTCAACAAGGAAAACCCCGCCCATGACTGAACCTGCGGACAACAAACAGCCCATCGCCCGGGTCGCCAAATTGCGCCAGCTCTCGCTGGTCTGGATTGTTCCCATCGTTGCCCTGATCGCCGGCTTGTGGATGGTGTACACCACCTGGAGCAATCAGGGCCCGCAAATCACCCTGCATCTGCCCTCTGCAGAAGGCATCGAGGTCGGCAAGACCCAGATCAAGATTCTCGACGTCAATATCGGCAAGGTCAGCGAAGTCAGCCTGGCACCGGACCACACCGCCGTCATTATCAAGGCTCAGCTGGACAAGAGTGCTGCGCCACTGCTGTTTCAGGACAGCCAGTTCTGGGTGGTACGCCCACGGGTAGAAAATGGTGGCGTCAGCGGTTTGTCCACGCTGCTGTCCGGTGTTTATATCAAGTTCCAGCCCGGCAAAAGCGGCGAGCTTAGCCGCGAATTCAAGGTACTGGCCACCCCGCCCATTACCGCACCGGATGTACCGGGCTTGCGCCTGCAACTCAATGCCCGCGACGTCAAAACGCTGAATGTCGGAGATCCGGTGCTATTCCAGCACTTTGAAGTCGGCCGCATCGAAAAGGCCGAATTCGACACCGCCGCACGCGAAATGCGCTACCAGCTATTTATCAAGCGCCCTTACGACCAGCTGGTCACCGCCAATTCGCGTTTCTGGCTCACCAGCGGCGTCGGCTTCAACCTGTCGGCCAATGGCATTTCGGTCAATGTCGGCTCGCTCGCCACCTTGCTAGGTGGCGGCATCTCGTTTGATGTGCCATCTGGCCACGAATTGGGCGATCGCGTCGCCAACCAGAGCAAGTTCACGCTATACGCCAGTGAAGAGAGCGCCAGCAACCTTTACTACGAACAGCAGCTTCCCTTTGTCGCCCTGTTCGATGAGTCGGTGCGCGGCTTGCAGATTGGCGCGCCCGTCGAATATCGCGGCATCCGCATCGGCACGGTAGCCGCCGTACCGCTATTCACCCCGGCTCTCGCCACGAATGCGACAGGCAAGCGCGCCATTCCGGTACTGCTGAAAATAGAAGTCGGCCGTTTTGACGATGAAACCGGCGAACGCCCGCAAGCCTTCTGGCAAAAGCGCATCGACCAGGCTATCCAGAACGGCATGGTCGCCAAGCTCAAGACCGGCAACTTGCTAAGCGGCGCGCTGTTTATCGACATCGACTTCTCAGGCAAGCGCCTCAACACGCTACCCAAGCCTTACCGTGGTTACCCGATTTTGCCGACCAGCAATAGCGGCGGGCTGTCGCAGATAGAAAACAAGGTCATCGCCCTGCTGGACAAGCTCAATGCCCTCAAGCTTGAGCAAACGCTGGACAGCGCCAATGGCGCACTGAATGAAACCCGCATCGCGGCAAGCGAAGCTGGCAAGCTGTCCCAGTCGCTCAACAGCCTGGTCGCCAGTCCGGACGCCCAGGCGCTGCCGGCCGAATTGCGCCAGACACTGACCAAGCTTGGCACTACGCTGGATGGTTTCTCCAAAGGCTCGGTCGCCTATAGCGAACTCAGTCAGACACTCAACACACTGGGCGCACTGCTACAGGAAACACGACCGGTGGTGCGAACTTTGAACGAAAGCCCGAATGCGCTGCTGTTTGATCGCAGCACCCCCGACCCGACCCCCAAGGGAGCCCGACCATGAAGCAGCGCGCCCTCCTGCTCTCCTTGCTACTGGCACTTGGCGCCTGCGCCAGTGCACCCAAGGTCAGCTATTACCTGTTACAAAGCCCGGCTACTGGCACCACGACGGACCTGCGCGCCAGCATCCCGCTGGAGGTCAAACTGCCCGACTATCTGTCCGGCTCCAGCATCGTGTACCGCGAAAGCCCGGTACAAGTCAGTCTGGCGCAGTACCACCAGTGGGCGGAGGCGCCAGATAAAATACTCGCCCGCCAGCTCAGCAGCCAATTGACCGCATTACAGCCACCCGCTACGGCCACGCCCGCAGGCAAAATTCAGGTTGTATTCGAACAGTTCAATGGCAGCTATCAGGGTTACGCCCAACTGACCGGGCGTTACAGCTATCTGGATGAAAAAGGCAAGGTGCGCTTAAGCCGGCCATTTGATATCCAGGCCATGCAACGCGGTGATGGCTACCCGGCATTAATCGAGGCACTGAGTCGCGGCACGACGCAACTGGCAGGCGAAATAGCCCAGCAGATCAGGCTATCGCCTTAAGTGCACAGGTATATGGCAGCAGGAACAGGTTTTTCTGCTTAAAAAGTAAGCGAGCATCATCTTTCTTGAGTTATGTCATAGCAAATCGCACACGCAGCCATTATTTTGACCTGAGCAAGCGGCTCTGGCTGATGCCAGATAAAACAGCCCTGCATCGAGGCCTTGCCCTTGCTGTCCGGATGGACAGATATAAGAGGTCAACAGAACCCAAAGCGGCAAGGCCATATCTGCTCAAGAGAAATAGAGGACTTACACCATGGTCTGGTTTGCCCTGTGCTGCGCCCTGCTGCTGGCAGGTTATTTTGCCTATGGCACCCTTGTTGAAAAAATATTCGGTATCAAGCCCGAGCGCCCGACCCCGGCCGCCAGCTTGGCCGACGGCGTCGACTATGTCGAAATGTCCACCGCCAAGGTCTGGCTGATCCAGCTGCTGAACATTGCCGGCATCGGCCCCATCTTCGGCCCCATTCTGGGCGCACTGTATGGCCCGGTCGCGATGTTGTGGATTGTCTTTGGCTGCATCTTTGCCGGTGCGGTGCATGACTACTTTTCGGGCATGCTCAGCGTACGCGCCAATGGCGCATCGGTGCCCAGCGTAGTCGGCACCCATTTGGGCACGTTCATGAAGCATTTCATGAACGTCTTTGCCATCATCCTGCTCCTGCTGGTTGGTGTCGTCTTTGTACTGAGCCCGGCCGGCCTGCTGTCCAATCTGACCGGCAGCAATATCGCCATCTGGACCGGTGTTATTTTTGCCTACTACATCCTCGCCACCATTGTGCCGGTAGACAAGATCATCGGCCGCGTCTATCCGCTCTTTGGCGCACTGCTGCTGTTTATGTCGCTCAGTCTCATTATCGGTTTGGGACTCAGCGACAAGACCTTCTACTCGGCAGGGCTGGATCTCACGGCCAATATGCACCCGGGTGAACTGCCTTTGTGGCCCCTGCTGTTCATCACCATCGCCTGCGGCGCCCTGTCGGGTTTTCACGCCACCCAGTCACCCTTGATGGCACGCTGCATGCAAAACGAAAAGAACGGCCGCTTCGTGTTCTACGGCGCCATGATAGGCGAAGGCATTATTGCGCTGATCTGGTGCACGCTGGGCCTGTCCTTCTACGACACGCCTGAAGCACTGAATGCCACCATGGCGGCCGGCGGCCCGGCCAAGGTAGTACATGAAGTCTCCACTTCGCTGCTGGGCATGACCGGCGGCGTACTGGCGGTACTGGGCGTGATCGTGTTGCCGATCACCTCGGGCGACACGGCATTCCGTTCGGCGCGCCTGATCATCGCCGACTTTTTCAAAATGCCGCAAAAAGCCATCACCAAGCGCTTACTAATTGCCATTCCCATGTTTGTCATCGGCTATGCGCTGACCAAGGTCGATTTCAATGTGATCTGGCGCTACTTCGGCTGGGCCAACCAGACCACGGCCAGCATTATGCTGTGGACGGCGGCGGCCTATCTGCTGCGCCACGGCAAATTCCACTGGATTGCCACCGTGCCGGCCATCTTCATGACCTGCGTATGCGTGACATATCTGGCCAATGCGCCGATAGGCTTCGGACTGGCGCTGCCTATGGCTACGCTGATCGGCATCGCGACCACCATCGCCCTGACCGTATTGTTCTTTATCAAGATACGGCGCTGCGAAAACGCCATCACGGCTGAACAACTGGCCTGATCCGGCGCACCACGCAGCAACGCCAGCCCAGAGGCTGGCGTTTTGCATCATGTCAGACAGTGTGTTCCAGTTTATGCGCTCATGCGGTCACTGACCCGGCGCACTTTTTTGGTCACACTGGCAAACTTGCTGACATAGCGCGGATCGGTGGCATAGCCGCCTTTGTGTAAAGCCTGAGCAAAACCCTTGGCGTTGTCGCCCTGCCCCAGCGCCTTGGCGTAACGCTGGTTCTTGGCGAGCAAGGACGCGTAGTCCTCGAATGCAGCCTGAAATGACGGGTAAGCGCGGAAGGTTTCGGTTTTCTTGACTTTGCGCCCACCCAGATACTCGGTGGTACGGATCTTGACCGTATCGCCGGTCCACGAGTCATACGCTTTCAGGCTGAACAGATTGTAGCTGTCGCGGCCATCGGCAAAACGGATAGGTTTTTTGCCCCAACCACTTTCCAGACCAGCATGTGCGATGATAATCGCCGGGTCCACCCCGAGCGCTTGTGCCGCATCTTCAGCGTGCGGCAGCATGGTATAGGTAAACGCACCAATGGGGTCCGAAGGCACGGCAGCTGGCTTGGGCTGTGCTACGGCAACACTGGCAACGGGCGCACTGGCGGTAAAACGTGGCTGTAACTGGCCACTGGCGGACTTTTCAGCCTGAGGCTGACTGACTGCGCTGCCACAGGCAGCGAGGAATAAGACGACGAACGGGAAAAGAAGAATGTGCTTGCGCAAACTGACTCCTGTCAAACCCAAACAGCCGGGTGAACTAAAGGGAGCGCATACTACCTCACAATTACCGCTTAATGCAACACCTCAGATATACGGCAAGACATTGATTCACATAGACATTCCATGACATAGTTTCAGCAGACACCAAGCTGGCGCCCCATCAGACGCCCGATTCAGCCTCCGGCAGCACCTGGCGCAAAACGCCGGTCACCCTGATCAATTTGTCTACATAAGCCGGGTCGGTTGCATAAGCGCCTTGCTTCAAGGCACAGGCAAAGGCCCGCTCATCCGTCCCCGTTCCCCGCACGGCCTCATAACGCGGCAAACCACCAAGCAAGGATGCATAGTCGGCAAATGCGGCACCAAACGAAGGATAGGCACGGAAACGTTCGACACGCTTAAGCTTGCGTCCCCGTATGAATTCGGTCGTTAAAATGGACACTGTCTCGCCCTGCCACGACGGTGTCGCTTTCAGGCTAAAGAGATTATGGCTATCGCTGCCATCAGGATGGCGGATAGGCCGCTGCCCCCAGCCACTTTCCAGCGCAGCATGCGCAACAATCACTTCTGGCGCCACACCCAACTGGCGGGCAGCGGGTGTCGCATGGGGCAACATGGTCTGGGCAAACTGCTGCACGGGAACCAGTCTGGCCGGCACAGTCGGCGGGCTATGACTGCTGCAGGCCGACAAAAATGCTGCAACGGCAAAAACCAGCCAGTGGGCTTTCATAGCCTGGCTTCCGTCTCGCTGCTAAACGTACGCGGTGCAGAGCACCAAGTGATAACGGCAAAGCATAGCGCAAGCGCCATACCGAGTTCGCCGAACTCTTCCAGCGGTAAAAACCACGACTGCCAGGCGAAATAGCCGGACCCGAACAGCTTGTGCCAGTTATCAAATACCTGGGCAAATGCGCCATAGGCAAAAGCCAGCGCCAGCCACCACGCGGCGGCATCGCCATGAAAAAAAGCCCGCAACAAGGCCGGCACTGCGCGCAGCAATAGCAAAACCGTACACAGCGTCGCGCCCAGCACCAGCAAGGCCACGATTTTCAGGGGCCAGACAACGGCGGGGTCCAGATAATAGGCAAGCTCCGTGCCCTTGCCGCCGAGCAAGGCACTACGCAAACCCGCCTCGCGCACGGCCAGATGCAGCAGGGCAAAAGCGGCAGGCCACCCTGTACCCCACGAGATGGGGCGTGCCCATAGCAAATAACCGGCCGCCAGCAGGTACAGCAAAGCCGACAATGCCTCAACCGGACCATGCTCTTGCAAGATCCAGTTGGCCTGGCTGGAGTCCAGCCTTGTCAGCACAAAGACACTGAAGAACAACACCACGGTCAAAACACAGACACGAAACATAAATGACAAAGACAAAACTCATGACCACATAAAAACAAAACCGCCAGGCTTTGCAGCCTGGCGGCGGGAAGTACAAATCAACAAAGACTCAGACGAGCGCAGGCTCACGCAGCAGCAAGGTAGCCAGATCCGCCACACGCTGCTTAAGTTCGCGCCGGTCGACAATCATGTCGACCGCGCCTTTTTCCAGCAGGAACTCGGCACGCTGAAAGCCTTCGGGCAGGGTTTCGCGCACGGTCTGCTCGATCACGCGCGGGCCGGCGAAGCCGATCAGGGCATTGGGTTCGGCAATCACCACATCGCCCAAAAAGGCAAATGAAGCCGATACCCCACCCATGGTCGGGTCGGTCAGAATGGAAATAAACGGCAGTTTCGCCTGCGTCAGCAAGTCCAGTGCGGCACTGGTCTTGGCCATCTGCATCAGCGAATTCAGCCCCTCCTGCATGCGTGCGCCACCGGATGCGGCCACACAGACAAAGGGCGTACGCGCCTCGACTGCAGCCTGCACGCCACGCACGAAACGCTCGCCGACCACCGAGCCCATCGAGCCGCCGATAAAGCGGAACTCGAAAGCCGCCACGACAACCGGTACGGTCAGCATGCTGCCCTGCATCACCACCAGCGCATCATCCTCGCCGGTAGCCGCACGCGAGGCGGCCAGACGGTCGGGATATTTCTTGCTGTCCTTGAACTTGAGGATATCTATCGGTTTGACTTCGGCGCCGATTTCGCGCCGCCCCTCTTCATCCAGCAGGATGTTCAGGCGCGCACGTGCATCCAGTGCATTATGGTGGTTGCACTTGGGGCAGACCTGCAGATTGCTCTCCAGATCGGTGTAATACAGTACAGCTTCACAGGCAGGGCATTTGCTCCACAAGCCTTCCGGAACGGAAGAAGTCTTGTCGGAGCGGCTTTCCCGCTTGATCTTCGGTGGCAAGAGCTTATTGAGCCAGCTCATCGAGATTCCTTACAGTCTGGCCAGGCATCCTTGCGGACCCCGGGAACGGGTGTACTAACGGATGGCAGCCTTGAGGGAGGCCACCAGACGGGTCAACTGCTCTTTGGCAGTCTGTTCTGTTGCCGCCTCGATTTCCTGCACCAAACGACTACCTACGATAATGGCATCGGCAGCTGCCGACAGCGCACGGGCAGTCTCGGCATCGCGGATGCCGAACCCCACCCCGATAGGCAGACGGATATGGTGTCTGAGGGCGGCAATTTTACCTGCTACAGCGTCAATGTCCAGATGACCTGCACCCGTGACCCCATTCAGCGACACATAATAGACATAGCCGGAGGCATGAGCGGCGATTTCCGCCACGCGCGCATCCGTCGTCGTTGGCGCTATCAGGAATACAGGATCCAGTGCCGACGCTTTCAGCGCCGCCGACAATTCTCCCGCTTCTTGCGGCGGACAATCCACCGTCAATACGCCATCGACCCCCGCCTCGGCAGCGGCACGGGCAAACTCGGCGTAGCCCATGGAGAAGACCGGATTAAGGTAGCCCATCAGCACGACCGGGGTATCGGCATTGTGCTGGCGGAATTCGGCCACCATCGCCAGTACATCCTTCAGCCCCACCCCATGCGCCAGCGCGCGCTCGGAGGCCTTCTGGATCACCGGACCATCGGCCATCGGGTCGGAAAACGGCACGCCCAGTTCGATGATATCGGCACCGCCGTCCACCAGACCGTGCATCAATTCGACGGTCAGGCCGGGACTCGGATCGCCGGCGGTAATAAACGGAATCAGCGCCTTGGCGCCAGAGAGCCTGGCAAAACATGCAGCAATACGCGACATGGACTTCCCCTTTACAGCGTCATGCCGACTAGGCCGGCCACAGTATTGATATCCTTGTCGCCACGACCGGACAGGTTGACCAGGATCACCTGATCCTTGTCCATGTCTGGCGCAGCCTTGGCCGCCCAGGCCAGCGCATGGCTGGACTCAAGCGCCGGAATGATGCCTTCCAGATGGCAGCAATCATGAAAGGCCGCCAAAGCCTCGTCATCGGTAATGGCGGTATACTCGGCACGGCCGATATCTTTCAAGTAGCTGTGTTCAGGGCCGACCCCCGGGTAATCCAGACCGGCCGACACCGAATGGGTTTCGATGATCTGGCCGTTAGCATCCTGCATCAGGTAGCTTTTGAAACCGTGCAATACACCGACACGGCCGGCCGACAAAGGTGCGGCATGGCGACCGGTTTCAACCCCGTCACCACCGGCTTCGACGCCGACCAGACGTACGCCTTCGAGCGGAATATACGGGTAGAACATGCCGATAGCATTGGAGCCGCCGCCAACACAGGCAACCACCACATCCGGCTGGCGCCCGATGGCCTCGGGCATCTGCACCTTGGCTTCATTGCCGATCACCGACACAAAGTCGCGCACCAGCATAGGGTAAGGATGCGGGCCGGCGGCAGTACCCAGAATGTAGAAGGTCGAATCGACATTGGTCACCCAGTCGCGCATCGCCTCGTTCAGCGCATCTTTCAGCGTTTTCGAGCCGGACTCTACCGGCACCACGGTCGCGCCCAGCAGCTTCATGCGGAACACATTGGAGGCCTGGCGCTTGATGTCCTCGGCGCCCATATACACCACGCACTCCATGCCGTAGCGCGCCGCCACCGTCGCGGTGGCCACACCATGCTGGCCGGCACCGGTTTCGGCGATCACCCGCTTCTTGCCCATGCGCCGCGCGAGCAGCGCCTGGCCGATGGCATTATTGATCTTGTGCGCACCGGTGTGATTCAAGTCTTCACGCTTGAGCCAGATCTGCGCACCACCGAGCGCCTCCGACCAGCGCCGCGCATGATAGACCGGGCTTGGGCGGCCGACATAATGCGCCAGCTCGTAGTGGTACTCCTCCCAGAATGCCGGGTCGGCCTTGGCACGCGCGTACTCGGTCTGCAATTCGTCCAGCGCAGCCATCAGTGTTTCTGCCACATACACGCCCCCGTGCAGGCCGAAGTGGCCTGCCGCATCGGGCAGATCATAATGATCCATGTCTTGCTCCTGAAATGAAGGCTGCCATACGGGCAGCGTCCTTGATTCCTTTTGCGCTCTCGACCCCACTGGAGACATCCACCGCAGCCGGATGCACCTGGCGCAGCGCCGCCGCAATATTGTGTTCATCCAGCCCGCCGGACAGAATCAGCGGCAGCGGCAAATCCTCGGCCAGCAAACTCCAGTCAAAGGTCTGGCCGGTGCCGCCATGCACGCCCTCGACAAAGGCATCGGTCAGCAGTCCACGTGCGCCGGCATAGCGTTTGGCCATGGCGGCAAGGTCGGTGCCGGCCTGCACCCGTACCGCCTTAAGGTAGGGACGATGGAAACTGGCACAAAACTCCGGGCTTTCGTCGCCATGAAACTGCAGCACATCCAGCGCACACTCGGCCAGTACCGTGTCGACCCACTCGCGCGTGGCATCGACAAACAGGCCGACCACACTGACAAAAGGCGGCAGCGCGGCAATAATGGCCGCGGCACGGGCAATCGACACATTGCGCGGGCTTTTCGGGTAGAACACCAGACCGATCGCGTCCACGCCCAGACGGGCTGCTTCCACACCGTCTTCCACGCGGGTAATGCCGCAAATTTTCACGCGTACCGCCATAGCTGAAATCCCCTTAGCGCCACAAAGCCAGCCGTGCCGGATCCGGCACGCTGGGCAGACAAAAATGTTCGGGATAACCGACCCCGGTCAGGTACAGCCCGTCGGGCATGAAGGTCGGCGGTGCCTTGGTGCGATCCGCCGCCTGCAACAGGGCGCTCATACCGTCGGCGTCCAGACTGCCTTTACCGACATACACCAGCGCGCCGACGATATTGCGCACCATATGGTGCAAAAAGGCATCCGCCTTGAAATCGAAACGAATCAGGCCGTCGCTGGCACTGATATCCAGCACTTGCAAATCCTTGACCGGCGTCTTGGCCTGACACTCGGCGGCGCGGAAGCTGGAAAAATCATGCCGGCCGATCAAGCGCAGTGCCGCTTCCCGCATCGCCTCCACATCCAGCGCACCGTAATACCAGCCTACCTTGCCTGCCGTCAGGCTGGGACGCACCGGATGCGACAGCAGAAAATAACTGTAGCTGCGCGAAAACGCCGAAAACCGCGCGTGAAACACCTCGTCCACTTCGCGTGACCACACAACCGCCACTTCAGGCGGCAGGTGTGCATTCACGCCGCGCACCCACGCGTTCAGCGGGCGCTGCGCCCGGGTCTCGAAATGCACCACCTGCATCGCCGCGTGCACACCGGCATCGGTTCTGCCGGCGGCAATGGTGGTAATCGGCTCACCGGCGATTATGCTTAGCGCGGCGTTCAATTTGTCCTGTACGGTATTGCCATGCGGCTGGGTCTGCCAGCCGGCAAAGGCACGGCCATCGTATTCGAGGCCCAGCGCCACTCTCATGCCCAAACTTTCATTAACAATCCTGTTATCAGCCATGCAGCCAGCACAAAAACATATTCGCGCTTACGCCAGCGGCAAAGTCTCAACTCTACCTGATCGGGGCCAACCGCTGCTACGCCCTGCTGCAACAAGCGGCGCATTTCCTGCAATAAAGTGCGAAATGGCAGGCTGATCAGGCGCTCGGCATGGTAAAGCGTCAGCCAGAGACGCAAAGCCAGGGTTTTGGCCGGCAAACCCAGACGCGCCAGCGGCGCACAAAGCTGGTACAGCGCGGCGAGCATGGCCTCACGCCCGGCAGACAACCACAAGGCGCGCACCAGCCATACGGCAACCAGCAGCCGCATCGCATGCACTGCACCGGCTTGCAAGCCTTGCCAGGTCGGTGCCCACAGACTGTCAAAGACAGCGTCCCCCGGCAGCGTCCAGCCCATCAGCAGCAAAAGCGACAGCAAGAGATAACGCATACGCTTGAAAACGGATAGCAGCAGCGCAGGATGCCGCCAGAGCAGGCCTGCCGCCAGCACGGCCGTCAAACCGCTCAGCCATAAGGGCGGCATCACCGCCAGCAGCAAAACCAGAGCAAGCCAGGCACACAACCAGGCACCCGGCGCTAAAAACCACTCAGTCCGCTGCACGTACATCCCGAGCCAGATCTGCAGCCCCGTCACGCTCCCCCATTTCGGCAAACAGGCGCGCCAAAGCCAGCTCGGCCGAATCGGTCTGTGCGACCTGTTCAGGAGCAGCCACATCAGGCTCGGCCATGCGGTACAAGGCATTTTCAGGATCCAGCCCCTGTCCCATGCGCACAACGGCGGCCCACTCCTCGCCCTGACCCGCGCTATCGGCCAGCACTTGGTGCGCCAGCGCAGCAAAAGCGACACGTTCACCATTTAACGCCAGTTGCTGCAGCTGCTGCAGCCGCTCATCAGGCTCCGACTCCGGCGCAGCGGCAATATCCGGCTCTGGCTCTTCAGGGCGACGCGGCGCAGCCTGCACCGCCGTCTGCACGCGCCCGCCCAGCCTTGCACGATTACGGCGCGCCAATTGCCAGGCAAGCAGGCTCATCACGGCAATGCCGCCTGTGCCGCCGGCAAGCCAGCGGGCCAGCTCCTCGTCCAGCGACGCATCCTCCACGGCGCCGCTGCCCTCAGGCAAAGACAGCGCAGACAGACGCACGACCTCCTTTTCCAGCGCAGCCAGACGCGCCTGCGCCTGTTGCAGCTGTACAAGCTTGTGCTCGGCCAACACCTTGTCCGCCGCGACTTGCGCCTCGATGTCCGCCGTCACAGCCACGGGCTCAGCTGCGGGTGCGGGTGCGGGTGCGGGTGGAGCAAGCTTAGCTGCGACAGTCGGTGAAGGCGCCGCTGCGCGCGCGCTGATGTCAGGCAGGCGCAATAACGCCCCTGCCCGCAAACGGTTTGCATCGCCCGCCACAAAGGCCTGCGCATTGGCTGCCAGCAGCGCGCGTACCGCCTTGTCCGGCGAGCGCGCCGGATAAAAGCGTCGCGCCAGCGCAAAAGCGCTGTCCCCGGCAACTACGCGATAATGCAAAGGCCGGGCAGCGGCAGTCGCCGGCAAGACAGAATAACGGCGACCGGCCTTCGCCCCTTCAAATACGGCATCCAGCTCGAACGACAGCGCATGACGCCCCATAGGGTGCGGGCTTGTCAGCAACAGAAAATGCTGTGCATCCTCCCGCTCCACTTCAAGGCGAACCCCGTTCAATACGGTACGCGCCGCAGCATCAAGCCCGCGCACGCTGAAAACCGCCTGCGTACGCGCCTTGTCGCTGGCCAAAGCACCCAGCAACTCGATTTTCAGCGCCAGCGCCTGCGCAGGTTTTGACAAGCGGAACAAACGCCCTAGCGCCGGATCGGATGGGGTGTCGATAAAAGGCAGGGAGGGGCTGGACAGATCGGCATCTGCCGGCTGCGGCCGTGCCGGCAGGTTGTAGCCATGAAGCCGGTATTCGCGCACCCAGCGCCCGCCCGGCCAGACATATTCGATGGCAAAACGCAGTACATCAGTACCCGCCAGAGCCGGCCCGGCCAGCTGCACCACTGGCCGGCCATTAGCATCGCTGTTGATCTCAAAGCGCAAGAGCGACGCATTAACGCTATAAGGCTGCAACAGCGGATAGTCATGGCGGGCGGCTAGCCGCACCGCACCGCCCTCTGCGCCCTCAGGCAGATCCAGCGCGACTTCTGCCTGCAAGGGTTCGCCCTGGGCGGATAAAGGCTTAAGCGCGCCCATTCCGGCCTGAGCCAGCGGTGCCGCCAAAACACCCAATGCCAGCGGCAGAGCCAGTGCCAGCTCAGAAAACGCCAAACGGCTCATAGTGTCGCCAGCAGTTTCCCGGCTTCGTCACGCAACGCACCTTCGGTTTCGCCAAGCAGTTCCAGCAACACTTCGCGCGCGCCCTCCTTGTCCCCCATATCGAGATAGACACGGGCAAGGTCAAGCTTGGTGGAAAGCGGGTCATCCGACACACTCATGCCCTCGGTCGACACCGGCGCAAATTCGGCTTCAAGGTCAGCCGTCAGCGCATCAAACGCCGTATCCCCTCGTGCGTCTGCAGCGGGGGCGGCCTGATCGAACTCGAACAGGCTGTCAAAATCGTCCGCAGCAGCCGCAGCAAGCGGTGCCGGCGCAGGTGTCGGCTCGGACGCTGGCATCCCCATCTGGAAATCAAAGTCCAGCAAATTGCCATTATCGGCATGATCAGCCGGCTGTTCCGCCTCAGCCTCGCTGACAGCCTTTACCGCTGGTGCCGGTGTGCCCAGGCCGCCCAGCATGGCATCCATATCGAAGTCCAGCATATTGCTGTCGTGCGTGACGACCGGCTCCGGTTCGACGGCGGGTGGTTCATCTCCAAACAGCGCTGCGCGCAGCGGATCATCCGCATCATGGTCAGCCATTGATGGGGCTGCAAGCGGCACCACGGGGGTGGCTGCCGGTGCAGGCATGGCAAAGTCAACATCCGCTGCCATTTTCTGCAAGGGCTGGACATCAGCCACACCAGACAGCTCGGCATCCAGGTCAATCGGCCCCGCCGCCATGGCAGGTGCGCCACCCAGCGCCTCTACGCTGGACGACTCATCTGCATACAGGCTGTTTTGCGGATCCAGCGCCAAGCCCAATGCTGCGGCCTTGGCCCACAAGACACCCCGGCCATCCTGCGCCAGCTTGAGTTCACGGGCATGGTGCTCAAACGTATCCTTGTCAGCACGCGAGGCGTAAATCTCGAGCAATTTAAGCCTGACCTCATGCCGGGTCGGATCTTTTTGCAAGGCATCCAGCAGAATGTCTTCGGCCTGCTGGTCACGACCATAAGCCAGATACACTTCAGCCTCGGCCACCGGATCCACCTCGCCCGCATCAATCGAACCCATGCCGGAACGGGTAAAATCGGTCAGGAAGGAGTTGCCGCCCGCGCCTTCGGTCTGCTGGGTACGCATCAAAGCGCCATGCTGCAAGGCGCTGGCCGCGCCCAGCGGCCTTCCTGCCAAGGCGGCATCGACACGCCCTGACTCGCGACGCTTGCGCACCCATGTCACGCCAAGCAAAGCCAGCGCCAAAGCCGCTAGCCCGCCACCGATCAAAGGCAGCTGGGCAAACACGCCATCCAGCAGCGACGTCGTGTCTTCGTCCGGATTATTCAACTGAGTGGTGGCTGGGGCAGCCTGCATGGCTTTCAAGCGCGCCTCAAGCTGGACTATTTTCTCTTGCGTCTGGGCCAGCGTGCGATCGCGTGCTTCAAGCTCCTGCTCCAGCACCGACAAGCGCGCATCCGCCTCAGGACCGCCAGACTCTGGCGCACTTAGCTTAACAGTCGGATTCGATACCGGCGCTTGCACCTCGGTCAGCGGCTTGGCCGGCGCAGAGGTGGCTGCATCCGGAACGGACTTAAGCTTAGGTGCCGGGGTTGGTATTGGTGCCGGGGCCGGTGTCACTGCCGCGACCTTGGCTGGCGGGATGCTGGCAGGCACCTCAGATGCGACCGCCCCGCCCGCTAACAAGCGCGACGCTTCCAGCGGATTGATCGCCCGGATACGGGCCGCCCCCGGAATGGCCAGACGCGCGCCAGCCATCATCCGTTCAGGATTACCGGCAATAAACGCGTGCGGGTTGGCTTTGAAGATCGCAGCCATGGCCTGATTCAAACTGGCATCGGCTGGACGCGCGTTGCGTGCCAGCGACATCAGCGTCTGACCCGGTGCCACCTCTACCATACCCGCCTGCACGGGCTTGGCATGCGCCGCGCGTGGAGAAGTCTTGGCAAGCAGTGGCAGATCCTGCTCCAGCACGGGCTGACGCAAAGGATAATCGGCCGGATCCAGTAAAACAGTGTATTCACGCAGACTGCGACCGGCAGGACTACGCGCTTCGATCACAAAGCGCAGATACGGATCATGAATGGCTTGCGAAGATATCACCCGGATATAGGGTTTACCGCCCTGATTGACCACGGCAAAGCGCAAAGAACCCAACACGGGCGCATAGTCGATATTCAAATCACGAAAGGCATCGGGACTGGCCAGGCTGACTCGCAGCTTATCGGCATCCTGGGCATCCGCACCACTTAAGGCAATATTGGCGCGCAGGCTCTCGCCCAGACTGGAGCGGACCTGAATCCCGCCAAGACCCGCCCAAGCCGATGAAGCAAAGACTAAAGACACCAGTACTACGCTTAGTTTTTTTGTATTACGCCTGGTCACAATCTGCCTTCCGGTCATTTAGTTTGGGTGCTTACGTTCAGGCACGACTTCCCCTTACCTTGCCTGTCCGCCCCGATAAAATCAAACAGCATGCATATTTGTTAAATATAACCCGAATCAATCGCTCAGGCCAAATACCCCTTGGCGAGCATAGACTCGGCCAATTTGACAATATTCAATGCCGCACCTGAGCGCACATTGTCGGCAGCCAGCCAGAACTGCACCCGCGCGCCCTCTACCCGCAAGCGGCTAACCCAGATCAGATCATTGCCGGTGGCTTCCATCGGTGTCAGATACGGACCAAAACTGTCGCTTTCTGTCACCACACGCAAGCCGGCCTGCTCCAGTTGCAATGCAACTTCATCACGATTCAGGGGCTGTTCCGTTGCCAGAGCCACCGACCAGCCATGACCGAAGAACACCGGCACCCGTACACAAGTCGCCTCGACTTCCAGATCTGGCAGCGCCAGCACGCGACGCAACTCATGCTGTACCGAGCGCTCTTCCTCGCTGACACCTGCCGTATCTACATCGCCGATTTGCGGCAGCACATTAAACGCGATGCGCTTGGCGAACACATTGACTTCGGTCTCGCGCTGGGCAAACAGCGATGTTGTCTGGGTCGCCAGCTCTTCCATCGCAGCCTGACCGCTACCGGAGACCGACTGGTAAGTCGATACCGTCACCCGCGACAAACCCTTGGCTGCAAAAACAGCCAGCGCCTGCGCCAGTGGCGTCACCGTGCAGTTGGGCACGGCAACCAGACCGGTTTCGCCGGCATCCAGCAACAGATTGTCGTTAATACCCGACACCACCAGCGGCACGCCTTCGTCAGTGCGAAAAGCAGCGCTAAAGTCGAGCACCACACAGCCTGCCGTACGCGCATCCGGCACATAGCGGCGCGCCACTTCGCTACCCGCGACAAAAATGGCCAGCTGCACGTTTTCAAAGGCGAAATCCGCCAGCTGATGTACTTCCAGCTCACGGTTACCGAAGGCGGCCACATCGCCCTCATAATCTTCGCCATCCACGGCATATACGCGCTGGGCAGGAAAACGGCGCTGGGCCAGCAATTCAAGAACGGCTTCGCCGATCAGGTTTTTGGCGCCGATTACGGCCACATTGATGGATTGTTGCATTTTCTGTCTTCCAAAAAGACAAAAGACGCCGCAGCGCCTTTTGTGGATAAATAGCGTTGACCGCCATTCTACCGTTTTATCGTTCGATCAGGATACGCAGCATGCGACGCAAAGGTTCGGCCGCGCCCCACAGCAACTGGTCACCCACGGTAAAGGCCGACAGATAATCGCCACCCATCGCCATCTTGCGCAGACGGCCAACCGGCGTCACCAGCGTGCCGGTAACGGCCGCCGGCGTCAGATCCTTCATCGACGCTTCGCGTGTGTTCGGCACCACCTTGGCCCATGGATTGGCAGCAGCCAGCATGTCCTCGATCTCGGAGAGCGGAATATCGTTCTTGAGCTTGATGGTCAGCGCCTGGCTGTGGCAGCGCATTGCGCCGATACGCACGCACAGGCCATCCACCGGCACAGGGTTCGCGCTGCGGCCGAGGATCTTGTTGGTCTCGACCCCGCCCTTCCATTCTTCCTTGGACTGGCCGTTACCGAGATCCTTGTCGATCCACGGGATCAGGCTGCCAGCCAGCGGCACGCCGAAGTTCTGGCACGGAAATTCTTCCGAACGCAAAAAGTCGGACACCTTGCGGTCGATATCGAGAATCGCCGAAGCCGGATTGGCCAGCAGATCACGCACTTCGGCATTGACCGCACCCATGCCCGAGAGCAGCTCGCGCATATTCTGCGCGCCGGCACCGGAGGCCGCCTGATAGGTCATCGAGCTGACCCACTCGACCTGATCGTTCTGGAACAGACCGCCCAGCGCCATCAGCATCAGCGACACCGTGCAGTTGCCGCCAACGTAGTCCTTCACGCCGCGCGTGAGCGCATCGTCGATTACCTTGCGGTTGACCGGGTCGAGGATGATCACCGCGTCGTCGGCCATGCGCAGCGTCGAGGCGGCATCAATCCAGTAGCCCTTCCAGCCGGCCGCACGCAGTTGCGGATAGACTTCGCTGGTATAGTCGCCGCCCTGACAGGTGACGATCACGTCCATAGCCTTGAGCTCGGCTATGTTTTTCGCGTCTTTCAGTGCCGGTACATCACGGCCGATGTCGGGGCCTTTGCCGCCGACATTGCTGGTGGTAAAGAACACCGGCTCGGTAATCACGGCAAAGTCGTTCTCTTCGCGCATGCGCTGCATCAGCACCGAACCCACCATCCCGCGCCAACCTACAAAACCTGCTCTCATCGTCGTTCTCTCTCTCAATGAATTCTTGTATCGTGCCCGTGGGTGACGGCTGCTGCGTCACCCGCCAGCGTAGGGTGGGTTAGGCCGAAGGCCGTAACCCACCACGAGGTGATCACAGCGCCGCGATCACCGCGTCGCCCATGGCCGAGCAGCTCACCTTCTCGCAACCGGCCTCATAAATGTCGGCGGTGCGCAAGCCCTGGGCCAGCACCTTCTTCACCGCGCTCTCGACACGCACGGCTTCGGCTTCCGCCCCCAGACTGTAACGCAGCATCATCGCCACTGACAAAATGGTCGCCAGCGGGTTGGCCAGATTTTGCCCGGCAATGTCCGGCGCCGAGCCGTGCGATGGCTCGTACAGACCCTTGTTGTTTTCATCCAGCGAAGCCGAAGGCAGCATGCCGATCGAACCGGTCAGCATCGACGCCTCGTCCGACAGGATATCGCCGAAGATATTGCCGGTCACCATCACATCAAACTGCTTGGGACGGCGCACCAGCTGCATCGCGGCATTGTCGACATACATATGCGTGAGCTCCACTTCCGGATACTCGCGCGCCACGTCGATCATGATCTCTTTCCAGAACTCGGTGGTCTCCAGCACATTGGCCTTGTCGACCGAGCACAGCTTCTTGCCGCGCTTCATCGCAGTGGCAAACGCCACATGCGCGATACGGCGGATCTCGCTCTCGCTGTAGCGCATGGTGTTATACGCTTCGCGCTCGCCCAGTTCGTTGACCGCGATACCGCGCGGCTGGCCGAAATAGATGTCGCCGGTCAGCTCGCGGATAATCATGATATCCAGCCCCGCCACTACTTCGGGCTTGAGCGTGGACGCGTTGGCAAGCTCGGGGTAAAGAATCGCCGGACGCAGATTGGCGAACAGGTTCAGATCCTTGCGGATCGCCAGCAGGCCGCGCTCGGGGCGCAGCGGACGATCAAGGTTGTCGTACTGCGGGCCGCCAACTGCGCCAAGCAAAATGGCATCGGCTTCGCGCGCCAGGTTCTGCGTCAGCGACGGATAGGGCGAGCCGAATGCGTCAACTGCCGCGCCGCCCAAGGGCGCAAACTCCCAATCGATGGCCAGACCATCGGCCTTGAGTACTTCCAGCACGCGCATCGCCTGCGCGATGATCTCGGGGCCGATGCCGTCACCCGGCAATACTGCGATTTTCTTCATGATTTCTCTCTTGTCTTGTTATTTTTCAGGCGAACAGCCACGGCTGCGATGCACGGCGCTTCGTTTCATAAGCGCGGATCTCGTCGGCGTGCTGCAAGGTCAGGCCGATTTCGTCCAGCCCGCCCAGCAGGCAATGCTTGCGGTGCTCGGTGATGTCGAACGTGAAGGCGGTACCGTCCGGCGTAGTGACCGTCTGCGCCGGCAAGTCGATATTCAGGCTGTAGCCTTCGTTCGCCTCGCACTCGGCAAACAGCCTATCCACCACATCGGCAGCGAGCACGATAGGCAACAGGCCGTTCTTGTAGCAGTTATTGAAAAAGATATCGGCGAACGACGGCGCAATCACCACGCGGAAGCCCTGGTCTTCCAGCGCCCATGGCGCATGTTCGCGGCTGGAGCCGCAACCGAAATTCTCGCGTGCCAGCAGCACTTCGGCACCGGCATAGCGCGGGGAATTAAGCACAAAATCGGGGTTCAGCGGGCGCACGCTATTGTCCATGCCCGGCTCGCCATGATCGAGGTAGCGCCATTCATCGAACAGGTTGGGGCCGAAACCGGCGCGCTTGATCGACTTGAGAAACTGCTTGGGAATGATGGCGTCGGTGTCGACGTTGGCCCTATCCAGCGGGCACACCAGCGCGTTCAGGCTATTAAATGCTTTCATTTCGTATCCGTCAGAATTTGTTGGCCACATCGCGGGCGGTATTGCTGATCACCTGCCCGCCCTTCTGGATGTCCTGCCCCATGCCCTGCATGGTATTGCAGCCAGCAAGCAGGCCCAGTGTCAGGACAGTCAGCAGTGTTCTCATACCGCCTCCAGCTTGCGTACATCGGCAAAATGCCCGGTCACGGCAGCCGCCGCAGCCATCGCCGGGCTGACCAGATGGGTGCGTCCGCCCTGCCCCTGACGACCTTCGAAGTTGCGGTTGGAGGTCGACGCGCAACGCTCGCCCGGCAGCAGGCGATCGGCGTTCATCGCCAGACACATCGAGCAGCCCGGCTCGCGCCACTCAAAACCTGCCGCGACAAACACCTTGTCCAGCCCCTCGGCCTCGGCCTGTTGCTTGACCAGGCCCGAGCCTGGCACCACCAGCACCTGCTTGACGTTGGCCGCTTTCTTGCGGCCACGCGCCACGGCGGCAGCCTCGCGCAAGTCCTCGATGCGCGAATTGGTGCACGAGCCGATAAACACCACATCAACCGGAATATCAGTCATGGCGGTATTGGCGGTAAGGCCCATATATTCCAGCGCACGCATGGCTCCGGCTTTTTTCACCGCATCGGTTTCCAGTGCCGGGTCGGGTACACGACCGTTGACATCGACCACCATCTCCGGCGACGTGCCCCAGGTCACCTGCGGGGCCACTTCTTCGGCCTTGAGTTCCACCTCGGCATCAAAATGCGCGCCCTCGTCCGAATGCAGCGTATTCCAGTACGCCACCGCCGCATCCCACTGCAGAGCGCTTGGCGCGAGCGGACGGTCCTTGACATAGGCAATGGTCTTGTCGTCAACCGCAACCAGGCCCGAGCGTGCACCAGCCTCGATCGCCATATTGCACAGTGTCATCCGCCCTTCCATGGAAAGGCCGCGTATGGCCGACCCGGCAAACTCGATGGCGTAGCCGGTGCCACCGGCGGTGCCTATCTTGCCGATAATCGCCAGCGCCACATCCTTGGCGCCCACGCCGGCACCAAGCTGCCCCTCGACGCTAACGCGCATATTCTTCGACTTCTTGGCCACCAGGCACTGGGTCGCCATCACATGCTCGACTTCGGAAGTGCCGATACCGTGCGCCAGCGCGCCGAAAGCACCATGGGTCGAGGTATGGCTGTCGCCGCACACCACAGTCATGCCCGGCAAGGTCGCGCCCTGCTCCGGCCCCATCACATGCACCACACCCTGGCCGATATCCTTGAACGGGAAATAGGCCAGCGCGCCGAAAGCCTTGATATTGGCGTCCAGCGTCTCGACCTGCAGGCGCGAGATCGGATCCTGAATGCCCTGATCCCAGTGGTCGGTCGGGGTGTTATGGTCGGCGGTCGACACCACCGAATCCTTGCGCCACAAGGGGCGGTTAGCCAGTTTCAGGCCTTCGAAGGCTTGCGGACTGGTGACTTCATGCACCAGATGGCGGTCGATATACAAAAGGCAGGTGCCGTCGCTCTCTTCGCGCACCACGTGGGAGGCCCACAACTTGTCGTACAGGGTTTGTGCCGTCATGGTTTTTCTTGCCAGTGTTTGCAATAGGGATGATTCCATTCTGTCATATCGTCCGACCTTGTTACAAGCGGTGCATGCTGCAACGCGAAAGCCGGAGATAAAAAACAGCAAAGCCTCGCAGCACAAGGCTTGCGAGGCTTCGGACAGAGCGTCCAATTATCGGACAAAGCGTCTAAACAGCAGCGGACTGTTTAACGGAACGCAAAAACAGCAAGGCCAATATCACACCGCCCAGCGCGGCCAGCGTCGACATGCCGAACACGGCCAGCGCTCCACCCATGGGCCAGAGCAAGCCGCTGATCAGTCCGCCACTACTGCCACCCAGCCCGAAGCCGGCAATGATGTAAAAGCCTTGCGCGCGCGCCTGATGGGCCGGCGCAAAATAGCGGTGCAACAAGGCCACGGCCGCCGCATGATGCACGCCAAACGTGAGTCCATGCAGCAATTGGGCCAGCACCGCCAAGGCCGCTGTTTCCAGCGCAAGGGCGAGCAAGGCAAAGCGCGCCACCGCCGCCAGCAGCGACACCCGCATCAGGCGCTCGGCCGAGGCGCTACGCATCAGGCGCGGCATAAACCAGAATGCGGCAACTTCGGCCATCACCCCGATAGCCCACAGCCAGCCTATGCTGTCGCGTGCATAGCCCGCGTTTTTCAATGCAATCGAATAGAACACATAATACGGCCCGTGCGCGTAAGCCATCAAAAAGCAGCAGGCAAACAGCGCCAGCACCACCGGCTGGCGCAAGGTCGCCATAATCGGCCCAGGCGAATCCGTCGCCCTTTCCGGCACCACATCCGGCACCGCCAGCGCGGCAAACACAATCAGCACCAGCGTCGCAGTCACCACCCAGGGCATGATGGCAATCGACAGCCAGTCAAACAGATAGCCGCCGGCCACCGAGGTCACGACAAAACCGACCGAACCCCACAGCCGGATACGGCTATAGCGCCCGGGTGTTGCGCGCGTCAAGTGGGCGCTGCTGGCCTCCACCAGCGGCAATGCCGCGGCCCAGAAAAAATGCGACAGCGCGAGAAAGGCAAACATCCACCAGAAAACCGGGCTAAGCCCGACCATGGCAAAAGCCGCCGCCGACACGATGGAGGTGCCAATCACAATGGGACGGCGCCGGCGCAGATGGTCGGCCAGCCAGCCCCACAGCCCCGGCGCGGCAATACGCGCAAGCGTGGAAAGCGACATCAGCAGGGAAATTTGCCAGGCGCTGAACGACAGCGATTCGAGATATAGCCCCCAGAACGGGCTGAACAGGCCGAAAAAAGCGAAATAGCAGAAATAGAACGCCGCCAGCGGCGCGAAGGGAAGAGAAGGTTTCATGGGGGCGGATTATACGGAATCGCAACCCGCCACGTCTTAGCGCCTGTTCACAAGCTACTGCGCACAGGCCGATGCAGATATACCCCCATTGCACATGGGTATTGATGGCATATGCTGCGCGCTAGCTCCCTTCCCGGTGGAGGCTTCTGCCAGTGCAAAGCATGCAGACGGTTTGACTCCCCATGCCGAACCCTACTCAGAAACTGAGCACCTTGTCCGCCGCCAGCGTCAGCGCAGCCAGAGACGGCATGGTACCGATCTCGACCCTGGGCAGCAGTTGTGCAGCGCCGATACCGCGCGCGTCCAGACAAGTGCGGCAAGCCTGCACGGTCACGCCTTGTGCCAGCAACTCTTCCAGCATCTGCCCCAGCGCCAGACCGGCAGCCACCTGCTGGCCGGACTGTGCGACCACGACGGCATCGGACAGCAAAAACAGGCTAAGCCTGGGCTCAGCGGCATCGGCCGCCAGCGTGGTCGCCAGGCGCAGCGCCGACAAGGTGCGCTCGCTGCCGTAAGGTGCCGCATTGAGAATAAACAGGATGTTCTGCATTCATGACTCCAAAAAAATAGAAAAAGCTATCCGCGCAGCCGCGCAAGCCAGGCGGCATCAAAAGCGTCCGCATCGGCAGTGGGCGGCAGGCCCAGCGCCTGGCACAAGGCCGGCAAGGTCGGCGCCGGCAGCGCATCGGGCGCCTGCAGCGCCGGATGCAGCAATACCCGGCATGACGGACCATCAGCCACGATGGCTCCGCCATCCAGATGCAGCACGCGGCTGGCGTGGCGGGCAATAAAGTCAAGATCGTGGCTGATAAACAGCAGCGCCCGCCCCTCGCTGCGCGCCAGCGTCAGCCACGCCTCGAAACACGCCAGCTGCGCGGCGTCAAAGTCGCGCGTCGGCTCGTCCAGCAAGATCAGCGGCGTATCCTGAGCAATCAGCGCCGCGAGCGTCAGCAAGCGCCGCTCGCCGGCGTTCAGATCAAAAGGATGGCAGCGCGCACGTCCGGCAAGACCGGTCAGCTCCAGCGCGCGCGCCACCTTCAGCGCCAGCTCGCTAGCGTCCAGCCCGGCCAGACGCGGTGCGAAAGCGACCTCGGCCTCGACCTGGTCGTGGCAAATCTGGCGCTCGGCCTCCTGGAACATCAGCGCGACCTGTCGCGCCAGTTGCGGCGCACGCGCCTGCGCCGTATCCAGCCCGCCTACCGTCACCTGTCCGGCCGCAGGCTTGAGCAGACCGCAGGCGAGCTTGAACAGGGTCGACTTGCCGGCACCGTTGCGCCCTACCAGCGCCAGACACTCGCCGGGCGCGACGCTCAGATTCAGGCCTGACAGCAAGGGCGCCGCATCCGGCCAGGCAAATGCGACATCGCGAAACTGCAAAACGGGTTCAGCCATGTAATACCTCGCCAAAACGGGCAGCCACGGTCGCCGTCGTCACCGGCGGCGACACCTCGGCATGCCAGGCGCCAGCCTGGCGTGCCCGGTGCGCGGCCCGCAGCGCGTCGCAGGCCCTCACCTGCGTCAGCGCCACATCGAACAATTCGACCGCACCACCCAAAGCCACCTGCCGCCCGCCATCGAGCAGCAGGATGCGCCCGGCGTGACGCGCCGCCAGGTCGAACTGCTTGTCGAACAGCACCAGCGCCATCCCGTCACGACACAGATCATGCAGACGGCCCAGCAGGCTCGTGGCCGCCGCCGGCGTCAGCCGGCTGAACGCCTCGTCCAGCAACAGCAGCTGTGGCTGCATCGCCAGCGCCGCCGCAATCGCGACGCGCTGCGCCTCTCCGCCCGATAATGAAGCCGGATGGCGCGCGGCCAGCGCGTCGGCTTCGCACAGTGCCAGCGCTGCCGCAACACGCCGGCGGATCTCGGCTTCGGCCAAGCCCAGATTCTCCGGCCCGAACGCCACCTCGGCCGCCACGCTGAACGCGCAACCGGTCAGCGCAGCGTACGGGTTGGCCTGCACCAGCTGCACCCGCTGCGCCCAAGCAACCGGCTGCGCCCCGGCCAGGCTCTCAGCACCCAGCACGGCCGTACCGTCGCACTGCGCCGGCAAGGCATGCGGCACCCATCCGGCCATCCAGCAAGCCAGCGTACTCTTGCCGCTGCCGCTACCGCCCAGTACCGCCAGCACCTCGCCCGGAGCCAGCGAAAAATCCAGCCCTGACAGCGCCGGCTGCGTGACGCCGCGCCGGGTCAGGCTCGCGCCGGAAAAACGCATCAGCGCCATAGCAGACTCCCGGCCAGAACCAGCGCCAGCAGCGCGCAGCCATACCACAGCCAGCGCTCCCAGATCGCTGGCTGTGGCGCGTCCAGCGTAGTGCGGCGCAAACGGCTGCGAAACGCCCGCGCGTCCAGCGCCGCCGCGCGCTCACCTACGTCGCTCAGCGTCCACACCACCAGCGGCGCGGCCAGTGCCAGCAAACTGCGCCAGCGGCGGAAAAACGGCGCTGCCACATCCACGCCGCGTGCAGCCTGCGCCTCGGACACCGCCGCCAGCCTCGCTTTGAGCTGCTCGGACAACAGCAAGGGACTGGCCAGCAGATAAGCCACGCCGGGCGGCAGGCGGCTGGCAAACAGCGCACGCGTCAGGCTGGCCGTGGTAATGCTGGACAGCCACAGCAAGGCGGCCGCCAGCACGATCGCGACGCGCAACCACAGCCGTAACGCCGCCAGCAAGGCCGCCTGGCGGTTATCCACCACCTGCCCCAGCCAACTGTCCAGATAGCGCCCATGCACCAGCGTCAAGCCCAGCGCCAGCGGCAGCAACACCAGTGCCCACTGCCGCAAGCGCGCACCACCTAGCGGCCGCATCCCGAGTGCCACCAGCAACAGTGCCAGAGCGACTGCGAGCAGAGACGGGAGATCGATACGCATGGCCAGCAGCCCCAACGGCAACAGCAAGGCCAAACCGGTGAACGGGTGCATCAGCGAACCTGAGCCGCGCCCGGGAACTGCGCGCGCACGCGCTCGGGCAGGCCGCGTACCAGCAACCAGGCGATCAGCGCGCTGACCACCTTGTCAACCAGGTTGACGCCAAACACGGTGAATGCCACCGATTCAAGCAGCTTGCTGCCCAGCGCATTCATATAGGCCACGACAAAATCGGCACCGCTACCGGTCGCACCGCCGAACAGATAGGCGCGGATCGGGGTTGCCACCACCACCACCGCCAGCGTGACCAGCAGGCTGGACAACAGCACGCGCGGCAAAGAGCGAAAGCCGCCGGCGCGGGCGCACAGCCCGGCGACCAGGCCGATAACCGCCGCCACCGGCGCGAAGGCCGCAGCGACCGGGCTGGTCAGCACACCCCAGATCAGGTTGGTAACCAAGCCTGTCACCAGCGCCGCCAGCGGGCCGGCCAGCAGGGCAACCACGAAAGTGCCGATCGCATCGATAAAGATCGGCAGTTTGAGCATGGAGGCGAGCTGGCCGAGCACCATATTGAAGGCGATGCCGGCGGACATCAGAGTCAGGGTACGGGTGGAAAACAATGGGTTCATCTCGGGTTCTCGTGTAAAGGATTCAAAAGGACAGGCTGCAACTCATCGTATCCGGACAGCGGGCAAGGCACACGGCAGAACGCCACACCCGGCAACTCGCCCAGCACCAGCTCGCAGGTGGTGCGCACGATGCAGCCTGGCATCACATGCCCGCCGCGCATCACGCCTTGCGCATCGGCCACCGACAGGTGCAAATGGGCACCATCCCGCCCCAGCGTGCCGGACAGGGCTATGATCTCGAAAGCATCCTGCAGCAGCGTGGCGTCCGGCTGCCCGGCAAAGCGCAGCGCGGCGGTGCTCAGGCTGCCGACCACGCCGGCAACCCAGCCTGCCTGCACCTGATGCTCGGCGACCCAGCTATCAAGTGCAGCCAGCAAGTCGTCTCCGGGACGCAAGCGCAGCACGGAAAAATGCGCGTGCTGCATATGCACGCCCGGCAGCGGCAGCGCGTCTGAGCGGTGACTATCTGTATTCATGCAAAAGCCTCATACGATGCTGCCCCGCAGGCAGACGGTGCCTGCGGGGCAGCAGCACAGGATATGTTAAAAAAATGTCCGGCCACACACAAATGTGTAGCACCGCCCAAAACCAGTATGGCGTGACCGTGTTTGGCCAGCAGGCCAAAAAATCTGGACGAAAGCCGGGGAATCTCAACCATGCAGATGGCCAGGCGTCACAAGTTGCTCACACGCGCGGTGATTCTCACAGACTCAGCTTCGTTGGCCAGAGAAAACAGGCACCTGTGGAAAAACTGCGAGCGATGGCGCAATACCCGCTTACACGATGCCACTCAGAAAATCGTGAACATGCCGCTACACCAGCTGATTGCGCTGCAAGACCTTGTAGACCTTGCCGCTCAGGCGCGCGAGTTTGTCGATTTCGCCAAGCTTGGGCATTTCGCCGGCATCCAGCCGTGCCTGCCAGTCAAGCAGCTCGACATCCAGAAACTCCAGCAACTTTTTCGAGCAGCCATTGCATAACCCCTGGCAGATGGCCGCGACCGGCAGATGAAACGGCATGGCCGCGCGCACCTGGGCAATCAGCGCGTACATGGCCGCACGGGTATCGGGTTTACGCATAGGACGTGCGCCGCAGCGCATAAGGGTGAGCTTATGAAGCGGCGCAGAATAAACCCGCCGCGCGCTGCAGGCAAGCGCGCATCAAGTGCCGCGAAACTTGTCGATCTCGCGCCGCGACCGCTTGGTCGGCCGCCCCTCGCCATGCGGAAAGCTGGCATGCTCGGCTTTGAGCAGCAACATTTTTTCCTCGCGCGCGGCCTTGATTTCGGCGTCTTCGACATACATCAGCTGCGCTTCTCTGGCTGGCCTGCGCTGGCCGGACAGTTGCAATACGGTGACCCGCCACGGCAATTGCTGGATTTTCATATCCAGCACATCGCCCTCGCGCACCACGCGCGACGCCTTGACCCGCTCGCCATTCACTTCGATGCGCCCAAGCTCGATTGCCTCGTGCGACAGCGCGCGCGTCTTGAAAAACCGCGCAGCCCACAGCCATTTATCCAGTCGCAAGCGGCTGTCGTCTTCCTGCTCTACCGCCTTGCCGCGCGCCATTACGCCACCCTCCAGGCTGCACTCACCAGCCCATCAAGCTGCACGGCGACCGTGTCGCCCGACGCCAGCGCCGACACGCCGGCCGGTGTGCCGGTGTAGATCAGATCACCCTCGGCCAGGCCGTAAATACGCGACAGCGTGCTGACAATGTTTGCCACCGAGAACAGCATCATGGCCGTGTCGCCTTGCTGCCGTGTTTCGCCATTCACCGTCAGCGAAAAATGCAGGGCTTGCGGGTCGGGCACACGGCGCGCATCCACCAGTGCCGACACGCAGGCCGCCGTACGAAAGCCCTTGGCCTTGACCCAGGGCAGGCCCTTGCGCTTGGCCTCGCTTTGTACATCACGCGCAGTCAGATCCAGCCCGATGCCGTAGGCGGCGACATGTTCCAGCGCCCCGGACTCGGCAATATCGGCCCCACCCTTGCCTATCAGCACCACCAGTTCAGCCTCATGCTGCACATCCTGCGAATAGGCCGGCAGCGTGATGGGCGCGTCCTCGCCGATCAGCGCCGAAGTGGGCTTAAGAAACACCAGCGGCTCTTCTTCCAGTGCATTGCCAAGCTCGGCAGCATGGGCGGCGTAATTGCGCCCGATGCAGAAAATATTGCCCACCCGGAACGGGACAGTATCGACCAGCAATTCGGCCATGGCGTTTACCTCGTAGTTTGATACGGGCGATTATTCCACGAAGCCGCCCCCGCTATCGAGTACCGGCTTAATCTTCGCGGATTTCGAAGTCATGCGTAATATCGGCGCTTTTGCCCAGCATGATGGAGGCCGAGCAGTATTTTTCCGCCGACAGGCGGATCGCGCGCTCGACGGCATCGCTTTTCAGACCGCGCCCGGTGACGACGAAATGGAAATGGATTTTGGTGAATATTTTGGGCTCGGTTTCCGCACGCTCGGCCTCCATCTCCACCCAGCAGTCCGTCACTTCCTGGCGCGATTTTTTCAGAATGGACAGGACGTCATAGCTGGTGCAGCCAGCGGTGCCGACCAATAACAGCTCCATCGGACGCGGCCCCAGATTACGCCCGCCGCCTTCGGGTGCACCATCCATCACCACCGCGTGCCCGCTACCGGTTTCCGCCATAAAACACACCCCGTCTACCCATTTCAGCCTGGCTTTCATCTTTTCCCCTTTTGACAGGCGCAATACCTGTATTTATCCGTATTTTACCGGCCAACATGGCCACCCGAATCGAATAGCCTATCACTCGGATTTGGGCTGGCAAAGAATCACCGGTAAAATGCTTAGATTGTTTTATCAAGAAGCCATCATGCTGGTATTGGGAATCGAATCGTCTTGTGACGAAACCGGGGTTGCACTGTACGACCTCGAAGCCGGGCTGATCGCCCAGCAACTGCATACGCAAATGGCGATGCATGCAGAGTACGGCGGCGTGGTTCCCGAACTGGCCAGCCGCGACCATATCCGCCGCGTCGTGCCGCTCACCGAGGCCTGCCTGAAAGAAGCCGGCAAAACGCTGGCCGACATCGATGCCGTCGCCTACACCCAGGGACCCGGCCTTGGCGGCGCCTTGCTGGTGGGCGCCAGTTTTGCCAATGCGCTGGCCTACTCGCTGAAAAAACCGGTCATCGAAGTCCACCATCTGGAAGGCCACCTCTTGTCGCCGCTACTGGCCGAATCGCGGCCCGAGTTTCCGTTTCTGGCGCTACTGGTGTCCGGCGGCCACACCCAGATCATGGCGGTGCGCGGCATAGGCGACTATGAAATTCTGGGCGAGACGCTGGACGATGCCGCCGGCGAAGCCTTCGACAAGACGGCCAAGCTGCTGGGGCTGGATTACCCGGGAGGCCCGCGCCTGTCGCAACTAGCCGAGTCCGGAGATCCGGACCGCTTCACCCTGCCGCGCCCGATGCTGCATTCGGACAATCTGGACATGAGCTTCTCCGGCCTGAAAACGGCGGTACTGACGCTGACGCGCCAGGTAGAAGCCAGCGAAGGGGAAATCGGCGAACAGGCGCGCATGGACATCTGCCGCGCCTTTCAGGACGCCATTGTCGACGTGCTGGTGCATAAATGCCTGAAGGCAATGAAAAAAGCCGGCATGAAACGCATCGTGGTCGCCGGCGGCGTCGGCGCCAACAAGCAGTTGCGTGCAGGTTTGAATGCTGCGGCGGCCAAATACCGCTTTGCCGTGTTCTATCCGCCCATGGCGCTATGCACCGACAACGGTGCCATGATCGCCTTTGCCGGTGCCATGCGCCTTAAATTCGCCCATGGCGCCGGTGGCTTCAGCGTCAAGCCGCGCTGGGACTTGGCCACCTTGCCCAAAGCCTGAACGCCCCGACCTTAATGCCGCCGCGTGCCCTGCCAACATGGCCAGGGCACGCGGCGCAGCGGAATTTCTGCCGGAAACGGCATAGCGGAAACCCATGATCCAACTGAAGAACGTCAATCTGCGTCGCGGCCTGAAAGAGCTGCTGATTAACGCCAGCCTTACCCTTAACCCCGGCAACCGTATCGGCATGGTCGGCGCCAATGGTGCCGGCAAATCCAGCCTGTTTGCGCTTTTAATGAGCCAGTTGCAGCAGGATGCCGGCGAAGTCGAAGTGCCGGTCCACTGGACAGTCGCCCATGTGGCGCAGGAAACACCGGCGCTTAACAGAAGCGCACTGGATTATGTGCTGGATGGCGACCATGAGTTGCGCAACTTGCAGGCAAAACTCACGCTCGCCGAGCAGGCCAACGACGGCGTCGAAATCGGCCACTTGCATGGCGAGCTGGAACATATCGATGCCTATACCGCCGAGTCGCGCGCCGCGCGCCTGCTCACCGGCCTGGGTTTCAGCCAGGAAGGCCAGGCGCGGCCGGTGTCCGATTTCTCCGGTGGCTGGCGCATGCGCCTGAATCTGGCGCAGGCACTGATGTGCCGCTCCGATTTATTGCTGCTGGACGAACCGACCAACCACCTCGATATCGAGACCGTGCTGTGGCTGGAAGACTGGCTGGTGGCCTACCCCGGCACCTTGCTGGTGATCTCGCACGACCGCGATTTTCTCGACGCGGTCACCACCCATATCGTCGAAGTGGCGCAGCAGACGCTGACACTATACACCGGCAACTACAGCAGCTTTGAAGTCATGCGCGCGGAAAAGCTGTCGCGCCAGCAATCCGACTTCCAGAAGCAGCAAAAACAGATCGCCCACCTCGAGTCCTTTATTACCCGCTTCAAGGCCAAGGCCAGCAAGGCGCGTCAGGCGCAAAGCCGGGTCAAGGCGCTGGAAAAGCTGGAACGCGTGGCGCCGGCGCATACAGACTCGCCATTCGACTTTTCTTTTGCCCCACCGGACAAGCTGCCTAATCCGCTGCTCAAGCTGGAAAACGTCAGCGTCGGTTATGGCGACACGCCCATACTTCGCAATCTGACGCTATCGGTCGAAGCCGGTGCGCGCATCGGCCTTCTGGGCGTCAACGGCGCGGGTAAGTCGACACTGGTCAAATTGCTGGCGGGCGAACTCAAGCCGCAACAGGGCGAACTTGTCGGCGCACAGATGCTGCAGATCGGCTATTTCGCCCAGCACCAGCTGGAAACGCTGCGCCCGGACGAGTCGCCGTTGTGGCATTTGCAAAAACTGGCACCCACCGTGCGCGAGCAGGAGCTGCGCACCTTTTTAGGCGGCTTCAATTTCCGTGGTGATGAAGTTTCTGCCCCGGTCGGGCCAATGTCGGGCGGTGAAAAGTCGCGCCTCGCACTCGCGCTCATCGTATGGCAAAAACCCAATTTGCTGCTCTTGGATGAACCGACCAACCACCTGGACCTGGAAATGCGCCATGCGCTGACGCTGGCCTTGCAGGACTTTGGCGGCGCCCTGATCGTGGTCTCGCATGACCGCTCCTTGCTCGAGGCCACCACCGATGTGTTCTGGCGCGTGGGCGGCGGCGCGGTCACGCCGTTTGATGGCGATCTGGAAGACTACCGCCAGCAGCGTATCGCCGAACTGGCCGATAGCGGCAAGCCCAGCAGTGCCGACAGCGGCAGCGGCATCACGCGCAAAGAAGAAAAGCGCCTGCAAGCCGACGAGCGCAAACGGCTCAATGCGCTGAAAAAACCGCTGACTACGCGTCTGGACAAGCTGGAAAAGGAGATGGACAAGCTTAACCGCGAGAAAAACGAGCTGGAGGCTTTTCTTGCCAGTGAAGACGCGTATAGCGCGGCCAACAAGAGCCGGCTGACCGAAACGCTGCAAAAGCAGGGTGAAACCGTCGCCCGTATCGAGCAGGTCGAGGAAGAATGGATGGATGTGCAGGAGCAGCTGGAGCAGCTATCCACAGAAATACAGGGATAATCCTGTGGATAAATGAAATTAACCCGGCCAAACCTATTAAAAAACAAGGGTTTGGCCGAGTTGCACATTTAAAAAGCAGTACACACCAGCACGCACCCCTGCCACCAGGTAAACCAGGACTGCCCCCGGCAAAACCGTCGTCAACACCTTGTTTTGACGACGGTTTTTTCATAATGGCAAAATCCGGGGCGCGATCCAACCCCATGAAAAAGCCGAGCATCCGCTCTAGCCAAGATGGGTGTGACGCCCGTTTTTTTCCCCGGCATCCATCTGGGCCAGCCCCTGCAAAATACCGCAGGCGGACACCGATTGTTCGCTATGGCATTGCCGGCGTACATCCATCAGTTGTGCCCTCAGTTCGGTCAGTTCCTGTATGCGGGCATCGACATGGCCGATGTGCGCATCCAGCAACTGGTTGACCTCGCCGCACTGCGCCGCCGGCGTATCCATCAGCCCGAGCAAAGCACGGATTTCTTCATGAGTCATATCCAGCGCCCGGCAGTTGCGGATAAAACGCAAACGCTCGACATGCGCCGCGCCATAGTGGCGGTAATTGGCCGCATTGCGCTCGGGTATTGCCAGCAAGCCCGCCTTCTCGTAGTAGCGCACCGTCTCTACCGTGCAACGGGCAAGCTGCGCCAATTCACCTATTTTCATCTTCTGCCTCGATTCATGCTTGACCCTGTAGTCGCTTCAGGGTGTGCAATACACCATAACAGAATCCAGCGGATGTCATCATGCATTACCGTACCCACTCCAGCGCCGCCCACCCGCACCTTGCGACTGACACCGCCAGCCCCAAGCGCGCCACTTGCTGCAGCGGCGCCTGCCATGGCACGGCGCCAGAAGCGCCCGAAACTAGGCTAGCCGTTCCGCCTGGCCACAGTCGCAGCCGCTTTTATATCGCGGCGATGGATTGTCCGGTTGAAGAAGCGCTGCTGCGCAAGAAGCTGGCTAGCATAAGCGGCATTGCCACGCTGCAATTCAACCTGATGCAGCGGGTACTGACCGTGGTGCATAACGGCGAAATACAGGACACAATCGTGCAGGCCATCAGCACGCTGGGCATGCAGGCCGAGCCATTGCCAGACGATGCGCCCGCACAAGAAAGCCCGGTAGTCAAAACCGTCTGGTGGCCGCTCGCTGGCGCCGCCCTGATGGCGCTATTGGCAGAAGTGGCCCACTGGACAGGGCAAAGAACACTGCTGGCTGCTGCCTGCGCCATCGCGGCCATCGTCCTGTGCGGCCTGTCGACCTACAAAAAAGGCTGGATCTCGCTGCGCCATGGCGAACTCAATATCAATGCACTGATGAGCATTGCCGTCACCGGCGCTGCGCTGATCGGCCAATGGCCTGAGGCGGCCATGGTCATGGTGCTGTTTACCCTGGCCGAACGCATCGAGGCGCTATCGCTGGACAGGGCGCGCCATGCGCTGCGCGCGCTGATGCAACTGAGCCCGGAAACGGCCACCGTACAGGGCGAAGATGGCATATGGCAGACACGCGATGCCAAAACGCTAGAAGCGGGGTGCCTGATACGGGTACGCCCCGGCGAGCGCATCGCGCTGGATGGCGTGGTGACGGCCGGGCAGTCCACCATCAACCAGGCCCCCATCACCGGCGAAAGCCTGCCGGTGGAAAAAAGCATAGGCGACACCGTATTTGCCGGCACCATCAACCAGGCCGGCGAACTGGAATACCGCGCAAGTAGCCGCGCCGACCATTCGACACTGGCACGCATCGTGCACGCGGTCGAACAGGCACAAGGCGCGCGCGCACCGATGCAGCGCTTTATCGACCGCTTTGCCCGCGTTTACACCCCGCTCATCTTCGCACTGGCACTCGCAACCGCCCTGCTCCCGCCACTGCTGCTGGATGGCAACTGGCATGACTGGATCTACAAGGCGCTGGTCTTGCTGGTGATTGCCTGCCCGTGCGCACTGGTAATTTCCACTCCGGTCACCATCGTCAGCGCACTGACGGCCGCGGCGCGCGCCGGCATCCTGATCAAGGGCGGTGCATTTTTAGAAGCCGGACGCAAACTCAAGTGGCTGGCACTGGACAAGACCGGCACCCTCACCCACGGCCGGCCCGAGCTGACCGACACCCTGTTTTTCAATGCGCACGACGAAACCGCCATTCGCCAAGTGGTGCTCAGCCTGGCCGGGCGCTCCGATCACCCCGCCTCGCGTGCCATTGTGCGGGCGCTGGCACATGATGGCGCGCCAGCGCTTGGGGTCAGCGATTTTTCCGCCCTGCCCGGGCAAGGCATCAGCGGCACGCTCGCAGGCAAAAACTACACCCTTGGCCAGCACCGGCTCATGCAGGCGCGGGAGCTGAGCAATGCGACCATAGACGGCGAAATCGCCAAACTGGAGCAGCAAGGCAAAAGCGTAACCCTGCTTGCGGATGAGGCGCAGGTACTGGCGCTGTTTGCCATGGCCGACACCATTAAAAATGGTAGCCGGTCCGCCATTGCCCAGTTGCATGAGCTGGGGGTCAAAACCGTGATCCTGAGCGGCGACAATGCCCACACGGTACGTACCATCGCCGACGCTGCCGGCATAGACGATGCACGCGGCCAGTTGCTGCCGCAGGGCAAGCTGGACGCGGTCGCTGCCTATTGCGCGCTAGGCGTGACCGGCATGGTGGGCGACGGCATTAACGATGCGCCAGCGCTGGCGCGCGCCGATATCGGCTTTGCCATGGGCGCAGCCGGCACCGACACCGCCATCGAAACCGCCGATGTGGCACTGATGGATGACGATCTGGCCAAACTGCCGGCCTTTATCCGCCTGTCGCACCGCTGCCACGCCGTGCTGCTGCAGAACATCGCACTGGCGCTGGGCATCAAGGCGGTGTTTTTGCTGCTTACCCTCGCCGGCATGGGCACCATGTGGATGGCGGTATTCGCCGATATGGGCGCAAGTTTGCTGGTGATTGCCAACGGTTTGCGCCTGCTGCAAAAACAGACGGGATAAAGACAGCACGCTATCCACACTCACCCACAAAGACAGCGCACAAAGCTGGGGGCAGGCTGTGGATAAGCGCAGCCAGGCCTTGCCACGACAAGGTCTGGCTGCAACTGACTAAAAAACAGGCACTCCTTTAAAACATAACCGTCAGCGCGGCGCCAGCACATTGCCTTCCTGCGCCAGCAAGGCCTTGAAGCCTTGGACGCCGTTTGCGGAAAATGGCACGTGGTATAAATCACGCCCGGCTGCACCACTTCGCTCAAGCTCACCACCAGCACCATCTCGCCGCTGCGGCTACATCTGCAGGCAATCGGCATTGACCCGGGAAATGTCATACAACGATGAAGGCAGCACTCCATGCCGGCGCGCCATAAGCGCCTATCTACTCCATCTCGAGCAGGAGCATCCAAATGCCTAAACTGGCAATCGTTTATCACAGTGGTTATGGCCATACCGCCAAGCTGGCCGAGGCTGTCGCAGCAGGTGCCGCCAGCGTTGCCGGCATCGATCTTGAACTGCTCGCGCTGGACGCACAGGGCGAGTTAAGCGATGAAGCATGGACGCAGCTTGACGGCATGGACGGCATTATCTTCGGCAGCCCGACCTATATGGGCGGAGCGTCCTGGCAGTTCAAGAAGTTTGCCGACACCAGCAGCCGGCGCTGGTTTGGCCAGGTATGGAAAGACAAGCTGGCCGCCGGTTTTACCAATTCGGCCAGCGTCAACGGCGACAAGCATTCGACCTTGCACTACTTCATTACGCTGGCCATGCAGCACGGCATGCTGTGGGTAGGCTCGGGCATGCTGCCATCCAATAGCAAGGCCGCACAACGCAACGACATCAACTGGCTGGGTTCCTACGCCGGCGCCATCGCCCAATCACCCTCTGATGCCAGCCCCGACGAAGGGCCTTTGCCCGGAGACCTCGCAACCGGCCACCAGTTCGGCATCCGGGTGGCGAATGCCTTGCTACGCTGGCATCCTGCTTGAGGATACGAGAACCCGGTAAACGGCGCAGGCTCGGCAGATAAAGATCTGCCGGAGGACTGGCTTGCCGGCCGCAACGCAAAGGAGGACAGCATGATCGAATTTCTACGCGCCAGGATGCGCGGACTGTCGCAACTGGGTTGGCTGCATTCGCACCACACCTTCTCTTTCAGCCATTACTACGATGCGCAACAGACCGGTTTTTCCGACCTGCTGGTGATCAACGACGATACGGTCGAGCCGGGTCAGGGCTTTGGCTCCCACCCGCACCGCAATATGGAAATTTTTTCCTATGTGCTGTCCGGCGGGCTGGCGCACAAGGACTCGGCAGGGCACGAAGAAGTGTGCCGGCCGGGGGATGTGCAGATGATGAGCGCCGGCAGCGGCGTGCTTCATAGCGAATACAATGCCTCGGACTGTGAGTCCGTGCATTTTTTGCAAATCTGGATCGTCCCTGACCGCCAGGGCGGGCCGGTGCGCTACCAGCAGCGTCACTTCCCGCCAGAGGAACGCCGTGGCCGCCTGCGCCTGATCATTTCGCCTGACGAGGCCGACGATGCCTTGCCGGTCTGGCAGGATGTGCGGGTGTAGCCGGCCTGTTTGACGCAGGTGAGACGGCCACCCTGCCGCTTGACCAGCGCTATGCCTATGTTCACGTCGCGCGCGGCACGCTCAGCGTCAATGGCCAGCCTTTTTCCGCCGGCGATGGTGCCCGCATCCGCGATGAAACCTTGCTGACTTTCAGCGACGGCGAAGGTGCCGAGGTGCTGGTATTTGATCTGCGCCCAAACGAAGGCCCCGAGCGCTGAAGACAATCCTTCAAAAGGAAGGAGCAGCATGTGTCAGGATTCTTCGGTCTCGCCCAGCTCGCGTGAAGCCGAACCGCGCTAGCGCAGCGTAATCCTAAGAAAACGGCCCGATCTGGTGTACGGGCAGCCACCACTCATCCAGTAGCTCATCTGCAATAACAAGCCGTTCTGCGACGGCAGCCATGCAGCCAAAGCGTGGAACGGCAAGCGCGGGCAAGATGGCCTGCCGCCCAAAAACACACCTGTCGAAAAGTGATACCGGCAGACAGTTTGCCTTAGCTGCGGCTACGCCACAAAAGGAACAGGGTAAAGCCCAGCGAGGCGGCAAAAAACAGGCCGCTCCACATCGGCATCGACAGGCCGAACAAGGTCCAGTCAACAACGGCGCACTCGCCCGAACCCTTGAGCACCTTGGAAAACACGCTCCACAAGGGCATGGTTTCCAGCATATAGTCCAGCCCCGGCCCGCAAGCCGGCACCTGATCCCACGGCAGCTGCTGCAACCACACCTGGCGCGCGGCCACCGCGCCGCCAGATAGCGACGACAAGAGTGCCAGCACCCCGGCTATCCGCGCCTGACACAAGGGCAGCAAGGCCGCAAGCAGGGCAAAAATACCGGCCGCGATCACCGCGATGCGCTGCATGATGCACATCGGACATGGCTCCAGTCCCAACACATACTGCGCGAACAGGGCAAAGCCCATGGCGCCGGCGCAGGCCAGCGCCAGCAACAAGAAACCGGCACGGCGGCCAGGCAGTTCCAACTTCATGCTTATCCCCTGCTTTTAAAAAGGCCGGCGCAGGCCGGCCATCAAACTTTTTTAATTATCGTCAGCGTGGTGCTTACTCGCTGCCGGCCACCATCATGCGCTCCAGCAGAATCGAGCCGCAATGCTTGCCGCCACGCACCATCACATCGCTACCGATGGCGCTGATGTGCTTGAACATATCGGCCAGATTGCCGGCAATGGTGATTTCTTCCACCGGATAGGCGATCACGCCATTTTCCACCCAGAAACCGGCCGCACCGCGCGAATAGTCGCCGGTCACCAGATTCAGGCCATGCCCCAAGAGCTCGGTCACCAGCAAGCCCGTGCCCATATCGCGCAGCAGCTCGTCAAAGCTCTCGCCAGTGGTATGCACCAGCAGGTTGTGGCTACCACCGGCATTACCGGTGCTTTGCATGCCCAGCTTGCGTGCCGAATAAGAACCAAGGAAGTAACCGTTCAGTACGCCCTGATCGACCAGACGGCGCGCATGGGTGGCCACCCCTTCGCTATCGAACGGGGTCGAGGCAAAGCCGCGCATTACAAACGGGTCTTCATCGATGGTGACGCAAGGCGCGAGCACTTGGGTTCCCAAAGAGTCCAGCAGGAAGCTGGATTTACGGTACAGGCTGCCGCCGCTGACCGCACTGACCAGATGGCCGATCAGGGACGAAGCCACTGGTGCTTCGAACAGAACCGGATAACTGCCGGTCTTGATGCTGCGCCCGCCCAGACGGCGCACGGCGCGCTCGCCGGCAATGCGTCCGACGGCATCGAAAGCATCCAGATCGCTGGCCTTACGCGCCGAGCTATACCAGTAGTCGCGCTGCATCGCGCCTTGGTCGCTGGCAATCACGGCGGCGGAAATGCTGTGGCGCGAACCGGGGAAGCCGGCCATAAAGCCGTTGCTATTGGCGTAGACAAACTGGCTGACCTGACTGGAAACACCGGCGCCTTCGGAGTTGCTGATGCGCGCATCCACGCTGCGGGCGGCATTTTCGCAGGCCAGCGCATGGGCAATGGCCTCTTCGACCGGCAGATTCCACGGGTGATACAGATCAAGCTCGGGAAAGTCACTGGCCAGCAAGGCCGGATCAGCCAGACCGGCACTTTCATCCTCGCCGGTAAAGCGCGCGATATTGATCGCGGCAGCTACCGTATCGGCCAGCGCCGTCTCGGAAAAATCGGAAGTGCTGGCGTGGCCTTTTTTCTGCCCCAGGTACACGGTGACGGTCGCCCCCTTGTCCTGGTTGTATTCGATGGTTTCGACTTCACCCAGGCGGACATTGACCGACTGGCCGCAGGCTTCGGATACATCAACCTCGCAAGCACTCGCGCCCGCCTTGTGGGCCAGATCAAGCACACGCGCACTCACGGCCTCCAGAGCCGCACGACTGAAACTGAACGCAGAGTCTGCCATATTAACCTTTGTGTAGTGGGAGCCGGCACCACGGCGAATCGGGCGCCGGTATTTTCGGGTATCATACCAGCCTTGAATGGAATCACAGCGACAAGCATGACTAACCTTTACAACGATAGTGCAGACGAAGGCCTGACCAGCAAATCCGAAAAAAAGCGCCAGATGGACGCGCTGCAGGAGCTGGGCAAGGCACTGACCGAACTCTCCACCGACAAGCTCAAGAAAATCGAGCTGGACGAAGACCTGCGCGTAGCCGTACTCGAGCACAAGCGCCTCACCAGCCACGGTGCGAAAAAGCGACAGGAACAATATATCGGCAAGTTGATGCGCAGCATCGACCCCGAGCCTATCCGCCAGCAACTGGCCATCGTACGCGGCGACTCTTCGCAGCATGCGGCCTGGCTGATGCTGCTGGAACGCTGGCGCGACCGCCTGATGGCGGACGATGCCATGCTGGCCGTGTTCATCACCGAGCACCCTGAAGCCGATGTGCAGCAGATGCGCACCACCATCCGCAATGCACGCAAGGAATTGGCCGAGCAGAAAACGCCCAAGGCCTACCGCCAGCTGTTCCAGACCCTGAAAGACTTCCACCCGGAACCGGGCAAGAAGATTCTCAAGGAAGAAAACACTTAAGCCCGACCATGACCGCTCCTCTGCCTTATCACGCTCCGCGCTGGCTGCGGGGCGGCCATGCCCAGACTATCTGGCCGGCGCTATTCATGCGCCCGCCCCGCCCTGCCTACCAGCGCGAATTGTGGGCCACACCGGATGGCGCACAGATCGCCGTAGACCGTATCCACGGCCAAAGCGGCCAGCCGCTGGTCGTTTTGTTTCACGGGCTGGAGGGCAGTAGCGACAGCCACTATGCGCGCGCGCTGATGCTGGCGGTTGCCGCGCGCGGCTGGCATGGTGTCGTACCGCATTTTCGCGGTTGCGGCGGCATGCCCAACCCCTTGCCACGCGCCTACCATGCCGGTGATTCGGCAGAAGTCGCCTGGATACTGGCGCGCCTGGCCCAGGAACAGCATCCCTTGTTTGCCGCCGGCGTATCGCTGGGCGGCAATATGTTGCTCAAGTACCTGGGCGAATCCGGCACGGCGGCACTGACGCAGGCGGCGGCGGCCGTTTCGGTACCGCTGGACTTGGCCGCTGCCAGCACCTGCCTGGATCGAGGGTTGGGGCGCGGCATCTATACCCGCATGTTCCTCGACACGCTCAAGCCCAAGGCGCTGGCGCAACTGGTGGCACACCCGGGCCTGTTTGACGCTAAACGGGTCAGGGCTGCACGCACTTTTGCCGAATTCGACGATCTGGTCACCGCGCCGCTGGCCGGCTACCGCGACGTGCACGACTATTGGGCGCGCGCCAGCAGCAAGCCTTTGCTGCCGGCCATCTGCCGCCCGACGCTGATCATCAACGCCAAAAACGACCCCTTTCTGCCGGCCAGCGCCTTGCCCGACGCGGCACAAGTCAGCCGCTATGTCACGCTGGAGCAGCCCGAGCACGGCGGCCATGTCGGCTTTGCCAGCGGCCGCTTCCCCGGCCATCTGGCCTGGCTACCCGAACGCCTGCTGCGCTTTTTCGAACACACACACGCGCCAGAATAAAAAACAACAGACCTTGCAGGAGAAACCATGTCCGACATTCTGAACCAGATTCTGGCCACCAAAGCCGAAGAAGTCGCCCGCGACAGCGCCCGCCGCCCGCTCGCTTCGCTGCGCGCCGAAGCCGAAGACCGGCGCGAAGAACGACGCGACTTTGTCGCAGCCATCCGCGCCAAGCACGCGGCGGGCGACGCGGCCGTGATTGCCGAGATCAAGAAGGCCAGCCCGAGCAAGGGCGTGATCCGCGCCGATTTCCGCCCGGCAGATATCGCCCAAAGCTATGCCGAACATGGCGCCGCCTGCCTGTCGGTTCTGACCGATGTGCCCTATTTCCAGGGCGATAGCGCATTTTTGCAGCAGGCACGCAAAGCATGCCCCTTGCCGGTACTGCGCAAGGATTTTTTGATTGGCGACTACCAGATCTATGAAGCCGGCGCCATGGGTGCCGACTGCATCTTGCTGATCGCCGCCGCGCTTGAGCGCGCACAGATGCGCGATATGGAAGCGCTGGCGCAGGAACTGGGACTGGCCGTGCTGGTGGAAGTGCATAACGGCACCGAACTGGACAATGCACTGACACTCAAGACACCGCTGATCGGCGTGAATAACCGCAATCTGCGTACCTTCGAAGTCGACCTGGCCACCACGCTTGCGCTATTGCCGCAAATCGGCAGCGAACGCATCGCCGTCACCGAAAGCGGCATCGTCAACGCCAGCGATGTCGCACGCATGCGCGAGCATGCCGTGCATACCTTCCTGGTCGGCGAAGCCTTTATGCGCGAAGCCGACCCCGGTGCGGCGCTGACACGGGTATTTGCCGGCTAAGAGTCGATCCACGATCTGCTGCACACCCGCGATACCGCGTTAAAAACGGCGTGGAAATGCGCATAGACCCTATATACGCTGCGCTTTCCCAGCCGTTTTCGCCTTGTCTCGCGCTAGCTTGCGCGATGGCGAACAGGCTCCAAGAAAAAAATATTCATTAACACTCGGCTGAATGTGGACTTTACCCAAAAATGATATGCTGCCAGCTATCTTTTCCCTGACCACAATGGAGCCTGATCTATGAATGCCGGAAAACTGCTGCTAAGTGCCGTCCTTGCCGCGAGCTGCTCGCTGGCCTTCGCTGCCGACCCAGTGACCCAGCGCCAGGACGTTTTCAAGGATTACAAGAAAACCTTCGGCCCGATGGGTGACATGGTAAAGGGCAAGACCGCCTACAATCAGGCCGAATTTGCCAAGCTGGCCGCGCATCTGGAAGAAATCTCCAAGCAGCCATGGCAGTACTTCACCCCGGGTACGGACAAGGGCAAGACCGAAGCCAAGGCCGAAATCTGGTCCAAGCCGGCCGAATGGAAAAAGCAGATCACGGCGCATCAAGCCGCAACGGCTGAACTGGCCAAAGTCGCCGCCACCGGCGATATGGCCGCCATCAAGCCGGCCTTCGGCAAAGTCGGCCAGAGCTGCAAATCCTGCCACGACAGTTTCCGCAAGGCCGATTAAGCCGTTACCAGGCGCAAGCTGCCCCGCCCTCATCCGGGCGGGGCTTTTTTATCCATACGATTAGCCAAGCCATGAAACCCAGCCTTCTTTTGCTTTGCACCTTGCTGTGCGCCCAGGGCGTCTTTGCCGACACGCCGGCACAAACCCGCGTCAAGGAATTCAAGACCCTGCTGCGCAGCTTCGAATCCATGGGCACGGTCGTGCGCGGGCGCGACGCTTACCGGCCGGATGTTTTTGCCCGTCAGGCAGCCACCCTCAAGGCCGATGCCGGCAAGCCCTTTGCCAACTTCCCTGCCGGCAGCCAGGCAGACAGCCGCGCCAAAGCCGAAATCTGGAGTCAGAGCGCACGCTTCAAGCACGAGCAGGCCACCTTTTTGCAACGTGTGGACACGCTGGATGCCGCCGCCCGCGCCAAAGACATGGCGGCCATACGCATCAGTTACGGCGCTGTCGCACAAAGCTGCAAAAGCTGCCACGACGCATTCCGCGGCCCGGCAAAATAGCCCCTCTTGCCGGGTAAGCCCGGCATTGCAGTGCTTGCTGGCCTGACTGCCGCGCTGATCAGGCCAGCCACCACGCCAATATTTCCCGCCCCCTGCTCACTGTGGCACATCCGCCACCGCACCCACACGCCTGCTGCCTGACGACCCATACGTTTTTATAAGGCTTTGCCTTGGCACATAGGGGCAGGCGCTTAACTGTTCATTTTTGTACTATACAAAAACTTGACCAAAGCTGTCGGATACAGGATAAAGACAGCAAACCAATAGAGGAAAGCCGCTATGAAGATTGCCATTGTCGGGTCGGGCATTGCCGGCTTGTCCTGCGCCTGGTTGCTGGAGCGCGCCGGGCATGCGGTCACACTGTTCGAAGCAGCTGACTATGCCGGCGGTCACAGCAATACGGTCGACGTCACGCTGGATGGCCTCACCCACCCGGTCGATACCGGCTTTCTGGTACACAACACGCACACCTATCCCAACCTGATTGCGCTGTTTGGCCAGCTGGGCGTACAAACCTGTCCCAGCGAAATGACCTTTTCGGTTGCGCATGAAGCGGACGGCGTCGAATGGGCTGGCAGCAGCATCGCCACCTTGTTCGCCCAAAAGCGCAATCTGCTGCGCCCGCGCTTCTGGGGCATGGTGCATGACATTCTGCGCCTGCACCGTCTGGCCCCCGCCTTGCAAGCAGAAGCAAGGCAAGATGGCGCCACCCTGGGCGAGATACTTGACCGCCACCACTTTGGCGACGCCATGCGCCGCTGGTATCTGTTACCGATGGGGGCTGCGATCTGGTCGACCTCGACCCGCGGCATGCTGGACTTTTCCGCGGCGGCCTTCTTCGAGTTTTGCGCCAACCACAGCCTGCTGCAGGTAGGTGACCGGCCACAATGGCGCACGCTGGTGGGTGGCTCGCGCCAGTATGTACAAAAGATTTGTGCCGGTCTTTCCGATTTGCGCCTGAACTGCCCGGTCATGCGCGTTCGCCGTGACCACCAGGGCGTATGGGTCGACAGCCAGGCCGGACGCGAGCACTTCGACCAGATTGTGTTCGCCTGCCACACCGACCAGACACTGGCGCTGCTTGAGTCACCCACGCACGCCGAACACGCGCTGCTGGCCGCCATCCGCTACCCGAAAAACCGTACGCTGCTGCACACCGATACATCTTTTCTGCCGGACAGAAAAGCACTCTGGTCGGCGTGGAATTACCGCATGGCACGTCATGGCCGCGACACCGATGCGGTCACCGTCAGCTATCTGATCAACCAGCTGCAGCCGTTGCCCTTTAGCAGCCCGGTCATCGTGACGCTTAATCCGCACCGCGAACCCAAAGGCGTGCTGGCCGAATTCGACTATGCCCACCCCCTGCTTGACCAGCATGCCAGCGCAGCCCAAACCCGGCTGGACAGCATCCAAGGCCAGGGCGGCGTCTGGTTTGCCGGCGCATGGGCCGGCAACGGCTTTCACGAAGACGGTCTCAAAGCCGGCATGCGCGTGGCCATCGCACTGGGCGCCAGCATCCCGTGGCCACACCAGCTCAAACCCATCGCCCTTTCAAGCACAACAAAAAACCTTGAGGCCGCACCCGCATGAAAGCGCTGGCACAGCTCTTTGTCGGCCATGTCTGGCATGGCAGGACCGCACCGGTAGCGCATAGCTTTCGCTATCCGCATGCCTGGCTTGCGCTGTCCTTGCCCGAATGCGATGTCGAGCGCCTGCCGCTGGCGCCCGGCATTGCATGGCAGCGCAAGCGCCATGGTCCGCGTGACGGTAGCCCTCTGTTTCCCTGGCTATGCGCGCGCCTAGCTGAACACGACATCCACGACGTCGCCCGCATCCGGCTGCATACCCTGCCATCCGTGCTGGGCTATGTATTCAACCCGGCCAGCTTCTATCTGGCCGAAGACACGCAAGGCCGGCTGCTGGCGGCATGGGTTGAAGTCAACAATACCTTTGGTGCGCACCACGACTACTGCCTGCCGGCACCCGCCACACCCAGCGCGAGCGCACTTTACGGGCGCGCGACCAAGGCGCTGCAAGTGTCGCCGTTTTACCGCATCGAGGGGCAATATGACTTCCGCTTTTTGCAAACCGGCCAGCAGCATTTCTCCGTGCGTATCGACTACAGCCCGCAAGAAGCGCCGCCCTCCTTCTGTGCCTTGCTAAGCGGCGAGGCGCGCCCTGCTTCTGCCGCCAACTGGCTGCGTATCGCCCTGGCCTGTTCTTCGCTGACCTTTGCCGTCTGGCTGCGCATCCACTGGCAAGCCTTTCGCTTATGGCGCAAGGGCGTGCCTTTTATCGGTAAAGACGGGCACCGCCCACCCCAACCTCACGAGGAGTGAAGCATGAACACTGCCAGCCAGAGCCTGACTCGCCAGACTCCCGGCCTGCCACTTGCGGCCCGCCCTTTGCTGCTGGCGCTGTCGCGCATCAGCCACGGCACACTGACCCTTATCGACCCGCAAGGGCAAAGCCAGCATTACCGGGGAACGCAGGGCACGCTGCACGCTACCTTGCAAGTACACGACTGGCAGGCGCTGACCCGTATTGCGCGCAGCGGCGACATTGGCCTGGCCGAAGCCTACCGTGACGGGCTGATCGACAGCCCGGACTGGGTCGCGCTGATGCATCTGGCCACCACCAATGAACATGCGCTGGAACAGGCCATCCATGGCAGCTGGCTGGGGACGCTGGCCTACTGGCTGCGCCATCTGACGCGCGCCAATACACGCGCCGGCAGCCGGCGCAATATCCACGCCCACTACGATCTGGGCAATGCGTTTTACCGGCTCTGGCTGGATGGGAGCATGACCTACTCGTCGGCCTTGTTCGAAGGGGATCACAGCCGCTCGCTGGAAGACGCACAAACAGCCAAATACGAGCGCATCCTGGCGCGACTGAATCCGGCACCCGGCGCGCGCATCCTCGAAATCGGCTGCGGCTGGGGCGGCTTTGCCGAGTATGCGATCCGCAGCCGTGGCGTCCACATCACCGGCGTGACGCTATCGACCGAGCAACTCGCCTATGCACAGGCAAGGCTGGAAGCGGCGGGCATATCACAGATGGCCAGCCTGAGCCTGACCGACTATCGCGATGTGGGCGGCCAGTTCGACCATATCGTATCGATTGAAATGCTGGAAGCGGTGGGCGAGCGCTGGTGGCCCGGCTATTTTGCCACTTTGCGCGAACGCTTAAAGCCAGGCGGCAGCGCACTGGTGCAAGTCATTACCATCGCCGACGAATTCTTTGCCCGTTACCGCAAAGGCACCGACTTTATCCAGCAATACATCTTCCCCGGCGGCATGCTGCCAAGCCCCGCTGCGCTCAAACGTGAAATTGCCCGCGCCGGCCTGAGTCTTGCCGACGACTACCGTTTCGGCGCCGACTACGCCGAAACGCTGCGCCGCTGGCATACGCAATTCGAAGAACAGCTGCAACGGATACACGCCCAGGGCTTTGACGAGGCTTTTGTCAGGCTGTGGCGTTTTTATCTGGCTTATTGCATTGCAGGATTTGATACGGAGCGAACCGATGTCTGCCAGCTTGAAATTCATCGTTCTTAGTGCGCTATGCCTGGCAACCACCCTCGCGCAAGCGCTGCCCGCCAGCGTGACGCAGGCGCTGCCTGAGCTGGAGGCAAGGGGCAGCGGCAATATGCGCTGGTTTGGCCTGCGCCTGTATCAGGCGACGCTGTACACCCCGGGCGGGCGCGAGTTTGCCTGGCAAGCGCCGTTCGCACTGGAAATACGCTACGCGCGCGCCTTTAGTACCGACGAGCTGGCCGCCTCCAGCCGTGACGAGATGGCACGTTTGGGCACACCCAAAGCAGAACTGCCGCAGGTGTTCAGCACGCTGCGCCGCGTTTTTCCCAGCGTCACCGAAGGCGATGTGATCGTCGGCGCACAGGATGCCAACGGCCATACCCGCTTCTGGCACAACGGCAGGGAAACCGGGCAGATTACCGACCCGGGCTTCGGACGCCGCTTTTTCAGCATCTGGCTCAGCCCACAAACACGCGAGCCGGCGCTACGCAGCGCGCTACTGGCCAAGGCTCGCTAATGCTTGGCACACGCGCGCTATTGAATGCAGGCCTGCCCGGGCTGCCGCTGGCGATGGCGGCCCTGCCGGTTTATGTCTTCACACCCATGCTGTATGCCAACGAATACGGCATGTCGCTCACCCTGATCGGCGCCTTGCTGTTTGGGGCCAGGCTGATCGATACCGCGCAGGACCCGCTCTTGGGTGTCTGGCAGGACAAACTCTCAAACACGGCCTTGCGCCGCGTGACCCTGTTAATGACCGCGCTGGGTCTGGCCGGATTTTTCTGGCTGCTGCTCCCCTTTACCGGCCTCTCGCTTGCCTGGCAGATGGCAGCATCCTTGCTGCTGGTCTACACCGCCCACGGCTGGGTCAGCATCGCGCTTTTACGCTATGGCGCAGCCTTAAGCCGCCACAAACACGAGCGCGAGCGCATCGTTGCCTGGCGCGAAGGCTTGTCCGTGGTCGGCGTCTTGCTGGCGGCCGCACTGCCGGCAACATTAAGCGCCCGCTACGGCATCAAGACTGGCCTGGCTGCTTTCGCTGCCTTGCTGGTGCTGGCAAGCTTGCTTGCGCTATGGGCTTTTAACCGCGCCCCGCTTGCGCCTGCAGTGTCTGCCGCCCGTCCCGACTGGCGCATTGTTCTGGCCGACAAGCGCTTTCTCGCCCTCTTGCTGGTGCTGCTGCTAAACGCCATGGCAATGGCGCTGCCCGCCACCCTGTTCAACTTTTATGTTGCCGATGTGCTGCGCGCACCCGAACTGGCGGGCGGATTTTTGCTCAGCTACTTTTTGTGCGCGGCGGCCAGCCTGCCCTTATGGCTGCGCCTGGCCGCCCGGCTGGGCAAGGTGCGCGCATGGTATGTCGGCATGGCGCTGGCGCTGGCCGGCTTCATGCTGGTGCCCTGGCTAAACCAAGACAATCATGCGGCCTTCTGGCTGGTCTGCATCGCGACCGGCACCGCACTGGGCGCCGATCTGGCCTACTCCACCGCCATGGTGGCCGACATTATCGACGAGAAAGTCCATGGCAGCGGCGGTGCCTACTTTGGCGCCGTCAGCCTGGTCGGCAAGCTGGCGCTGGCGCTGGCAGCCGGCACCGCCTTGCCGCTGGCGGCACTCGCCGGTTACACCCCGGGCAATAGTGCCAACACCAGCGCGCTGATCCTGCTCTACGCCGGCCTGCCTTGCACCGTCAAACTGATTGCCTGGGTCTGGCTTGCGCGCTTGCGAACCCAACTGGAGGGCACACCATGATCCGCTCTTTTACCCTGCTGCTGTGCACCCTGCTGCTTTGTGCGTGCAGCAGCCCGAAACTGGCCGACTACCAGGCCACTACACCCGTGCTCAAACTCGAACAGTTTTTTACCGGGCCGCTACGCGGCTGGGGCATGGTGCAAGACAGGAACGGCAAGGTGCTGCGCCGTTTTGTCGTCGATATCGACGCCAGCTGGCAAGGCGCACGCGGCCAGCTGGATGAGCGGTTTGTGTTTGACGATGGCGAACGCCAGCGCCGCGTCTGGACACTGGCGCGTCAGCCAGATGGCAGCTATCTGGGCCGTGCCGGCGATGTGGTGGGCGACGCCCGCGGCGCGGGCGCCGGCGCAGCGTTCAATCTGGCGTATACCCTGCGCATCAAGATCGACGGGCGCGAGTGGGATGTGGCGATTGATGACTGGATGTTCCAGATCGACGACAAACAACTGCTGAACCGCTCGGTCATGAGCAAACTCGGCATCGAGGTAGGCACCATCACCCTGATGCTGCAAAAAGGAGCGGTGCAATGAGCCTTAACCCACGCATAAGCAACTGGCACGGCAAACGCGTCTGGCTGATCGGTGCCGGCCACGGCATAGGCGCTGCGCTGGCTTCCAGGCTGCAAGGTGCAGGCGCAACGCTTGCACTGTCCGGGCGCAACCGCCAGGCTCTTGAGGAGGTGGCAAGACAAAGCGCCATCGTTTTGCCGTTCGATGCCACCGACGCGGCGGCATGGCAGCATGCCTGCGATACGCTAAGCGCCCAATGGGGCCGCATCGACCTGATTATCCTGCTGGCCGGCGACTATCAGGCGCTGCGCGCCTGGGAGCTGACACCGGACAGCGCGCGCCGCCTGACCGACATCAACCTGATGGCACCGTTTTACGCCGTGGCGGCCTGCGTGCCGCAACTGCTGCGCCAGCAAAACGGCGGCCTCGCACTGGTGGCCAGCGTCGCAGGAGCCGGCGGCATGCCCAATGCGCTGGTTTATGGTGCGACCAAGGCAGCGGTCAATCATCTGGCGCAAACGCTGTATCTGGATCTTGCCCCGCGTGGCATCGGGGTGTGGGTAATCAACCCGGGCTTTGTCAAAACCCGGCTCACCGCCGGCAACGCCTTTACCATGCCCGCGCTGATCAGCCCGGAACAGGCGGCTGACGAAATTCTGGCCGGCTTTGCCGCTGGCAACTTCGATATCCACTTCCCCAAACGCTTTACCCGCTGGGTCAAACTCGCCGCACATCTGCCTTACCGTGCCTGGTTTTACCTGATGCACAAGGTTACCGGACTATGAATAGTCGTTTTGCCGCACATCTTGGCTGGTTTGCCAGTTTAAGCCCGGAGAGTCTGGCCGATATCGGCTGCGTCTATGCCGCTAACGCCAGCTTTAGCGACCCGTTCCAGCGTATCGAAGGGCGGGACGCGATTGCTCAGCTTTATACGCGCATGTTCGAAAAACTGCAGGCTCCACGCTTCACGATTATCGAGACGGTATGCGAAGGCAATCGCGCCTTTGTCACTTGGGATTTCAGCTTTTCACTGTTTGGCCGCGCACGCCTGATTCATGGCGGCAGCCTGCTGCAACTGGACGAAGCCGGCCTGATTGCCGAGCATCGCGACTACTGGGATGCCGCCGGTGGCGTCTACGAAGCCCTGCCGTTACTGGGCACGCTATTGCGCTGGCTCAAGCGGCGCATGGCATAATCCGCCTCCTTCAGATCAAGGACACGTCCATGAGTATGCCAGGCTTGCCAATTGCAGCCGTCGAGCGCGAAACCGGCATTGCCCGCCAGCTACTGAGAATGTGGGAACGCCGCTACGGCTACCCGATGCCGGCGCGCGACGCGCAGGGCGACCGCCTTTACCCGCCCGAGCAGGTGACGCGCCTGTGCCAGATTCGCCGGCTGATGGATATGGGTTTGCGCCCGGGCCGGCTGATGGCCCTGACACAGGCACAACTGGAGGAGATGGCCCAGCTGCATCTGCCCAAACGGGAAACCCCGCCCTTATGCGATGGCCTGATCGATCTATTGCGCCATCAGGATGGGCAAGCCCTGCGCCAAGACTTGCAGCAGCGGCTGCAAGAGATGGGCTTGGCGCACTTTGTTTGTGTTTTCCTGCCGCAAGCCAATGCCCTGGTGGGCGATGCCTGGTCACGCGGCGAAATCCGCATTTTCCACGAGCACTTATACACCGAAGAGCTGATCCGGCTGCTGCGCGAAGCGCTGTCCGCCCTACCCTCAAGCAAAGACCGGCCGCGCATCATGCTCACCAGCACCCCGGCCGAACCGCACACGCTTGGACTATTGATGGCTGAGGCCCTGCTGCGACTGGCCGGTTGCGAATGCCTGGCATTCGGCCCGTGCATGCCGTTTTCCGAGATCGGCGAGGCGATGATCCAGCACCGTATCGATGTGCTGGCCCTGTCGTTTTCCGCGGCCTACAACGGGCCGCTGGATGACGAAATCGGCCAGCTACTGACCAGCATCCCGCCCGAGAGCCAATTATGGGTCGGCGGTGCCGGTACCCGGCGCCTGAAACCGCAAGCGCCCAGGCTGCACATCATGCAAGGGCTCGACCAGATTGATCTGCAAGTCGCGCATTGGCGCAGCGCGCACCCCGTCTAAGCGGCAGACATGCAGGCTCAGAAGCGCGTCAGCACGAAATACACCGCGCCACAGGCGACCACCAGCGTCACCAGCGCAATCACCGTCGGAGCGAAATACAGCGTCGGCGCCTCGCCCTCTATGCTCTTGTAGCCGGTGAGCATGGCCTTGACCAGATTCTGCTTTTTCAACACGCGGTAAAGCACAATCGCCGTCAGATGCAGGCCGACCAGGGCCAGCAGCAAATTGAAGTTCAGGCGGTGCCAGCTATTCATCTGCTCGGCCAATTCGCTGCTGATGCTGCTGGCCAAGGGGCCGTCATACAGATAGGCGTTCACATCGGCCGAAAAAAGGCCGGTAACCACTTGCGTGCCAAGCACGAGCAGCATCACGACCACCATCCAGCCACCCAGTGGGTTATGACCGGGCTGCTCGCTTTCCTTGAGTTCGCCTTTGAGATAACGGCGTATCGCCTGCGGACCCTTGATAAAATCGCTGAAGCGGGCGGTTTCACTGCCCAGTACCCCCCAGATCACGCGATACAGCAGCAAAGCAGCCAGCGCCACGCCACCACGCAAATGCCACTCCATCCAGTTGCCTGACTGGTTACCGGTAAACCACATGCCGGCAAACAGCAAGACCAGCACCCAGTGGAATACACGGGTCGGTAAATCCCAAACCTTCACCAATTGCTTCATATGAAACTCCCTGCTTTCTAATGCCATTATTCTACGCTAGCCACACTACGGTCAAACAGGCACTTTTCGGGTAAGATTGTTAATCTTTTTTAGTCATGGCCGGCATGACCGGTGCCGAGCGCACGGTTTTAAGCCATGGTGCCACACCCAAGAATTGGAGAATCAGCAGATGCACCCGTCCACCCTGATCCAGGACATGCAGGCCCGGGGCCTGATCGCACAGGTCACCGACGCCACCGCTCTGGACGAAATACTGGGCAAAGAGCAGGTGACCCTGTATTGCGGTTTTGACCCGACGGCCGACAGCCTGCATCTCGGTCACTTGGTGCCGGTGCTGGTACTCAAGCGTTTCCAGATGGCGGGCCACAAGCCTATCGCCCTGGTTGGCGGCGCCACCGGCATGATTGGTGACCCAAGCTTCAAGGCCAATGAGCGCAAGCTCAACACCCCGGACATCGTCGCCGACTGGGTAGGCAAAATCCGCAAGCAAGTCGAGCCGTTTTTGAGCTTCGAAGGCGAGTCCGCCGCCATCATGGCCAACAACCATGACTGGTTCGGCCAGATGAATGTGCTGGATTTCCTGCGCGACATCGGCAAGCACTTCTCGGTCAATGCCATGATCAAGAAGGAATCGGTGCAGCAGCGCATCAACCGCGACGACGTGGGCATCTCGTTTACCGAATTCACCTACAGCCTGCTGCAGGGCTATGACTTTGTCGAACTTAACCGCCAGCACGGCTGCCGCCTGCAAATCGGCGGCTCGGACCAATGGGGCAATATCACAGCCGGCATCGACCTGACCCGCCGCATGAACCAGCAGCAAGTATTCGGCCTGACCCTGCCGCTGGTGACCAAGAGCGACGGCACCAAATTCGGCAAGACCGAAGGTGGCGCAGTATGGCTGGACCCGAAAAAGACCTCGCCGTATGCCTTCTACCAGTTCTGGCTGAACACCGCCGACGCCGATGTCTACAAATTCCTGCGCTTCTTTACCTTTATGTCTGCCGCAGAAATCGATGCCATCGAAGCGGCCGACAAGGCACGGGAAGGCAAGCCGGAAGGCCAGCGCATTCTGGCCGAGCAGGTCACCGCACTGGTGCATGGCCAGGCAGCCGTCACCGCGGCGCAGCGCATCAGCCAGTGCCTGTTCAGCGAGAACCTCGACAGCCTGACCGAAGACGACTTCGCCCAGCTGGCGCAGGACGGCATGCCCTCGGTCCAGATCGACCGCAGCCAGAACAATCTGATCGAAGCCTTGTTCGCCGGCGCCCTGGCCAAGAGCAAGAGCGAGGCGCGCACCTTTATCCAGAGCGGCGCGGTCAGCATCAACGGCGTCAAGGGTGCCAGCCTTGAGCATGTGTTTAGCGACGCTGAACGCCTGTTCGGCCAGTACACCCTGCTTAAGCGCGGCAAGAAGCACTACTGCCTGGTGCGCTGGCACTAAGAGCGAGACACAACAAAGGCCGCGCCCAGTGCGCGGCCTTTTTCATCACTCCCCCGCCTTGACTTCCCCGCCCAGTTTCGCCCCTGCTCTTAAATTGTCACACCTGACAAAGAGTGCATGGAATTTGATACGCATCATCCAAATTTAATCATATTGCGATATCATTTGGTCGCTTAAGCTCTGCAATCCAGCGTGCTGCGGCAATTGATAGCAAATTACAATCAATATTATATTGATATTTAATTTGTTAAATGTAGGCTCCAAGTTTAAGATTCGTCTGTCTTCACCGCCAACATAAAAGGAAAAACCACATGTCCATCATCAACACCGTCATCAAGCCATTTACCGCCCAGGCCTACCACGAAGGCAAGTTCGTGACTGTTTCCGATGCTGACCTGAAGGGCAAGTGGTCGGTTGTATTCTTCTACCCGGCTGACTTTACCTTCGTTTGCCCGACCGAACTGGGTGATCTGGCTGATGTTTACCCAGAGTTCCAGAAGCTGGGCGTTGAGTGCTACTCGGTTTCCACCGATACCCACTTCACCCACAAGGCCTGGCACGACGCGTCCGACACGATCAAGAAAATCAACTACCCGATGATCGGCGACCCAACCGGCACCATCACCCGCAACTTCGACGTAATGATCGAAGAAGAAGGTCTGGCACTGCGCGGCACCTTCGTGATCAACCCGGAAGGCGAAATCAAGGTTGCCGAAATTCACGACCTGGGCATCGGCCGTGACGCCAAGGAACTGCTGCGCAAAGTGCAGGCTGCCCAGTACGTTGCAGCACACCCGGGTGAAGTTTGCCCAGCCAAGTGGACGCCAGGCGAAGCAACGCTGGCTCCATCGCTGGATCTGGTCGGCAAGATCTAATTAGCGACCGACAAGCCGCCCCGCCCGGGGCGGTTTGGATTTCAGCGGAAAGCCCGATTCCGCCTTTCCAGTGAAATTCATTTAAGGAATACCGACATGCTCGACGCCAATATCCAGACCCAGCTCAAAGCCTACCTCGAAAAACTGCAGCGTCCGATCGAACTCGTTGCCAGCCTGGATGACAGCGCGGCCGCACAGGAAATGCACGCCCTGCTACAGGATATTGCCGCACTCTCGGACAAGGTTAGCCTGCGTGACAACGGCGACGCCGTTCTGCGCCCATCGTTCAGCGTCGGTGCCGTCGCTGACAGCGCCCGCATCAGCTTTGCCGGCATTCCGATGGGGCACGAATTCACCTCGCTGGTGCTGGCCTTGCTGCAAAGCGGCGGCCATCCACCCAAGGTGGATGCAGCCATTATCGAGCAGATCCGTGCCCTGCCTGCTGGCGCCCATTTCGAGACTTTTGTTTCCCTGTCCTGCCACAACTGCCCGGACGTGGTGCAGGCACTGAACCTGATGGCCGTACTCAACCCCGGCATCAGCCATACCATGATTGATGGCGCACTATTTCAGGATGAAGTAGCCCGCCGCAAGATTATGGCGGTGCCAACCGTGTTTATGAACGGGGCCGAATTCGGTGCCGGACGCATGACGCTGGAAGAGATCATTGCCAAGCTGGACACCGGCGCGGCGGCACGCGAAGTGGACAAGATCAAGAACAAAGACGTGTTTGATGTGCTGGTCATCGGCGGTGGTCCGGCCAGCGCTTCGGCCGCCATCTACGCCGCCCGTAAAGGCATACGCACCGGCATCGTGGCCGAGCGTTTCGGCGGCCAGGTGCTGGACACCATGGCCATCGAAAACTTCATCTCGGTCAAGGAAACCGACGGCCCGAAACTGGCCATGGCGCTGGAACAACACGCCAAGGAATACGAAATCGACATCATGAACCTGCAAAAGGCCAATGCGCTGGTGCCGGGTGAACTGATAGAGATCAAGCTGGAAAACGGTGCCTCGCTCAAGAGCAAGACCGTGATTCTGGCCACCGGCGCGCGCTGGCGCGAAATGAATGTGCCGGGCGAGAAGGAATACCGCAGCAAGGGTGTGGCTTACTGCCCGCATTGCGACGGCCCCTTATTCAAGGGCAAGCGTGTCGCCGTCATCGGTGGAGGTAACTCCGGCGTCGAAGCAGCCATCGATCTGGCCGGCATCGTCGCCCATGTCACCCTGCTCGAGTTTGATGGCCAGTTGCGCGCCGACGCCGTGCTGCAGAAAAAACTGTTCAGCCTGCCCAACGTGACCGTGATCACCAAGGCGCTGACTACCGAAGTGACCGGCGATGGGCAAAAGGTCAACGGCCTGTCCTACAAGGACCGCGACACCAACGAAATCAAGCATGTGGAACTGGAAGGCATCTTCGTGCAGATCGGCCTGTTGCCCAACACCGACTGGCTCAAAGGCACGGTGGAATTGTCAGCACGCGGCGAAATCGAGATCGATGCCCGCGGCCAGACTTCGGTACCCGGCGTGTTTGCCGCCGGCGACTGCACCACGGTGCCGTACAAGCAGATCATTATCGCCATGGGCGCCGGTGCCACCGCCTCGCTGGGTGCTTTCGACCACCTGATCCGCACCTCGGCACCGGCCTGATTTATTTTGCCGTGCAAGACAAAAGCCCCCGTCGCTACAACGGGGGCTTTTTTATCTGCATCAAACCCGCCTCAAGGCTTCAGCGCCGAAATATCCTTGGCATCCCAGTACGGGAAATAGCGCCGCACCAGACTATTGAGCTCCACTTCGAAAGCACGATAGTTTTCCAGCTCGTCAGTCTTGGCCTCTTTGGGTTCCGCCAGCACGCTCTCTACCATACCGCCGCCGGAGGTGGCATTGCTCAGGCGGTCAATCACGATAAAACTGCCGGTCGCACGGCAATCGGCGTAGGCATCGACCACTACCGGTGCATTCAGGCTGACCTGCACGCGCGCAATTTCATTGAGTTGCAGGCTGTCGGCCGCCACCGTTGCCAGGGTATTCACATCCTGACGCGCCAGAATGCACCTGACGCGTCCGGCTACCGTCTTGCCGGAAAACTTGAACAGATACTCGCGCCCGCAGAGCAAGGGCGCCTCATCCATCCATACCAGTTGCGCTTCCAGCTCGCGCCCCAGAGCCGGTGCCGGCGCATCGGCGTGCACGATCATATCGCCGCGCGACACGTCGATTTCATCTTCCAGTGTCAGCGTGATGGCCTCGCCTGCCTGCGCCGAAGCCAGTTCGCCGGCATAAGTGACGATAGCCTTGACGCGGCTGGTTTTGCCCGATGGCAAAATGCGCACTGCATCGCCCGGTGCCACGCTGCCGGCGGCAATGGTGCCGCAGAAACCGCGAAAATCCAGATTGGGCCGGTTGACATACTGCACCGGCAGACGCAGCGCCCCAAGGCCGGTGTCGTGCGCCACTTCCACGCTTTCCAGCAATTTCATCAGCGTCGCCCCCTGATACCACGGCGTACGCGTGCTGGCCTCGACCACATTGTCGCCCCTGAGCGCCGAAATCGGCACGAAGCGGATGTCGGGAATGGCGAGACGTTCGGCAAAATCCAGATAGTCGTCACGGATGCGGTTGTACACCGCCTCGTCAAAGTCCAGCAGGTCCATCTTGTTGATGGCGACAATTACATGCTTGATGCCCAACAGGCTGACGATAAAGCTGTGACGCCGTGTCTGCGTCTGCACCCCGTAACGCGCATCGATCAGGATGATGGCGAGATTGCAGGTCGAAGCGCCGGTGGCCATATTGCGGGTATACTGCTCATGCCCCGGGCAGTCGGCAATGATGAACTTGCGTTTGTCGGTACTGAAATAGCGGTAGGCCACATCGATGGTAATGCCCTGCTCGCGCTCGGCCGCCAGCCCGTCAACCAAGAGCGCCAGGTCGATATCGTCATCAGTGGTATTGAATTTTTTCGAGTCGCGCGCAATGGCGGCCAGCTGGTCTTCGAAAATCAGCTTGGAGTCGTGCAGCAAACGCCCGATCAGCGTGGACTTGCCGTCGTCGACATTGCCGCAGGTGATGAAACGCAGCATATCCTTGTTTTCATGGGCAGCCAGATAGGCATGGATATCGCTGTTAATCAGTTCGGACTGGTGACTCATGGTGTGCTCCTTTGGGGGAATGGGGACGCGTGAAAGGTGAACGGAGCAGGCATCCGGCAGCATCACGGCGCCTTATCCCCCTCCCTGCTCACCATTCCCCTGATTTCAGAAATACCCTTCGATCTTTTTCTTTTCCATGGAGGCGCTCTGGTCGTGATCGATCACGCGCCCCTGACGCTCAGAGGTACGGGTCAGCAGCATTTCCTGAATCACATCGGTCAGGCTGTCGGCCTCGGACTCGACCGCGCCGGTCAGCGGATAGCAGCCCAGCGTACGGAAGCGCACTTTTTTCTTGTGGATGCGCGCCTTTTCCTCATCCGACAGATAAGTCAGGATGCGCGCGTCGTCTATCATGATCAGCGTGCCGTCGCGCTCGACTACCTCGCGCTCGGCGGCAAAATACAGCGGTACGATGTCGATGTTTTCCAGATAGATGTATTGCCAGATATCCAGCTCGGTCCAGTTGGAAAGCGGGAACACGCGTATGCTCTCGCCCTTGTTGACGCGGCTGTTATAGATATTCCACAACTCGGGACGCTGGTTTTTCGGGTCCCAGCGGTGTTTGCTGTCGCGAAAGGAATACACCCGCTCCTTGGCGCGCGACTTTTCTTCGTCGCGGCGCGCCCCGCCAAAAGCGGCATCAAAACCATACTGGTCCAGCGCCTGCTTCAGGCCTTCGGTTTTCATCACGTCGGTATGCTTGGCCGAGCCGACGGTGAACGGGTTGACATTGTTGCGTATGCCTTCCTGATTGATATGCACGATCAGATCCAGACCGAACTTTTTCGCGACCTGATCACGAAAAGCCACCATCTCGCCAAACTTCCAGGTGGTGTCCACATGAAGCAAGGGGAAAGGCAGCTTGCCCGGATGAAAGGCCTTGAGTGCCAGATGCAGCATCACGGCCGAATCCTTGCCTATCGAATACAGCATCACCGGATGGTCAAACTCTGCCGCCACCTCGCGGATGATATGGATAGACTCGGCCTCGAGTTGCCGCAGATGGGTCAAGCGTGCGCTATGGATCTTCATCGTCTTCTGCCTTTACAGCCGGTTGCGGGTCACATCACCCTGTCATGACAAGTAATCTACCCAAGCCTTGTCCGTGCTGCAAAATCAACTGGATATATCGTTATGCTGTATTTTCTTGAAAGCTTAGTGCATTACGGAATAACAGCATTGCGGCAATTCGCATCTAGACTGTTATCATCCTGTCTGCAAGCAATACACCCATCATCATGCCCAAGCTACCCGATCCGACCCGACGCTCCCTGATGCAGGCTCTGGCCGTTTTCGGCACACTGGGGCTCTTGCCAGGATGCAGCAACCGAGTGAAACCGACGACAGCCCCTCTCCCCACACCGGCCCCCATCCAGCCTCTGTCCATCACACCGCTGATTCGCGTCGTTGCACCTTCCGGCCTGTTGCCGCAAAGCATACGTGCCGAGTATGGCGTGCAGCGCCTGAGTCAGGCCGGCTACCGGCTGGACAATATCGCCTGCCTGAGCCGCCGCTTCCAGCGCTTCGCCGGCACCGATGCCGAGCGCCTGGCCGACTTCAACGGCATCAGCAATGTCGCCCCCCCCAAGATCGTGCTGTCGGCCCGCGGTGGCTATGGCGCGATGCGCCTATTGCCCTACATCGACTGGAAACGGCTGTGTCCGCTATTCAGGGAGGCCGGCACCCTGGTGATGGGCTACAGCGACTTCACCGCCATCCAGTTGGCGCTCTTGGCTCAAGGCGGCATCCCCAGCTTCGCCGGACCTATGCTGTACAGCGATTTTGGCGCGCCGGTGCCCAGCATAGACACCATGAATGCCTTTGTCCGCGCCAGCACCCAGAAGCCGCTGAGCATCCGCGTGAGCAATTACCCAGCCCATAGCCTCAAGGCCGAAGGCCTGTTCTGGGGAGGCAATCTGAGCGTGCTCTCGCATCTGGTCGGCACCCCTTATTTTCCGGTCATCGAAGGCGGCATCCTGTTTCTGGAAGATGTAGGTGAACAGCCCTACCGTATCGAACGCATGCTGCAACAACTCAATCTGGCAGGCGTACTCAAGCGCCAGCGCGCCATCGTGCTGGGCGATTTTTCGCTGGAAAACATCAAGGACCATTACGATCCAGGCTACACACTGGAAACCGTGGCCGATCATGTACGCAAGGTCACCGGCGTGCCGGTGTTTACCGGCTTTCCGTTCGGCCATATCCGCAACAAGGCCACCTTCCCCTTGGGCGCGATGGCCACACTTGCGACCGATAGCTGGGGCTATAGCGTCACCTTCCCCGATTACCCGATCAGCAGCGCAAGCGGCCTGGATTTTGCCGCGCTGACCTCCGTACTCTGACCACTAAAACAACAAGGACACGCCATGCCCAATCCTGTGATTCAACAAATGCTGGAGCGCCGCTCCATCCGCAATTTCTCCGGTGCGCCAGTCAGCGACAAAGACCTGCAGATCATCCTCAGCGCGGCGCAACAGGCACCGACCTCGGTCAATGGCGAACAGATTTCGCTGATTGTCACCCGCGACAAGGACACCATACGCAAGATTGCCCAAATCGCTGGCGGACAGCCGCAGGTTGCCTCGGCCGAAGTCTTTATCACCATCCTGATCGACTTCAACCGCACCGCCAACGCCGTGGCCATGGCCGGCGAAAAACAACTGATAGACCAATGTGCAGAAGGCCTGATCGTGGGGGCAGTCGACGCCGGCATCATGCTGCAGGCGCTGCAAATGGCGGCAGGCTCGCTGGGCTACGGCACCACCGCCATCGGCGGCATACGCAATAACCCGCAGGCACTGATCGAGCTGTTCGGCCTGCCACCGCGCACCTTCCCACTGCTCGGCACCACCTTGGGCGTCGCCGACCCTGACAAGTTGCCGCGCATCAAGCCGCGCGTACCGCTGGAATCTTTCGCCCTGAACGAGCGCTACGACAACGACAAGGTCAGCGCCGGCATACGCGACTACGATGTCACCCTGCGCCACTGGTGGGATGCACAAGGCCAGTTCGATATGCCTTCCTATATCCAGTCCACGACGAACTACTACAAAGTTGACTACTTCCCGACCGTGGGCGAAGCACTAAAGCGCCAAGGCTTTGGCCTGATCGACATCAAGAGCTAAAGCACAAGACACATTGACGCAGGAAACAAAAGACGGGATGCTCAGATCATGAACATCCCGTCTTCCCTTCTGCTTTTGCTGCTGGCCGAACTGGCTCTGGACAGCGCGCTGATTCACCATCTGGCCGACACCAGCCTGATGCACACCCTGCTGCTGGCGCTCTTGGCCATGCTGGCGCTGCGCATGCTGACCATGACTTTTATCTGGGGCTTTTCCCGCCTCTACGCCTCTCCCGCAGCACCGCTTGGCCTGATGCGCTGGCTTCATATGCTGCTGCATGAGTATCTGGCCTATGTCTTTACCTTCAGCCTGCTGCTGCCGTTCGAGAAACTATGGATGCGCGCCGACCGTTTGCGCCCGTGCCGCAGTGTCGTCTTGCTGGTACACGGTTATGGTTGCAGCCGGGGCGTATGGTGGAAGATACGCCGCGAACTGGAAGCTGCCGGCCATGTCGTCGCTACGCTTAGCCTGACCCCCCCACTGGCAAGCATCGACATGCTGGCAACTCAGCTGAACCAGCGCATACGCGAAGTCTGCGCCGCAACCGGTGCCCCAAGTGTGCATTTGGTCGGGCATAGCATGGGCGGGCTGGTCAGCCGCGCCTACCTCAAGCGCCATGGTGCCGACCGTGTCACCCAGCTGATCACGCTGGCAAGCCCGCATCGCGGCAGCGAACTGGCTCGCCTTGGCATGGGAGAGAATGCGCGCCAGATGCAGCCGCACTCACCATGGCTGGGCGCACTGGGCGAAACGCTGCCTGCCATTGCCGCGATTTCGGTACGCACCAGCCACGACAACTTTGTCACGCCGCAAGACAGACAGCGCCTGAACGGCGCTGTCGATATCGAGATGCCGGCTACCGGCCATCTCGCCCTGCTTTACACCCGACAGACATCGGCACTGCTTTGCCAACTGCTGGCCGGCAAAATCTCCCCGGCCAGCACGGATGACGGTGCCGAACACCGCCACCGTCTGGCTTAGAAGTAAATCCCGCGCATCATCTCGGACAAGGCAGTCTGATTGCCCGTCGGACGTGCCGGCTTGCTGCCGTCTTTCGACTTGGGCGCATCGGCAAAGGTGCGGAAGCTTGTGTTCATAATCACCTGTGCCACACGCGGCGCAACGGCATGCAGCACCTGCCCTAAAGTACCCAGACGGGTCGCCAGACGCACCTGCTTATTGATGATGGTGTCGCAGATCATGTCGGCCGCCTCTTCCGGTGTCAGCGTCGGCACCTGATCGTATAGCTTGGTCGGCGCAATCATCGGCGTCTTGACCAAGGGCATATTGATGCAGGTGAAGTGAACCCCCTTGTCGGCAAACTCCGATGCGGCCGTGCGGGCCCAGGCATCCAGCGCCGACTTGGATGCGACATAGGCCGCAAAGCGCGGCGCATTGGTCAACACGCCAATGGACGAGATATTGATGATATGGCCGCGCTTTTGTTCGATCATCCCGGGCAACACGCCCATGCTGACCTTGAGTGCACCGAAGTAGTTAAGCTGCATGGTGCGCTCGAAATCATGGAAGCGGTCGAAGGAATCCTCGATCGCGCGCCGGATCGAGCGCCCCGCATTATTGACCAGAATATCGACCGTGCCATGGTCCGCCAAAATCTGTGCCGTCAGCGCCTCGGCTTCGGCCATATCGGCAATATCACCCTGATAAACATGCAGGGTAAAGCCCGCCTCGGCAAACTCGCGGCACGTTTCTTCTATCTTCTGCGGGTCGCGCGCAATGGTCAGTACAATGGCACCGGCTTCCAGCAGCTTGAGTGCCGTCGCCTTGCCGATACCCGAAGTCGCCCCGGTCACCAGCACCACGCGCCCTTCGACCTGGCCTTTGAGTGAACGGTCGACAAACAGCGCCGGATCCAGATGGCGCTCCCAGTAATCCCACAAACGCCAGGCATAGGTATCCAGTGGCGGTACGCTGATATCGGTACCCTTAAGCGCACGGCGGGTCTCGCGGCAATCAAAGCGCGTCGGGTAGTTAATGAAACCGAACACATCTTCCGGCAAGCCCAGATCCTGCATCAGTGCATCGCGTACACGGCGTACCGGCGCCAGCGCCATCACCATTTTCACCAGATGGCGCGGAATAAATCCGAACAATGCCGCATTAATCCTGAGCGCCATTTCCGGCGCATGCGCAGCACGGGCAAAGGTATTGAGCAGGTCGCCCACGCGCATAGGCGACGGATCGGTCAGGTGGAAGCACTGGCCATTTTCACCCTCTAGGTGGGCGATATGGTCGACCGCATTCACGACAAAATCGACCGGCACCACATTGATGCGCCCGCCTTCCACCCCTATGGTCGGCATCCATGGCGGCAACAGGCGGCGCAGTTTCTGGATCAGTTTGAAGAAGTAATAAGGCCCGTCTATCTTGTCCATCTCGCCGGTTTGCGAGTCCCCCACCACCATGCCCGGACGATAGATACGCCACGGCAATTTGCACTCGCGCCGCACAATGCCTTCCGAGTCATGCTTGGTGCGGAAATACGGATGGTCGAGATGTTCGGCCTCGTCGAACATGTCTTCACGGAACAGCCCTTCAAACAGGCCGGCTGCAGCAATCGAACTGAACAAATGGAAATGGCCGGCCGCGATGGCTTCGGCAAAGCGCACCGTCTGGCGCGTACCTTCTACATTGGTGCGCTGCTGGGTTTCGGCATCTGCACTGAGGTCATAAACGGCGGCCAGATGGAAAAAGTGATCCACTTTATGTTGCAAACGAACAACATCTTCGACACTCACCCCCAGAAGCGGCTGGGTCAAATCACCCGCTATGGCAATAGCGCGGCTGCCATCAACACCCCAATAAGTTCTGAGCTCTTCGATACGTCCCTGATCGCCATCGCGCATCAGGAAATACACCACGCTGCCCTCGCGCTGCAACAATTTGCGTACCAGACGTTTGCCGATAAAGCCGCTGGCACCGGTAATAAAATACTGCATATTGTTTTGACTCCTCGTGTTGTATTTAGCTACTTAACGCTGCTACGTCCGTGTATGCAAATGCAATATGCCATATTCTCGTCAGCTGTGCTGATTAGGCTGATCCCTCTAACTTTCCCCCCTACACTGCAAGCAGAAACAAAGAACTCCCCAACAAGCAACGCACCTAGGAGGTCATCATGGCCAAGAAACTCAAAGCTCTCGCTAGCTCGGTAACCGAAAACCAACTGGCTTCGACTATTCGCGAATCCGCCCAGCAGATCTGGCTGGCCGGTCTGGGTGCTTATGCCAAGACCCAGGAAGAAGGCGGCAAGGTATTTGACGCACTGGTAAAAGAAGGCGAAGTGCTGCAAGCCAAAACCCGTCAGGTCGCCGACGAGAAAATCGCCGAAGTTGCCGACAAGACCGTCGGCACTTGGGGGCGTCTGGAACAGGTATTCGAAGACCGCGTTGCACGCGCCGTGTCCAGTCTGGGCATGCCGACACGCAAGGATGTAGAAAAGCTGAGCAAGCGTGTTGCCGAGCTGACCGAAGTCGTACAGCAGCTGACCGAAGCCCAACAGGCAGAGGAAGCGCCCCGCGCCAAGCCGGTAGCGGCCAAGGCCGTACGCGCCAGCAAGCCTGCAGCCGCCGCTGTTGCTGCAGTCGCAGCACCCGCCGAGAAAAAGCCGGCGCGCGCTAAAAAACCGGTTGCTGAAGTTGCACCTGTCGCTGAGCAGGCTGCAGAAGCCCCGGCCAAAACAGAAGACAACAGCGCCGGCAAGACTGAAGCCGCAACCGCTTAAAGCAACACCACACCATCGTGCACAAGCCCGGCCTTCGTGCCGGGCTTTTTAACGGGAGGGGAAACAGATGAGCAAAATCGGTATTGCCCTGGCCGGAGGCGGCCCCTTGGGCGGCATTTACGAGGTGGGGGCCTGCGCGGCGCTGGCCGAAGCCATAGACGGTCTGGATTTTAGCCATGTCGATTTTTATGTCGGCGTAAGCTCGGGGGCGCTCATCGCCTCCATACTCGCCAACAATATTCCGCCTGCGCGTCTGGCCCGCATCCTGATCAACGATGACGCCGCCGTGATGTTTGACCCGGGCACACTGCTACACCCGGCGCTGACCGAATATCTGACCCGTCTGGGCATGCTGCCTAATCTGCTGGCCTCTTCACTGCAGCACTATCTGGCCGCACCTTGCCGTCATGGCCTGTTCGAATCGCTACAACAACTGAACCAGGCCATCCCAACCGGGCTGTTTGACGGCCAGGGCATAGACCGCATTCTGACCGAACTATTCAGCAAGGACGGCTTCAGCAATAGCTTCCACGCATTGCATCACCGCCTGTCCATCATTGCAACCGACCTTGACTCCGGGCAGGCCATCGCCTTTGGCTCACCCGGCTTTGACGACATCACGGTATCCAAAGCCGTACAAGCCAGCACCGCCCTGCCCGGCCTGTTTCCGCCGGTCAAAATCAAGGATCGCTATTATGTTGACGGTGCCTTGGTCAAGACGCTGCACGCCTCGGTTGCGCTGGAGCAAGGTGCCGATCTGGTGTTCTGCGTCAATCCGCTGGTGCCTTACCGCGCGCCCAAAGAACAGGCCAACACCCACAAGCTGTACGAGCGCGGCCTGCCCGGCGTGCTGTCGCAAACCTTTCGCGCCATCATCCATTCACGCCTGCATACCGGCATGAGCCGCTACAAACATGAATACCCGCACGCAGACGTGTTGCTGTTCGAGCCGGCCCGCGACAACGAGGCGATCTTCTTCGCCAATGTATTCAGCTATCGTGACCGCCGCAGCTTGTGCGAGCACGCCTACCAGCACACCCGCACCGACCTGTACCGGCGGCGCCAGACGCTGGCACCGCTACTGGAGAAACACGGCCTCAAGCTGAATATGGCGGTCATCACCGATAAAAACCGCAGTTTGCTGTTGCCGAAAAAAAAGGGGCTAGGCGGCACCTTGCAAAATCTGGAGCGCACGCTGGATAAACTTAAATATAAGCTGGACGACAAAATATCCATATAGGGTATGCTTGTAGCGTCAATCGGCCCCCGGAAAAAGCAAATGGAGAAAAAACCCAGCCGTCAGACGCGCGAGCGCATTCTTGCGACTGCTTTACGCCTGTTCAATACACTGGGCGAGCCTGGCGTCACGCCGGCCGCGATTGCTGTCGAAATGGAGATCAGCCCGGGCAATCTCTATTACCATTTCCACAGCAAGACCGACATCGTCAACGCGCTGTTCGCCCGTTACGAAGAGGAAATCGGCCGTTTGCTGCTGGCCGTCGATGACCATGCGCAGGAGCCGGAAGACATCTGGCTGTTTCTGCACCTGTTATTCGAAACCATCTGCCAGTACCGCTTTTTCTACCACGACATCAACAACCTGTTGCTATCCAACCGGCTGGTCGAAACCCACTTCACCCGCATTTTGCGCCGCAAGGAAGAAGCAGCCGCCACCTTGTGCCACAACCTCGCCCGCGCAGGCGTACTGCAAGCGGGCGACAGCGAGATCCATGCGCTGGCCGTGAATATGGCGCTGGTTTGCACCTTCTGGATTTCCTATGAGCATGCGCGCAGTCCGCGAACCGAACCGGATATCGGTCGCGGCGCCTATCAGGTCATGCAATTGGCTGCGCCCTACTTGCAAGGCGAGGCGCGTACCTTGCTTGAGCGCATTTCACATCATTATCTTGCCCGACAATAAAAGGAGATAGCAATGCCCAACTGGAAAGCCTTTCCCTATGCAGAGCCAGCCTACGCTTACACGCTGGCCAGCCTGAAAAAACACTGGCCGCGCCTGCATCAGGGCGATTGCGAACCCTGGCCACAAGACAAGGCGGCACAGGAGGCCTGGCGCGCCTACCATGCCGGCGACTTTGCCCGTGCTTACGACACAGGCCTCACGGCGGGCACCTCGGGCATCAATGCCGCCAACAAGGCCGCCATGATCTATCTCACCTATCTGGACGAGGACGAAGAGCACAAGCTTGAAGGCTTCCAGGACATTGCCAAGCGCTGCGAAACCCTGCAGGCACAAGCGCCGGACAATGCCAATGCCTGGTACATCCACGCTTATGCGCTGGGACGCTATAGCCAGGGCATTTCGATTGCCCGTGCCCTCGCGCAAGGGCTGGGCGGCAAGGTCAAGGCCAGCCTGGAGCGTACGCTCACGCTGGCGCCAGAACACGCCGACGCCATGATCGCGCTGGGCACCTGGCACACCGAGATTGTCGTCAAAGTCGGTGCCATGATGGCCGGCATCACTTATGGCGCCAAAAAAGACGAAGCCGTTCGGCTATTTGAGCAGGCGCTGGCGCTCAACCCCGAGTCGGCCATTGCCCGTACCGAGTACGCCAATGCGCTGGCTGCCCTGTATGGCAAAAGCCGGCTGAAAGACGCGGAAAAGCTGTATGAAGAAGCGGCCGCCTGTCAGGCGGCCGATGCGATGGAACGGCTGGACATCGAAGCCGCCCGCGCCGAGCTGGAAGAGTAAAGCAATCAGCCGGCCCTGAGTGCAGCCTCCACCGCCTCGGGGTCGGCCAGCCGCTCAGGCGGCTCCATCAGCACCAAAAGCAGAAGCTGGCTGAATTCGTCATTGAAACGGTTCGCAATATGCTCAGGGTCCGGTATCAGCCCCTTGTCGGTAACCAGACCAATCTGCACATTGCCGTCGTAGGACAGAATGGACACGCCAACGCCGATATTGCCCGACTGCGGCACCCAGAACATGGGCTGTGCCAGCCGTGCGCCGCCCAGATACAGGCTCTTTTGCGGCCCCGGCACATTCGTCATCACCGCGCTGGCCTTATTCGCCAGCAAGTCGAGTATCTGCTGCTGCACAAGCTTAGGCGCCATGCCCACCACGCCCAGAATACCCAGTGCCAGCACAGCCTGATAAGAGCCTTTGAGTGCCTCCATGCGCTCGCGCACCGTATACAGGCGCGCAAGCGGGTTGGCGATGCCGACCGGCAACTCCAGCGCCACCAGACCAAAGCGGTTGCCCAGCGTCCCCCGGTCACCCTCGCCGCGCAGATTGACTGGCACCATCACCCTGACTTCAAGCCCTTCGACCGGATCGCCCTTGGCCAGCAGATAGGCACGGATGGCGCCGGCGGCGGCAGAAAGCAGCATATCGTTGACCGAACAGGACAGCACCCGTCCGACCGCCTTCACTTCGGGCAAAGGCAAAGGCTCGGACCAGGCAACACGCTTGACCGGGCCTGGCTTGCCCTTGAGCCGGGTCGGCGAATCATTGGCCATCAAGGCAAGCTTGGCCGCCTCCGCCGCGACATCGTAGCCAATGCCGATATAGTTCATCGCCTTACGCGGATTACTGACCAGCTCCATGTATTTGAGCCATAGATTGCTCGACACTTTCATCGAGGTCAGCATCGCGGTGCTGACCGGTGTCCAGATCATATCAAGGAAGTGCCGCTCGCCCTCATCCTTGCGCTTTTCCGGCAGTTTGCGCGGCTCGGCCCCGCCACCAGACACGCCGCTCGCGTCATCCATCATCGACAGCAGGACATCGACCAGCGCAATGCCGTCACCGATTGCATGGTGGATGCGCACAATCAGCGCCTGCCCGCCCAGCCTGGTATCCACCAGATGCATCTCCCACAGCGGGCGGTGCGGATTCAATGGTGTTGCACACAGATCGGCGGCAAAAGCCTGTAGCGCCTCTTTCCCCCCGTCGCCGGGCAAGATAGCCCGTTTCAGGTGCTGGTCCAGATCGAAATCAGAATCTTCATGCCAGAAATAACGGCCGTTTTCAGATAGGGCTATCTGACGGAAACGGTCATAGCGCAGCATGCGCTCGCTGATGCTCTGGCGTAAGCTGGCCTGATCCAGCTCACCGTCAAAAATCATCACGCCGACAATCTGCATCAGATTATGCGGACTATCCATGCGCAACCACGCAGTATCGACGTGGGAAATAGGACTACACATTGCCATTAGCAGACTCCGGTGGAATTCAAGCAATAGCAACTGGCAGACACTCAGTGCTCGCTAAAGTGTTGATCAAAGTAATCGTGAATTGCATCTTCCAAAGCAGACTTGAACGGAATGAGCAGCCAGCCCAGCCGCACTCGGACAGTCACCTGCCCCTCATCCAGCAACAAGGAGCCATTCACGCCGCTACGCATAAAGTGCAGGACAAGCTCGTCCACCCACTCGTATGCCAGCGCATGCTCATCGGCCAGCGCCTGCGCAATGGCTTCGGCCGCCTGTTTGGCGTCTGCCCGGCTTAAACTGTGACGACGAATAACCAGAATTTCATTCATTGGCGCAGTATAATGCGGCGAACAGGTAATGGCAAAAGCATAAATTTAAGCCTTAAATTTTCCAAATCACGATAGCGGGCAGCGTTATGAGCGAGCACTCACTGGATAGCCAGCACGAAGACGACAAGGCTTTTTGGCTTGCACAACTGGACAGCAAACTGACGCTGGCCCGCAGCTTGCGCGAGGCCGCACGCAGCCGGCCACAATATGCACAAGCCCGTCTGGCACTGCGCGCCTGGCAGTCCGAGCGCCTCGCCCGCACCTATGCCGATTTGCTGGACAGCGAGCGCTATGCGCCGGCGGCCAGTTTCTTTCTGCAGGAGCTTTACGGCACCCATGATGCGACCGAGCGCGACAACGAAGTCGAACGCATCATGCCGACGCTGGAAAAGCTGCTGCCGGCCTCAGGCTTGCGTGTACTGGCACATGCGCTGGAAATGGATGCCCTGTCCGAAACCCTGGATAACGCCATGCTGGCACAACTGGGCAATGACACAGCGCTGGATGCAACACGCTATGCCCGCGCCTATCGCGACTGCAACAACCCGGCCGAACGCGTGCGCCAGATCTGGCTGATGAGCGAAATCGGCCACACGCTGGATCATCTCACCCAAAAACCGCTACTGGGACTCAGCCTGCAGATGATGGCCGGCCCGGCCAGACTTGCCGGCCTTGCCGACCTGCACCGCTTTTTAAGCCGCGGCTACCAGAGCTTTCGCCATATGCAAGGCGCCGCTGAATTCCTCGCCACCATTGCCGCACGCGAAACGGCACTGATGGAGACGCTCTTTTTCGGCGGCAGCGACGGCTTGTAAGCGAGCGGGCAAAGCGCCGGCCGGCACTGCTATAATCGCCGCCTTAGTCCATCCCTACCGATAGAGCGCATGTCTGCCTTAGCCCTTGTTGCCGAACTGAAAAAATCCCTTGCCGACTGTCTGATCCGCGACCGCCACGGCCTGCGCCGCAAGCTCTCCGATGCCGAGCAGCGCCTGAAAAAGGGCCAGGACGCAAAACGGCTACTGGATGACAGCAGCGCCGCTATCTCGCGCTCGCAGGCCAAGGTTGCCAGCCGGCGCGAACATCTGCCCAAGCCGCGCTTTGACGATGCACTGCCGGTCAATCTCAGGCGCGACGAAATCCGCACAGCCATCGCCAAGAATCAGGTCATTATCCTGTGCGGCGAAACCGGCTCGGGCAAAACCACCCAGCTGCCCAAAATCTGTATCGAACTGGGGCGCGGCGTGCATGGCCTGATCGGCCATACCCAGCCGCGACGTCTGGCGGCACGCTCGGTTGCCAGCCGCATCGCCGACGAACTGGGCACGCCCCTGGGCGAGCATGTCGGCTTCAAGGTGCGCTTCAACGACAAACTGTCCGAACGTTCCGTGATCAAGCTGATGACCGACGGCATTTTGCTGGCCGAGACCCAGACCGACCGCTATCTGGAAGCCTACGACACAATCATCATCGACGAAGCGCACGAGCGCAGCCTGAACATCGATTTCCTGCTGGGTTATCTCAAGCAGATGCTGCCGCGCCGGCCCGACCTCAAGGTCATCGTCACCTCGGCCACCATCGATGCCGACCGTTTCTCGCGCCATTTTGACGGCGCACCGGTGATCGAAGTGTCGGGACGCACCTATCCGGTCGAAGTGCGCTACCGCCCGCTCAAGGAGCGCGACGAGGACGAGCGCGAAGTCGAGATGGAAGACGCCATCGCCAGCGCCGTCGATGAAATCTCGCGCCAGGGCGCAGGCGATATCCTGGTGTTTTTGCCGGGCGAGCGCGAGATTCGCGATACGGCTGAAAAGCTGCGTAAAGCCGGCATTCGCGGCTATGAAATCCTGCCGCTGTTTGCCCGCCTGTCCAATGAAGACCAGCAAAAAATCTTCCGTCCCTCGGGTGGCCGGCGCGTGGTGCTCGCCACCAACGTGGCCGAAACCTCGCTCACCGTACCCGGCATCCGCTATGTGATCGACACCGGCCTCGCCCGTCTCAAGCGCTATAGCCCGCGCGCCAAGGTCGAACAGCTGCTGGTAGAAAAAATCTCGCAAGCTGCCGCGCGCCAGCGCGCCGGGCGTTGCGGCCGGGTCGAGGCAGGCATCTGCGTGCGCCTGTATTCGGAAGACGATTTCAATGCCCGCGCCGAATTTACCGATCCGGAAATCGTGCGCTCCAACCTGGCGGCAGTGATCCTGCGCATGGCGTCCTTGCGTCTGGGCAAAGTCGACGCCTTCCCCTTTATCGAAGCCCCATCCAAGGGGCTGATCGCCGACGGCTATCAGGTGCTGCAGGAACTGGGCGCGGTCAACGACAAGAGCGAACTCACCGCCGTCGGCCAGGAACTGGCGCGCATTCCGGTCGACCCCAAGATAGGCCGCATGCTCTTGGCCGGGCGCGACTACGGCTGTGTACGCGAAGTGCTGATTATCGCCGCCGCCCTGTCCATTCAGGACCCGCGCGAGCGCCCGTTCGATGCGCGCGAAGCGGCCGAGCGCGCGCAGGCGCGCTTTGCCGACGACAAGTCTGACTTTTTGTCCTTCCTTTATCTGTGGGATTTTTTCCAGGACGCGCTCAAGCACAAAAAATCCAACCGCCAGTTGCTGGACGTGTGCCACACCCACTTCCTGTCCCACCTCCGGATGCGCGAGTGGCGCGAGCTGCATGCCCAGCTGGCCGAAATCGCCAGCGATATGCGCTTGATCACGCGCGAGGCGGCGCACAGCCACGCAGCCGTGTCCGATGCCCAGCTCTCCGACAAGAAGAAAAAACAGCTGGATGCCATCGCGTTCGAGCAATTGCACAAGGCCCTGCTCACCGGCCTGATCGGCAATATCGGCCAGAAAGCGCTGGAAGGCGATGACTACACCGGCACGCGCGGCGTGCATTTCCATGTTTTCCCAGGCTCCGGACTGAAAAAGGCCAAACCCAAATGGGTGGTCGCGGCCGAGATTGTCGAAACCAGCCGCTTGTATGCGCGCTGCGTCGGCAAGATAGAGCCCGAATGGATAGAAGGCCTGGCGCAGCACTTAGTGAAATACCATTACTTCGAGCCGCACTGGGACAAGGCGCGCGGCGAAGTGGTGGCCAGCGAACGCGTCACCCTGTACGGTCTGACTCTGGTTGCCAAACGTCCGGTCAGCTATGGCCGCATCGCGCCGGAAGATGCGCGAGAGCTGTTTATCAAGGGTGCGCTGGTGGCGATGGAATACAGCAGCAACGCGCCCTTCTTCCAGCGCAACGCCCAGCTGATCCGGGATGTGGAGCAGCTGGAACATAAGGCACGGCGTCAGGATGTGCTGGTGGACGAGGACGCACTGTACGATTTTTACGCCGAAAAAATCCCGGCAACGGTGACTGATGCCGCCAGTTTTGAAGCCTGGCGCAAACAGGCCGAACAGGCTGAGCCCAAGATACTCTATCTCACGCGGGAAGAGCTGATGCGCCACGCGGCGCAACACGTAACCGTCAACCAGTTCCCGGAATGGCTGGAGCATGCGGACGGGCGCATGCGCTTGCGCTACCGCTTCGAGCCCAATCATGTGCTGGACGGCGTCACGGTCGATGTGCCGCTCGCCAGTCTCAACCGGCTGGAGGCTGCGCCGTTTGAATGGCTGGTGCCGGGCATGTTGCGCGACAAGCTCACCGCACTGATCAAGAACCTGCCCAAACAGGTGCGGCGCAACTGCGTGCCGGTGCCGGATTTTGTCACCCGCTTTTTGTCGTCGGCACCGGACGAGACTCAGGCCATCGCGCCGCAGCTGGCACGCTTTATCCTGCGCGAAACCGGTGGCGTCAAAGTCGAGCCGGTTGATTTCGATGCCCATCCGCTGCCGGCCCATCTTCTGTTCAATTTCCGCATAATCGATGACGGCAAGCAGGAAATCGGCATGGGCCGCGACCTCGCGGCGCTGCAAAAGCAGTTCGGCCAGGCGGCGCAACTGACTTTTCGCGACACCAGCGCCGAGTTCGAGCGCGACGATGTCACCACATGGGACTTCGGCGATCTGCCCGAGTGCATCCAGTTTGCCCGCGCCCGCCAGCAGCTCACCGGCTACCCGGCCCTCACTCTGGAAGCCGAAGGCAAGGTGGCCATCCGCCTGTACGACACCGAGCTTGCCGCCCGCCGTGCCCACCGCAAGGGCGTGGTCCGCCTGCTGCAACTGCAGCTGAAAGAGCAGATGAAGCAGCTGGGCAAGGGCCCGTCCGGCTTTACCCAGGTCGCGCTGCAACTACGCGGCGTCGCCAATGCCGACGATCTGTTACAAGATGCGATTGCGTGCATTTGCGACCGTGCCTTTATCGGCGACGACGAGGCACCACGTAGCGAAAAAGCATTCAACGAGCAAAAGGCGCGCGCCCGCACCCGCTTGCCGGCGGTCACCCAGGCGGTGATGTCCTACCTTAACCAGATCGCCGGCGAATACCTGCAGCTCACGGCCCGTCTGGCCAGACACAAGCTGGGCAACGAACTTAAGGGCCAGCTCGATGCGCTGGTTTACAAGGGCTTCTTGCTGGCCACGCCCTGGAGCCAGTTGTCGCAGATTCCGCGCTATATGAAGGCGATGACCTTACGCATGGAAAAGCAGGTCAGCAATCCGCAGCGCGATGGCCAGCGCGGTGCCGAGGTGCGCCAATTGCTGCAGCTATGGCAAAGCCGTGTAGCCGAAGACAGCGACAAGGGCGAGCCGTCGGAAGAACTGCTGCTGTTCCGCTGGAAAATCGAGGAACTGCGCGTCGGCCTGTTTGCACAGGAACTGAAAACCCCGTATCCGGTTTCGCTCAAGCGCCTGATGAAAGACTGGGCAAGCTTGCCGGCGAACTGACCCCCTTTAACCGCAGATAAGGCGGGCCGGCCATGACGATGCCCGGCCCGGGAAATGCAAGATGGAACAGGCAAGTAGCAACAAGCTGCTGGAGTCGGCGGTCAAGGTAGGCGAAGCCCTGCCGTTCAATATGTATGCGCAAAACGGTATGCTCTTGCTTGGCCGCGGTCACTATGTCCTGACCGATGCGCAGCGCGCGCGCCTGTTGCTGCACGCGGCAGCACAAACCGGCCAGACGGGCGAAGTGCCTGCGCCGCCGCCGGCCCAGGCGCGACCCGAAGCGCGCGAAATCAATCCGTTCGAAGAACTGCTGCATGCAGCCAAGCGGCTGGACTATCTGCAGCAACAGGCGCTGCAGTTGCCGGATTTTACTGCCCGCGTGCGCAAGCTGGCGGCCGAACTGGCCGATCTTGCCGCGTTCATGCCGGACGCCATGATTGCCGCACTGCTTCTGGCCCCCGTCATCCGCTACAGCGCCACGCACAGTGTGCATGTCGCCATTTTGCTGGCACTGATCTCGCGCCGTCTGGAGCTGCCAGAGGCGGAGGCCAATACATTGCTATGCGCCGCGCTGACCATGAATATCGCCATCGCGCCGCTGATGGATAGCCTGCACAGCCAGGAAGCCCGTTTACGCCCGGAACAGCGTGAACAAATCGCCATACATCCGGTATTGGGTTCGGCCATTTTGCGCGCCGCCGGCGTCACCGATGAGCATTGGCATACGCTGGTGCAAAGCCATCACGAGCAATGGGACGGCAGCGGCTACCCGCTGGGGCTCTTGCGCCCCGACATTCCGACTCAGGCCCACCTGATCCATCTGGCCGATTTGACAGCGGCCAAGCTCACGCCGCGCAGTTACCGTCAGGCGCTCTTGTCACAGCAGGCACTGGCGCAGATTTTCCGCGACCGCGAAACTTTGCTGGATGCCCAATACACCGCCTTGCTGGTCAAGGAGATGGGCATCTATCCGCCAGGCAGCTTTGTCCGTCTGGTCAATGGCGAAATTGCCGTCGTTGTCGCGCGCCGTGACAAGGTCAACGAGCCTTATGTCGCGGCCTTGCGCAAAGAAGATCAGGCACCTTATGCAGCGCCCTTGCTGCGCGAAACCCGTCTGGCGCAATTTGCCGTCAGCACCAGCGTCAGTGCATCCTGTGCGGGGGTACGCACGGCTTATCTCGCCTCTTTATGGCGCTGCCGCCGCGAAGACTGAAGCCGGTTTGACCGCCGGCAAGGCCTCCCACAGCAGTGTGCAAGTGCACAAAACCAACACTCGGCGACGGCAATACCCCTTGCACGCGTACGGATGTGACTTTGTCATAGCTAGTTGTTACTCTGTAGCCAGTAATGGCTGCCCCTTTGCCCATGTCGAGCAACAAGAACAGGAGAACAGATGACACAAGAGAACCCGGCCGCGCTGGACCAGTTTTTTAACGGACTGACCGAAGCCAACCAGAAGTGGATGCAGCAGTTTGTCAATGCGGTATCCGGCACCCAGGCCCAAGGTATGGACATGGCCCAGCTGACCCAGAACTGGCAGCAAATGATGACGGGGGCCAACCAGTTCATCGAGATGCAGACCAATCTGTACCAGCAGCAGCTGAATATGTGGATGCAGTTTCTGGGACAAGCCGCGCCGGCCGACGAAGCGGGCAAAAGCAGCGACCGCCGCTTTTCATCCCCGGAGTGGAACGACCATCCCTTCTACGGCTTTATCAAGCAAAGCTATCTGCTGACCTCCAAATGGATGACCGAACTGGTCGACAAATCGCAGATGGCGGAAGATGAAAAAGAAAAGCTGGCTTTCGCTACCCGCCAGTATATCGATGCCATGGCACCGACCAACTTCATGCTGACCAACCCCGAGGTGATCAAGCGCGCGATCGAGACCAAGGGCGAGAGTCTGGTCGAGGGCATGAAGAACATGATGTCCGATATCGAAAAAGGCCATATTTCGATGTCGGACGAGAGCAAGTTTGAAATCGGCGTCAATATTGCCACCACGCCGGGCAAGGTGGTCTTTCGCAACGAACTGATCGAGCTGATCCAGTACACGCCGACCACGGCCAAGGTTCATGAAAAGCCGCTGCTGATCGTGCCACCTTGCGTCAACAAGTACTATCTGATGGATTTGCAGCCGGAAAACTCCATGGTGCGCCACTTTGTGGCCCAGGGTTACCGCGTCTTCCTGGTTTCCTGGCGCTCGGCCAATGTGGAGATGAAACACTTCACCTGGGACACCTATCTGGAAAAAGGCATCTTTGCCGCCACCGATGTGGTGCGCGAAATCAGCAAGCAGGACAGCATCAACGCACTGGGCTTCTGTATCGGCGGCGTACTGCTGACCACGGCACTGGCCGTGATGAAAGCCAAGGGCATCAAGACCATAGACAACGCCATTTTCATGACCAGCCTGATCGACCACGCCGAGCCGGGCGAAGTCAAAGTCATGATCGACGAAAAGCTGGTCACCAAGCGCGAAGCCAAGGCAGCACAAGGCGGCATCATCAGCGGCAAGGAAATCGGCCGTACCTTTGCCTCCTTGCGCGCCAACGATCTGATCTGGAACTATGTAGTCAACAACTACATGCTGGGCAAGACCCCGCCACCGTTCGACCTTTTGTACTGGAACAACGATTCGGTCGATCTGCCGCTGCCTATGCACACCTTCTTCCTGCGCGAGTTCTACCTCAATAACGCGCTGACCCGTCCCGGCTCCATCACCCTTCTGGGCGAGAAAGTCGACGTAGGCAGCATCGATATTCCGGTCTATATCTTTGCCGCACGTGAAGACCATATCGTCCCGTGGCAATCCGCCTATGCCGGCCTGCCCTATCTCAGGGGCGTGGCGGAAAAACGCTTCGTACTGGGCGCCTCCGGCCACATCGCCGGCGCCATCAACCCGGTCACCAAGGACAAGCGCAACTACTGGGTGAACGACAACCTGGCTCAAGATGCACAAGCCTGGTTCGATTCGGCCCAAAGCCTGCCGGGCAGCTGGTGGAAAGATCTGGATGCCTGGCTGGCACCGAAATCCGGTGAAGACATTGCCACGCCTAAAACACTGGGCAGCAAGGCCAACCCGGCACAAGAAGACGCACCGGGCAACTATGTCAAGGCCAAGAGCCTGAAACCGCTGGATGCCCAGTTGCAGCACTAAGCATCAAACCCTGCGCCTCACCCGGGCGCAGGGCGCAAGCCCCACCCGACGAAAATAATGGAGAATCCTATGCAAGAAGTCGTGATCGTTGCTGCAAAACGTACCGCCATCGGCAATTTTGCCGGTTCGCTGTCCAAGGTATCCGCCCCTGAGCTTGGCGCAACCGTGATCAAGGCGCTGCTGGAAGAAACCGGCGTTGCCGCCGAGCAGGTATCCGAAGTCATTCTGGGCCAGGTCCTCACCGCCGGCGCAGGCCAGAACCCGGCACGCCAGGCACTGATCAAGGCCGGCCTGCCGGTCACCACCCCGGCCACCACCTTGAACGTCGTATGCGGCTCCGGTCTGCGCGCCACCCATCTGGCAGCTCAGGCCATTGCCAATGGCGATGCCGAGATCGTCATCGCTGGCGGTCAGGAAAACATGAGCCAAAGCCCGCACATTCTGCCGGGCTCTCGCGACGGTTTCCGCATGGGCAATACCCAGCTGGTGGACACCATGGTGTTCGACGGTCTGACCGACGCCTACAACCACTACCATATGGGCATCACCGCCGAGAATATCGCCGAGCGCTACAGCATCAGCCGCGAAGAGCAGGACCAGCTGGCGCTGTCCTCGCAAAACCGTGCCGAAGCCGCGCAAGCTGCCGGCAAGTTTGACGCCGAAATCGTACCTGTCCTGATTCCGCAGAAAAAAGGCGACCCTGTCGCTTTCGCCCGTGACGAATTTATCAAGGCCGGCTCCACCGCCGACAGCATCGCCAAGCCGCGCGCCGCCTTTAAAAAGGATGGCACCGTCACCGCCGCCAACGCCTCGGGCCTGAACGATGGCGCCGCTGCGGTGATGATGATGTCGGCCGCCAAGGCCAAAGAGCTGGGTCTGACCCCGCTGGCCACCGTACGCAGCTACGCGCTGACCGGCTGCGCACCGGAAGTGATGGGTCTGGGCCCGGTTGCCGCTACGCGCAAGGCGCTGGCCAAGGCCGGCTGGGCGATTGAGGATTTGGACCTGATCGAAGCCAACGAAGCCTTCGCCGCACAGGCGCTGGGCGTGGCACGCGAGCTGGAGTGGGATCTGGCCAAGGTCAACGTCAACGGCGGTGCCATTGCACTGGGCCACCCGATCGGCGCATCCGGCGCCCGCGTTCTGGTGACCTTGCTGCATGAAATGCAGCGCAGCGATGCTAAAAAAGGTCTTGCCACGCTGTGCATCGGCGGCGGCATGGGCGTTGCGCTGGCAGTCGAGCGCGCTTAAATCCGCTTGAATCCGGCCTGCACCAAACGCAGGCCGGATTTTTATTTGCCTAGCTACCTTCCCTTCTACACGAACCACAATAATGCCCTACCGAACGGCCACCCCAGACGATGCGCCCGCCATTGCCAGCTTGCTCAACCGCGCTTACCGTCCGGCTAAGGGGCTGGCAGGCTGGACTCACGAAAGCCATCTGGTGCAGGGCGAGCGCGCCAACACCGCACAAGTTGCGGCCGTGCTAGCTTCCCGCGCTAGCACCATCCTGCGGCTGGAACAGGACGGCGAGCTGATCGCCTGCATCCAGGCCGAGCGCGACGGCGACGACGTGCATTTCGGCATGTTTGCCGTCACACCGGCAAAGCAAGCTGGCGGACTGGGAAAAACGCTGCTCGCTGCTGCCGAAGTATGGGCTAGAGAACAATGGCACAGCCGCCGCGCACTCATGAGTGTGATCATCGCGCGCACCGAACTGACCGATTTTTACCTGCGCCGCGGCTATCGCCGCACCAGCCAGATGCTGCCCTATCCGCAGGGCGCCGGCGTCGGCACTCCTTTTCAGGCAGAGCTGCCGCTGACGGTACTGGCCAAGACGCTTCAATCGAATCAGGACACACATGCATGAGCGCCATCTCCATACGTCGCGCACAGCCGGAAGATGCAGCCCCGTTGCACGCTATCTATAGCGAGGAGGCCGTCTACGCAGAGACCCTGCAACTGCCCTACCCTTCCATCGCGCTATGGGAACAGCGCCTCAACACCGATGATGCGCACCATTACCGGCTGCTTGCCGAACGCGCGGGCGAGGTACTCGGCTTCATCAGCCTGAATCTCGATGCCCAGCCGCGGCGCAGCCATAGTGCCAGCATCGGCATCACCGTGCGGCGTAGCGCCCAGGACACGGGGGTAGGCTCGGCACTACTGGCGGCCGCCATCGATCTGGCCGAAAACTGGCTGCGCATCAGCCGCATCGAATTGACGGTGTATGCCGACAACACTCGTGCGCTGGCGCTATACGAAAAATTCGGCTTTGAGACGGAAGGCCGCGCCCGCGACTATGCTTTTCGCCGTGGGGTCTACATAGATGCCTTTTTCATGGCACGCGTACGCCGCTGATTGCCCTATTTCCTCAGCTTATGGGAACTCGGGCTACAATTGGAACTCTGTCACCCTATCCATATGCAATAGAGAAACCGCAATGCGCCCTATTTTCCTCTCCATCCTGATCGCCCTGCCACTATTGGGTGCCTGCAGCGGCGAGCAGACCACCCAGTTGCAACAAGCGGCATCCAGTGCCATCGGTGCACTGGACAGCAATGACAAGCAGTCACTGGACCAGCTGAAAAACCAGGCCAGTGCCGCCATCGGCGATGCCAAGCAACAACTGAAGGACAGCAGTGCGCCTTTGGGGCAACTCAAGCAGCAAGCCAGTGCCGCCATCGGCGTTGCCCAGCGTCTGGGTAATGCTGCCGCCATCCTCAACCCCGAGCTGAAACAGCAGGTTGACGAACTCAAGCAGCAAGCCTCTACCGTGAAAGAAGCGGCTGCGGTGCTACAAAGCAAGTAAAGCCAATCATCTGTTTAACGACGGCAGCCTGCAGGCTGCCGTTTTTATTGGCTATGCCCGAATTGCGCATAGGTTTTTATAGCATGTGCTACACGCTATCCATGCGTCAGCCACCCTTCCCCGTTAGGCTCGCGCCGGTGAAAAAGACGCTGGCGAGGTCTTAAGCTGGCCCCTGGTTGAGCGATTCGACGCTAGCGAATCGCGAGTTGGCCAGCGCCTCGACAGCGTCTTTTTCGCCGGGGTTTCGCTAGACTTCGGGGGCGCTGGGGATGCAAGGGGCCGGGCGCGTCCGGCCCCTGCCCGCATGCCGCGCGGAAGCGGCAAGCTAAATTGATCCGCGTAGCGGACGCAAAACTCAAAATCCACCAGCACCAACGCGTCATAGGGAAATGGCCTGTTCGTTGCCACCCACTATTCCAACGCGTGATCGGCGAAGCGCTCGGCAATCGCCTGGAACTCGTCTTCACAGGCGGTAAAAGCCTCGACTATCTCGGGGTCGAAGTGGTGTCCGGCGCCATTGACGATAATGCCGCGAGCCACCGCATGCGGCAGCCCGGTCTTGTAGACGCGCCGGCTGATCAGCGCGTCGTAGACATCGGCCAAAGCCATCAGCCGTGCCGATAACGGAATCGCTTCACCCGCCAAGCCTTGCGGATAGCCCGAACCATCCCATTTTTCCTGATGCGAATAGGCGATTTCCTTGGCGCACTGCAAGAAAGGCACGCGCATGCCCAAACGCTCCTCGGCATGCACGATGGCATCCCGACCCAGCGTCGTGTGCTGCTGCATCGTAGCGAACTCAGCCGGCGTCAAACGGTCGGGCTTGAGCAAAATGGCATCGGGAATGCCGACCTTGCCAATATCGTGCAGCGGTGCCGACTTGAACAAAATATCGATCATGCCCGCGTCCAGCAAGGCGCTATAGCGCGAATGGCGCGCCAGTTCTGTGGCCAGCGCCTTGACGTAAAACTGGGTACGGCGGATATGGCCGCCAGTCTCGTTGTCGCGCGTTTCCGCCAGGCTGGCCATCGCATGAATGGCGACATCCTGGATCGCCTGTACTTCGGCCGTACGCTTTTGCACCTCCTGCTCGAGAAAGGCATTCTGGTCACGCAAAAAATCGGCGGATGCCTTGAGTAACAGATGGGTGGCCACCCGCGCCAGCACAATGGGCGGGCTGATGGGTTTGGTGATGTAATCGACCGCGCCCAGTTCGAAGCCGCGCGTTTCATCCTCCTGCCGTGACAAAGCAGTGAGAAAAATCACCGGAATATCGCGCGTCGCCGGGTTGGCCTTAAGCCGGGTGCACACTTCGTAGCCGTCTATCTGCGGCATCATGATATCGAGCAGCACCAGTTGCGGTTGCGGCGTGGCACTTGCAATCTGCAAGGCTTTTTCGCCGCTGGTTGCCAGCTTGACACGATAATGCGGCTGTAACAGCTCGCTCATCAACAACAGATTGTCCGGCGTATCATCGACCACCAATACCAGTGCGCGCGTATCGTCTTCACCCCTTGCTTGCATGTTTTTCCCCGTAAGCACTAACCAGACGACGCAGACAACGCCCCGCCTCGTCAAAATCAAAATTCGCCAGCGCAGCCGCCACCTGATCGACCCCGCTGCCCAATGACTGGCGCAACTGTGGTGCCAGCGCAGTAAATTCGCCGCGCGCTGAAGCGTCGCTGCCCTCTATCAAATCCAGCAAAGACGCGAGCGTGGCTTCATCCAGTGGCGCTGCCGCTGCTGCGGGGAGGGTGCTAGCCACATCAGGCAAGGCACCGGCCAGATGGGTGCACAGCGCGGCCAAAGAATCGGTAAACGCCGGTAACGCGCTCTCGCCCGCACCGTTTTCGATGGCGCTTTCCAGTTGCGTGGCCGCCTCTTGCAAAGCGACCGCCCCCAGATTCCCCGCCACACCACGCAGGCTATGCGCATGCAAACGCGCACGGCTGGCATCGCCCTGCAGCAGCGCCTGCGCGATTTCACCGGCGGCGCCGGCTTCTGCATCGACAAAGCGGCGCAACAGATCCAGATACAGCGCGCTATTGCCGCCACAGCGTCGCAAACCGTCCTGCGGCGAAAATCCCTCATAAGCAGCCAGCGGCAGTTGTGCCGGACGCGGCGCAAGCCAATGACTCAGCGTGGCATACAAGCTGGCCGGCTCAATCGGCTTGGCGATATGGTCATTCATGCCGGCGGCCAGACACTGTGCCTTGTCTGTCGCCATAGCACTGGCGGTCATCGCCAGAATGGGCAGCTGCGCCATGCCGGGCAAGGCGCGGATGGCACGCGTGGCGGCCATACCGTCCATGACCGGCATCTGCATATCCATCAGCACCAGATCGAATGGTGCCTGCTGCACACGCGCAAGCGCCTGGGCGCCATCCCCCACCACCTCGACCACAGCGCCAACGCGCGCCAGCAATTCGGCGGCCACTTGCTGATTAAGCACATTGTCTTCGGCCAGCAAAATACGCGCGCCGGCCAGTGTTTTGGCCGTATCGTCCCCCTCCCGGGGCATCGCATCCGGCATACCCGACACCGCACGCCCAAGCCAGACCCGCGCCCAGAAGGTGCTACCCACACCTTCGCGGCTGTCGACGCCGACTTCGCCCTCCATCAAAGCGGCCAGACGATGCGAGATCGCCAGCCCAAGACCGGTGCCGCCATACTGGCGCGTAGTCGATACATCGGCCTGCTCGAAAGGCTGGAACAGGCGCGCGCGCGCATCTTCACTCAGGCCGATGCCGGTATCGCTGACCGATAGCAGCAGCGCCACCTTGTCGCCCTGCTCGCCATCCAGATGCACATGGATCACCACCTCGCCACTGGGGGTGAATTTGATCGCATTGCCGGTGTAATTGATCAGGATCTGTCCCAGACGCAAAGGGTCACCCAGCAGCACCGCCGGCACATCGGGCGCCACATCCAGACGCAAGTCCAGATGCTTGCTTTGGGCGCGCTCGCCCAGCAGATTCAGCACATTGTCCAGCACCGATGCCAGCGTGAACGGCACGGACTCCAGCACCAGCTTGCCGGACTCGACGCGGGAAAAATCGAGGATGTCGTTAATAATGGCCAGAAGATGGCGGCTGGACAGCGCGATCTTGTCCAGATAGTCGCGCTGGCGCGCAGAAAGCTCGGTCCCCAGCGCCAGATGGGTCATGCCGATAATGGCATTCATCGGGGTGCGGATTTCATGACTCATATTGGCCAGAAAATCGGCCTTGGCCCGCGCCGAATCGCGCGCCGCCTCGCGTGCGCTCACCAGGTCATTCACATCGACATTGACGCCGATGGCACGCAGCGGTAGCCCGGCACCGTCGCGGATAATGCGCGCATTCACATGCAGCCAGTGCGCCTCCCCCGAGGGCAGCAAGATACGCCAGTCGTCTTCGAAATTGCTCTCTCCTCCCTCCAGCGCACTGACAAAGTGGCGCATGGCTTCATCCCGGTCGGCAGGATGCAGCAAGGCCTGCCATGCGGCGAGCGTGCCGGAAAAGGTGCCCGGCGCCAGGCCGAACATCCGCTCCAGTTGCGGTGTCCAGTAGTTGTGGCCACTGGCCAGATCCAGGTCGAACACCCCGACCCGCCCGGCTTCCTGCGCCAGCGCCAGACGCTCGTTGGCCTGACGCAAACAGGCTTCCATTTGCTTGCGCTCGCTGATGTCGACAAAAGTGCCCACCAGACCGCCGGGTTTGCCGTCGCTGCGCGCAAAGCCCGATACCCAGTACAGGGTGTCGTGTAACTGGCCGTCGGCATAGGGCATGGCGACTTCTGTCTGCAACTGGCCCAGCGTGCTGATCATTTCTTCATCTTCGCGCTGGTAACGCAGCCGGTCGGCCTCGGGCAGAAAATCCAGCTCCAGCACGCGCTTGCCCACCAGATCGGCGCGCAAAACGCCGAATGCCTGTTCATAAGCGCGGTTAAAGCCGAGAAAACGGCTGTCTTCACCCTTGTAAAACAAGGGGTAAGGAATGGTATCGAGCAAAGCGCTCTGAAATGCCAGCTGGTCATCCAGCCGGATGCGCGCCTGATGCTCGGCGCTGACGTCACGCACCGCCACACACACCACGCCCTTCTGCCCGCCCAGTTGCGGCAGGCGGCTCAAGCCCAGCTCGGCGCTAAAGCGGCTGCCATCCATGCGCCGGGCGGGCAAATCCCGCCCCAGCACGGCCGAGCCGGCTTCGCTGCTCAAGCGCGCATAGAGCACGCCATATTCATCGCCCAGCAAGCTGGCTAGCTTGGTGCCAATCAGGCTGCCATCGGTACAGGCAAACAAGGCATGTGCACGCGGGTTGGCCAGCGTTACTTTTTGTTCCTCGTCCAGCACCAGCATACCGTCAGGCGCGGCCTCGATCAGGCTGCGATACCATGCTTCCGTCTGGCCAAGCTGTACTTGCTGTGCCTGCAGCGCTGCCGTCTGCTGCTCCAGCCGCTTTGCCTGCTGCTGCGTCGCCTCCAGCAGATAGCGCGATTTTTGCACCCGCTCGAGGATTTCCAGATTCAGCGCCAGCAATGGCAACAAGGCATCCAGCAAGACTTGCTGGCGCACATTCAACTCAGAGAGCAGCGACAACTCCAGCACCGCCAGCAGGCGCTGGTTCAGACAGACCGGCAATATCCGCACTTGAGCGGGATGCATGGCACCGGCTGCCCAGACGATGCGCCCTTCGGATGGCAGGCTCAAGGTCAGCGGCTCACGATCCAGCGCGCACTGGCCGACCAGCCCCTCGCCATAGGCCAGCCGGTTTTTTACTGCGCCATCCGCCGCGCGCCCGTAAGTCCCCACCAGAGTCAGTGCCTGCCTGTTTTCCCGATGCAGATACAAGAGCGCGCCCCCCAGCCCCAGCAAGGGTGCAAGACGGGCCAGCATGCGCTGCGCCAGTTCGCTCAGGCTGGCCGACTGCTGCATCTCGCTGGCAATATGCGCCGTTTCCACCTTGACCCAGCGCTGCAACTCCATCACCCGGTAGACATCACGCAAACGGGCCAGATGCCGCGCCAGCACCCCGCTTTCATTTTGCAAGCTCAGCGCCGGAATCGGCGTATCCAGTCGCGCGTCGGCAATGGCCGCCATGGCCTGGGTCAAGGCATCCAGCGGCCGGCGTATCGCCCGCGTCACCCACCATGCGCAGCCCAGCAACAAAACCGCCGCCAGCACAAACCAGAGCAAGGTTGCACGGACTTCTTGCTGGTAATTCTGCATCATGCCACGCCAGGTCTCGCTGGCGCGCACATCACCCAGGCGGCGGATTTCACCCAGCGTGTCATCCAGTTGCTGCTCGGGGCTTTGTGGTGAAACCAGCAAGGTCAGCGCCCAGGCTTCATCGCTGCGCCCGCGCTCGGCCAGCGCCAGCACCGTTCCTCTTTGCGCCATAAACTGTTCGAACTGCACGATCGCCGATTTTGCCAGTACCGGAACGGTGTGGGCCTGCTGATCTAAACTACCCAATGCCTGCAAGCTCGCGAGTACGCGCGCATCGCTGCGTATCAGCGCTTGCTGCAAGCTCGCGCGCATGGCGGCATCCGGTTCCATAATGATGTCGCGTAACAGGCGTCGCCCCAAGAGCACCTCGTAGCGCGCCTCGGCCGACAATTGTGTACTGCGATAAACCTGCTGATAAAAATCATCCGACAGGCGTGCCATATGTGCAAGACGCGGCAAGGCGGTCAGGCTTGCGCCGGCCAGAATCAGCAAGGCGACGCAAGCGAAGGCAAGCATGTATTGCCAGATCGTGCGGTTGGCGGAAAAACGCTGCAGGGCTGGCCACATACTGGGGAAGTCCATATCAGAGAAGCAGAAGTCCTTCCTTTATAGGAAAAAATGCCATTCAAAACTATAAAACAAGGCAAAACAACAAAAGGCATAGCAAACATGAGCGCATCACTGGATGAGCTATTACTGCGTATCCGCGCCTGTCGCGTCTGTGAGCCATTTCTGCCGCTGGGTCCGCACCCGGTAGTTCAGGCAGCATCCGGTGCGCGCATCCTGATTGCCGGACAGGCACCGGGACTGAAAGTACACCAAAGCGGGATTGCATTTGACGACGCCTCGGGCGAGCGCCTGCGAGGCTGGATGGGCATCCCGCGCGCGCTGTTTTATCAGGCCGACAAAATCGCCATAGCGCCGATGGGGTTTTGCTATCCGGGCAAGCAAGGAAACGCCGATGCTCCGCCCCGAGCGGAGTGCGCGCCCTTATGGCGCAGGGCGCTGCTTGAGCAGCTGGACAGCATCCAGTTGACGCTGGTCATCGGCCGTTATGCCCAAGTCTGGCATTTGGACGGTAAACAAAGCCTGACCGAGGCTACGCAGGCTTGGCGCGACCATACGCCGGGGCTGTTTGTCCTGCCCCACCCCAGCCCGCGCAACCGGCCCTGGCTTGCCCGCAACCCCTGGTTCGAAGCCGAGGTGGTGCCGGTGCTACGCCAGACCGTCGCACGGGTACTGGCGGCGTAAGCGGGCACTGCAAATAAAGCGCGGACAATGCTTGCGTATTGGATACAGGCTCTTTAAAGTGCATTCGATTATTTGCGAGCGCGCACTTGCACCTAAAAAAGCGCAAACAACAATAAACGGAGATATTTATGGCTATCAGCGTGTTTGACCTGTTCAAAATCGGCATCGGCCCGTCCAGCTCCCACACCGTGGGTCCGATGCGCGCGGCGCGCACCTTTGTCGGGCGCTTGCAGCGCGACAAGCTCCTGGCGCGTACCGCCATGGTCAAGGCCGAAATGTTCGGCTCGCTAGGTGCCACCGGCAAGGGGCACGGCTCGGATATCGCTGTCCTGCTGGGATTGTCCGGTGAAGAACCGCAGCTGATAGACCCGGACACGGTACCGGCCAAGCTGGCCCGCATCCGAGACGGCAAGCAGATCAATCTGATGGGCAAGCATCCGGTGCGTTTTATCGAAGATGAACACCTGATCCTGCACAAAAAAGCCAGTCTGCCCTACCACCCGAACGGAATGACATTCGAAGCCTTCGACAATCAGGGCGTCTTGCTGTCCAAGCGCGCCTATTACTCGGTCGGTGGCGGTTTTGTGGTGGACGAGGCGGCTATCGATGCCGGCTTCACCCCGCCGGGCGCTGCCAGCCTGACCCATCCGTTTAGCAGCGGTGCCGAATTGCTGGCGCTATGCAAAACCCACAATAAATCGATCAGCCAGATCATGCTGGAGAACGAACTGGCCTGGCGTGACGAAGCCACCATACGCGCCGAGCTATTGAAAATCTGGCAGGTGATGCAAGCCTGCGTGATCAAGGGCTGCGAGCGTGAAGGCATCTTGCCTGGCGGCATGAAGGTACAGCGCCGCGCCGCTGCCTTGCACCGCCAGTTACTGGCGGCTCCCGAGGCCGCACTGCGCGACCCTTTGACGGTACTGGACTGGGTCAATCTGTATGCATTGGCCGTCAATGAAGAAAACGCCGGCGGCGGGCGCGTGGTAACCGCCCCGACCAATGGCGCCGCCGGCATTATCCCGGCCGTGATGCACTACTATGCGCGCTTCGTACCCGGTGCCAACGACGACGGTATCGTGCGCTTTTTGCTGACTGCGGGTGCCATCGGCATCCTGTTCAAACTGAATGCCTCAATCTCGGGCGCCGAAGTCGGCTGTCAGGGCGAAGTCGGCTCGGCCTGCTCGATGGCAGCCGGCGCGCTGGCCGAAGCCCTTGGCGGCACGCCGGAACAGGTGGAAAACGCCGCCGAAATCGGCATGGAACATAATCTGGGGCTGACCTGCGACCCGGTGGGCGGACTGGTACAAGTGCCGTGCATAGAACGCAATGCCATGGCCTCGGTCAAGGCGATCAACGCCGCACGCATGGCGCTCAGGGGGGACGGCAAGCACTTTATCTCGCTGGATCGCGTGATCCGCACCATGCGCGACACCGGTGCCGATATGAACAGCAAGTACAAGGAGACCGCGCGTGGCGGCCTCGCCATCCACTTTATCGAGCTGCCGGTGAATATTGTCGAGTGTTAAGCCGCAACAGGGCTTGACGAACGAGCCGGTGGACTTTATAGTGCGGCCTGTCGCTGCATCACACCGCAGCGGATACGGGGGTATAGCTCAGTTGGTAGAGCGCTTGCATGGCATGCAAGAGGTCAGCGGTTCGATCCCGCTTACCTCCACCAGAATTCAAAAAGCCGAAGCGGATGCTTCGGCTTTTTTGCGTCCGGCAAGCCTCACTTGGCCGCAAGCCACACAGGCATTAAGATGGCGTCATCCATATTGCGGTGCCACGCCATGCCCTACTCCATCCTGTTCGTCGAAGACGATGCCGAACTGGCCGAACTGATTGCCAGCTTTCTTGCCCGCCACGACTTGAATGTACAGATAGAAGCACGCGGCGACACGGCACTGGCCGCCATTGCCGCCGCCCAGCCGGACCTGGTACTGCTGGACATTATGTTGCCCGGCAAAGACGGCTTAAGCATCTGCCGCGAATTGCGCCCGGTCTTTGACGGCCCCATCGTGCTGCTGACTTCGCTGGATAGCGATATCAACCAGATTATGGGACTGGAACTGGGTGCCAACGATTACATTCTCAAGACCACCCCGCCCTCCGTTCTGCTGGCCCGCCTGCGTAACCATCTGCGTCATGCACGCGGCAGCACGGCAAGCACCCCAGCACCATCCGGCAGCCCCGGCCATCGCCGGCTGGGCTTCGGCCAGCTACTGATAGACCCGCTCAGTCGCGATGTCAGGCTGGACGGACACAGTATTGTCCTTTCCACCTCGGAGTTTGATCTGCTATTGCAACTGGCCCAGCATGCCGGCAGCCCGCTTAGCCGGGAAACCCTGCTGCAGGCGACACGCGGCGTAGGCTACGATGGTCTGGATCGCAGCATCGATGTTGCCATCTCGCGCCTGCGCAAAAAACTGGGTGACAATCCGGACGAACCGTTTCGCATCAAAACGGTGCGCAACAAGGGCTATTTATTTGTTCCTTCGAGCTGGTAAACCATGCGCAAGCTTTTTATCCAGTTCTACCTGTTGTTGATAGGCTGCTTTCTCACCGCAGTCGTACTGGTCGGCTCCATTTACGAGCAGGCGGTCGATAAGGTCGGCGACCGCTACCTGACCGACTTGCTCTCTACCTCCTTGTCGCTGATCAATACAGAACTAAAGGGCGTCCCGCCAGACAGATGGCAAGCCACACTGGCTGTCACCGATCACCCGCTATCGTTTCCGGTCAGGATAGAGCGCATCGGCAACTACGCGCTGGGGCAGAGTGAACTGAATGAACTGGCCGCCGGCAATATCGTCATGCTGGAAGACGACTCGCTGTTTTTACAAAGCCTGCCGGACCCGGGCTATGTACTGGTTGCCGGGCCTTTGCGTTATTTGTTGTTTTTACATCAGCTCAAATGGCTGGACTATGCGCTGATCGCCTTTATTGCACTGTCGCTGGCCGTGCCGGTCTTTTTATGGATGTACCCGCACTGGCGCGACCTGAATGCACTGGAAAACGCGGCCCGGCGCATGGCGCACGACAGGCAGGATGCCCATGTCTCGCTGCGTCCGCACTCCGGTGTCTGGCGTTTGGGGCAGGCATTCAACCGCATGGTCGACCATATCAATACCCTGCTTGCCAGCAAAAAAATGCTGACCGATGCCGTGGCCCATGAACTGCGTACCCCGCTTGCCCGCCTGCGCTACCGCCTGGCGCTGCTGGACGATGACAGCCAGAGCAAGGTGTATCGCGCCATGGAGCAGGACCTCGACCAGATTGATGCCCTGATAGACGAATTGCTGCTGCATGCCCGTCTGGATCAGCCCCAGCACCAGATACAAAACCAGACACTGGATGCCGTGCCCTGGCTGCGCATGCACATGACCGATATTCAAGCGCTGGCGCCGGATCTTGCCTGGCAACTGGCCACAGATGCCCACACCCCCATGCAGATAGAAGCCGACCCCCATCTATTGGGACGCGCGCTGGACAATCTGCTGGTCAATGCCAGCCGCCATGCCCATAGCCAAATCCGGCTGCAGCTACAGGAGAGCACAGACAGTTGGACCATCATCGTCGAAGATGACGGCCCGGGTATCGCAAAGGCCGACCGCGAGCGCGTCTTCGAGCCCTTTGTCAGGCTGGATGCCAGCCGCAGCCGCCACACCGGCGGGCACGGACTGGGTCTGGCCATCACGGCTGGCATTGCCAAAGCCCACGGCGGACAGATACACATCGACACCAGCGTCTTGGGCGGGGCGCGTTTCAGCCTGAGCTGGCCACGCAGCGACAAATTACAAATGGTTACAAAGCGTCACCAATCACATACAGACGACATACCTCTCTCTCCGTAAGATACAACACATGGAAACGCCGCAATCCTGCGGTCGCAACCGATTACCGCCACTCGTCTCAGGAGAGATCAACATGAAAAAACTGTCCGTACTCGCTATTGCTGCCGCTTTCGGTCTGGCCTCCACCGCCGGCTTCGCCAGCGAAACCAAAGCCGCAGCCGCACCGGTTGTTGCCGCCAAAGCTGCAGCGCCTGCCGCCAGCGCCAAGCCAGTTGCCCTGAAAAAAGCCGCCAAGCCAGCCGCCAAGCCAGTAGTCGAGCAAAAAGCTCAGGCTGCCAAAAAGAAAGTCGTTAAAAAAGCCGCCGCCCCAGCAGCGGACAAGGCCGTAGAACAGAAGGCTCAGGCCGCCAAGAAAAAAGCCGTTAAAAAAGCTGCACCTGCCGCCGACAAGGCCGTAGAGCAGAAGGCTCAGACCGCCAAGAAAAAAGCCGCCAAGCCAGCTGACAAAGCAGCCGCTTCCGCTGCCAAGTAATACCTGAGTGTGGTGATGTAATAAACAGGGTGCTGCGGCACCCTGTTTCTTTTGGCAGAAGCTTTGATGAAACGCTTGTTGTTTTTACTGGCTACGCTTGCCCTGCATGCGGCCTACGCGGATAGCGCCAAGCAGCAGCGCACCTTGTTTTTCGGCAAGGATGACCGGGTCAAAATCCGCCCGCACGCCCAGCCCTGGCGCGCCATCGGCCAGATAGAAACCGCCTCCGGCCAGATCTGCACCGGCAGCCTGATCGCAGCCGACCTGATACTCACCGCCGGCCATTGTTTTTTGAATGAAGATGGCAAACTGGATGCCGCCACCCTGTTCAGTCTGGCACTGGATGGAGAACAGGCCACCATCCGTGTGCGTCCCGCCCGCGTTTATGTTGAACAGCGTCTGTTTGACGGCATCAAGATCCGCGCAGATGGCATGATCATCGCCCCCGAAGTGGCCGCCTTTGATTACGCTTTTGTCAGCTTGGCGCAGCCCTTACCCCAAAAATTTAAACCGCTGCCGGTATTTCAAGGATCAGGCCGGACACTACGCGATGCCTTGCAACGCAAGCATTGGCGCGTCTCGCAAGCCGGTTATCCGATAGACGACGACAGCCACTTAAGCGCACACCTGAACTGCCGTGTAACAGCCCAGTTTGCTGATGGCCGCCTCGGCCATCAATGCGACACCCTGCCCGGCGACAGCGGCTCTCCGCTTCTGCTTATCCATGGCAAGTACGCTGAAATCATCGCTATCCAGAGCTCTGCTCCCGATGCCGCCAATCGCGCACAGGCCGACAATATGGCGCTCAGCACCCCGGCCTGGCAAACAGCGCTAAAACGACTACAAAATCAGCGGCGCTAAACGCAAAAAACCCCGCTATATGCGGGGTTCTCGCGGCAAAAGGGGATGCTTAACCACAAGCACCCACATGGCCGCAGGCGGTGCAGAACTCACAGCCGTCTTTCTTGATCAGCGCATGGTTGCCACACTCAGGGCAAGCCTTGCCTGCCAGCTGTTTCATCGTACTGCCGGCTTCGGCCACAAACAGATCGCTCTGCTCGGGTACCATCACGCCCATTTCTTCGACCGGCACACCTTCTTCGGTCAGAATGCCCAGCATGGCAAAGCGGTGGATCAGCAGACGCGCCACATAGGCGATGGTCGATGGCCAGCTCTGCGACTTGTCCAGCCCCGGAATACGGGCAAAGAAATCGCCCTGCGCTTCGGCGTACGACATCAGTTTACGCAGCTTCATGCCTATCCAGGCCGGATCGATGACGCGCATATCGAGGCTGAGCATCTTGCACAGACCATCGAATTCGCTCGGATAGTTGCCTGCCAGCCACATCGAGTAAGGACGGCGCTGGCCGTTAGGCAAGACCAGTTCCTTCACGAACAGCACAAAGTCGTCGCCGGTTTGCGGATTGACGATATCGACCGACCAGCTCATGGTGCCGTCGGTGCCGGACTTGGGCTCTTTGCGGGCAAACAGCGCATCCATCACCGGTGTCGAATCACCAGCTTCGGCCTCCAGCGCCCCCAACTGCATGACGCGATGCTGTACCACCTGCCCCAGTGCTGCCGAAGCCGAGGTGGCGTAAATCATTTTCTCGCCCAGCTCGAAGGCATAACGCTTGTCGCCGCTGGTACGTGCCAGTACATCCAGCTTGGCAGCCAGCCAGGCGCGGTCGCGGCAACGCATATCCATGGACAGGGTTTTGGCAATCGCGCCCAGGCCACGCTGCTCTTCGGTCGCATTCACCCAGCACTCGAACGGGCTGCTACGGCCATTTTCTACATGGCCGACTACCACTGCAAAGTTGCCGGATGCGCCTTCGACCATATAGGTCCACGACGGATTGCCCTCTTTCATTTTCGGGCGGTGCGGCCACTTGAGCGAAGCCAGTGCCGGGCTAGGCGCGGTATTCAGCGTAATGCGGCGATCCGGATCCCCATCCTGGCTCGCCGACAGATCTTGCGGCGTTTCCTTGGTTGGCTCAACCGACAACACCGAACCGATCACGCTGTTCGGGCGATAGGTGGTGATGCCCTTGAGGCCGGCCTTCCAGGCCTCGAGATAAAGGCTCTCGAAGTCAGAAAACGGATAGTCGACCGGTACGTTGACGGTCTTGGAAATCGCGGTATCGATAAATGGCGCAACAGCCGCCACCATCTGCATATGATCCAGCGCACCCATGCTCATGGCCGAGACGAAATAGTCCGGCAGCTTGTCGGTGTCGCCACCCAGCATGCGGTAAACGCGGTAGGCGTGGTCTTCGACTACATAGTCCTGGGTGCTGCCGTCGGCCATGCGCTTCTTGCGGGTATAGAACCACGAGAATGGCGGTTCGATGCCGTTGGAGGCGTTGTCGGCAAAGGCCAGCGAAATGGTGCCGGTCGGCGCAATCGACAGCAGGTGCGAGTTGCGGATACCGTGCTTCTTGATGCGCGCCTTGATGGCCTCGGGCAGGCGGCTGGCGCAATGCGGTGCGGCCAGATACTTGTCGGCATCGAATAGCGGGAAGGCACCCTTTTCGATCGCCAGGTCAACCGATGCGTCGTAAGCGGCATCGCGCATCGCTTCGGAAATCTTGGCGGCAAAACGGCGGCCTTCGGCGCTGTCGTAACGCACCTTGAGCATGATCAGCGCGTCACCCAGGCCGGTGAAGCCCAGCCCGACGCGACGCTTGGATTGCGCCTCGTTTTCCTGCTCCTTGAGTGGCCAGACGGTCAAATCGAGTACGTTATCCAGCATGCGCACCGCCATGCGCACCACTTTTTCGAAGGCCTTGAAATCAAACGATGGCTTGTCGCCGAACGGCTGGCGCACGTATTTGCACAGGTTGACCGAACCCAGATCGCAGCAACCATAATCCGGCAACGGCTGTTCGCCGCACGGGTTGGTCGACTCGATCACTTCGCAGTAGCTGAGGTTGTTGTCCTGATTGATCTTGGACATAAACAGCACGCCCGGCTCGGCATGGTCATAGGTGGAAACCATGATCTGGTTCCACAGGTCGCGCGCACGCACGGTGCGATACACCCACAGGCCGTCTTCGCGCTGATAGTTGCCGGGGAAGGCATCGGAGGCGGGCTCGACCGCATGGGTCAGCGCCCACTCGCTGTCGGCATCCACAGCCTGCATAAAGGCATCGGACACACCGACCGAGATATTGAAATTCTTCAGGTCGCCCTGGTCTTTGGCATGGATAAAGTCTTCGATATCCGGGTGGCTGACATCCAGCACGCCCATCTGTGCGCCACGGCGGGCGCCTGCCGATTCCACCGTCTCGCAGCTGCGGTCAAACACACGCATATACGATACCGGGCCGGAGGCGCGGCTATTGGTTCCCTTGACGCGCGCACCTTTGGGGCGAATGCGCGAAAAGTTGTAACCGACCCCGCCACCACGGCGCATGGTCTCGGCCGCCTGCAACAGGGCCTCGTAAATGCCGACCTTGCCCAGTTGCGGCTCGGAGACCGAGTCACCTACCGGCTGCACAAAACAGTTGATCAGCGTGGCCTTGAGATCGGTGCCGGCGGCGGAGTTGATGCGCCCACCCGGGATAAAACCATTATCCAGTGCTTCGAAAAACAGCAGCTCGAAACGGGCAGGCTCTTTTTCCAGCTGTGCCAGTGCGCGCGCCACACGCTGACGCACCTGGCTAACCGAGGTCTCGCCGCTCTTGGCGTACTTCTCCAGCAACACTTCACGCGAGATGTCCTGCTCAGCCATCAAGGCCACATTTTCCTGTTTCACTGCTACCCCTCCCATTCACCCGCAATATCAATATATACGCACTCGGCGCGCAGTATGACACAAGCTGTTGATGATTTAAACGTTGACAAACCGCTCAAAACAACCATCACCAACGATTCATTCCGGCCGCCAAACTTCGGCAAGGGCGCGAGTCTCGCGCAAAGCCCAAGCGACCGCAAGGGAAAACCCGGTGGAAAAACTGTGGGTAAAACAAGACACTGCCCGCCTGTCCCAGCCATGCCGCGCCATAGCTGGAATAGGCGGGGAAAACGACTGACTACGATGACGAGTCTATCTATAAAAAAACTGCCGCCAAATCGCCATGACATGTAGGATTGATCTGATAAACACATCACACCCTCTCCTGACACAGGATTCTTAAGCCATGGATTTTCTGACCACTGATCTGTACGACGCTAACGAAGGCCGGGTACAGGTTATGCAACCTTTATTGCAAAGCTACGGCGGCCGCCCACGCTTTTTTGGGCAAATCGTCACCCTCAAGCTGTTCGAGGACAACACGCTGGTGCGCGAAGTGCTCGGCACGCCAGGCTTGGGCAAGGTACTCGTAATAGACGGCGGCGGTTCGCTGCGCTGCGCGCTTTTGGGCGACCAGATCGCAGAGCTGGCGGTTAAGAATCAGTGGGAAGGCGTGGTAATCTGGGGCTGTATCCGCGACTCGGTCGCCATCAATCAGCTCGACATCGGCGTGCGCGCTCTGGCAACGAACCCGAAAAAATCGGTCAAGCGCGGCGAAGGCCAGCAAAACCTGCTGCTTAGCTTCGGAGATGTCACCTTCACACCGGGAGAATGGCTGTACGCCGATGAAGACGGCGTCTTGTTGTCAGCCGTGCAGCTACAGTAAGCGGCAACTCCGCCACGCAACAACGGCCGCTTGTGCGGCCGTTGATTGGGTAAGATCGGGCAAGACTTAATCCAGGCCCAGCATGTCCTTCGCCAGCGCTTCGGCGACCTTGATGCCATCGACACCAGCCGACAGGATGCCGCCGGCGTAGCCTGCGCCCTCACCCGCCGGATACAGACCCTTGACGTTCATGCTTTGCAGCACTTCATTACGCTTGATGCGCAAGGGACTGGACGTACGCGTCTCCACCCCGGTCAGCACCGCATCATTCATATCATAACCACGGATCTTCTTGGCAAAAGCAGGGATCGCCTCGCGCATCGCTTCAATCGCATAGCCGGGCAAGGCGCTGGCAAGATCGGTCGGCGTCACCCCCGGCTGATAAGACGGCGTGACCGAGCCCAGCGCGGTCGATGCCCGGCCGGCGATAAAATCGCCCACCAGTTGCGCCGGCGCATTGTAGTTGCTGCCGCCCAGCACATAGGCACGCGATTCCAGATCACGCTGCAAGCGCATGCCGGCCAAGGGATCGGTTCCCGGAAAATCCTTAGGCTCGATATTAACCACCAGACCGGCGTTGGCGTTACGCTCGGCACGCGAATACTGGCTCATGCCATTGGTCACCACGCGCCCCGGCTCGCTGGTGGCGGCCACCACCTGCCCGCCCGGGCACATGCAGAAACTATATACCGCACGCCCATTGCTGGCCTGATGCACCAGTTTGTAATCGGCAGCGCCCAGCATTTCGTGGCCGGCGTATTTGCCCCAGCGCACTTCGTCGATCAGTTTTTGCGGGTGTTCGATGCGGAAACCGACGGCAAACGGCTTTTGCTCCAGATAGACGCCACGTTCATGCAGCATTTCGAAGGTATCGCGCGCACTGTGGCCCAGCGCCAGCACGATATGGCGCGAGGCAATCTCGTCGCCGTTTTCCAGACGCAGGCCACGCACCTGCTTATTGCCATCCGCCATCTCGTCCAGCAGCAAGTCGCTGACCTTGGACTGGAAACGGATCTCGCCACCCAGACGCTCGATTTCGGCGCGCATCTTTTCAACCATGCTCACCAGGCGGAAGGTGCCGATATGCGGGCGGTTGACATAGATAATCTCGTCCGGCGCGCCAAAACGCACAAACTCCTCCAGCACCTTGCGCCCCAGATGGCGCGGGTCCTTGATCTGGCTATAGAGCTTGCCATCTGAAAATGTACCGGCGCCGCCCTCACCAAACTGCACATTCGACTCGGGGTTAAGCTTGTTATTGCGCCACAGACCCCAGGTATCCTTGGTGCGCTCGCGCACCTTTTTGCCGCGCTCAAGCACCACAGGCTTGAAACCCATCTGCGCCAGTACCAGTGCGGCAAAAATACCGCATGGGCCAAAGCCGACCACAACAGGGCGCTCGGCCAAATCTTCCGGCGCCTGGCCGACAAACTGGTAGCGCATATCCGGCGTCATGCCCACATGCGTGTCTTTGGCGAATTTTTTCAGCAGGCGCTCTTCGCCGGTCACCGTGATATCGACGGTGTAGGTTAATGCCATTACCGAGCGGCGCGCATCGAAGCTGCGCTTGTAAACGATAAAATCCTGCACATCGCCTGCGGGCACGCCCAAGCGGGCAATAATGGCGTCACGCAAGGCGTGTTCGGGATGGTCAAGGGGAAGCTTGATTTCAGACAATCGCAACATGGGGAATCGGGGTCCTGGGCTGGGCGCACACTACGGCGCAGAAGCCATTACAAATCAACAAGGTGCGCATTGTAAGAGAGGCGGCGCTTTCGCGGTAGCCGCCGAAGGGAAAAAACCCGTGCGCAAAGCCGCACTCAAAGCGCCTGACGCCGCGCTTTGCGCCGCTGCCAGGCCCAGGCCGAACTCAAGCGCCACAATGTGCTGACCGCCAGATAGACCAGAGGTGCCAGCACCAAGGCAATCAACACCAGCCCCAATAGCAAAGGCTTACCCACACCGCTCAGATCCGACCACCAGCTGGCGTCGCCGCTAAAAGACACCCCGGCCCCGCCCTCGCCACCAAGCAAAAAATTGCCCAGACGATAGGCCAGATAATAGATAGGCGCGAAGGTCAGCGGATTGGTCACCAGCGTAGACAAAGCCGCCGCCGCCACATTGGCACGCAGGGCAATGGCCGCCATCACCGCCAGAATTATCTGGGCGAACGGGGTCAACAGGCCGAAAAATACGCCCAGCGCCATACCCAGCGCCACGCTGTGACGGCTCAGATACCATAACTGTTCCCGCCCAAGCCAGGGCGCAAGCCAGCCCAAGCCTTTGCGCTGGCGCAGGCTTTGCGCATCAGGCAACAGACGGCGCAACTGTTTTTTCACGAACACACTCCGCTCTCAACGAAAAACAAGGTGACAAACACGGCAAGCAGCGCTCAAGGTTTTTGTGCGGCAGCCAATCCCTGACACGGGTCTTCTCTAGGCGTGGCTGCTACTGCGATAGCCAGATCATACTCCGAAGCGGACTGCCCCTGCTCGATAAAGCCCACCACCCACAAGGGCACAGACTCAGGCAACCAGCGCGGCACGCCCATTGCCCGCCCTACATGGCCATTACCGGCGATCAGCACCGCCCCCTGACTACGGTGCTGCAACAATGTGTCCGCCAGCACCACATCACGCGCCACCTGTGCGCGCACCATGGCCGGCATGGCCTTGGCCGGCAGCATGCCGCAGTGCCCCTGATCCAGCGCTTGGCGCTGATGATCTTCCAGCACCGCCGGCAAGGGCTGATCAAGCCGGTAGCGCTGGCGTGTTGCCTCATCCAGCACGGCCGCGTAACCGTTTTTCATGATCTTGCGTGCATCAGTACGCGACAGATTGCCCGCAATCAGCGGCAACTGGTATTGCTGTGCCAAGGCCAGCAAGGGTTGATACAAGGCCCAATCCCAGCCTTCTCCGCCGGCCTGCCGTGCAATACATGCGGCATCCAGCTTGCAGTACTGGCGCGCCGCATCCAGCTCTGCCTGCCGTTCGCGATCGAACATTTCCATCACCAGCGCCGGGCGCCAGCCCGAACGCAGGGCTGCCTTGAGCAATGCCAGCCTTTGCGCGTGACCATCGGGGCTGTCATGCACCTCACCCAGCAGCACCACATGGTCAGCACGCATCCAGACATCAGCCTGCCGGCCAAGTTCGTCTGCGCACGCCGGCAAAGCACACAACAGGCCCAGCAGCGCAAACCAGCAACGATTCAGATTCAACATGCCCCCCTAAAAATTCGCTCCAGACTCACACGATACAGACGGGCAAGCCATGCGCCAATGCCCGCCACCAGGCAAGGGCAAGGCACCATGCAAACAGGACATCCTGATGATGCCCTGTTGATGGGAAAGTGCCTGCGCCCAAGCGCTGGGCATGTACAATTCAGCCGCACAGGCTCACATTTTTTCCTTTACATCATCCGCCGCCTTAGTCACCCCCTGACCTGCCGCCTTCACATCCTGCCCCATGCCGGCCATGGTATTGCAGGCCGCGAGTAAAAGCGTCGTCAAAATCACGGCAGCGGCCGTTTTGATTCCCTGTTTCATCTTAATCCTCCTGAGATGTGAGATCACCGACGGGTGATGCCCTCAGGATAGGCTCTCGATCATGCGTTTGCCGATGAGTCGCTGCACCACCTTGGGTTTGTCCGTCCTGATGCACGCCTTCGCCAGCCGGAACTAGCCCCGCTGCGCCTGCACCTCTACAATGCGCGGATGACTACACCACGCTTCGTTCACCTTCGTGTGCATTCCGAATTTTCCGTCAGTGACGGCATCGTGCGTCTTGGCGACGCCATCAAGCGCGCGCGCGCCGACCAGATGCCGGCACTGGCCATGTCCGACCTGATGAATCTGTTCGGACTTGTCAAGTTTTACAAGGGCTGCCGCGATGCCGGCATCAAACCGATTATCGCCTGCGATATCTGGCTGGAAAACGAGGCGGACCGCGACAAGCCCAGCCGCTTGATGCTGATCGCCAAGAACCGTGCCGGTTACGGCCGCCTGTGCGAACTCTTGGCAGCGGCCTTTACCGGCAATCAGGTGCGCGGGCGCGCCGAAATCAAGCGCGAGTGGCTGGAGCATGGCGACAATAGCCAGCTGATTTGCCTGTCCGGTGCGCAGTTGGGCGATATCGGCGTTTCGCTAAGCAATGGCAACCCGGAAGAAGCACTGGCACGGGCGCAAAGCTGGGCACGCCTGTTTCCCGACAGCTTCTATCTGGAAATCCAGCGCGTGGATAACCCGCAGGTCGAGGCCATCGTGCAGGCCACCTTGCGTCTGGCCGGCGAAGCGGGCCTGCCGGTGGTGGCCACCCACCCCATCCAGTTCATGGATGCGGACGACTATATGGCGCACGAGGCGCGGGTGTGTATCGCCGAAGGCTTTACCCTGTCCGACAAGCGCCGGCAAAAGAAATTTGCCGACTGCCAGTACTTCCTTAGCAGCGCGCAAATGCTGGAACGCTTCGCCGATGTACCCGAGGCGCTGCAAAACTCGGTCGAAATCGCCAAGCGCTGCAACTTCACCGTCGAGCTGGGCACCAACTATCTGCCGGACTTCCCGACGCCGGACGGCATGAGTCTGGACGACTTTATGGTGCAGGAGGCGAAAAAAGGTCTGGAAGAGCGGCTGGTCGAGCTGTATCCAGAAGCCGAGGAGCGCGAGAACCAGCGTGCGCGCTACGTTGACCGCCTCAAGTTCGAGACCGACACCATCATCCAGATGGGGTTTCCCGGCTACTTTTTGATCGTGGCCGACTTTATCAACTGGGCCAAGCACAATGGCTGTCCGGTGGGACCAGGCCGCGGCTCGGGTGCCGGCTCCCTGGTTGCCTACAGCCTCAAGATTACCGATATCGACCCGCTGGAGTATGCGCTGCTGTTCGAGCGTTTCCTGAATCCGGAGCGGGTTTCCATGCCCGACTTCGACGTCGACTTCTGCCAGGACAACCGCTACCGCGTCATCGAATATGTGCGCCAGACCTATGGCCAGGAGGCGGTGTCGCAGATTGCCACCTTCGGCACCATGGCGGCCAAGGCGGTGATCCGTGATGTGGGACGCGTGCTCGACCTGCCGTATATGTTCTGTGACCAGCTATCCAAGCTGATTCCGGCTGCTCCGGGCAAGCAGTACTCGCTGGACGATGCGGTCGCGATGGAGCCTGTGCTGAAAGAGCGGCTGGAAAACGAGGAAGAAGTCGCCCAGCTATGGGTGCTGGCCAAAAAGCTGGAGGGTCTGACCCGCGGCATCGGCATGCACGCAGGCGGCGTCCTGATCGCGCCGGGCAAGCTGACCGATTTCTGCCCGCTGTATCAGGCCTCGGGCGAAGACGCGGTCTCGGTATCCATGCTGGACAAGGACGATGTCGAGAAAATCGGTCTGGTGAAGTTCGACTTTCTGGGCCTCAGAAACCTGACCATCATCGATCTGGCTGCACGCTATATCAAGCAACTGGATCCGACCTTCGACACCGACCTGAACCTGCTGGAGTTCACCGACCCGGCGGCCTACCGCATCTTGCAGACCGCCAATACCACTGCCGTGTTCCAGCTGGAATCGGACGGCATGAAGCGCCTGCTGGAGAAGCTCAAGCCCGACCGCTTTGAAGACATCATCGCCGTGCTGGCGCTGTACCGGCCGGGCCCGCTGGGCTCGGGCATGGTGGACGACTTTATCCTGCGTAAAGCCGGCAAGCAGGCGGTGGACTACTTCCACCCTGACCTGACCGCCTGCCTGGACCCGACCTATGGCGTGATCGTGTATCAGGAACAGGTGATGCAGATTTCGCAGATCATCGGCGGCTATACCCTGGGCGGCGCCGACATGCTGCGCCGGGCGATGGGCAAGAAAAAAGCCGAGGAGATGGACAAGCACCGCGGCATCTTCACCGAAGGCGCAGAGAAAAAGGGCTACACCAAGGAACTGGCAACCCATCTGTTTGACCTGATGGCGATGTTTGCCGAATACGGCTTTAACAAATCGCACACCGCCGCCTACGCCGTGGTGTCCTACCAGACGGCGTGGCTGAAGGCGCACCACTGTTCGGCCTTTATGGCAGCGACCATGTCCAGCGAACTGGACAATACCGACCAGCTCAAGATTTTTTACGATGATGCGCTGGCCAACGGCCTCACCTTCCTGCCGCCCGACGTCAACCAGGGCTTCTACCGCTTTGTGCCGACCGACCGCAGCCATATCCGCTATGCGCTGGGTGCGATCAAGGGCACGGGCGAAGCGGCGGTCGAGCACATTATCGCGGTGCGCGAAGCCAGCGGCCCGTTCAAGGATCTGTTCGATTTTTGCAGCCGTACCGACAAGCGCATCGTCAACAAACGCACGGTCGAGGCGCTGATACGCGCCGGCGCATTCGATGCACTGGATAGCAACCGCGCCAGACTGTTCGCCAATGTCGCTCTGGCACTGGAAGCGGCCAGCCAGGAAGCGGCCAACGAGGGTCAGGGCGGGCTGTTCGATATGTTCGGCGACGATGTGGTGCCGCCAGTTCCGATGGTGGATACCCGCGCCTGGACACCGGCAGTGCAACTGGCCGAAGAAAAACAGGCCATCGGCTACTATCTGTCCGGCCACCCGTTCAAGTCGTATGAAAAAGAGGTGCGCGGCTTTATCAAAACGCCGCTGTCCCGTCTGGTGCCACGCAAGGAGCCGCAGCTACTGGCCGGCTTTGTCACCGGCATCCGCGTCAAGGTGGGCAATCGCGGCAAGATGGCTTTCGTGCAACTGGATGATGGCAGTGCCAAACTGGAGGTATCGCTGTTTGCCGAAGGCTTTGACGCCAACCGCGACCGCTTGAAAGAAGACACCGTTCTGGTGGTGGAAGGCAAGGTCAGCGAGGACAAGTTCTCCGGCGGCCTGCGCATTATCGCCGAACATGTCTACCAGCTGGGCGAGGCGCGCAGCCGCTATGCGCGCTCGCTGGCTATCCAGCTGGATCACACCGCCGATGTGGGCAAGCTCAGAAGCACCTTGGTCGATTACAAAAGCGAAGAAGCCGGCTGCCCGGTACGCCTGCACTACAACAACGGTCAGGCCAAGGGCGAATTGATGCTGCCGCCGGCATGGGGGGTAAGACTGGATGATGCACTGCTGCTGGCGCTAGCAGATACACTGGGCGAGAGCCGCGCCAAAATCATCTGGTAAGACCTACATCGGCAGGTGCGGCGCCATCACATTGATGGCCTGCACCGCGCGGCGGTAACGGGCATGGGCGCGCGACACGGTGGAGACGGACAAATCCATCTGCCGCGCCGCGCCGCTGCAGGTCATGCCCTCGATCTCGATCAGCCATACCGCCTCGCGCGAGCGCTTTTTCAGCCCGATCAGGTTGGCAACCTGATTAAAGAGTTCCAGTCTCATTGCATGCTCCCTTTTTTTCCAGCATAGTGGCTTGCAAAAAAAACGCATGCATTTGCGTCCGCCAGCCACAGGCAAGGAACCCGCCGTGATTACCGTCTACCACCCTGAACATCCGCACAGCTATATCGCCACCCTGTCCCGCCTCTTGCCCGGGCATACTGTCAGTGACCAGAGCGAACCTTGTACACGCTATGCAGTGGTATGGAATCCACCCGAGGGCTTTTTTAGCCGCCTCTCAGGCTTGCAAGGCATATTTGCACTGGGCGCGGGGGTCGATCGCCTGCTGGGCCGGCATGACCTCGCAGCCGATATCCCCATCTACCGCCTGACCGATGCCGGCATGGCCGAACAAATGATCGAATATGCGCGCTATGGCGTGCTGCACTGGCAGCGCAGCTTCGATTTTTACCGCACACAGCAGCAGGTGCAGCAATGGCAGGTTCAGCCGGACAGGCGCAAGGCCGACACGCGCATCAGTGTCTTGGGGCTGGGTGAAATGGGCGGGCGCGTCGCGGCGGCGCTGGCGGGGGATGGCTATTGCGTCAGCGGCTATAGCCGCAAGATGCGCACCTTAGCCGGCATCAACTGCGTACATGGCGAAGACCAGCTAAACGCCCTCTTGACCCAGACCGATGTGCTGATCAATCTGCTGCCCTCTACCGCGCTGACCCGCGGCCTGCTAAATGCTGAACGGCTGGCTCTTCTGCCCGCAGGCAGCGCACTGATTCATGCCGGGCGTGGTGATCAGCTCGATGAAAACGCCCTGCTCGCGGCACTGGACAGCGGCGTACTGCGCTTTGCCTTGCTGGACGTATTCGCGCTGGAGCCGCTAGCGGCCGGACATCCACTATGGCGACACCCGCGCACCATCATCACACCGCATAGCGCGGCCCAGACCCTGATCGGCGAGGCGGCAGCGCAGATTGCACGGCGCATACAGGCTCTGGAGCAAGGACAGGAAGTGACAGGCAAGGTAGAGCGTAGCCGCGCCTATTGACGGGCTGACAAAGGGTAAAACGAGGATTTCGCACCAACCGGAACGGCGGGCAGCGGGAATACGAAGGGAAGTTCGGGCACGGAGGCAAGAGGCCTGATCCGCGCCCGCAAGTCTTGCTTAGCGGCGGAACGAAGGAGCCGACGACGGGCCGCGTTCTTCCTTGTGACGGAAGCTGATGCGCGCCTTGGTCAGATCATACGGCGACATTTCAACCGTGACCTTGTCGCCTTCCAGAATGCGGATGCGGAATTTGCGCATTTTGCCCGAGGCATATGCCACGACTTCAACGCCATTCTCCAAACGCACTTTAAATCGGGTATCCGGCATGACGTCGACAACGACGCCTTGCAGTTCCAACAGTTCTTCTTTAGCCATAACCTATCTCCGATAGCCCCCCATCTGATTGCGGGCATCCGTGTCTTCAACAATGCTCTGACTGCCCCCTCATTAACACTCCAGCGCCGACCCCTGTTAAACAAAGGCTGGCGGAGATGTCCGTCAGGATATGCCGAAATCGGCAGATATTCGTTACGGGAAACGAGGCGAGAATGAGGCGGGCGGAACCCGGATGAGTCCAGGCGAACGCTCTCAGCCAACGGGCAGCACAGCTTTCCTGCGCGCAGTATACCTGATTACGGCAAACAAAACCCTTGCCTTATGGTAAAAGATGCGCCCGCGCAGCTACTTGGCTTGCATGACACCCCAAACTTGCCGCCGGATATACCTGCACAGCACCTTTTGCAAACGCCTCTCCCGCTGCACGATGATACGGCGCCAAGCCTTGGCGAGCGCCTCCTCGGCCTGCAGCCGCTGCACCAGCGCCCCCCAGTCATTCAGTTCGCCAAGCAAACCCTGCACGAAGGACAAAACCTTCACCCGCTTGCGGGTACGCCGGTTCAGAAGCGGCGCAAACTGTACGCCCCAGCTGCGATAGCGCTTGATAGCCAGCCGTGCAGCATGCCAGTGTGTGCGCTTGCCGCTTTTAAGCGCACGCCGCAGCTTGCCTTGCACTTTCTGCCATAAATACTTGGCCTGCATGCGCGCCAGTTTGCGTAAGCGTCGCTTATCCAGCAGCGCATCCGCGCCGGCAAGAAAAGGCAAGAGCAAGGCCAGCGCCGACACTAAATCAGGCTGCAAGCGCACTAACAAGCTACTGCGCTCACACTGCAAGGCACGCGCCCACGCCAGATCCACGTTTAGCGCCAGCGGATGGCGCATCTGCAACAAGGCCAGTCCGTCCAGTGCAACTTCAAGCTCGCGCGCCTCGCGACTCAAGCGATAGCTCCGGGCCAAGTGCCGGCGCAGCGTATCGGCCGTCTCGCTGCCGCGAAAAAACAGCAACACGGTGCGCAATGCCCGCAGCGCAAGGCGCAAGTCATGCACCGCATCTGCGCGCTGATCCCCTCCCGGTCCGGCCAATGCCTGACAAGCCAGATCAATGCGTGCCGACTGTGTGATGACGGCCCTCGTAAAATACGCTGTGCTCATTCGCAGCTTCCTGACAAACCCAAAGCGCAGCATAGGAGATTTTCAGACACAAAAAACGGCACCTGTTCAGGTGCCGTTGGCTGAATTCGCTCAAGCTTACTTCCAGTTTTGCGGCAGCTTGTAACCCGGATACTGCTTTTGCGCCCACGCCTTGAAGGCAGGAGAGTTGTAGGCGGCGATCACATCCTTGGCCCATGGCTTGGCCGCGTCGGCACTCTTGACCACACCCCAGTTCACATAGGCGTAGCTCTTTTCCTGGAACACGGCCTCGGTCAGCTTGATGCCGGAGCTTGTGGCGTAGTTGCCATTAATGATGGCAAAGTCCACATCGCCACGAGCGCGTGGCAGCTGTGCCGCTTCCAGCTGGACGATTTTCACCTGTTTGACGTTCTGGGCGATATCGCGCTCGGACGCGGTCAGCGGATTGATGCCCGGCTTAAGCTTGATCCAGCCCAGATCGGCCAGCATCACCAGCGCACGGGCGAAGTTGGACGGATCGTTAGGCGCGGCGACAGTGCTGCCTGCCTTCACATCCTTCAGCGCCTTGAGTTTGCCCGGGTAAACGCCCAAAGGCGCGGTCGGCACCTGGAACACCGGCGTCAGGCTCAGCTTGTGCTCTTTGCTGAACGAATCCAGATACGGCTTGTGCTGGAACACGTTTACATCAAGCGAGCCTTCGGCAAGACCCAGATTGGGACGTACATAGTCGGTGAACTCGACCAGCTTGACGCTATAGCCCTGCTTTTCCAGCTGCGGCTTGATATTGAGCTTAACCATGTCGCCAAAGTCGCCCACCGTCGTACCGATCACGATGTTTTTCTTGGCCGGGTCAGCAGCAACCGCCGCGCCGGTAAAGCTCAGACCGACCGCAACGGCCACCAGTGTTTTGATAAAGCTTGTACGCATCTTGTTTCTCCTTGGTATGGATGCTTGATAAAAGGGTTAACGCTTGTCCAGACGCGCAGCCAGATAGTTGCCGCCCAGCTGGATAATCTGCACGACCACCACCAGCAGCAACACCATGGCCAGCATGACTTCACTCTGGAAACGGTAATAGCCGTAACGGATGGCCAGATCGCCAATACCACCGCCGCCCACGACACCGGCCACAGCGGAATAACTCAGAAAGCTGATGGTCAGGATGGTCAGCGCGTTCACCAGGCCGGCACGCGCTTCGCGCAGCAAGACCTTGAACACAATCTGCAAGGGGCTTGCCCCCATGGCTTCGGCTGCCTCGACCACTCCGCGCGGCACTTCACGCAGCGTCTGTTCGACCAGACGGGCAAAATACGGAATGGCGGCGAACGACAAAGGCACGGCCGCTGCGACAGGGCCAATGGTGCTGCCGACGATCAGCCGGGTTAAGGGCACCAGCGAAACCATCAGGATAATGAAAGGAAAAGAGCGCACCAGATTGACCAGCCAGCCCAGCAAGCCGGCAACAAAACGGTTGGCAAGAATCTGCCCCGGCTGCGCCAGATACAGCCACACCCCCAAAGGTCCACCCAGCAAGACGGCAGCGGACAGGCCTATGCCCAGCATCAGCGCGGTTTCCAGGCAAGCCTGCCAGATCTCAGGCCCCAGCAGTACCAGATTGCTCCAGGCTTCGGCAAAAGTGATCGCTTCCATTACGCAGCCTCCAGCATATCGCGCGCGGCAGACGACAACGCCTGCACCTCGCCTTGTTTGACATCCATCACTTCGACTACCGACCCGCCGTCAAGCAAGGCCGCGCGCTGGCAGATTGCGCGTACCACGCCCATTTCATGGGTGACCAGCACAATGGTGACGCCAAAACGCGCATTAATATCGGCCAGGCACTGCAATACGCTTTGTGTGGTTTTCGGGTCCAGCGCCGAAGTCGGCTCGTCGGCCAGAATCACCTTGGGGCGCGGAGCCAGCGCACGGGCAATTCCGACCCGCTGCTTCTGCCCGCCCGAGAGCTGGGCCGGGTAATGTTCAGCGCGGTCAGTCAGACCCACGACTTCAAGGCACTCGGCTACACGCAGCGCAATATCGGCGCGGTTCCAGCCGGCAATTTCCAGCGGAAAGGCTACATTTTCCGCTACGGTGCGGTTGGCCAGCAGATTGAACTGCTGAAAAACCATGCCGATATTTTGCCGCGCACGGCGCAGTTCGCTAGCCGACAAGCGGGTCAGATCCTGACCATCCACCAGCACGGCGCCTGCTTCGGGGCGTTCCAGCAAATTGATCAGGCGCAGCAAGGTGGATTTACCGGCGCCGGAAAAACCGATCAAGCCGAATATTTCACCCTCGGCAATGGAAAGTGTGGTCGCGCGCACGGCATCAAACCAGCCCCCGTCGGGATGGCGAAAGCGCTTGCTCACGTTATTGAGATGTATCATCGAAGTCCCTAAAATGCAAAAAGCCCGCCACTTGCGGCGAGCTTCAATCATGGAACTTCGGTAGAACTGAAGTGCAGACTGCCAGATGCAGTCCGTCCACGCTTTAGCTGTTTTACGCCCGCAAGCTGTATCAAATCGGCGATGTATCTGGAACAAAATCTACCAGCTATTGCCCGCAACCGTCAAGAGATGGATACAAAATATTATCTTCCGTAGGTGCTGTTTTATAGCGGCAGCAATTGTGCGCTAAGCGGCAAGTGGTCGGACAACTTGGCCCAGGGCAAGCCGCGATGAACTTCGACCGAGACCGGCCGAAGGCCGCGCACATAGATGCGGTCCAGCGCCAGCATGGGCATGCGCGCCGGAAAGCTTCTGGCGCACTCGCCGTTAAGCAAACGAAACACCTCATTCAAGCCGGCACGCTCGCGCAGGATGGCGCTGGCCTCGTCACGCCAGTCATTGAAGTCGCCAGCCAGAATCAGCATGGCGTCAGGCGGTACATTGCTGTCGATATAACGCGATAGCGCCTCGAATTGCTTGCGCCGGTCGCGCGCCAGCAAATTAAGGTGGGCACACAAAGTCACCACCGGCTGCGCCCAGCCCTGCGGTTGCAACATGCAATGCAGGATGCCGCGGCTTTCCAGTCGATTGACGCTGATATCAAGATTGCACCACTCGGTCACCGGAAAGCGCGACAACAGGGCATTGCCGTGATGGCCATGATCATAGGCTGCATTCAAGCCGTAAGTGACCTTGCTGCCCAGATGGCGCGCCAGGTAATGATGTTGCGGCAAGCTGGGCCAGTTAGGGTGGCGCAGGGCACGCAAGGTATTGCGCCCCTGCACTTCCTGTAAAAAAACCACATCGGACGATAGCGTATCCAGCGCCCGCGCCATCGCCGGTACCGTCACTTTGCGGTTAAGCGGCGACATGCCTTTGTGGATGTTGTAGGTTGCAACAGATAAAGGTTTCACTTTTATATCAAAGACTTATGTTAAGTTTAACCACAAAAACACAGCCAGAAATCCCGCAACCCAGCAATTAAAAATCAATGACTTAGCATACGATTTAGAACGGCAGAATCGCTTACATTATCACCCTTCATGCCATGAAATGCTTGCCTGGATTCTGGCAACCGCATGACTTTGACCAGCTGGCCTGTTTGGTGTTTGGTGTTTGGTGTTTGGTGTTTGGCGTTTGGCGTTTGGCGTTTGGCGTTTGGCGTTTGGCATCAGCCAGACCTACTACCGCTATCAGGCCCAGCAGTCCGCAGCGAATGCCGAAATCGCCGACCACCTAGTCCGGCAACCCCATCTCCAGTGCAACTGGGGAGTCGGGCTGTGCTTCCTGTACTTGTGCAACGTGAAGGGCTACCGTTGGAACCACGAACAGGTGTACCACATTTACCGCGAACTGGAACTTAAGCTGCGGATCAAGCCGAGAAAGCGGCTCGTTCGGGAGAAGCCGGTACCCTTGGCGGAGCCGGAAACCATCAACCAGTGCGGGCCCATGGATTTCATGCATGACCAACTATCCGACGGCCACAGTTACCGCTTGTTCAATGTCATCGATGATTTCAAGCGGGAGGTGCTGGCGATCGACATTGACCTGTCGTTGCCGTCAGAGCGGGTGCTGCGGGCGCCGGATCAGATCATCGGGGGCACGGCAAGCCACAGTCATCCGCAGTGACTGCGACCCGGAATACATCACTTCACGTCAGGCTTCACAAACAACCATGGGCTACCTATGAGACACAGCGAACGACATAGAACGCACCGAACAGGCTGGCTACGCGCTGGCGTTCTCGGCGCCAATGACGGGATTGTCTCTACTGCCAGTCTTGTCTTGGGCGTAGCGGCGACAGGTGCCAGCACTAGGACTATTCTCATTACAGGCGTTGCAAGCCTCGTTGCTGGGGCCATGTCTATGGCTGCAGGCGAGTATGTTTCTGTCAGTTCACAAGCCGATACCGAAAACGCAGACCTGACTCGAGAAAAAGCTGAACTGCTGGAAAATCCCTCTCAGGAGCACGCAGAGCTCATGGCTATCTACGTCAAACGCGGACTTGATGAGACATTAGCGTCGAGCGTCGCAACAAAATTGATGGCACATGATGCGCTAGCCGCGCATGCGCGAGACGAGCTAGGCATATCGGATACCCTGGCCGCCAAACCCGTTCAGGCCGCGCTGGCCTCCGCTAGCACGTTTGCCGCTGGTGCATTTCTACCCCTGCTAATGGTTCTCTTGCTACCTGCCTCTGCGCTCATGTGGGGTCTTGCGGCAAGCTCGCTCTTCTTTCTTACACTTCTCGGACTGATTGCAGCACGCGCGGGGGGGTCTCCTTTGTTAGTGTCTGCCATCCGCGTGACATTCTGGGGAGCACTGGCAATGGGACTTACCGCTGGAGTTGGCGCTCTCTTTGGTGTGGCCGCTTGACGGTTATTGAACCTGCATCCACAGACCGCTTAGCGTCAAAGCTACCCCTCCCCCAAATGGCATTTCAACGGCCTTGTGAAGTACGGCGAGTCAAGGCCGCAATTGATATTCAAACGCTTGAGGTGCAGCAAGGCAAGCTGCCGCATCGTGCGCTCACCTTGGTATTGGAGTGGGCACAAGCGCACCTTGCCAAGCGGCTGGAAGACTGGGAACTATGCCGTCAGATGCAGCACCCGAAACCGATTCAACCGCAGGAGTAATTCGAAGGCTCAGAAAAAGCGCAGCCGCGACCGCAAAAAAGTCGCTTCGCCAGTAGCAGCATAGCTGCCGGAAAAAATGTGGTTTCAGGCGAATGAAAGCCCCCTGGCCAGGCTGGCAACAGGGGGCTCGCCATCTTGTGGTGGCCGCGAACTGTACTTACTTGATCTGCAAGTCATCTTCTACGGACTTCACGCCATTGACGCCACGAGTCAACTGCACGGCCCGGGCGGCATCGGCTTTCGAGTGCACAAAACCGCTCAGCTGCACACGCCCCATATAGGTTTGGACGGTGATTTCGGTCACTTTCAGCGCCGGGTCATTAAAAATCGCGGTTTTGACATGGCCGGTAATCACGCTGTCGTCCATATACTGGCCGGTGCTTTGATGCTCACGTGTCGCGGAACAGGCTCCTATCGGTATCAATGAGGCGACCACGAGAAATGCAGACAGGTACTTGTTTAATACTTTCATGATGGGTGCTCCACAATGGTTGGGTGTGCCGACGGCGCATTGCGAACCAGCCGGCCACCACATCCGCCATTCACACCTCAACAGCGTGTGGCGGGCCAAGACTTAACACGGCGGTGCGGCACCGCTGCCGCAGGTCGCCATCCGTTTCAAGGCGTCAAATCGACGTCTTCGTTGCGTTCCTCGAAACGGCGGATCTGTTCTTCGGCATTATCCTTGGAAATACCGTAAGCCTCCTGCAGTTTGCCGGCCAGAATGGTGCGTTTTCCGGCAATCATATCCAGATGATCGTCAGTTAAATCTCCCCATTGTTCGCGCACCTTGCCTTTGTACTGTTTCCAGTTACCCTCGATGATATCCCAGTTCATGACTTGCTCCTTTTGACGCCGGATGCGGCTGACAAGATGGTCAAGTTGGCATCCCCTACCCCTGATATCGGCAGCTACAACATGGCTGGCCGCATTCGTACCGGGCAGTGTCGCCATACTGCTGTCACGAAGTGGCACTGTCGGTACGCTGCACCACATTGCCGCCATCAAATAGCGGGAGATGCGGCAACAGCACTGCGCTGGCATCCCGTAACAGGCAGACTGCCCGCCAAACGTAGCTCCCTGTACTGACACATCAATCGGCAGCGGCCTATCTATACTGCCCTGCATGATTATTACCACCAGAAGCAGACTATGACCTCGACTATTACGCCACAGCAAAATAAGCTACTTGGGGCCTTGCCGGCAGAGGTATTCAACAGGTTGTTACCCCATCTCGAACTGATCGAGCTGCCGCTGGGCAAAGTGCTGTACGAATCCGGCGATGCTTTGCGCCATGTATTCTTCCCCACCGATGCCATCGTGTCGCTGCTGTACATAATGGAAAGCGGCTCTTCGGCGGAAATCTCGGTGGTCGGCAACGAAGGCATGGTGGGCATTGCGGTGTTCATGGGGGGCGAAAGCACCCCCAGCCGTGCCATCGTGCAAAGTGCCGGCTACGCCTACCGCCTAGCTAACAGCTACTTCAAGAACGAGGTCAACCAACACACGGGACTGCTGAAGCTGATGTTGCACTACACCCAGGCGCTGATTACGCAGATGGCGCAGACCGCAGTGTGCAACCGCCATCACTCCATTGACCAGCAGCTGTGCCGCTGGCTGCTGCTATCGCTGGACCGACTGCCCAGCAACAAGTTGACCATGACCCAGGAGCTGATCGCCAATATGCTTGGCGTGCGCCGCGAAGGCGTCACCGACGCCGCCGGCAAGCTGCAAAAGCTGGGTGTTATCGAATACTGCCGTGGCCACATCACCGTACTAGACCGGCCGCAGCTGGAGCAGCTGTGCTGCGAGTGCTACGCCGTGGTCAAGAGGGAAACTGACCGCCTGCTGCCCTACACCACCTAGCCATGCAGCTCACCCCGCGCGCCGTCTTTACGGCGGACTGGACAACGACTCGTCAACAAAGCGCAGCAGCGCTGCCATTACCGTCAGCAGCACCGGGCCGACGATGATGCCGATCATGCCAAAGGCGGACAGGCCACCGATTACGCCGATGAACACGGCCAGAACCGACACTGGCTCCTGCCTGGAAATCAGCAACGGCCGCAACAGATTGTCCGATACCGACACCCCCAGCCCCCACAGCAGCATGAATAACGCCCAGCCCCACTGCGACATCAGCAGCAGCGCCAGCACCGCTGGCGCCCATACCAGCGCCGCGCCCCCCATCGGCAGCAGAGCCAGTGCCGCCGCCAGTACGCCGAACACCACTGGTGATGGCAGGCCGCAGATGGCGAAGCCAATGCCGATCAGTACACCCTGCGCTAGCGCGGTTAGGCCGGTGCCGTAAACCACCGCACGGGTGGTGTTGCCGATCAGTTGCAGCAAGCGGTCGCGCCGTTGTGGCGCCATCGGCACCAGCCGTACCACGCGATTGAGCAGCACGCGGCCGTCACGCAGCAGGAAAAACAACAAAAACAGCATCATGAAGAAGTTGATCATCGTGTCCAGGGTGCCGAGCACAACCTGACCGCCGGTATTTGCCAGCGACTGCAGCAGCAGCCGGGCGCCACTGGCTAGCCAACCCTGCAGCTGATCATGGCTGGTGGTGAAATTGTGCCGCAGCCATGCCGACAGGCTGCCGAGCAAAGGATAGCGCTCCAGCTGCATCAGCAGATCGAGATCGAAGCGCAACGGCTGTTTTTGCAGGCGGGTGATCAGCTCGGCAAACTGGTTGACAAAGGCCACGCCGAGGCTGACCAGCGGCCCAGCCAGCACCACAGGTACCAGCATGGTGATGATGCCGGCAGACAAGGCGGCGCGCCCGCGCAGCGTGTGCGTCAGCCAGCGCTGCACGGGTGCCAGCAGAAAGGCCAGGCAGATGCTCCACGCCAACGCATCCCATAACGGTGCCAGCATCCAGTACAGCGCGAGACCGCACAAGGCGGTAACGGTGATGACAAAGCCCTTGAGATAGAGATCCACACTTGCTCCCCTGTGAATCCGGTGGCACACCGCGAGCAACAATTGGCAAGTCGGCCGGTGCGCGTGCGGCTGTGGACTGTCTTTGACAGCCAAACCGTACGCACGCTGCAGCCAGACTCAAGATCGACTGGTGGCCAGCCGTACCAGGAATATCACGACGGCGATGACCAGCAAAATGTGAATGAAACCGCCGAGAGTGTATGACGACACCAGACCCAGCAGCCACAGAATCAGCAGGATCACTGCAATGGTGGCAAGCATGCTTCGTACTCCTTTTCAGACACCGTCCTGCCAGCCGGAACCTGCAACGCGGTTGCCGCCCCGGTACAGTACTCGGCGCATGACGCTACTACTTCAGAAACCTGCAATGTTGCTGCCTTTCAAAACGCTTGATCAGCAGCTCGGCCTCGTTCTGGCTAATGCCGTAAGCCTCCTGAAGGCTGCCCGACAACGCCACTCGCCTGCAGGCAATCATGTCAAGGCAATCGTCAGGCAGATTGCTCCACTCGGCCTTTACCTTGCCCCGTAATTCCTTCCAGTATCCTTCCGCCCTGTTCCAGCCCATTATTGTTATTTCCACATGGCACCCGTATGCAGGTATTGCCAATCGGGCCGCCGATCATGCAGCCGGCCGTGCACGACTAGTGCACCCATGCATGGACAGAGCACGACTGTGCGGTGCCCATGAAAAATCCGGTTACAGTGTTAAGGATAATCAGTGACTGCGGCCCTGTCGGTACGCTGCCAGACATAGGCGGACAAATGTCAGGCGCGGCATTACCGGCCAGCCACGGACCGGTCGCCACTCAAGGCTTGGCAGCGGGCGGTACCACCCCCTCATCACCGCCCATTTTGCCGCGCTTGCCAGTGTCTCCTTTCGCTCCGGTGTCTCCTGTTGCTCCCGTGTCCCCTGTCGCCCCTGTGTCTCCTGTTGCACCCGTATCGCCTGGCGCTCCGGTGTTGCCAGTATCGCCGGTGTCACCACGATAGCCCGTGGCACCTGCGGGCCCCGAAGCGCCGGCCGGACCAGCCGGCCCCGGCACCATCACGGTAGGCGACGCCGGCTGGGTCACGACCACTTCCGGCTGCCGCTCACACGCGGTCAGGGCCAGCACCATCAGCGCCCCTGACATCTTCATCACATTTCTCATGATCATTCCTTCGCTTGGTTTAAGGACAAGCACGGATGTAAACCAACCACCGGCATTGTCAGCCCAAGCTACGCTGTCGCGGCGGCGGCTTCTGTTCGCTGGCATACATACACGGAGCGCGGCATGAACCGACGCGGAGGGTGCCAGCAACCGGCACTGACGGTATTGGGTGCGCTGACGCACAGACGCCGGCACCCGGCGTCGTAGCATCACATGGCATGCCAAAGCTTGGCTACAGACGCGGTCGCCATGCCCTGCCTCAGCGCGCTGCAGGGGAAAAGGCGCTGCGCCACAACCACAAGCTGAACACCATTGAACTGATGCGAGAGGATCTTTCAGTCCTGTGGTGCCATTCCTGAACCTAGACGGAGCAACTGATCGCACCGCTGAAGACTGGTGCCAGCGCGCCGAGGGAAGCGGCAGTGACGCGTTTCAGGAATTCTCCCGTGCGCGGCAAAGCTACGACTTATTGTTAGGAGAGACAAAATGACCTTAGGAACCATACTGCTGATCGTGGTGTTGATACTGCTGATCGGCGCCATTCCCACTTGGCCGCATAGCCGCAACTGGGGTTACGCCCCCAGCGGCGGGCTTGGACTCGTGTTGCTGGTGCTGCTGATTCTGTGGGTGCTGGGGCGTTTATAAGCCAGCACCGCCCCAGCCCAACAAAAGCGACCCGCACTTTGTTGCGGGTCGCTTCAGACAGCAGACAAAGTCCCCGCCTGGCGGATCGTAGGCTGCAGGCAAAAAACTCGATCAGGTTATTGCGACTGAATTGGTGTGTGAACACTGGATGTCTATGACGGTCGTACCCGACTACATGAAAGGCGTGCTTGCCAATGTCCGGGCCAAAGAGTGCGATGACGGCAGCCATGATGACCCGCCTTGCCGAATAGGAAACAGCCCAGCAAGCGTAGCCTGCTGGGCTGTTGAATTCAGACTGGCCATCACATTAACGTCCCTGTGCCAGACACTCACCACTGCCGTCCCAGGCCAACAGCTTGAGACAACCCGGGAACGGTCGCGATTGGTAACGGCACAGACGGTGCCATCACATGGCGTACGGCCGATGGCATGCTGTACATAACCCGATAGCCAGTTCATCAAGGATTAAGCGCCAACTTATTGTATTTGTTGAATATTTTAAAATAAGTACTGCTATGTTAGGCAGCGCACAGAACGCAATGTTTTGTACAGAGATACTGTTCAAATGCTGAATGCGGATCGTATTTTGATGAGTCTTTGGCATAAAACCTTTCACTACGCAAAAGGAATTATCATGTCAGTAGAAACAAAAAAACCCAGTGATGCCCATAAAGCCGCCGCGGAAGAACATAAAGCCACGGCTGACTATCATATGAAGGCTGCTGATAGTCATGACAAAAACAAAGCTGATGAAGCCAAAGCTGCTGCTGCCAAGGCTTTGCAAAATAGCGAGTCAGCTCACAAGCAGAGCAAGGCTGCCAGTGAACACTCCTCGAATTGATGCCAGCTTTTCATAGTTTGATTTCAAACTGATCCAGCCTTTGAAAGCCCGCAGAGTGGACTTATGCCTTAAAGGTACATCGTTCGCGAGTGAGTAGCTCAGAAGTGCTGCCATTAAAGGCGTCACTGCACCAGAGCATTGCGATGTATAAATACATCGCAATGCATCGTAACTTCAAAGCGCTGGCGGTAACGCCGGCGTTTTTCATTCAGTCAATCACACACTTGGGGAACTGCCCCGAACCCAGCACCCACACTAGTGACTGCCGCCGGGGATGGTGTCGCTTCGCTCTTATGACCCAGTAGCAGCCACTAGTATGGGCACCCTTCAGGGCAAGGTGCGGGCGCTGAGGTACGCTGATAGCCGGAGTCGACGTACCCAACGTTACCAAGTCATCCACCCCTACCACCAGATAAACGGCACCATGCACGCTTGTACTTATTATGATCCCAGGACTTGAGCAGGGATAACAAAGATCCTAGCCATCACCAAGACAGTTTGCATCTTAGCCCTACGCCCGATAGGATATTTGTTTAAAGCACCATCAACGACACTCGACTTAGCAGGAGAGACAGCATGGGTACTGCACGCCAATGGGTATGGGATCATAGCCAGGATACGTTTAAGCCCTATGGTGGCGATACGCCGTACAGCATCGAAGATCTGGAAGAGCAGACTTTGCAAGGTGGCGTCTTTGTCCACCTAGATGAGCGCGGCCGGCACTGGTTTATCAGCGAGGGCGACTCCAGCCGCTGGCATGATGGTGAAGAGCTGAATATGGGGGGCGAGTGTTACGACAAGGCTCGTCTGGCCACGATCACAGGCTAGACACGCAAGTTCAAGCGCTTAACTTGGCCGGATTGCCCTGCAGCAACAAGTCGGTAATGGTGTCCTTGTCCATGGTTTCACCATTAAGCAGACGCGCCAGAATCTCGCTCCCCAGCAACTGGGGAGCAATCAGCACATCCGGCTGGCAACGCTTGATTTTTTCCAGATGACGGTTGTCGTTGAGTAGCACAACCGTACGCACATCGCTGGCCAGATCCTTCATCGCCAGCACTACAAATGCATTATCGGCATCATCCCCCCCCAGAGCCAGCACCGAGCGCGCCAACTCCGCGCCCGCTTCTTTAAGAACGCCGGTATCGGAAGTCTCTCCGATCACGATATCCGCATCATCAGGCAGGCTATGCTGCTGCGCACTCTCGGGAGACAACAGCACCGTCACTTTAAGCCCGCGCTGGCTCAAACTCTCGTACAGATTATGTGCCAACGGTGATGCACCGACGATCAGAAAATGACCGGAGCGTTTCATTTTACGTCCCTTCCCCTTAATAATGCGTTGCATGCTTGAGTTCAACATGGGGCCTACCAATGTACTCAAAGCCGCCGCAAATACGGTAATACCCAGAATGATGATGGAAAGTGTAAACAGCCGTGCGGCATCGGTGTGCGGGACAATATCGCCATAACCGACCGTCGTCATGGTCACCAGACTGAAATACAGCGCAGTCATCGGGTTCAGAATGGGCGGGATAAAATCCGCCCCCAACGATAATGAGCCCACCATGGCATAGCACAGCAAAGCACTGACAATCAGCAAGGTCACCAAGGCACCGGCAACGACACTAGACCCCTGAAAACCGTCGCGAAACAACAAAAGCAACAACACTAAGGCCCACGACAAAGCAAGTGCACCATGCTGCACCAGCCCGGAGTGCCACAACAGCGGTGTTACCAGCAGCACCAGCATCAAGGCGAAGAGCCATGCAGCCCGGGCACGCAATAACAAGCCTATCGCCATCAGTACAAAACCGCTGACCAGCAACAGGCGCGGCAGCATGAACCAGTTGAACTCGGCCAGTATGGCCGACTCGGCATGCCAGAAATTGCCGGGCAGGGTTCTGGGCAACTCCGTCACCAAGGGATAACCCAGCAGCAGTGCTTCAATGAGCAACAACAACGCCAGCGGCACCTGTGGCAGCAGCTTGCGCCATTGATGCAAACGGGTAACGGCCATGATGACTTCCAATGAGAATCAGGACAAAGGCGACAGCCGACGGCCCAATTCCCGGATAGCTACCGCATTGGAAGGGGAAAATACGCGCTGTGCCGCCTCTTGCCAGTCTAGCCAGACATACGCGGTATGTTCGCGGGCATTGAGCCGGGGCGTCGATTCTTCGGACAACTCGAAGGCAAAGACATGTTCGGTATTGTGCGTCACCCCCTCGGGGTAACGGTGGCGCCAGTGCGGGTAGATTTCATAGACCGAGCTTTGCGCCCAGTCATGCAGGACACCTTGGGCGGCGGCAAAACCGGTTTCCTCTCCCAGTTCGCGCCAGGCGGTAGCAAGCAGTGCTTCCTGCCCTTCCTTGCTGCCGGTCACCGACTGCCAGAAGCCGGGCTTGTCGGCGCGCTCGATCAACAACACCCGGCCTTGGGCGGTATACAACAACACCAGCACCGAGACGGGCTGCTTATTGCCAGCCATTCACACCTGCCTTTCTGCCAGACGGCTGGCTAGCTCGACCGCGGATTTCACGCCCATTTTGTCAAATACGCGTGCACGGTGGACTTCGACCGTCTTCATGCTGATCGCCAGATCATCGGCGATCTGTTTGTTCAGCTTACCCATCAGCACCAGCTTCATCACTTCGCGTTCGCGCTCGGTCAATGAGGCCAGTGTCGCTTCGATATGCAGCTTGCCGTAATAGTGTTTACGCTGCGTCTCATCCCGCACCAGACACTGCTGCAACAAGGCCATCAGATGCTCGTCGTTAAACGGCTTTTCCAGAAAGTCGACTGCGCCCAGCTTGAGTGCGGCAACCGCATGCGGCACATCGCCATGCGCCGTCAGCATAATGACCGGCGGGCAATAAGGTGCCAGCGCCAGACGCTCCAGCAAAACCAGACCGCTCATGCCGCCCAGACGCAAATCGACAATCAGGCAGTGAAAGCGTGCCGGATCCCCGCTTTGCAGCAAGGCCTCGGCACTCTCAAAAGGACTGACGGCAAAAGGCTGACCGTCCAGCAGCCAGAGCAGCGCGTCGCGCACTGCCTTGTCATCATCAACAATGGCCAGCTCTTTTGCACTCATACCATCCTCGCGTTTCAGGCTTCGTCTTTGAGAATACGGATCTCGCGTTGCGGGAACGGAATCTGAATCCCGTTTTCCTGGAATTTGCGCCAGATTGCCAGATTGATCTCGGACTTGAGCCCCAGGAAGCCGTTCTCCGGATCGGACACCCACACGCCCAGCGACAGATTGATGCTGGAATCGGCAAACTCGAGCACAAACGCCGACGGGCCCGGCTCCTTGAGCACACGCGGATGATCGGCAGCCTCTTTGAGCAAGCGCAGCGCCAGATCCAGATCCGTACCATAAGCCACACCAATAGGCAGGCTGGTCCAGATCGCCTTATCCGAATACGAGGTATTGATCACGGTACTGCTGATCAGCACCTCGTTCGGCACCAGTGCTTCCGAACCGTCTGCACTCTTGAGTACGATAAAGCGCGACGTGATCTTGGTCACGACCCCCAGACGCCCTTCGACCTCCAGACGGTCGCCAATGCGGATGGAGCGATCCAGCAAAATAATGAAGCCCGAAACATAGTTGGAGGCGATCTTCTGCAAGCCAAAACCAAGACCGACACCGAGCGCACCACCGAATACCGACAAGACTGTCAGGTCAATACCGACCACAGGCAAGGCGATCAATACCGCCGCGACCAGCAGCCCGGTACGGGCAATCTTGGAAAACACGATGCGCAGCGACAGATCCAGGTCTTTGAGCCGCATCAGGCGCGACTCGATCGCTCGGCTGACCCACAAGGCGCCGATCACGATGATGGACACCCACAGAATGGCGTTGATAATCATCAACAGATCAAGCCGGGTCTTGCCCACGGTAAAGGCAATCGACTGCATCCACTCGATCACGAAGGCATCAATACCGGTCGCCCAGGCTGCATACAGCAGCCACAGCACCATGGCCATGAAATGCTCGCTACCGCTTTCAAAACGACCACGCGGCAGCGCTTGACGCAAGACCGCACTGATGACACGTATCACCGACAGCCAGAACATCAGCGTCGCCATGGTCACCAGCACCTTAGCCGGGGTCGTGCCCAATAGCTTCCAGGTAAAGATGCTGATCACCAGCAGCAGCATGGTGCTTAGCGGCATCGCCAGACGCAGGCCGATATAAGGCAGGAAACGCTCGGAACGCTCGGGGTGGGTACGGTAGAAATGGCGGTACACATAGCCTGACAACAACCACCCCAGCACGCCACAAGCCAGACCAAGCGCCAGTTGAATCATACCGGGCATCGTCTGCAAAATGGCAGACAGCGAGTCAAAGATCAATTCATCACGTTGCAACAACAGAACATACTCCGAGTAAAAACACCAACAAAAAACACACTACCGGCCAGCCGGCAGCACACTACAAAAATCCCTTTAACCCGACAGCCCCTGCCCGTCCAGGTGCAGCACGCGGCCGGTATGCGCGGCAAGCTCGGTGTCGTGGGTCACGATCACCAGGCTGGTCCCCAGATCGGCATTCAGCGACAACATCAAATCGAACACTATGCGTGCATTGGCGCGATCCAGGTTACCTGTCGGCTCGTCGGCCAACACACAGGCCGGGCGTGTGACCAGCGCACGGGCAATGGCTGCACGCTGGCGCTCGCCACCGGAGAGCTCGCCCGGCTTGTGCCCCAGCCGGCTACCCAAACCCACCTTGGCCAGCATTTCGCTGGCTGCCGCCACCGCCTGCGCCCGTGGCTCGCGCCGGATCAATAGCGGCATCATCACGTTTTCCAGCGCGCTAAACTCAGGCAACAGATGGTGAAACTGGTACACAAAGCCCAGCTTCTGGTTACGCAATTGGCCGCGTGCCGCCTCGGACAAGTCGGACAAGCGCTCGCCAGCCACACTCACCTCGCCCCGGGTCGGCGTATCCAGTCCGCCCAACAAATGCAGCAGTGTGCTTTTGCCGGAGCCTGAAGCGCCAACAATAGCCAGACGCTCGCCTACCGCCACATTGAGGTTGATGCCGGACAAAACCTCCACATTCAGCCCGCCCTCGTCGTAGACCTTGGCCAGATTGACCGCTTCAATCACATTACTCATAACGCAGGGCCTCGGCAGGCTGGGTGCGCGCGGCGCGCCAGCTTGGATACAGGGTGGCCAGCAAGGACAACACCAGCGAAATCACGGCGATGATGCCCACATCGGCCAGTTGCACATCGGACGGCAGATAGTCGATCAGATAGACCTCGCTGGAGAGCAGCTTGACGCCCAGCAAACGTTCGATAAACGGCATGATGACATCAAGGTTCCAGGCCACCGCCAGCCCCGCTGCTACGCCGGATAAGGTGCCCAGCACACCGGCGACCGCACCCTGAATCATGAAAATCTTCATAATGCTGGCCGGACTCGCCCCCAGCGTACGCAAGATGGCGATATCGGCTTGCTTGTCGGTTACCACCATCACCAGCGTCGACACCAGATTGAATGCCGCCACCGCCACAATCAGCGTCAGGATGATGAACATCATGCGCTTTTCTATCTGCACGGCCCGGAAATAGTTGGCATTCATGTCGCTCCAGTCCGAGACCCAGGCTTCCGGCAGCTTCTGCTGCAGGTCACGCTTCACCAGCGGTGCCTGAAACAGGTCTGCCAGCTTCAGGCGCACACCCGAGACATTGTCGCCCATGCGGAACAGCGTCTGCGCATCCTTCATGTCTATCATGGCGAAGCCCGAGTCGTACTCGTACATATCGACCTTGAACAAGCCCTTGATTGTGAACTGTTTCAGGCGCGGCATCATGCCCGCCGGCGTGACATTGCCCTGCGGCGTAATCAGCGTCACCTTGTCCCCGACCCCGACCCCCAGCTGGCGCGCAAGCTCGGTACCCAGCAATACGCCGAATTCGCCCGGCTTAAGATCGGCCAACTGCCCCTTGACCATATGCTTGCCGACATCGACGACCTTATCCTCGGCTTTGGGTTCGATGCCGCGCACCATCACGCCACGCACCGCACCGCCATAAGACAGCAGACCCTGCGCCGACACAAACGGTGCCACCGCCTGCACCCCAGGTTCGGCCGCTGCGACATGCGCCACCTGCTGCCAGTCAGCCATGCCGCCTTGCATGGCCGACACCTCCACATGGGAGGCCACGCCCAGAATGCGGGTACGGATTTCTTTCTGGAAACCGTTCATCACCGACAACACAATAATCAGCGCCGCCACCCCCAGCGCAATGCCTATCATGGAGGCCAGCGAAATAAAGGAAATAAATCCGTTACGGCGCCGGGCGCGCAAATAACGTAAACCGATCAGGGCTTCGAAAGGCCATTGCATCGGGGTGCACCTCTAAAGTCAGGATGTGTAGGGATTGTCCAGCGCTTGCATCAGGCTGACCAGGTAGGCCTTGATCTGCGCCTCATCACACCCCATCAGGATGGCATCCTCATAGGCGTCCTGTGCCATTTGCGCGAGTTCTTCCAGATTTTCGCGCATGACCTTGATTTTCTCGACGCAAGCGAGGGTATTTCCCTCGGTATCGCGCCATACCGGCATATCCAGTTGCATGGGTGTCCCCCATAAAGGCAGATGCCCGCCTAAGCGGGCATCGTACGGTTGATCTTGAAACGCCTAGCTGCTTTTCTTTTGACTCGTTGTCTTTTTGGCCGGTGCTTTTTTAGCGCTCGCCTGTTTTTTAGTGTTGCTCGCTTTGCTGCTTTTGGCACTGGCACGGGTCGGTGCCCGGCTTTTCACGCTACTTTTTTGCGCCGTGCTTTTCTTGCCAGCTACGACCTTGTTACGGCTGTCCGCCTTACTTTTGCTCGCGGCACGCACAACGACGGGTGCGGCAGCCTCGCGGCTACGTGCCGGACGCTCGACCACGGCGGCGGCTTCCAGCTGTACCGGCTGACCACGCTGCACGCGACGGGCACCATTATACCGGCTAACCCAATAGCTGCCGGTCATATTGGCGACTTCAATATTCTTGCCGCTACGCGGCGCATGGATAAACTTGTTGCCGCCCAGATAAATACCGGCGTGGGAGTTGCGAAAGCCGCGGGTATTGAAAAAGACCAGATCGCCCGCCGCCAGTTCGTTACGCTCCACCGCACGGCCGGCGCGCGCCATTTCTGCGGCCGTTCGCGGCAGATTAACCTTGAGCGACTTTTCAAACACATATTTGATGAAACCGCTGCAATCCAGCCCCGATGCCGGCGAGTTGCCGCCAAAGCGGTAAGCCACGCCAATCAGGCTCATCGCCTGTAGCAATAAGTCACCCACGGCCTCTTCGCCCGGTGCGCTAGCAAAGCGGGCAATAGGGTCGGACTGTTCTTCGGTTGTTGCGAATCCCTTGACTTGCGCCTCCGGCGCCGCATAAGCAAAAGTCATGAAAAATGCAAAAAACAGAGCTGGCAAGAATAAAGGCAATTTCATACACTGCACTCTATCGAACGTGACCTGCAGTGTAAAGTCGAAGTCCTAAACATCTGGATAGCCATGTTAAGAGAAACGCTGGTTGCCATGCGCGACCTCCCCCGCCTGCGCGAAATCAGTGCAATTCTGGTGCGCCATGGACTGGGGCGCTTTGCCGAACGTCTGGGTCTGCCCAGCGCCATGGCGCAGATGGCCAAATTGCTGCGACACGAAACCACGGAAACCGTGACGGCCATTCCGACACCGGTACGCCTGCGCCTCGCTTTTGAAGAGTTGGGACCGACCTTTATCAAGCTCGGACAGATACTTTCCACCCGCGTCGATGTGTTTCCACCCGAGTGGATTACCGAATTCGAAAAACTGCAAAACCGCGTCCCTCCCATCCCCGCCTTGCAAGTAGCCCCGCTGATCAGCAAGGCACTGGGCCGCCCGCTGGACGAGGTCTTCGACGCGTTCGAAGCCCAGCCCATAGGCGCAGCCTCCATCGCCCAGGTGCACCGCGCCCGCCTGAAAAATGGCACACCGGTGGCCATCAAGCTGCGGCGCCCCGCTATTGTCGCCAAGGTCGAAGCCGATCTGCGCATCCTCGACCATATCGCCTACCTGATCGAGATGGAGTTCCCCGAGACGCGCCACTACCATGCGCGCGAAATTGTCGCCCAGTTCGCCCGCTCGCTTAAGCGCGAACTGGATCTCGCGGCCGAAGGACGCGGCATGGACCGTTTCGCCCGCGACTTCAAGGACGACCCGCATGTGGTGGTGCCCAAGGTGTACTGGGATTTCAGCAATAGCGAAATCAATGTGCAGGACTATATCGAGGGCATTCCGGGCGGGCGGCTCGACCTTTTGCCCGAAGCAGGGCTGGACGCAGGCCTGCTGGCGCGGCGCGGCGCCGACGCCGTACTGAAGATGATATTGATCAACGGCTTTTTCCACGCCGACCCGCACCCGGGCAATGTGTTCTACCTGCCGGACAACCGCATCGCCTTTATCGATTTCGGCATGGTCGGACGCCTGTCGCATGTCAGGCGCGACGAGATTGTCGACTTGCTGTCGGCGCTGGCACGGCGCGACGAACGCGCCATGGCCGAGGCACTGATCGAATGGACCGGCCGCAATCCGGTGGATGAACAACGCTTTGCCTATGATGTGTCCGAGCTGATGTTCCAGTACGAGCATGTACCGCTGGGACAGCTTAATATCAGCCAGCTGATCAACGACATCATGGCGCTGATTCGCGATCACGGCATAGTCTTGCCGGCTGACCTTGCTATGCTGTTCAAGGCGCTGGTCACGCTGGAGGGGCTGGGACGGCAGCTTGACCCCGAGTTTTATCTGGTCGACCAGCTCGCCCCCTTTGTGCGTGATCTGGTCAAGGCGCGCTACCATCCCAAGGCCATCGCCCGCAAAGGCAAACAAAGCCTGCTGGACGGCATTACCATGCTGTCCGGTCTGCCGCACGATATGGTGCGCATGGCGCGCGATATACGTCAGGGCAAATTCCGTATCAACCTCGACCTCGCCCGCCTCGACAGTTTCGGCCGCCAGATAGACAAAAGCGCCAACCGCCTGACCATGGGCATCGTCACCGGCTGCCTGATCATAGGCTCCAGCATCGTCATGACGGTCAATGCCGGCCCCATGCTGTTCGGCCTGCCGCTATTCGGCTTTCTGGGCTTTATGGTGGCGATGCTCAACAGCCTGTGGCTCATTTTTTCCATCTGGCGCGCCGGTAAGGAATACTGATGAAAGCCGTACTGCATGCATTCTTGCTGCTGCTCGCCCTGCCTGCCCATGCCTTGCAGGTGCTGACGCTTGACTGGGCTAATGCAAGTGAAGTCGCAGCGGCACTACGCCCGACGCTGCAGCCGGGCGAATCGCTATCGGCCTTTGAAGGCAAGCTGATCATCAATGCCAGTGTGCAACGCGAACAGATACTGGCACAGGCAGCACGCGAGCTGGACACCCAGCCTGCCATGCTGGACATTGAAGTGGCACAGGACAAATCGGCGCAAGGCAGCCGTAGCGAGATCAATCCGGGCAACGGCACTTCCAGTAATAATGGCTGGTCGGTCAATAGCGGCAGTCGCCAAAACAGTACACTGCAAAGCTTAAGCCTGCTCTCGGGCAAAAGCGGCAGCATCAGCCTGGGCGTCGAGCGGCCGCTACCGTGGTGGTTTAACGGACAGGGCAGCCAGCGCGCCATCAGCGGCTTTCAGGTCACGCCAAGGCTGAACGGGCAGCAGGTGCTGCTGGATATTTCGGTCAGCGATGAGGAATTAGGCAAAGGGGGGAGCGTGCGCAAACAATCGCTGATCACCACCTTGAGCACGCCTTTGGGTCGCTGGGTCACGCTGGGCAGCATCAATCAGGACGGGCGCGGCGGACAGCTATTCGTGTTCGGTGCACAAGGCGGCAACAGGCAAAGCCTGAGCACGGTGCGGCTACGCGTCACCCGCGTGCCTTAACGCTCGGCGATAAACGCCACCGCCTCGGACAGGCGCTCGATGCCGATGATTTCCAGCCCCGCGATTGGCTGGCGCGGACGATTGGCTGAAGGCACCAGAGCGCGGGTAAAGCCCAGCTTGGCTGCTTCTTTCAGCCGCTCCTGCCCGCGCGACACCGGCCTCACTTCACCTGCCAGCCCCAGCTCGCCGAACACCACCAGTTTTTCCGGCAAGGGCTTGTTCCTCAGCGACGACACCATGGCCAGCACCAGTGCCAGATCGGCCGCCGGCTCGATAATCTTGACCCCGCCCACCGCATTAAGAAATACATCCTGATCGGCACAGCTCACGCCTGCATGGCGGTGCATCACGGCCAGCAATAGCGCCAGACGGTTCTGGTCCAGCCCCAGCGCCAGCCGCTTGGGCTGGAAACCGTGGGCATTGTCCACCAGTGCCTGCACCTCGACCAGCAAGGGGCGTGTGCCATCCTGACTGACCAGCACGCAAGAACCGGGCACATCATCGCGATAAGACGACAGAAAAATGGCCGACGGATTGGACACGCCCTTGATGCCGCGCTCGGTCATGGCGAACACACCCAACTCGTTGGCAGCACCAAAACGGTTCTTGATCGCCCGTATCATGCGGTAGTTGGAGTGGCTGTCGCCCTCGAAATACAACACGGTATCGACAATATGCTCGAGCACACGCGGGCCGGCGATCGCACCTTCCTTGGTCACATGGCCAACCAGTACAATGGTAATGCCGGACTGTTTGGCGATGCGGGTCAGCTGCGCCGCACATTCACGCACCTGCGACACCGAGCCTGGCGCCGAGCTGACCTGATCCGAATACAGCGTCTGGATGGAGTCGATCACTGCCACCGCAGGCTGCTCATCCTTGAGCGCGGCAATCACGGCTTCCAGACGGATCTCGGCCAGCAGGCGTACATGGCTGGCATCCAGTTGCAGGCGCGAAGCGCGCAATGCAATTTGCTGCGGCGACTCCTCGCCCGACACATACAGGACCTTGCGGTTGGCCCCCATGGTCGCCAGCGCCTGCAATAGCAAGGTGGACTTGCCTATGCCCGGGTCGCCACCCAGCAAAATCACGCCACCTTGCACCAAGCCCCCGCCCAGCACACGGTCGAGTTCCTCCATGCCGCAACTCTCGCGCGGCACTTCTTCGGCCTGCACCGAAGACAGGCTCTGTACGCGGCTGGTCTGGCTGGTCCAGGTCTCAAAGCGCGGTGCGGCAGCAGGCGCTTCCACCGCCTCGACCAGGGTATTCCAGGCATTGCAATGCGGGCACTTGCCCTGCCATTTGGGCGAAGTTCCACCACACTCGGTGCAGCTATAGATGGTTTTGGCTTTGGCCATGATGATTCCGCAAGAACAGCAATAGCCAGCCTGCACACCATCCGGGGGCGTGCAAAGCACGGCATTATTTGAATGAAGCCAGGCTAGGTCAGCAAAGAACGACTTAGCCGGGCGCCGCACTGGCAGCGGGCTGGGACTGGCGGATGATATCCAATAAACGCATCTGATCGGATTCCGTGCCACTGCCCTCCTTCACAGGAGCGCCCTTGCGCTCGCGCATGGCAGACAGCACTGCCTGCACCTGCGGATCGCTTTGCACCTGCTTGTCGGCTTCCTCGCTACTGAGATGCGTCGGCCCCAGCTGCACAACAGCTGGCGCCGCCTTGCCATGCAGCGGGGCCGCCTTGGCCGGCAAGCCGGTCACGGGCTTGGCGGCCACAGGAGGCGGCGCCATGGTGTCCAGCTTGTTTTTCACCATGTACTCGTTCATTTCACGCCAGCCGGCGTAAATTTGCGCCTTGTCCGCGTCCTCGTTGCGCAAAAAGCACTCTTCCAGCGAGCGTCCGGTCTGGCGACAGGCGGCACCGATGGCCTTATTGGCATCATGAGTGAGACCGGTCAGATTGCCTATCCAGTTACAGCCGGAGAGCAGCACGCATAGCGGCAGCCAGAACAATGCTTTCATGCGCAGCTCCTTCAGGCAGTTTGGGTACGCAGGTCCAGATGGATGATTTCGCCGCTGCGACCGCGACTTACCGCACTTAGCCAGTAAAGGAAATGCGGCATCAAATCGGCCAGTTCGCCGCGCTCACAACGCGCCTCGCCCGGATGGGTACGCAGGCGCTGCGGCGAGTTGACCGAACCCGGGGTCAGCAGATTGACGCGCAGATTGGGGAATGCATCCCATTCGCTGGCCGCCACCTGCGTCAGATAGCCCAGACCGGCATGCGATGCCCCGAACGCGCCCCAGAATGCCTTGGCCTGCTGGCCGTGCTCTTCGCCGACAAACAGCACCGAGGCGTCGGGCGAGGCTTTCAATAGCGGCAGGCAGGCACGGGTCAGAGCGAAAGGCGCCACCGTATTGATGCGGTACTGGTTCATCCATTCGTCTATGGTCTGGTTGGCCAAAGGCGACAGGGCATACATATGCGATGCGCAGTGTACGATGCCGTCCAGCCGGCCCAGCGACTGACCCAACTGGAAGGCCAGATTATTGAATTCTTCGTCGCTGGCCTTGAGCAGATCCAGCACGATAGCGACCGGCTCGGGCAAACCCTCGGCCACGATGGCATCGTACAATGCTTCCAAACGCTTGGTATTGCGAGCCAACAGCACCACGGTGGCACCGTGGCGCGCGTAATGCCAGGCTGCCTGCTCGCCTATGCCTTGGGTCGCGCCGGTTACCAGAATAACGCGCCCGTTCAGGCAGTCTGCTGCAAAGTCTTGTGTAGTCATGAGATCAATTCCAGTCGTGCATCACGGCAGATGCCGCAGCCGCGCCGCTTCTGACGGCGCCTTCCAAAGTCGCCGGGTAATCCTGGTTCACCCAGTCCCCGGCAAGATAGCCATAGTTTACCTGCATGCGCGGCCCCGGTCGCGCCAGTGCCACGCTGGAGGCGAAGGTCGCGCGTTTCTCGCGCACCACCTGCACCGACAGGGGCGCGGCCACTGCCCCGCAAATACCGGCCAGATCCGCCAGCACCTCGGCAATCAGCGCGTCTTCGCTGCCTGCGCCGTCATCACAGCTGATCACCGCCGCAATCTGCCCTTTTTCGCCGCACAACTGTTCACGGTCAAAAAACCAGTGCACCCGCGCATGGGCAAGGCCGGTCATGCAGCGCGGCAAGGCCGGCAAACTGGCAAAGCCAAGGTACACAGTTGTTATCGGCCGGGCTTGAAAAGCCTGAAGTGCGACACCCGCCATTTCGCTGGACAATAAGTGCGCCGCCTGCCACGGCGGCAGCGCCACAATCACCCGGTCAAAGCGCTCGCCATCGACATCCACCCCGTCGCCGTCAAACGCCAGCGATCGCACCCGCTGCCCGGCGCGGCAGTCTGCGCCTTGCGCTTGCAGCCAACACCAGGCGGGCTCGGGCAAAAGCTGCGACAAGTCCACCCGCGGCAGCATCAGATCGCTGTCGGTGCGTGCCCCGCCCACGCTGTCACCCAAAACCCGGGCCAGCGTCTGCATGGAAGCGAGCTCCAGCGGGGTATTGAGCGCCGACAGCACCATGGGCCGCCAGAAGCCCTGCACCAGCGCGGCGCTTTGCCGCTGCGCCGCCAGCCAGTCGCTGACACTGCCATCGTGCGCCACACGCCAGTTACGCAGGCGCAAGCCAGACAGTGCGCGCAATAAAGATAATTTTTCCTGCCAGCGCAAACCTTGAGCGCCCAGCAAGCCGGCCAAAAGGTGTAGCGGTGCAAACAGGCGCGGACAGGCAAACGACAGGCCATCGGCCATGGACCATGTCAGCGGCTGGCGCAAAAGCAAGGCCTCCGGATCAAGGCCCACGCGCCGCATCAGGGCAAAGGTGTCGCGATAGGCGCCGATCAGAATGTGCTGGCCGTTGTCCAGCGTACTGGCCGGCCTTTGCAGGCGCCGTGCCCGTCCGCCGGGTACGCGCCCGGCTTCGATCAGAGTTAGGTCAGCCTGATCCGCCAGCGCGACGGCAGCCGACAGGCCGGCCCAGCCGGCACCAATCACCGCCACCCGTGGCTTGCGTTTCATGCGCGGTAGCCGAAGGCCCAGGTACGCCAGGCCAGCCATAGCTTGCGCCCCGGCGGCAGCGACAGGCGCTGGTTCAGCACTTTACCCGGCCCATCCAGCGACAGTTCGTGCAAGGTAGCGCGATAAATTGCCGCCATAATCAGCCCCGGGCGCTGCGCCTTGCGGTCGGCCTTGGGCAGCAAAGCCCAGGCACGCTGGTAATAATCGTCGGCCCGCGCAATCTGGAAGGCCATCAGCTCGGTAAACGCCGCGCTTTCGCGGTAGGCCATAATATCGGCCGCCGGTACATTAAAGCGCTGCAGATCTTCCACCGGCAGGTACAAGCGGCCACGGCGCGCGTCTTCGCCCACATCGCGGGCGATATTGGTCAGCTGAAAAGCAATGCCCAGCTCGTGCGCGTACTTGAGCGTGGCGCGGTCGGTATAGCCGAAGATCTGTGCCGACAGCTGGCCGACCACCCCTGCCACGCGGTGGCAGTACAGCAAGAGATCGGCAAAACGGTTGTAACGCGCCACATCCAGATCCATCTGCATGCCGTCGATGATTTCATCGAACAGGCCGCGCGCCAGATCAAAAGCATCCACATGCGGCAGCAGCGCCTGCGTCACCGGATGTTGCGGCACGCCATCAAACAGGCGGGCGATTTCCTCGCGCCACCAGCCAAGCTTGGCACGCGCGACCCCCTCGTCGTGGATTTCGTCCACCACATCATCCACCTCGCGGCAAAAGGCATACAACGCGGTGATGGCACGGCGGCGCTCGGCCGGCAAAAAGCGGAAGGCCGAGTAAAAGCTGGAGCCGCTGGCTCTGGCCTTATCGGCGCAATACTGGTCTGGCGTCAAACGCGCCTCCTTGTAGCGGGTCGCGCCCTAAACCCCGGCGCACCACCCTAAAATTTGGGAACTCAGGACGCCTTAAGCGCGCGCCAGAACATATACAGCCAATCCTTGCGCGTCAGCACCGGACGCGCCTTGAATACATCGCCGCCAGAGGCATGCAGCTTTTGCAAAATGCGCTCGCCGCCGAGTATGGTCATGCGGATTTCAAAACCGAACCGCCCCTTCAGCCGCCGCCCCAATGGCGCGCCAGCCGCGAGCATGGCACGTGCGCGCCCGATTTCCTTCAGCATCAAAGGCGTCCACAAGCCGGAAGTATCGCCCGCAGCGATCTGCGCCTCGCTGACACGGAATTTGGCCATATCGCTTTGCGGCAGATAGACCCGCCCCTTGTCCCAGTCGATGGCGACATCCTGCAGGAAATTGATCAGTTGCAAGGCTGTGCAAATGCCATCAGACATGGCGATGCTTTTACTGTCGTGCTCGCCATACAAGGCCAGCATCAGGCGGCCGACCGGATTGGCCGAACGGCGGCAATAATCGACGATTTCGGCAAAATCCTGATAACGCGTTTTGGTCACATCCTGGCTAAAAGCCGACAGCAAATCATAAAATGGTGCCAGCGGCAGCTGATGCGCGGCAATCGCCTGCGCCAGATTCTGCATCATCGGGTCTTGCGGCAACTGGCCGCGACCGATTTCGTCCAGCGCAGATGACAGCGCGGCAAGCCCCGCCAGCCTTGCCTCGGCACCGGCATCGCCCTCATCGGCAATATCATCGGCAGTACGGGCAAAATGGTAGATGGCATGCACGCCACGGCGCATGCGTCGTGGCAACAATACAGAACCTACCGGAAAATTTTCGTAATGCCCGACCGACATGGCTAGACCGCCGTCACAGGATGTAAAACGGCGATTATAAGGCCAGAGCAGAACAAACGGCGACCCGGCATCGCCGCCATTCATGCCGGACGCCGCACTGCGCCTCAAGATAAATCGGAAAATCTGCTTTTTTCACAAAAACAATAAAAAAACACCTTGACGGTAAAAAAAGCCGTCTGTATAGTTCCGTTCTCGTTGCAGCACACACTGCAACGCAGCAGTAAATCGTGGGGGTATAGCTCAGTTGGTAGAGCGCTTGCATGGCATGCAAGAGGTCAGCGGTTCGATCCCGCTTACCTCCACCAGAAGATTCAGGCCTGAAGCCGCAACATCGCTTCGACCGACCATTAAGGTCCCCATCGTCTAGTGGCCTAGGACACCGCCCTTTCACGGCGATAACGGGGGTTCGACTCCCCCTGGGGACGCCATTTTGGGGGGTATAGCTCAGTTGGTAGAGCGCTTGCATGGCATGCAAGAGGTCAGCGGTTCGATCCCGCTTACCTCCACCAGAAAACAGAAAGCCTCGACTCCGGTCGAGGCTTTTTGCATGGCTGCACGAACTGCCATGCAGCGTTTACACTAGGCACACATCCACCCCATAGCCCACACCATGCTCAGCACGCTGATCGACCAGTACGGCTACTACGCCCTGTTTGCCGGCACAGCCATCGAAGGCGAAACCGTTTTGCTTGCCGCCGGCTTTGCCGCGCACCGCGGCTGGCTGAGCCTGCCCTGGGTCATGGCAGTCGCTGCCGCCGGCGGATTTTGCGGCGACATGCTGGCTTTCAGCCTGGGGCGCTGGCGCGGCCAATGGCTATTGGCCCGCTTTCCGGCACTGGCCCGCCATACGCCGCGCATCAATACCCTGCTGGACAAATGGCATGCCCCGCTCATTATCAGCATACGTTTCATGCTGGGCCTGCGCACCGCCGGCCCAGCCATCATGGGCATGAGCCGCATTCCCTTTGCCACCTTCGCCTTTTACAACGCCATTGGCGCTGCCATCTGGGCCAACCTGTTCGCAAGCTTAGGTTATGTCTTCGGCAGTGCGCTGACCTTGCTGCTGGGCGAACTCAAACATCTGGAAGAAGCCATCCTTATCACCATCGTGTGCGCGGGCAGCCTATTCCTGCTCTGGCGCAAACTTCGCCCGCACGCTTAACGCGGCGCGCGCGCAAGGCAGGCCTGATAACGCCAGTCCACACGCCCGGCAAACCATTCGGTGGTGAGCTTGCGGCTGATTTTGGGGCTTTTCAGGTCTATCTGCGGCATGATGGCACGCGGCAAGGCCCGCCCCTGCTCGCGCGTCGCCAACTCGAACACCTTGCGGTACAAGGCACTCTGACCAAAACCTGCCAGCTTTTCCATTTTCAAATCGCGCGCCATCGCGTCAGGACTCATGCCCAGACGGCCAGCCAGAGCCTGCAACACTTGCGAGGTTTCGCTCTGCGCGCCACCGGCGCGGTAATTCAGCAGATCGCCATCCAGCGTCAGGCGCTGGCCGGACAAGGACGACAAGGCAGCCTGGAAGGCGGCATTGCGGCTGGAGTAGCGCCCGGCATTAAAGTCGGCAAAGCGGTATTTCATCTCGCTATACGGCGCCGGATACTGCAACAGATTGGCGATACCGAAATAAAGCCCGCCACGACGACTGAACACCTCGCTGCGTATGCTGCCACGCCGGATATAAGGATAAGGCCAGGCCTCTACCTGCGATTCGGCAAAAGCCACACTGACCTGCATCGGCCCGCCGGTACGGATCGGATTTTTCATCCCCACCGGCAAGCCATAACGCACGGCATCGGCCGCCATATCATCAAACAGTTCACTCACTTCCCTTTCGGTACGCAGACTGTCGATACGCGTCTTATAGCTGCGTCCATCGGGCGAGCCCTTCAAAAAAGCGGTCTTGGCCAGCGCCAGCGGCACATGGTAACGCCCGGCGCGCTCCTCGATGGCGCCCCACACCATGCCGGGCAGGCCCGGCACCGTCGGGTCGGCCTGCCAGCTTGACTCCTGCTCGATCACCGCCAGCGCCGCACAAAAGTTTTGCGCCGTATACGGAATTTTCTGTGCGCTAAAAGCCGACAGAATATCTTCACGCCAGCCGGCACGCGGCGACACCTTGGCCGGCAATAACCGATCCAGCAGCACCCGCCCTTCGGCTTCGCTCACCTGCGGTACCACCTTCACCGCAGGCTTAGGCTCGGCCACTGGCGCAAGCACCGGCACGACAGCGGGCGCCACCGGTAACGGCGGCAACTCGGGCACAACAGCCGGCGCAACCACGACCGGCACCGGCGCCTGCTGTGTGGCACAGGCAGAAAGAATCAGGGTACAGCCAAGCAGAACAAGGACACGCGACACGAGCTACCCATCTTCAATATTTAAAAGCGCGAGCATAGGCGATCGCCCCGCTGGCGGCAATGTATTGCGCCGCACTGGCGACGCAAAAAAGGCGACAGCCCACTTAAACAGGATGCCGTACCAGCACATTTCGCCCAAGGGTAAGCCCCCCCCTGCGGCGCAAGACGGTCTGACGTTTCACTAGGCAGTTTCCGCTCTCCTTGTCAAAGTGCGATCAACGCTAAACATTCTATGCAAGCACCCACTCATCACTGGGACAACGCCTAAAAAAAGGGGCAAGGCCGCCATGGCCCTGCCCCTTGCTGACAAGCGCGACGCCCAGCACTTTACTTGGCAACACCCATCAGGTGCTTGGCCAGCATATGGTAAGCCGGCAGCGAGGTCGGATCATTGGCCGCATTGCCGGCCACCGGGTTGGAGGCATAGCGCGCAATCACCATTTCGGCCTTGGGGTCGATATAAATGGTTTGCCCGTATACCCCGCGCGCAGCGTAAGCACCGTGCTCGTTATGCGTCACCCACCACATATTGCGGTAGCTCCAGCCCGGCAACAGCTTGTAGCCGGCCTTGGCAAAATCGGCCGGTTTGCCGCCATGGCGGATATCCTCGACCGCCACGCGCGGAATAATCTGCTGCCCGTTAAAGCGGCCGTTATTACGCATCATCTCGCCAAAACGCGCCAGATCGCGCAAGCCGGCATTCAGCCCGCCACCGGCAAACGGCGTGCCGGTCGAGTCAACGGTAAAGTAGGCATCCTGCTCCGCTCCCATACGGCGCCATACGCGCTCGGACAAAAGCTCGGCCACCGAGCGCCCGGTCACACGGGCGATAATCCAGCCCAGCGCATCGGTGTTGGCCGTCTTGTAGCCGAAGGCCGCGCCATGCTCACCCTGCTTTTTCACCGTCTGCAAAAACTCGTAATAGCTGCGCGGGCCGGTGTAATCCTTGGGCTTGGGCAGCGGGCTGCCGGCAGCGGCATGCGCCCACACCTCGGCCTTGGGATTGGCATAATCTTCGCTAAACTGCAGGCCTGTCGTCATGTCCAGCACCTGACGCACGGTAGCATCGCCAAAGGCCGAACCGGCCAGCTCGGGCAGATAAGCCGATACCGGCTTGCCCGCATCCAGCTTGCCTTCGGCCACCAGCATCGCGCCCAGCGTACCAACCAGCGATTTGGTGACCGACATCGCGCCATGCTGGCCGTCGTCCTTCAATACGCCAAAATAGCGCTCGTAAACGACACGGCCCTTATGCAGCACCACGATACCATCGGTGTAATTAGCCCCCAGCGACTCGCCCCAAGTCATGGTCTCTGTGGCACCCAAGGGGGTAAAGCGCAACGCATCAATCTCGCTACGCAGCTTGTACGGCAAAGGCACCGGCGCACCCAGCCCGCGCGAAACATTCACCGTCGGCATCAGCTGGCGAAAATGGGACACGCTCCAGCGCATGGCCGGAAACTTGAAATAGCTGCCATCATCGAAGCGCACCATACGCTCGGGCGGTGGCGGCGAACCGACCATCCAGCCCAAGGCAGCCGGGTCGCTCGCGGCCGCATCCGGCACGGCAAGATTGCCAGCCGCCTGCACCGGCGCGAAGGCAACCCACACCAGCAGAGCGCCCAGGCTGGCACGAATGGATCGGGTACAGAAAGACATGCAGATCACTCCCAAATGAAATACACGCCCACTGTGGCAAAAGAAGCAGCGGGCAGCAAAGGCGGTGAGTTTAAACACGTTTACGCCATAAAAGGTAGTAACAAGTATCTAAATAACAAGAAATATTGAGCGCACGGCAGGCAAAAACCCGGTCAGGCACACAACAACAGCATGGCAAAGCACAGTTTTAACCCTGAGCCAAAAAGGGCTATGTCAATGAAAATCAACAAAAAACCATGAAAAAACCCGCCATTTCTGGCACAATGCGCGCCTTGCCGAATTGAAGCCCAGCCATGACCGACGTCACCACCACACCCATCCACGCCCTGCGTTCCAATAAAAAACACAAAAGCGCCCCCTTCCTGCCTATGAGCCGCATCGAGATGAAGCAGCTAGGCTGGAACGCGTGCGACATTATTCTGGTGACCGGTGACGCCTATATCGATCACCCCAGCTTCGGCATGGCACTGATAGGCCGCCTGCTGGAAGACCAGGGCTTCAAGGTCGGCATTATCAGCCAGCCGGACTGGCATTCGGCCGAAGACTTCAAGGCACTGGGCAAGCCACGGCTGTTTTTCGGCGTCTCGGCCGGCAATATGGATTCGATGGTCAACCACTACACGGCTGACCGCAAACCCCGTTCGGACGATGCCTACACCGCCGCCGGTGTGGCCGGCAAGCGCCCGGACCGCGCCGTGGCCGTCTATGCCCAGCGTTGCCGCGAAGCCTATCCCGGCACCGACATCATGGTCGGCGGCATCGAAGCCTCCTTACGCCGCATCGCACAGTATGACTACTGGAGCGAAAAAGTGCGCCAGTCGGCACTGGTGTACTCCAAGGCCGACATGCTGCTGTTCGGCAACGCCGAGCGCGCACTGGTTGAAGTGGCACACCGCGCCGCCGCCGGCGAGCGTCTGGCCGATATCCGCGATGTGCGCGGCACCTCCTTTATGGTGCCTTATGGCTGGCGGCCCGAAGGCTGGACCGAAATGGACTCCAGCACGGTCGACGTGCCCGGCCGCATCGACAGCCATATCAACCCGTATATCGACACTACCCAGGCAACAGAAGCGGCCTGCGACAGCGCGGCTGCGCCGGATGCGCCCAAGACCATCCGCATCGTCAGCCGCGAAGAGCGCCTCGCCGCACGCCGCGCCGAACGCGCCAAGACCGTGATCCGCATCCCGGCTTTCGAAGCCGTGGCCTACGACCCGGTACTGTATGCCCACGCCAGCCGCACCCTGCATCTGGAATCCAACCCCGGTAATGCACGCGCACTGGTGCAGACCCACGGCGAACGCGATGTCTGGATGAACCCGCCACCGATTCCGCTGACGACACCGGAAATGGATTATGTGTACGGGCTGGACTATGCACGCAACCCGCATCCGGTCTATGAAGGCGCCAATATTCCGGCGTGGGAGATGATCCGCTTCTCGGTCAATATCATGCGCGGCTGCTTTGGCGGCTGCACCTTCTGCTCGATTACCGAACACGAGGGCCGCATCATCCAGAGCCGCTCGGAAGCCAGCATCCTGGGCGAAATCGAGGAAATCCGCGACAAGACCGAAGGCTTTACCGGACATATTTCCGATCTGGGTGGCCCGACTGCCAATATGTACCGCCTGACCTGCAAGGACGAAAAAATCGAGGCCTCATGCCGGCGCCTGTCCTGCGTCTATCCGGACATCTGCGAGAACATGAACACCGACCATGGCCCGCTGATCCAGCTCTACCGCAAGGCGCGCACCCTGCCCGGCGTCAAGCGTCTGACCATCGGTTCGGGCGTACGCTATGACCTGGCGGTGCGCTCGCCCGAGTACGTGAAGGAACTGGTGACCCACCATGTCAGCGGCTACCTGAAGATCGCGCCCGAGCACACCGAAGAAGGCACGCTGTCCAAGATGATGAAGCCGGGCATCGGCAGCTACTACCGCTTCAAGGAACTGTTCGAGCGCTACAGCAAGCAGGCGGGCAAAAAGCAGTATCTGATCCCCTACTTTATCGCCGCCCACCCGGGCACCAGCGACGAGGACATGCTGAATCTGGCACTGTGGATCAAGGACAACGGCTTCCGTCCGGACCAGGTGCAGACCTTTACCCCGACGCCGATGGCGCTGGCCACCACCATGTGGCACACCGGCCGCAACCCGCTGAAAAAACTGGCGCGCAGCTCGGAAAAAGTCGACGCAGTGCGCGATCCGGCACGCCGCCGCCTGCACAAGGCCTTCCTGCGTTTTCATGACCCGAAAAACTGGCCGACCATACGCAATGCACTGGAAGATATGGGCCGCGCCGACCTGATCGGTAATGGCCCGCAGCATCTGGTGCCGCCATGGGGTGTCGAAGACAAGCCAGGCTTTGGCAAGCAAGGCAGCCCGCGCCAGAGCCCAGCCGGCAACCCGCGTCGCGCGACGGGCAGTGTCCGCAGCAATGGCCAGACTCAGGACAGAAAACTGCCCACCGCACGCAACACCAGCAAACCGGCAGGACGGCCACCCAAAAGCGGCAAGCGCTAATTAGCCGTCTTCCATATAACAACAGCCCGGCAAAAGCCGGGCTGTTGTTTTCACACCGCCGCATTTTACTAATTAACGATCTGCGATGGCCCCGCCATCTTCTGCCCCGCGCGCACTCACACACAGCACTTGGCCTACGCTTGCCGAGTCGGCAAGTAGCGCGAGAATGGCCAGAGCCAGATCGGCGCGGGCTAGCGTCGCACCGCTACCACGGCTGCCATCATGCAACTGCCAGCGACCGCTTGCTGGGGCGTGGCTAAGCCCGCCGGGGCGCAACAGCGTGATCGCGAGCGGGCTTTGTTGCCAGCGCACTTCTGCGCGGCTTTTGGCAGCAAGCGCCTCTCCCAGCAAGCTGGCGGCCTGAGCAGAGAGCAAAGGCGCGAGGTCACCGCAACCAAAGCTGGTCACCAGCAAGGCGCGTTCAACACCGCACTGCTCGCACGCGGCAATCACATTGATATTGCCGGTCTCGTCAATTCGCCGGCCCGTACTGTCCTTGCCGCCCAGCAAGCTGACGACTTGCCTTGGCTGTGTCAAAGCCAGTGCGCGCAAACAATCCTCGGCATTGAAGGCATCACCCTCTACCACCGTAACACCCAGCCCGGCCAGGCCTGCACCCCGTCCGGGACGGGCCAGCGCGGCAACCTTCAAACCCTGCGCACGAGCCTGCTGTGCCAGCAAATAACCACTATTCCGGCTGGCACCAAAGATCAGCAAATCGTTCATGCCGTCGCCTCGCACAGCTTGCGTAGCGCGGCGAGTTGCAGCGGATCCAGCGCCCCGTCTGCATTTCGCCCGGCAAACACCTTGAACATGATCCCGCCCTCCTGATTGGTAAAGAGCAGGCTTGCGCTATCGCGCCCCATAAACGGCCGCTCGACCAGATAAATGCACTGGCAGCGGTTGGCGCGCAAATGACCATGCAGCCCGCTATGGTTCTTGAGATTGTAGAAACCATGGCCGGTCTCACCTTCGGGAAAACGCCCGCCAAACTCAAAAATGCCATCGGCGGTATGCACAATCACCGTCACATCGCCTAATGCCGGTAAAGCCTGCAAGACCTCGACGCAATCGCTGCCTGCGCGCTTTTTCCACATGGATTCCGGCAGACACTCGATCACTTCCGCCGTGCTCAAACCGCTTTTCTCGGCCAGGGCTTCCAGCACGACACCGGGATTACGGGAAAGACGGTCCTTGATTTCGATCAGTTTTGTATTGGTCATACTAGTCCTTACGTGTGCAATGGGGGTGAAGCGCGACGGCATGGCCGGCATGATTGGCCGGCTGCAAGGTATCGGCGAGTTGCCGCATCATGGTGGGGCCCCAGAAACGACCTTCCGTTGTCAGGCGGGCATGCGAGTCATCCAGCCACAACAGGCCCTGCCCCGCCCAATGCTGCAATAGCGGCAGGGTCAGTTCGGGGCGAGGCAAAGCCGCCAGCCTGAAGCATCCGGTTTCGATTTCGCCTTGCAAGACGGGTAACCAGTGGTTGCCCGTCGCTGCGCGTGCCATGCGGGCGAGCGGCTTTTGTGCTGATGGCGTCTCAAGATAGCGGGCCAGATCAGGCTCTACCGCATAACTGATACCGGCCAGATTGCCGCCGGCACCGGCACCAAAAGCAAGACAGGGCGCACCCGACTTGATGGCCAGGTTGTAACGGTTACGCTCACCACCATCCGGCGTGCCAAAATGGCTATTCGATAACTGCGCCCAGCCGGCATCGGCAAATAGCTGGCATGCAATGCGGTATTGCTGCAATTGCTCGGCAAGCCCGGGGGCTGGCGGAAAGGCACCTTTTTCTATCATGCGCACAATCGGCAATTGCGGCATCAGGTTGAAGGCGTAAACATCAAGCCCGGCAAGGCCAAGCCCGAGAGCGATTTCAAGGTCTCGCCGCCAGATTGCTTCGCTTTGCCCCGGCAAACCGAAAATCAGGTCGGCAACGACAACCTGCCCGCTATAAGCAGCCAGCCAGGCAAGATAATCAGCCGCCTCATCCCCCGGATGTTTGCGGCCGAGCCGACGGCGGATGGCCGAATCAAAAGTCTGCACGCCAATCGAGAAACGGTTGGCTCCGCTGGCAAGGCAAGCATCCACCTTCTCCGGGGTGAAATGCGAGATGCGCCCCTCGACGGTGATCTCGCAGTCATCGCTCAGCGGCAGCGTAGCGCGCAGTGCGTCCAGCAAGCGCGCCAGATCTTCTGCCGCAAGCAGGGTCGGCGTACCGCCCCCCAGATACAGGGCCTGGATGCTGCCACCGGGTGCACGTCTGGCGGCATCCGCCTCCAGTTCAGCGATCAGGCGGTCGGTATAGCGGCGAGCCGATTCAGGGTTCCAGCCATTGCGGTAAAAGCCGCAGAAAACGCAGTGGTTGGCACAAAAAGGGATATGAACATAGGCAAGGGCATTATCCGGCAGGGTTGCCGCTTGCAGTTGCGACCAGCGCTCCGGCCACTGGCTTGGTGCCAGCGGGCTCTGCCCCCACATCGGCATCAATGCACGGCGGGTGGAAAAAGGTAGTACAGCAGATGAGGCGTCAGCCATGAAGTCTCCAGTTGGACGGAAAAATGACGTGCTGGCGGTGGCTGGCCTCTCTAGGCTAAATGATAATGTGTCTCATTTGCAACAATAACAACTAACAATTGCACTTCTTACTGAGAATCATTATCATTTGCGAAATCAAAATAAAGGTCGCAACATGAACAAACCGCGCGTTAACCCAGCCCTCACCATCCCGACAAGCACACCGGCCTTACAAAGCCAGCAGCTGTTCAGCCATACCCGGGAAATCAAAATAGAACATGCCGGCGAGGTCTATCGCCTCAGCCTGACCAGCAATAACAAGTTGATTCTCACCAAATAGTCCTCGCGGGACCCTCCCGCCCTATTCACCCAGCCAGCCCGCGTTTGCGCCAGCCAGCCAACAACCCGCCAGGGAGTTTGCATGGCCCGCTTTCATCTGACCCCATTACTGATCGGCCTTGCCTCGGCATGGCCGGCTTTTGCCGAAACATCGGTCCAGCTCGATAGACTGGAAACCGTCGAAGTTACCGCCCACCGCACAGCAAAAGTACTGGCTGAAACGGCCCCCAATGCGGTGGTTGTATCGCGCCACAAGCTGGATGCAACGCTGGCAGGCGATATCGCCGAGGCCGTCAAGTACGAGCCCGGTGTCGAAGTTGCCAGCGACCCTGCCCGCCGCGGCAATGCCGGCTATACCATCCGCGGCATTGACGGCAACCGCATTCTGATGCTGGTCGACGGCATTCGCCTGCCGGATGCCTACGCCGGCGGCGGCAATGCCAACGGCTTTACTTCCGGTCGCGACTACCTCGATCTGGAAACCTTGCGTGCGATCGATATCGTCAAAGGGCCGTTTTCCAGCCTGTACGGCTCGGACGCCATCGGTGGCGTAGTCGGCTATCGCACATTGCAAGCCGAAGACTTGCTGCAAACCGGTGAAAACATGGGCGGTGACGTCAAGCTGTTCGGCAGCAGTGCCGACAACTCGACCGGTCTGAGCGCCAGACTGGCACTCAAGGGCGAGAACACAGATGCGATGCTGGTCGCGACCCATCGCCGTGGCCATGAGACCCGCAACCAGGGCAGCAACAGTGCAAGCAATCCAGATAGCGCCAAAAACCGCACCACGCCCAACCCGCAGGACTGGACGAGCGACAGCGTACTGGCCAAGCTTGGCTGGCAGCCCGTGGCGGGTCAGCGGCTGGAGCTGGCACTGGACCACTACCGGCGCCAGACCGATACCGATGTAATCAGCGCACGCACTACCGCTGACAAGTACAGCGCAGGCATCCTGCAAATGAACGCGGCCGACACCGTGGCACGTGATCGTATTTCGCTGGCCTGGCAGGCTGACGATATCGGTGTATTCGACCAGCTATCGGTCAAGCTCTATACCCAGAAGCTCGACAATAGCGATGACAGCATTGAATGGCGCAGCAATGGCGCACGCCGCATTTCCAATTACGGCTTTGAACAGCAAAGCAAAGGCCTGACACTCGACGCCCGCCAGCAATTCGATCTGGCCGGCCTCACCCACCAGCTGGCATGGGGGCTGGATGCCAGCCGTACCGACACCAGCCGCCCGCGCGACAAAGTAGAGATCAAGGCCAACGGCAGCAGCAGCAACGTCATCGCCGGCGAAACCTTCCCCAGCAAGACCTTCCCGGACAGCACATCCGATCGCGTAGGTGTATTCGTGCAAGATGAAATCCGCTTCGCCAGCGGGCTTGTCGCCTCGCCCAGCCTGCGCTGGGACTACTACCGCATGCGCGCCCACACCGATCAGGCTTATCTGAACGCCAACCCTGACGGTGCGGCCCCCTCGTTCAGCGACAATGCCTTCTCCCCCAAGTTTGGTCTGGCGCTGCCGTTTGCCGAACATTACACCGGCTTTTTACAGCTCTCTACCGGGTTTAGAGCACCGCCATTTGACGATGCCAATATGGTGTATGCCAACCATGCCCACGGTTACGAAGTCGTGGCCAACCCGAATCTCCACTCCGAAACCAGCCGTGGCATCGAGTTGGGGCTCAAGGGCAACTGGCAGCATGCCGATTTTGGCCTGACCGCCTACGCCAATCATTACCGCGACTTTATCGAACTGGTCACCTTGCAAGGCGACAGCAACGGCAACGGTATCGGCAGCAGCACCCGTCCGGGCAGTTTTGAATCCCAGTACCAGAATATCGGCAAAGTCCGCATCCATGGCGTAGAAGCCAAGGCAGGCTGGCGCTTTGCACCCGGCTGGCGTCTGGCGGGCAGCGTAGCCTGGGCACAGGGCAGCAATGAAACCGACGATCGCCCCCTGAACTCGGTCGCCCCGCTAACGGCCGTTGCCGGCCTGCGCTACGACAGCGAAACATGGGGCGCCGAGGCCTTTGTCAAAGCCGTATCCCAAAAACGCCGTGTTGCAGAAGCGCACCAGTTCAAGACGCCCGCTTACGCGACACTGGATCTGACCGCCTATTGGCAAGCGGATAAGCACCACACCGTACGGGCCGGCATTTTCAACCTGACCGACCGCAAGTACTGGAATAGCGCCGACGTACGCGGACTGAGCGCAGGCGATGCGGTACTTGAGCGCTACACCCAACCCGGGCGCAACTTTAGCGCCAGCTACAACTACAGCTTTTAAGCGGCAGTACTGACCTGACCGAAAAAACAAGGAGAACACGAATGGAAACCGCACCACCGAACCTGATGGCCCAACTGGCGCTGTTACGCGCACAGGAAGGCGCACTTTACCCGCGCGACACCGCGGCACAACTGGGCATCACCGAATGCGAACTGGTGCATGCCGACCCGGCCGCTACCCGGCTGGATACTTCAGACTGGCCGGCCTTGCTGTCCGCCATCGCGGCCTTGGGCGAAGTGACCGCACTGGCACACAACAGTGCCTGCGTCCATGAGTTGACCGGCCACTACGGCAATGTGCAGTTCGACGGCAAAGTAGGCCTGGCCATCAACCCGGTGATCGACCTGCGCTTTTTCCTGTTCGGCTGGGCGCATGCTTATGCGCAAGTCACGGCGGGTACAGAAGGCATCAGGCGCGCGCTGCAGTTCTTTGACCGTAACGGACATGCAATCCAAAAGGTATTCCTGAGCGACAGCAGCAATATCGCTGCATTCGATGCGTTGCGTGAGCGCTTTGCCTGCCCGCGTACAGCACTGCAGCTAGACGCGGCGACGGTGGTGCAGAGCAAGGCTGCCAGCAGCGATATAGACATTGCCGCATTCCAGCGCGACTGGCTGGCCCTTGGCGATGTACACGCTTTTCATCCCTTGCTGCGGCGCTACGGACTGTCGCGCCAGCAAGCTTTCCGGCTTGCGCCGCCCGGACAGGCCTGGCAAGTCCGTACCGATGCCGTGGAAGTTTTGCTACGCCGTACCGCGGCCATTGGCCTGCCGATTATGGTGTTTGCCGGCAATGGCGGCATCATCCAGATCCACACCGGCCCGCTACATGAAGTCAAGGTTGTCGGCAACTGGCTGAATGTACTGGATGCACAGTTCAAGCTGCGCCTGCGCACCGATCTGATCACCGAAGCCTGGGTGACCCACAAACCGGGCGACACTGGCGCGGTGACCTCGCTGGAGTTATTCAACGAAGCGGGCGAATCACTGGTGACATTCTTTGGCGAACGCAAACCCGGCCAAAGCGAGCGCATCGAATGGCGCAAACTGCTGGGCGAACTGCTGCCACTGGAGAGCGACGATGCATAAATGGGTAAACCGGACGCTGACACTGGCGGCCTTGTCATTCACCCTGCCCTTACAGGCGGCAGAACGTCTGGTCGTAGTCAGCAGTGATGTAGCCGAAATCGTGGTCGCGCTGGGTGCGGCTGGCGAAGTCGTCGGACGCGACCGTTCAAGCCGCATGCCGGAACTTGCGCATGCGGGCGAAATCGGTTTTGTCCGCTCACTCTCGGCCGAAACCATCGCCCGCGCCCGGCCGACGCTGGTACTGGGCAGCGCCGCCGCGCAGCCGCCGGGCATCTGGCAGCAACTACAGCGCATCGGTGTACGCGCCGAAGAAGTCTCACTGGCCGAGGACGGCAGTGACTTTGCCCAGGCGATACAGCGGGTCGGCACGCTGGTCGGCAAACCGGCTGCTGCCGCGACCCTGGCACGTGACTGGCAAACAAAAATGGGCACGCGCCCAGCCAATGGGCGCCGCTACCTGATCAGCTACGATGGCGCCATGGTAGCCGGCAGCGGCACGCCGGCCGACACGCTCATCCGTGCCGCCGGTGGCGTGAATGCAGCCGGCCAGATCAAGGGCTACAAAACCCTGTCGCGCGAGGCATGGCGCACGCTGGCACCGGATGTAATCGTACTGGCCGCACACAATACGCCGGTACATGGTGGCGCGGCGGTTTTCGCACGCCGGCCGGAAATTGCGGCCACCCCTGCAGGCAAGGCCGGCAACGTTGTTGAACTGAGTGCGCGCGATGCCATGATGGTGACGCTGGACAGCCCAGCCGTCGTCGAGCGTTTGCGGAGGCTTTGAGATGGCCGTTATCGAGACAAGGCTTGCGCCTGGCACCATGAACCCGATGCACCGCCTGATGGGCATATTACTGGCAGCCACGCTATTGCTGCCGCTACTGGCGCTGGCAAGCCAGGGCGATGCGCTGGCCTGGCCCGACTTATCCGATCCGCTAACCCAGGCGCTGCGCCTGCCGCGCATCGCAACCGCCCTTCTGGTCGGCGCGGCACTGGCTGCCAGCGGGGCCGCGCTACAGGCGCTGTTTCGCAATCCGCTGGCCGACCCTGGCCTGATCGGCACCTCGGGTGGCGCAGCCCTCGCAGTCGTCGCCGTGCTGGCACTGGGCTGGCATGCCCTGCCCCTGCCTCTGGCCGCATTTGCAGGTGGCTTGGCTGCGACCTGGCTTATTCTGGCGCTGACACGGCTGGTACGCGGCGGTCTTGCCGGCCTGTTGCTGATGGGGCTGGTGGTCGGCGCGTTTTGCGGCGCGCTGATCAGCCTGATGCTGTTTCTGTCTGATGATCTGACACTGCGCGCAGCCAGCGCCTGGCTTGCCGGCAACCTGGCTGCGGCAACACCAGAGCGGCTGGGTGCGTGCGCCCTGGTCGCGCTCACCGGCATCGCACTGCTGCTATGGATCGCACGCGATCTGGATTGCCTGCTGCTGGGTGAGGATGCCGCGCGTTCGCTGGGCGTCGATGTCGTGCGTACCCGGTATCTGGCCGCCATCGGTGCCGCGCTGGCGACCGGTGGTGCCGTCGCCTTGTCGGGGGTGATCGGCTTTGTCGGCATGATGGTGCCCAATCTGGTCGCCGTGCTGGTTGGGGGCTGCAGACGCCGCATGATCCTGCTTTCGGCCTGGGGGGGCGCACTATTTCTGCTGGCAGCTGACACGCTGGCACGCACAGTCGTGTGGCCGATCGACATTCCGGTTGGCCTGATTGCCGCTTTTGCCGGCCCGCCGTTTTTCGTCTGGCTATTTGCCCGCCAGCAAAGGAGTCTAGTCAATGGCTGAAATGGTATTTGATCTGAATGAAATCAGCCTGCTGCGAGGGAATCGGACAGTCATCGACAATCTGTCGCTACATGTCCCCGCCGGTCAGGTCTGTGCCTTGCTCGGCCCCAATGGCGCAGGTAAAACCACCCTGCTGCGCCTGATGGCAGGGCTGGCAAAACCCGCTTGCGGCCAGGTAGTTCTGGGCGGTGACGATGTCTATGCACTGAGCGCAGCCGAACGTGCAAAGCGCATCGCCTATGTCCCGCAACACATACCGGCCGGTTTACCGCTGACGGTTACTGAATTCGTATTACTGGGCCGGATGCCGCATTTGGGACCATTTTCCCAGCCACGCGCAGCCGATCGAGCCGTACTGGACGAGGCACTGGCCCGCTGCGAGCTGGAACAACTGGCAGGCAAGCGGCTGGATAGCCTCTCCGGCGGGGAGCGCCAGCGGGCGGCCATCGCACGCGCGCTGGCACAGCAGGCTCAGGTTCTGCTGCTGGACGAACCGACCAACCATCTGGATCTGCGCCAGCAATTCCGTTTGCAGCGCTTGCTGCAAACACTGGCAGCAGCTGGACATACGGTCATCGAAGTACTGCACGACCTGACATTGGCGGCCAACCACGCTACATGGCTGGCCTTGCTGGATGCGGGCAAGCTGGTCGGCTATGGCAGCCCTGACAAGGTACTGGAACCGGCAGCGCTCTCGCGCGTCTATCGCTGGCCGCTGGCGGTCAGCCAGCAGGTGGCCGGATGGCAGCTATCCAGTGCGGCAAGCACCTCCATGCTTTGAGCGTGCCTTTGTCTGACCGTTAAGCCAAGTTGATGCATAGAGCCAAGCTCTGGCTGACAGGGCTTTTCTACCACAAAGATCCCGCTGCCTGGCAGCAGGACACGACAAGGCGGGCAACTGCGCGTAGTCTCGACACAGGCAAACACCTGTTTGCACGAGCATTTCTAGCGAGTGAGCCCACCATGCCGTCACCCCATCACGTCAAGCCGGGCCAGCACTGGCGGGCAAGCGATTTGCGCGGACTCAGCCAATTAGCGGGCCTGGCAGTCACCCATAGCAGCCATATTGTCGAAAACGTCCACCAGTCGATCAGAAAGACATTGGGCATGTCAGGCGGCGCGGCACCCGGGCAGACTGCCGGCATTACCGGCTTTGTGTACCAGAGCGTACGCGGCGTGACCCGCCTAATTGACCAAGGCCTGCAACGGGCTTTCTCTAGCCTGGAAACACGACTCTCCCCGTCTAATGAGTCGGAGCAAGACAGCCGAGAGCGGCTTGCGCTACTGGCGGCACTGAATGGCGTGATGGGTGACAAGCTGCAAGCGCATCACAGCCCGTTTGCCCTGACAATGAGCTTACGCCATCAGGGTGCACCGCTGGAAATGGCTGCGTGCCCAGCGGGTCAGGGCAAGGTTTTGCTGCTGATACACGGTTTGTGCATGAATGACCTGCAATGGTGCAGCGGCCAGCCAGAGGCGGAGTTCGATCATGGCACCCTGCTGGCCGATGCGCTGGGCTATACCCCGCTTTACCTGCGTTACAACAGCGGCCTGCATGTCTCGCAAAATGGCCACGCACTGGCCGAGCTATTGGAACAGACACTGTCCCAGTGGCCAGTACCCATTAGCGAGCTGACCGTGCTGGCACACAGCATGGGCGGCTTACTGATCCGCAGCGCTATTCATTATGCCCGGGCGGCGGACTTTTCCTGGCCAGACGCGCTGCAGAACATCGTATTTCTGGGCACGCCGCACCATGGTGCACCGCTGGAGAAGGCCGGCAACTGGATAGATGTCATTCTGGGCAGTACGCCCTATAGCGCGCCGCTGGCTAAGATTGGCCAGTTGCGCAGCGCCGGCATTACCGATCTGAGGTACGGCCACGTACTGGATGAAGACTGGCAAGGTCATGACCGTTTCCGGCGCAAACCGGACGACAGGCAAATTCTTCCCTTGCCTGCAGGTGTCGTCTGTTACACCATCGCGGCGACAACGGCGAGCAAGCGCGGCACGCTGACCGAATCCATTCTGGGCGACGGTCTGGTACCGCTATCCAGTGCGCTGGGCGAACATGCAGATCCGCAGCGCGTCTTGCAGTTTTCCCCGCAAAACCAGAGCATCGCCTACAACACCAGCCATATGGCACTGTTAAGCAGCCCCGAGGTTAAGCGCCAGTTGCTGCAGTGGCTGGGCGATCAGGCTCCCGCCCTCCACGCCGGATCATTGCCCGGCTTGTGAGCGGCTGGCCGGGGGTGCGCGACTCCAGCAGAATAAAACATAAAACAGCCCACATCGCGTTAAAAGCAGACAAAGAAAAAAAAGATGGACTAAGTTGACGTAATGCACGTAAGCCATTGTTTTGTATTGTCTTACATACCAACACCACCCGACCGGGAGTATGGAAATGCACGTCAACTTACTCGATACCCTAAAACAGGGCCTGGCAGGCCCCTTCACCGGACTCGCAGCCCAGCATCTGGGAGAGCCCGCGACCGGCATCAAGAACGCTCTGGGCACCGCCATTCCAGTCTTGCTCGCCAGCCTGTTCAAGGAGAACACCAGTGCCGGCGGAACCAACAAACTGCTGGAGCTAGTCAATGCCCCCAACCTGCCATTATTGCAGGATGCAGGCACCTTGCTCACGCCCGACAAGATAGGCGTAGTCTCTGCCATGGGACAGCAGCAGTTGTCATCCCTCTTTGGTGAAAAACTCGCTCCACTGACCTCTACACTCGCCAGCGAAAGCCATTTAAATCTGCTGTCAATGGACAAACTACTGGCTTTAGCCACCCCCTTCGTTCTCGGTTTCCTCAGGAATCAGGCCGGCGGCGGCACCATAGATGCAAGTGCCCTGAGCAGCCTGTTCAAGGGACAGGAAAGCTTTTTATCCGGACAGATACCCGCAGCGATCACGGCCATGCTGGGCCTGGGTTCTTTAATCGGAGCGGCGCCCAAGGCAGTCGCCCAAGCCATCCCGGATGCCGGCCACAAGATCGAGGCTGTCGCAGAAAAATCCGGCTTTGGCCGCTGGTGGCTATGGCTGCTCGGACTTGCCGCCATTCTGTTCGGCATCTTTCAATTTCGCGGTTGTAGCGAACAAGCTATCCAGCCCGAACAGCCCCAGGTCATGAAACAAGCGGAAGCGCCACCCCCAGCGCCAGCAGCACCCGCAGCCATGGAGCCCCCCGCCCTTGCCGGCAAGCCGGCAGCCGCCCGCATCTATTTTGATATCGATGTATTTACGCCCCCCGCCAGCAGCAGGAATGAACTGGCGGCCATCGCCGAATATGCCAACGCCAATCCCGCCGCCAAGATCAGCATCAGTGGTTACCATGATAAAACCGGTGAGCCGGCACACAATATCGAACTGGCCAAAAACCGCGCTACAGCAGTCCAGAAGCTACTGACGGAAGCCGGTGTTCAAGCCGATCAGATCGTACTGGAAGAACCGGTCTACACCGTGGCCGACATGGCCGACAATCGCGAATCCCGCCGCGTGGAGGTGGAAATCAAATAATCGCACGGCACTTTCCGGACAGCAAAAATCCCGCCAGCGGCGGGATTTTTTCATCTAGAGCAGGCAGTGCTTAAGCGGCTTGCACCGGCGTGGCACCATATTTCACTTCGGTGATGCGGTTATCCGCATCAACAAACACCTGCGCCGGCTTGTTGGCGGCGACTTCCTGCTCGTTCATCTGGGCAAAAGTCGCGATGATCAACAGATCCCCCGGCGCGGCACGACGTGCAGCCGAACCGTTGACCGAAATAATGCCCGAGCCACGTTCGGCGCGAATGGCGTAGGTCGCAAAGCGCTCGCCATTGGTCACATTCCAGATTTCGACTTCTTCGTATTCGAGAATATCGGCGGCTTCCAGCAGGTTTTCATCGATGGCGCACGAGCCGATATAGTGCAGTTCCGAATGCGTGGTCGTCACGCGGTGCAGCTTGGATTTGAGCATGCTTCTGAGCATGAGGTATTTCCCTTTTTTCCTGACAATCAAACCATAAGGCCCGATGCAAACCTGCAGCGGGCCTTATGCGGGTAGAAGACAGACCGCTTAACGCGCGACTTCTACATTGTCGATGAGGCGGGTCTTGCCCAGGCGGGCAGCGACCAGCACCACCAGATTTTTTTCACCGGCATGGGCGATTTCCAGCGTTTGCGCCTGACGCACCTCGACATAATCGACACGCCAGCCATGCGCCTCCAGATCCTGGCGCGCACGCGTTTCCAGCGCCGCATAATCGCTGTCGCCGGACAGCAAGGCCTCGCGCATCAGCGTGAGATTGCGGTACAGGCGCGGCGCCTCGGCACGCTCTTCGCTCGTCAGATAGCCATTACGCGACGACAAGGCCAGACCATCATCGGCACGGCCGGTATCAACCGGTACCAGTTGCACCGGGCTATTCAGGTCTTCCACCATGCCGCGGATAATCGCCAGCTGCTGATAGTCCTTCTTGCCAAAGCAGGCAAAATCCGGCTCGACAATATTGAACAGCTTGGTCACCACCGTCGCGACACCACGGAAATGTCCGGGACGGAAAGCCCCGCACAACTCGTCCTGCAGATGCGGCGGTTCGACATTAAACGACTGGCGGACATGCGGATACAGCTCGGCTTCCAGCGGAAAGAACAGCACATCGACGCCGGCCGCTTCCAGCTTGGCGCAATCATCATCGAAGGTGCGCGGGTAGGCATCAAAATCCTCCCCTTGGCCAAACTGCAGGCGGTTAACGAAAATGCTGACCACCACATGCGCGGCATGCTGATGCGCTTCGTTAACCAGCGCAATATGGCCGGCATGCAGATTGCCCATGGTCGGCACAAAAGCGACGCTAGCGGCTTGTTTACGCCAAGCGCGCAGCTCGGCAATGCTACGAATGACTTGCATGGTTCATCCCTTAGAAGGTGTGCTCGGCGGCAGGGAAGCTCTTGTCCTGCACGGCCTTGACATACGCTTCGACCGCACCCTGTATGCTCTGGGCGTCAGCCATGAAATTCTTGACGAAACGGGCCTTCTTGCCCGGATAGACACCGAGCGCATCGTACGACACCAGCACCTGACCGGACACATCGACGCCGGCACCAATGCCTATGGTTGGCACAGCCACGGTTTCGGTGATTTCGCGCGCCAGCGCAGAGGGCACGCACTCCATCAGCACCATGCTGGCACCGGCCTCGGCCAGCACCTTGGCGTCGTTGACGATGCGGCGCGCATCGTCTTCGCTCTTGCCCTGCACCCGGTAGCCGCCAAAAGCATTGACGAATTGCGGCGTCAGCCCGATATGGGCACACACCGGAATGCCGCGCTCGGACAGGAAACGGGTGGTTTCCGCCATATAGGCGCCGCCTTCGATTTTCACCATATGCGCACCAGCCTGGATCAGGCGCGACGCATTGGCAAATGCCTGCTGCGGGCTTTGCTGGTAGCTGCCGAAGGTCATGTCGCCCAGCACCAGCGCACGTTTGGCACCACGCGCGACACAGCGCACATGATATTCCATCTCTTCTTGCGTCACCGGCAAGGTCGAATCTACGCCCTGAATGACCATACCCAGCGAGTCACCCACCAGCAGGATATCGACACCGGCATCCTCCAGCAGGCTCGCAAAACTTGCGTCGTAGCAAGTCAGCATGGAAATCTTGCGGCCTTCGGCGGCCATCTTGTTCAGGGTATTGACAGTGACTTTCATGACCTAGGTGTCTCCTTAGGGTCTTTGGAACTGCGCACAAGCCTGGCTTGTGGCCAGACGCATCAAGCGCTCTTGTTAAAATAACTGCGCTGCCCGCGCATCTCGCTAATACAGCGCAACAATAATTCAAAATCTTCGCCCCCCTCAAGCAAGTTGAGGTGATCGGTGTTCACGGTCAGCAAGGGCGCGGCATCATACTCGTAAAAAAAGTTGCGGTAAGCCTCATGCACCCGCTTGAGATAGCCGTCAGGAAAATTAACTTCATACTCGCAGGCGCGCTCGGCCACCCGTGACAACAACACGTCTTCCGAGGCCTCCAGATAGATCACCAGATCGGGCGACGGATGCTCGGGCAGGATGCGCGGTGTCAATTGCCGGTAGAGTGCCAGTTCTTCGGCATCCAGATTGGCACGGGCAAACAGAGCATCTTTTTCGAACAAAAAGTCCGACACCACCGGCCGGCCCTGAAGCTCACCCTCTATCATGCTGCGCGCGGCACTACTGCGCTGCAATAAAAAAGAGAGCTGAGTAGACAGTGCGTGATGCGGCATGCTGCGATAAAAACGCGGCAAAAAAGGATTCGCCTCGGACGCTTCGGCCAAAAGGTCGACTTCCCAATGCTCGGCCAGACGGCGCGCCAAGGTCGATTTGCCGGCACCTATCGGCCCTTCTATCACCACATAACGCAAAGGATTCATGCACGCTCTCCAACAATCGGACGGGGGTTTAGTCGTTCAGGCGCTCGATACCAGCCGAACCCAAGCGCTCGGCCAACTCTCGTGCCGACCCGTAATGACCCAACTGGTAGTCGGGTGCAATCTGGGCCAAAGGCTGCAACACAAAGGCACGCTCATGCATGCGCGGGTGCGGCAGGGTCAGCACCTCACTATGCCTGATCTCGTCACCATAAGTCAGCAGGTCCAGATCCAATACGCGCGGCGCGTTGCGAAAAGAACGCACACGGCCATGCATACGCTCGATTTGCATCAGGGCATCCAGCAAGGCATCCGCATCCAGCGCGGTGTCCAGCTCGGCCACGGCATTGACAAAATCAGGCTGAGCAATAAAACCAACCGGTGTGGTGCGGTACAAGGCGGAGCTTGCCAGCAAAGAGGTGCCCGGCAAGGCGGCCAGCGCCACCAGCGCCAGCTTCAGCTGGGCGGCCGGGTTATCCAGATTGCTGCCCAAAGCCACAAAGGCGCGAGTCAAGCGACATCTCCGGCAGCAGGCTTTTTGCGCGGACGGCGGCGGCGCTTGCGCACAGGTACACCCTCTTCATCCTTGACCGCGGCAATCAGCGCCTGACGCGCTTCATTGTCGCCCTTCTGGAAATCGGCCCACCAGGTCACCAGCGACTGCGGCACTTCGCCGGCCGCGGCACGCAGCGCCAGGAAGTCGAAACCGGCACGGAAACGCGGCTGTTCCATAAAGCGGAACGGGCGCTGGCCGCTACGCGCATCGAAGCGCGGCTGCTGCATCCAGATTTCGCGCATGGTGACGCTAAAGCGGCGCGGAATGGCAAAATCGTTGTCCTGCGTCGCTTCCACATCAGCCATGGCCTGCATCAGGGCCGGAATCGGTTTTTCCCCATCCGCCTGCAAGGCCTGCCAGCGCTGATCCACCTGACGCCACAGCAAGGTCGCCAGCAAGAATCCGACCGAAATCGGCCGCTCGTCGCGTACGCGCGCATCGGTGCTATCCAGCGCCAGACGGATAAAACCGTCATCGGCCGCCTCGCCCATAACCACATCCAGCAGCGGGAAGGCGCCGCCGGACAAGCCTTCATCGCGCAATTTGGTCAGGCAGTCCCAGGCATGGCCGGACAGCAAAAGCTTGAGCAACTCGTCAAACAGGCGCGCAGCCGGTTCGTCCTTGAGCAGAACGGCATGAGAGGCAATCGGCTTGCGCGTTTTTTCATCAATAGCGAAGCCTAACTTGGCCGCCAGACGCACGGCGCGCAGCATGCGTACCGGATCTTCCTTGTAGCGCTGCACCGGCTGGCCGATCATCACCAGCTTTTTGGCCTTGATATCGCGCATACCCTGATGAAAGTCGACGATGGACTCGTCGGACGGGTTGTAAAACAGCGCATTAACGGTGAAGTCGCGACGGTGCGCATCTTCTTCCTGCGAGCCGTAAGAGTTGTCGGCCATGATGCGGCCCGAGTCGTTCTTGCGGCCGATATTGCCACCACGGAAGGTAGTGACCTCGATGGTTTCCGGCCCCATCATCACATGGACAATGCGAAAACGCTTACCGATGATGCGCGAGCGGCGGAACAGGTGATGCACCTCCTCCGGCGTGGCATTGGTGGCGACATCGAAATCTTTGGGTGACACACCCAGCATCAGGTCGCGTACGGCCCCCCCGACCACATAGGCGGAAAAACCGGCTTCCTGCAAGGTGGAGGTTACACGTTGGGCGCCGCGACTGAGTTCGTCACGCCGGATTCCGTGCATGGCAAACGGAATGACTTTGGGTTTGCCACGGCGGCTGCCCAACTCTGCGGGCAGTTCGAGCACGCGTCGGATTAACTTGCGGATCATGGGAATGGGGTAGCGGATTCTGGTTTTGGTCGCGGGACGCCGCGACAGACATGGGACGGATTATATCGCGAAACCGGCCGATGCACACCTCGCTTGACAAAGGCAGGGCGCACACCCTACGCTGAGCCCTCTTGAGTACAGTGCAATATCTGCTATTCGAGTATCGGGGTTCCGACCCCAGCGCCGATTTAACCGACAACTTGCAGGGCGCCCATATAAATCCTGCTAAAGCGACGCCTGGCTGCGACCGGGCCCGCATAAGGCGACCCGCGCACGACAAGGACAGAACCATGTACGACTGCCAGACTGACAACTACACCGATTTCGACGCCCCGGCACCTGCCGTCTTGCGCCCTGCTTCTAGCCTCAACGGCGTGCTGCATGCGCACTCGCTGCATGCCGACACCCATGGCGCACTGGCCAGCCTGGCGGCCCACGCCGCGATGCTGGGCTATATCCCGCGCCACAAAGGCACAAGCTTGCTGATAAGCGATGTTTCACTGGATGACGCACTGGCCATCAATAGCCGTTTTGCCGCCCAGTTGGTCATCAGCTGCGAGCTGCGCCAGGACCCGCCCGCACGCCATCGCTAGCACAGGCCGGACAGAAGCAGGCGTTTGCCGCTACAATAGCGTGCTTACGCCTGTTTGCTCTGGATGACCATGCTGTTCGAACTCAATCGTGCGCCACGCGGCGCCATCAGCCGCGAAGCACGCTCCCTGATCCATCTCGCCTTACCCATGATGATCGCCCAAGTCGCCCAAGTCGCCACCGGCTTTGTCGACACGGTCATGGCCGGCAACGTCAGCACCGATGACCTGGCTGCCGTATCCCTGGGTTCCAGCATCTTCGTGACCGCCTACGTGACCCTGATGGGGGTCGTGGCGGCGCTGAACCCTATTCTGTCGCACCAGTTCGGCTCGGGCGAGCATGGCGACATCGGTGAAACCGGCCGTCAGGGCCTGTGGTTCGGTCTGTTTGCCGGCATCCTGGGCATGATTGCCATGATCGCGGTCGAGCCCCTGCTCAGGCTATGGCTGACGCTGCCCGAACACGTCGAAGACATGACCATGCTCTACATCACCGGTGCCGCGCTTGGCATGCCGGCGGCGCTGATGCACCGCAGCCTGCACGCCTACGCCTCCAGCCTTAACCGGCCACGGCCCATTATGCTGGTCAGCCTGATTGCGCTGGCACTCAATATCCCACTTAACTACATCCTGATTCACGGCCTGTACGGCATGCCCAAAATGGGCGGCGCCGGCTGCGGCTGGGCTACCGCCATCGTGTTCTGGTTCAATGCCATCGCACTCTACATCTATATCGCGCGCGCCAAGCACTTCAAGCCCTACGGCCTGACCGAGCGCATGAGCTGGCCCGATTTCAGGCGCTATGCCGGCTTTCTCAAGCTGGGCATTCCGATCGGCCTGTCCTTCTTTGTCGAAGTCAGCCTGTTTTCCTTTATTGCGCTTCTGGTCGCCAAGCTGGGCACACTGGTCGTGGCCAGCCACCAGGCGGTACTCAACTTCACCAGCATCATCTACATGCTGCCGCAAAGCCTGTCGGTTGCCCTGTCGGTGCGCGTCGGGCAAGCCGTGGGCGCGGGCGACTATCTGCAGGCCCGCTTTGTATCCGGCGTAGGGCTGGTAGCCGGCCTGATCGCCGCCTTTATCACCATGGTGCTGGTCTTGCTGCTGCGCGAGCCCATCATCCGCATGTATACCAATGACCCGCAAGTCATCGCCATCGGCCTGACCCTGCTGCTGTTTGCCGCGGTCTATCAATTGACCGATGCCGCACAAACCATCGCCTCGGGTGCACTGCGCGGCTACAAGCTCACCACCATTCCGATGTTCATCCATATTGTGTCGTTCTGGGTGCTGGGACTGGGACTGGGCATTGTGCTGGGCTTGACCGATTATCTGGTGCCGGCCATGGGCGTCAACGGCTTCTGGGCCGCGCTGGTGGTCAGCCTGTCGGTCGCAGCCTTTTTCCTGGTCTGGTATCTGGCTCGCGAAAGCCGCCAGCGCCTGCATCGCCAACATTTAGCAAAGATTGCGCCATGAGCCTGACCCTGCACAGTGAAACCTCACTCAAGCCTTATAACAGCTTCGGTCTGAATGCCCTCGCGCGCCATTACACCGAACTGGAGACGCTGGCGGACTTGCCCGCCCTGCTCGCCAGCGACGCCTACCGGCAGGGGCCGGTACTATGGCTGGGCGGCGGCAGCAATATGCTGTTTACCCGCGACTATCCGGGCATGGTGGTGCGCATGGCCACCCGCGGCATACGCGTCATCGCCGACACCGATACGCATATCGAGCTTGAAGCCGCCGCCGGCGAAGCCTGGCATGATTTTGTGCTGCATACGCTAGAGATGGGGCTGTCCGGACTGGAAAACCTCAGCCTGATTCCGGGCACGGTCGGAGCAAGCCCGGTGCAGAACATCGGCGCCTATGGGGTGGAAGTAAAAGACGTCATCAGCGAGGTAGTCTGCGCCGATCTGGCAAACGGCGGAGCCGAAGTCGTTTTGCCAAACAGCGACTGCCGCTTTGCCTACCGCGACAGCATCTTCAAGCACGAAGCCGGTGCGCACCTGCTGGTCACCGCAGTGCGATTCAGGCTGGACAAAGCCGCCAGCCTCAAAACCGCCTATGGCGATATTGCCCGCGAACTGGACAGCCGCGGCATCAGCGCGCCCACGGCGCGCGATGTCAGCCAGGCGGTGATTGCCATCCGCTCGCAAAAGCTGCCCGACCCCGCGCAACTGGGCAATGCAGGCAGCTTCTTCAAGAACCCGATTGTCGATGCGACCCAAGCCGAAGCACTGCTGGCACGCCACCCGGCGCTGCCGCACTATCCGGCAGGTGAAGGCAGGGTCAAGCTGGCGGCCGGCTGGCTGATCGATCAGGCAGGCCTTAAGGGCTACCGTGACGGTGATGCCGGCGTACACGCCAAGCAGGCGCTGGTACTGGTCAACTATGGCAAGGCTAGCGGCGCTGAAATCTGGGCACTGGCCGGCAAGGTCAGGCTGACGGTCGCCCAGCACTATGGCGTCGATATCGAGCCCGAACCTATCGTAATCTGAACTAGGCGGCCACCCGAGCCGCTGCAACATACAGGCTGACCATGGCGGCAAAGCCCAGCAGCCAGGCCAGCGAACGCAGCGTTGGCCGGTCGGTCATGTAAAACACGCCATGCGCCAGACGGGCCGCGATAAAAATCAGCGCGGCCACGTCCATCAGCGCCTGCGAGACCCCCACCCACTGCGCCACCAGTACCGCAGCGACCCAGGGGGTCAGCGCCTCCCAGGCATTTTGCTGCGCCCAGTTGGCGCGCAGGCGATGCCCGGTCGCATTCGCCAGCACAGTACGCGGCTGATGGTTATCGTACGGCGCCCCCGCCTTGGCCAATACCGCCCACAACAAAGGCAGTAGCGAGGCAATCAGCAAACTCCACAAGGCAAAACCCATCATCACGTCCCTCACGGTTTAAACCGCACTCAATTCCCACGTTTCCCCAGATAGGTCGCGTCGTCAAACGACACCACCCATGCCGGCCGGTACACCGTCAAGACCGCCATCGCAAGGCCCGTGGTAAACGCCTCCGACCACGACAGCAAAAAATAAAACGGCAAGACTTCATTTAGCAAAAAGTCCGTCGCATAAGCCCCTGCCAGCATCAGCGCCGCACACGATGCCAGCGTCGACAGCAACAGGCTGGCGCCACCTGCGGCAAAGGCACACACGAACAGATAGACAAAATAATTCGCCGGCAAATAGCGCCGGCTCAATCGCCATACCCCGTGCACCAGGCCAACCGGCAGCAAGGCCATGGTGAGAAAATTCATCCCGAAAGCCTGCCACTGCCCCAGACCCAGCGTAGACACCGCCAGCAGCACCAGCGCCAAAGCCGGCAAGGCCAGCCATGGCCCCAGCATCAGCGTCAGGATGGCGGCTCCCAGCAAATGAAAAGACAGGCCGTTATTCAGCCCGCCATGCAATAGCCACAAAGCCAGCACCGCCACCGTCGCCCCCATACCGGCATTAAGCAGGCGGCTATCCAGCTTGCGCCACGGTGTGCGCCACAGGCAAAACAACAAGACAAGCAGCGACAGCAGCGCCGACAAGCCTAGCCAGTCACGGGGAAACAGGTCGGCAGTGAAATTCATAACAGGCACAGACAAAGCAATATGCCCAAATCATAGCAGAACACAGGCGAGTTTCCCTTAAGCATCACAGCACAGCATTCTGCTAGAATCGCGCTTTTGTCGCCCGCCACGGAGAACGCCATGCCCAGCCTGCCCGCCCCTCATCTGATTGCACAGGACGTTACCCGCGCGCTGGCCGAAGATATCGGTGCCTGCGACTGGACGGCACAACTGGTTGCGTCCGAAACGCAAGGCCAGGCGCGCATTATCGTGCGCGAAGAAGCCGTCATAGCCGGACAAGCCTGGTTTGACGAGTGCTTCCGTCAGGTCGATGCCCGCTGCCAGATACTGTGGCTGGTCAAAGAAGGGGAAAGCGTCGCGCCGGGGCAAACGCTATGCGAAATCACCGGCCCGGCGCGTGCCTTGCTGACAGCCGAGCGCTCGGCACTGAATTTCCTGCAGCTGCTGTCTGCCGTCGCCAGCGAAACCCGTCGCTACAGCACACTGATTGCCGGCACGCGCGCGCGCATTCTCGACACCCGCAAGACCCTGCCCGGTCTCAGGCTGGCACAGAAATACGCAGTACTGGCCGGTGGAGGCTGCAACCAGCGCATCGGGCTTTACGATGGCATCCTGATCAAGGAAAACCATATCGCGGCAGCCGGTTCGATTGCGGCAGCTTTGCAAAGCGCATTCGCACTGGCGCCGGCCGGGGTCAGCATACAGGTGGAAGTAGAGAATCTGGACGAGTTGCAACAGGCACTCAACGCCGGTGCCTCTCTGGTACTGCTGGACAATATGTCGCTGGAAGAAATGCGCGCGGCCGTGGCGCTGAATCAGGGGCGCGCCGAACTTGAAGCTTCGGGCGGGGTGGACTTCGACACGGTACGCACCATTGCCGAAACCGGCGTTGACCGCATCTCGATCGGCAAGCTGACCAAGGATATCCGCGCCATCGATTTGTCGATGCGCTTTACCCAGGCTTAAAGGCAAAAACGGCTAAGGAAGCGGCGTGTGTATAGGGCATTGTGCCTTGCACCGCCGTTTTTAAGTAGACAGACCCTAAGCCAGACGCACCGCCAGCTGATGCAGCATGCCGGCGGTCGCACCCCAGATGAAATGTTCTTCATGGGTGAGCGAGTAATACTCGCCCACCACGCCACCGCGGTTAAAAGCATGGCGCTGATAGGCCGACAGATCGAGCGCGCGCGCAAGCGGCAGCTCGAAAATCTCGGCCACCTCCCCCGGTTCAGGCACCAGACTCACAGGCGGCGTGATAATGCCGACGACCGGATGAATGGCAAAACCGCTTAAGGTCGGATAAACCTCCATCTCGCCGACCACGCTGACGCTGTCTTGCGCCAGCCCGACTTCCTCCCAAGCCTCGCGCAATGCCGCATCCATCACACTCGCGTCGTCCGCATCCACTTTGCCGCCGGGAAAACTGATTTGCCCGGCGTGGCTTTTCAAAGCCTCGGTGCGGCGTGTCAATAAAATGCTCGGCCCTTGTGCATGCCATAGTATGGCGATCAGCACCGCCGCCGCCCGCAATGCCACATGTGCAGGAAAGCCCTGGGCAAATTCGGGGCGCACGGGTCGCGCCGCGCGTGCCATACACAGGGACAGCCAGCCATGGGCATCCTCGGCCGTGGCGGGGTAGTCGGGACGAAGACCATGATGGACAGGATTCATCCTCATATCATGTCTGCTTGCCATAAAAAAAGCCAGCGCAAAGGCTGGCTTGTTTTGGCGATCAGATCTTAGCGGCGCATCGAATCGAAGAAGGCTGCATTGGTCTTGGTTGCGCGTATCTTGTTCTGCAAGAACTCCATCGCCTCGATATCGTCCATCGGATACAAGAGTTTGCGCAACACCCAGATACGCTGCAACTGGTCTTGCGGCACCAGCAGCTCTTCGCGGCGAGTGCCCGAGCGGTTGATATTGATGGCAGGGAAAATACGCTTCTCGGCCATTTTACGGTCAAGATGCAGTTCGCAGTTGCCGGTACCCTTGAATTCTTCGTAGATCACGTCATCCATGCGGCTGCCCGTGTCGACCAGCGCGGTGCCGATAATGGTGAGCGAGCCACCTTCTTCGACATTACGCGCGGCGCCGAAGAAGCGCTTGGGACGCTGCAGCGCATTGGCGTCCACACCACCGGTCAGCACCTTGCCCGAAGCCGGCACCACCGTGTTGTAGGCGCGCGCCAGACGGGTAATGGAGTCAAGCAGAATCACCACGTCTTTTTTATGCTCGACCAGACGCTTGGCCTTTTCGATCACCATCTCGGCGACCTGCACATGGCGCGTAGCCGGCTCGTCAAACGTCGAACTCACCACTTCGCCGCGCACCGAACGCTGCATCTCGGTCACTTCTTCCGGACGCTCGTCGATCATCAATACGATCAGAATCGCTTCCGGATGATTGGCCGAAATGGCATGTGCAATATGTTGCAGCATCACCGTTTTACCCGACTTGGGCGGTGCCACCAGCAAGGCACGCTGGCCTTTGCCTATCGGGGCGATCAGGTCGATGATGCGGCTGGTAATATTTTCTTCCGCCTTGATATCACGCTCCAGCCTGAAAGGCTCGGTCGGAAACAGCGGCGTCAGGTTTTCAAACAGGATCTTGTGCTTGGAGTTTTCCGGCGGCTCGCTATTGACCCGGTCGACCTTCACCAGTGCAAAGTAGCGTTCGCCGTCTTTTGGCGTGCGGATCTCGCCTTCGATGCTGTCGCCGGTATGCAGGTTGAAGCGGCGGATCTGGCTGGGGCTGACATAAATATCATCCGGACCGGCCAGGTACGAAGTATCCGGGCTACGCAGGAAGCCGAAACCGTCGGGCAACACCTCCAGCGTACCTTCGCCGTAAATGCTTTCACCTCTTTTAGCCTGGTTTTTCAGCAGGGCAAAGATCAGGTCTTGTTTACGCAAGCGGTTGGCGCCGTCAATTTCATTGGCGATCGCCATTTCCACCAATTGGGTGACGTGGAGATGTTTGAGGTCAGATAAGTGCATAGCAGCCGTGTGTCGACTTTTGATGAAGTGAAGGGAAACGATTGACTTCAAAAGCCGGAAGTATGAGGAAGAAAACGGGAGAACAGGCGGCGGAGGGGCCGCCCGTACATGAAACTGCTGGAAGGATAGTCTTGATTAGATGTGGCTGTCAATAAATGCCGTCAACTGACCCTTGGCCAGTGCACCAACCTTGGTTGCCACCACTTCGCCATCCTTGAACAGCATCAGGGTAGGAATGCCACGAATACCAAACTTGGGCGGGGTCTGCTCGTTCTGGTCGATGTTCAGCTTGACCACTTTCAGGCGGCCTTCGTAATCGCGCGACACGTCGTCCAGAATCGGGGCGATCATCTTGCAAGGACCACACCACTCGGCCCAGTAATCAACCAGAACCGGGCCTTGTGCCTTCAGTACATCCTGTTCGAAGGAGTCATCGCTAACGTGCTGGATAAGATCGCTCATGGTTTCCTCTGGGTATGTATGCGTTATTCGCTGTTTAAGCGCTGATGGTAGCAAAGCCACAAGCCCAGCGGCAAGCCCGAATCCGGCAAGGCTCTGGCTTTGGGCCGGCAACCACTTTGCATGACAAAAATATAGCAGGGCGTATAGTACAGGCATGACTTACCCCCTTCCCGCCTTGCGCACACGCCTGTACCGCCTGATGCCGGGACTGCCGGTTTTCGTCCACTACCGGCGTCAGGATTTACCGGCCGATCTGTATGCCGGCCTCACCGTGGCCAGTATTGCCCTGCCGGTGGCGGTGGCGTACGCACAAATGGCCGGCTTTTCGCCTGAAATCGGCCTGTATGCCTGCATGCTGCCACTACTGGCCTATGCACTATTCGGCAGCTCGCGCCTGTTGATACTAGGGCCGGATGCCGCCACTTGCGCCATGGTCTCCAGCGCCCTGACTCCGCTGGCCGCCCAGCAGCCGGACACCTACCTTGCGCTGTCGGCACTGCTGGCGTTTTTTGCCGGCGTGTTGTGCCTGCTCGCAGCACGCCTGCGCCTGGGCTTGCTGGCCGACTTTTTGTCCCGCCCCATTCTGGTCGGTTTTCTCAACGGTGTAGCGCTGAGTATTTTCATCGGCCAAAGCGGGCCGTTGCTGGGTTTTACTCTGGATAGCCACCGTATTTTGCCGCGCCTGGCCGAACTGGCCGATAAACTGCCGCAAACCCACCTGCCGACACTGGCCATCGGCCTGTTGACCTTCGCTACGATGCTGCTTTGTGACCGCCTGCTACCGCGCCTGCCTGCTGCGCTTGTCGCCATCATCGCCAGCAGCACCGCCGTGGCTGCGCTGGGTTTGCAAGCCAAGGGGGTGGCCACACTGGGCTTCGTACCTGCCGGTTTGCCTACCCTGCACCTGGACTTTAGCCATATATCGGCTTACGAGTTGGGCGGGCTGTTGACGGCGGCCGCTGGCGTTGCTCTGATCAGTTTTTCCAACGCCATCCTGACCGCCCGCAGTTTTGCCGCCAAAACCGGCGAACAAATCGACCCGGATCAGGAACTCAATGCGCTGGGCGCGGCCAATATCGCGGCGGCGCTGTCCGGCAGCTTTGCCATCAGCGCCGCCGACTCGCGCACTGCCGTCAACCTCTCGACTGGCGGGCGAACCCAAATGGTGTCGGTCGTCACCGCCGGCATGATCGCGCTGGCCATTGTGTTTCTGACGCGCCCCTTGCAATTTGTTCCGATCGCAGCGCTGGCCGCCATTTTGATGCATGCAGCCTTTGGCCTGATCGATCTGGCCACACTGCGCCAGTTGCGCCAGATCAGCCGCAGCGAACTGGGCGTCGCACTGCTGACCACGCTGGGGGTGGTGAGCGCCGGCGTAATGCAGGGCATCGCGATTGCCATCGGCCTGTCTCTCTTGCGTTTTATCCGCATTACCGCCCGGCCCGACGACGAGATTCTCGGTCGCATCCCCGGCGTACCCGGTTTTCACGACAGCCGGCGCCACCCCGATGCAATACTGGAACCCGGCGTGCTGATTTACCGCTTCAATGCGCCGCTTGTTTTTTTCAATGCCCCCTACTTCAAGCACCGCGCCTTGCAAGCCTGCCAGACACAAACCGGCTTGCGCTGGATGATCATAGACATGTTGCCGCTGACCCGTCTGGACGCCACCGGGCTTTATGCCCTGCACGAACTCAAACACGAACTCAGGCTGCGCGGCATCCATCTGGCGCTGGCCGGGCGGCGTGCCGAACTCTTGCAATGGCAGCAAAGCCATGCCCAGCAAGACTGGGGCAGCGCCGACCATCTTTACCAGACACTGAAACAGGCACTGCGTGCTTTTCAGGCAACAAATACCACAAGCCCGCCTTTGCCAGACACGGGGCATTAGGCGAACGGCACGCATCGGGTATAATGCCCGCTTGTTACATGTACAAGGACTCGAAATGGGTTTCCTGCAAGGCAAGAAAATTCTGATCACCGGCATGATTTCCAACCGTTCGATCGCCTACGGCATCGCCCAAGCCTGCCACCGTGAAGGGGCAGAACTGGCGTTTACCTATGTAGTCGACAAATTGGAAACGCGTGTTCGTGACATGGCCGCCGACTTCGGCTCCAAGCTGGTCTTCCGCTGCGATGTGCAGAACGATGACGAAATCAATGCACTGTTTGCCGATCTGGGCAAGGAGTGGGAAGGTCTGGACGGTCTGGTACACGCCATTGCTTTCGCCCCGCGCGAAGCGCTGGAAGGCGACTTTCTCGACGCATTGAGCCGCGAAGCGTTCCAGACCGCACACGACGTATCGGCCTACAGCTTCCCGGCACTGGCCAAGGCGGCACGTCCGATGATGCAGGGACGCAAGGCATCGCTGCTTACCCTGTCCTATCTGGGCGCAGTACGCGCCATGCCCAACTACAACGTGATGGGTCTGGCCAAAGCCAGCCTGGAGGCGTCGGTACGCTTTATGGCTGCCAGCCTGGGCAAAGAAGGCATACGCGTCAACGGCATCTCGGCCGGCCCGATCAAGACGCTGGCGGCAGCCGGCATCTCCGGCTTCTCCAAGCTGCTCAGCGCCGCGGCCGATCAGGCCTGCCTGCGCCGCAATGTCACCACCGAAGAAGTCGGCAATACGGCCGCCTTCCTCTTGTCCGACCTGTCGTCGGGCATTACCGGTGAAATCACCTATGTGGATGCCGGCTTCAGCATCAATGCCATGAATGCGGCAGAAAACTAAGCACGCATCACCGTAGGCAAAGGCGTCCGCTTGCGGACGCCTTTATTATTTTTGCCGACCGGATCGCCTACCCCATCATGAACAGCAATAGCCAGAAAATCCGTTTTTTCCGCAGCCAGATCCCGGCCTTTGCCTGTGTCCCCGGCTGCCACGATTGCTGCGGCCCGGTCACTACTTCGAGCGAGGAAATGGCCAGACTGCCGCGCAAAAGCACAGCCGAGCACGAGGCCGCACTGGCGGCACTGAGTTGCCCGCATCTGGGTGACAAGGGCTGTCAGGTTTACAGCGAACGCCCGCTGATCTGCCGCCTGTTCGGCACTACCGCCAGCCTGCCCTGCCCGCATGGCCGCCGCCCCGAAGTACTGACCGCCCCGGATATCGAAACACAGATTCATCAGTACATGCGCAACACGCGTCAGGTGCTGGTTTAAACGCTGGTCATGACACACCCCGGCCAAAGCCGGGCGGTGTCAACGCTTTACCCAAACTCAGAAGCCTATCGTCCACAGCGCCCAGACAGTGAGCAGCGTGCCGGCCAATGCCGTGCCGTAACACAGCACACGGGCGCCGGTGCCGGCATGGATGCCCACATCGTGCAGACTATGGAAGATGCGGTGTACCGCATGCCAGAAGAACAAGGCTACCACTGCCAGGATAAAGGCCTTGCCGAACAGGTTCTGCGCAAAGGCCAGCATATTGGCGTAGGAGAAAGCATCCGCCGGCAACAGCCCCAGGGGGACGGCAAAGGCGGTGATCAACACCAGCATGGCGCCGATCAGCGCCGCCAACATGCCGCCTGCGCCAAACAGCAGCCAGAATATCGGCTCATGACTACGCTTCAGGGCTTGGTTCATTGTGCACCTCCGCTCGTCAACATCCATACAATCCCGAATAGCAGCACGCTGGCCACCAGTGCACCGCCCAAGCCCAGCGCGGTAATGGTCGCACCGGCCACCCGCTTGCCGCCGACCTTCATCGGCGGCAAGGTGCGCGGCATGATCTTGAACCAGGTGTAGCCGTGATACAGCATCATGGCGAAGATGGCGGCGTTGAGGATCAACAGCGGCACACTGGCAACGAACGCGCGGTAGGCATCCCACGCGGCCTTGCCCTGTGCCAGACACAGCACGCCCGCCAGCAGCTCCAGTGCATACAGCCAGACAAAAAAAGCCGTGCCTTCATGCACCATATACTCGACGAAAAACGGGTCGCGGCGCCACCAGCCAGCCATAGGCCGGACATAGGGTTTTCTCGCACTCATCGGCACTCTCCTTTTTCGCCAGCAGGACGCATAAAGCGGAAGAAGTAGTCGCGCGCGCTGTTCATCTTGCCCACGTTGACCGCATTTGCCGGGTCCACCATCTTCGGGCACACCTCGGAGCAATAACCCACCGCAGTGCAATTGAACACGCCGACTTCGCTATTGATCAGCGCCATGCGCTCGGCGCTGCCGCCATCGCGACTGTCAAGGTTGTAGCGGTGCAGCAATGCAATGGCGCCCGGGCCGATAAAGTCGGGGTTGAGGCCGACCTGCGGACAGGCGGCATAACACAAGCCGCAGTTGATGCAGCCGGCAAACTGGGCATAGAGATCCATTTCTGCCGGCGTCTGCAAATACTCGCCCTCATCCAGCGAGCGCGCTTCTTTGGGGATGATGTAGGGCTTGACCTTCTGCAGCTTGTCCATAAAGCCGTCCATCACCACCACCAGGTCGCGCTCGATCGGGAAGTGGGCCAGCGCCTCGACCCTGATTCCTTCGGGGTAGTCGCGCAGGAAGGTCTTGCAGGCGAGAGACGGCTTGCCACCTATCATCATGCCGCAACTGCCGCAAATCGCCTGCCGGCATGACCAGCGCAGGCTCAGCGTGCCGTCCAGCTCATCCTTGATGTAGTTCAGCGCGGTCAGTACCGACATGTCGTCGCTGTACGGCACCTGATAATCCTGCCACACCGGCACCTCGTCCTGCTCGGGGCGGTAACGCAATACCGAAACCTTAGCCATTGCTGCGCTCATTCTTTAGCCTCCTGCCCTGCCTGTTGTTTTTCCGCTGCCTCGCCTGCCGCACCATACGCACGCACGCGCGGTGGCGAGCGGGTGATTTTCACGTTGCCATAGGAAATGACCGGTGCGCACCCGCTCTGGTAGTGCGCCAGCGAGTGCTTGAGGAAGTTGATGTCGTCGCGCGCCTCGTAGCCGTCCAGACGCTGGTGCGCGCCGCGCGACTCGCGCCGGTTCAGCGCCGAATGTGCCATGGCTTCGGCCACATCCAGCTGGTAACCCAGCTCGATCGCCAGCAGCCAGTCGCTATTCCACACCGAAGAGCGGTCTTCGATGTGGATATTGCGGTAGCGCACCTTAAGCTCGGCCAGCTTGTCGCAGGTGGCCTGCATGCTGTCGTGCAAGCGGTAGATGCCGCAGCCCTCTTCCATGGTCTGCGCCATTTCGCGGCGGATATCGGCAATGCGCTCGCTGCCGTCGCGGCGCAGCAGGTTTTTCGCAGGCAAGGCGGCCGCTTCGGCCAGTTTGAGCAAGGCGGCGCTATTGCGCGGCTTGGCTTCACGCGCATAACGGCTGGCGGATTCGCCGGCCACCTTGCCGAACACCGACAACTCGGCCAGCGAGTTGGAGCCCAGACGGTTGGCGCCGTGGATGCCAACGCTGGAACACTCGCCGGCGGCAAACAGGCCGCTCAAGGAGGATGCGCAGTGCACATCGACCGGTATGCCGCCCATGGTGTAGTGCACGGCCGGGCGCACCGGAATCGGCTCGGTGACCGGATCGACACCCATGAATTCGCGTGCCAGCTCGCAGATTTGCGGCAGGCGCTCGTGCAATTTTTCCGCGCCCAGATGGCGCAAATCCAGATGCACCACCGGCCCGTAGCGGCCGTCTATGGTGCGGCCCTTCTGCATCTCGTACCAGAAGGCCTGGCTCAGACGGTCGCGCGGCCCCAGCTCCATCGCCTTATTGCGCGGCTTGTCCTCGGCCGGCCCCAGACCATAGTCCTGCAGGTAGCGGTAGCCATCCTTATTGACCAGTAGCCCGCCCTCGCCGCGACAGGCCTCGGTAAACAGCAGCCCGGTGCCCGGCATACAGGTCGGGTGATACTGCACGAACTCCATATCGCGCAAAGGCACACCATGGCGATAGGCCACCGCCATGCCGTCGCCGGTGACGATGCCGCCATTGGTGTTCTCGCGGAACACGCGTCCGGCACCGCCGGTGGCAAACACCACCGCACCGGCTTCAATCAGGATCATCTCGCCGCTGGCGATTTCCACTGCCAGCACGCCCTGGGCCCGGCCGTCGTCGACAATCAGGTCAAGCAGAAAGTATTCATCGAAGCGGCGGATGGACGGATATTTGAGCGAGGTCTGGAACAGGGTGTGCAACATATGGAAGCCGGTCTTGTCGGCGGCAAACCAGGTGCGTTCTATTTTCATGCCGCCAAACGGGCGCACATTGATATGGCCGTCTTCCTTGCGGCTCCACGGACAGCCCCAATGTTCCAACTGCACCATCTCGCGCGTACATTCGCCGACAAAATAATCGACCACATCCTGCTCGCACAGCCAGTCGCCACCGGACACCGTGTCGTTAAAGTGATGCTCCAGACTGTCGTGTGCCTGCACCACGCCGGCTGCGCCGCCCTCGGCCGCCACCGTGTGGCTGCGCATCGGGTAGACCTTGGACAATAGTGCAATGCTTTGTGCCGGATCCAGTTCGGCGGCGGCAATCGCCGCCCGCAAACCGGCCCCGCCGGCCCCCACAATCACAACATCAGCCTTGAATACCTGCATACATGCTCCTGTGGCCGGCCCGCTGGCGGGTCAGTCGGATAATCATGCCATGAATATAAAGGTATTCTTATTCAGTTGATTTGATCCCGGTCAGATGCGCCCAAACTGAAGGAAGAAGCCAGATGCTAAATCACGGCCTCTGGCCAGTGCTCGCGCACAACCTTTCCTGCAGCTTGCGGATAAGGGGCGAGTAGCTCAACCAGCATGCGCTGCGTCGCTTGCGAGCTCTGGCCGTAACGCGGCAAACAGAGGCTGAATGCGGGAAAGTAGTCCAAGGCAGGCAAATCCAGAACACGCAACACACCGGCAGCGACCCAGGGCACGGCATAATGCTCGGGCAAATATCCGATTTGCTCGCCCGAAAGCAAGAGCAAGGCCGTGCCTTCCATATGGGCCGAAACGGCACGCGAGCAAAAGCCATCGGCTTCGTCCAGTGGCGTCACACCGGGCTTGCCGCGCCCGGCAATGGCAAACGGCAACAGATCTTTTTTACGCGATACCGGGGGATCGAGCTGGAACACCGGATGCGATGCAGCAGCATACAGGCGCTGGCGCTCGGAAAACAAAGGGATGTATTCCAGGCCGGGCATTTCGTAATCGCTGGAGCACAAGCCTATGCTCAGCTTGCCCTGCAACAACAACACCTCGATTTCATTGGACTCCATCACATCCAGCGTCACACTGACTTCCGGATACTTGCGTGTGAACTCGCGCAGGCTGACCGGCAGACGGCAAGCAGGATTCATCGCAATGGTGTCAACGACCCCGATGCGCACATGACCGAAAATCTGCTCGCGTATCAGGCCCAGCTTGTTCTCGTACTGCCCAAGCTGAGACAGCAGGCGCAGGGTTTCTTCGTAAACCTGCTGCCCTTCTACCGTCAACTTGAAGCCGCTGCGACCGCGCAGGCACAGACACATGCCCAGCCGGGTTTCCAGATCGTGCATTTTGCAGCTGATGGCCGACTGGCTCATACCCAGTTTGGCCTGGGCAGCCGAAAATCCGCCACTCTCGACAATGGTGATAAAGATGCGCAACAACCTGAGATCGAAATTATCCAGACGCACGGCCAGCCTTCCATTTTCGTTTTCCATGGCCGGCAATAAAACAGCCGGCAACAAGGTAGCGAAAACTACCGCCAACCCCTTAGCGCCGATTTGACCTTAATCAAACACGCACAAAAAAGCCCCCGCAGCGCGGGGGCAATAGGGTACATCACGGAAAACGTTGGTTTACAGCGTCAGGGCACCGGTGGCCAGTTGCCAGGCGGCAAACAAACCAAGCACGACAGCAATTGCGGCCAACACCATTTCGTTACGGGTAAAGGCGGCCAGCTTCTGCTCGCTACGGGCCTTCAGGTAGAACAGAATGCCTGGGGCGTACAGCACCATGGACAGCAGCAGGTATTTAGGGCCTGCCGCATACAGCAGCCAGCAACCGTAAACCGAGGCCAGCACGCCAACCACCAAGTCTTTACCTGCAGCACCTTCTTCACCCTTATAGCCATCCTTGCGCACGGCGATCATCGCAGCATACAGCGCACACAACAGGTAAGGGATCAGGATCATCGACGTAGCAAGATACAAGAGGTCGAGGTAAGCCGAACCATTGAACAGGGTGATGATCAGGAACAGTTGCACCAGACCATTGGTCAGCAGCAGCGCATTGACCGGAGCACCCTTGGCATTGGTCTTGCCCAGGAAAGCCGGCATGGTGCCGTCTTTACCGGCGAGGTATGGCACTTCGGCTGCGAGCAAGGTCCAGGCCAGCAGTGCACCGCCAACCGAGATAATCAGACCGGCATTCATCAGTGTCGCACCCCAGTCACCTACGGCAGCCTTGAGCACGCCAGCGGTAGACGGGTTCTTCAGCGCAGCCAGTTCAGGCTGGGACAGCACGCCCAGCGACAGCAGCGACACGGCAACGAACATCATGATGGACAGCGCAAAACCGATCATTGTCGCCTTGCCCACATCGGCCATCTTCTCGGCACGGCTGGAGAAAATCGACGCGCCTTCGATACCGATGAACACCCAGGTGGTTACCAGCATGGTGCTCTTGACCTGATCCAGCACGGAACCCAGTTCCGGACGTCCCCAGAAGTCGAGCTGGAAAGTTTCGATCTTGAAGGCAACAAATACCAGCACCAGGAACAGGCCCAGCGGAATCAGCTTGGCAACGGTGGTGATGATATTGATCATCGCCGCACCCTGAATGCCGCGGCAAATCAGGAAATGATAGGCCCACAGCAGCACGGACGAGCACAGGATGGCCGGCAGGGTGTTGCCCTCACCGAAGAATTCCAGGCCGGAAAAAGAACTGAAGGCAGAGAAGATCACCACGTAGTAAGACACGTTGCCGATCCACGCCGAGATCCAGTAACCCCAGGCCGAGTTAAAGCCCATATACGGACCGAAACCGGCGCGGGCATAACCGTAGACACCGCCTTCGATATCGGGCTTGCGGTTGGCCAGCGTCTGGAACACGAAAGCCAGCATCAGCATGCCGACGAAGGTAATCGCCCAGCCTATGATGATCGCACCGGCACCGGCCGATTTCGCCATATTCTGCGGCAGCGAGAAGATGCCTGCTGCAATCAGGGCACTGACGACCAGCGCGGTCAGCGCGCCGAGTTTCAGCTTGGGTTCGGCCGCGGGCGCGGCCCCTCCTTGTACGACTTCAGTCATGTTTTACTCCATTTCAATGAGTCGGAAGCCCATATGGCTTAGTGCAAGTATTCTTTGCGCACGTACTCGGAAGTCATGCATTGCAAGGCGCCGCCGTAGCTCAGCGCGAAGTAGATGGTGTCGCCGACCTGATAAGGCTGCGCAGTCTCGGTCACATCGAGAATCAGGTGGTCAGAGCTGCCGCCAATAATGCGTAGCGCAGGATCCAGCGGGATCAGGTCGTCGAAATTCACATCCTGTTTGCCGATAGCGCAGATGGCGCGCCGGCGGATACCCAGATCCTCGAATACCGGCTTGTTGCCAAAAGCATCCAGTGCAGTCGAATTGACAGGTACCGACGGTTTTTCCTTGAGCTCGATAATCTCGACCCCCAGACGCATGGTGTCCTGACTCGTGCCCGGAATCGGGTCGTCATTCAGACCGATGCCCATCAGCAAGGACGCGCCCAGACGCAGCTGGTTGATGCCGTCCGGCAAGCCGCCCCTAAGCAGCAAGGGCAATGCAGCGGAGCTGGCGCCGGAAACCACATGCAGCTTCACGCCCAGTTCATGCTCGATACGGTGTGCAATATCGACCAGTTGCTGCTGGTTTTCGGTAGAGGGTTCGACGCCGCCATAGCAGGCGAGATTGGTGCCCAGACCTTCGAGTTCGAGACCGGGCAACTCGCTGACCAGATGCGCCAGCGCCACGGTGTCGTCAGCATTGAAACAGCCCTCGCGCAAGTCGCCCAAGTCATGCATCACGATGATTTTGTGTACGCGCCCTTGCGCTACGGCTGCCGCAGACAGGGCCCGTATCGTGTGTTCTTCGGAGTTGAGCGAGATATCGGCGTAGCGCACCACATCCATGGCATCGCTTGCGGCGGGAATGCGCAGCAGCAGTTTTTGCGCAGGCAAGTCCTGCAGCTTTTCCAGATTATGGATACGCGAGTCGCCCAAGGTGCGGATGCCGCCATCGAGGTAGGCTTCAGCCACTTCATGCGAGCCGCAGGCCAGCTTGGTGATGCCGACCGGGTGGATGCCCGACGCCTCGCATAACTCGACCATTGCTTCGGCATTGGCACGCACCAGCGGCAGATCAACAAAGAGACAAGGCAAACTTTGGGACATGATTTCCTCCGGATTCCTGATTCTCAAAACCGGGCCTGACTAACAAGGCCCGTGGTCTTTGCTTGATCCGGAATGTACAGAGGAGAACAGAATGAATAAATTACTATGTAATCATATTCACTTTAGAAAAATGCAATGTATCGCCCATGAGCAAGGCAAGTGGAAGCAAACCCGCGGCAAAGAGAGCGATCACCGCGGGCATGGGTTTCATTTAAAGCGGGCAATCCAGACCGCGCGCCTGATACTCGGCAGCCAGCTTTTGTTTCAGGCAATCCGGACACAGACAATCGGCCACGCCCGGGGTGGGCGGCAGCACATTGGGCAGGTCATTGCACCAGCAAGTCCCGTCCTTAGCGCCGCTGCCACAAGCAAAGCCGGCACCGCACGCCTCGCACACCTTTTGCCTCACGGCTGGCTTAAGCGACAGCAAGCGCGCCCACACTGCCTTCTTGCCGGCATCACTCATCGCACTCCAGGCACCGATTTCATCGCGCGTGCGCTGGCAGCCGGTGCAATAGCGGCCGCTCTCATCCAGCTTGCACTGGCCAATACAGGGCGAGACCACGCTCATGCTTCATTTTCCCACGCAGCCAGGACGGCATCGCATTCGGCCAGCCAGCAGGCTTTTTGTGCGGATGGCAACCAGCTGGCCTCAAACCCGTTCTTGACCAGTTGCACAACATCATCCGCCGACAAGTCCAGCGCCTGACGGCAAGCCAGCAAATTCTCCCCCAGATAGCCGCCGAAATAAGCCGGGTCATCCGAATTCACCAGCGCGCACAAACCGGCATCGAGCATTTTTTTCAGCGGATGCACGGCAAGATCATCCACCACCTTGAGCTTGAGATTGGACAAGGGGCAAACGGTCAACGGCATGCGCGCCTGTGCCAGACGCGCGACCAGCGCCGCATCTTCCAGCGAACGTACACCGTGATCGATGCGGCACACCTGCAAACCCTCCAGCGCCTGCCACACATAGTCCGGCGGCCCCTCCTCTCCTGCATGCGCCACTACCGGCTTGCCCAGTTCGCGGCAACGGGCAAACAGGCGCGCGAATTTTTCCGGCGGATGGCCAAGCTCGCTCGAATCCAGGCCGAAGCCGTCTATCTCGTCAATAAACGGCAAAGCCTCGTCCAGCACGGCAAAGCCGTCGTCCTCGCTCAGATGGCGCAAGAAAGACAGGATCAGGCGCGAGCTCATGCCCCACTGCTGCTGTGCTTTAGCAAGCGCACGGCACAGGCCGCGATGCACGGTGGCATAGGGAACACCGCGGGCGGTATGGGTTTGCGGGTCGAAGAAGATTTCGGCGTGCACGATACGGTCGCCATGTGCGCGCTCAAGATAGGCCCAGGCCAGATCGAAAAAATCATCCTCAGTCAGCAATACGCCGGCACCGGCGTAATACAGGTCGAGAAAAGACTGCAGATTGGAAAAATCATAGGCGGCACGGACTTCTTCCACGCTGGCATACGGCAGGGCAACGGCGTTTTTCTGCGCCAAGGCAAACATCAGCTCCGGCTCCAGCGTGCCTTCAATATGCAGGTGCAGCTCGGTCTTGGGCAGACGGGCAATCAGTTCATCAACAGAATGGGGCATGACATCACAAAGACAGATGGGCGAGCGGCGATGATACCGTAAAGCCTGTCACCTGCGCGCCGTGCAAAAAAAACCAGAAATGCGTCTATGCTGGCACGGTACATCATCATTTATCAGGTACGTACAGGAGGAGAACTTTATGGGATGGATCATCACCCTGATTGTGGGGGGTCTGATCGGCTGGCTGGCCAGCAAGGTCATGGGCACTGACGCCCAGCAAGGCATTATCGCCAATGTCCTGGTCGGTATTATCGGCTCGGCACTCGGGCGCTGGGTGTTCGGCAGCGTGCTGGGCATCGGTGCAGCCGACAGCGCCGGCGCATTTTCACTGACCGGCCTGGGCTTCGGCATTCTGGGCGCCGTGATCTTGCTGTTTGTGCTGAAGCTGCTGGGTGTATTCAAGTAAGCGCCGCATCTACGAAAAGGATAATCCGTGAGATACAGCACTTTCTGCCAGCACGATGTTTTGCCCTTGTCTGGGGCTGCAGCGGCAATAATATATCGCCACCGCTAGTCTGAAAGCGATGCACCTGCCGGAACCAAGCGCTTCGCCATCACCTTGCATGACCCGTATGCACCAACTGGTGGTGGCAGGTGGCACAGGTTGATGACGAATACGGGTGAAGCCGGGGGTGCAAGGCGCCGGGCGCGTCCGGCTTATACTCGCATGCCGCACGTAAGCGACAAGCTCTTAAACCCGGGCTTCAACACGTGAAACAAGACCCTGCCCCGACACTACCTCCAGCTTTTTTAGCTGATCCTGCAACCCGGCATGCAGTTCCTGCAGCGCCTCGATGCCGGCATCGGCCTGTGCCTGCCGGCCCAATACCCGCCACTCGCACAAACGCGCAGCCTGTGCATGGACTTGATCATGCAAGGCTGCAGCCTGGGTCAAGGCCGGCAATGCCCCGTAACGCAGCAAGCCCTCGCCACCAAGCCATAAGCCCAGGCGACAACGCTTTGGATCCAGCGCGGGCTGAGCCACTTGTCCGCCGCGAAGATAGCGGACCATATGATCCATCCATGCCTGATGTTCCACTTGGGCAAATAGCAGCGGTAAATGATGGCGCTCAATCACCGCCACATCTTGCCAGGCCGGGTCGGGTCGCCAGAGCGCGGCCCAGTCCGGCAAGGCCGGCCCGGGCATAGGGCGCGCAATACCATAGCCCTGCGCCAGTTCGCACCCCAATTGCAGCAGCAGTTCGCCATGCGCGATGGTTTCCACGCCTTCGGCAATAAGCTGGCGCCGGAAAGTCGCGGCCAAACTGATCACGCCTTCCAGAATGGCCAAATCATCGGCATCTTCCAGCATGTCGCGCACAAAACTCTGATCCACCTTAAGCAGGACAACCGGCAAGCGTTTCAGATACGTCAGCGAGGAATAGCCGGTACCAAAATCATCCAGCGCAAACACAACACCGATCTCGCCGCATGCCGCGATCAGCTGCGATACCCCGCTCAGATCCTCCATGGCACTGGTTTCCAGCACCTCCAGTTCCAGATCGCCAGGCCGAACCGCCGGCTGTGCCGCCAATAGCGCCCGCAAGCGCGTGGCGAAACCGGCCTGTTGCAATTGGTATGCTCCGATATTGACGCTAACCGGTATATCCAGCCCTGCCTCCCGCCACGCCAGCATCTGGGCCAATGCGGTCGCAATCACCCACTCCCCCAGTTCAATGGCCAAAGGGTCATTCTCGATGGCCGACAGGAATTCGCCAGGTGGCAGCAAGCCTTGCTCTGGATGTTGCCAGCGTATCAGTGCCTCGGCCCCCACCACTTCACCGCTACGCATATTGACCTTGGGCTGGTAATACAGCACAAACTCGCCATCATTCAACGCCTGGCGCAAACGCTTCAGACTGGCATGGTGGTGGCGGATATTGCGATCTTCCTCCGCATCAAACAGGTGGAAGCGGTTACGTCCGGCCAGTTTGGCCTGATACATGGCCTGATCGGCCTGACGCAAGAGCTGGTCGGCATCTACTGCCTCCTGCTGCTGCGGATAAAACGTGACCCCCACACTGGCCGAAACCTGCAAGGCCTCACCATTCACCATCGCGGTCTGCGCTGCGGCATCCAGCAATCGGGCCAGAATGGGCTTGCAGGCTGCAGGCTCAGACAGGTCCGGCAGCACCGCGACAAACTCATCGCCGCCCAGACGAGCCAGCGTATCGCCATCCCGCAGGGCGTTTCGCATGCCATCGGCCAGCACAAGCAGCAACTGGTCGCCCGCTGCATGTCCATACTGGTCGTTGACTTCCTTGAAACCATCCAGATCCAGATAGACAACAGCCAGTGCATGCCCGCTTCTGGAGCTCTGCCTCATGGCCTGCTGCAATCTGTCCGCCAGCAAGATACGGTTGGGCAGACGGGTCAGCGCATCATAATGCGCCATGTATTCAAGCTGGTTTTGATGCGCCTTCAATGCGGAGATATCGGAAAACAGCGCCACATATTGCCGCGTACTGCCTGCGCTATCGCGTATGGCGCTGATTGTCACCATCTCGGCACAGATCTCGGCATTCTTGTGGCGGTTCCACAGTTCACCCGACCAATAGCCGCATATACCCAATTGCTGCCACAGCTCACTATAAAACGCATCCGGATGCCGGCCCGACTTGAACAGACGGGTGTTCTGCCCCAGCACTTCAGCGCGAGAATACCCACTCATCTGGCTGAACGCAGCATTGATATCAATGATTCTGCCATCAAGGCTGGTAATCATGATGCCCTCACGCGCATGAGTGAACACGCTCGCCGCCAGATGCAGCTTGTCCTCCGCCTGTTTGCGCTCAAGCGCGATACTGACCAGATGGGCAGACTGTTCAATAATCGCGATATCGCTGGTGCCAGGCTGGCGCACTTCGCGCGCATAGATGGCAAAAGTCCCCAGCACCTTGCCGGCGGATGACAATATCGGCTGCGACCAGCAAGCCGCCAGCCCGGCACGCGCTGCCAACTCCTTATATGGCGCCCAATAAGCATGTTGCTGGATATCCTCGACGATCACCCGCTGCCCGGTGATGGCCGCCGTTCCACAAGAGCCTACGCCGACCCCGATCTCGACGCCGTCAATAGCGGCAACATAAAACTCAGGCAGGCTCGGCGCTACGCTCTGGCCAAGATGGCGACCGTCTTCATCCAGCAGCAGGATACTGCACAACATGGCCGGGTCAACCTGCTCCACCCCCTGCACAATGGCCTGCAGCAACACCGGCAAGGAAGCGCCCTTCACCAGCAGTTCAAGGGTCTGGCTGCGGAACTGTTCGTATTTTTCAATGCGCTTGCTTTCGGTCATATCGGTAGAGATTCCGCACAAGGCATAAATCTCACCGGCAGCATTGCGTAGCGGCAACTTGACGGTCCAGTAGGTCGCGCAGCGCCCCTGCACCTGCAAATTGCTCTCTTCCGTGCGCAGCACCAGACCCTGATCCAGCACCTGACGGTCATTCAGGCACAAGCGGGCAGCCGTATCCGGGTCGAAAAAATGCTCATCCCTCTGCCCGACGACCTCCTCAAGAGAAGCGCCAAAAAAGGTCAGCACCGGGCGGTTGGCAAAGAGATAACGCCCTTCTGTATCTTTCAGATAAATACTTGCATCCACATTGGCCAGAATTTCCGACAACATGCTCCGGCTTTCCTGCAAGGCACGTTCACGCTGGGCCAGCTTGGCGAGCAAGCGGTTAAAACCGGCAATCAAACTGCCGATTTCATCATGGCGCTGGATAGGCAAGGCCGACACGGCAGGAGGCTGCTCTGCCAGTTGCGTCAACATACTGGCGGCCTGTTGCAAAGGTGAAAGCTGACGCCGCAGCAGCCACCAGATCAGCACACCGGCCAGCAAGGACAGCAGGCAAGCGGCCAGCAGCATGCGCTGCTGCATAGACTGGATAGGGGCAAATGCCTCTTCAGTAGGGAGTGAGGCCGTCAATACCCAACCGGCCAGCGGGATATCCTGGCTGGAAAGCAGCTCCTCCCCCCCCTGCTGGCTCGTGCCAATTGCCGAGCCGGCATTCTGCCGCAACAGGCGATCCGTCAGGGCATGAGTACCGGGTGCAGGTAACGGCTGCATAATGCGCAGCTTGTCGGAAGAGGTCACGACCAGCCGGTTCCGGCGATCGACAATGGCGTAATGGCCGCTCTTGCCGTAAGTGCTGCCAGTAATTTGATCGAGAAAATTGGGCTTGCCCAGATTGGTCACGCCGGATAAAGCCCCCACCACCCGGCCTTGCCCGTCACGAATAGGCACACTCATGCCGAAAACTGGCGCGCGCAAAGCTTTACCCATGATGGGTCGGCTAAAAGTGGCACGCCCCTCGAGCAAGGCGGCGGCAATCGTGTCGATATACAAATGGTTGGTACCGACACGCCCGACTGAACGCGGCGTCTCGGCGATGGCGACCCCGTCAGTCCGGTAAGCAAGAACGCCGCCGTTAAACATCGCCAGCAGCAAGGCCTGCTTATCCAGCAGCGCCTGCATCGCATGGTCATCGGCCAGTTGTGCCGGTTGCACGCTGGCCGCTACGACATGCAGTACCTGCATACGCTCGTCCAACTCATGGTTGACATGGTTGGCTATAAAGCTGACTGCCGACAGCTGCTGCTGGCTCAGCTGCTGCTGCATATCCTCACGCAGCATCCGGCTGACGTAGAACGTCAGCAAACAGATCCCGGCCATCAGTACAAAGAGAGCCGTAAAAGTGACCCGTGTCTTGAGCGAGCGCCACTGGAGGCGACCTAAATTCATATCGGCTTTCTACCGGCCGGCACAAGGACGGCAACATCAAACGCATGACAATCAGAACATGCCGCAACAATGGCATAGCCAATTTATACATAAGGCTTTTATTTAACAACCAAATAATACCATGGACATTACCGATAAGCGCCATGCCGCGCAAATAGCACGCCAGGCATTCAGGCAATGACTGACTCAAGAGCTTGCATCACTGCACGGAATCATTCTGTAGTTAGCAAGAGCCTGCTCACCATCTCGCGAGCTCGCGCGAGACAAGGCGCAAACGACGGAGAAAGCAGCATGCACATAGGGCACATGCGCATTTTCGAAGCCGTCTTTAACGCCGTATCACAGACACGCTGCAGATATAAACAGGTACTAAAAGCGCGCTTATTTTCCGCGCGTGAATACGCACCGCAACAGCTTGTGCACCTCCTCCAACAGCAGCGTACTCGCAACCCCCGCCTTGGGCAGGCCAAGCCCCTGCCGCGCCGATAATGGCCCGCAAAAAAGCCTCGCCGCCGAACGCAGCCAACAAGACTGCGCCCAGCAAAGCGAGGCCATCAGCAGCAGACATCCAGATCCTTCTATGGATGTGGGATGAGTCCTTCAGCACACCAGCACATCACACGGCGCGTAGTAGGCCAAAAAGCGCGGCACGCTGCCCATGATCGCTTCTTCAACGCGTCGGCCACCATGCTTGCCGACGACGATCAACTCCGCGCCCAGTTCGCGCACAGCTTCGGGCAAGGCCGGATTGATATCCCCATACACGATGCGGGCATCCTGAGTCAGCCCGGATGCAGCAAGCAGTGCATCCATGCGCGGTTGTGCAGCCTGCGCCTCTTTTTCCACATAGCGGCGGATGTCTTCCTCGGGAAAGCCCTTGTAACGCAGCGATGCCTCGAAAGGCGCCGTATACGCATATACGGCTGTCAGTTGCGCGCACCCGCCAACCCGGTGTGCCGCAGCGAGTACCACCGGTGAGCGCGGGCCGAGATCAACCGCAGCCACCACATGCTGATAGTCCGCCTCGACCAGTTCGCGCACGACCAGCACCGGGCAGGTCGACTGGGCAAGAATGCGTGCCGCCGTGCCGCCCAGGAAAAACTGCTGCAGCAGCCCCTTGCCATGGGCACCGATCAGCACAAGGTCGGGATGGAAAGTCTCAATGGCATCGGCAACCACACGGTGTGCGGCACCCTCACCGATCTCGCCACGCACATCCACGACGCCGGCCGCATCGGCCTCGGCCAATAGCGTACCAATATGGGCCTCGGCCGCGGCACGCATCTGCTGCGCGACCTGAGCGTGAGCGCCGAACACCGCCTGCAAAGTGGAAAAGCGCGGCAAGGCATGCACCAGCAGCAGCTTGGCGCCGTCGCGCGCGGCAAGACGGGCAGCGCGGCGCACCGCCGCGTTGCCCAGCGGAGAAAAATCAGTGGTGACCAGAATACGTTCGAGTGCAGGCATTTCGTTCTCCATAACGACTTTGTCATGCCCGTTCGTCTGTAGCCATTTAGATTAGTTCCCGATAGGATTCAGCCACTTACAGTGGCAAATACGACCGTACCTATTACCACGCCGACACATCGCACGCCCCTGCGCCAGCCATGCCCTCGATATCCCGGCCCTGGACGGCTACACCATCAGTAGCACGCGCCGGATATGGCAATGACGAACCGGCCTAATAAAGTGGGAAAACATGACACCCGCAGCGACTGCCCGTTTTTTAAGCAGCCACACGCGGCGCAGCACCAGGACTACACCTGCAGCCATGTGTCCACAGCCTATCCACAAGCTTGTCCGCTATACCTGTGAAAATCCGTGCGTCTGCCAGGCATGAACTTCGCCACAGGTGACGCACCACCGGAATCCGTGAGGCCACACACGTCGCAATCGGCAGCACACTGTCTGCGGCCAACATGCTGCAGGCAAAAGCAGACTGCCCGTTGCTGCTCGCGCATTGAGCCCTCGCACAATAAAAAAACGCCGCCAAGGCTTTACCCTGACGGCGTGATTGCAGTGCGGAGCGTTTACTGGGCTGCGGATGCGTTACCAGCCTTAACACCACCGCCTACGGTTTCCAGTACGACCCAGTCGCCGTTTTTCACCTGATAAACGGTAATACCGCCATCTTTCAGATCGCCCTTGTCATCGTACGCCCAGTTGCTGGTGGTCACGCCATCGGTGTAGGCATTTTTCGCCAGCTCCGGCAGATACTTGGCAGGCTCGGTGGAATCGGCTTTCTTCATGGCGGCAATCATGGCGCGCGCCGCGTCATAGCCATATGGAGAGTAGGTCGCCACATCGCTCTGGAAACGTGCCTTGTAGCGGGTTTCGTAATCCTTGCCCTTAGGCATATCGGCCAATGGCAAACCGGCCAGCGAAGCGATGGTGCCTTCAGCCTCCTTGCCGGCCAGCTTGACGAAGTTCGGCGTCTTGGTCATTTCGCCGGATACCAGCGGTGCCTTGATACTCAGGCGCTTCATCTGCTTGGCCATAGGCGCGGACTGCGCATCGGCACCACCAAAGAACACCACATCCGGGTTCTGGCCCTTGATGCTGGTCAGAATCGCGGCAAAATCGGTGGCCTTGTCATTGGTAAACTCGCGCTTGACCACTTTGCCGCCGGCAGCCTGTACCGCTTTTTCAAACTCGTCGGCCAGGCCCTGACCATAGGCGGTGCGATCATCAATGATCACGATATTCTTGGCGCCCAGCTTTTCAACGACAAACTTGCCCATGACCGAGCCTTGCTGGGTATCGGACGTCATCGAACGGAAGGTGGTCTTGTAGCCTTGCTGGGTAAACGCCGGCGCAGTCGCCATCGCGACCATAGGAATGCCAGCATCGGCATAAATCTTGGAAGCAGGAATCGAGGTGCCGGAGTTGAAGTGGCCAACCATGCCGCTCACTTTGCTATCGACAAACTTCTGCGCAACCTGGGTGGCTGTTTTAGGGTCGGCCTGATCATCTTCCGCCACCAGTTCAAACGTCACCGGCTGCCCGCCGATAACCGGCTTTTCAGCATTTGCGTCTTCAATCGCCAGCGTCACACCATTTTTGTACTCTTCGCCATAATGCGCCTGCGGGCCGGTCAATGGCGCGGCAAAGCCGATCTGGACCACAGTCGCGCCCGCTGCAGCAGTTGCGGCCGAGGCATCGGCAGCCGGCGCGGCCGCTTCGTCTTTTTTACCGCAAGCGGTCAGGGCCAGCGCGGCCGCAACGGCCAGGGTCAGGGTCGAACGTCGGGTGAAATGCATGGTGTTCCTCTTTGTCTAGATGCAAATGTCTGTTATGCAGACTTTTATATGGCTGCAGCGCCGATAACGCCGCCGGCATATTGCGCTGACCGGCGGCAAAAAACAAGATGCTGTTTACTCGGTCAAGCTCATCAGGCTGGCATTGCCCCCCGCTGCCGTGGTGTTGACCGACAAGGCCCGCTCGACCAGCAGACGGTAAAGGTTGCAAACACCCGCTTTGGCTTCGATCAGCGGGATAATCGCGCCATCGCGTGCCGCCAGCTCGAGGCGCAAGGCACTTGCCCCTGCGCTGTTGCCATCATGCAACACTGCATCAACTTCTGCTTGTTGCGGCGCATCCGCCAGCCCAAGCCACGGTGCCAATGCCTCGGCCAGTACGGCATTCTCGGCATGACGCAACACCAGCACCCGGTTACCGGTGGCAAATGCCGCCACCAGCATGCCCAGCAAACTCTCCCTATCTTCACTCAGACAAGCCACGACCCCGCGCGGCGCAAAACGCAGGGTATTGTGCTCGCCGGTCGGTCCGGGCAGGACACAGTTCAGGCCCAGCGGACTATTCGCGCGAGCCCAATTCAAGCGCGCACGTAAAGCCGTCTGCGCCTCGGTCGGCGCCAGTGCCGGCAAGGCCGCTTGCAGCGCATCCAGCGCCGGCAAGGCGACAGGAGCAAGCTGCCCAAGTTCAGGGTTCCACGCGCCACGGGTCAAGCGGTACAAATAAAGCGGGCCGCCGGCCTTGGGCCCGGTGCCGGACTTGCCCTCGCCACCAAATGGCTGCACGCCGACCACGGCGCCGACGATATTGCGGTTGATATAGACGTTACCGGCCTTCACCCCTTGCGCGATACGCGCCATGGTTTCGTCGATGCGGGTATGCACGCCGTGGGTCAGGCCGTAGCCGGTGGCGTTAATCTCGGCTATCACGCGATCCAGCTCCGATGCGTCGTAACGCAGCACATGCAGCACCGGGCCGAATACCTCGCGCTTAAGCTCGGACAAATCGGAAATTTCCAACAGCACCGGCGCGACAAAGCTGCCGTTCGCGCACGCGTCCGGCAATGCCAGCTGGTGCACGTCGCGCGCTACGGCGCGCATATGCTCGATATGCGCAAGCAAGCCGGCACGCGCCTCTTCGTCGATCACCGGACCGATATCGGTATTGAAGCGCGCCGGGTTGCCGATAGAGAGCTCGTTCATCGCCCCCTTGAGCATGGTGATCACCTTGTCGGCGATATCGCGCTGCAGATAAAGCACACGCAGCGCCGAGCAGCGCTGACCGGCCGAATCAAAGGCCGAGTTCAACACATCGCTCACCACTTGCTCGGGCAAGGCCGAGCTGTCGACGATCATCGCGTTCTGGCCGCCGGTTTCGGCAATCAGCGCCACTTCGTCCTGCCGCTTGGCCAGCGTGCGGTTGATCAGCTGCGCCACCTCGGTCGAACCGGTAAAGATCACGCCCTGTACCCGCGCGTCTGCCGTCAGCGCGGCACCGACCACCTCGCCGCGGCCGGGCAGCAATTGCAGCACATCGCGCGGCACGCCGGCCTCGTGCAGCAGGCGCACGGCAAACGCGGCAATCAACGGTGTCTGCTCGGCCGGCTTGGCCAGCACGGTATTGCCGGCGGCCAGCGCCGCCACCACTTCACCGGTAAAGATCGCCAGCGGGAAGTTCCACGGGCTGATGCACACCACCGGCCCCAGCGCCGGGTTGGCCGCGTTGTCGAAATTCGCCGCTACTTCGCTGGCGTAATAACGGCAGAAGTCCACCGCCTCGCGCACTTCGGCAATGGCGTTAGCCAGCGTCTTGCCCGCCTCGCGCACCGCCAGCGCCATCAGGGCCGGCATGTTTTCTTCCATCAAGTCCGCCATGCGCATCAAGCATGCCGCACGTGCCGCCGGCGCCGTTGCCGCCCACTCGGGCGCGGCGGCAGCGGAAAACGCCAGCGCACGGCCGACGTCAGCCACGCTCGCTTCGATCACGCTGCCGACCACGTCGCTGCGCTCGGCCGGGTTGACCACCGCCAGCGCCGTGCCGTCGCGCACATCGCCGTCGGCCAGCATCGGACATGCCTGCCAGCTTTGCGCTTCGGCGTTAGAGAGTGCGATCTGCAGGCTGGCTAACACCTGTTCATTGGCCAGATCCTGCCCGCGAGAATTGGTGCGCGCTGGCGCAAACAGCGCCGCCGGCAGCGCGATCTTGCCGTGCGGCGCACCGCCAAGCTCGGCGGCCTGCACGACCGGGTCGGCCACCAGTTCGGAGATCGAAACATTCTCGTCGACGATGCGGTTCACAAACGACGAGTTGGCTCCGTTCTCCAGCAAGCGGCGCACCAGATAAGCAAGCAGCGTCTCGTGCGAGCCGACCGGCGCGTAGATGCGGCACGGCTTGTCCAGGTGGTCCTTGCCGACCACCTGGTCGTACAGCGTCTCGCCCATGCCGTGCAGGCACTGGAATTCGTAGTCCTTGCCGGCGGCCAGATGGTAGACGGCCGACAGGGTGTAGGCGTTGTGTGAGGCAAACTGCGGATAGATCGCGTCCTGCGCTGCCAGCAGCTTTTTCGCGCAGGCAAGATAGGACACATCGGTGTAGACCTTGCGCGTATACACCGGGAAGCCGGACAGGCCGTCGACCTGGGCGCGCTTGATTTCGGCGTCCCAGTACGCGCCCTTGACCAAGCGCACCATAAAGCGGTGATTCGTGCGGCGCGCCAGATCGACCAGATAGTCGATCACATACGGGCAGCGCTTCTGGTAGGCCTGTACCACGATGCCGATGCCGGCAAAGCCGGCCAGATCAGGGTCCGCCGCCAGCGCCTCGATCAGGTCGAGCGAGATTTCCAGCCGGTCGGCTTCTTCGGCATCGATATTGAGGCCGATATCGTACTGCTTGGCCAGCAAAAACAGCCCCTTCAGGCGCGGCAACAGTTCCGCCATCATGCGCGCGTGCTGCATGCGGCTGTAGCGCGGGTGGATGGCGGACAGCTTGACCGAAATCCCTGGCCCCTGATAGACGCCGCGCCCGGCTGAAGCCTGGCCGATGGCGTGGATGGCCGTCACATAGTCGGCCAGATAGCGCTGGGCATCGGCCTCGGTCAGCGCCGCCTCGCCCAGCATGTCGTAAGAGAAGCGGTAGCCGCGCGCCTCGCGTGCCTTGCCGTTTTCCAGTGCCTCGCCTATGGTCTCGCCGGTGACGAACTGCTTGCCCAGCATGCGCATTGCCATGTCCACACCCTTGCGGATCAGCGGCTCGCCGCCCTTGGCGATCATGCGCGTCAGCGCCGAACCCAGCCCCTGCTCGCTATGCGAGCCCACCAGTTTGCCGGTCACCACCAGCCCCCACGCTGCGGCGTTCACAAATAAGGAGGCGCTATTGCCCAGATGGCGCTTCCAGTCGCCCTTGGCGATCTTGTCGCGGATCAGGCGATCGGCGGTGGCTTTGTCCGGAATGCGCAACAGCGCCTCGGCCAGGCACATCAGCGCCACGCCCTCTTCGGAGTCCAGCGTGAATTCGTGCATCAGCGCATCCACCCCGCTGGCTTTGCTGCGTTCGCGCCTCACCTCGCCCACCAGCTGGCTGGCCAGGCCCTGTACCGATTCGACCATTTCGGCGGACATGGCCGCCTGCGGCAACAGGCTTTGCACACACTCACGCTCGTCGCGGCGGTAGGCGGAAGTGATGGCATCGCGTAGCGGGGTCTGGCTATGGGCAAACGGCAAAAATTGCATGGTGCGTCCTTAAGTAGGCAAAGCGATCCGAGTCGATATTGAAGATTGTATCCAATTGGTAATATTTTGCTCGCTTTTGTCATGTTTTGGCTAATTTAAATACGCCACTGTCGCCCATGGACAACAGCCGACGGCACTACAATATGCGAAGCATCTAACCGGAAAAAAAACAAATGAACACACAGCGCTGCCCATGGTGCGGGGACGATCCCTTATATATCACCTACCACGACACCGAATGGGGCGTGCCCAGCCATGATGACCATCATCTGTTCGAGATGCTGCTACTGGAAGGCGCACAGGCCGGCCTGTCGTGGATCACCATTCTCAGAAAACGCGAAGGCTACCGCCGCGCCTTTCACGGTTTCGATCCGGTACGGGTGGCCGCGATGAGCGATGCCGAACTGACTGCACTGCAGCAAGATGCGGCCATCGTGCGCAACCGGCTGAAAATCGCCAGCGCACGGCGCAATGCGCGCGTGTTTGTCGCCATGCAGCAGGCGCATGGCAGTTTTGCTGCCTGGCTGTGGGCACATGTGGATGGAAAACCGCTGGTCAACCGCCCTGAGAGCATGGCCGAAGTGCCGGCCAGTACCCCGCTGTCGGATGCCATCAGCCGCGAGCTAAAGCAGGCGGGAATGAATTTTGTCGGCAGCACCATCATCTACGCCTTCCTGCAGGCGACCGGCGTCGTCAATGATCATCTGCGATCCTGCCCTGCCGCCCAGCAAAAAATGCGCTCATAAGCCACACTGATGCAGGCATAGCAGGCAGGGAGAACAGCATGCGCTGGAAAGACAAGCGTGAAAGCGACAATATCGAAGACCGCCGCGGCATGGGCGCAGCTCCCCGCCTTGGCGGCGGCAAGATCGGCCTTGGCACCATCGCCATCGCACTCTTGGCGTGGTGGCTGTTCGATATCAACCCGATGCAGATACTCGGCATGGTCGGCAATGGCCCGCAGCAGGTACAGCACGTGCCGGCGAGCAAGGTGGCTCCCGATGACGAGATGGGCCGCTTTGTCTCGGTGGTACTGGCCGACACCGAAGATGTCTGGGGCGAACTGTTCCGCCAGCAGGGCAAGACCTATCAGGCGCCGACGCTGGTGCTGTTCTCCGGCCGCACGCCCACAGCCTGCGGCCAGGGCTCGGCGGCGATGGGGCCGTTCTACTGCCCGCTGGACAGCAAGGTATATATCGATCTGGACTTCTACCGCACCTTGCACACGCAACTGGGGGCGCCGGGGGACTTCGCCCAGGCTTATGTGATCGCGCACGAAATCGGCCACCATGTACAAAACCAGCTGGGCATTTCGGACAAGGTGCGCCAGCTGCGTAGCAAAATGGGCGAGGCCGAAGGCAATGCACTATCGGTGCGGCAGGAGTTGCAGGCCGACTGTCTGGCCGGGGTCTGGGCCCACCACGCCGACCGGGCGCGCTCGCTGCTGGAAGCGGGCGATCTGGAAGAAGGCCTGAACGCGGCCTCCAGGATAGGCGACGATAACCTGCAACGCTCGGCAGGACAGGCGGTGGTGCCGGACAGCTTTACCCATGGCACGAGCGAGCAGCGCGTACGCTGGTTCCGCCGCGGTTTCGACACAGGCCAGATGCAGCAGTGCGACACCTTTGCCGCCGCCAGCCTGTAGTAAGGCGCATATGGATGGCGGCCCGGCCTCTGCCCGGCGGCCACCTCCGGCACGGCATCAGCAAGAGATGCGCGATGGGAACGCATCTGGCAACAGGCACCGCTCCCAGACAGCGCTTGTTGCGATCTTCACTGCCCGGCCATAAGCATCTCAAGGCCCTGATCCCGATTGCACTCACGCACGAACTGAATGCGCGTACGGGGAGCCGACGCCGGCTCTCTGGCCGGTGAATTGCTGGCCGACGCCATACAGGATGCAGCGGATCGTCTGCCCGCCCCCTTGCCCGCCTAACATTCGACCGGCAACCATGCCGGCCATACGCCGCTGACCGACAAACCCCAATCCAGACAGGGGATTACCACCACATCTAGCTACCCAATAGACATAACACACTATTGGTAGTGAAATACGGCTTGTCTGGCCCCAAGGATTGACGTAAATTACGCCCCGATTCCATACCGGCCCGGCACCAACACCGCGCGCCCGCACACCCTATTTTCGCCAGTGCCGCCCTTGGCCTGCTGCTGGCTGACACAATGAAAGCACACCCGAATGTTGCAAGTGATCAAGCGCGATGGCGCTATCGTGGCCTATGACAGCGCAAAAATCGCCAATGCCTGCCTGCGCGCAGCGCAAGCCGTCCACCATGTGCACGCCGAAGCGCTGGCACAAGACACGGCACGGCAGGTAGAAGATCAATGCCGCGCACACGAGGGCGAGCTGGACATTCCCGCCATCCAGCAGCGCGTCGAAGATGTGCTGATGCAGACCGCACCGGATGTGGCGCGGGTGTATATCCAGTACCGCCATGACCGCGACACTATCCGCGCGCAGGGTTCGGAGCTGCACGCCAAGCTGATGGGGCTGGTACACAAGACCGATCTGGAAGTCACCACCGAAAACGCCAACAAGGACGCCAATGTGTTCCCGGTGATGCGCGACCTGATGGCAGGCATCGTCTCCAAGCAGTTTGCCAGCGCCTTTTTGCCCAAGGACATCCAGGAGGCGCACCGCGAAGGCGACCTGCACTATCACGACCTGGATTACGCGCCGTTCCTGCCGTTTACCAACTGCTGCCTGGTCGACCTCAAGGGCATGCTGGCCAACGGTTTCCGTCTGGGCAATGCCAAGATCGAGAGCCCTAAATCCATAGGCGTGGCTTGTGCCGTCACCGCCCAGATCATCGCCCAGGTCGCCAGCCACCAGTATGGCGGCACCACCATCCCCAATATCGACCAGACGCTGGCACCGTATGTCGCCAAGACCTACCGCAAGAACCTGGAACTGGCTGCGCAATACCGCATTCCGGACCCGGAGAGCTATGCGCGCGAACGCACCGAAAAAGAAGCCTACGACGGCATGCAGGCGTGCGAATACGAAATCAACACCCTGTTCAGCTCCAATGGCCAGCAGCCCTTCGTTACCTTCTCCTTCGGTATGGGTGTCAGCTGGGAAGAACGCATCATCCAGCAAGCCATTTTACGCATCCGCATCAAGGGTCTGGGCAAGGACGGCATTACACCGGTGTTCCCCAAACTGGTGTTCTTTATCGATGCCGGCATCAACCTCGCGCCGCAGGACCCGAACTACGACATCAAGCAGCTGGCGCTGGAGTGCGCGTCCAAGCGCATGTATCCGGACATTATTTCGGCCGCGCTCAACCGCCAGATCACCGGTTCCAGCGCGCCAGTGTCGCCCATGGGCTGCCGCAGCTTTTTGTCGGCATGGAGAAATGAAGACGGCGAGGAAGTGCTGGACGGGCGCAACAACCTGGGGGTGGTCAGCCTCAACCTGCCGCGCATTGCCTTGCTGGCCAAGGGGGATACGGCATTGTTCAACGCCCTGCTCGACGAGCGCCTGACACTATGCCGGCGCGCGCTGATGACGCGCATAGACCGCCTCAAGGGCGTCAAGGCCAGCGTCGCGCCCATCCTGTATACCGAAGGCGCGTTCGGCGTGCGCCTCAAGCCCGACGACGACATCACGGCCTTGTTCGAGCATGGTCGCGCCTCGATCTCGCTGGGCTATATCGGCCTGCACGAAGTCGGCAGCCTGCTGTTCGGCCAGCACCCGCTGGAGAGCAAAGCCTGTCGGCAGTTCCTGCACGACACCGTCGCGCGCATGAGCGCCGCCACCAAAGTGTGGAGCCGCGAAACCGGCTATGCCTTCTCGCTTTACTCCACCCCGAGCGAGTCGCTGTGCCACCGCTTCTGCAAACTGGACCAGGCACGTTTTGGCGACATCGCCGGCATCACCGACAAGGGCTATTACACCAATTCCTTCCATCTGGACGTGTACCGCAAAGCTAATCCGTTCGAGAAACTGGACTTCGAGGCCGGCTATGCCAGCCATGCCAGCGGTGGCCATATCAGCTATGTCGAGCTGCCGAATATGCAACACAACCTCAAGGCGCTGGAAAGCATCTGGGACTATGCGCTGGCGCGCGTGCCCTACTTCGGCACCAACACACCGGTGGATTCCTGTGGTGCCTGCGGCTTTATGGGCGAGGCGCTGGCAACCGAAACCGGCTTTTGCTGCCCGGCCTGCGCCAACACCGACAGCGCTTCGCTCTCGGTCACGCGCCGCGTCTGCGGCTATCTGGGCAGCCCCAATGCGCGCCCGTTCAACGCCGGCAAGCAAAAAGAAGTGATGCGCCGGGTCAAGCACCACAAAGGCTGAGCCTCCGCATGCATTACGCCCGCTTTTACGGCTGCGATCTTGTCAATGGCGAAGGCATACGCGTCACCCTGTTCGTCAGCGGTTGTCTGCATGCCTGCGCCGGCTGCTACAACCGCAGCACTTGGGACCGCAAATCCGGACAGCCCTTCACCGCCGAAGTCGAGGCCGAGCTGCTGGATTTGTGCGCCAGTCACGACGGGCTCAGCCTGAGCGGCGGCGATCCGCTGCATCCGCACAACCGTGCCGCCATCGAATCACTGTGCCGCGCCTTCAAGGCGCGCTATCCGGACAAGGATATCTGGCTGTGGACCGGCTACCGCTATGAAGACATCGGTACACTGGCGCTGTTGCGCTATATCGATGTACTGATCGACGGCAAGTATGAACAAGACCTGCCGACGACCAAACCGTGGCGCGGCTCGGATAACCAGCGCCTGTTCCGTCTGGCACAACAGCCCGCACCGGCCTGCGCCTAAATAGTGCTGCCCGCATCCGGTCATGGCGGCCACGCTTTTCAGCGGTGCAGCCAGCGCCTGCCCCTTCGCTTCACAGATGTCCATCACCAGCTCGCCACCTTGGGCTGCGTGCTTGTGCGCGCGCTCGCCATTGGGTCACAAAGCGTCAATCAGTAGCAATGAGGTCTGGCCAAGGAAAAAACAGGCGCAATATTTGGGCGAGCATCCATAAACGCACCATGGGATACACAAAGGCAGGACAAGAGGCGTATCGACGAGTAACAACGCCGAGAATGGCAGGCAAAAAAAATGCCCCGGGAAAAACCCGAGGCACACAATGCAAACAACAAAGGAGAAACCATATGAAGCAAATGAATATTAGCAAATCACTATATTTGATACAATAGCCATAACACGATATCGACATTTGATGTCGCAAAAAGCCAAGTCGTTCTCAGCAGCAACCGCCCCGCCACACCATCAGACAGCTGCGGGAAAACACACAAGTCGCGCCATCTGCGGCAATCACGTGTAAAATGACGCTTTCCCTGTCGCTGGCGCTGCTGGCGTCAGGCGTATTTTCTAGCAAAAGGCAACAAGCATCACCATGGCTCAAACCAAAGAAACTGCACTGGGTGAAGCCCTGAAGGCTGCCGTGCAATCCATTAGCAAGAAGAAGCAAACCGAGATGATTGCCGGCCACCTCTACACCAGCTACCCGGTTTTCAAGCAGTTCAAGCCGCTGGCAATCGGTATCCATGAGGCACTGGGCGCGGCACTGCCCCAGTACGAAGCCCAGCTGATCGGCCGCGTGCTGTCCAATCACTGCCGTAAACCGCGCTACCTGAAATCGGTTGCCCGTGGCGGCAAGCGCTTTGCACTGGATGGCAAACCCGCAGGCGTGGTCAGCGACGAAGAAAAAGCCGCCGCCCACAAACAGTGCGAAGACTTAGAAGCACGCGCCCAGCTGGCGGCCCAGACTGCCAAGCCCCTGGCTGCCAAACCAGCCGAAGACAGCACGACAGACGCTGCGCCACCTGCGGCCGAATAAAGCGCTTTATTCCGCTCTTTAAGCAGCACACACCACGCCGCCCGCGTTTTTTCGCCGGCGGCGTTGGTTTTTTGCGACAGTCCCAAACCCAGCGGCAAGCCTTGCCGCCCCGGCTCTTCCCGCCTGCCTGTTGCCATTTTTAGCCTGTCCCGGCATACGCACTTGTCACTTCTTGATTTTTGGTGCAATATTCAAGCCATGGAAAACGACGACAACATCACCCCTCCCCCGCTGCATGGCGGTGCACGCATGGGTGCCGGGCGCAAAAAAGGCAGCGGCCGTTTCAGCACCGACGAGCCCCTGGTGCAGATACGCGTTCCCGCCTGCGACAAGCCGGCCGTAATCAATTTTGTCGAGCGCCGCCTGGCCGCCCGTCTGGCACAGATGCTGTCACCGGCCGAGCTGGCCATGCGCTATCCGGGCGTGATTTTCCTGCCGAACCCGCAGGCGCAGACCGCCGAAGTGCCGGTATTCACCAGCCGGGTGCGCGCCGGACTGCCCTCGCCTGCCGATGACCAGATCGACGATATGGTCGATTTGAACCGCCTGCTGCTGGACGATGCACGCGAGCGCTTTATGGTGCGGGTCAAGGGAGACTCGATGATAGAAGCCGGCATTGCCGAGGGGGACTTGCTGGTGGTGGACCGCAAGCGCGAAGCCCGCCATGGCGATATCGTACTGGCGGCCATTGATGCCGAGCCGACCGTCAAGCGCCTGTTCAGGCGCAATGGCCGCCTGGCGCTGCTACCCGAAAACAGCAGTTATACCCCTATAGAGCTGAACGAGGGTCAGGAGTTACTGATCTGGGGTGTGGTTACCAGTTGCGTCAAACAATTCTGAAGTCTAGCCGGACGAAAGGAAATGCGATGTCCTACAGCCTGTCTTATTCTGCCCGCCTTGCCCGTCGCCAGGCGCGTTACGATCTGCCGCAACGCCGCCGCACCCAGCTCGGGCTGGCCATCGTCGCCGCCAGCCTTCTGCTCAGCGCCGGCTTGCTGCTGGCTGCGGGTCTGCCCAAGGACGACATGCAGCACGTGACGGCAATGGAATACGGCAGCGAATGGCCACTCACACTGTCCGGAGGCGATCTGGCCTGCCATGACAATGGTGCCATCACACTCAAGAGCGCGGAAGGCATCGAATATGCGCTGAACGACAAAGCGCTGGGAGGCGGCTACCGCGCACCTCTGGCCATCTGGAAATACGACGAAGACATGGCCAGCGGTGTCAATTTGCCGCTGACACCATTGATCCAGCGCGGCGCACAGCTGTGCCGCCCCCAGCCGGCCTGATTAGCGCCACTCAATCAGGGAGATCCCCAGCCCGATGCCCTGATTATGGAAATTGTAATTCTGTAGCGAATCGCCCCAGCCGTTAAAGGCCTGCACATAGCCATGCAGATTGCCCGAGATCGGGAATGCCCATTCGAACTGGAAGAACGAACGGTTGGGCGTGCTGCTGCCAAACTTGAGGTTGTTGCGCCAGGTCAGCGAAAACACATTGCCCTGCCAGGGATAGACGGCAACCGTCTCCATGCGGCCGACAAAATCACTGATATCCGGATTATTGTCACCGCTCGCACTCTCCGGAATGCGCCACCACGGTTTGATCACCACCGACAAGTCCCCCGAACTCAGACCGAAGCTCGCATATAACCGATTCCATGAGCGCGACAGCGGATCGGTCTCGCCATTTGACTGATGCACGGCCCCCAGATTGACCATCCTGAGCTTGAGCCAATCCGGCCCGGTATTCAGCGGAAAAGTGGCCCAGAGCTCGGGCTGGTAGTCGGATTCCCTAAACGGTGACGAATTACGGCTGTCGTACGACTGCCAGAAGCTTTGCTGGGTATACGCCCCCCACAAATCCACATCCGAACCCAATATGTCCTGCCATAGTTTGGTCTTGAGCGACAGCTGGATCTTGGTTTCCAGACGGTCGTAATCCTGGCTGCCACGGCGCGAGCAATTGAGCGGATTGGGAGAGCACGGGTCATTGTTGGTGTTTTTACGCCACGACAAGGGCAGGATATACATGGGCTGATAAGGCTTAATGCGGAAGGTGCCGTCCTGGTATTGCGGCTCCAGCTCCCAACGCTGCGCCAGCGTCTGCGCCCCCATCCCCTCCGCATCCCCCCAGCTATCCTCATGCTGCGCCAGTGGATGGCCGGCCGTCGCTAGCGGTAAAGCCTGCGCGGTCATGGTTGATGCCGGCACAGCCACCGTACCTGCCGGCTGGATCACCCCGTTTAGCCGGTCATAGCAGGCGAGCCGCCCCTGATCATCCGCAATCGTCCGACACTCGGCTACGTCGCCAGCCCATGCCACCCCATGCCCAGCCAAAGCCAGCAAAACCCACCACGGCTGAATGTTCATGCACGCCTTTAAATACGATAAATTTCCGATTATTCAGGATAGCAATTGAAATACAAAAATCATGCTGATCGGCACACAAAAAACATAAACTAAATATCTTCGGACATAAAATCGATACGCCCCAAGCGGGCAGCCTCCCGCAAAGCAGCAAAATCGCGTTCGTTCTGTGCGGCATAGTCGAGTGCAAAACCGGCGATTGCATCGGCCAATACGTCCCCCTTGCCGATATAGCCTGCGATCACGGCGGCATCACCCGAGCGGGCATGAGCACGCGCCAGCGCCCAACCGGTATTGCGGGCAAAACCCAGCATATTGCCCGGGGTAAAGATCTCCACCATAGGCTTGACCTTGACGTCACGCAGCTGACGGACATACATCTGCCGGCCCTGCACCCCCACCAGATGGCCGAGGAACACATCGGACGCCGCCTGCATCAGGCGCTGGCCAAACACCACCCGCTCGCCGTTACTGGCGAAAGGTTCAACATCGACATAGGGCTCCAGCACCGAAGCGCGCGCCTCCTTCACCTGCAAAAACAGCGCATCATCCTCGGCAGCAAAAAACAGGGCAATCGCACACAGCGTTCCCACACTACCGACGCCGACCACTTTGATTGCGATATCGGCCAGCTCGTAGCGGTCGAACAGCTGCCGCCGCTCCGGAGGCAGCGACTCGCGGTAACGCCGCAGGTTTTCACGCACCACCTCGTCGAACTCAGCCTCGCGCATATTATCGAGATGGTAGATCAAAGGCGGCATATCCTTGATGCGCGGCTGGCCTTTGTCCATATGCGCCAGCTTGACAAACTCGGTCGCCGAATCATGCGCCATAGCCTTTTCCAGCACTTTTTTGCGCCGGCGCCTGAGCGAGGCATCTTCGGTCTGCGCGATCAGCTCCTCGTAATCGAGATAGGCATACCAGGCATCCAGGGTCGACATCTGCGCCAGCTCACGCAATTTGTCGCGATAGCAATTAACGACCTGAGCTGCCGCCGCCCGGCCATCGGAAAGCTTGTGCCCATTGTGACGACTGGCGATGACGAAACTGGCGGCCAGACGCTTGAGATCCCACTCCCATGGCGCAGGATAAGTTTCGTCAAAATCGTTGATATCGAAAATGATGCGCCGCTCGGGGGTCGCAAAGGCGCCGAAGTTCATCAGATGGCAATCCCCGCAAGCCTGCACAGCCAATCCGGTCACAGGCGTTTCCGAGAGATCAGACGCCATGATGGCAGCCGCACCGCGATAAAAAGCAAACGGCGAAGCCAGCATGCGTCCGTAACGGATAGGCAGCAGCGCAGACTCCCGCCCTTCACCGGAGGCAATCAGGATCCCGACCGGATCCGGGCGGTCCGTACGCGGCGTAAAGCCGGTATGCGACTCGCGCGGACAACTGACCCGCAGCGCACGCCCCGCCTCATGCCGCTCCTCGCGGGTACGCAGATGCGCCGGCTTTTTCAGATAAGCCGCATCGATAGGGGTACGATAAGATCCGCCATGACCTGTCGCCGGAGCAGATTTTTTGGACTTGCCGCTTTTTTTCGCAGACGCACGCTGAGTCATGACTGGGCCCTCGATCAGGAATGAAGGCGGCAAGCCGCCACGGACAACACCCATTCACTGTAGGCCACGCGCGCGACGGCATTTAATGCATGCTAAGACTTACCACCAGGCATGAAAATGATGCACCGGCCCGATGCCCTGCCCCAGTTGCAGCCGGTCTGCACCCGCCAGCGCATGACCTAGCCAGACTTTGGCGTCGCCGACAGCCTGTTGCCAGCTCTCGCGCTGTGGTCGTAGCGCACATAGCGCAGCCGAGAGCGTGCAGCCGGTACCATGGGTGTGGCGCGTCGCCATGCGCGGTGCGACAAAACGCACCCGCCCCTCTGGCGTCACCAGCCAGTCCGGGCTCTCGGCCGTACCGGCCAGATGGCCACCCTTCATCAATACCGCCTGTGCGCCCAACTGCAGCAGCCTGTCGGCCTGATCCAGCATTTCGTGCTCGGAGCTTGCCATAGCCTCACCCAGCAGCGCGGCAGCCTCGGGCAGATTGGGCGTGATAATGGAGGCCAGCGGCAGCAGGCGCTCGCGCAGCACACCGACCGCGTCGGGCGCGAGCAAGGCATGACCGCCCTTGGCGATCATGACCGTGTCGAGCACGAAAAACGCCGGCTGCCACTGTGCCACCACGTCGGCGACCGCATGAATAATGCCGGCGTTGGCCAGCATGCCGCACTTCACCGCGTCGACGCGGATATCGGAGAACACCGACTCGCACTGCGCGCGCACGAAATCCGGCGCTACCGCGCTGACTGCCTGCACGCCCTGCGTGTTCTGCGCCGTCAGCGCCGTAATCGCACTCATACCGTAGGCACCGAGTGCGGAAAAGGTTTTCAAATCGGCCTGTATGCCGGCTCCGCCGCTACAGTCCGAGCCGGCAATCGTTAAAACACGGGGAATCATGCATTCACTCCAAACAGGGAAACAAGCTCGCGGGTTGCGGCCTCGGGGTTGGCTGCCGCGCAAATGGCACTGATAACGGCCAGACCATCGATACCGCAGGCGATAAGGTCAGCCGCGTTGTGCTGAGCGATGCCACCAATGGCCACCAAGGGCACACCGGGGCCCGGCATTAAATGCTTCAAGGCGGGCAGACCCAGCGCAGGCGCAGCATCGGGTTTGCTCGTTGTCGCAAACACCGGCCCCACCCCCAGATAATCGACCGCGCCACCCTCAAGCGCCGTCATCTCGGCAGCATCGCTGACCGACAAGCCAACTAGCGCATCCGGCCCCATTAACTGGCGCACCAGCGCCACCGGCAAATCCTGCTGCCCCACATGCACACCATCGGCGCCCACTGCCAGAGCAACATCCACATGGTCATTGATAATCAGCGGCACGTCCGCAGCCCGGCATAGCGGCAACAAGGCAAGGCCGGCCTCGACCCACTGGCGCTTTTTCCACTGCGGCGCACGCAGTTGCACGACGCCAGCACCTCCGGCCAGCGCCGCCTGCGTCACCCTTAGCATGCCGGCCAGACCGCCACACAGATCGGGGTCAAGCACCAGATACACGCGGTAATCGACAAGCTTCATGCCGGCCACCGTGCATGCAGCATCGCACCATCTATCGTGGACAGGGCATCAAGCAAGGCCACGGCAAAACTGCCCGGCCCCCGGCTGTGAAGTGCCGCCTGTTCGCCGCCAAGCTTCATCAGCGCACACACGGCAGCGGCGGCATCAAGACGCCTCTCTTTAAGCGAGCAGGCGGCCGCCACCAGCGCCGACAAGGCACAGCCGGTACCGGTGACTTGCTGCAAACGCGCATCGCCGCCGCTGATGGCCAATACATTCCCGTCCAGACACAGATAGTCGGTCGCACCGGTCACGATCACCAGCGTGTCGTACTGGCGAGCCAGCTGACCGGCACATGCCAGCGCCTGTTCACTGGCATCCAGACTGTCTACCCCGCGCCCCTGTCCGGCTTCCCCGGCGAGCGCGCGGATTTCGGCGGCATTGCCACGAATGGCCGCCGGGCTCTGCATCAAAAGTTCATGGCAAAAATCGCGGCGGAACGACAAGGCCCCGACCGCGACCGGATCCAGCACCCAGGGCGTGCCGGCGCGGCGCGCGGCAAAGACCGCCAGACGCATGGCATCAGCCTGAGTGCGATCCAGTGTGCCCACATTGACCAGCAAGGCCGAGGCCAGCGCGGCAAATTCAGCGACTTCTTCGCGGGCAACCACCATGGCGGGCGCAGCGCCGCTGGCCAGCAAGACATTGGCGGTAAAATTGGCGACGACCTGATTGGTCAGACAATGCACCAGCGGCGTAGCCGCACGCAGGTCATCCAGTGCGACGGCCGCTGCGCGACTGTCAAAAGGCAAGCTATTCATAGGCTACTCCCCGGCCATGCCGCAGAAGCAGACGACAGGCAGGCGAGCGCCGGCCTGATCGTGACCTCCCTACGCTGGCATAACCCAGATCAGGTACTGCGGGTCTCTCTCAGCCACGCCAGGCGCGGCACCCCGAGTCACATTCAAAAGAAGGACGGATTATGCTGAGCATGATCAGTACGCGTCAATGCAATACGACGGCAGCCTTGCTCCTGCGGGGTCGCCAGAACGACCGGATAGAGAGCGCCACCAATATCCACGGCAAGACATGCCATACAGGCAAAATCGGGCGATCAGCAGCAAAATGCGCCCCAGCGTATATGATTTAAACCATGGTGCTGCGTGATGCATGTGGCGCATTCTTAACGCATACACCGGATTCACCATGGCGCAAACATCTCCCGAAAAAATAAGCTGGGTCACACTGGCGCTGATGATCGTCGCCGCCGTCGCCAGCATCCGGGCGCTGCCGGGGATGGCAATCTACGGTTTAGGCTCCATCCTGCTTTACCTGCTGCCGGCACTCCTGTTTTTCCTGCCGGCGGCGCTGGTGACCACCGAGCTTGGCACCACTTGGCGTGGCGGCATTTATGGCTGGGTGCGTCAGGCTTATGGCGACCGCGCCGCCTTTTTTTCGGCTTGGTATCTGTGGCTGCAAGTCGCCATGCTGCTGCCGGTGGTGCTGGCGTTTGGCGCCGACACGCTGGCCTATCTGATCGATCCGCGCCTGGCCGGTAATGGCGTTTTCACCGCCTGCGTCATCACGCTTCTGGTCTGGAGCATCACCCTGATGGCACTACGCGGCGTCGGCGCACTGGCCCGCCTGTCGTCGCTCTTCATGTTGCTGGGCACTTTGTTGCCGGCACTCTTGCTGATCGTACTGGGCGCGCTGTGGCTGCTACGCGGCCAGCCCTCGGCCAGCCCGCTAGACTGGCACGCGCTGCTGCCCCATGTCTTCAGCCATGATTCAAGCGTGCTGGCCGGCCATGGCAAAACCCACACCAGCATCTGGCAACGCTTCGATGGTGAACTGTCGGGTCTGGTGCTGATTGTCAGCAATTTCCTTGCCTATGCCGGCATAGAAATCAATGCCGTCTACGCCCGCAACCTGCCCAACCCCCAGCGCGACATGCCGCGCTCGCTGATCTTGTCGGTGATCCTGATCCTGCTGATCTTTATTCCCCCGACGCTGGCCATTGCTCTGGTCGTCCCCTCGGACAAGATCAGCCTGACGGTCGGCGTGATGCAGGCCTATAGCGATTTTTTCAATGCGCTGGGCGTGGGCTATCTGACGCCGGTGATGGCGCTATTTCTCATCATCGGCGTATTGGGCGGGGTGCTGACCTGGATTGCCGGCGCCTGCAAGGAAATCCAGTATGTCGGCAAGGCAGGGCTGCTGCCGCCATGGTGGCAGCAGACCAACCGCCACGATATGCCCGCCAATGTGATGCTGCTGCTGGCGGCACTGGTTTCGCTGTTATCGCTGATCTATGTGCTGGTGCCGGACGTGTCCGCCGCCTTCTGGATGCTAAGCGCGCTGGCCGCACAAATGTATCTGGTCATTTATCTGCTGATGTTCATGGCCGCCATCCGCCTGCGCCAAAGCCAGCCGGCAACCCCGCGCGGCTACACGCTGGCACGTCTGCCTTTGGTGGCCGGCATTGGCATGCTGTCATCGCTGCTGGCCCTGCTGCTGGGTTTGTTGCCGCCAAGCGGTGAAACCTTCCCGCTGTCCAGCGGCCACTACATGCTGGTGCTGGCCAGCGGGCTGGTGCTGGCCGCGCTGCCGCCCTTTGTTTTCAGCGCCTTGCGCAAAGCACACTGGCAGCAGGTCAGTGACGAAGAAGCCGCCTCGTATAGCGCACCGCTGACTATAGACACCCCCTCCGCACACGGCCCGGGCCGGCGTAATTAACAAGAAGGCGTGCCCTGCCGATTGCCTTTGCCAGCCATGCACGCTAGCCTAGCGCGCATGGCCACCCTCCCCCGCCGCCACACCAGCGGCCATCTCTCGTGAACGACCTTTTTGCCCGCGAACCGGAAAAGCCGCTAGCCGAAATGCTGCGCCCGACAACACTGGCCGACGTGATCGGCCAGCAGCACCTGATTGGCCCCAACAAGCCGCTCAGGCTGGCGATCGACGCCAAGACACCGCACTCGATGATCTTGTGGGGGCCGCCCGGCGTCGGCAAGACTACGCTGGCGCGCATTCTGGCAGCCAGCTTCGATGCCGAATTTATTCCGATCTCGGCGGTATTTGCCGGCATCAAGGACATACGCGAAGCCGTCGAGCGCGCCCATGTGGCGCTATCGGGCTCGGGCCGGCGCACCATCTTGTTTGTCGACGAGGTGCACCGTTTCAACAAGAGCCAGCAGGACGCCTTCCTGCCTTTTGTCGAGTCGGGACTGCTGACCTTTATCGGCGCCACGACGGAAAACCCCTCGTTCGAGGTCAACCGGGCGCTATTGTCGCGCGCACAAGTCTATGTGCTCGAGTCGCTGTCTACGGCAGAGCTGCACGCCCTGTTCCAGCGCGCCAAGGCGCAGGGCGCACTGGACGGACTGGTTTTCGACGAAGCGGCCATCACCATGCTCTCAGGCTACGCCGATGGTGATGCGCGCCGCTTTCTTAACCTTTTGGAGCAGACCCGCACCGCTGCGCGCGCGCGCGCGGTCACCCAGATAGGCTGCGACTTTCTGGCCGAAGTGCTGACGCTGAATGCGCGGCGCTTTGACAAGGGCGGCGACGCTTTTTACGACCAGATCTCGGCCCTGCACAAATCGGTACGCGGCTCCAACCCGGATGCGGCACTGTACTGGCTGACGCGCATGCTGGACGGCGGCGCCGACCCCAAATATCTGGCGCGGCGCCTGATCCGCATGGCGTGGGAAGATATCGGCCTGGCAGACCCGCGCGCCATGCAGATCGCCAACGATGCCGCCACCACCTATGAAAGGCTGGGCAGCCCGGAAGGAGAACTTGCGCTAGCGCAAGCAACCCTGTACTTGGCCATCGCCGCCAAGAGCAATGCCGGCTACAAGGCGTATAATGCCGCCCTAGCCTTTGTAAAACAGGACGCGTCGCAAGCCGTACCGGTACACTTGCGCAATGCGCCTACGCGCCTGATGCAGGACTTGGGCTATGGGCACGCCTATCGCTATGCCCATGACGAGCCCGACGCCTACGCCGCAGGAGAACACTACCTGCCCGATGGCATGGCAGAGCCGCACTGGTACCAGCCGGTGCCGCGCGGCCTGGAAACAAAAATCGGTGAAAAGCTCGCGTTCTTGCGCGAGCTGGACAATCAAGCAAAAAAACAGGACTGACACATGCTGGACATCCAACTTCTGCGCAGCAATATCGACGACGTCGCCGCCCGTCTGGCGGCCCGCGGTTATCAACTCGACGTGCAGGCTTTCAATGCCCTGGAAGCCGAACGCAAGGCACTGCAAACCCGCATGCAGGAACTGCAGGCCAAGCGCAATGCGTCCTCCAAGCAAATCGGCATTGCCAAGCGCAATGGCGAAGACGTCAGCGCCATCATGGCCGAAGTCGCCAGTCTGGGCGACGAGCTGAAAAATGCCGAAACCGGCTTTGATGCGGTACAAAAGCAACAGGACAACTGGCTGATGTCCATCCCCAACCTGCCGCACGAGTCGGTGCCATCCGGCAAGGATGAAAACGACAACGTAGAAGTACGCCGTGTCGGCACGCCGCGCAGCTTCGACTTCGAGATCAAGGATCACGTCGACGTCGGCGCCCCGCTGGGTCTGGACTTTGACACCGGCGCCAAGCTCTCCGGCGCGCGCTTTACCGTGCTCAAGGGCGATATAGCCCGCCTGCACCGCGCACTGGCGCAATTCATGCTCAACACCCATACCGGCGAGCATGGTTATCTCGAGCACTACACCCCGTACATCGTCAACGACAGCGCCCTTTTGGGCACCGGCCAGCTGCCGAAATTTGCCGAAGACATGTTCAAGGTGACCAAGGGCGGCGAAGAAGGCACGGTCGACCAGTACCTGATCTCGACCTCGGAAATCACCCTGACCAATACCGTGAGCGGCGAAATCCTCAAGGCTGAAGAGTTGCCGCTGAAATTCACCGCGCACTCGCCTTGCTTCCGCTCAGAAGCGGGCTCTTACGGCCGCGACACCCGTGGCCTGATCCGCCAGCACCAGTTCGACAAGGTCGAAATGGTACGCATCGAAAAGCCGGAAGACTCGTACGCCGCGCTGGAAGAAATGGTCGGCCACGCCGAGAACATCCTCAAGGGGCTGGGCCTGCCGTACCGCGTGATCACGCTGTGCACCGGCGACATGGGCTTTGGCGCGGCCAAGACCTACGACATCGAAGTATGGCTGCCGGCGCAGGACACTTACCGCGAAATCTCCAGCTGCTCCAACTGCGAAGCCTTCCAGTCGCGCCGCATGATGACGCGCTTCAAGGATGAAAACGGCAAGAACCAGCTGGTACACACCCTGAACGGCTCGGGTCTGGCCGTTGGCCGCACTCTGGTTGCCGTGCTGGAAAACTACCAGAATGCCGATGGCTCGGTCACCATCCCCGAAGTGCTGCGTCCGTACATGGGTGGCAAGGACAAAATCGGCGGCTGATGCCTCTGGATTGTGACACCCTCGATGCCCGGCACTGCCGGGCATTTTTGCGTCGTCTGTCCGACGGCTGATTGCACCCCAAGCCCCTCTGATTCAACCGCCCCCCCACTCCCGCCTCACTGCGCAGTCCCCCCCAGGCAGCAGCCATACCCTGCCGACACCGCCGCGCCCACACGACCAAAGCCACACTCAAGCCATCTGGCGCCATGCAGATAGCCGCCATTCAACGCTACCCAGCAGTGGCTGCGACTTTCCTTCCAAATTAAAAAGCCTTTGATCTCTATCAATACAGAATTTACACGCCTATGAAGTAATAAAAAAGCACTGAAAATGCATTTTATATAAGCAAAAGTTAATATTTATTAGCAAGCCGCACTACAAAGGACCACACCCATGCACTGCCTAAGCAACGCCTTCGAGCGACGATGGACCGCCATCATTCTGGCCCTGTACGGGCTGATCATGTTGCCCCTGCCGTGGTATTACAACGAAAGCTACCTGCCCGGCCCCTTGGGCGTACCGATGTTCCTGTGGGGCTGGATCGGCCACGGCTTCGTAGTGCTGGTTACCGTTGTGATTTTTGCCCGCCAGTGCCTGGCCCGCCCCGAATACCAGAGCCTTGATGCCAGCACAGGAGACGAGCAATGAGCGCCCCGGTTTCCGCACTGATTCAGCCAACGCCGCTGCCGTTCTTCATGACGCTGCTGGTCTACTTCGCCATTATCGGCGGTATCGGCTGGTATGCCGCCAAGAGCACCAAGTCACTGCAGGACTTCTTCGTCATGGGGGGCAAAGCCGGTGCCGTCGTCAGCGGTATCGCCTACTTCGCCACCCAGTACTCGATGAGCACCTTCATGGGCGTGCCGGCAGTCGCCTACGCCAACGGCTATGCCGGCCTGACCATTTCGGTGCCGGGCCTGGCCTTCTCCATGATCATTCCGGCACTGCTGGTAGGGCGCAAACTGATGCAGCTGTCGCACCAGCATGGCCTGTTGACCATGACCGACTATCTGGCCAGCCGCTATGACTCGCGCAAACTGGGCATCCTGCACGCCAGCATGATGGTGGTGTTCCTGATAGGCATGATCGGCGCGCAGACGGTCGGCGCCGGCGTGATTGTGCATACCTTTACCGGCCTGCCCGAGTGGGTCGGCGTGGTCGGCATGGGCATCATGGTGATCCTCTACTGCATGACAGGCGGCATGAAGGGCGCCATGCTGACCGACGTGCTGCAAGGCGGCCTGATGGTCGTCACCGCCGTCGTGACCTTTGTCGTATCGGTACAGGCCGGCGGCGGACTGGAAAACATTAACGCGGCGCTTTTGGCCAAGGGCGAGCAGTATCTGGCCCACCCCGGGGCCGCCGGAAAATACCCGTGGACGGCCTACTTCTCAATGATAGTGATGTGGAGCTTCTTCACCATCGGCCAGCCGACGCTGTTCACCAAGTTCTACGCCATGCGCGACTACCGCACCATGTATAAGGCGGTGATTCTGGGTACGCTGGGCATGCTGGTTTCCGCCACGCTGATCGAATGGTCGGGTGTGATGGGCATCGTCAGCCTGCCGGGCCTGACCGGCAAGGAAACCGACTTTATCGTACCGATACTGCTGCAGCAAAACCTCAACCCTTATCTGGCCGCCATCCTGATCGCCGGTATCGTTTCGGCCGGCATGTCGACCATTGATGCACTACTGGTGGTCGCCACCGGCGGCATCACCCGCGACATCTACCAGCACGGCATCAACCCCAAGGCGAGCGACGAGCAGATTTTCCGCCTGTCGCGCTATGTGACCGTGGCCATCGGCGTGGCCGGCATCATCGTCGGCATCACCAAGCCTGCCTCTATCTTTGAGCTGATCCGCTTCTCCTTTGGCGGCCTCGGCATCTGGGTCGCGCCGGTCATCCTTGGCATGTACTGGAAACGGGCGACGCTCGCTGCAGCTTTTAGTGCCGCCATCGTAGGTCAGGTGATCTATGTGTCACTGGCACTGTGGGGCAAGGATCTGACCATGGGCTTCGATCCGCTGATCATCAGCTGGATGGCCACCATGGTGCTGATGGTGGTGGTCAGCCTCGCGACCCAGCCGGTCAAGCGTGAAGTCCTGAACCGCCATTTCGCCTTCGCCTGACAACAGCCCAGCCCGCCGGCGCCATCAGGCCTGGCGGGCTTCTGACTCATAACAAAACATTAGGAAGATATATGCAACGCCCAGAATTCGCACTCGCCATCCACGGCGGCGCAGGCACCCTCACCCGCAGCACCATGACGCCGGAACAGGAAACCGAATACCGCACAACGCTGCATCTGGCCATGGTCGCAGGCCAAGCCTGCCTGGCCAGTGGCCAGCATGCACTGGATGCGGTCTGTGCCGCCGTCGCGGTGATGGAAGACAGCCCTTTATTCAATGCCGGACGAGGTGCCGTCTTTACCCATGAAGGGCATAACGAGATGGATGCGGCGGTCATGGTCGGTCAGGGACGCGACGCCGGTGCAGTCTGCCAGATCACCGGCATCAAAAACCCGGTACTGGCAGCACGCGCCGTCATGGAAAAATCCAACCATGTCATGCTTGCCGGCGCAGGTGCTCGCGCCTTTGCCGAAGATGCCGGGCTGGAAACTGCACCCGCCGAATATTTCCACACCGAAGCGCGCTACCAGCAATTGCTGGCCGTACGCGACAGCAACGCTGCCGTGCTCGACCATGATGGCGCGCACAAGCTGGCTTTTGCCGACAAAAAATTCGGCACTGTCGGTGCCGTCGCTCTGGACCGCTTCGGACAACTGGCCGCGGCCACTTCGACCGGCGGACTCACCAACAAACGCTGGGGCCGGATCGGAGACAGTCCGGTGATTGGCGCCGGCACCTGGGCTGACGACAAGGTAGCCATTTCCGGCACCGGCACCGGCGAAGTCTTCCTGCGCGCCTGCGCCGCACACGAAATCAGCGCGCGCATGCGTTACCTGAACGAAGACGCCGCTACCGCCGCCGCCGCCGTCATGGCGGAGTTGGGCACAATGGGTGGCCAGGGCGGGCTGATCGTGATCGATGCCCAGGGCCATATCACCCTGCCCTTCAACACCGAAGGCATGTATCGCGGCCAACTGGTCGCCGGCGGCGAAATCGAAGTCGCCATCTACCGCGACTCAGAAAGCTGAAGATGAAAATTGCCGACATGAACTGGATGCAGGTGGAAAGCTATCTGCAAAACGACGACCGCTGCATCTTGCCGCTGGGCAGCATCGAACAGCATGCCTACCTGAGCCTGGCGACCGATGCACTTCTGGCCGAACAGGTGGCGCTGGATGCGGCAGAACCGCTGGGCATCCCGGTGTTTCCGGTGGTGAATTACGGCATTGCGCCCTATTTCAGCGCCTTTCCCGGCACGGTCACGCTGAAACTCGCCACCTATCTCTCGCTGGTGCGCGACCTGCTCGACAGCCTGGCAAACCAAGGCTTTCGCCGCATCGTGATCGTCAACGGCCACGGCGGCAACTCGCCGGCAGCAGGGCTTGCGACCGAATGGATGGCGGCCAACCCCGAAGTGCAGGTGAAGTTTCACAACTGGTGGAATGCGCCCGGCACCTTAGCCTGCGTGAAAAGCATAGATCCGCAAAGCTCGCATGCTTCATGGATGGAAAACCTGCCGTTTACCCGGGTGGCCGGCGCGAACCCGCCTGCCGGCGTCAAGCCGCTGATCGACTTTGCGCGCTACGCGGTACTGAACCCCGCACTGGCGCGTGAATATATCGGTGACGGCAACTTCGGCGGGGCCTATCAGCGCCCGGACGAAGATGTGCTGAAGATGTGGGCGATTGCGGTCGAAGAGACACGCGCGCAAATCGAAGGGCCATGGCGATGAAAGAGCACCCCCCATCCTGATCGCAAGTGCCATGGGGGCGACGCTGGGTGCCTACTCGCTGCGTGCCGCCCCCGCTGACCCGGGCCTGGTCGATGTACTGGTACATAGCGCAGGCGGCCAGGGTCTCCGGCTGGGCCATCGTCTGCTCGACGGGCTGAATGGTACGGCTTTCGACGATCACGGCGGCACCTTGGCGCGGGTGCGTGGCGGCGTCAGCCCAGCCGCGCGGGCAGATGCTGCGCCAGATAGTCGACAAAGGCAGCAACACGCGGCGCCAGCCCCCCTTGCCGGTAAAACACAGCCCACACCGGCAAGCTCCAATGCAGCCTTGCCTGCGCTAATACCTCGCATAACTTCCCCTGGGCGAGCGCGTCCTTAACCAGAAAGTCGGACAGGCAGGCAATGCCGACGCCCTCGAGCGCCAGGCGGTACAGCGTCTCCCCGCTGGAGGCCGCCAGCGACGGCCGGGCCGGCCAGCCGTCGCCACCGGCGTGCCCAAGCGGCCACAGGTTGAGCGAGGCCGGCTGGGTGAACCCCAGCAAGCGGTGCACACCGAGCGCCTCGACGCTGGCGGGCGTCCCGCAGCGCGCCAGATAGGCGGGCGCAGCGACCAGCCGCTGCGGTGTTTCGCCCAGTCTGCGTGCGTTGAGGGTCGAGTCCGAGAGCGTCCCCAGCCGGATCGCCACGTCGGCACGCTCTTCGATCAGATCGACGACGGTTTCCCCATGATTCAGTTCCAGCTGCACCTGCGGGGTACTCTCCAGAAAACCAGCCACCAGCGGCGCGACAAGATGGACCAGAACCGGCGTCGCCGCGTTGACGCGGACGAGGCCGGAGGGCTGGGCGCGGCTGTTTGCCAGTTGGGCCTCGGTTGCGGCGAGCTCGGCAAGGATGGAGCGGGCGCGCTCCAGCAGCCAGCGCCCTTCTTCGGTCAGGTCGAGCCGGCGCGTGGTGCGGGTGATCAGGCTGATGCCCAGCTGGCTCTCCAGTCGCGAGATGGTGCGGCTGATGCCGGATGGCGTCTGGCCAAGGCGTTCGGCCGCTGCCGAGAACGAGCCTGCATCAATGACGGTGCAAAACGCAATCAGCGCATCGACATTCAACATTATTGACTCCAGCTCACAAGTATTTGCCAGTACAGCCTATTTATCTGCCGCTGGCAAGTGCCCACAATGCGCAGCCTGTCACGGGAGATATCCCCCCACCATCAAAGGAGCTCATCATGCCACTCGCCTTGTGGGCGCTGACCCTCAGCGCCTTTGCCATCGGCACTACCGAATTCGTGATCGTCGGGTTGATCCCGACCATTGCCCAGAGCCTGGGCGTTTCCGTGCCGTCGGCCGGCCTTCTGGTCAGCCTGTACGCGCTGGGCGTGGCCGTCGGCGCGCCGGTACTCACCGCACTGACCGGGCGCGTACCGCGCAAGCAGTTGCTGCTGGGGCTGATGGCGCTGTTTACCGTCGGCAATCTGGTGGCCTGGATGGCGCCGGGTTACGAGGCCCTGATGGCCGCCCGCGTGCTGACCGGCCTCGCACACGGCGTGTTCTTCTCGATCGGCTCGACCATCGCCACCAGCCTGGTGCCCAAGGAGAAGGCAGCCAGTGCCATTGCCATCATGTTTACCGGCCTCACGGTCGCGCTGGTGACCGGTGTGCCGCTGGGAACGTGGATCGGCCAGAGCTTTGGCTGGCAGGCGACTTTCCTCGCCGTGGCGCTGCTGGGTGTGGTCGCCTTTGTCGGCAGCCTGTTGCTAGTGCCCAAAAACATCGCGCAGCCTGAACCTGCGTCTATCCTGACCCAGATGGCCGTACTGAAGAAACCCCGCCTGCTGCTGGTTTACGCGATGACCGCGCTGGGCTACGGCGGTTCGTTCACCGCCTTCACCTATCTGGCTCCGATCCTCGAACAGGTGACCGGGATGGGTGCCTCCAGCATCACGCTGGTGATGCTGGTGTACGGCGTGTCGGTGGCCTTCGGCAATATCTGGGGCGGCAAACTGGCCGACAAGAAAGGCCCGATCCGCGCACTGCAGATCATCTTCACCCTGTTGGCACTGGTGCTGCTGGCGCTGACCTTTACCGCACCATCGACCCCGCTGGTGGTGGCCACCATACTGGCCTGGGGCGCAGTTGCCTTTGGTAACGTGGCAGGCCTGCAGGTCTATGTGGTACAGCAAGCCGAGCGTGAAGCACCGCAAGCGATCGACGTCGCTTCCGGCCTCAATATCGCGGCCTTCAACGTCGGCATCGCGCTGGGCGCCTGGATTGGCGGCATCATTGTCAGCACCCTGGGCCTGCTGGCCACACCGTGGATCGGCGCGCTGATCGTTCTTGCTTCGCTGGGGCTGACCACCTTGGCAGGCCATCTCGACAAAAAAGCCGGCATTGACCCGCTGGCCAAACCGGCCCACGCCGTCAGTGCGCATTAATCAATAAGTCTGAATAGGCCAGACCAGCCTCCGCCAATTGGCGGAGGCCTTTTTATGCCGCGCCCGGCCGGGACATACGGCACTGCCGTCTGGCGATTATTGCTGCCACGACAATAGCTTCTTGCCCGGCACCTGCTTTTTCTGCCGTCACCGGGCGGGGACAATGGCGACATTCGCAGCGACTGAACGCCGCTGCCCTGCACTAGGGAGACACATCATGCAAAACTGTATGCAAGCCTGGACCTGGACACAGCCGGGTCAGCCGACCGACCTGATCCTGCGCCACCTGGAGCGGCCACAGCCGCAAGCGGGCGAAGTACTGATCGAAAACCATGCGGTCGGCCTCAACCCGGTCGACTGGAAGTTCATCGACTGGGGCCACCCGCGCTGGCAGGACGGTCATATCCCCGGCGTCGACGGCGCGGGCGTGGTGATCGCCACCGGCGCGGGTGTCGCGCTACCGGTGGGCAGTCGCGTCGCCTACTATCAGAGCCTGTTCCGTGATGGCAGCTTTGCCAGCCATAGCGTGCTGGCCGCCAACATGGTGATGCGCGTGCCCGACGGGCTCGATTTTGCCACGGCCGCCAGCTTGCCTTGCCCGGCGCTGACCGCGAGCCAGGCAATCGCCAAGCTGCCGCCGGCAGCAGGCGCGCCAGTGCTGGTGACCCGCGCCGGCGGTGCCGTCGGCACACTGCTCGTCCAACTGCTCGCCCGAGCCGGCTTTGAGGTATGGGCTGCCACCAGCGACCGCCACCACCACCGTCTGGCCAGCCTCGGTGCCCATCACTGCGTGGATGAGCGATCGCCAAACTGGCGCGCGCAACTACAGCAAACGGGCACGCCGTTTTACGCGGTGATCGACAGCGCGAGCGGTACTGAGGCGGCGAGGCTTGCGCCGCTGATCGCTTACAATGGACACCTGGTCTGCATCCAGGATCGGCAGGAAGTGCCGCCGCTGCCTGCGTTCACGAGCGCACTCTCGCTGCACGAGGTGGCCCTGAACAGCGTGCACGAACACGCGCATGCTGCCGCCCGCGCCGCGCTGATGGCAACCGGTGAAGCGCTGCTGGAGGACGTCGCGCAGCAGCGCCTGCAGGGCGTGCCTCTGGAGGCGTTGCCCTTTGACGCGCTGCCCGAAGCACTGCAGGCGATAAAGGACGGACAAATGGCAGCACGGCCGGTGCTGGTAATGGCGCAGGGCTGAGCATGACGCCAGCTCGTCGATATATGGACTTTTGAGGAGATAAGACCGTGGCAGAGTTCGAGCTGATCAACCCCTTGTGGCTGCGCTCCTTGCTGGCCGTGGTGGCGACCGGCAGTTTCACGCGTGCGGCCGAGCAGCTTGATCTGACGCAAGCGGCGGTCAGCCAGCATATCCGCCACCTGGAGGACGGCTACGGGCGTTTGCTGCTGCGCGAGCGCCGCCAGATCGAGCTGACGCCACAGGGGCGGCTGCTGCTCGCGTACGCGCAGGAGGTGACGGCGGCAACTGCCCGCCTGCACGCGCGTCTGACCGACGACGACCCTACCCGCGGCAAGATATCGCTGGCCACCCCCGGCAGCATCGGGCTGGCGCTCTACCCTTGCCTGCTCGATTTGCAAGCGCTCCACCCGGGTTTGCAGATCAGCCACCGTTTCGCGCCCAGTGCGCAGATCCCGGCCTTGCTGCTGGACGGGCAGATCGAGTTCGGCCTGTCTACGCGGCCGCCGGACGACACGCGGCTTGAGGCGAGCGAGTTCGTCGACGAGGCACTGCGGCTGGTGTTGCCGGCCGGCCACCCCAAGCCCGACTGGGATGCGCTGATGCATCTGGGGATGATCGGCCACCCGGACGGCGCCGACATGGCCGCACGCCTGCTCGGCCGCTGCTACCAGGGACAGCGGGTATCGATGCTCTCCGAGCGCGGCTTCGTCAACCAGATCGGCCTGATCCTCGAGCCGGTTGCCCGCGGACTCGGCTTTACCGTGCTGCCGCAATTCGCGGTCAGCGCGTTCGGCCGTCCGTCCGAACTTTATATCGTTGAGCAAGATCCACCGGTGGTCGACACCTTATGGCTGGTCACCCGGCGCGAGTGGCCGCTGAGTGCGGCCGCATCGCACGCACTGGCGCAGATGCGCGCGCATCTGACGGCAGTGCAAGGGCGCGTGTTGTAAGACCTGCCGCTATTTATACAGGGCTGTTAGCCTTGGGCTCTACAACTGAGTCCTATTTTTGTGCGAAGCCCTGTAAGTCCTGGGCAATCTCCTGCCACCGTTCGGCGCTGATCGGGACCTTGGCCAGATAGCGGACAAAAAAAGCGCCTTCAGCCGCCAGAAAGAGCATACGCAGATGCCTTTCCTCGTCGGTCTTTGCCGAAAAGTCACCCATGCGGTCCGCGTACCACTGCATGACCCCTTCCATCCTGCTGTTGGTGCTTGCCAGTGCTGCGAGAGACGCAGCCAAGCGACTGTTCGTGTCCTCTGCCGGTGCCAGCACGGTCTGGATATGGGCGCGGACGCGATCTCGCAAGGTCGGGGCATCACCGGCACGCTGCTCGAATTCCATCCTCTCTTGTTGTAACCATCGCTCCAGCAGCGCTTCGATCATGCCTTCTCGGCTGGCGAACACCGATTGCACCGTGGCCTTAGAAAGGCCGGATGTCGTCGCCACGGCGCCGAACGTGAGCCCGGAGGGGCCCAAGGTAGAAACGACTTGTTCTACAGATTCCAGCAAGCGTTCACGGTCTACGGTTCGGGGTCTCGTCACTTTCCATTGCTCCTTTTCCCTGTTACGATACGATCGTATTTTAACAGGAAAGCTTCTGTGATGTTCATGAGTTGGATTTACCTTTTTCTTGCCGGTCTTCTTGAAATAGGCTGGCCGGTCGGCCTGAAAATGGCACAGGATCCTGCCACACGGGTCCTTGGCATCGCCACAGCGATTTTTTTCATGGCAGCAAGTGGAGTCCTGCTCTGGCTATCACAGAAGCACATTCCAATTGGTACCGCGTACGCTGTCTGGACTGGCATCGGAGGTGCAGGCACTTTCCTTGTCGGGATTCTGTATTACGGAGATCCGGCAACTTTTGCCCGCTTCATGGGGGTCGGGCTGATCATCGCAGGGGTGGTGACGCTCAAACTGGCGCACTGAGCCCATTTAGCTGGCCGATTTCAACATCTTGCGAGCAGGTCGTCGGCTGACTGGCGAGAGCGCGCTGACTGGCCGTTTCAATGCTGGCCACCCAACGCCAGCACCAGCTTGCCGCGCACCCGTCCGGCCAGTTGCCGGTGCAAGGCGGCGGTCAACTGCGCCGCATCCGGCGGGATCACTTCGATCGGCAGCGGGGCGATCCTGCCTTGCTGCAGCATCGCCAGCACCTCGTCCCCCATCCGCGCGAGGTCCCGTTGTGCGTTGAGGTCGCCGCTGATCCACGCGCCGCCCAGCGCGATCACGTGGATGCCTGGGGCGCGCGCGAACAGGTCGATGCCGGCGGTGTCGGGCAGCCCCAGCAGGCTGGCAAACTGCCCGCCGAATTTCATCAGTTGCAGGTCGCGATGCGCGGCTTCGCCGCCGATGCCATCCAGCACTGCGTCAACACCAGCGCCTTCCGTCAGCGCGCGCACCCGCGCGGCCACGTCTTCGCTGCGATAGTCGATGACCGCGTCAGCGCCGAGCGACGCGACATAGTCTGCGTTGTGTGCCGAGGCAGTGGCGATCACGCGCGCGCCCAGTGCCTTGGCCATCTGCACCGCGAAGCCGCCGACGCCGCCGGCGGCCGCCTCGATCAGGATGCTCTGCCCCGATTGCAGGTGCAACCGGCGCGACAGCGCCTGCCACGCCGTCAGCGCTGCACACGGCAGGCTGGCGGCGGTGACGAGGTCGATCTCATCCGGCACTGTGCTTACCGCGTGCGCCGGCGTCACCACCCACTGGGCAAAGGTGCCGGGGCGGGCGAGCGCGGTATGCGCGATGACGCGCCGGCCAAGCCAGGCAGCGTCCACGCCTTCGCCTACCGCGTCGACCACCCCGGCGGCGTCGACGCCGGGCACATGCGGCCAGCGCCAGGCCGGATGGCCGCCCACGCACAGCTTGGCGTCGACCGGGTTGAGCGCGGCGGCGGCGACGCGCAGCCGGATTTCGCCCGCAGCCGGCGCGGGGCGCGGCAGCGTAGCGGCCTGCAGCGCAAAGTCAGCTTGTGCGCTTGGCAGCACGAAGGCCTGCATGTTGGTGTCAGTCATGGCTGCGTCCTTTCAGTCATCCCAGGCGGAGGCAATGCCGGGCGGGGTGGCCAGCCTTGCCTGACGGTTGAGACGGGCGATGGCGGCCATGTCTTCCTCGTCCAGTACCAGTTCGCTTGCCGCCAGGTTGCTTTGCAGGTTGGCAGCGCGGGTGGACGAAGGGATCACCGAGAAGCCTTGCTGCATGGCCCAGGCCAGCGTGACCTGCGCGACGGTGGCCGCGTGCCTGGCGGCGATGCCTTGCAGCACCGCATCCTGCATCACCTGCCCGTAGGCGAGGGTCATGTACGAGGTGACGTGCACGCCCTGGCTTTGCAAAAAGCGCACCAGACGCGGGCTCTGCACATAGGGGCTCAGTTCGATCTGGTTGGTGGCAAGGCCCGCCGGGCCGACTACCGACAGCGCGCGCGTGGTGTCGGCGATATTGAAGTTGGACACGCCGATCAGCCGGGTCAGCCCCTGCGCCTGCGCGTCGGCCAGCGCTTCCACGCTGTCTTCCAGCCTGACCGGGCCGTTCGGCGCCGGCCAGTGAATCAGCGCAAGGTCCAGCCGGTCGACCCCCAGCTTGTCCGCGCTCTCGCGCAGGCTCGCCTGCAACTGGCCCGGCGCCATGCTGTCGACCCAGACCTTGCTGGTGATGAACAGCGCGTCGGGCGAGAGTCCGGACGCCCTGATCGCCTGCCCGATGTCCGCTTCGTTGTCGTAGATTTGCGCGGTGTCGATCGCGCGGTAACCCAGTGACAGCGCCTGCGTCACCGAATCGATGACGGTTTGCCCCTTGAGGCGGAAGGTGCCGACACCGATGGCCGGAATGCCCATGTGAACTCCTTGCTAGGTCTGCGTGGTCAACAAGTCCGCCAGCGGCATTGGCGCGAGGCTCAAGACCGCTGGCGACGGTGGGGCTGCTTTCAGCCTCAGAACCTGTTCACGATCTGCTGCGCATCAGCGATACGGCGTTGAAAACGGTTTCGAAATGCTCATGTACCACCTGTACATTCCGCTTTCTCAGCCGTTTTCGCCTTGTCTCGCCCTCGCTCGCGAGATCGTGAACACGCTCTCAGCCCTGATACGCACCGACCGAGTAGGTCAGCTCGTAGCTGTGGCTGTAGATCTCGACGATGTTGCCGAACGGGTCTTCCATGTAGACCATGCGGTACGGCTTCTCGCCCGGGTAGTACTCGCGCACCGGCATGCGCTGCTTGCCGCCGGCGGCGACGATTTTGGCGGCCAGTCCTTCGACGTCCGGGTCCTGCACGCTGAAGTGGAACACACCGGTCTTCCAGAACTCGAAGTTGTTCTCGCGGCGCTCGCTGTTGGGGAACTCGAACAGCTCGACGCCGATCTTGTCGCCGGTCGACAGGTGGGCGATGCGGAACGAGCCCCAGCCCGGGCCGAACACGTCGTTGCACATCACGCCGATGGCGGAGTCGTTTTCGGTGATGGTGGTCGGCGGCATGATCAGGTACCAGCCCATCACTTCGGTGTAGAACTTGACGGCGACTTCGAGGTCGGTGACGGTGATGCCGATATGGCTGAAGTTGCGCGGGTAGCTCATGCTCTTTCCTGATGCTGGTGTTTGGAAGCCGCCATTCTAGGAAGTCGTTACCATAATTTAAATAACGTAAATGTTATGGTTTCGATTAAATTTGCTTATGGTTTAGCTTGCCACGGCAGGCATAAAAAAACCGCCGTTCGGCGGTTTGGTTTACTTGCGAAGCTTAATGGAAGCGCTCCATGAACAGGTAATAGTGCATGCCCAGGGCGAGTAGTTTGTTGCCGACCCAGTCGCCCAGCGGTACGCGTACGTGGCTGAACTTGTCGAACACGTTGAACTTGTCCATCTGCCCGTTGATGGCGTTCGCCATGACTTCACCGACGATGTGGGACGTCGCGACACCGTGACCGGAATAACCTTGTGCGTACCAGACATTCGGCGAGAGCTTGCCCAGTTGCGGGACGCGGTTGATGACAATCCCCATATTGCAGCTCCACTCAAACTCGATGTCCACGCCTTTGAGTCTGGGGAATGTCCGTTCAATGCAGGGTCGCAGTTCTGCGGCGATATCGCGTGATTCCTTGCCGGAATAATTGGCGCCGCCACCAAACAGCAAGCGTCCGTCCGCGGTCATCCGGTAGTAGTCGAGGACAAAGCGGCAGTCGTAAACGGCGACGTCCATCGGGTTCAGTTCTTTGGCCAGGTCACCCAGCGGAGCCGTCGCGACAATGCCGCCGGCGGCCGGGAAAATCATTCCGCCCAACTTATCCTGTTCCAGTTTGTGATAAACGTCGCCCGCCAGCAGGACCTGATTGGCCCGCACGCGGCCTTGTCCGGTATGCACCTCAGGCTTGTCGCCGTGGACGATGCGGGTCACCGGAGAGTTTTCGAAAACAAGCCCGCCCAGACGCTCCAGCACCCTGGCTTCGCCGATGCACAAGTTTAGCGGGTGCAGGTGCATATTCTTCTTGTTGTAAATTCCGCCGTGGTAGATCGGGCTATCCAGGAAGCGACCGATGTCTTTGGCTTCGACCAGTTCGACCTGATCGCCCATGCCGCGTTGTTGGGCGAGCTTTAGCTCGGCCTGGAGCTCTTTCATGTGGCTGGGTTTGTACGCGGTGTGCAAATGGCCAAATTTCAAATCGCACTCGATGCCATATTTTTCGATACGGTTTTTGATGATGTCGTGGCCACGCCAGCGTAAAAACCAGATGAAATCTTCGGCATCCTGGCTGCCGATCAATTTGCTGAGTTGGCGCTTGATGGCTCCTTCGCCCGACAAGCTGCCTGTCACCTGACCGCCATTGCGTCCGGATTGTCCCCATCCAATTTTGGCTGATTCGAGCAGGGCTACCTTCTTGCCTTTTTCGGCCAGCTCGACGGCGGTCGCAAGGCCAGTGAAGCCGCCGCCGATGATGGCGACGTCTACCTGGATATCCCCGGACAAGGCTGGGTAATCGGTGGGGTGATGGATGGTGGCGCTATAGTACGAAGGAATGCGTTGTGCTGGCATCGGCGTTACTTTCAAGACTTCGTCACATAAAAGTCTGCCGCGCAAGGCGCGGCAGTTCGATTACCATCAGGAGATTTCGTAGTAAGGCTCGCGTTGCGAGCCGAACAACGCAGGCGTGCAGTCAATCTGACCGCATACCCATGAAGTCCCGGCAGCCCACCATTTACTCATTGGACATTTTAAGTCTACCGAGCAATGTCCCGGCAAGCAATTGTGATCAACGGCGCCTGTCGTTTCTTCCGCAAACCTCCCCGGAGGCTTGGTGGCGGCGCAAGGAGGATCAGCCTGTATTTGCGACCGTGGCAGAACGCTTCTGCCACTCGCTCAGGTGACGACTGTGGCGGTTCGGGTTAGCTGGCAAGGTTCGCCCTACGTACCCTCATCTTGAAAGGGGCTGGTATGAACGCTCTTTCCTTGCCCTGTTCGTTGCTGGTTTTGTGCTGCGGCTTGCTGGCCGCCTGCTCGACCTTGCCGCCGCAGGGCATCACGCCGGTGACGGGGTTTGAGCCTGCGCGCTACAGCGGAAAATGGTACGAAATCGCCCGGCCATGAGGCCGGGCGTACACTGACGGACAGAATGATGAGTGATGCAGGGGCTTTAGCCGAAGCCGACAGCGGGATTAGTCAGCTGATACCACTTCACCAGCCCAACGCTGAGCCGCCTGCGCGACGCGTTCGCCGAAGCGGCGTGCAGTCTCCAGGTCACCAGGCAGCATTTCGTCCACGCGGGCGTCGGACGGACTTTGCGCCATCGCACCGGCAAATGAGCCAACGTAGTTGATATCGTTGCGCTGGGCCGCCTTGCTATTGCTTGGCATCAGTGCGGTACCGACCCACAGCCCGCTGTGCTGCATTGCCAGCGTCATCAGGTAGTGCAGCGTCGAGTGCTTGTCGCCGTTCATCGTCGCACTGTTGGTAAAGCCGGCGAACAGCTTGTCCTTCCATTGCTGACCCAACCATGGTTTGGACGAGGCGTCGGCAAATTTCTTGAACTGCCAGCTGACACTACCCATATAGGTGGGGCTACCCATGATGATCGCGTCGGCAGCGGCCAGTGCTTCCCAGCCGCCCTCGGGCAAGTTGCCCTCGGCGTCGATCGCCAGCAATTTGGCATCGGCTCCTGCTGCGACACTTTCTGCCATACGTTGGGTGTGGCCGTAGCCGGAATGAAATACCACGACGATGTTAGCCATATCTGTACTTTCCTGATGAGGGTAAATGGTAGAGGCTAGCGACACCTATGCGAGCTGCTAGCTTCAGGTTATATGCTCGGAGCCAACCCACCCGCCTGCCTGATACGCAAAGCACGCGGAGCCACAGCACCGTTTGCTCCGGGCGATGCAAAGCTATTAACCTTGGGGCGGTGACGGTGGAGGCCATTTATGAACTACGATGTTTCGTTATTGGAAATAAAGCTCTTTCTGATGACTACCCAATTTGGTAGTTTCTCTGACGTAGCGCGCCGACAAGACATGACGCCATCGTCGGTCTCCCGAAAAATGGCCCAACTGGAGGAAAAGGTTGGCTCCAAATTGCTGCACCGCCATACCCGTTCCATCTCGCTGACCGATGAGGGGCTCGCCTTTGCCAGGCAATGCACCGAGATCCTGCAGCAATATGAGCGCGTGGTCAGCCAGATAGAACAACGGGCAGATATCCCGCGAGGCACCATCAAGATCAGTGCACCCGTAGCCTTTGGCAGGCTTCACATCGCGCCCTATCTTGCCGAATTGCTTGAACGCTATCCATTACTGAAAGTCGAGCTCCAGCAAACGGATCAGTTTGTTGACCCAGCGGCCGAGTCGATCGACCTGTTGATCCGCATCGGAGTCTCACAGGACTCCTCCCTCAGAATGAAGCCATTCGGGCAACAAAAATATGTGATGGCGGCCAGCCAGAGTTATATAAACCGGCACGGCGAGCCGCGTACGCCCGAAGAACTGGCTCAGCATAACTGCCTGGTCTTCAAAGGCAGCAACGGCTTGCAGCGCTGGTTTGTCGGTCTCGAAAAATTGGAGCCTTACGAGGTAACCGGCTCCCTCTATAGCAACAATGCCGAAACGCTGGTAGAGGGCGCCGTTGCCGGCACCGGAATCATCGTATTCCCCACCTGGCTTATCGGGGAGGAGCTAAAAACAGGGCGCCTCAAACCCGTCATGGGGCAGTTCAACATTTCCACCAGCGTAGAACCGCAGGTGATCCGTGCACTCTATCTGGAGACGGACCAGCCCGCCGCCAAGGTCAGGGTGGTCATCGATTTCCTGGCCGGGAAATATGGCTCCCCTTGTTACTGGGATGCCCAATAGGCTCAGCCAAAGAGCCTGCCGGTAACCTTGTGCAGTGTGGGCAGCAGCACAAAGACGGCGCAGGCGACAATGACACTGTCGATCAGCAAGATGGCTGCCGGCATGGCAGGGTCAAGCTGCCATCCCTGAAGCAGCGGCGCCATCCAGCGCGGGATGAACAGCGTCAGCGGAAAGATGACGGCCAGCACATGAACGTACTCGATCAACGATTTTTTCATGGAAAGTCTCCAGGTTCGTTCCGGACAAATGCAGCGGGGGCTTGATTGGCGAGGGGACGCCCTCCTCCCCTCGCCATGCAGTAGATCTGCTACAGCGTCGCCACATCCTGTGTGCAGATAAAATGGGCATCGCTGGTAAAGGCCTGAAACTGGCTAATGACCTGCTGCATCTCCTTGCCTTGAATTTCTTGCAAAAACTCGGCCTCCGAGGTGATATGAATCACCTCAAAGTAGTGCCAGGGAGAGGCGCTCTGCTGTCCCAGGATGTTCAATCCTTTAAAGACTTCGAACGAGTTAACGCTCTGTAGTTTGTTGACGGTGGGCAGATCGACCTGCCTTGCCCACGCCAGATACTCCGCTTCACTCGTGCCTGGCTTGAGGTTGAAAAAAACGATCAAGGTTCTTGCCTGATTACTCATTCACGTGTTCCTGTTGTTGGTTTGCCAGATAGATGCAGACTAGCGCGCATGCCACCGCAAGCATTGCCGCAAGGCGCCAGTAATTAAGTTCGATGGGCGCATTGTCCAGCCACCCCAAAGTGTCGATCACCAGACTCATCACCATCTGGCCCAGAATGGTCGCCACCGTGGCGATGGCAACCCCCACCCGGGGAATGGCCGCCACCATCACCACCATGTAGACGATGCCAAACAGCGCACCGGCCAACTGCCATTTCGGTACGGTTAGCAAGGTCGCCTGATAGGGCGGCTCAAAGAAAAAGATCAGCAGTGCGGTCACCACGGTGCCCACGGTGAAGGTCAACAGTGCGCTTTGCACAACACCGACCCTCTCCCCCAGCTGACCATTGATCGCTGCCTGTGCGCTAAGCGCCATCCCCGCAACGATTGCCAGCACGATAATCAGAACCATCAACGAGCCCCCAGATAGGTAAAAAGGAGTGCCAGCACGATGCAGCCCAGCGCCACCACCCTGAGGGGACGGGTGGCCCGCCTCGGCATGCCGAACCACCCGAAGTAGTCGATGGCGAAGCTCTTGGTGATCTGCCCCAGCAGGACGCAGATCATTGTCATCGCCACCCCCAGCACGGGGGTCGAGAGGGTCAGCGCCACCACATAGATCGGCCCCAGAAAGCCGCCGGTCAGCTGCCACTTCGGCACGCTCTGCCAGCCCTGAAGCGTCGTCTGCGGGGTGAAGAAGCGGATCAGCCACAGTAGCGCCGCGCCCACCCCGAAGATGCTGAGGGTGGCCCACAGATGCCCCACCTGTTCCCCGAGCGGGCCCAGCAGGCCCGCCTCAAAGGAGAGGCCCATCCCGGCCATCACGATCAGAAAAACAAAGAGTGCGTTCATCGCGGATCAAACAGCGCAACTGGCGAGTGGCGGGTATAGGCCTTGCCATCCGGGTAGGAAACCAGCTCCAACTGCATGCCCCAAGGTGCGAGGAAGTAGACCCACGACTCGCCGGCGGTCGGCCCCTCCGTCATGTAGGTCGGCTCGCCCAGGACCTTGATGTCCTGCGCCTGCAAATAGCTCACCGCCGCCGCCATATCCTCCACATAGAAGGCCAGATGGTGTCCGCCAATATCGGCGTTGTTGGGCGCCGACAGGCTGCGCTCAATATTGCTGGCGTATTCGAAGATCTCCAGATTGATCCCTTTAGCGTTCATCACGGCAATGCGGGTGATTTCGGCGCGGGGATCAACGTTCAGGTGTTCCGCCATCCAGTTGTCGGTCGCAGCAAACGGCCCGAATTCGTAGGCAAGTTCAAAGTCGAAGTGCTCTGCAAAGAAGGCGATCGCCTCCGCCAGATTCGGTACGGTGAAGCCGATGTGATCCGGTTTTTTCAATCCTGGAATAGCCATTAGATCTCTCCCCGTTCGTGACGCAGTTTGTTGAGAGCCCCCATGGTGGTCGCACCTTTATTGAAGCCGGTATAAACCGACGCAAAGACGATCAGCTCTTCAATCTCCTGATAGCTGGCGCCCTGCTTGAGAGCCATATCGACGTGGGCTCCAAAGGGGTTGCCCTCACCGTTGACGTTCAGGGCCATCTGGTCGATGGCAATGGTGATGAGCGCCTTGGTTTTCTGATCGAGCAGCGGCATGCCCCAGGCTTCGCCGGCCACACGAACCGTCATGTCCCCCCAGATCGGGTGGATGGATTTGAGCCCGCTGACTAGAGCCTGGTCATCGAGCACTGCATTTTCAAATAGTCTGGTCATAGGTATCGCCTCAAATTGCTTTATTTGGTTTGCTGCAGCAGATGAGGTGCGATTATATGGATCGCAGGATTTTGAAAAATGAGTGAACCGGAACATCACTTATGCAGATTTTGCACAGTAGACAGGGCAGATGGGGCAGACGAATTCGCAGTGATCAAGGATGGCCACCATCAGAACCTGGGACTCAGAGTGGCGGGCGGATCAGGAGCAAATCACCTGCGCCAAATGCAGGTCGTGGATCCAGGCAAAACAAAGCCCTCCCGAATGGGGAGGGCTTTGCTTGTGATGGCGGGGTGGTGTCAGTGCTGATGCCCGTGCTCGCCATGCACATGCTGGTGAGCAATTTCCTCGGCGCTTGCCACACGTACGTCCATAACTTTCAGGGCGAAGCGCAGGGTTTTGCCGCAAAGAGGGTGATTGCCGTCCAGCAATACGGTTGGGCCTTTAATCTTGGTGACGAAGTAGTAACGCAATTCTCCATCCGGACCGGGGCGCTGAATCTGGCTGCCTACCTTGACGCCCGGCGGGAATTCGGCCTTGGGCATGGTAGTGACCAGAGCCTCGTCGCGTTCGCCGAAGGTGTCTTCGGTAGCGAGTTCCAGCGTGGTTTGAAAGCCGGCTTCCTGACCTTCAAGTGCGGCTTCCACTTTTGGGAAGAGGTTATCGTAATCGCCGTGCAGGTAGGAGACCGGGGTCTTGCCATCCTCGTAGACCAGACCACGGTTGTCTGTGACTTTCATGCGCAGCGTGACGGCAGTGTTTTGGGTGATTTTCATGGCAGGCAATGCAAATAAATTGAATCGGGAAGGTTCGCAGTTCAGCGCGGGAGTGTCAACTGGCTGGCAAGTCACGCCTCTCACATCCGGCATGTCCCGGAGGGAAGAGGCTTTGCACGCTGAATCCGATTGGTGCAGCAAGGCTGGTTTAGCTCAGCCCATGCTGCGATCGCACCTCAGACTTCCCAGTCTTCCTTTACCCTGCCCTGCGCACCCGGATTAAGCTGCTCACGCAGACTGCGCAGTTTTTCCGGCTCGCCACGCACCCGGAACCAGCTGCCCTCTTCCTCGGCACGCTCTTCCAGCACCTGGCAGTGGCCAAAAATGTCACCGCGTAGTTGTTGTGCCGACCATGGCAGCAGCAGCTCTTCCTCCACCAGATCCTGCTGGAAGAAGGAGACGATGATCGCATGCAGGCTGGCCACTTCCTGCGGGCGGCGCGCACTCATCACCACACAGCCCGGATAGCGCTGCTGCAGTTCGGCAGTCCAGGCAGCCTGCTCGGCTTCATCACCGACATGGTCGATCTTGTTGAACACGCGAATGCGCGGCACTTCGTCGGCGCCGATGTCCTGCAGCACTTCGTCGGTCACTTCCAGCTGGCGCTGGAAACCGGGATCACTGGCATCAATCACATGCAGCAACAGCGCCGCATCCAGCGCTTCTTCCAGCGTGGACTTGAAAGAGGCCACCAGTCCGTGAGGCAGGTTCTTGATAAAACCGACCGTATCGCTGACCAGCACGCGTGGCACGCTTTCCGGATAGAGGGCACGCACCGTGGTGTCCAGCGTGGCGAACAGCTTGTTGGCCACCAGCACCTCGCTGCCGGTCAGCGCCCGCATCAGCGTAGACTTTCCGGCATTGGTATACCCCACCAGCGACACCCCGCCCAGCCCCAGGCCCTGACGTTCCAGACGGCGTGCGCGCTGGGTCTTGCGCTCCAGTTCCATGGCGATGATTTCGCGTTGCAGCTCGGCGATGCGGTCACGTACCTTGCGACGGTCCAGTTCGGTATGCGATTCACCGGCACCACGCCCCCCCATGCCGCTACGCTGCCGCCCTTGTGGACCGGCCAGTTTGGCCGCTTCGCGCAGGCGCGGCGCCATATAGCCAAGGCGGGCGATTTCCACCTGCGCGCGTGCCGCGCGCGAGCGGGCATTGCGATGAAAAATTTCCAGAATAACCATGGTGCGGTCCATCACCGGGCAACCCACGGCCAGTTCCAGATTGCGCGCTTGCGACGGGGAGATTTCGTGGTCCACCAGCAAAACATCGAACTCGACGGTGTCGGCGTCCAGCGCTGGCGAACCGGCGTCCCGCTCGTCGCTACGGACACCGCGATTGACGAACATGCTGATTTCTTCCAGCTTGCCCACTCCCAGATACGCCGTGCGGTCGAAACTGCTGCGCTTTTGCACAAAGGTCTGCACCACCTGAAAACCCAGCGTCTTGGCCAGTTCGCTCAGTTCGGCGAGCGAGGCCTCGAACTCGACATCACTGACATCCGGCAACTGGACCGATGCCACCAGGGCGTAACGGGGCTTCTCTTTGACTTCTGTTTGCATGTACAGATGGCTTTAACTTGATGACAAGCCCAGATAGTACGCACAAATGGCACTTCCCGTTGGCCGAATACGAGACAGGCAATCGATAGCAGCTAACAAAACCGGTCGACAAGGCGCAAGCACATCAGGGAAAAAGCCAATTTGAACGGGGTGTCGTGCGTATCCAGCCGACGCACAAGGCAGATGCACAACTTGCCGAAGCCAGCCCAAAATATGCCCCAACTCTATAATTGTGTTGGAGTCATGTGTAGTGACCGGTTTTATACCGCCTGCTCGGAAGGCCATTTGCCCATGCATTGGGGCAAAACTGGGCCAAAACGCAAAAAGGACTTAGTCGAAAAACGACTAAGTCCTTGTAATGCTTGGCTCCCCGAGCAGGGCTCGAACCTGCGACCTGCGGATTAACAGTGCAGGCAGGCCGTTTCGCAACCCGTTGACCACAAAGGGAAATCAAACAAATACAAGTACTTATACGCGCAACGACTTGCAAGAATCTGCACCCTTTGCACATAGAAAGCATAACAGGATGGCCAATTTGGGCCAATCACTCACCAGACAGTTAACGCCCTTCTTCTGCTGCGATCCAAGGCATCAACTACCTGCATAATCCGAGACGGTGCTCGGGCTTCGACGACACACTAACTCTTGAGAGCGCACCGCCCTCAAAGGGCATGTCATGCTAACGCTGGCACTAAGGAATTAATCGGCAAGCTACTATCTGCCAACAACAATTGTTCCTTGTCAAGATCGAACGGCACTACATGCAAACGAAGTGCAGAATCGAACTCAAATGGCAGCAAGGCACATGTAAAATTTCGGGATACAGGATAGATCAGCACAAGCTCCCCCTTTCCGCCCAAGTAACGTTGTCCGTAGGCGAACAACTGGTAAAAATCAGCCTGACTGAGACCATACTTGCCCTCACGGTCGCTGCTGTCGAGTTTTTTCCATTTAGTATCTAACACCCAGCACGAGTTGCCTTGCTCGATCAGCAAATCCGGCTGCAGCTTAAACATTGGCTTGCCTTGGTGTACACACAAGGAGTGACGGCTCACTTGGGCAGTCAGGTGTGCGCCTGCTTGCAAGCTTGCGCGCAGGCATCGAGTAACGTAGTCCTCGAACAGTTTCTCCATAGGAAACAGCAGGCTGATGCCACGGTAGTCGCCAGCGACGGCCAGTGGCATGTGGCGGTAAAGGATCAACTCGCACCAGGATTTCACTACCTGGTAGTGCGCCATCAGCCGGTCGTCCCGCCATTGCCTGAAGTCCGCTTCGGTGTTTCGGCTCGCAGGCAGCTCATGCAGCAGGTTGGCCAGCGCGTGGGCGAGACGCCAGTTGTCGCTGTCCTGTGTGGCCTCACATACCAATTGCAGCGCGCTCTTTAGCAGGCGATTTTCTGGGCGATCGGGAAGGAAAACGTCGTGGCGGATCTGGAAGTAATGGTCGCGCCCCGGGGGCTGCCGCATCTGCCGAACCACGTCAAGCTGGCCGCGCAGAAAGCGTTGTTCCTCCTCGATGCGCTGGTAGTCAAAACGCAGGCCGCGCTTGAACAGTTGCTCCAGCGCCCTCAGAAACTGGCGCATCACCCATTCCGCAAGTGGCGCCTGGTAGAGCTGCAGCCCGGCCTCGTCCACTTCCCGGCTGTCCGTATCCAGTAGGCTCGCGATCAACTTGCACAACAATTGGCGGGAAGCCGCCTCGCAGTCGCCCTCCTCGTGGTGCTTGGGCAGGATCTCGATCACCTGCCCACATGGGCTCTCCAGCACACCAACGTAGCTGTCCAACCGCAGGCACTGCCGCCCCTCCAACTGCATCAGTTGGGCCCCCGAGCGGCGGTAGCCCGCCATCAGTTCGCACAGCCATGCGAAGGCCGACGGGCTGACCTGAGCTTCGTCAAGCGTATTGCTCGGTAGCTTGGCGGTCGTCAGCCGCGCATACTCGCGGACTACTATGCGGGAATCCATCAAGCTTCTGCTGCCTCGGGAGTGGCCTCTACAAGAGCTGTAGTCTGTTGTGCCACAGATGGGATGCCAATGATCCACGCGTAGGCGGCCGGCTGATCAAAAGCCTTGCTATTCAGACACCATTGAGAACGCTGGCGCAGCTTGTCGTGCACCTGCGGAAACAAAGCGGAAAGATCAAGCGACTTGTCTGCCACAATGAATGCCGCATGATCAGGCTTGCTCTGGTCATTCAGTACCCAGCGAATGCGCTCCCAGTCCTCGAAGAAATATTCCTGCAGTAGCGGCAGAATGGATTGGCGGAAGATCGCGGACAGTTGCGAGAGTGTTGGGTCTCGCAGCAGCGGCATGAAGTAGGCCTGCCCCAAGCAGTGGTCGGCGTTGAGCAGCACCGTAATTCGCTGATTCATCACCCGCAGCATGCGGCCAATGTCAACGCCAGTTACCTTTAGCCCGTCCAGTAGCTCAGGTTTGGGTGGTTTTTCAATAAAGGTGAAACGGCGACGCAGCGCCAAGTCCAAGCCAGCCAATGAGCGGTCGGCAGTGTTCATGGTTCCAATCAGGTAAACGTTACTCGGTACGCTGAAGCGCTCCTTCGAGTATGGTAACGTCACTGATAATTCCTCATCGGCACCGGCGCGCTTGGACGGTTCGATCAAGGTGATCAGCTCGCCGAAGATGCGAGAAATATTTCCACGATTAATCTCATCAATGATCAGGACGTATGGCTTTTCCTCAGAATTCGGATCAGAGGATTTATGATTTTCATTTAGATCCATGTTGTTGATAAAATCAAAAGCGGCCCTACTTTCAACCTTAGCATCAATGCACATGGTTTTGAAAATACCGTTCGCAACCCTATAATGGAGCTGTCCAGACTTTTCGTCTGTCTCAGCACGCAAGCCTTCTACAAAGTCCTCGTAACTGAAGCTCTGGTGAAAAGTAACAAATCTAATTTGCTTTTTATCGCAAAAAAAATCGAATCGTTCTCTCAACACCTCACGTGCCTTAGACTTATCTTTATGAGCACCAGCCACTTTCAGTGCAGCCTCATAAGACTCAACAGAATAAGGATCCAAAATCTGCAACGAAGCATAAACAACATCATATGTTTTGCCCGTACCTGGAGGTCCAAACATAATTTGATTCAAAGGAAATTTATCTACACTCTTCACATGCACCATCTCATCTACGGAATTTTTAAAATTCTCTCGATCATCACCAAACCCCAAAAAAATAACCAATGCATTTGGATCTGAAAAAAATAATTCCAACCCATCACCAGGCGCCACACCACGCCCAGTTAACCATTTCAACAATCCATCACCATAAATCCTAGGGGGGAACCCATCGCGCAATCCAACTGTAAATTCAACACCATCATTTGTAATAGTCTTATAAGAGTTTTCCCCAACTTTGAATCTCTCAATCTTCGAAAGAAACAAAAGATTGAAATCAATCTCACCAATTCTAATCTCATTAATAGAGATTTTTTGACTAAAAGACATCTCCTTATCAAAAAACGGCTGACTCACATTAACGCCTAACAAGAGCAATTTTGAAGCTTCGCTCCCCTGTTTTTGTAATACACACAACATCACCAATTTTTGCATTAGAATACTTCAAAAATTTACTCATTCCAGAGTTATCTCTAGGCCTCATAACCCCACTTGATCGAGTCGCAATATCGCACTTACTCTGCACAATCCCATAATCAAAATCAACAGGAACACCTCGAGCAGGGTACTTATCTTCATCAGCTTTCCCACGAGCCCCAAGAGCATCCTTCGGAATAAAACCAACAAAATCTGAAGAAATCTCAAATTTATTTCTCGTCAACCACGCCTCTTTATCAATTACAATTTGAATTGTTGTACCAATCAAACCTTCTTGACCGCTTAACTTAAAACTTTCCACTCAAACCTCCATAAATACAATTACTATAAATTGCATAGCAAATCAGAACCTCCACACAAACCCACAACCATTCTGTGATATTTTACATCACTCCCCATCAAGTATTAATTGAACAGGTAAATCTTTGCACGCCACAAAAAACAAGCACCGACAAAAAACCATTATTAGTAGCACCCCAAGTGGCAACAACCATCAAAATATTAACAAATGGCCGCCACAAATAAATCTAAACCTTCAAAACCCCAACAAAAATAACAGCAGCAAAACATTCAAGTCCTACCACTACTCGACAAATACACAAAACCAAAAAATCCATAAACAAAAACCAGAAAAATAGAAGACAACAATGAAACAAGCCCAAGCAATGCCCTAATAGGTGAAAATGGAAGCCTCAGTAGGTGCTTCGCAAGCAATTCACCACAAACCAGAGGAATCAACCAAGATAGCGCAAATGAATTCAACCAACTTTCATTTCTACCAATGCGATAGTTTGAAAAATTTAAATAATTAAAAGATGCTGATTTATTAACAACCTTCTTGCTAGCTTTATTAGCAGACATACTAAACTCGCACTGTCATTATCAAAATGACTTGAATTGCTAGGGTTGTAAAAAATATTCAACCATCAAGCAAAATCATCACTTTGTTTTAAATCAATCAAATCCATTATTTTTCCTATGTATCGCCAAGTTTTTCACTCGCCTTTCCGTCAACAACCCCGTTGAAAGGGAAAAATTTCGTTCAAGACCAAGGACTTCAATTGTCGCAATATCAAGTTCCTTGCTAAGCAGGAGATCTCCTTCATTCGAAAAAGAGATCAAACCCTTATCAAATAGAGCATCCATCGAGACAGAAAGCAGCAACCCATTGTCTGGGCAAAGCTTCTGATCTGGTTCCGACTTAGACCATGGGACAATATGAGATGCAATAAGCAAGCTCATATTGCTCAACCCCGTCACACAACAAACACCGCCGAAATATTTTAAGAGTAACTTCCTAAAAATACCTTGCCCGACTCTTCGCTTAACGACTGCATCGATATCTTGGCCCTCTAGATTCAAAAAAACCTTGTCAATCTCCCTTCTACATTCATCTACGTCTATAGCCGACACAGCATCACCCAGATTAGCAACCAGTAACTCTTCGCCAGAGTCTTTTAATTTTATATTTTGCGAAGAATAATCTATTGCATTTCCGGATGAATTTTTCAACCTCAAAACAGCACAAGTTCCATCATGATCTTTAATTGAGATGGCTTCCCTCCGATTTATGGCTCGTCGATATGGCGGCATCTGCACCTCATCTTTCTCAAACAACCTTAAAAAGTCATTCAAACAGATCTTTTCTGCATCTTTAGTTTTAGCAATCAAATCAACTTCAAACTTTGGCTCAAGAACGTCTTCAGATCCGCTACCTCTGAAATTACTTTTCCGCATTCTTTCAGTTGCTTTAGAGAGCTCATCCTTAACACAATCACTCACAAAAGATACATCCCTAAAAAAGAACGATTCAGATGCATCATAATAGATATGATCTTTTTTGTTTTTTTCAGGAAAATTTTTCGGTTTCTTATTCGTGATTTTAAGCTTACCGAGCAACCATAATTGATCATTACTCTTACGAACAATCCAGATATATTCTGAAAAGCGATCTTCACTGTGTTTTTTTAAACTAGTTTTATCACCTTGCAGATAACCAATGCGACCTGCAATAAGGTCATCTTCAAGATTTTTCCAATAGTAAACAATGTCAGCCAATTTAAACCTCTCAAAGATATTTAAAATTTCAATAAACCATTGAAACTATCAACATACAGGATTCTATCCCTACTAGTGGCTCACAGAGTAAGCTACTAGATCATTCATACTGATAAAAAGCTCGCAGTAGACGTGACCGCACCTCCGCGCGCAGTTCCGGTGGTTCTAGTACCTCTACCTCTGCACCAAACTTGAGGACGTCGAGCAGCAACTCGCGCTGGTCGCTGTATGGCACTTCGAGCAGCAGGGAACCACCGTCCAGACGGGATGCCTTCTGTTCCGGATGCCAAACCTCAGCCTCGACCCACCGAGCCTGGAGTGCGGAGAAACGCAGCTTCGCCCACTTCCGGTCGCCACCCGCATAGATCCCGAAGTCCTTGCCAATCACACCATCAATGGCCTTCTTATCCACTTCGCTGGCCGGCGTCTCCAACACTTTCGCGTTCTCTATGCTGTCCAACGCGAAAACCCGTAACGCCTCCGCACGGTGGCACAAGGCAACGAGGTACCAGTTTTCCTTGTAATGAATGAGGCGTTGAGGTGATACGGTGCGGATATTTCGTTCATTCCGGCTTCTGGTAAAGTACAAGATCTCCAGACGCAACCTGCGCACCGTCGCCCTGGCTACATGCTCGAATTGGGGCGCCTCCCGCCTTCTCGCTGACGAAGACAGAAGCTGGACACGCGAGCGAATGTCCTCGGGAGCGTCTTCAGCTGCACTAAGCGCAAGGGAAATGCGCGAGATAAGTGGCTGCAAGTGCTCCGTCAGCAAACCAGGTGCAATGTGACTGGCCAGCGTATCGATCATCAATAGCGCATAAATTTCTGTCGCGGTGAACCAGGCTCTGGGCAGGCCCAACTTTCCGGAAGACCATTCCTTGTCCTCAAGCACGTAGCCACGCTGAAAACCAGCCTCCCCCCGCATCCATGCGATCGGCGCCTGGAACTGATCCCTCAGCACATCGAGATCGCGTTTGAATGTTGCTGGCGATACGTCCAGTTCGCTCAGAAATACATCTTTGTGTACCGGATGCCTGCTTGTTTCGAGGATTGCCATGATGGTGCGTAGCCGTGCAGCCTGCGTCATCTCAGCTCACCCCCTTCAAGTAGGCAAATGTATTGACCAACGCCATTTCCTCGGGAGACTTGCAGCGCAGGTTGAGCAGCTTCGGGCTGAAAAGGACGATGGAGAGGCACTTCGCCCGCGAGACCGCCACGTTGATCCGGTTCTTGCTGAACAGGAAATCCAGGTTCCGGGGAAGGTGCTCTGCACTCGAGGTCGCCATCGAAACGATGACCACCTCGGCTTCCTGCCCCTGAAATTTGTCTACCGTTCCAACCCTCGCTCCTTCCGGAAGCCTCCGCTTCAGCAAATTGACCTGCATGTTGTACGGAGCCACAACCAGGATGTTCTCGAGCGTGAAAGGAAGTTCGTTTCCCGCATCGTCCAGGTAACGCTGGGAAAGAAGGTTTTCAACAATGTCCCGCACGGCTGTCGCTTCCTCCTCGCTTCGTTGCGAGCAGGCATTGTGCGCGATTGGAACGTACCGGATTCCGGTCGCACGGAGGGCCGGGTGCGCGCAATTATTCAGGACAAGCTTTCTGCCCAGCGCAACTTCCGCCGAGCGCAGTCGCGACTCGTAGATCGCATCCGAGATGAACCGGCATACGTCGGGATGCATGCGATAGCTCAGGTCCAGAAAAATGCCTTTTTCCGGAGAGATGGTCGGCTCCCCATTCAGAAGAAACTCCAATGCCGACTCGCCGCTGCGGCCTGGATGGCTACCCTGGATCGGCTGCCCAAGCTGCATCTGATCGCCGAGCAAGATGATGTTTTTTGCACACATCCCCATTGCGATGGTGTTGGCCAAGGAAACCTGCCCTGCCTCGTCGATGAACAGGTAGTCGAACGCCTCCCTGAAACCTGCCTTGGCAAGTGTCCAAGCTGTTCCTCCCACCAGTTGCGGGACGGGCGAGGCCTTCAGAATTGCTGCGTCTGAGTCATAGTTCTCAATAAACCGGCTCTCGATCGCCTGTTCCGGCTTCGATATTTTCTTGATTCCGTAATAGGAACAGCCCGCCGCCTCCATTCGCTTATCTACTGCTGCCAGCAAGTTGTTGATGGCCTTATGGCTGTTCGACGAAACGGCAATGCGTTTCCCTGCCTGCAACAAACCGGCTATCAGATGCGAGCCGGTATAGGTCTTGCCTGTACCAGGAGGGCCCTGAATAAACAGGTAGGATGAATCAAGCCGCTCAGCCGCAGCAATGGCTGCCGTGAGGGGGGTAACGGTCGCACCGACAATCGGCTGCCCGGGCTTCACTCCCACAAGCGTTGGTGCTTGCCTCTGCAAATAAGCGATAACGGCTTTGTAGCGGCCGTCGCCACGGATAAGGGCATCCGCGAAATCGAATAAGGCAGCCTGGATCGTGCTCGTATTGACCGGGGCACCGATCGAAATAGAAATGTTCACTGGAGGCGTAAGTTCGCCTTTGGCCAAGGGGATCTCCAGCTCGACGAAATTGGCTTCTTCATTTATGTTTGCAACCACAAGCTCCTTGAGGTTGTCGAGGCGAACCGCGCGATCGCCAGCTCTGACCTTGAAATCCTGCTCAGGATAGTGGTAACGGTAGATCGGGTGCCGCTCGCCATCATCGACATATTCGGGACCATACAGTCCGGCGATGACTTCAGGCTCCTCCATCAAGTCGGATAGATCCGCCTCTTGGCGCTCGAACAACGCCCACCACTGTGGCTTCGCCGCCCGGCGATGAAAATCAAGCAGCGAATCGACCAAATTAGCCAACTCCGGATCAAGCGAAGGATTTTCTGGGCGTACAAGCAGACGCTGGTGGAAAGTCTCCAGCCTCTGTTCGTGTTCAAGCGTCTTATCGGACTTGCTTCGCCCAGTCGTCGTTGCCTCTGTCGCAGCCCCTGCCGCGAACCACGCCAAATCTGCGGGACGCAGTGAAAGTAACCAGTCGCGCAACTTCCAGGTCGAGCGACAGTCCTCCTCGTTGTACTGGCGGATGGATTCGAGCAGGCTCGGATCCTGGGATTCGCGCCATTGCTCGTAAACGACGATGCTGTCGGTCGCTTTCTTCACATCGGAAGCTCGCTTTTCCGAATAAAACGTCTCAATCGCCTTGATCGAGTAACTGTCCTTCGAGACGCGGATTCCCTCCCGTACTACCTTGTACAAATCCACCAATCGGTGCTCGCGCAGCAACTGGTCCACGGCAGATTCGCGCACCCCATGCAACGTCATCAACCGCTTGATCGCCGTGTTCTCGTAATGCGCATAGTGATAGACGTGCATGCCGGGGTAGGCAGTGCGGCGAGCCATCACAAAATCGATAAAATCGATGAAGGCTTGCCGCTCTTCAGCCCGGTCATGTGCCCAGAAAACCTTGAACACCGGTTTGCCCGCATCGAAGTAGTACAGGCCGAACAGGTATTCGAGCCCGCCGTCCTGCATCGGGTCGCCTTCCATATCAAAGAAGACATCCCCGTTATCCGGTTTGGGCAACCGGGCAAAACCTCGTACGAGATCCGCTTCCACCGGAAGCAATTCGACAAGCGGCTGGCCCGTCTGCCGTTCCATGAGTTGCAGGCGTGCCTGCTCACGCAATTTCAGCAAGGTCTGGGGAGTGAACTGGGGAATGCGCTGACTTGCGTCTAATGTCCCGAGCGAGGCCAGCGTACGGATATCAGCAGCTTCGAGTCGGGCAATCTGTTGGCGCGTAATGCCCGCAACGGCAGACAAATGGTCGTCGGCGACCCGCCGGTCAGCACAACGCTCCCGCCATGGGCACAGACTGCAATGGTCGCAAGGGCTCGGGTATGGAGCGTGGGTTTCATCGGGGTAGGCGGCAAGATAATCGAGCAAGCTTGTCTGCAGCGCACGGTAATAGTGAAAGTAGTCACCCACCCTGAAGCTCTCGCGCTGCCCGTCCCCCAACTCCACGTGCATGTGCTGAGGCAGTTCACCGGTCAGGTCGGAGAGCAGATCCGAATAGAAACAAAGCTGGAGCAAAAACTTGCCCTTGGTCGACCGGGCCAACTTGGTATCCGCCACCTCGTACAGCCATTGCCCCTTGCTGCCACGATGGGTTCTGATCAGAAAATCTGCATGGCCCATCAGGCGGCCACGCTTAAGCGTCGCCTGATAGATCACCGCTACCCCGTCGCGGATGGCCGCCCTGGTTTCAGCCAGCTTTTTGGGGAGCGGCCAGTCAGTCTCGATCTTGACCCAGCTGTCTGCCTCGGCCTTTATCCGACCAAAGAAGGCTTCTTCGTGCTGATAGCCTTTCCCCTGTACAAGCAGTGCCTGTTCGTCATCCTGAGCCTTAACCATCGGATGATCCAGGTGCAGGCGATCTAGCCATGTCCGGTGCGAACACTCGGAAAAATTTGAAAGATCGCTTGCCGATAGGACAATCTCGCCGGCTATCCGTTGCATGAAACCCCCTTGTCATAAGACAGAAAGGGGAATTTACCACGTTTACTAGCTCACGGAACGAGCTCGTAAATTTTCAGCAGGTGGCTCATTCCATGAGCCATACTATCCAGCACACTGACGCCATCGCCACAGCTTGTCGGGGGATCGCCATGCAGATTAGCAATCACGCACTCACTCAAATGAAGCAACGGGCCATTACCGGGTCAACCATCCACTACCTGATCGAATGGGGCCGCAAGGCTTATGACCATAAAGGGGCCGTGATCCGCTATTTCGACAAGACGCGCCGTATCCAACTGCGCAAGCATGTCGGGGCATCCCATGTTAAACAGTTGGAAAACCAGCTCAACGCATACGTTGTGGTTTCAACCAGCGGACAGATCATCACCGTTGGCCACCGCTACAAGCGCATCTTGCGCAACTAGCTAGTGAGTCGAGTTCACCCACCACAAAGGCAGGGCATGCTTCAACGAAGTCCGGCCTCACGGCCGGATAACACCCAACCCCTGATAACCCGTTGTAAAGATGGGGTAAAAACGGCCCATTGCGCGAACCCAAGCGCAGTCCACCATTCGGACTCTCCTTTGCTACGCAGCAACAGGCAAATGCCTTCTCCTACTTGAGCTGACGGTGTATGCGAACCTGACAGGCAAAACATGGCCGCTTCAGGTTCGCGTTGCGGGGGCAAAAAAGTTGAACTCGCCGACGCCGATACGACGTGACAGCCATACCCCCTGTACGCCGGGCAGATAGCCCAGCGTATCGACAGGCCGCGCGCGCAGCAACCGCACCTCTGGGGCCGTCAACGGACAGGTCCACTCCGGCCACAGATAGGCACCTCCCCTGCGCCAGCCGGTGGTCACCGCACGATTGTTCCCGTCCGGCACCAGTGGATGCCACGGCAAGGACTCGACAGCCAGCCACGTCAGCCAAGGCTGGGACAGTTGGGTATCGTTGGTCGGCGCCTTGCCTGCGTAGCCATGGCTTTTCAAGATAACCGGATCCCAGCCCAGACTATGCTGATCGCGTGCGTACACCCCGCCCAACAACGCGGCTTCCAGCAAAACCTCTGTCGGAAGTGCTTTTCGCCCCCGCCGGCTATCCGGATCCAGCAAAGCGGCCAAGCCGCAGAATTTCTGAGCCAGTTTCTGGTTGCCCGAAGAAAAATCGAACGCTGTTGGGCTGACAAAACCCTTGTTACCCACTACCGTATCGGTCGCGAAACCGGCCAGAAACCCCAAGGCCCGCTGGTCATCGGCCATGGCCTGCGCGGCGGTCTGATAGTCGGCCGGACTAATCTTGCAAAGGTGCTGCACCGGGCAAGGAGCAGCGCTGTCGGTTTGGACCATAAAGTTGAACTCGGGTGCCCGACTGCACCCGCGCATATGCGCCAGCAGACACTCGCGCAGTGTCTCGCCATCTACGTCTTCCAGCTCTGCATACCCTTGTTGCCAGGACAGGGCCACGTCCAGGCCACAGTGCAGGCAGACCGTTTCGCAACCCATTGACTACAAATGAAAAACAAACAAATACAAGTACTTATACGTGCAACGACTTGCAAGAATCTGCACCCTTTGCTCATAGAAAGCATAACGGGATGGCCAATTTGGGCCAAGCCTGATGCACTACCTTCCAAGACTAAGCGAGCCACATGGCTAATCATTAGCGCCCCGCTTGAGCGAGGGATCAGGCATCTATCTCCGGTTTACAGTGCAGCCTCTTGGTAATCCCCCCATTTTTAGCAATGCGAGAAGTAGAGTTGGTTAACAGTGCGAATTTCTGTTTCAGGGTCATGCCGCCGAGCGTGACATCTTCATGCAACCCCCTCGGACTGCATTGGGGAAAATTCTACTTTTAACCGCAGCTAATTTCCGGAGGGATTGCCAAATGAGAAATCGGGAATCTGCATCAAGAAAACAGCGATTACCACGTCTGGCGAGTTTCACTTGCTCGTGCCACG
>NZ_WSSB01000029.1 GCF_009831765.1 Craterilacuibacter sinensis | reverse complement strand
GTGAGCTGCTGTCGTTCACTGCCGGACAGGCAGCTCAGAAATTTCTGTCGCTTGGCGCTTCGTCCGAGGTGGCGTTCACTGCCGGACAGGCAGCTCAGAAAACAAATAAAGTAACACATACAGTAAGACCCACGTTCACTGCCGGACAGGCAGCTCAGAAAATCGCCGACGCGGCAGCTATGCGCATGCGCGCGTTCACTGCCGGACAGGCAGCTCAGAAAAATACCGTGGGTGCAGCCGCCGGCGCAGCCAGGTTCACTGCCGGACAGGCAGCTCAGAAAACGCGAGACCGCGCGATGAAGTACGAGGAGGCGTTCACTGCCGGACAGGCAGCTCAGAAATCACGGGCCAGCCACGCCTCGACCGGCTCTTTGTTCACTGCCGGACAGGCAGCTCAGAAAATTGGTGGGTGGGGTGTAGGATTGCAATCACCGTTCACTGCCGGACAGGCAGCTCAGAAATTTAGCCGCAACAAGTGGGCCGGAAGAACAACGTTCACTGCCGGACAGGCAGCTCAGAAAATTCGGCGCGCTAATGCTAAAGAGTTCGGCTGGTTCACTGCCGGACAGGCAGCTCAGAAATGCATAAGGGAAGAAGCAGCAGAATGGGCTGAGTTCACTGCCGGACAGGCAGCTCAGAAAACAAAATCAGGTGATAGTGCGGCCTGCCCCGCGTTCACTGCCGGACAGGCAGCTCAGAAAATCAAGGCGCAGAAAAAACAGGGTCAAAATGCGTTCACTGCCGGACAGGCAGCTCAGAAAAGATCAAGATGAGCCTGTACATTCGGTAGACACGTTCACTGCCGGACAGGCAGCTCAGAAATGCGTGACGTCAGGTGCGGCGCAGTTGCGCGCGTTCACTGCCGGACAGGCAGCTCAGAAAATAAAGCCGGAGAATCTCCGCCCGCTGGACGTGTTCACTGCCGGACGGCCTGAGCGTTGGCGGATCGTTCACTGCCGGACAGGCAGCTCAGAAATGCTTACCAATCGCCCGGGTGGCGTTGTCAGGGTTCACTGCCGGACAGGCAGCTCAGAAAACCAACTTGGAAGGATGGGGCACTACCTCTATGTTCACTGCCGGACAGGCAGCTCAGAAAAGCGCCGCACCGTGGACACTGACACCCGCAGCGTTCACTGCCGGACAGGCAGCTCAGAAATCAATCAGCTTGAGTTCGTCGGCGGAACCCGAGTTCACTGCCGGACAGGCAGCTCAGAAACTTACGGGAGACTGCAACCAGCCTTGTAGGGTCGTTCACTGCCGGACAGGCAGCTCAGAAATAATACGCAGCGGCGTTGTGTGGCAATGGGCAGTTCACTGCCGGATAGGCAGCCCAGAAATAAAAGGGGCGTGACCTTGCAAGTCAGATCGGCTTAGCACTACTTGGAAAAGTACTCGTGATACTCGCTGATCGGTCGCGGCTGATCAAGTACGCCAACGACGCCTGAGTCTTGAGTGAGGCATGCCGAAGTAGTGTGGATTGGCAAGTGCTGAAGAAGTGTTGAAAAAGCGCGTAAATTGAAACGGCAGCAAACGTTTCTAGACGGTTGGTAATGCCCTGAAACGCTTGCTGCTGTGCGTTTCAGGCCGTCTATTGCCGTTTGGTGTGTGGTGGGGGGCGGGAATCGAACCTGCGCATCGCCGACTATCAGTTGCCCTTGCCGCTGGCAGTGCCAGCAAGTGATAGCTGGGATGCTCTAGCTGTACTGTATCTGGAATTGCTGGGGCGGTATCGGCTGTGTGAGGCTCGGCGCGATGGCATAAACTGAAGCCTTTATTTTGTGCGACATTTGTGCGAATCCGTGCGGCAAATGTGCGAATTTTCAGGCCGCAGCGTAGTATTAGTCTGGGTGATTCAAATGTCGTAATTGCTTTATTTTAGTGGGTTTGGGTGCAGTTTATAGCGGTTTGGAGTGGTGCGAAATGGCGGAAGATCACAGGAGTCGAACCTG
>NZ_WSSB01000028.1 GCF_009831765.1 Craterilacuibacter sinensis | reverse complement strand
GGAAGACCATGCAGATTGCCATCCCGGCAGAGACGGGCGACACCCGTGTCGCGGCCACGCCGGAAACGGTGAAGAAGTTTGTCGCCATGGGCCACAGTGTCGTCGTGCAAAGCGGTGCCGGCTTTGCCTCCGCGGTACTGGACGCAGGCTTTGTCGAGGCGGGTGCCAGCATTGCGCCTACGCGCGCCGAAGCGCTGGCCAGTGCCGACATCGTGCTGACCGTGCGCCCGCTGGCCGAAGAGGCCATTAGCGAACTGAAAGAGGGTGCGGTACTGATCGGCCAGTTGGCGCCGTATCAGAACGCCACCTTCCCGGCACTGGCGGCCAAAAAGGTATCGGCTTTTGCCATGGAACTGCTGCCGCGCACCACGCGTGCGCAGTCCATGGACGTGCTCTCCAGCCAGAACAATATCGCCGGCTATAAGGCGGTGCTGCTGGCCAACCAGTTCTACCCGCGTTTTATGCCGATGCTGATGACCGCGGCCGGTACGGTGAAGCCGGCGCGCGTGCTGATCATGGGCGTGGGTGTGGCCGGTCTGCAGGCGATCGCCACCGCCAAGCGTCTGGGTGCGGTGGTCGAGGCGACCGATGTGCGCTCCTCGACCAAGGAGCAGGTGGAGAGTCTGGGCGGCAAGTTTATCGAAGTGCCGATGAGCGACGAAGAGAAAGCCGCCAACGACGGCGTCTACGCCAAGGAAATGTCTGACGACTACAAACAGCGTCAGGCCGAGCTGGTGGCCAAGCACGCCAAAGCGGCCGACATCATCATCACCACCGCGCTGATTCCGGGCCGTCCTGCGCCGCGCCTGATCTCGGCCGAGGTGGTGGCCGGCATGAAGCCGGGCTCGGTGATTATCGACATCGCGGCCGAAGCCGGCGGCAACTGCGAGCTGACCCAGGCCGGTGAAGTCATCAAGCTGGATAACGGCGTGACCGTGGTGGGCCTTGCCAATCTGCCGGGCATGCTGGCGGCCGATGCGTCCAGCCTGTACGCCAAGAACCTGCTCACCTTCCTCAGCCTGATGCTGTCCAAGGACGGCTTCAAGCTGGATATGGAAGACGATCTGCTGGCCGCCACGCTGGTGACGCACGCAGGCGAAGTGCGCTTCGGCAACAAGTAAACCCTCAAGGAATCGAATCATGGTTGATCCGTTTATCACCAGCTTTACCATTTTCGTGCTGGCCGTATTTGTCGGCTACCACGTGGTGTGGAACGTCACCCCGGCGCTGCACACCCCGCTGATGGCCGTGACCAACGCCATCTCCGGCATCATCATCGTCGGCGCCCTGCTGCAGGTAGTCGACATCGGTGGCGAAACCATTACCGTTACCTCGGTACTGGGCACCATCGGCGTCTTCCTCGCCAGCATCAATATCTTCGGTGGCTTTATGGTCACCCAGCGCATGCTCGACATGTTCAAGAAGAAGAAAAAATAAGGACCGACCGACATGGAAAATATTTCTGCTTTGCTTTATCTGGTCGCGGCGGTGCTGTTCATCCTCGCACTCAAGGGGCTGTCCAGCCCGGTGTCCGCCTTGCGCGGCAACCTGTACGGCATGATCGGCATGGTGATCGCGGTGTTCACCACCTTCATGATCATGGACAAGCCGGTGCTGGGCCTGATCGGCGGCGCCATCATTGCCGGTGGTGCCATCGGCGCGTGGAAGGCCAAGACCGTCGAAATGACCGGCATGCCGGAGCTGGTTGCCGCCATGCACTCGCTGGTGGGCCTGTCTGCGGTGCTGATCGCGGTGGCTGCGGTGTACCACACCGGTGAAACCCATACCCCGGTACAGAAGGTCGAGCTGTTTATCGGCGCCTTTATCGGTGCCATCACCTTTACCGCCTCGGTCATTGCCTACGGCAAACTGTCCGGCCGCTTCGGTGCCAAGGCCGTGACCTTCTCCGGCCAGCACCTGTTGAACCTGGTGCTTGCCATCGCCATGGTCGGCTTCGGCGTGGTGTACTTCACCACCGACAGCCATGCCGCCTTCCTCGCCATGGTGGCGGTGGCGCTGGTGCTGGGTGTGACACTGATCATCCCGATCGGCGGTGCCGACATGCCGGTGGTGGTGTCCATGCTCAACTCGTACTCGGGCTGGGCGGCGGCCGGTATCGGCTTCACCCTGAACAACCCGGTGCTGATCATCGCCGGTGCCTGCGTCGGCGCGTCCGGTGCCATCCTGTCCTACATCATGTGCAAGGCGATGAACCGCTCCATCGTGTCGGTGCTGCTGGGTGGTTTTGGTGCCGAAGCGGCCGCTGGCGGCGGCGCGGCTTCCGGCCCGAAGAACTACAAGTCCGGTTCGGCTGAAGACGCTGCCTTCCTGATGAGCAACGCCGACAGCGTGATCATCGTGCCGGGCTATGGCCTGGCCGTATCGCGCGCCCAGCATGCGCTGCAGGAATTCGCTAACCTGCTGACCGAGAAGGGCGTCAATGTGCGCTACGCCATCCACCCGGTGGCGGGCCGTATGCCGGGGCATATGAACGTGCTGTTGGCGGAAGCCGAAGTGCCGTACGAGCAGGTGCAGGAGATGGAAGAGATCAACTCCGACTTCGCCAATACCGACGTGGTGCTGGTGATCGGCGCCAATGACGTGGTCAACCCGGCCGCGCTGAAGGACAAGGCCAGCCCGATCTACGGCATGCCGATTCTGGAAGCACACAAGGCGCGTACCGTGATCGTGGTCAAGCGTTCGATGAGCGTGGGCTACGCGGGTCTGGATAACGAACTCTTCTACATGGACAAGACCATGATGGTGTTCGGTGACGCCAAGAAAGTGGTCGAGGAACTGGTCAAGGGCGTGGAGCACTAAGCCTGTCCGGCAACAGATGTAAACAAAAGCCCGTCGCA
>NZ_WSSB01000027.1 GCF_009831765.1 Craterilacuibacter sinensis | reverse complement strand
GACATGGCCGCTTCGATGATTTCGTTACCGATGGTGAGCAGCGTGTCGCGTGGCGGCATGCAGGTCATCATCGAGTCGGTGCGGAAGTCTGGCGTGTTGACCGGCTGGTTCCAGTTCAGCGGACTTGGACGGTCGACTTTGATGCCGCGCTCTTCCAGTACCTTGGCCAGGTTGTCGAGCTGGATGTTGGCTTTTTCAACGGTTTCCAGTGGACGTGGGCCCCACCTGCCGCGCATCGGACTGTCGATTGGTACCTTTTCGGAGGTTGCTGGTTCTTCCTGCGGTACGCAGCTGGGGTCGGCGCGTCCGACAATCACTTGCTTGAGCGGGTCGAAGTCGTTCCAGGAGTTAACAATCTTGGTCATGATGCATTCCCTTTTTGGAGGTTGATCTCACTTGCTTGGTACGTATTGTGCGCATAGCCGTACTGGCTGGCATTCCAAAAAGCGGCCAGTGACTATCAAAAAATAGGCAAAGCGTCAGGGGAATAAGCGGGGCCGGAAATGCATGGTTTTGTCTGTATAAAAAACCGTCGCTGACTATCAAAAACCAGTCAGGCCGATCAGCCTGCATCCAGGTTCTGGATAGGTGCGCTTGCCGTTTAAAACGAAAAAGCCGGCTCAAGGCCGGCTTTGTTGCGAAGAGGAGGGATTACTCGTCAGCCAATGCCTCATGTGCGGTCTCGTGGCTTAGCAGCATGGCTGCCAGCGCAACCGCCGCGGCAATCACCAGATACCAGGCCGGTGCCATCTTGCTGCCGGTGATACTGATCAGCCAGGTGGCGATAAAGGGCGCGGTGCCGCCAAACAGCGCATTGGCCGAATTGAAGCTGAAGGCGAAGCCGCTATAGCGCACATGGGTCGGGAAAATTTCCGACAGGAAACAGGCCAAAGTGCCGTCATTCATGGTGAGCAAGGCGCCAAAGGCAATCTGGACCAGCAAGATGGTGGCGAAGCTGGCGCTGTCCAGCAGCGAAAACAGCGGGATGGTCAGCACGATAAAGGCGATGGAGGCGCTGATCAGCATGGTTTTGCGGCCGAAGCGATCGGACAGTATGCCCATCAGGAAAATAAAGAAAATATAGGTCGACAGCGAAACGGTGGAAGCGAGGAAGGAGTCGGTGGCGCTCATGCCCATTTCGGCGGAGAGATAGGTCGGCATATAGCTGAGGATCAGATAAAAGGCGACGGCATTGAGGCAGGTCACACCAAAGGCGATGGCGACTTTCAGCCGGTATTTCCCCATCAGTTCGCGGATGGGGACTTTGCGGGTCTGTTCCTTCTTCTCCAGATTTTTTTCCATCTGGCGGAATTTAGGCGTGTCTTCCAGATGCAGACGGATGTAGCGGCCGATCAGGCCGAAAGGTGCCGCCAGCAAAAATGGCAGGCGCCAGCCCCAGCTGTGCAGGTCTTCGATCGAGAGCAGCGCATGCAGCATGGCGACAAACAGGGCACCGAACAACAGGCCTGCGGCGGTACTGGCCGGCACGATGCTGGTGTAGAGGCCGCGTTTGCCTTCGGGGGCGTATTCGGCGAGGAAGGCGGCGGCACCGGCATATTCACCGGATGCGGAAAAGCCCTGCACCAGACGAATGATCAGCAGCAGGATGGGCGCGAGCATGCCGACTTGTGCATAAGTCGGCAGGAAGGCGATGCAGAAGGTGGCGCCCGACATGATCAAAATGGACAGCGAGAGGGCTGTGCGGCGCCCGACTTTGTCGCCCAGATGCCCCCAGATGATGCCGCCTATCGGGCGCACGATAAAGGACAGGGCAAAAACGGCAAAGGTGGCGAGGAGGCCGGTGGTCTGGTCGGTTTGCGGGAAGAAGACTAGCGCGATGATGGTGGCGAGATAGCCGTAGGCGGCGTAGTCGAACCACTCAACGAAATTGCCGATAAAGCTGGCGACTGCGGCACGGCGCAAGGCGCCGGCATCGGTTTGTGTGCTGCTGTGGGCGGGGGACTGACCCGGTGGATGCATTGCAGTGTGTGTAGCACTCATGACTGGCCCTCCATTGTCTGAAAACAGTTGACGTTGCCGTCTCACAAAATGGTTCTGCTGCAGAGCGATTTTGTCAGATGGCCAGCGTCCGGCGCTGGGGGGAAGCCAGCCCGCTGGGGCTGGCTATTTAGGTTCTGATGGCTATCTTAGTTTTATTTGATAAGTGTATGTTTGATTAGCATCAGATGCTGCCGGCTTTGAGAGTCACATTGTCTGGACGTTTGAAAGACTTGCCCAGGATGCTGATCAAGACTTCGCTCATGCCGCCGACGATAATCATCGCACCGCCTATCATCTGCGCGCTGGACAGCGGTTCACCGTAGATCATCAGGCCGACGAACAGGGATGCCACCACGCATTCCCAGTACGAGACACAGGCAAATTCGGCCGCTTTCAGGTGGCGGGTGGCGATGGTGCAGGTGCCCAGCGCGCCGAAGCCGCAGACGATGCCGATGCCGACCCACCACATCCAGTCGGTCGAGGTCATTTGCGAGATGGTTGGTTTGGTGAACACGAACAGCAGGGTAATGCCGGCCAGTGCAAACACGAAGTTCCAGAAAGCGCGTACGTCACCCGGCACTTCGGTACGGAAGCGGCCAAAGAACAGGAACAGGCCGTAACCCACGCCGGAGTAGAGCGCCATCATGTCGCCGAAGAAAGTCTTTTCGGAGAACTGCATGCCGAAGCTGAGCCCGCTGCTATCGATAGACATCAGGCCGGAGATCATCATCATGCCGATGAACACCGCCAGCAGGGCAAACCAGGTGGCGAGTTTCATGCTCTCCTTGAGGAAGATCACGGCCAGCAGGGTCGAGATGATGGGGCCGATGTAGATGAAGAACACCGCGTTGGCGATCGAGGTGTGTTGCGTGGCGGTGATATAGGCCGACAGGCAGTTGCCCATGAAGAAGCCGGACAGAACCATTGTTGGCGAGAGTTTGAATTCCTTCAGTTCAAGCAAACGCCCTTTGTAGGCGATGATGGCGAAGAACAAAATGCCGCCGCACATCATGCGCGAGAAAGCGATGAAGTCGCCTTGTGCATCAATGTGGCGGGCGAAGAAGCCGACAAAGCCCATCAGGGTGGCCGCGATGAAGGCGTTGATAAAACCGACTTGTTTGTTGATGGGGGTGGTCGATGAAGAGGCGGGAGCGGTCATGGCGAGACTCCTGAATAAGTAAACCTTCTATAAAAAGGCCCGGCATGCGCCGGGCCTTGTCAGACCGTCAGAGGGATCAGACGCGGGTGATGTCGCCTGTCTGGTTCGGGAAGTAGTCCTCACACGTGCCTTCGCGATACACGTCGGCGGTGGAGCAGTGCAGACCGCCACCGAAGGCGTAGGCATCGCGGAACGGCATCGGGATCACGTTCATGCCCAGCTTGTCCATCTGTTCCATCTGGTTCACTTCGGACGCTTCGACGATCACCGTCTTGTGGTCGAGTACCAGGCAGTTCATCGACAGCCAGACCGAGCTGTAGCACAGCGGAGGCGGTTCTTTGTGGGCAGGCATGGCGGCATCAACAATCTGCCA
>NZ_WSSB01000026.1:0-2500 GCF_009831765.1 Craterilacuibacter sinensis | reverse complement strand
GCGAAAAGAACCCCGGGAGGGGAGTGAAATAGAACCTGAAACCTGATGCATACAAACAGTGGGAGCCCTTGAAAAATGGGGTGACTGCGTACCTTTTGTATAATGGGTCAGCGACTTACATTCAGTGGCAAGCTTAACCGAATAGGGGAGGCGCAGGGAAACCGAGTCCGAATAGGGCGAATCAGTCGCTGGGTGTAGACCCGAAACCGAGTGATCTATCCATGGCCAGGATGAAGGTGCGGTAACACGCACTGGAGGTCCGAACCCACTAATGTTGCAAAATTAGGGGATGAGCTGTGGATAGGGGTGAAAGGCTAAACAAACTCGGAGATAGCTGGTTCTCCCCGAAAACTATTTAGGTAGTGCCTCATGTATCACTTCCGGGGGTAAAGCACTGTTATGGCTAGGGGGTCATTGCGATTTACCAAACCATGGCAAACTCTGAATACCGGAAAGTGCGAGCATGGGAGACAGACGGTGGGTGCTAACGTCCATCGTCAAGAGGGAAACAACCCAGACCGCCGGCTAAGGTCCCAAATGATCAGTTAAGTGGTAAACGAAGTGGGAAGGCCCAGACAGCCAGGATGTTGGCTTAGAAGCAGCCATCATTTAAAGAAAGCGTAATAGCTCACTGGTCGAGTCGTCCTGCGCGGAAGATGTAACGGGGCTCAAACTGATAACCGAAGCCGCGGATCTATACGTCGTCAGTGTCGTATAGATGGTAGGGGAGCGTTCTGTAGGCCTGTGAAGGTGATCCGGAAGGATTGCTGGAGGTATCAGAAGTGCGAATGCTGACATGAGTAGCGATAATGGGGGTGAAAAGCCCCCACGCCGAAAGCCCAAGGTTTCCTACGCAACGTTCATCGGCGTAGGGTGAGTCGGCCCCTAAGGCGAGGCTGAAAAGCGTAGTCGATGGGAAACGGGTTAATATTCCCGTACTTTTATGTAGTGCGATGTGGGGACGGAGAAGGTTAGGTCAGCGGCCTGTTGGAATAGGTCGTTCAAGCCGGTAGGCGGAGAGATTAGGCAAATCCGGTCTCTTATTCAACGCCGAGAAGTGATAACGAGGGTCTACGGACCTGAAGTGACTGATACCACGCTTCCAGGAAAAGCCACTAAGCTTCAGCTACATAAGAACCGTACCGCAAACCGACACAGGTGGGCAGGATGAGAATTCTAAGGCGCTTGAGAGAACTCAGGAGAAGGAACTCGGCAAATTGATACCGTAACTTCGGGAGAAGGTATGCCTCTTTGGGTGTAGTAACTTGCTTACGAAGCTTAGAGAGGTCGCAGAGAATCGGTGGCTGCGACTGTTTAACAAAAACACAGCTCTGTGCCAACACGAAAGTGGACGTATACGGAGTGACGCCTGCCCGGTGCTGGAAGGTTAAGTGATGGGGTGCAAGCTCTTGATCGAAGCCCCAGTAAACGGCGGCCGTAACTATAACGGTCCTAAGGTAGCGAAATTCCTTGTCGGGTAAGTTCCGACCCGCACGAATGGCGTAACGATGGCCACACTGTCTCCTCCTGAGACTCAGCGAAGTTGAAATGTTTGTGAAGATGCAATCTACCCGCTGCTAGACGGAAAGACCCCGTGAACCTTTACTGTAGCTTTGCATTGGACTTTGAACAGACTTGTGTAGGATAGGTGGGAGACTATGAATCTGAGACGCTAGTTTCAGTGGAGTCGTCCTTGAAATACCACCCTGGTGTGTTTGAGGTTCTAACCTTGGTCCGTAATCCGGATTGGGGACAGTGCATGGTAGGCAGTTTGACTGGGGCGGTCTCCTCCCAAAGTGTAACGGAGGAGTTCGAAGGTTACCTAGGTACGGTCGGAAATCGTGCTGATAGTGCAATGGCAAAAGGTAGCTTAACTGCGAGACCGACACGTCGAGCAGGTGCGAAAGCAGGACATAGTGATCCGGTGGTTCTGAATGGAAGGGCCATCGCTCAACGGATAAAAGGTACTCCGGGGATAACAGGCTGATTCCGCCCAAGAGTTCATATCGACGGCGGAGTTTGGCACCTCGATGTCGGCTCATCACATCCTGGGGCTGTAGCCGGTCCCAAGGGTATGGCTGTTCGCCATTTAAAGTGGTACGTGAGCTGGGTTCAAAACGTCGTGAGACAGTTTGGTCCCTATCTGCAGTGGGCGTTGGAAGTTTGACGGGGGCTGCTCCTAGTACGAGAGGACCGGAGTGGACGAACCTCTGGTGTACCGGTTGTCACGCCAGTGGCATTGCCGGGTAGCTAAGTTCGGAAGAGATAAGCGCTGAAAGCATCTAAGCGCGAAACTCGCCTGAAGATGAGACTTCCCTGAGGACTTGATCCTCCTGAAGAGTCGTTCGAGACCAGGACGTTGATAGGTCGGGTGTGGAAGTGCTGTGAGGCATGAAGCTAACCGATACTAATTGCTCGTGAGGCTTGATCCTATCATTTGAGTGGCTTTGCTAAGATAAGCAGAGTTGCGAAGCAATACTTCTACCAAGGCATCCAGATA
>NZ_WSSB01000025.1 GCF_009831765.1 Craterilacuibacter sinensis | reverse complement strand
TTGTTTCGTTTGCGGCGTCAGCTGAGGAGGCGAAATATACGCACCTTGGACTGATGCGTCAACTGTATTTCCCATCAAATATCACTTAATTACCGAACCACCGCCAAAACCAAAACTAAACTACTGACTACAAAAGACTTATTTACATGGCTTATTTTTATTCGCAGCAAAAATAATCGCTATCCCTATAAAAAAATGCCCTCCCTAAAAAGGGAGGGCATTTGAAATAAACAGCTTCAAACTTGTTTACATCGCATCCAGAACTTCAATACCCAGCAAATCCATACCGGTCTTCAATGTTTTGGCAGTCAGCGCAGCCAATTGCAGACGGCTGGCGCGTACTTCACCTTCGGCCTTGAGAATAGGGCAAGCTTCATAGAAGCGTGAGAACAACTGCGCCAGGCTGTACAGATACTGGCTCAGGTGGTGCGGGTAGCAACCATCGGCCACCGTTACCAGCACATCTTCAAACTGGGCCAATGCAACTGCCAGTTGCTTCTCGGCAGGCTCGCTGATCACGATCGCCGCGCTGGCATCATAGTTTTCCGCCTTGCGGAATACGCTCTGTACACGGGTATAGGCATATTGCAGATAAGGTGCGGTATTACCTTCAAACGAGAGCATATTCTCCCAGTTGAAGATGTAATCGCTGGTACGGCTCTTGGACAGGTCGGCATATTTCACCGCGCCGATACCGACCGCGTGTGCGATCTGCTGCTTGGCCTCGACGGCCAGATCCGGGTTCTTCTCGCCGACCAGGTTCAACGCGCGCTCTTCCGACTCGTTGAGCAATTCGATCAGCTTGACCGTGCCGCCGGAGCGGGTCTTGAACGGCTTGTTGTCCTCACCCATCATGGTACCGAAGGCAATGTGCTCAAGTACCACATTGTCTGGCGCAAAGCCGGCCTTGCGGCAGGTCGTGAACATCTGCTGGAAGTGCAGGCTCTGGCGCGCATCAACCACATAGATGATACGGTCGGCGTTCAGCTTGCGTACGCGGTAGCGCACCGCACCCAAGTCGGTGGTCGAATACAGGAAGCCGCCATCCTTCTTCTGCACGATATAGGCGGCAGGGTTGCCATCCTGATCGGCGAACTCCGGCAGGAATACGACCTTGGCGCCCTCGCTGTCGGTTACGATGCCCATCTCGGTCAATTCATTGACCACGGTGGCCAAATCGTCGTTATAAGCCGACTCGCCCATCACATCGTCGCGCGTCAGCATTACGCCCAGCTTGTCGTAGACGGCCTGGCAATGCGACAGCGAAACCTCGACAAACTGGCGCCACAACTCCAGCACCAACTCATCGCCGCCTTGCAGCCGCACCACATATTCACGGGCGCGGTTGGCAAAGTCTTCGCTTTCATCAAAGCGGATCTTGGCATTTCGGTAGAAGGTCTCCAGATCGCCCAGCTCCATGCCGGCCTTGCCGGTTTGCTGGGTTTCGACCAGATAGGCCGTCAACATGCCGAACTGGGTACCCCAGTCGCCCACATGGTTCTGGCGAATGACATCGTGCCCCATAAAGGACAGCACGCGCGCAATGGAGTCGCCGATGATGGTCGAGCGCAAGTGGCCGACATGCATCTCTTTAGCGAGGTTGGGCGACGAATAGTCGATCACGACCGTTTGCTTGGCTGGCAACGTCACGCCCAGACGCGCGTCTTTCAATGCCGCTTCGCTGCGGCGCGCCAGAAACTCGGGGGCCAGATGGATATTGATAAAACCCGGGCCGGCGATTTCCACTTTCTCGGCAATGCCTTCCAGATCCAGCGCATCGACTACTTTTTGCGCCAGTTCGCGTGGATTCATCTTGAGTGCCTTGGCCGCACCCATCACGCCGTTCGCCTGGTAGTCGCCAAAACCTACCTTGGAAGAAGGCTGAACCACGGCCGGAGCATCCGGCACACCGGCTGCAGCCAGTGCCGCTTGTACTTTTTGATTGATCAGTTGCTGTATCGTCATCGCATGCCTTATAAATAACTTGGAAGAAGCGAAAAAACCAAGCGCTTCCGAAAATTTTGCTTTTGATTGTATGCGCCAAATGCCACTCGGGCAACGCTTCACTTCCCGGTAAAAATAAACGGCAGTATAGCTTTCGCCATACTGCCGCTTGCGTACGAGACTTAATCAGCTCAGAACAGGCGGGCAATCAGTGCCTTGTCCATGCCCTGCATACCCGGAATCCGCACCTGAATCCCGTTACCCGGCGCCACTTCGATAGCCACGTCATCGCGCAGCATTGTTTTCAGCTCCAGAATATGGTTACCGCTCGGGTGTATCACCTCCAGCCGGTCGCCTACTGCGAAGCGGTTTTTCACATCGACCGTCGCCCAACCTTCCGCATCCACGGCCAGCACATCACCCACATACTGGCTTTGCTTGGCCTTGGAGTGACCCGTCAGGTAATTCTGGTAGTCCTGCGTCTGGTGGCGCTCGAGGAAGCCTGGGGTATAGCCGCGATTGGCCAGACCATCCAGCTCGGCCAGCAAGCCCAGATTGAACGGTCGTCCGGCAACCGCGTCATCGATCGCCTGACGGTAGACCTGCGCCGTGCGTGCCACATAATACAAGCTCTTGGTACGGCCTTCGATCTTGAGCGAATCGACACCAATCTTCACCAGCTTCTCCACCTGCTCGACGGCGCGCAGGTCTTTGGAGTTCATGATGTAGGTGCCATGCTCGTCCTCGATGATGGGCATCATCTCGCCGGGACGGTTTCCCTCTTCGATCAGATAGGTCTTATCGGCCAGCGGGTGACGTTCCGCGCCACCGCAGGCGGCGAAGCTCTGGTTCGCCTCTTCCAGCGCCTTGCCAAAGTCCAGCTTGATGGTCTGCACATCGCCGGCATCATCGCCTTGGGTGTCGTGCATCTTGTAATCCCAGCGGCACGCATTGGTGCAAGTACCCTGGTTGGGGTCGCGATGATTGAAATAGCCAGACAACAGGCAACGGCCCGAGTAGGCAATGCACAAAGCACCATGAACGAAGACTTCCAGTTCGATATCCGGACACTCCTGGCGAATCTCGGCAATCTCGTCCAGCGACAACTCGCGCGACAGAATAATGCGGCTCACGCCCAGCTTCTGCCAGAACTTCACCCCCATATAATTGACGGTATTGGCCTGTACCGACAGATGAACCGGCACCTCCGGCCACTTCTCGCGCACCATCATAATCAGACCAGGGTCCGCCATAATCAGGGCATCAGGCTTCATGGCAATGACAGGCGCCATATCAGCCATATAGGTTTTGACCTTGCTGTTATGCGGCAACAGGTTACTGGCAACAAAAAATTGCTTACCGCGCGCATGCGCTTCGTCGATACCCGTTCTGAGCTCTTCCAGCTTGAAGTCGTTGTTGCGGGCACGCAGCGAGTAACGCGGCTGGCCGGCATAAACGGCATCCGCGCCAAAATCATAGGCGGCACGCATCTTGTCGAGGGTACCGGCGGGCAATAGAAGTTCTGGTGCTTTCATAGGTTTTCTCAGTGAAGCAGACAAGGCAAAGGAGCGAGATCGGGCTCGACAAAGGCCTTGCGCGCACGCTCATGATCCAGCAGGTCTGCAGAATAGTGATAACGAACCAGCGATACCGTATCAGACAGCATGTCCTGGTTCGCCTGGCAAAAATGTTCCCAGTCTTCGGCCTGCTCAGGCTGTTCAGCCATACGCTGATAAAGCAGGACCAGCGTCGCCATAGTCAGCGTGTGATGATAAGACGTTGCCAAGGCCCGTATCAGGGCATAACGCGAAAAAGTATGCGCGCAACGCGCGGCAGCCTCGCGTACCGGATAATTCCGGTGATAAGCCCATGCGGCGTAAAGGCGGGTCTGCTGATTGAAATTGTCCGGCGGGAAATGGCCATTTTCCAGTTCACGCAGGAAGAGTTGATCGTCCGTCACAACAAGCTCCAAAACGGCGACAGGCTCCGCATGCGGAGCCTGTCTTGCCTTTGTACGGCCGCGATTATCTACTGCAGCCATCCGCTCGTCAACTGCCAGCACGGCAGGCGGCCAGCAAACAAACCTTTGTTTTTAATGCCATTTCAGGAACGTGGTTTTCCCAGAAGTGCCAGCAAGGCCAAAAGCTGCCCGGCCACACCCAGCAACATCACACACGGCAGCAGAATATCGAATAGCGGCTGACTCCCCTGCCAGTCAAGACCCCGCCCCATGCTGGCCACCATCAACAACACCGTCGACAGCATCAATGCCAGCAAAGCCAAACGACGACGGCGCCGCAAAAACTGCAATAAACTTGCCACCAGGCCAATCTCCTTTAAGCGGACACGCCAAGATATTTGGCTTATCCGCCACCGATTTTATCAAGCGTACCGCCAATAAACTATCGGCAATATGGTAGCGATGCCCATCACAGGGAAAAGATCTTGCCCGGATTCATCAGATTATCGGGGTCAATAGAACGCTTGATAGCGCGCATCATATTCAGGGCCGCAGTACCTGCCTCTTGCGCCAAATACGCCTGCTTGCCAATCCCGATGCCATGTTCTCCGCTACATGTGCCTTCCATCGCCAAGGCACGCTGCACCAGACGGTGATTAATCGCCTTCATTTTGGCCATCTCTGCACTGTCTGACGGGTTGGCCAACAACATCAGATGGAAATTCCCATCTCCGACATGACCAAACAAGGGAGCCTCAACGCCATCGCGTTGCAGATCAAGATACGTTTCCTCGATGCATTCGGCCAAACGGGAAATAGGTACACAAACATCGGTCGCAATGCAGCGGCAGCCAGGCTTAAGCTGCAAGCCGGCAAAGTAGGCATTATGCCGCGCCTGCCATAAACGGCTACGCTCTTCTTCACGGCTAGACCAGGCAAAATGCCCGCCGCCATTGGCTTCGGCCAAATCAGCAAACAACTGCGCCTGCTCGGCAACACTCGCTTCACTGCCATGAAACTCGAGGAACAGGGTCGGGCATTCCGGATAATCTGTTTTGCTATAGCGATTGACCGCCGCCATGGTGAGCGCATCCAGCATTTCTGCCCGCGCCAGCGGAATGCCGCACTGAATGGCCTGAATCACGCTATCTACAGCCCCTCGCACGCTATCAAAAGCCACCATGGCAGACGACATGGCTTCCGGCATGCCATACAAGCGCACGGTGACCTCGGTGATAATCGCCAGTGTTCCCTCGGCCCCCACCAATAAACGGGTCAGGTCATAACCGGCAGAAGATTTCTTGGCGCGCGTGCCGGTATGAATAATCTCACCGTCAGGTAAAACCGCAGTCAGTGCCAATACATTCTCGCGCATGGTGCCATAACGCACGGCATTGGTGCCCGAGGCACGTGTCGAGGCCATGCCGCCCAAAGTGGCATCAGCCCCCGGGTCGATAGGAAAAAACAGACCGCTATGGCGCAACTCCTCGTTCAGCCGCAAGCGCGTCACGCCCGCCTCTACCGTCGCTGTTAAATCTTCCTCATGCAGTGCGACAATACGGTTCATCTGCGAAAGATCTATACAAACCCCGCCATGAATAGCCAGCGTATGCCCCTCGACCGAACTGCCCACCCCGTAAGGAATCATCGGTATCCGGTATTTGGCACATAAACGCACTACCGACTGCACTTCGGCAGTCGAGTGTGGAAAAACGACCAGATCGGGCAATACATCAGGATGGCAAGATTCATCATGACCATGATGAAGACGGATAGACTCACTCGCACTTACCCTGTCGGCAAATAAGGCGGCCAGTTCTTGTTGCAATAGCTGGATGGGGGAAAGAATAGACATGGCATCTCCACAGATTATGCAAAATGATATCACCATGGAGAAAATGCGCTATTGGGGAGAGCCCGCAAATGCAAAAACCCCAGCTCTGATGAGCTGGGGTTTTCTATGGGGCGTCTGGCGGTGTCCTACT
>NZ_WSSB01000024.1 GCF_009831765.1 Craterilacuibacter sinensis | reverse complement strand
CTTGTTTCGTTTGCGTCGTCAGCTGAGGAGGCGAAATATACAGAACCGTGAAATAGGCGTCAAGCTTATTCTTTAAAAAAGTTAGTGCCATTCATGATTTATTGACAGCAAAAAACAAATAAAAACAAATTAATCAACAGCTTACGAAAGTAAATTCAGGGCAAACATTAATCTAAACATCTGCTGCAACATCCAAATCCGCCATATTCAGACAAAGTTGATGTGCCATTCACCCGGAAGATAAATAAAAAGCCGCACAAAGTGCGGCTTTTTAAACATTAAGCATGTAGTGCCTATCAATCAGAGCACATAACGCGCCAGATCTTCACGCTGGGCAACCATTTCCAGCTTACTGTCCACATACTCGGCATTGATTTCGCACACACCGGCCTTGGCATCGAAGGAAACTTCCTCCAGCAGCTTTTCCATCACGGTATACAGGCGGCGCGCACCGATATTCTCGGTTTTCTCGTTTACCTGCCAGGCAATCTCGGCCAGACGGCGAATACCCGACTCGACAAAGGCCAGTTCCACGCCCTCGGTTTCCAGCAGTGCCTGATACTGCCGGGTCAGGCACGCGTCAGTACCGGTGAGGATGGCATTGAAGTCATCAACCGAAAGCGAAGACAGCTCGACCCGGATCGGGAAACGCCCCTGCAGCTCGGGAATCAGGTCCGATGGCTTGGACAGATGGAACGCACCCGATGCGATAAACAGAATGTGATCGGTCTTGACCATGCCGTACTTGGTGGTCACCGTGGTGCCTTCGACCAGTGGCAACAGATCGCGCTGCACACCGGCACGCGAAACATCGGCACCACTGCCTTCGGAGCGGCTGGTCACCTTGTCGATCTCGTCGAGGAACACGATGCCGTTCTGTTCGACATTGGACAGCGCTTCGCTGCGCAGTTCTTCTTCATTCACCAGTTTGGCGGCTTCTTCATCGATCAGCACGCGACGCGCTTCGGCCACGGTCATCTTGCTGGCTTTTTTCTTGCCTGCGCCCAGACCCTGGAACATCGACTGCAGCTGGCCGGTAAAGTCTTCCATCCCCGGCGGGCCCATGATGTTCATCGCGGGGGCCGCAGCGGCGACCTCGACTTCGATCTCCTTCTCGTCCAGCTTGCCTTCGCGCAGCATCTTGCGGAATTTCTGCCGCGTGCTGTTCTCTTCAGTCTTCTCTACGGCTGGCGCAGGCTCGTCGGCAAAGAAACCCGGGCTCTGGCGCGGCCCCGGCAACAGGACATCAAGGATACGGTTCTCGGCCGCGTCTTCGGCACGATAACGGTTCTTCTTGATGGCGCTATCGCGAGTTTCCTTCAACGCCACTTCCACCAGATCGCGGATGATGGTGTCGACGTCACGCCCGACATAACCGACCTCGGTAAACTTGGTCGCCTCGACCTTGATAAAAGGCGCATTGGCCAGACGGGCCAGACGGCGGGCGATTTCGGTCTTGCCCACCCCGGTCGGCCCTATCATCAGGATATTCTTGGGCGTGATTTCGCTACGCAGCGGCTCCGCCACTTGCTGGCGGCGCCAGCGGTTGCGCAGGGCAATGGCGACGGCACGCTTGGCGGCGTGCTGGCCGATGATGTTCTTGTCCAGTTCGTGGACGATTTCCTGCGGGGTCATGGTAGTCATGGAAACTCCGTTCGGGCGATTACCGCGCACTATCGCGGCAATCAGCACACGCGTTTTCAGTCCAGTGTTTCAATCAGATGATTCTGGTTGGTGTAGATACAGATGTCGCCGGCGATTTCCAGCGACTTCTTCACGACCACGGCAGGATCAAGCTCGGTGTTCTCGAACAGCGCACGCGCGGCCGACTGGGCAAATGCGCCACCCGAACCGATGGCGGCAATGCCTTGCTCCGGCTCGAGTACGTCGCCGTTACCGGTAATGATCAGCGTGCTGTCGCGGTCGGCCACGATCAGCATGGCTTCCAGCCGGCGCAACATGCGGTCGGTACGCCAGTCTTTGGCCAACTCGACCGCCGAGCGCACCAGATGCCCCTGATGCTTTTCCAGCTTGGCTTCAAAGCGCTCGAACAAAGTAAAGGCATCGGCGGTACCGCCGGCAAAACCGGCCAGCACCTTGTCGTGATACAGACGGCGCACTTTGCGCGCGGTGGACTTGATCACGATATTGCCCAGCGTCACTTGCCCGTCGCCGCCCAGCGCTACGCGCTCGCCGCGACGGACAGAAATAATGGTGGTTCCGTCAAACTGCTGCATATTGATTCCCGATAAGAAGAGCTGCCACGGTCATTACGACAGCTCTCTCTATATATTGGCAGGCGCTCAAATTGCAAGCTCAGCCAGACACGGCTCCGGATAACAGAATAACAAGCACAAGCCCGTTGGGAGCGGGTGGAAGATAAGAGGCAAAGAGAATAGATAAGAAAAAACGGACTCAGGCGTCCGTTTTCATGTCGCGCCAGGTCAGCCACAAGCGCATATCGAATTCCAGCTGGTGATAGTCGGCGTCCATATGGCAGCACAGCTTGTAAAACGCCTTGTCGTGCTGCTTCTCCTTCAGGTGCGCCAGTTCGTGCACCACGATCATGCGCAGGAAGGGCTCGGGTGCTTCGCGAAACAGCGCGGCAATGCGCACCTCGTTCTTGCTTTTGAGGCGCTTGCCCTGCACCCGCGAAATCTGGGTTTGCGTGCCCAAGGTGCCGCGCACCAGATCCATCTGGTTGTCGTACATAACCTTGGCCAGCGCCGGTACGCTTTTCAGATAGCGCTGCTTCAGCTCGCCGACATACTGATACAAGGCTTTGTCGGTCTGGATGTCATGGCGCCCGGGGTATTTGCCGGTAATGACCTCGCCCAGCGAGCCGGCGTCCATCAGGGCGCGCACGCGTGCCTGCAGTTCAGGCGCGTAGTGTTGCAGGTACTTCAATTCGGACATGGAGGCAAACGGATAAAAGCCGGGCCAGACGGCCCGGCGTAGAACAGAATCAAACCGACAACTGCACCATTTTCAGCGGCGGGTTGCCATCGCTGCTCGGGAAGTCGGCTTCGGGCATGATCCACTGTGCGGCGCGAATCGGACGGCCGGCCTTGGCCGCACTGCGCTGCAACTGATCCAGCCAGGCATCGCGATCAACCTGTGCCACATTATTGCAGCAGATCAGCGTGCCGCCTTCGGCGGTTGCCAGCAGTGCCGGCTTGAACAGCGCCGAATAGTCATTCACCAGATCGACCACGCCGAACGGGCTCTTGGCATAGCGTGGAGGATCCAGGAAGACCAGATCGAACTGGCGCGGCTCAAGTTCGGGGAACGGAGGCATGCGCTTGCCGCGCACGAACTTGGCCTGACCCAGGCCGGCAAGCTGGCGCAAGGCGGCAAAAGCATCGCTATGCAGGAAACGCGGACGGGTCGGCAAGGCGTTCATCTTGGCATTGGCACGGCCGACAGCCAGACTGGACTCGGCAAAATCCACATTCATCACAAAGCTGGCACCGGCCTTGGCCGCAGCCAGACCCACGCCGCAAGTATAAGAGAACAGGTTAAGCACGGTCTTGCCGGCTGCCAGCTCCATCACGCGGCGGCGTCCGGCGCGCAAATCGAGGAATAACCACGGGTCTTGCCCGGCATGGCGACCCTGAATGTAGTAATCGACACCCATCTCGCGTGCAATGTGCGCGGCTTCGGCCGCTTCCAGCTCGGCACCGCCAAGCTCGTTGGCAATGCGCGAATTGCCGGCGCTGCGGTCGTTGTATACCGTTACCAGCTCAGGGATGGCTGCGCGGAAAAAGTCGGCAATCGCCGCCTCTTCGCCTTCAGCCAGTGGCGTATGGAAAGTCTGGATCAATACCAGATCGCCGTAGCGGTCTATGGTCAGGCCCGGACGGCCTTCCACGCTGCCGTGAAACAGGCGCCAGGTATTGGTGCCTTCGGCGGTGAGTTGGGCGGCCAGTTCGGCACGTGCGCTGCTGGCGCTTTGTAACAGTTCATTCAGTTCGGTATGCATGCAAGCTCCCTTAAAAGGATAATCGGGCCGGCTGGAGAGAGGCGCGGACGTCATCTTCCTTTCGGGTGGCGCGGCATTGTACTCTGCGACAGGGTCAAGCGGGGTACTATGCCGGCTTTGTTTGGTCCGGCACATGCTGCACCGTCAGCGACACTGGCCCCGGACACCAGCCAAGGCAACAATCATGAACCGCAAATTTACCTTCTTTTCCCGCTTCATTCCCGACATTCTGGCCGGGCGCAAGACCATTACCATCCGCGATGACAGCGAATCCTGGCCTAAGCCTGGCGAACTGCTGGAAGTCCATACTTTTGAAGACGACCGCTGGTTTTGCCAGTTGCGCGTGCTGGAAATCAGCCCGCTGGCGCTGGCCGACTTCAAAGAAGAACACGCGCAGCAGGAAAACATGAGCCTGCCCGAGTTGCGCCAGGTGATCGCCGATATCTACCCGGGCCAGGACGCCTTCTGGCTGATCCGCTTCGAAGTCACCGCACAGTAAACGCCAGTACAATAACAGGCAGGTATTCCACCCATATAATCAGTGCCATCGCCAGGCGGCGACACTGAAACGGAGACTGTCTTGTTTAGCTGGTTTGAAAAAAGAGTCAATCCCTATCCGGATAGCCCGGCGGCACAACCGCCCAAGGGCTTTTTCCCCTTTGTCTGGTCGGCTACCGCCGGCATGCGCCCCCTGATTGCCGGCATGATCGTACTGACTGCCAGCATCGGCGCTTTTGAAGCCTTGCTGTTCTCCATGCTGGGCTCGGTGGTCGACTGGCTCAGCCATGCCAGCCCGTCGACCTTGTGGCAGCAGGAGCGCGAAAAATTGCTGCTGCTGTTCGCCATCCTGATGACCAGCCCCCTGCTGGTTGCCCTGCAAGCCATGTGCAAGTATCAGGGCCTGTTCGGCAACTTCCCGATGCGTCTGCGCTGGAACTATCACCGCCACCTGCTCGGCCAGAGCATGCATTTCTATCAGGACGAATTCTCCGGCCGCGTTTCGGCCAAGGTGATGCAGACCGCGCTGGCGGTGCGCGATACCGTGATGATCGTGTGCGACATTCTGGTGTTTGTGGTGATTTACTTCATCACCATGACCGCCGTGGTCGGCAGCTTCGACCTTGTCCTGCTGCTGCCTTTTCTTGGCTGGCTCGTGCTGTATATCGCCACGCTGGCTTTTTTCGTGCCGCGTCTGGGCAAGGCCGCCAGCCGTCAGGCCGATGCGCGCAGCCTGATGGCCGGGCGCATCACCGATGCCTACACCAATATTTCGACCATCAAATTATTCAGCCATGCCCAGCGCGAAGCCGGCTTTGCCAAAAGCGCCATGCAGGAATTCATGCTGACCGTTCACGGCCAGATGCGCCTGGTCAGCGGTTTTGAAGTCATCAACCACCTGACCAGCATGCTGCTGATCGCCAGCACGGCCGGCGTCTCGCTATGGCTGTGGACGCAGGGCAATGTCGGTATCGGCGCGGTGGCGGCGGCCACGGCAATGGCGCTGCGGCTGAACGGCATTTCGCACTGGATCATGTGGGAGATGTCCAGCCTGTTCGAACATATCGGCACGGTGCAGGACGGCATCAACACACTGGCACGCCCGGTCGCGATCAATGATCAGAGCGGCGCGCAGCCACTGAACGTGACGCATGGTGAAGTGCGTTTTGAAAACGTCGGTTTTGCCTATGGCGGCGAGCGCAAGGTCATCGACCAGCTGACGCTGACCATACGCCCGGGTGAAAAAATCGGTCTGGTCGGGCGCAGCGGTGCCGGCAAGTCCACCATCGTCAATCTGCTGCTGCGCTTTTACGATGTCGAACAAGGCCGCATCCTGATCGATGGCCAGGATATCCGTACGGTGACGCAGGACAGCTTGCGCGCACAAGTCGGCATGGTGACGCAGGATACGTCGCTACTGCACCGCTCGGTACGCGACAATCTGCTATACGGCAGGCCGGATGCCGGTGACGAGGAAATGGTCAGTGCAGCACAACGCGCCGAGGCGCATGACTTTATCCAGAGCCTGAGCGACCCCAAGCAACGCACCGGCTACGATGCCCATGTCGGCGAGCGCGGGGTCAAGCTGTCCGGCGGACAGCGCCAGCGCATCGCCATTGCCCGCGTGATGCTGAAAGACGCACCCATCCTGCTGCTGGACGAAGCCACCAGCGCACTGGACAGCGAAGTCGAAGCCGCCATCCAGGGCAGCCTGTACCGGCTGATGGAGGGCAAGACCGTGGTCGCCATCGCCCACCGCCTGTCGACCATCGCCGCCATGGACAGGCTGGTAGTGCTGGATCAGGGGCATATCGTGGAGCAAGGTACACACAACCAATTGCTGGCACAAAAAGGCCTGTATGCGCGGTTATGGGCACACCAGAGTGGCGGTTTTCTCGGCGAGGAAGCCGGAGAGGATGAAAGTACCGTGGCGACATAGCCAATAAAAAACCCGCCTCAGGCGGGTTTTTGCTGTACCGGCCTCAGGCCGCTTTTTTCAGGATCTCGTACAAAGCATCTTTCAGCTGCAACTTCTGCTTTTTCAGCGTTTCCAGCTCTACAGCGCTAGCCAGTTCGATATTGGCTTCGACATTCTTGATCTTCTGGTCCAGATCATTGTGCTCATCGAACAGGCGGGAAAAGTGGGCGTCTTCGGTTTTCAGCTTGGAAATCAGTTCGCGGTATTCTGGAAACATGGTCACTCCTTGATCAATGATGGTTGCCGTTTTATTAATCTTGCTATGGTTTTAGCATAACACGGGCAGGAAAAAAAAATCCGTCAGCCCATCGTTTCAAACCGCGTTTGCTTGATCTGGCGCAAACAGTCGGCTCACGATGCCTTACCCTGCTCCTGCTTGCTGATTTCGGCATGGACACGGCGTGCAGCCAAAGCTATGAATACCGCAGCCCAGCCATCGAAAATCAGCTCGAAGCTGACGGCCAGCCCGATCAGCCACAAGGCCGACACAGGCCAGCTGGCAAGCAGGTAAAGACCGAACAACATGGAAAAAACACCTCCGGCCACCACCCAGCCCCAGCCCTGCTCCGGCCGGTGCTGTACGCCATTGACGGCACGCATAAAGCCGACCGCCAGCAAAAAGCCGCCCATGATCAGGGTCAGCCACGCGGCGGCGGCCAGCGGCTGCAACACCATCAAAGCACCTGACGCCAGATACATCAGCGCCGTCAAAACAGCGATGCTGCGCCCCTTCCAGCCCGCGCCATGAAACACCGCGCTATAGAGCTTGAGTACGGAGGCGGCCACCAGCAAAGCGCCAGCCACCAGTACCGCACCTATGGTGTAAGCCACGCTGGCAAACAAGCCGATAGAACCACCGATCAGGTAAAGCACGCCGACCGCCAACAAGCCCGGCCAGTAACGGGTCAGGCTGCCGAACAACTGCACTGAATAGGGAGGCCGGGACATGAAAATCTCCTAATATCTAAACATTCAACTCGCAATTGTTCTGTTATAGACGTTTGGCATTCAGCTGCCGGATTCAGCTCATCACATAAATGGCATACCAGTGGGAACTAAAGCCGCCGCCCCGGCTCTTTCTCTGCATTCTCGTCTCAGGGTCCATCATGCCCCAAGCCCGCCGTTCGGCCTTATGGCCACGCATTCTGGCCTTACCCGCGCCGCAAAGCGGACAGCGCGTAGCCGACGCCCTCGGTCGCCAGCCGCGCCAGCAGCTGGACCGCATTGCACTATTGGCGCTGCCCATGCTGATCCCGGTCGCCCTGCCCGGCATGTCGACCACGCTGGGGCTGATCACCGTCGCACTGGCACTGGCCCACCTGCGCCAGCGCCCGCTCGCCCTGCCCGGTTTTATCGCAGAACGCGCGCTGCCGGACGTGCTGGTGCGCGGCATGGACAAGCTGCAGACGCGCCTGTTTGGCTGGCTGCCGCATGTATCACGCCCGCGCTGGCGAGCCCTGTCGGGCAGCCGCATGCGCGCCGGCAATACGCTGATGCTGGGCGTGGCCGGACTGGCACTACTGACGCCGGTGCCGATGGTGAGTTTCGATAATGTGATTCCGGCCGCCGCCATCGTGCTGTTGACGCTGGGGCTGCGTGTGCGCGATGGCGCACTGCTGGCCGCCGGTTACGGCATGACGCTGCTGGGCGCCGCCAGCACCGCCGCCATGTGGTGGGGACTTTCCGTCGCCGGACAGGCCGGCGTGGCAGGCGCGACAGACTGGCTGCAGCGCCTGTAGAACCTTACTTGTTGCTCAGCGTGGCGACCGACAGGCCGGCGGCGACGAAGGCACTGCCGGCGCCGATATTGAGGCCGGCAACCACCCGTGGCCGCGCCTGCAACAGGCCGGCCAGGCGTGACGCGAATGCGCCCATCAGCGCGAACACGACACAGGTCAGCGCGGCAAACCACGCGCCGTAGATCAGCATCTGCACGCTGGCGTCACCTCGTGCCGGGCTGACGAACTGCGGAATGAACGCCAGCACGAACAGGCCGGGCTTGGGGTTGAGCACGGCCGAGAGCAGGCCGGACAGGAAGATCGCCCGCATCGGCTGGCGTGCGGCCGGCTCGAAGCTGATCAGGGAGCGCGTGCGCAAGGCCTTGATGCCCAGCCAAACCAGGTAGCCGGCGCCAAGGCCCTTGACGATCCAGAACACCAGCATCGACGTCTTCATCAACAGCGTCAGCCCGCAGGTCGCGAGCAGGACATGGAACAGGATGCCGGCGCCGGACGCAAGCGAAGACACCAGTGCCGCCCGCCAGCCCTGGCTCAGGCCGCGCCCGATCGCGAGCAGGTTATCCGGGCCAGGCGAGACAATCAGCAATACACAGGCCGCGGTATACGCGAGCCACACTTCAAACGGAAACATCGGTTTCTCCCCTGTCTTGCGCGGGTCTGTGCCCGCGCTTTTATTGTCGCGTAAGCCGCGGCCGCCGGCCGCGGCTTACCTCAGGCGCTATAGCCGAGGTTAGGCGCGAGGTCACGCTCGGCCTGCTCGATGCTGACGCCGCGACGCTCGGCGTAATCGGCGACCTGGTCGCGGCCAAGCTTGCCGATGCCGAAGTAGCGGCTGTCAGGATGGCTGAAGTAGAAGCCGGATACGGCGGCGGTCGGCAGCATGGCGTAGCCTTCGGTCAGGCTCATGCCGATGCCCGGCGCGTCCAGCAACTCGAACAGCGCCTTCTTCACCGTATGGTCCGGGCAGGCCGGGTAGCCCGGTGCCGGGCGGATGCCGCGGTAGGCCTCGTCTATCAGCGCCTCGTTGGCCAGATCCTCATCTGCGGCGTAGCCCCAGAACTCGGTGCGCACCCGGTGGTGCATCAGTTCGGCGAAGGCTTCTGCCAGACGGTCGGCCAGAGCTTTCAGCAGGATGGCCGAGTAGTCGTCGTTAGCGGCTTCGAAACGCGCCACATGCTCATCGATACCGATGCCGGCGGTGACGGCGAAGGCGCCGATATAGTCGGCCTTGCCGGTTTCACGTGGAACAATGAAGTCGGCCAGCGCCCAGTCCGGGTTGCCGTTGCCATCTTTGTCGGTCTTGACCAGTTGCTGACGCAAGCCGGTCCAGCTCATGCGCAGCGCACCGGACTCCGGATCATAGATCTCGATATCGTCGTGGTTCACGCTCGCAGCCGGGAACAGGCCGAGCACGGCATTGGCGGACAACCAGTTGCCGTCAATGATCTGCGCCAGCATCGCCTGCGCGTCGACAAACAGGCCGCGCGCAGACTCACCGACCACCGCATCCTCAAGAATGGCCGGGTAGCGCCCGGCCAGCTCCCAGCTCTGGAAGAACGGCGTCCAGTCGATATAGCGCGCGATCTCGGACAGCGGGTAGTGCTCGAAACGGCGCACGCCCAGCCACTGCGGCACCGGTGGCGTGTAGCTGTCCCAGTCGGCCTTGAAGCCGTGCGCGCGCGCGTCTGCGATGGACAGCAGTTTTGCCTCGCCGCGCCCTTCATGGATGGCGCGCGCCTTGGCATAATCTGCCGCCACTTCGGCAACAAAAGCATCGCAAAGGGTATCGGACAGCAGGTTGGAACACACGCCGACCGCGCGGCTGGCATCGGCCACATAGATCACCGGCCCGCTGTAATGCGGCGCGATCTTGACCGCAGTATGCACACGGCTGGTGGTGGCGCCGCCGATCAGCAGCGGGATAGTGAAGCCCTGACGCTGCATTTCCTTGGCGACATGGCTCATTTCTTCCAGAGACGGCGTGATCAGGCCGGACAGACCGATGATGTCGGCGCCAACCTCGCGCGCAGTATCGAGTATCTTCTGGCATGACACCATTACGCCCAGATCGATGACCTGATAGTTGTTACAGCGCAGCACCACACCGACGATGTTCTTGCCGATATCGTGCACGTCGCCCTTGACCGTCGCCATCACGATCACGCCCTTGGCAGGCGCGTCGGCCAGGCCCATGCGGATCTTTTCTTCCTCGATAAACGGCTCCAGGTGCGCCACCGCCGCCTTCATCACCCGCGCCGACTTCACCACCTGCGGCAGGAACATCTTGCCGGCACCGAACAGGTCGCCGACCACGTTCATGCCGTCCATCAGCGGGCCTTCGATCACATGGATCGGGCGCTCGCACTTGAGGCGCACTTCCTCGGTATCCTCAACGATATAGGTGGTAATGCCCTTGATCAGCGCGTGCTCGAGACGTTTTTCCACCGCCAGCTCACGCCAGGCCAGGTCCTCGCCCTTGCCAACCTTGGCGTCACCGCGGAAGCTTTCGGCCAGCGCGATCAGCGCCTCGGTCACCGCCACCATGTCCGCGCCGCGCACCAGCACCACGTCCTCGATACGCTCGCGCAATACCGGATCGACTTCGTCGTACACCTCCAGGGCGCCGGCGTTGACGATGCCCATGGTCATGCCGCGCTGGATGGCGTGATAGAGGAACACCGCGTGGATCGCCTCGCGCACCTTGTTGTTGCCGCGGAAGCTGAACGAGACGTTGGAGACGCCGCCCGAAATCTTGGCGTGCGGCAGGTTTTGCTTGATCCAGCCGGTGGCCTCGATAAAGTCGAGCCCGTAGCGGGTGTGCTCCTCGATACCGGTGGCGACGGCGAAGATATTGGGGTCGAAGATGATGTCTTCCGGCGGGAAGCCGACTTCGTCGACCAGGATGCGGTAGCTCTTCTCGCAGATCTCGATCTTGCGCGCGTAGGTGTCGGCCTGACCCTGCTCGTCGAAGGCCATCACGATCACCGCCGCGCCGTAACGGCGCAGCAATCGCGCCTGCTCGATGAACTTGTCCACCCCCTCCTTCATCGAGATCGAGTTGACGATGCCCTTGCCCTGGATGCACTTGAGCCCGGCCTCGATCACCTCCCACTTGGAGCTGTCGATCATGATAGGCACGCGCGCGATATCGGGCTCGGCAGCGATCAGGTTAAGGAAGCGCACCATGGCCGCGTGCGCGTCCAGCATGCCCTCGTCCATATTGATGTCGATGATCTGCGCGCCGTTGACCACCTGCTGGCGCGCCACATCCAAAGCGGTCGCGTAGTCGCCGTTGAGGATCAGCTTGGCAAAGGCCTTGGAGCCGGTGACGTTGGTGCGCTCACCGACGTTTACGAACAGGTCGTGGTCGCCGATATTGAACGGTTCAAGGCCGGACAGCCGGCACTTGGGCTCGATCGCCGGCAGCGCACGCGGCGCGACGCCGTCCACCGCCTGCGCAATCGCCGCAATATGCTCGGGCGTGGTGCCGCAGCAGCCACCGACAATATTGATCAGGCCGGACTCGGCCCACTCGCGTACCGCCTGCCCCATCTCGGCCGGCGACAAATCGTAGCCGCCAAAGGCATTGGGCAGGCCGGCGTTGGCGTGCACCGACACGAAGCTGGCCGAAATCCGCGCCAACTCTTCCACATAGGGGCGCAACAGATCCGGCCCCAGCGCGCAGTTCAGGCCGTAGCTCATCGCCTCGGCGTGGGACAGGCTGTTGTAAAACGCCTCGGTGGTCTGTCCGGTCAGCGTACGCCCCGACTGGTCGGTGATGGTGCCCGAGACCATGATGGGCAGGCGCGCCACGTCCGGACGGGCGTCGAAATAGCGGTGGATGGCGAACACCGCTGCCTTGGCGTTGAGCGTGTCGAAGATGGTTTCGACCAGCAGGAAATGCGCGCCGCCGGCTACCAGGCCGTCGATCGCCTCGGTGTACGCCTCTACCAGCTCGTCGAAACTGACGTTGCGGTAGCCCGGGTCGTTGACGTCGGGGCTGATCGAGCAGGTGCGGTTGGTCGGCCCCAGCACGCCGGCACAGAAGCGCGGCTTGGCCGGGTTCTGCGCCGTCGCTGCGTCGCACAGTTCGCGCACCAGGCGCGCCGCCTCGCGGTTCATCTCCCACACCAGCGACTCCATGCCGTAGTCGGCCATGGCGATGGAGGTGGCGTTAAAGGTATTGGTCTCGATAATATCGGCGCCGGCATCAAGGTAAGCCTGATGGATGCCGGCTATCACGTCGGGCCGGGTCAGTACCAACAGATCGTTGTTGCCCTTGACGTCGTGACCCCAGTCGGCAAAGCGTTCGCCGCGGTAGTCGGCCTCTTCCAGCGCATGGCGCTGGATCATGGTACCCATGCCGCCATCGAGAATCAGGATACGGTGGACAAGTGCCTGGTAGGCTGGATGATCGGTATGGGCTGGCTTCATAATGCGATGCTGTCGGCGGTAGTTTTTATTGCCGTCTATCTTATCATCATGATTAGGCCGATTGTCAGGCCGCCTTAGAACATTTGATTATCAGGATGCAATGGCTGGCCGCAGGCCATGGCGTACCCGCCCACCCATCCCGTACCCGGTACATACCATGCCTAACTGGCTCTATCTGCACGGTTTCAAATCCGGCCCCGGCTCGCTCAAGGTCAGCGAAACGCGCGACTATCTGGCCGCCCATCAGCCAGATACCACCTTGCTCTGCCCCGCGCTGTCGCCCTACCCCGCGCAAGCGCTGCAACAGGCAGCCGGGCTGATCGAAAGCCTGAGCGAAAAGCCGCTATTGATAGGCAGCAGCCTGGGTGGCTTCTACGCCACGGCACTGGCCGAGCGCTACGGACTCAAGGCGGTGCTGATCAACCCGTCGGTGCGGCCATTCGACCATTTCTCTGCTTTTGGCGGCGAGCAGCTGAACCCGTACAACGGCGAGCGTTTCATACTGGGCGATGCGGACCGTCAGGCATTGCTACAGATGTTTGTCGCCACACCGCAAGCTGCGCGCTACTGGCTGGTGCAAGGCTCGCACGATGAAATACTGGATTGGCGCGAGGCGGCACGCCATTACACCGGCTGCCGCATGACGGTCTTGAATGGTGATGACCATAGGCTGGCGCGCTGGCCGGCATTGCTGCCAACCCTGGCCCGCTTTGCCCTGTCCGCACCGTAAACAAGGCAATGCCCGCTTGGGTTTGGTACTTATGCTTAGCGCGCCATGCATGCGTCAGCAACCCATCCCCGTTAGGCTCGCGCCGGTGCAAAATCCTCTGGCGAGGTCTTAAGCTGGCCTTTGTTTGAGCGATTCGACGCTAGCGAATCGCGAGTTGGCCAGCGCCTCGCCAGAGGGTTTTGTGCCGGGGTTTCGCGAGACTTCGGGGGCGCCGGGGATGCCAGGGGCCGGGCGCGTCCGGCCCCTGCCCGCTCGCCGCGCGGAAGCGGCAAGTAAAAAACGTCCGCGCAGCGGACACAAAATCCAAAACCCCTATGTGCCAACTTGGAATTGGGACATCGCAAAAAAACCCGCATACGGCCATCAGGCTGCATGCGGGTTTGGCGTTCAATACGCTTGCAATTAAGGCTTGACCACCTCGGACTCGACCACCATGTCCAGCACCCAGCGCTTGGATGGTGCGTCTGCCGGCGGATTGGCAATGTCGAACTCCTTGATACGCAGGCGGTAGTTGTTGCCCGCTTCCGGCGTAAAGCCTTCGATCTGGCCGTAATAGTTCTGCCACGGCTGCGCCTTGTCTTCACGTACCTGCAGACACTGTGTCGGCGCCACACCAACGCAAGGCTTGGTCTCGCCCATCACATAGATGAAACGGGTCTTGCCGCCTTCAAGCGAAGGCGCGGCATCCAGCACCAGCGTCTGCGCCGCGCTCTTGATCACCAGCTTGCCGGCTTGCGCTTCGACTTGCGGCTTGCTTGCCAGCAGCTTTTTCAAGGCTTCTTCTTTTTGCATCAGCTCGGGCGGGCACATCATCATGGTGCTGGCCAGATTGCCGACCACCAGACGGCCATCCTTGATTTCGGCCGGCCCGAACAGACGGTTGCAACCGGCGCTGGCGGCGAGCATGCCTTCCTTCAGCGACAGCGTGGTCTTGCCTTCACCGCTGCCGGCCTGCCATTGGCCGGACAAAGGGGCCTGACTGGCACAGGCAGAAAGGGCGGCGACGGCGGAAAGGGCAATAAGGGTATGACGGGTCATAATGTCTCCTGTTCAGTCGCCGATATAATTTCGATACGACTTGGTTGCAATATAGCGTTGAGCCGCAGCATAAACGAAAAGCCCGTCGCATTGCGACGGGCTTTTGTTTACATCTGTTGCCGGACAGGCTTA
>NZ_WSSB01000023.1 GCF_009831765.1 Craterilacuibacter sinensis | reverse complement strand
GCTATGGAAGACGGTCTGCGCTTCGCTATTCGCGAAGGTGGTCGTACCGTTGGTGCAGGCGTGGTTGCTAAGATCATCGCTTGATTGAAAAGGTTTTAGGCCAGTAGCTCAATTGGTAGAGTATCGGTCTCCAAAACCGAGGGTTGGGGGTTCGAGACCCTCCTGGCCTGCCAAATAAGACTAACCGGCGAATTTCGCCGGTTAGTCTTTTGTCGCATATGCACTGAGAGAATCGAATGGAAATGCAAGACAAGATCAAACTGGTGCTGGCGGGGCTATTGGTAGCTTCCGGTGTGGCTGGTTTCTATTTCGTTCCCGAAACGCAGGGCTTGTTGCGGGCGCTAGTATTTATCGCCGGTCTGGCCTTGGCCGCCGGTGTGGTGTGGGTTTCTACGCCAGGCAAAGAGTTTGTCGCTTACGCGCATGACTCGGTTGCAGAGGCTAAAAAGGTAGTCTGGCCTACGCGCAAGGAATCGACGCAAATGACGGGCATGGTTTTCGTCTTTGTATTGGTGCTGGCGTTGTTCATGTGGTTGGTTGATTCGTCTCTGACCTGGTTTTTCTACGATATCATTCTGAAACGGGGCTAATCATGGCGAAACGTTGGTATGTAGTTCACGCTTACTCCGGCTTCGAGAAGAGCGTGCAAAAAGCATTGCGTGAGCGGATCGACCGTTCGGATATCGCTGATCTGTTTGGTCAGGTGCTGGTGCCGGTAGAAGAAGTTGTCGACATGAAAAACGGTCGCCGCTCGATTACCGAGCGCAAATTCTTCCCGGGTTATGTGCTGGTCGAGATGGAAATGACCGACGACAGCTGGCACATGGTCAAGAGTACGCCTAAGGTGACCGGTTTTATTGGTGGTACGGCTAATCGCCCTGCGCCGATTTCGGTCAAGGAAGTCGAGTCCATCATGCAGCAGATGCAAGAAGGGGTCGAAAAGCCTAGGCCTAAGGTTCTGTTTGAAGTGGGTGAGCGTGTTCGCGTGGTTGATGGCCCGTTCAACGACTTTAACGGTACGGTGGACGAAGTGAACTACGAGCGCAATAAATTGCGCGTGTCGGTGCAGATCTTCGGTCGTGATACGCCGGTCGAGCTGGATTTTGGCCAAGTGGAAAAGCTCTGATTTTTCATTTGGTTGTTTGAGGGGGTTCGTGTATAATCACGCGCTCTCGTTGGGGAGCGGGCTTGTTGCCTGCGTCATACCCGTTTAGGAGTTTATTGTGGCAAAAAAGATTATCGGCTTTATTAAGCTGCAAGTGCCCGCTGGCAAAGCAAACCCATCGCCGCCAATCGGCCCGGCGCTCGGTCAGCGTGGTCTGAACATCATGGAATTCTGCAAGGCGTTTAACGCTCAGACCCAGGGCATGGAGCCAGGTCTGCCGATTCCAGTTGTGATCACCGCTTTTGCGGACAAGTCTTTCACCTTCGTGATGAAGACGCCTCCGGCATCCATCCTGCTGAAGAAGGCCGTTGGCCTGAAGAGCGGTTCCTCCAAGCCAAATACCGACAAGGTAGGCAAGGTGACCCGCGCTCAGCTGGAAGAAATTGCCAAGACCAAGCAGCCTGACCTGACGGCAGGTGACTTGGATGCCGCCGTGCGTACCATCGCAGGTTCCGCCCGTTCCATGGGTCTGATTGTGGAGGGTGTGTAACATGGCCAAGATTTCCAAGCGTCTGAAAGCCCTCAAGGGTGGTGTAGACCGCAATGCGCTGTACGCTGTTGACCAGGCTATCGCCATGGTTAAAGGCGCCGCAACTGCCAAATTCGACGAGTCGATGGACGTTGCCGTAAACCTCGGCGTTGATCCACGTAAATCCGACCAGGTTGTTCGTGGTTCGGTTGTGCTGCCACGTGGTACCGGTAAGTCGGTTCGCGTTGCTGTCTTCGCTCAGGGTGCCAATGCTGAAGCTGCCAAGGCAGCGGGTGCAGAAGTTGTCGGTTTTGAAGATCTGGCTGAGCAGGTTAAGGCCGGCAATCTGGACTTCGACATCGTGATCGCTTCCCCTGATGCTATGCGTATCGTTGGTCAGCTGGGTCAGATCCTCGGCCCGCGTGGTCTGATGCCTAACCCTAAGGTTGGCACCGTGACCCCTAACGTTGCTGAAGCAGTTAAGAATGCTAAAGCTGGTCAGGTTCAGTACCGTACCGACAAGTCGGGTATCATTCACGCCACTATCGGCCGTGCTTCTTTTGAAGAAGCTGCGCTGCGTGAAAACCTGGCTGCACTGGTTGATGCTCTGCAGAAGGCCAAGCCTGCTGCATCCAAGGGTGTTTACCTGAAGAAAATTGCCGTATCCAGCACGATGGGCGTTGGCGTTCGCGTCGATGTTGCATCGCTCAGCGCCTGATTCTAGGTGGCTGAATCAGGCGGGCCGCAAGGCTCGCCTGTGCAGGGCTTTGGGCTGGCAGGATTCGTCCTTGCCAGATTGTCAAAGACCGTAGGTGCCGCAAGGCTTAATCGCTGGTAACAGCACCCTACGCAGATGGTGTATCCGTAAGTAGGCTTCAAACTGAGGCCCATGTAGCTCAGGGGTAGAGCACTCCCTTGGTAAGGGAGAGGTCGGCGGTTCAATTCCGCCCATGGGCACCATTCTATGATGTCTCCTGAATAGGTCGCCGCTGCAAAGCGAGGTGGGTAACCATCTCATTTCAGTTTAGGAGGTAGACCTTGAGTCTCAATCTTGAAGATAAAAAAGCGGTCGTAGCCGAAGTATCCGCCCAACTGGTGGAAGCACAGACGCTCGTTATCGCCGAATATCGGGGTATTGAGGTTGGTAGCATGACCAAGCTGCGCGCTCAGGCGCGTGAGCAAGGCGTTTTCCTGCGCGTTCTGAAGAACACGCTGGTACGTCGCGCTGTAGCTGATACCGCATTTGCCGGTCTGGCTGACCAAATGGTCGGTCCTCTGGTTTACGGTATTTCTGCAGACCCGGTAGCTGCCGCTAAAGTACTGCATCAGTTCGCTAAGGCTGACGACAAGATCGTCGTTAAAGCAGGTTCCTACGATGGTAAGGTGCTGGACGCCGCTCAGGTTGCTGAGCTGGCTTCGATCCCAAGCCGCGAAGAACTGCTGTCGAAGCTGCTCTACGTCATGAAGGCTCCAGTGTCCGGCTTCGCCCGTGGCTTGGCCGCACTGGCAGAGCAGAAGCAAGCCGAAGCAGCTTAACCAAATTTGATTTAAATAGATTTCAGGAGATTTTCACATGGCTATTACCAAAGAAGAAATTCTTGACGCAGTTGCTGGTCTGACCGTTATGGAACTGAACGACCTGGTTAAGGCGTTCGAAGAGAAGTTCGGCGTTTCCGCTGCTGCTGTTGCTGTAGCTGGCCCAGCTGCCGCTGCTGCTGTTGAAGAAAAGACCGAGTTCGACGTTGTTCTGACCGCCGCTGGCGACCAGAAAGTTAACGTGATCAAGGTTGTTCGTGCACTGACCGGTCTGGGCCTGAAAGAAGCCAAAGACATGGTTGACGGCGCTCCTAAGACCGTTAAAGAAGGCGTGTCCAAGGCTGAAGCTGAAGACGTGCTGAAGCAGCTGACCGAAGCTGGCGCTAAGGCAGAAATCAAGTAATCTTCCTACTGGAAGATTGACGGGGCTGGCGGAGAAATCCGCCAGCCTTATTGCGCTTGTGGTGGAAAGTGCCTAGTCACTAAAAGCCAGCATCCCGAGCGTGGCTGTTGACTTTTGGTTACTTGCGCCACCACACCTCGATGGAGACTCTATGAGTTATTCGTTTACTGAGAAGAAGCGGATTCGTAAAAGCTTTGCGAAACGTGCCAGTGTTCTCGACGTCCCCTTCCTGTTGGCGACCCAGATCGATTCGTACACCGATTTTCTGCAATTGGGTGTGCCATTGGATCAGCGCAAGGATGCGGGTCTGCAAGCGGCTTTCAAATCGATTTTCCCTATCCATAGCCACAACGGATATGCGTATCTCGATTTCGTCCATTATGTGCTGGGCGAGCCGCCGTTTGACGTTCAGGAATGCCAGTTGCGCGGCATTACCTATGCTGCGCCTTTGCGTGCCCGTATCCGCCTGACGATTCTGGATAAAGAGTCGTCCAAGCCGGTCATCAAGGAAGTGCGCGAGAATGAAGTGTACATGGGCGAGATTCCGCTCATGACCACGAATGGTTCCTTTATTATCAACGGAACCGAGCGCGTTATCGTTTCTCAGTTGCACCGCTCTCCAGGGGTGTTTTTCGAACACGACAGGGGTAAGACCCACTCGTCCGGCAAGCTCTTGTTCTCGGCTCGCGTGATTCCTTACCGCGGCTCGTGGCTGGACTTCGAGTTCGATCCTAAAGACCATCTGTTCTTCCGTATCGACCGCCGCCGTAAAATGCCGGTCAGCATCCTGCTCAAGGCGCTGGGTTACAGCGACGAGCAGATCCTGTCCGAGTTCTACAGCTTTGACACCTTCTATCTGACCGAAGATGGTGTGCGCATGAAGGTCGTGGCCGAGCGCTTGAAGGGCGAGCTGGCCAAGTCCGACATCATCGCGGCTGACGGCAAGCTGATCGTTGCCAAAGACAAGCGCATTACCGCCAAGACGGTGCGCGACCTGCAGGCGGCCGGCATTGACAGCATCGAAGTGCCATTCGATACCCTGTTCGGCAAAATCATGGCCAAGAGCGCGGTCAATCCGGATACCGGTGAGATCCTGGCGCGTGCCAATGAAGAAATTACCGAAGAGCTGGTGGCCAAGCTGGATATTCACGGCGTGCCGGAAATCCAGGTGCTGTACACCAATGATCTGGACCAAGGCGCGTACATTTCGCAGACCCTGCGTAGTGATGACACCGACAGCCAGCTGCAGGCGCGTGTTGCCATTTACCGCATGATGCGTCCGGGCGAGCCGCCAACCGAAGATGCGGTTGAAGCGCTGTTCCAGCGTCTGTTCTTCAATGAAGACACCTACGATCTGTCGCGCGTAGGCCGGATGAAGTTCAATACCCGTACCTACGACTACAAGTTCGACGAGAAGTCGCCTGAGTGGTTCAAGTCTCTGGTGGGCGAGAAGTTTGCTGCCTTCAAAGACTCGACTTCCGGCATCCTGTCGACCGAAGACATCGTATCGGTGATTGCCATCCTGACCGAGCTGCGCAATGGTCGCGGCGATGTCGACGATATCGATCACTTGGGTAACCGTCGCGTGCGTTCGGTAGGCGAATTGGCCGAGAACCAGTTCCGCGCCGGTCTGGTGCGTGTCGAGCGTGCTGTCAAGGAACGTCTGAACCAGGCTGAATCCGACAACCTGATGCCGCATGACCTGATCAATGCCAAGCCCGTCTCGGCCGCGATCAAGGAATTCTTCGGCTCCAGCCAGCTGTCGCAGTTTATGGACCAGACCAACCCGCTGGCCGAAATTACCCACAAGCGCCGTGTGTCGGCACTGGGTCCTGGCGGTCTGACGCGTGAGCGCGCCGGCTTTGAAGTTCGAGACGTGCATCCGACCCACTATGGTCGTGTTTGCCCGATCGAAACGCCGGAAGGTCCGAACATTGGTCTGATCAACTCCTTGTCGGTGTATGCCCGCACCAACGAGTATGGCTTCCTCGAGACGCCATATCGTCGCGTGATTGACGGCAAGGTGACGATGCAGATCGATTACCTGTCGGCGATCGAAGAAGGCCGCTATGTCATTGCCCAGGCTAACGCCACGCTGGATGACGAAGGCAATCTGATCGACGAGATGGTGACTTGCCGTGAAACCGGCGAAACCATTCTGGCAACACCGGACCGCGTCGAATACATGGACGTGGCAACGGGTCAGGTGGTATCGGTTGCGGCTTCGCTGATTCCGTTCCTCGAGCATGACGATGCCAACCGTGCCTTGATGGGTGCGAACATGCAACGTCAGGCTGTGCCTTGCCTGCGTCCGGAAAAGCCGTTTGTCGGCACCGGCATCGAGCGTGCCGTGGCGATCGACTCGGGCACTTCGGTGATCTCGCGTCGTGGCGGTGTCGTTGACTATGTCGATGCGACCCGTGTCGTTGTACGCGTGAATGACGAAGAAGCAACGGCCGGTGAAGTCGGTGTAGATATCTACAACCTGACCAAATTTACCCGTTCCAACCAGAACACCAATATCAACCAGCGTCCGCTGGTGAGTGTGGGCGATGTGATTGCCCGTGGTGATGTGGTGGCTGACGGTGCATCGACCGACCTTGGCGAACTGGCGCTGGGTCAGAACATGACCATCGCCTTTATGCCGTGGAACGGTTACAACTTCGAAGACTCGATTTTGATCAACGAGCGCGTAGTGGCTGATGACCGCTATACCTCGATTCATATCGAAGAGCTGTCGGTTGTGGCGCGTGACACCAAGCTGGGGCCGGAAGAAATCACCCGTGATATTCCTAACCTGTCCGAGCGTATGGCGGGCCGTCTGGATGAAGCCGGTATCGTTTACATCGGTGCAGAAGTCGAAGCAGGTGATGTGCTGGTCGGCAAAGTAACGCCTAAGGGCGAAACCCAGCTGACGCCGGAAGAAAAGCTGCTGCGCGCCATCTTTGGCGAGAAGGCTTCCGATGTTAAGGACACCAGTTTGCGCGTACCTACCGGCATGGTCGGTACCGTGATTGATGTTCAGGTCTTTACCCGTGAAGGTATCGACCGCGACAAGCGTGCCCAGTCGATTATTGATGCCGAGTTGAAGCGTTATCGCCTCGACCTGAATGACCAGCTGCGTATTTTTGCCGATGACGCATTCAGCCGTATCGAACGTCTGGTGGTTGGCAAAGAAGCTAATGGCGGTCCTAAGCGTCTGGCCAAGGGCACGGTGGTCAGCGCCGAGTATCTGGCTGACCTGCCATCCAAGCACGAGTGGTTCGATATCCGCATGGCGGATGAAGAAGTGGCCAAGCAGCTCGAGCTGATCAAGGAAAGCCTGTCCCTCAAGCGTGAAGAGTTCGACCTCAAGTTCGAAGACAAGAAGCGCAAGCTGACCCAGGGTGACGAGTTGCAGCCTGGTGTGCAGAAGATGGTCAAGGTGTATATCGCCGTGAAGCGTCGTCTGCAGTCGGGTGACAAGATGGCCGGTCGTCACGGTAACAAGGGTGTGGTTTCGCGCATTCTGCCGGTTGAAGACATGCCGTACATGGCCGATGGCCGCTCGGTAGACATCGTGTTGAATCCGCTGGGCGTGCCTTCGCGTATGAACATCGGTCAGATTCTTGAAGTTCATCTGGGTTGGGCTGGTAAGGGTATCGGCGAGCGTTTCAACCGCATGCTGAAAGAACAGCGTTCGGCGGATGAGCTGCGTGCCTATCTGGAGCAGGTGTACAACAGCACCGGCAAGCAGGAAGACATCGCAGGTCTGTCTGATGTGGAAGTGCGCAGCCTGGCTGAGCATCTGCGCCGTGGTATGCCTTTCGCTACGCCAGTGTTTGACGGCGCCAAAGAGTCCGAAATCCGCCAGATGCTGGATCTTGCCTACCCGAGTGATGACGAGCACACCAAGCTGCTCGACTTCAACGAGTCCAAGACCCAGATGACGCTGTTTGACGGCCGCTCCGGCGAAGCCTTCGACCGCAAAGTGACCGTTGGCGTGATGCACTATCTGAAGCTGCACCACCTGGTAGACGACAAGATGCACGCGCGCTCGACCGGTCCTTACTCGCTGGTGACCCAGCAGCCGCTGGGTGGTAAGGCTCAATTCGGTGGCCAGCGCTTCGGTGAGATGGAAGTGTGGGCACTGGAAGCGTATGGCGCGGCTTATACGCTGCAAGAAATGTTGACTGTGAAGTCCGATGACGTGAATGGCCGTACCAAAGTGTACGAAAACATCGTCAAGGGCGAACATAAGATCGAAGCTGGTATGCCGGAATCCTTCAATGTGCTGGTGAAGGAAATCCGTTCGCTCGGCCTCGACATCGATCTGGAACGTTATTGATAGGTAGACGGCGCGGGCATTAGGCCCGCGCCAGTCACCTGAATGGAGACGCAATGAAAGCTCTGCTCGACCTCTTTAAGCAAGTCACGCAAGAAGAAGAGTTTGATGCGATTAAGATCGGCATCGCCTCCCCCGACAAGATCCGTTCCTGGTCGTACGGTGAGGTCAAGAAGCCTGAGACCATCAACTATCGCACCTTCAAACCCGAACGCGACGGCCTGTTCTGCGCGCGTATCTTCGGGCCGGTGAAGGACTATGAGTGCTTGTGCGGCAAGTACAAGCGCCTCAAGCATCGTGGCGTGATCTGCGAAAAATGCGGCGTTGAAGTGACGTTGTCCAAGGTGCGCCGCGAGCGCATGGGTCATATCGACCTGGCTTCGCCAGTTGCGCATATCTGGTTCCTGAAGTCGCTGCCGTCGCGCCTGGGTATGGTGCTCGACATGACGCTGCGCGACATCGAGCGCGTACTGTACTTCGAAGCATTTGTCGTGACCGATCCGGGCATGACGCCGCTGCAAGACCGTCAGCTGCTGACCGAGGAAGATTACCTCGACAAGCAGGATGAATATGGTGACGAATTCGTTGCCCTGATGGGTGCGGAAGCGGTGCGCGAGCTGCTGAAAAAGCTCGACCTGTCGACCGAAGTGGAAACGCTGCGCCGCGAACTGGAAGCCACCAGCTCTGACACCAAGATCAAGAAGATCGCCAAGCGCCTGAAGGTGCTGGAGGCGTTTCAGCGTTCCGGTATGAAGCCGGAATGGATGATTCTGGAAGTGCTGCCGGTGTTGCCGCCGGAGCTGCGTCCACTGGTGCCGCTGGATGGCGGCCGTTTCGCTACGTCCGATCTGAACGATCTGTATCGTCGCGTGATCAACCGTAACAACCGCTTGAAGCGCCTGCTGGAGCTGCGTGCGCCGGACATTATTGTCCGCAACGAAAAACGCATGCTGCAAGAGTCGGTTGACTCGTTGCTGGATAACGGTCGTCGCGGCAAGGCCATGACCGGCGCCAACAAGCGTCCGCTCAAGTCGCTGGCCGACATGATCAAGGGTAAAGGCGGTCGTTTCCGTCAGAACCTGCTGGGTAAGCGTGTGGACTACTCCGGTCGTTCCGTGATTACCGTGGGCCCGACCCTGCGTCTGCATCAGTGCGGTCTGCCGAAAAAGATGGCGCTCGAGCTGTTCAAGCCTTTCATTTTCCACAAGCTGGAGGTGATGGGGCTGGCCTCGACCATCAAGGCAGCCAAGAAGCTGGTCGAGCAGGAAGTGCCGGAAGTATGGGACATCCTCGAAGACGTGATCCGCGAACACCCGGTCATGCTCAACCGTGCGCCAACGCTGCACCGTCTGGGTATTCAGGCGTTCGAGCCGGTGCTGATCGAAGGCAAGGCCATCCAGCTGCATCCGCTGGTCTGCGCGGCATTTAACGCCGACTTCGACGGTGACCAGATGGCCGTACACGTGCCGCTGAGCCTGGAAGCGCAGATGGAAGCCCGCACGCTGATGCTGGCAACCAATAACGTGCTGTCGCCAGCCAACGGCGAACCTATCATCGTGCCGTCGCAGGATATCGTGTTGGGTCTGTACTACATGACCCGCGACAAGGTAAACGGCCGCAATGACGGCATGAAGTTTGCCGACGTATCCGAAGTGCAGCGCGCTTACGGTACCCGTCAGGTTGAACTGGGGACGCGCATCACCGTGCGTTTGAAAGAGTGGGAAAAAGACGAGCAGGGCGAGTTCCAGCCGGTGATGAAGCGTTACGAAACCACGGTTGGTCGCGCCATTCTGTCGGAAATCCTGCCTAAGGGTCTGGGCTTCGAACACGTCAACAAGGCGTTGAAGAAGAAAGAAATTTCCAAGCTGATCAATGCGTCGTTCCGTCGTTGCGGCATCCGCGATACGGTTATTTTTGCCGACCAGCTGATGTACACCGGTTTTGCCTATTCGACCCGCGGCGGTATTTCGATCTGCGTGGACGATATGGAAATCCCGGCCAAGAAGACCGAACTGCTGGCCGAGGCCAACAAGGAAGTTAAGGAAATTGAAGCGCAATACCGTCAGGGTCTGGTGACCAATGGCGAGCGCTACAACAAGGTGGTGGATATCTGGGGCCGTACCGGCGATAAGATTGCCAAAGCGATGATGGATAACCTGTCCAAGCAGAAGGTGCTGGACAAGCACGGCAATGAAGTCGATCAGGAATCGTTCAACTCGATTTACATGATGGCCGACTCCGGTGCCCGAGGCTCCGCTGCACAGATTAAGCAGCTGGCTGGTATGCGAGGCCTGATGGCCAAGCCAGATGGCTCGATTATCGAAACGCCGATTACCGCGAACTTCCGCGAAGGTCTGACGGTTCTGCAGTACTTTATCTCGACCCACGGTGCCCGTAAGGGTCTGGCGGATACGGCACTGAAGACAGCTAACTCCGGTTACCTGACCCGTCGTCTGGTCGATGTGACGCAGGACTTGGTGGTGATCGAGGACGATTGCGGCACGACTAACGGCTTCGTAATGAAGTCGGTGGTGCAGGGCGGTGACGTGATCGAGGCGCTGGGTGATCGTATTCTGGGTCGTGTTACCGCGATTGACGTGGTAGATCCGTCCAGCAATGCGACCGTGGTTGAAGCCGGTACCCTGATCGATGAAGCGATGGTCGAGCTGATCGACAGCTACGGCATCGACGAGGTGAAGGTGCGTACTGCCATTACCTGCGATACGCGCTATGGTCTGTGTGCCCAGTGTTATGGTCGCGATCTGGCGCGCGGTAAGCGGGTGAATGCCGGTGAAGCCGTGGGTGTGATTGCTGCCCAGTCGATTGGTGAGCCGGGTACCCAGCTGACCATGCGTACCTTCCACATTGGTGGTGCCGCTTCGCGAAATGCAGCTGCCAGCCAGGTTGAAGGTAAGTCGAACGGTACGTTGCGCTTCTCCAGCCAGATGCGTTATGTGGCCAACTCCAAGGGCGAGTTGATCGTGATTACCCGCTCCGGCGAGGTCGTCATCCATGATGATGCCGGTCGTGAGCGTGAGCGTCATAAAGTGCCGTACGGTGCGACGCTGGTGGTGAAGGATGGTGATGTAATCAAGGCTGGCGCAGTGCTGGCGACTTGGGATCCGCATACCCGTCCAATCATTACCGAGTACACCGGCCGCGTGAAGTTCGAAAACGTGGAAGAAGGTACGACGGTTGCCAAGCAGGTCGATGAAGTGACCGGCCTGTCGTCTCTGGTGGTGATCGATCCTAAGCGTCGCGGTACCAGTACCTCGAAGATGCTGCGTCCATTGGTGAAACTGCTGGACGAGTTCGGTAATGAAGTGAAGCTGACCGGTTCCGATGCCTCGGTATCGATTACCTTCCAGGTTGGCGCGATTATTACCGTTCGCGATGGTCAGGAAGTCGGCAAGGGTGAAGTGCTGGCACGTATCCCTCAGGAAACGACCAAGACCCGAGACATTACCGGTGGTCTGCCGCGTGTGGCCGAACTGTTTGAAGCGCGTTCGCCTAAGATTGCCGGTACCCTGGCGGAAGTGACCGGTACGGTCTCCTTCGGCAAGGACACCAAGGGCAAGCAGCGCCTGATCATTACCGATCTGGAAGGTCTGGGTCACGAGACGCTGATTCCTAAGGATCGCCACGTGCTGGTGCATGATGGTCAGGTCGTGAACATGGGTGAAACCATTGTTGACGGCTCGGTTGATCCGCACGACATTCTGCGTCTGCAGGGTATTGAAGCGCTGGCGCGCTACATCGTGCAGGAAGTGCAGGAGGTTTACCGCCTGCAGGGTGTGAAGATTAACGATAAGCACATCGAAGTGATTATTCGCCAGATGCTGCGTCGTGTACTGATCACCGACTCAGGCGATACCGACTTCATCCAGGGTGAACAGGTTGAGCGTGCCGAGTTGCTGAAGGCGAACGACAAGATGCTGGAAGAAGGCAAGATTCCGGCGCAGTTCGATAACGTGTTGCTGGGTATTACCAAGGCATCGCTGTCGACCGACTCGTTCATCTCGGCTGCATCCTTCCAGGAAACCACGCGCGTACTGACCGAGGCTGCCATTATGGGCAAGCGCGATGATCTGCGCGGCCTGAAGGAAAACGTGATTGTGGGTCGTCTGATTCCGGCAGGTACGGGGCTGGCTTACCATCGCAACCGTCGCCGTGAAAACCTCGGTTTGAACAATGGCCCTGAACATATGTTCACCGGGCTGGTTGACGAGTCCGAGGCGCAAGCTGAAGATTAAGCCACTCGCTGTCTAGCATCTGCCTAGAAAAAAGCCGTTAATTCAATGGGTAACATTGGGTTGGCGGCTTTTCTTCATTGACGCTGGTCAGTGACTAAAATATAATCTCGCGTCCTTAGGTGGCTTGCCGCCTATTTTATTATCAACAGGGAAATTGATAGTCATGCCAACTATTAACCAACTCGTTCGCAAGGGTCGTCTGGCCGCTGTGGCGAAGAGCAAGGTTCCGGCACTTGAGGCTTGCCCGCAGAAGCGCGGCGTGTGCACTCGTGTCTATACCACCACTCCAAAGAAGCCAAACTCGGCTCTGCGTAAAGTGTGCAAGGTGCGTCTGACCAACGGTTTTGAAGTGATTTCTTACATCGGCGGTGAAGGCCACAACCTGCAGGAACACTCGGTTGTCCTGATCCGTGGCGGTCGTGTAAAAGACTTGCCAGGTGTGCGTTACCACACCGTTCGCGGCTCGCTGGATACCGCAGGCGTGAAAGATCGTAAGCAGTCCCGTTCCAAGTACGGTACTAAGCGTCCGAAGTAATCGCTTCGGCACATTAGGCAGTCCCAGAGACTGTCGAGTAAGTGATCACTCTACTGGGTGGTCATGAGCCCATGCTCAACTGAATAGAATTAAGGAATTACCATGCCAAGACGCAGAGAAGTCCCCAAGCGTGACGTGTTGCCGGATCCAAAGTTCGGTAGCCAGGATCTGTCCAAGTTTATGAACGTTGTGATGATCGACGGCAAAAAAGCTGTTGCCGAACGCATCATCTACGGCGCGCTGGCCCAGATTGAAAAGAAAACCGGCAAGAACGCTGTTGAAGTTTTCAACACCGCAATTTCCAATGCCAAGCCAATGGTGGAAGTGAAGAGCCGCCGTGTTGGTGGTGCTAACTACCAAGTCCCTGTTGAAGTTCGCCCATCCCGCCGTATGGCTTTGGCAATGCGCTGGTTGCGTGATGCTGCGCGTAAGCGTGGCGAAAAATCCATGGATCTGCGTCTTGCTGGCGAATTGATGGATGCGGCCGAAGGCCGTGGTGGCGCCATGAAGAAACGTGACGAAGTGCATCGTATGGCAGAAGCCAACAAGGCATTCTCGCACTTCCGTTTCTAATCTAACGTTCAAGAGAAGGTTATCGCCGTGGCTAGGAAAACCCCCATTGAGCGCTACCGTAATATCGGTATCTCGGCTCACATCGATGCTGGTAAGACAACGACCACCGAACGTATCCTGTTTTACACGGGTATTAACCACAAAATCGGTGAAGTTCACGATGGCGCCGCCACCATGGACTGGATGGAGCAGGAACAGGAACGTGGTATTACCATTACTTCCGCTGCGACCACCACCTACTGGAAGGGCATGAGCCTGCAGTATCCGGAGCATCATTTCAATATTATTGATACCCCGGGACACGTTGACTTCACGATTGAAGTTGAACGCTCCATGCGTGTGCTGGATGGTGCCGTGATGGTTTACTGCGCTGTGGGTGGTGTTCAGCCGCAGTCGGAAACCGTTTGGCGTCAGGCTAACAAGTACAAAGTGCCGCGCGTCGCATTCGTGAACAAGATGGACCGTCAAGGCGCCAACTTCTTCCGTGCAGTTGAGCAGGTGAAAACACGCTTGCGCGGCAACCCGGTGCCTATCGTTGTGCCTATCGGTGCAGAAGACGGCTTCCAGGGCGTGGTCGATCTGCTGAAGATGAAGGCCATCATCTGGGATGAAGCATCCCAGGGCATGAAGTTTGAATACGGCGATATCCCTGCCGATATTCAGGCTGTTGCCGAAGAGTGGCGCGAGAAGATGGTTGAAGCCGCAGCCGAAGTCAGCGAAGAGATGATGGACAAGTACTTGGGTGGCGAAGAGCTGACCGAGGAAGAAATCATCAACGGCCTGCGTCAGCGTACGCTGCGTTGCGAAATCCAGCCTATGCTGTGCGGTTCCGCGTTCAAGAACAAGGGTGTTCAGCGTATGCTGGATGCCGTGATTGAATTGCTGCCTTCGCCGCTGGATGTGCCTCCTATCGCTGGTGAAGTTGATGGTCAGCCTGCTGTCCGTCATGCGTCCGACGAAGAGAAGTTCTCCGCACTGGCATTCAAACTGATGAATGACCCGTACGTTGGCCAGCTGACCTTCTTCCGCGTGTACTCGGGTGTGGTTAACTCCGGTGATACCATCCTGAACTCGATCAAGGATCGTAAAGAGCGTATGGGCCGTATCGTCCAGATGCACGCTAACGACCGTATCGAGATCACCGAAGTTCGTGCTGGCGATATCGCTGCCGGTATCGGCCTGAAAGACGTGACCACGGGTGAAACCCTGTGTGCAGTTGATGCGCCGATCATTCTTGAGCGTATGGAGTTCCCTGAGCCGGTGATTCACGTTGCCGTCGAGCCTAAAACCAAGGCTGACCAGGAGAAGATGGGCGTTGCCCTGAACCGCCTGGCCAAGGAAGACCCATCGTTCCGCGTGCGTACCGATGAAGAATCGGGCCAGACCATTATTTCCGGTATGGGTGAACTGCACCTGGAAATTCTGGTTGACCGTATGCGTCGCGAATTCGGTGTTGAGGCCAGTGTAGGCGCGCCTCAGGTTGCTTACCGTGAAACCATCACCAAGACCGTAACCGACGTTGACGGCAAACACGTCAAGCAGTCGGGTGGTAAGGGTCAGTATGGTCACGCAGTGATCACGCTGGAGCCGTCCGGTGAGGGCAATGGCTACAAGTTCTTCGACGAGATCAAGGGTGGTACAATTCCGCGCGAATTCATCCCGTCCGTTGATAAGGGTATCCAGAATACGCTGAACAACGGTATTCTCGCCGGCTTCCCGGTCGTTGACGTGACTGTTCGTCTGACCTTCGGTTCCTACCATGACGTTGACTCCTCGCAGATCGCGTTCGAACTGGCTGGCTCCATGGCATTCAAAGAAGCCATGCGCCGTGCAAGTCCGTGCATTCTCGAGCCGATGATGGCTGTGGAAGTGGAAACGCCGGAAGACTACATGGGTGACGTGATGGGTGACTTGAGTCGCCGTCGCGGTATCGTGTTGGGTATGGATGATGATGGTCTGGGCGGTAAGAAGATCAAGGCCGAGGTTCCTCTGGCCGAGATGTTCGGTTACTCCACCGACCTGCGTTCCGCTACCCAGGGCCGTGCTACGTACTCCATGGAGTTCAAGCACTACTCCGAAGCGCCTAAGCATGTTGCTGAAGCGGTGATGAGTGCCAAGAAGTAATTCTATGCGCTAAGGCTGGCCCGCCGGGCCAGTCTGGTTTGATGTTCTTTAATGAAGGAATTTTGCAAAATGGCAAAAGAAAAGTTTGCGCGGACCAAGCCGCACGTAAACGTTGGTACCATCGGTCACGTGGACCATGGTAAGACCACCCTGACCGCAGCGATCACCACCATTCTGTCGAAGAAGTTCGGTGGCGGAGCCAAGGGTTATGCCCAGATTGACAGCGCGCCAGAAGAAAAGGCACGTGGTATTACCATTAATACCGCTCACGTTGAGTACGAGACCGAAACCCGTCA
>NZ_WSSB01000022.1 GCF_009831765.1 Craterilacuibacter sinensis | reverse complement strand
ATCACCACGAGACAACAGATACAAGGGTGGGTTAGCCGCCATCGGCGGCGTAACCCACCACCCTACAGCACATCCTTCAACAGCAACGCCCCCAACAGCAGCGCGATCAGCGCAAGCAGGAAGTTCTGCCGCTTCTGCTCGCGCATCAGTTGCATATAGCCGGCCACCATCAGCTCGGACGATTTGCCGGAGAGGGCTTCGTTGAGCTTGCGCGGCAGGGTCGGCAGCGTGGTCGCCCATTGCGGGGCTTCGTTTTTCAGGGTGCGAATCAAGCCGCGCCAGCCTATCTGCTCGTTCATCCACTTCATCAGGAAGGGCTTGGCGGTGTCCCACAGGTTGAGGTCGGGGTCGAGCTGACGGCCCAGCCCTTCGATATTGAGCAGGGTCTTTTGCAGCAGCACCAGCTGCGGCTGGATCTCGACATTGAAGCGGCGGCTGGTCTCGAACAGGCGCAGCAGCACCATGCCGAAGGAGATCTGGCTCAGCGGCTTGTCGAAGAACGGCTCGCACACGGTGCGCACTGCCGCTTCCAGCTCTTCCGGACGGGTGTCGGCCGGCACCCAGCCCGACTCGATATGGGCGGTGGCGACGCGGTGGTAGTCGCGGTTGAAGAAGGCAAGGAAGTTGACCGCCAGATAGTGCTTGTCGGTTTCGGTCAGGCTGCCGACGATGCCGAAGTCGAGCGCGATATAGCGCCCGTCCGGCGCGACAAAGATATTGCCCGGGTGCATGTCGGCATGGAAGAAACCATGGCGGAACACCTGGGTGAAGAAAATCTCGACGCCAAAGCGCGACAACTGCTTGAGATCGACCCCTTCGGCGCGCAGGCGCTCGATCTGGCCGATCGGCGTGCCGTTCATCCATTCCAGCGTCAGCACTTCACGGCAGGTCGCGTCATAGAACACTTCGGGCACCACCAGCATGTCGGAGCCTGTGAAATTGCGCCGCAACTGCGAGGCGTTGGCCGCCTCGTGCATCATGTCCAGCTCGTCATGCAGATACTGGTCGAACTCGGCCACCACCTCGCGCGGTTTCAGGCGCTTGCCGTCGGCCAGAAAGCGCTCGACCCAGCCGGCCAGCGTATTCATCAGCGCCAGATCCTGCTCGATCACAGGCTGGATGCCGGGGCGCAGCACCTTGACCGCCACCTGGCGGCCACGACTGCCATCAGGCTCGCGCAAATACGCCTTGTGTACTTGCGCCACCGATGCGCTGGCCACCGGCACATCGTCAAAATCCACATAGATCTCGTCTACGCGCCGGCCGAAACCCTGCTCGATCACCTGACGCGCCAGCGCACCGTCAAACGGCGCAACTTTGTCTTGCAGGCGCGCCAGTTCGTCGGCGTAATCGGGCGGCAACAGGTCGCGCCGCGTCGACAAGACCTGACCAAACTTGACGAAGATCGGCCCCAGGCTTTCCAGCGCCAGACGCAGGCGTGCCGGCAATGGCTGTTCCGGCTTGGGGCGGCCGGGCAGAAAGCGCAGCAGGCGCGGGACAAAGCCCAAACGGGAGTGGCCGGCAAAAAAGTCATCCAGGCCAAAGCGGTATAAGGTAGAAACGATTTTCAGCGAACGCGACAGACTCATCAGGACAACTTTTTGTTTGGGGTGGGTGCCAGCGCTTCCAGACGCGCCAGGCGTTTTTGCAGACGTTCGCTATCATCACGCAGGGTATCGACCGCCGCGACAAACTGCGCGACATCCTGCCGCCTGGCCAGCAGCGGGACTTCATCGCGCAGGTGTTCGATCCAGCTCTCCAGCAGGCGGCCGCCAATCTCGCCCTTGACGCCCAGGGCGCTGCGCACGGTGCGCCCGACGCGATGGGCAAGGCTGTCGCCGACGATGCGCGACAGGTCTTCTTCGGCATCCCAGTGCAGGCGCGACAATAAGGCGGCCAGCGACGAGGCCAGCACGCCATCACCGTCAAACGCCACATTGCCCATGCCGGCCGGCTGGCCGCTAATGGCGGTGAGCACGACGCCATGGCTCAGGCGCACCGTGGCCTCGGGCTCGCCCTGACAAGCGGCCAGATAGCCCTCCTCGGTGACCACGCCGCTCACCGTGACCGGTGCCAGCCTGATTGCCACCCGCCGCCCGGCATGCGCGGCCAGCTCGGCGCGCACTTGCGGGTGCTGCCCCAGCAGATGGTTGAATGCCAATAGCGAAATCTGCATTTAATGCCCCTTGCTGGCCAGACTCAGCAAGATCGTTCCGGCCACAATCAACACGATACCCGCGGTTTTGGCCAGCGAAACGCTCTCGCCAAACACCAGCACGCCAACCAGCGCCACCGCCGCCATGCCCACGCCGCACCAGATGGCGTAGACAATACCGACCTCGAGCCGCTGCACCACTTGCGACAACAGCCACAGCGAACAGCCGTAGCCGCACAACACCAATAGCGTCATCAGCGGGCGGGTAAAACCCTCGGTCAGCTTGATCGAGCTGGTGGACACCACCTCGACCAGAATGGCCACGCCCAGCAGCAACCAGGTCGGGATCAGCGCCAGCATCAGAATTTGTAGCCCTTGTGCAAGGCCACCACACCGGCCGACAGGTTGTGGTAATCGGCCTTGCCGAAACCGGCATCCAGCATCATCTGCTTGAGCGTGTCCTGATCCGGGTGCATGCGGATGGATTCGGCCAGATACTGGTAGCTGGCGGCGTCATTGGCGATCAGCTTGCCCATCAGCGGCAGGGCCTTGAACGAATACAGATCGTAAACCGGCGACAGCGGCTTCCACACTTTGGAAAACTCCAGCACCATCAGCTTGCCGCCGGGCTTGAGCACGCGCAGCATTTCCTTCAGCGCCAGATCCTTGTGCGTCATGTTGCGCAGGCCGAACGCCACCGACACGGCATTGAAGTAGTTGTCGGGGAACGGCAGCTTCTCGGCATCGGCCAGCGACACCGGCAGCATCAGGCCTTCATCCAGCAGACGGTCGCGCCCCACGGTCAGCATCGACGAGTTGATATCGGTCAGCCACACTTCACCGGTCTTGCCCACGCGCTTGGCCCAGCCGCGCGCCAGATCGCCGGTACCGCCGGCAATATCCAGTACCTTGTCGCCGGGCTTGACGCCGGAGGTGCTCAGGGTGAAATGCTTCCACACCCGGTGCAGGCCCGCCGACATCATGTCGTTCATCACATCGTATTTTTGTGCCACCGAATGAAAGACCTCGGCGACCTTGTCGGCCTTCTCGCTTTCCGCGACGTCTTTAAAGCCGAAGTGCGTTGTTTTTTCCATGTTCTATTCCCCCCTGCCCGCGCCGGCTGCGGCGAGGCGATCCAGATAATCCTGCCAGTTGATCTCGTAATGCTTGCCCAGCTGGTACAGATAGTCCCAGCTGTAAAGGCCGCTGTCGTGACCGTCATCAAACACGATCTTGAGCGCGTAATGCCCGACCGGCTCCATAGCAGTTATCACCACCTGACGCTTGCCGGTCTGCAGCGTTTCCTGCCCGACGCCATGGCCGCGCACCTCGGCCGAAGGCGAGTACACGCGCAGGTATTCACACGGCAAGGTAAAGCTTGCGCCATCGTCAAAGGCAATTTCCAGCCGCTTGCTGATGGCGTGCAGCTTGATCTCGGTCGGCATGGGGCTGTTCGGTTTCAGGCCGGACATGGACTCTCCAGTTTAAGAAGACAGGGGCTTTCCAGCACGGACGGCTCAGCCGTCCTTGCGCTCCAGCAGCATGGCGTCGCCATAGCTGAAGAAGCGGTATTCCTTTTCCACCGCATGCACATAGGCGGCACGCATCTCGTCGTAACCGGCAAAGGCCGACACCAGCATCAGCAAGGTCGACTTGGGCAGGTGGAAATTGGTCAGCAGGCGGTCAACCACATTGAAGCGGTAGCCCGGCGTGATAAAGATATCGGTCTCGCCGCGCCCTGCGACCAGCGCACCGCCACGCGCGGCGGACTCCAGCGCGCGCATGCTGGTAGTGCCGACCGACACCACTTTGTGCCCGGCTGCGTGCGCCTCTTCGATCATGGCGCGCGTTTGCTCGGGGATATCGTAGATTTCGCTGTGCATCTTGTGATCGGCAATATTGTCGACCCGCACCGGCTGGAAAGTGCCGGCACCGACATGCAGCGTGACATAGGCAAGCTTCACCCCTTGCGCCTCAAGGCGGGCCAGCATCTCGTCGGTAAAGTGCAGACCGGCGGTCGGTGCGGCGACCGCACCTTGCTCCTTGGCATAGACGGTCTGGTAACGCGAGTCGTCATCGCTGTCGGTGTCGCGCTCGATATAAGGCGGCAGTGGCAGCTTGCCCGAGGCTTCGAGAATATCGAACAGGTTTTCTTCGGCGAGAAAGCGCAGCTTGAACAGCTCGCCCACGCGCTCGACCATCTCGGCCTGCCAGCGCCCGGCAAATACCAGACGCGTGCCCGGCTTGGGCGATTTGGAGGCGCGCACATGCGCCAGCGCCGTGTGCTCGTCCAGCACGCGCTCGATCAGGGCTTCAATCTTGCCGCCGGAGGCCTTTTCACCAAACAGGCGCGCCTTGATCACGCGCGTATCATTGAACACCAGCACATCGCCGGCAGACAAAAAGCCCGGCAGCTCTGCAAACAGGGTGTCGGATAGCTGCTTACCTGCGACATGCAGCAGACGGCTGCCGCCACGCACTTCAGGCGGATGCTGGGCAACCAGATGTTCGGGCAGGTGGTAATCAAAATCGGAAAGCTGCATGGCGGCGCACATATAAGGCAAATGAAGGCGATTATACCCGTGCCATTCACTTAGCGGCACGCCGCTTGCATGACCATGCTGCCTATTGCGCCAGATCAAACCCGCTTTTACCCGACTGGCACAGAATTGCGGCGATGCGTTAGAATGCCTGCCAACCCTAGTGCATAAACTCTATATGAACATCAACAGCTACTGCTCATATTTCACATCTGGGCTTCAATTTCTGCAAAAGCTGGACTTTATGCGCCCATTTGCGGCAAACTTGCGCCCATGATGAAAGCTGACAGCGTGCCGGCCCTGCGCCGTATTCTGGTTTTGCATGGCCCCAACCTGAATCTGCTCGGGCTGCGCGAGCCACAACATTACGGTCGCGACACGCTGGATGATATCAACCAGCGCCTGATACAGCAGGCCAAAGCCGCCGGTTTCACACTGGAAACCCTGCAAAGCAACGCCGAACATGTGCTGATAGAGCGCGTACATGCTGCGTTGAATGACGGCACGGCTTTTATCATCATCAATCCCGCCGCCTTTACCCACACCAGCGTCGCACTGCGCGATGCACTGGCTGGCGTCAAGATTCCGTTTATTGAAGTTCACCTGTCCAATGTCCACGCCCGTGAACCCTTCCGCCAGCATTCGTATTTTTCCGATCTGGCGCAAGGCGTGATCTGCGGACTGGGTGCTTCCGGTTACGAACTGGCTCTGGCCCATGTGCTTATGCAAATGGCTCAGACGCCCAATCCAACAATCTAAAAGAAATTAGGATCAGCATGGACCTGCGCAAACTGAAAAAACTGATCGACCTGGTGGAAGAGTCCGGCATTGCCGAGCTGGAGGTCACCGAAGGTGAAGAAAAAGTCCGCATTACCCGCGTGACACAGAACAACCAGATGTTTGCCCAAGCCATGCAATACCATCAGCTGCCACCGGCTGCACCGGCTGCCGCACCGCTTGCTGCACCGGCTCCGGCTGCCGTCGTTGAAGTGGCTCCGGCCAACAATGCCGCGGCCGTGAAGTCGCCTATGGTCGGCACCTTCTACCGTTCGGCAAGCCCGGGCTCCAAGCCCTTTATCGAAGTCGGCCAGCAAGTCTCTGTCGGTGACACGCTGTGCATTATCGAAGCGATGAAGCTGATGAACGAAATCGAAGCCGACCGCGCCGGTGTGGTCAAGGCCATCGTGGCCGAAGATGGCCAGCCGGTAGAATACGGCGAACCGCTATTCATCATCGAGTAAGGCTGCCAGCACGCCTTGGGAGGAGCAGGACGCGGATCGCTAGCCGGTCGGCCTCTTGCTCCTTGCCGTTCTCACGCCCTGCGGAGATATGATTCATGTTTGAAAAAATCCTGATCGCCAACCGTGGCGAAATTGCCCTGCGTATCCAGCGTGCCTGCCGTGAAATGGGCATCAAGACCGTGGTGGTCTATTCCGAAGCCGACCGCGAAGCCAAATACGTCAAGCTGGCCGATGAAGCGGTCTGCATCGGCCCGGCGCCATCGGCCAAGAGCTATCTGCATGTACCGGCCATTATCGCGGCCGCCGAAGTCACCGACGCGCAAGCCATTCACCCCGGCTACGGCTTCCTGTCGGAAAACGCCGACTTTGCCGAACGCGTCGAGCAGTCCGGCTTTGTCTTTATCGGTCCGCGCCCTGAAACCATTCGCCAGATGGGCGACAAGGTTTCAGCCAAGCACGCCATGATCGCCTCCGGCGTGCCTTGCGTACCCGGCTCGGAAGGCGCGCTGCCGGACGACAACGATGAAATCATCAAGATCGCCAAGAAAATCGGCTACCCCATCATTATCAAGGCTTCCGGTGGTGGTGGCGGGCGCGGCATGCGCGTGGTGCATACCGAAGCGGCGCTGCTGAACTCGGTCGAAATGACACGTACCGAAGCGGGTGCCGCCTTCGGCAACCCGACCGTGTATATGGAAAAGTACCTGCAGGAGCCGCGCCATATCGAGATTCAGGTGCTGTCCGACGAGTACGGCGACGCCATCTATCTGGGCGAGCGCGACTGCTCCATGCAGCGCCGCCACCAGAAAATCATCGAAGAAGCACCGGCACCGGGCATTACCGACAAGCAGCGACAGAAAATCGGTGAAGCCTGCGCTGCCGCCTGCCGCCGCATCGGCTACCGTGGCGCCGGCACTTTCGAATTCCTGTACGAAAACGGCGAGTTCTACTTTATCGAGATGAACACCCGCGTCCAGGTCGAGCACCCGGTGACCGAGCTGATTACCGGCATCGACATCGTGCAGGAGCAGATCCGCATCGCCGCCGGCGAGAAGCTGCGCTACAAGCAAAAAGACGTGCATATCAAGGGCCACTCCATCGAGTGCCGCATCAATGCCGAAGACCCGTTTACCTTTGTGCCAAGCCCGGGCAAGATCGAGGGCTACCATCCGGCCGGCGGCCCAGGCATCCGGGTCGATTCGCACATCTATCAGGGCTATACCGTGCCATCACATTACGACTCTATGGTCGGCAAGGTGATTTCCTACGGCGACACCCGCGAACAGGCCATGGCGCGCATGCGTATTGCCCTGTCCGAGATGGCGATTTCCGGCATCAAGACCAATATTCCGCTACATCAGGAACTGCTGCTGGATAGCGCGTTCCGTCGTGGCGGCACCAGCATTCACTATCTGGAAGAGCGACTCGCCCAGAGAAAAAAAGGAAACTGATATGGCCTGGCAACAAGCCACCATTGATACCGATTCGGCCGTCGCCGAACAATTTGCCGATGCACTGATGGATGCAGGCTGCCTGTCTGCCGCCATCGAAGACGCGCTGGCAGGCACCGAGGCCGAGCAACCGATCTTCGGCGAGCCGGGCGAGCCGGTCGAACAGATGTGGAAAAGCAGCAAGATCATCGCGCTGTTCGAAGAGCACGCCGACCTGGCGCTGATGATCGCCGCCGCCACCACCGCGACCGGCATTGCGCTGCCACACTACACGCTGGAGCGGGTGGAAGAGCAGGACTGGGTGCGCCTGACCCAGAGCCAGTTCGATCCTATCCGCATCTCCGAACGGCTGTGGATCACGCCGACCTGGCATGATGCGCCGGACGCCAACGCCATCAATCTGCAACTGGATCCGGGCCTGGCCTTCGGCACCGGCAGCCACCCGACCACGCGTCTGTGCCTGCAGTGGCTGGATGCGAATATCAAGGGCGGCGAGACCGTGCTCGACTACGGCTGCGGCTCCGGCATTCTCGCCATCGCTGCCCTCAAGCTGGGGGCGGGCGATGTTGCCGGCGTCGATATCGACGCGCAGGCGGTACGTGCCAGCCTGGACAATGCCGCACAAAACGGCGTCAGCGGCATCTTCTGCCTGCCGGATGCGACACCAGAAGCCAAGGTCGATGTGGTGCTGGCCAATATTCTGGCCAATCCGCTGCGCCTTTTGGGCGAGATGCTGGCCAGCCATGTGAAGACCGGTGGCAAAATCGTGCTCTCCGGCATTTTGCAAGAGCAGGCCGAAGAGCTGTCCGCCATCTACAACACCTGGTTTGAGATGGAAGCCCCGGTATTCGACGAGGGCTGGACCCGACTGACCGGAACACGACGCGCCTGATCCATGCAAACTACACAATGCCCGCAGTGCCAGACCCGATTCAAGGTCAGCGATGAACAATTGGCTGTCGCCGGCGGCTTTGTCCGCTGCGGGCACTGTGCGCATGTGTTCAATGCCAGCGACTTTCTGCAGGCCATGCCGGGCACCTTGCCCGTTGTCGCCCCATCTCCCCTGCCTTCGTCTGCTGATGATTTCGAGCTGGAGTTGCCCGACTTCGATCCGGCCGACTACTTGCCGGAAACAGAAAAAGGCGACATCGCCGAGCCGGCCGCCGCGATACTGCCGCCCGAGCCCGAGCCCAAGCCCGAACCTGAGCCTGAGCCTGAGCCGCCGGTAGCGGAAAACCCGGATATTGCCGAATTCCAGCAGGCGCTGGCCGATGCGCTGCGCGCGCCAAAACAGGCTTCGCGCAGTATCGAGCCACCGGATGCCACACCTCTGCTGCCGCTGGGCGACCCGTTTGCCGAAGCAGATCAAGCAGACATCCTGCATACGGCCCGCAAGCCGCGCCTGGAACCGGTCATGGAGACGCCACCGCCCCCGGCCCCGGATAGCCCGGTCATGCCACCGCCTGTGCGCGAAGCGGCCACCCGCAATAAAGTACGCCCGTCCAGGCACGGTGCGCTCGGTGCGGCACTGGGCGTTGCCGCCGTGATGGGATTGTTTGTGCTGGCCGCCCAGCTGATCTACTTGAACCGCATCCGCATCAGTGCCGAATTACCCGAACTGCGCCCGGTACTCGAACAAACCTGCGCCCGTCTGGGCTGCACCGTTCCCCTGCCTGCCGATCGTCAGCTACTGCGTACCGAATGGTCGGAATTGACCGTAGTGCCGGATCACCCCGGCCTGGTACAGTTCACCGCCATTCTGAAAAACCATGCCCGTTATCCACAGGCATGGCCGGCGATGGAGCTGACCCTGACCGACAGCGAAGACCGGGTCCTGGTGCGTAAAGTCCTGCCACCGGCCGACTATCTGCCGCCGGCCGAATTCAAGGCCGGGCGCTTTGCTGCCGGCAGCCAGATACGCGTCAGCCAGCGCTTTGATGCCGCCCGTCTGGGCGCACGCAACAAGTCGCTGGGCTATAGCGTGAACTGGCTGTATCCGTAAAGACCAGGAAACAGGCTGATGCCTGCTGGCCAGGCCATAAAATGAGAAACCCCCATCCTCGGATGGGGGTTTTTATTTGCGCGACAAGACGGCGGCTTTAGCCACCGAACTCGCTCTTGGGCGAGCGCTCCAGCAACTGATCCACCACATCCTGCGGCTTGGCGCCATGATAGAGCAGGTCGCACACGGCGGCGGTAATCGGCATGTCGACTTCCAGCCGCTCGGCCATGGCCAGCACCTCGCGCGCGGTCGGCACGCCTTCGGCCACATGGCCCAGTTCAGCCAGAATCACGTCCAGCGGCTTGTTTTCAGCCAGCTTGAGGCCAACCTGACGGTTGCGCGACAGCGCGCCGGTACAGGTCAGGATCAGATCGCCAACACCGGACAGGCCCAGCAGGCTTTGCTGGCCCGCGCCCATGGCCACCGCCAGACGGGTAATCTCGGCCAGGCCCCGGGTAATCAGTGCGGCGCGGCTATTCATGCCCAGCCCCATACCATCGGCAACACCGGTAGCAATCGCCATCACATTCTTCACTGCCCCGCCCACTTCCACGCCGACCAGATCATCGTTGGCGTAGATGCGCAGCAAAGGGCTATGCAGCAAGCGGGCATAGTCGCGGGCAAATTCGGCATTTTCCGAGCCCAGCGTCACCGCCGCCGGCAGGCCTTGCGCCACTTCGCGGGCAAAGCTGGGGCCGGACAAGACGCCGCAACGCGTCAGGTGCGGACACTCCTGCTCCACCACCTGATGCGGCAGCAGGCTGGAACCCGCCTCCAGACCCTTGCATGCCCACAATAAGGGCACGTCGTCCTGACGCAGCGCCTTGAGTGCCCGCAAGCTGGAGCGCAAACCCGCAATCGGCGTCACGATCAATACCAGCTCGGCATCGGCGACGGCCACAGCCAGATCGGCGGTCAGCGCCAGCGAGGCAGGCAATGGGCAGCCATCCAGATAGCGGCGGTTGACGCCGTCCTGTTGCAGCGCGGCCATCAGCGCAGGGTCTCGCCCCCACAATGTCACTTCGTGCTGGCGGGCAAAAGCCACCGCCAGCGCCGTACCCCAGGCGCCAGCGCCCAAAACGGCCAGTTTCATGCCTTGTTTCCGTTCATTACACACCCCACAGGGTATTGATGCGGACAAAGCCGGCTGCACCGTCGCGGTGCTTGACCCGGACCCAGCCGGCTTGCGCCGGCTCGAGCAGTTCGACCACCGCATCCTTGTCCAGACGATAGGCCAGCGGTGCACTGTCGCTGGCTGCCGTCCTGACTTCGGCCTGCGCCGCCGTCACGATCAGCATGCGCTGCACCGACAAGGCCGCAGCCGGGATCCAGGCGATGCCGCCGCTGGCGTCGCGCACCCGCGCCCACTCTTTCTGCGTCGCCAGCACTTCCACCGGATAGTAGCGGCTGACCACAAACAGCTTTTTGGCATTCAAGGCCGGCGCGTCATACAGCGACACCCCGGTTTCCTTGACCGAGCGGAACTCCAGCGCAAAAGCCGGTGCGGCAGCACAAGCTGCCAGCACCAGCGCGGCCAGACTATGGCTTAGCTTCATGATCTTCAGGCGTTGCCGGCTTCGGCCATCTGCGCGCGCTGCTGCATATACAGCGCCTCGAAGTTGATCGGTGCCAGCAGCACAGGCGGGAAGCCGGCACGGTTCACCAGGCTGGACACGGTTTCGCGCGCATATGGGAACAGGATGTTCGGGCAAGCCACACCCAGAATCGGGTCGATGTCTTCAGCCGGAATGTTTTCGATGCGGAAGATGCCGGACTGGGCCACTTCGCACAGGAACATGGTCTTGTCGGCCAGCTTGGCGGTCACGGTCACCGTCAGCGTGCATTCGAAGAAGCCGTCATCGATCTGCTTGCCTTCGCTGCCCAGCTGCATGTCGATGTCGGGCTGAGCCTGTTCCAGGAATACGGCCGGCGCATTCGGCACCTCAAGCGAGAGATCCTTGACGTAGATTTTTTCGATGGAGAAAACCGGCTGCACTTCTTGTTGTTCGCTCATAAACAGGTCTCGCAATATGAATTGGATAAGAAAAAATCGGGCTCAAGCAGGTTTGCATCATCGCATGAAAGCGTGCGGCGCGGCCACTCAGTCAGCCAACAGTACATCCAGCTTGCCGGCGCGGGACAGCGCCTCCAGATCATCGCAACCGCCGACATGGGTTTCACCGATGAAAATCTGCGGTACGGTACGGCGGCCGGTAATGCTCATCATGCTGTCGCGCGCGGCAGGATCGAGATCGATACGGATTTCTTCAATCGCCTCTACCCCTTTGCTTTTAAGGACTTGCTTGGCGCGGATGCAGTAAGGGCAAACCGCCGTGGTGTACATCGTTACTTTTTTCATCATGGTCTCGCAATCAAACTGGCGGAAAAACAACATTATAACGTCAAGGCGCCGGCCTCACGCCGGCATAAGACGCAAGCACGCCATCGAGCAGCGCGTCCAGATTCGGCAACAACTGGCCGGAGCGCGGGCTGTTGATGATGGCGACGATGGCCAGACGCTCGCCATCCGGTGCCAGCCAGTAGCCGGCCAGCGCCCGCACACCGGCCAGCGTGCCGGTTTTCAGCCGCAAGCGCGGCCCCCATTGCCCGAGCCGGGTTTTAAGCGTGCCGCTCTCGCCGGCCACCGGCAAGCTGGCGATAAACTCGCCGGCGTAAGGCCCGCGCGCCGCTACGCGCAAGAGCTCGCCCAGCGCGCGCGCCGAGATGCGCTCGCGCCGCGACAGGCCGGCACCGTTTTCCAGCACCAGCGTCTGTGCATCCAGCGCATTTTTCGCCAGCACTTGCCGCACCACCTGCGTGGCATCCGCCACCGTGTCACCCGTTAGCGGCCGCTCCGCGCCCAGCGTCAGGAACAGGCTGCGCGCCATGGTGTTATTGCTGTACTGGTTAATGGCAGACAAGGCCTGCACCAGCGGCGGCGAACGGTAAAGCGCCAGGGTGCGCGCTTCAGGCGGCGTGGCCGCGACACCAAAGCCTTGCGGCCCCTCGCCGCCCAGACGCGCCCAGCGTGCGGCAAATGCTTGCCGTGCATAATCGTCGGCCGACAGCACATTGACAAAGCTGCTTGCCCCGTCACAGGCCCTTGGCAAGGCGCCGCTGACGCTGATCTGATTGCCTTGCTGGCGCACGCGCACATAGCGGCGCACATCGGCACATGCGCGCCCTGTCTCGCCGGCATCGCTCAGGTCGGACGCCAGCGTCACGCCGGGCAAGGCCGGCTCCAGCACCACGCGTGTGCCGGCCCCGTCGTTGTAATAATGCAACCATGCCACCTTGAGATGGGTCAGGTGGGTGTCGGGCGCCACGGCAAAGGCGCGCTCGGCATCGGCCTCGAAGTCCTCGGCACTGCCGGTGGTGGCAAACGCCCCCTTGTCCAGCAACAGCCGGCCATTGATGCGCCTGACCCCGCGCAGGCGCAATTCGCCCAGCAACTGGTCCAAAGCCGGCAGATCAAACAAGGGGTCACCGCGCCCCTGCCAGTAGACATCGCCTTGCAAGGTGTCGCCGACGAGGGGAGCGGCCGATAGCAGCGTGCTTTGCCAGCGCCATTGCGGCCCCAGCGTTTCCAGCGCGGCAAAGCTGGTGACCAGTTTCATGGTCGAAGCCGGATTCAGCGCGACATCGGCGCGGTGCTCTGCCAGCACGTCACCACTGCCGACCTTGCCCACCCATAGCGCCACTTCATTTTCCTGCAGGCCGGCCAGGTCCGGCAGCGCCGCAGCCAGCGGCGCACCCATCGACGTGCATAGCAGCACCAGTAGCAAACAGCGTTTCATCACATCTCCGTCGGATCGACATCCAGCGACCAGCGCAAACTGCGCCCGGCCTTGCGCCCTAAGCGCTCAAGCAGCGGCAAGGCCTGATTCAGGCAACGGTGCAGCGCACGGCGGTCCGCACATTCAAACACCAGCTGCATGCGCTCGCGCCCGGCCAGCCGTGCCATGGTGGCCGGTGCCGGCCCGAACAGCGCCACCTCGCCCAGCCATGGCGCAGCCTCGGCCTTAAACTGGCCAAGAAAAGCCTCGGCTTCATGTGCCTCATGCGCATCGGCGCGCAGCAGCGCCTGGAAAATCGCCGGCGGGAAATGCGCCTCGCGTCGCGCCGCCAGCTCGCGTGTGGCAAAGCCGTCAAAATCCTGCGCTACCAGCGACAGATAAAGCGGATGCTCGGGCCACTGCGTCTGCACCAGCACTTCGCCGCGGTGCTCGGCACGGCCGGCGCGGCCGGCCACTTGCATCAGCAGGGAAAACAGCCGCTCGCCGGCACGAAAATCGGCCGAATACAGCCCGCCATCGGCGCCCAGTACCACCACCAGACTCAGGGCACCGAAGTCGTGCCCCTTGGCCAGCATCTGCGTGCCGATCAGGATATCCACTTCGCCGGCATGCACCTTGCGGTACACCTCGTCCCAGGCATCCTTGTTGCGCGTGCTGTCGCGGTCTATGCGCAAGACACGCGCCTCGGGAAACAAGCGCTGGATAGCGCTTTCCAGCCGTTGCGTGCCCTCGCCCAGCGGCTGGATATCGACATTGCCGCAATCAGGGCACACGCGCGGCACGCCCTCTTCCCAGCCGCAATGGTGGCAGCGCAGCACGCGCTGCAGCAGATGCAAGACCAGCTTGCTCGAACAGCGCTTGCAGCCCGAAGTCCAGCCGCACTGCGGGCAGGCTATCACCGGCGAGTAACCGCGCCGGTTGATAAATACCAGACTCATTTCGCGCTTTTGCAGACGCTTGGCCAGCGCGGCAAGCACCGGCTCGGACAGGCCCTCATTCAGGCGCAGCAAACGGGTATCGACCAGGCGCACCTGCGGCAAGCTGGCAGCGGCATGCGCCCGCGTCGTCAGCAGCAGGCGGCGGTAACGCCCGGCCTCGACATTGGCCACGGTTTCCAGACTGGGGGTGGCACTGCCCAGCACAATAGGCACCGCAGCATCATGCGCACGCCAGACGGCCAGATCGCGCGCGTGATAGCGCAAGCCGTCCTGCTGCTTAAGCGAGCCATCGTGTTCTTCATCCACCACAATCAGCCCAAGCCTGGGCAGTGGAACAAATACCGACAGCCGCGTCCCGATCACAATGCCGGCACGTCCTTGCCAGGCATCGACCCAGCCTTGCAGGCGTTCGCCATCGGCAAGCGAGCTGTGCAGGGCGGCAATCGGCGTGACCGGGAAGCGGTCGGCAAAGCGTTGCAGCAACTGTGGCGTCAGGCTGATTTCCGGCACCAGCACCAGTACCTGACGCCCGGCGGCCAGCGCGCAGGCGATCAGATGCAAATACACTTCGGTCTTGCCGCTGCCGGTCACCCCTTGCAATAACCAGGGCTGGAAGCGGCCGAAACTGTCACTGATGGCCGCAAGCGCTGCCTGCTGCTCGGCGTTGAGCGGCGGCCCGTCTGCAACTTCAAGCTCGGGACTGGGGGGCTCTGCACGCTCGGCCTTGCCCTCTTCCAGCCACTGCCCCAAGACCTTGGGTGCCTGCGCCGACACTGCCCGCAAATCATGAATGGTTTGCGGCCCATCCTGCAAAGCCTGCCACAAAGCCAGACGGGCCCGTTGCCTGGCCGGCGGCTGATCGGCCAGACCGGCAGCACTCAGCGCCCAGGCACGCCTGTCTGCCAGACGCGCCGCTTGCGCCACGCGCAAGGCGGTGGGCAAGGCGGTAAACAATGCCGCCCCCTTGGGATAGTGGTAATAGGCCGAGACAAAATCGATCAGGCGCAACAAGGCGGCAGGCAGCGGCGGCAACTCGTCAAAAATGGCCGCCAGCGGCTTGATTTTGGCCGGATCCAGTGCCGGATTCGCCACACCATCCACCAGCACGCCGCACTGTTTGCGACCGCGAAAATCCACCTGCACCCGTGTCCCTGCCGGCAAGGCATGGGGCGCCAGATAGGTAAATGTCCCGTGCAGGGGTACATCCAGCAGCACCTCGACAGTTTCGAATGTATCCATTTTTACTCGATGCAGGCGCAAAGCCAGACGGGGCGCGGGTTTGCGCAAGCTGTGCACATAGTTTGTGGATAACTTTGTGCACAACCCTGAAAAAGAGGCCGGAAAAGCCGGCAGGACAGTGCTTCAGGCGGATTGCACAAATTTTGAACAATCGCGCAAACCCTTATAAAACAAGGGTTTGCGATGTTTATTAATTTTTTGCGACACAAGACTTGACAGATGACGTTCGCAGCAAGTCCGGTGTGCATAACTTGGTGGATCAAATCGAACGCCAGCTGTCAACCGTGTTTTGCAGCCCCTTGACGGGGCTGCTCCGCGCCCGGTCAGCCTTGGGTGTGATAGGTGCGCGACAGGCGATGCACGCTGTCGACCAGCACGCCGGCGTGGGCCGGATCGGCAAACTGCGAGATACCGTGCCCCAGGTTGAAGACATGACCGGAACCGGTGCCATAGGAGGCCAGAATGCGCGCCACCTCCCGTTCGATTCCCTCCGGGCTGCCAAACAGGACGTTCGGGTCCAGATTGCCCTGCAGGGCGACTTTATCCCCGACGCGCGCGCGCGCCTCGCCGATATCGGTAGTCCAGTCCAGGCCCAGCGCGTCGGCGCCGGTTTCGGCCATCGCCTCCAGCCATTGCCCGCCGCCCTTGGTAAACAGGATCACCGGCACACGCCGGCCTTCATGTTCGCGAATCAGGCCGCTGACAATCTGCTGCATATAGGACAGCGAAAACTCGCGGTAGGCCGGCCCGCTCAGTGCGCCACCCCAGGTATCGAAAATCTGCACCGCCTGCGCGCCGGCACGGATCTGCGCATTCAGGTACTCGGTCACCGTGCGCGCATTCACATCCAGAATGTGGTGCAGCAATTCGGGACGGCCATACATCATCGCCTTCAGGTGACGGAAGTCGGCCGAGCCGCCGCCTTCTATCATGTAGCAGGCCAGTGTAAACGGGCTACCGGAAAAGCCGATCAGCGGCACGCGCCCGTCCAGCGCCTTGCGGATGCTGGAAACGGCATCGAACACATACTGCAGCTTGTCTTCCACATGTGGCGCCACCAGCGCCTTGATTGCCGCTTCATCACGCAGCGGACGCTCGAATTTCGGGCCTTCGCCCTCGGCGAAATACAGCCCCAGCCCCATGGCATCGGGTACGGTCAGGATGTCGGAAAACAGGATGGCCGCATCCAGCGGGAAACGCTCCAGCGGCTGCAAGGTGACTTCGGTGGCGTAATCCGGGCTGGTACACAAGCCCATAAAGCTGCCGGCACGGGCGCGCGTGGCGCGGTACTCCGGCAGATAGCGCCCGGCCTGGCGCATCATCCAGACCGGTGTGTATTCCACCGTTTGATTGAGAAGTGCGCGCAGGAAGACATCGTTTTTAAGCTGGGTCATGATAGGCCACGTCGTTTGCATTGGCCGCCATTATACCTGCAAGCGTCATCTCCTCATCCTCTTTGCACAGGCAGAACGCGCCCGGAAAAACGACAAAGACGGCAGGAAAAGCACTTCGCCCTCCCTGCCGTCCTGACACCTGCACTGCCGGCACATGCTTACACGTCGGCGATAGCCTCGTTGCCCTTGGCTTCCATCCAGCCGCGACGGCTGGAGGCTTCGCCCTTGCCCATCAGCATGGTAAACATGCGGCGGGTGTCGTCAGCGGCACCATTACGCACGCGCACGCATGACAGGCGCCGGGTATCGGGATGCATGGTGGTATCTTTCAGTTGTTCCGGGTTCATCTCGCCCAGACCCTTGAAGCGTGAAATACCCCACGCGCCTTCACGCACATTCTCGCTGCGCAGGCGGTCGAGGATGGCCTCCAGTTCGCCCTCATCCAGCGCATACAGCTTGCGTGGCGGACGGTTTTTGCCCGAACCCGGCACATCGACGCGGTACAGCGGCGGCTGCGCGATATGGATATGCCCTGCTGCCAGCAGCTTGGAAAAGTGGCGGTAAAACAGGGTCAGCAGCAACACCTGGATGTGCGAGCCGTCCACGTCGGCATCCGACAAGATGGCAATCTTGCCGTAGCGCAGCCCGGACAGGTCGGCGTCCTCGCCCGGCGCATGCGGATCAACCCCGATCGCCACCGAGATATCGTGGATTTCGGCATTGGAAAACAGCTGGTCGCGGTCGGTTTCCCAAGAGTTGAGCACCTTGCCGCGCAGCGGCAGGATGGCCTGGTACTCCTTGTCGCGCGCCAGCTTGGCCGAGCCGCCAGCCGAATCCCCCTCGACCAGGAACAGCTCGTTGCGTGCGATATCTTCGCTCTCGCAATCGGTCAGCTTGCCCGGCAATACCGCCACGCCCGAGCCCTTTTTCTTTTCGACCTTTTTCACCGAGCGCAAGCGGCTCTGCGCCTGGCGGATGGCCAGTTCGGCAATTTTCTTGCCCGCCTCGACATGCTGGTTCAGCCACAACTCGACCGGGTCGCGCACCACGCCCGAGATCAGCTTGAGCGCGTCGCGGCTGGTGAGTTTGTCCTTGGTCTGCCCCTGGAACTGCGGGTCCAGCACGCGGGCCGACAGCACAAAGCGCACCCGGCTCCATACATCTTCCGCCATCAGCTTGACGCCGCGCGGCAAGAGATTGTGCAGGTCGACAAAGCTTTTGACCGCATCGAATACCCCGGCGCGCACGCCCGCTTCGTGCGTGCCGCCCAAGGGCGTCGGAATCAGGTTGACGTAGCTCTCGCCACCGCCAGCTTCGTCAAACCAGGCCAATGCCCACTGCGCACCTTCGCCGCGGGCAAACTGCTCGTGATCGTCGCCAATAAACGCCTCACCGGCAAACAAAGGCGCCACCGGCTCGTCACCACCACACAACTCGGCCAGATAACTCTTCAGGCCGTTAGGGTATTGCCAGACCCTGACCTCATCACCACCTGCCTTTTCCAGCGTCAGGCTGACCACGACCCCGGGCAGCAGCACGGCCTTGGCGCGCAGCAGGCGCTCCAGTTCGGGAATGGAATAACGCGGGCTCTCGAAATACTTTCCATCCGGCCAGATGCGCACGCGGGTGCCGCTGGTGCGCGGCCCGCAGTCGCCACTACGCGCCAAAGGCTCGATGACATCGCCACCGGAGAAAGCCAGCTGGTAAACGCCCCCCTCGCGCTTGACCTCGACTTCCAGCCGGGTCGACAAGGCATTGGTCACCGACACCCCGACGCCGTGCAGGCCGCCGGAGAAGGCATAAGCACCACCGTCTTTCTTGTTGAACTTGCCGCCGGCGTGCAGCCGGGTAAAGACCAGTTCGACCACCGGCACATTTTCGAGCGGATGCAGGCCGACCGGAATGCCGCGGCCATCGTCTTCGACTGACAGCGAGCCGTCCAGATGCACGGTCACGGCGATTTTTTTGGCAAAGCCGCCCAGCGCCTCGTCGGCGGCGTTGTCTATCACTTCCTGGCAGATATGGGTCGGGTCGGTAGTACGGGTATACATCCCCGGACGCTCCTTGACCGGCTCCAGCCCCTTGAGCACGCGTACCGAAGATTCGTCGTATTGTTGGTTCATGGTGTCCTGTTGAAAATTTTGGTCACGCCCTGCAGGCGGACAAGTTCACGCTCATGCAGGCCGGACAGCAGTAATTGGGAAGCCAAGGCACCGACCAGGGCCAGAAACATATCCCATTGGGTGTCCCAGGGGTCGCCCTGGGTCGCAAGAAAGGCATTGGCGTCGGCGCCTATCGCAACGGCCACCCACCATTCGATCAGCTCGTAAAAGGCGGAAAAGGCCAGACAGCACGACGTCGTCAGCAGCACCAGCCACAAGCCCGGCCGTAGCGGCGTTCTGCGCAGCAGTACTTCACGCGCCAGAATGGCCGGCACAAAGCCTTGCGCCAGATGCCCCAGCCGGTCGTAATGATTGCGTGCCAGATCAAACGCATCGCGCAGCCACAATCCTGCCGGCACTTCGGCATAGGTGTAATGAGCACCGATCAGCAAAATAGCCGCATGCACCAGCATCAGGCACAGTGCCAGCGGCGTCCAGACAAAACGCGGCCAGGCCCATAGCAACAAAGGCGCACCCAGCAATACGGGCAGCGCCTCCAGCAGCCAGGTCGCACGGTCGGTCGGCGCGATGGCCGACCACAGAACAAGCGGCAGTAGCAACAGCAACAGCCACCATGGGCGCCGCCTTATATAGGCGGGCGTCAGTGGTCGTGCTCCCGCGCGTCGCCGACACGGGCAATATATTCCTCCCGCGTCTCCATCCCCTTCAGGAAGCGCGACAGTTCGCGTAGCGAGCGATCGTATACATCGCGCTTGAATTCGATCACGCTGTCTATGGGGGCCCAATAATCGTTCCAGCGCCAGCCGTCGAATTCGGGATGGCTGCTTGCCCGCAGGCAGACATCACTATCGCGCCCGACCAGCCGGAGCAAAAACCAGATCTGCTTCTGTCCCTTGTAGCTACCGCGCCATTCGCGCCTGACCCAACTGGTTGGCACTTCATAACGCAACCAGTCGCGCGTGCGGCCGATAATCCTGACATGACGAGGCAGCAGGCCGACTTCTTCCATCAGCTCGCGGTACATTGCAGCTTCCGGGCTCTCGCCCGGCTTGATGCCCCCTTGGGGAAACTGCCATGAGTGCTCGCGCACCCGTTTGCCCCAGAACACCTCATTGTGTTGATTAATGAGGATGATTCCGACATTGGGGCGGTATCCATCCCGGTCCAGCATGGTGAAACCTGCATTCATGAGTTGTGCCGATTTTTGCACATTTCACCACACCGTGCCATCCGTACACGCCTTGATTAGCAAGGATTTGCATTTGATGCACAGCAATAGCGGTTGAAAATAATTGACGTGTTCAGAGCGGACGCCTACAAGTAAAGGACGGAAAAATTAATCCATAAGAATAAAAGAGACCAACACCCTCATGCATAGCATGGCCAAAACCACCTGCCGGACACCTTGCTTGTCCCACCTGCTAAGCCCCTTGCCCGGTGTCAGTTAGATCCGTTTCCACTGTTTGCGCCCACTTCACAGCACAACTCAAGGAAACGCGATGATGAAAGACCTATCCAACTGGTTCTCCGAGCGCGGCATCAGCCGTGTTGAATGCCTGATTCCCGACATGGCCGGCACTGCGCGCGGCAAGCGAGTGGCAAGCGCCAGTCTCGCGAATGCCGAACTACGTTTTCCGCTGGTCGGACTGGTGCAAAGCATCAGCGGCGACTGCCAGCAGCAGCTGGTGCCCGCTACCGACCCGGATATGTGCCTGCTGGCCGACTATGCCAGCTTGCGCCCGCTGCCCTGGGCCAGCGAACCCACCGCCCAGTTGATTTACGACTGTCATCACGAAAATGGCGCCCCCATCCCTCAAGCACCGCGCAATGTACTCAAGCGGGTGCTGGCACAGTATCAGGCATTGGGTCTGCAGCCCGTCGTCGCCCCGGAAATGGAGTTTTACCTGACGGCTCCCAGTGCAGGCCCGGGCCTCTCCCCTGCTGCGCCCGGCGGGCGCCATGGCAGATGCGAGACGCGACGCCAACCCTATAGCCTGGATGCCGCCGATGCTTTCAGTCCAGTACTGGATGATATCTACCGCTACTGCCACGCGCAGGGGATAGGCGCTGCTGCCGTGCTGCATGAAGTCGGTCGTGGCCAACTGGAGATCAATCTGGACCATGGCGATGCCCTGGACTTGGCCGATCAGGTTTTCCTGTTCAAGCGCACCGTGCACGAAGCAGCACGCCAGCATGGCCTGATTGCCACGTTTATGGCCAAGCCGATGGCGGATGACGCCGGCAGCGCCATGCATATCCATCAAAGCCTGATCCGGCAGCAAACGGGACAGAATGTATTTTCACTGGCGGATGGCTCGGCCTCGCCCACCTTTTTCCACTATATCGGCGGTCTGCAACGCTATCTGCCGCAGGCCATGCTGCTGTTTGCGCCTTACGTCAACTCCTTCCGCCGGCTGGCCCCCTTCTCTGCGGCCCCCATCAATGTGGCGTGGGGCTACGACAACCGCAGCTGCGGCTTGCGCGTGCCAAACAGTCCGCCGGCCGCCCGCCGCGTCGAAAACCGCCTGCCCGGCGTTGATGCCAATCCTTACCTTGCTCTGGCTGCGACACTGGCATGTGGCTTGCTTGGTATCAGACAGGAAATCCAGCCGGATGCCGCACGACAAGACAGTGCTTACGACTTGCCTTATGCCTTCCCCCGTACGCTGGGCGGCGCCATCACTGCACTGCAAAACAGTCATGATCTTGCCGAGTTATTGGGTAGCGAATTTGTCAGCAGCTACTGCGCATTGAAAAAAGTGGAAGACGATGAATTCAACCGCATCGTCACTCCATGGGAGCTGGAAAACCTGCTGGAGAATGTCTGAATCACCATAGCCTCATCGAACCTAATTCGGTGCGATGAGGCCGGCATGCACCAAGGAGAAAACAAAAGATGCAAAAAACTACCATTGCTATTGCACTCGCCACCCTGCTTGGAAGCAGCCTGACGCAGGCGGCAAGCAAAGAGCTGAATGTTTATAACTGGTCCGATTATATTGCCGCCGACACCATCCCTAATTTCCAGAAGGAAACCGGGATCAAGGTGCGCTACGACGTGTACGACAGCAATGAAATCCTGCAGGCCAAGATGCTGACCGGCAAGTCAGGCTACGACATTGTGGTGCCAACAACCATGTTCCTGCCCAGACAGATCGAAGCAGGCCTGTATCAGCCGCTGGATAAATCCAAGCTGCCCAACTACAAGGGGCTGGATCCGGAATTACTGAAGCTGACATCCACATTCGACAAGGGTAATAAATACGCAATACCGTATTTTTGGGGCATGAACACTCTTGGCATTAACAGCGACAAGGTGAATAAGGTATTAGGGGGCAAGCTGCCAGCCAAGCAATGGGATCTGTTGTTCAAACCGGAATATGCCTCCAAGCTCAAGAGCTGCGGCATCAGCGTACTGGATTCTCCATCCGAGGTTTTCCCTATTGTCTTGCACTATATGGGTAAAGACCCCGGCAGCAAAAACCCAGCCGATTATCAGGAAGCAGCAAAACTGCTGAAAACCATCCGTCCCTATATCACCCGCTTCTCGTCTTCTGGTTATATCAATGAACTGGCAGGAGGCTCGCTCTGTCTCGTTCTGGGCTATGGTGGCGATCTGAATATCGCCAGAAACCGGGCTCAGGAAGCGAAAAATGGAGTCAAGATACAGCCCTTGGTTCCGGCGGAAGGGGTTGGCATCTGGATAGACAGCATGGTTATCCCGAAAGACGCGAAAAATCTGGATAACGCGTATAAGTTTATCGATTACAACATGAACGCTAAAGTCGCCGCAGCCAACTCCAATTTCGTCAACTATGCACCAGGCAGCGTCGCCGCCCGCCCGTTTATCAATAAGGACAACCTCGCTAACCCATCCATTTTCCCGACCAAGGAAATCATGGCCAAAAGCTTTGTCATGCTGCCGCTAGACCCTAAAGTGCAGCAACTCAGCACCCGCCTTTGGACACAACTCAAGACCGGTAAATAAGACATGGCCGCCGGCAGGCGGCTTATGCCGCGAATAAGCTGAAAATGCAAAAACCCCCGACCTTGAATCAAGGTCGGGGGTTTTCTAATGGGGCGTCTGGCGGTGT
>NZ_WSSB01000021.1 GCF_009831765.1 Craterilacuibacter sinensis | reverse complement strand
GTAAGGCAGACGCTCTACCAACTGAGCTAAGCGCCCTGAAATTCTGTTCCGTTGTCTGCTGTTTTGTTTGCAGTGCAACTGAGGAGGCGAATTAAACCATAGGATGATTTGCCGCGCAAGCCCTATTGCGAAATTAATTCTATTTTGTGCGGTGTTTGGGGAATTAACCGGCTGCGTCCTGCATCTTGTCCGACACGAATAGTGACGTTGACGCCGGTCGACGGTATCATTTGCCGGTTCCGCATATAAGGAAGAAGCAAGAATGAAGACGACCTTTCTCGATTTTGAGCAGCCAATTGCCGAGCTCGAGAACAAAATAGAAGAGCTGCGCTTCGTGCAGGATGATTCCGTGCTGGATATTTCTGATGAAATAGAGCGCCTGCAAAAGAAAAGCCTGGAGCTGACCAAGTCCTTGTATGCCAAGCTGACGCCGGCTCAGGTGTCGCAGGTCGCACGTCACCCGCAGCGCCCTTACACCCTGGATTATCTGAACAGTATCTTTACTGATTTTCAGGAGCTGCATGGCGATCGCGCTTTTGCCGATGATCATGCGATCGTGGGTGGCATGGCGCGCTTTAATGGCCAGGCGGTGATGGTGATCGGCCAGCAAAAAGGGCGCGGCACCAAGGATAATATTCACCGCAATTTCGGCATGCCAAGGCCGGAAGGGTATCGCAAGGCTTTGCGCCTGATGAAGCTGGCCGAAAAATTCGGCATGCCGGTGATCACCTTTATCGACACGCCGGGCGCCTATCCGGGTATCGGTGCCGAAGAGCGCGGCCAGTCCGAAGCCATCGGCCGCAATCTGTACGAGATGGCCAAGCTGCGCGTGCCGGTGATCTGCACGGTGATCGGCGAGGGCGGTTCAGGCGGGGCGCTGGCCATTGCGGTCGGCGACAGTGTCAATATGCTGCAATACGCGACCTACTCGGTGATTTCGCCTGAAGGCTGTGCTTCCATCTTGTGGAAGACCGCCGAGCGCGCACCGGATGCGGCGGAAGCGCTGGGCATTACTGCGCATCGCCTGAAATCGCTGGGCCTGATCGACCGTGTGGTCAGCGAACCGGTTGGCGGTGCACACCGCGACCATGCCGCAATGATGGCGGCGCTGAAGCGGGTGTTGCAGGAAGAACTTAAAGCCTTGACTGCACGCAGTCTGGACGAATTGTTGAAAACGCGTTTTGACCGGTTGATGAGTTATGGACGCTACAAGGAAGATGCCGCCTGATTTGCTGCAGCGCCTTCTAGAAAGCTGGCCGGACGCCTTGTCCGGCCAGTGTCGTTTGGAGCTGGGCCTGTCTGGCGGGATGGACTCCATGGTGCTGCTGGACTTGCTGGTGCAGGCGCGTGCACGGCTGGGCTTTGCCCTGTCGGCTGTGCATGTGCATCACGGTCTGAGCCGCCATGCCGACGCGTGGGCCGAGCGCTGCCGGGCCGTTTGCATGTCTTACGGGGTCGAGTTGCGTATCGAGCGCGTGCAGGTGTCGGTGTCCGGGGGCGAGTCGCTGGAAGCCGTGGCGCGGCGCGAGCGTTATCGCGTCTATGCCGCATCAAGCGCGGATGCGCTGGTGCTGGCCCATCATCAGGATGATCTGGCCGAGACCGTGTTGCTGCAACTGCTGCGCGGGGGCGGGCCGCGCGCGCTGGCGGCCATGCCGGTGTGGCGCATGCATGAAAAAGTCGGTTTGTGGCGCCCCATGCTGGCGGTGCGGCGCAGCCAGATCGAAGCTTATGCCCAGGCGCATCATCTGCTGTGGGTGGAAGACGAGAGCAATGCCGATACGCGCTGGCGGCGCAATTTGCTGCGCCATGCGGTCTTGCCCGAAATCGCGGGCCAGATTCCGCATTACCGCCAGCATCTGGCCCGTTCGGCCGCCTTGTGTGCCGATGCCGCCGATATCCTGCGCGAAGTGGCGTGTGCCGATCTGGCTGCGGTAAAGACCGGGGGGCGTTTGGCCATGCCGGCTTTTGCCGCCTTGTCCTGTGCGCGCCAGCGCCAATTATTGGCGTACTGGTGCGAGCAATTGGCGCTTGGCCAGCCTGCACCGTCGGCTTTGGAACACTTCCGTCAGCAGTTGCTGGGTGCGGCGGCGGCCGCTTCGCCTTGTCTTGCGCTGGATTCGGGTGCTTTGGTGCGCTATCGCGGCGAAGTCTGGGCATGCCGGCAATCCCCGGCGTGCGCTGAAGTCAAACTGACCGGCCTGATGCCTGGCTCAGCTGTATTGCCGCTAGGCTGGGCGGGGTGCTTGTCGCTCACGCTTAAATCCAGCGGCTTGCCTGTGGACTGGCTGGCCGGGGATCTGCGGCTGTTGCCACGCCAGGGCGGGGAGCGTCTGGCGCAGTCTGTCGGGCGCAAGCCGGTCAAGACATTGCTGCAGGAGGCCGGTTTGCCGCCGCTGCTGCGCGAACAATGGCCACTTTTGTATCGCGGCACGGAACTGGTCGCCGTGCCGGGGGTGGCCATATCGTCTGATCATCTGCAAGCAGGCGGCTGGGTGCCGCAGTGGACGCCTGCTTGAGCGAAAAGTGCAGCGCTATGCCTGGCGCTGCAAACGTCTAAGCCAGCCAAAGCGTTCGTGCCAGATGCGCGGCGCGCAGGCGACCAGATGCAAGGTCGCCAGGATATTGAGCAAGGCTACGCCCAAGAGCAGGATGGCGATATTGTCGACCAGCATCAGGCACACGGCACTTGCCAGTGCCGCGATCACCATATACAGGCCGTTGATGATATTGTTGGCGGCAATCGCTTGCGAACGAAAGGCATCGGGGCTGGCCAGCTGCAGCCAGGTGTAAAGCGGCACGGTAAAAAAGCCGCCAAAAAATCCCAGGCCGGAGATGGCAATCATGACCCGCCAGTGTCCCGGTGTCAGCAAATAGTCCCCCAGACCCACCAGTTCGCCACGGTAGTGGCCCAGTGCGGCAAGTGCCAGATCTGCGCCGAACAGGCTCATGCCCAGGCTGCCGATCAGAACCAGCCCCAGTTGCAGCCGCCCCTGCGACAGTTTGGCGCACACCACCGAACCCACGCCGATGCCGATGGAAAACAGCGCCAGCATCAAGGTGTAGACATTGGCGTCGCCGCCAAGATGCAGGCGGGTGAAGGTCGGCAACTGGGTGGTGTAAGTCGCCCCCATCAGCCAGAACCAGGAAATGCCGAGTATGGCGGCGCGCACATCGCGCAATTGCCAGGCTTCGCGTATCAGTGTCAGCGTGTCGCCGGCGATATTGGCCGACAGTTGGATATCCGGTGCGGCCGGCGGCGCCGGCGGCATGGCGCGGCTGATACCCAGGCCTGCGATGGCCACGGCAAAGGTGGTGGCGACGATGGGCCAGGGGCCGCCTTGTACCAGCAGGCTGCCACCGATCTGGCCGATCAGGATGGCAAGAAAGGTGCCCATTTCAATCAGGCCGTTGCCGCCGACCAGTTCGCCGTCTTTCAGATATTGCGGCAGAACCGAGTATTTCAGCGGACCGAAAAAGGCCGAATGCACACCCATCAGAAACAGCGCGGCCAGCAGCAAGCCGGCGGATGACAGTACAAAGCCGGCACCGGCCAGCAGCATGATGCCGACTTCGGCCAGCTTGATGGCGCGCGCAAGCACGGCCTTGTCGATTTTTTCCGACAGTTTGCCGGCACTGGCCGAGAACAGGAAAAACGGCAGGATGAAAACGCCGGCACAGATATTGACCAGTTGCTCGGGCTTCATGCCGGCAAACGACAGCCCCTGATAGCTGATCAGCACCACAATGGCGGTTTTCAGCAGGTTGTCGTTGAAAGCGCCGAGAAACTGTGTGCCGAACAGCGGGAAAAAGCGCCGCGTGGCAAAAAACGAAAAGGAAGCCTGCACAAGGGAGTCCGGACGTTAAAAAAGCGGGAAGGGCATGGTAGCCGCTTCCCGCTTGTCTTGTCAGCCACGCTTTGCGCGGGCTGTGGCTTTTTATCAGAAAATCGACATCCACAAGCCGGCGATGGTTGCGGTCATAAAGCCGGCCATCACGGCAGCGAGGAGGGCACGCAGACCGATTTCTGCCAGCGTTTTCTGCTTGGTGGGCGCCAGTGCGCCAATGCCTGCGACCGAAATGCCGATCGAGCCGAAGTTAGAGAAGCTCGATAGCGCGAAGGTCGAGATCAGGATGGCCTGTGGCGACAGGGTGCCGGCTTCCTTGAGCTTGGCCAGATCCAGATAGGCGATGAATTCGTTCAGCACGATTTTCTGGCCAATCAGGGAGCCAACCTGCAGGCTTTCGGCCCAGCTTACGCCCATCATAAAGGCGAACACGCGGAATACCTGACCGAACAGATATTGCAGGGTCAGGCCGTCAAAGATGCCGCCGGTCGAAGCCTTGATCATCTCGTTGACGCCCAGCGCCGCTCCGATGCCGTCCATTACCAGGAAGTTGAACAGGGCGATCAGCGACACGATGGCGATCAGAATGGTGGCAATAGCCGAGGCCATCTTGGTGCCGTCCAGTGCGCCGCCGACAATGGCACTGATAAAGGTGCTGTCTTCGGCTTCTTCGACTTCGCGCTTGTCGCCCGACTCATGGTCGTAGTCGGTTTCCGGGAACATGATCTTGGCGAACACGACTGCCGCCGGTGCATTCATAAACGAAGCGGTCAGCAGCAAGGTGGCGAAGCGGGCCTGCTCGGCCGGGTTGTCACCGCCAAGGAAACTGACATAAGCGGCCAGTACGCCGCCCGCCAGGGTCGACATGCCGGCAACCATCACGCAAGCCAGTTCCGATTTGGTCATGTGCTTGATGTAAGGGCGGATCAGCAAAGGCGCTTCGGTCTGGCCCAGAAAGATATTGCCGGCAACAGTCAGGCTTTCCGGTCCGGACAGCCGCATGGTGCGCTTCATGAACCAGGCAAGGCCGGCCACGACGCGCTGCAGAATGCCCAGATGGTAGAGCAGGGCGGTCAGCGCCGAGAAGAAGATGATGACCGGCAGCACGACAAAGGCGAAGATAAAGCCCATCTTTGCCGGGCGGGCCAGATCGCCGAACACGAAGGTTGCGCCTTCGCTGGCAAAGGACAGAACCTTGGCAAAGCCGGTACCGACCGCGTTGAAGACCTGGTTGACAGCCGGTACATAGGTGATGAGGATGAACAGCGCGCTCTGGATCAGCAAGCCGGCGCCAACGGTGCGCCAGTTGATTGCCTTGCGGTTGGTGGAGGCCGCGTAGGCAACGCCGATCAGAAACAGCATGCCAATGATTGCCTGGAGAGTATTCACTGGGTGTGGCCTGTGCGTAAAAGGGTTTTGGAAAAACGGCGGATTCTACACCAAGCGTAATGCGCTTTAGCGGCAAGAAGGCTCTTCCTTATCCTTTTAGTACATTGCGTTTGTGATTTTTAGTAAATCATTCTTTTGGCGTAACTTTTTCCGGTGTGCTATGCGCGCTATCGTCATCCATCATCACCCGGTGTGCCGGTCCTTCCAGATCGTCGAACTGACCGGCGCGCGTTGCCCACCAGAAAATGCCGCCGATCAGAAAAGCCAGTACCAGGCTCATGGGTATCAGTAAATACAGGCTTTCCATCAGCTTTTCCTCTTGTTCAGGCGCAGTGCATTACTTACCACCACCAGCGAACTGCAGGCCATGCCCAGGCTGGCGATCCACGGCGTGACATGGCCGCTCATGGCCAGTGGCAGGGCCAGCAGATTGTAGGCGGCGGCCCACCACAGGTTTTGCCGGATAATGGCCAGCGTCTTGCGGGCGAGGGCGAAGGCATCCGGCAATAAGGCCAGCCGGTCGCCCATCAGAATCATATCGCCGCTGGCGGTCGCGACATCGGTGCCGCCACCCATGGCGATGGAAACGTCGGCCTGCATCAGCACCGGCGCGTCATTGATGCCGTCGCCCAGCATCACGACTTTGCATCCTTGTGTCTGCAGCTTGCGCACATAGGCGAGCTTGTCTTCCGGTGTCGCTTCCGCCTTGATATGGTCTATGCCCAGTTGCGCGGCCAGATTGCTGCAGGCAGTCAGGGCATCGCCGGATAGCAAATGAACTTTGAGTCCTGCCTGTTTGAGTGCCGTCAGCATGGCTTTGGCGTCATCGCGCACGCGGTCGCCGATGGCAAACAGCGCCAGCACCCCCTGCTCGTCGCCGAGTGCAATTACGGTTGCGCCATCGTGCCAGCCTGCACTATTGATGCTGGCGCTGCCTGACAGGGCGGCAACAAAGTCCGGTTTGCCCAAGCGGTAGCGTTGCCCCTGAACAATCCCTTGCACACCCTGGCCGGCATGGTTGTCCAGTTGTTCACACCGGGCGGCTTGCGGTGTGGCGGCCAGTATGGCGCGCGCGATCGGGTGTTCCGATCCGGTTTCGAGGCCGGCAGCCAATGCGAGCAGTTTGGCAGGGTCGCGTCCGTCCAGCGCCCGGGTCGCAATCAGGCGCATATCACCATGGGTCAGGGTGCCGGTTTTGTCGAACACCACATCGCTGGCGCGGGCCAGGGCTTCCAGCGCATGGCCGCGGGTGGTGAGGACGCCATCCAGTGCCAGACGTCCGGTGGCGGCTGTCAGCGCAGCCGGCGTGGCCAGCGACAGGGCGCAAGGGCAGGAAATGACCAGCACGGCTACGGTAATCCATAGCGCGTGTTCGGGATCATGCGGATACCACCAGGCAAAGGTCGCGACCGCCGCCAGCAGCAAGGCCAGCACAAACCAGCCGGCGAAACGGTCGGCGATTTCTGCCAGTCGCGGTTTCTCGGCCAGAGCCTGATCCAGCAGGCGCACAATGCTGGCCAAGCGCGTATTCTGGCCGGTACCGGTAATGCGCACATACAAAGGGCTGGCGGTGTTGACGCTGCCGGCAATCAGCGCGTCACCTGCCTGCTTGTCAAGCAGACGGCTCTCGCCGGTCAACAGTGCCTCGTTTAACTGGCTATGCCCCTCCAGTACGCAAGCGTCGGCGGGAACGGTTTCGCCGGGGCGAATCAGCAGCACATCGCCGCAAGATAGCGTCGCGGCAGCCGCTTCGTGGGTCTCGCGCGATTCGGGCCAGGCGCTGAGTTTATGGGCGAAGGCCGGAATCAGCTTGACCAGCGTTTCGGCCGCCGCGCCGGCCTCGCGCCTGGCAATGCCCTCAAGATAGCGCCCGCCCAGCAGCAGGAAAACGAACATCGACACCGAATCGAAGTAAATGCCATGTTCTATATGGTTCAGCAGGGCATACAGGCTGGCAAAGAAGGTGGTCAGTATGCCTATGGTCACCGGCGTATCCATGCCCACCCGATGCCGCTTGAGATCGCGCCAGGTGGCCTGATAAAAGGGAACGGCCGAGTAGACCATCACCGGCAGGGTCAGGATCAGGCTGGCCCAGTGCAGCATCCACAGGAAGTCGGGCTCGATTTCGCCATCCGGGGCAAGGTAGACCGGTACGGCATACATCATCACCTGCATCATCGACAGGCCGGCCACCCAGAGCCGGTTGATCGCCTGTTTGCGCTGTTTTTGCTGCAGCGCTTCCTGGCGGGCTGCGTCGTAAGGATGGGCGCGATAACCGATGGCGGCGATGGCCTCCAGAATTTGCGACAGCTTGATGCGGCTTGTGTCCCAGCGCACGCGGGCGCGATGGGTGGTGTAGTTGATGTCGACCGACAAGATGCCGTCCTGGCGCTGCAAATGCTGCTCGTTCAGCCAGATGCAGGCGGCGCAGGTGATGCCCTCCAGTATCAGCGAGGCCTCGCGCACGTGCCCGTCTTCAACGTGGACAAAACTTTGTTGCAGGGACTCGCTGTCATACAGGCGAATCTGCTGCAATAGCTCGTCTGGCAAGGCTTCGGCCTGCCCCGCCTCAGTGCTGCGATGCTGGTAATAGTCGTCCAGACCGGCATCGATAATGGTCTGGGCAACGGCCTGACAGCCGGCGCAGCAGGCAGGTTTGCTGTGCTGGCGATAGCGTATCGGATAGTCGCAGCCTGCCGGAACGGGCAAGGCGCAGTGGAAGCAGGATTCAGTCATTGCGTGCTATTGTAACCAATTGGAATCAACTGGTGGGTAGAGGTGTGGGCATGGTGATGCGTGCAGTAGTGCAAAGCGGGCCGGGTGGCGTCGGTACGCTGGCCATTTCCATGGTCGAAAAGCCGGTGCCGGCAGCAGGCCAGATGCGGGTGCGGGTGATGGCAGCCGGGCTGAATCGTGCCGATATTGTGCAGCGCGAAGGGCATTATCCGGCGCCTGCCGGGGCATCGCCGATTCTGGGGCTGGAAGTCGCCGGTGTGGTGGACGAGATTAACGGCCCGTCGCGCTTTCAGCCTGGCGACGCAGTATTTGGCCTGTTGCAGGGCGGCGGTTATGCCGACTATGCCTTGCTGGATGAGGCGCTGGCCATCCCCAAGCCGGATGCCATGAGCTGGGCGGAGGCGGCCAGCCTGCCTGAAGTGTGGATGACGGCATGGCTGAATCTGGTGGAAGTGGCGGCCTTGCAAGCCGGAGAGCGCTTTTTGGTACATGCCGGTGCCAGCGGTGTCGGCTCTGCCGCCATACAGCTGGCGTGCCTGCTAGGCGCCGAAGCGCTGGCCAGTGCCAGTGCCGATGAAAAGCTGGAATTTTGCCGCAGTCTGGGGGCGACTCAGGTATTCAATGGCCGGCGCGATGCCGCTTTTGCCGCGCAGCTTAAGGCGCAGGGTGGGGTGGATGTCATTCTGGACCCGGTAGGCGGCAGTTATTTTCGCGAAAATCTGGCCTGTCTCAATCCGGACGGGCGTCTGGTGGTAATAGGCGTGATGGGCGGGCGCAGCGCCGAGCTGAATCTGGGGCTGCTGCTGGTCAAGCGTTTGCGCATTATGGGTTCGACGCTGCGTAGCCAGCCACTGGCCGTGCGTGCGCGTCTGGCGCGGGCGCTGGAAGAGACGATTTTGCCGGCACTGGCTGACGGAAAATTGAGGGTAACGCTGGACAGTGTGTACCCGCTGTCGGCGGTGGCGGATGCGCATCTGTATATGGAAGACAACAGTAATCTGGGGAAAGTGGTGCTGGATGTGTCGTGATTAATGCTTTTGTAATTATTATCAGCTATCTTAGTACCCGGAAGGCATGAGGCTTTCTGATTTGGTATGGATGGGATTCGGGCGACGGCAACGTCGCCCATTTTTTTGGCCGGAGCAAGTGAGGGGTACTTGACTCCGGCTATATCAGGCGGCGGGTGCCAGCGCCTCGATCAGGGCGACTTCCTGGGTGTAGGACAGTGCCTTGAGCTTGCTCAGCAGGGCTTCGGCATCCACCTGATGCTCGTGATCCAGATCCTCATCCAGAATGCGCGCCTCTACCGCCAGCCACAGACCGCGGCAAGCCGATGCGCCTTCAAAGTGTATGCCCTTGAGTACGGCAGCAATCAGTTGCAGCTCGTTGTCGGCAAAACGGCGCGACAGCAGCAATTGCTCGCGGCGGATGATTTCGGCGTAGCGCTCCAGCATTTCGTGGGTGCGTGCATCCATTTCGCCATGCAGGCTGTCTGTGGCCGCTTGAGCCTCATGCGCGGCACTGGCTGTGGCAACAACGCGCTCAGGATCGAACCACGCTTCGATTTCCGGCGCAAGCAAAGGCAATTCCTGCTGCCAGGCGTGATAGAGGTCATCGCGAAAACGCGCATTGTCGGTAAAGGACAACTCGTCAAACGGCATCATGGGGGCGAGGCCACTGCCCAGTTTCTCGCGTCCGATCAGGATGTTGCCATCCTTGTCCTTGCTCACCGCGGTGCGCCAGTGGCTGTTTTCGCCAGTCGCCAGATTGTCTACCGTGACCTCGATGCAGGGCAGTGTGCATTCGCTGTCGTCACCCTCGGTCACAAAGTGCAGGGTGATGTCGAACATCTCGTGTTTTTTCAGTTCCAGTAACTGCAAGCCGTCATTGTGGCCGGCAAGGATGAACAGGCCGTCAGTTTCGTAAACGGCCACGTCGTGTTCGCTCTTGGCTGGTTTGATCAGGCGGGCGGATAGCTGTTCCGCCAGCGTGTTGATGTCCTGGGTGGCGGCCAGATTGTGGGTTTTGAGGTTGAAACCGCTACGGTAACCTGCGTGTTGGTGCCAAAGGGCATTCCAGTCGTACATGATGTTTTTCCTGTGTTTTTAGGGGTGCCAGAGCGTATCCGGATCTAATGTCGGATCAGGTATCTGCCTGACGCGAATAGAAAATTTGGGGAAACGCGCGATGCGTGATACCATCGCCCCCTAATTTTTCGCCCCACTTCTGTATAAGCAGAGACAATGACCCGACAAATTCGCAACATCGCTATTATCGCTCACGTTGACCACGGCAAGACGACTCTGGTTGACCAATTGCTTCGCCAGTCCGGCACTTTCCGCGACAACCAACAGGTTGTCGAGCGTGTTATGGACAGCAATGACCTCGAAAAAGAACGCGGCATTACCATTCTTTCCAAGAATACCGCCATCGAATATGAAGGCGTACACATCAATATCGTGGACACCCCGGGACACGCCGACTTCGGTGGTGAAGTAGAGCGCGTACTGGGCATGGTAGACGGTGTTGTGCTGCTGGTGGATGCCGTTGAAGGCCCGATGCCACAGACCCGCTTTGTGACCAAGAAGGCACTGGCGCTGGGTCTGCGTCCTATCGTGGCGATCAACAAGATCGACCGTCCGGGCGCACGTCCGGACTGGGTGGTTGACCAGACGTTTGACCTGTTCGACAAGCTGGGCGCGACCGACGAGCAGCTCGACTTCCCGATTATCTACGCATCCGGCCTGAACGGCTTTGCCAAGCTGGAACTGGAAGAAGAGTCGGACAATATGCGTCCGCTGTTCGAAACCGTGCTCAAGCATGTGCCGACCCCTTCGGGCGACCCTGAAGCTCCGCTGCAGCTGCAAATTTCCGCGCTGGACTACTCGACCTACACCGGTCGCCTGGGTCTGGGCCGCGTACTGAACGGCCGTATCAAGCCGGGTCAGGTCGTGGTTGTCATGAACCACGAAGAGCAGGTTGCACAAGGCCGCATCAACCAGGTGTTGGGCTTCAAGGGTCTGGAGCGCGTGCCGGTTGAAGAAGCCGAAGCCGGCGACATCATCACCATCTCCGGTCTGGACGATATCGGTATCGGTGTGACCATCTGCGACCGTGACGCGCCTGTCGGCATGCCGGTGCTGGGTGTGGACGAGCCTACCCTGACCATGGACTTCATGGTGAACACCTCGCCACTGGCCGGTACCGAAGGCAAGTTCGTGACTTCGCGCCAGATCCGCGACCGCCTGACCAAAGAGCTCTTGACCAACGTTGCGCTGCGTGTGGAAGACACCGAAGACGCGGACATCTTCCGCGTGTCCGGTCGTGGTGAACTGCACCTGACCATTCTGTTGGAAAACATGCGTCGTGAAGGCTTCGAAATGGCCGTGGGTAAGCCACGTGTCGTGTTCAAGGACATCGATGGCGAGAAGTGCGAGCCGTACGAAAACCTGACCGTAGACGTGGAAGACACCACCCAGGGCGCCGTGATGGAAGAGCTGGGTCGTCGCCGTGGCGAACTGACCAATATGGAATCCGATGGCCAGGGTCGTACCCGCCTCGAGTACCATATCCCTGCGCGTGGCCTGATCGGCTTCCAGGGCGACTTCATGACCATGACCCGTGGTACCGGCCTGATGAGCCATGTATTTGATGATTACGCACCGGCTAAAGCCGATATGCCTGGCCGTCACAACGGTGTGCTGATTTCGCAGGATAACGGTGTGGCTGTGGCCTACGCCCTGTGGAAGCTGGAAGACCGCGGCCGTATGTTCGTGTCGCCAGGTGACAAGCTGTACGAAGGCATGATCATCGGTATCCATAGCCGCGACAACGATCTGGTGGTGAACCCGCTCAAGGGCAAGCAGCTGACCAACGTGCGCGCTTCCGGTACCGACGAAGCCGTGCGTCTGACCACGCCGATCAAGATGACGCTCGAGTCCGCTGTCGAATTCATCGACGACGACGAAATCGTTGAAATCACGCCGCAAAACATCCGTATGCGTAAGCGCTTCCTGCAAGAGCACGAGCGCCGCAAGAACCGCAACGCCTGATCGTTACGGTGATGCAAAAAAACCCGGTTCATTGAACCGGGTTTTTTCATATCCGGGCAGAGGGCCGGTTATGCGCGTATCACTTTGCCGCCTGTGGGATCAGGGAAATGCCCAGCGCATCGACATAAGTGCCCTTGATCTGGTCGCCCACCTGGATCCGCTTGAGCTGCTCCGGATCCTCGATTTTCAGCGTCAGCTTGCGCGAGACTCCCTTAAGTTCGATGGTGTGGGCTTTGAGGTTTACCTTGATCACATCCGCCATCACGGTTGTCTTCTTTGCGATCACGCCAGCCGGCGCGCTGCCTTCTTCGGCACGACCCGCTTCCACGGTGTCTACGCGGGTGCGTACGCCAGCACCGCCCTTTTTGAGTTCCAGTGTCAGCGCTTCGAGCAGTTTAGCCTGAACCTTGTCACCCACCCTGATTTGCGCAAAGTTGCGTACATCGGGACCGGCTACGACTTGACGCAGCTGACCGTTCGTCCCTTGCAGGGTCAGGGTGCGGGTGGCGGTATCGATGGCCGTCACTGTCGCCTCCAGCTTCAGTTCGCCGGCGACGATGGCCTTGCCCGGCAGTGTGGCAAAGGCAACGCCGGCATTGGTAGCCATGGCGACACTGGCCATTAGCGACAGCAGCAATGTGCTGAGTATTTTTTTGAGTTGCATGGGTAGTTCCTCTTCGGGTATGGCGCTTGACGGATTGATTGCCTAAATGCCAGCTACCAGCCGACACAAGTGAGTGGCTTTATGAATTACCCAGCTCGTATTATTTATAAAGCATGAATTGAGTGTGTGCAAAATCTGATTTGCTGACAATGCACGACTGGGAGTAGCTGGATGACGCTAGAGCAGGACCAGCAGGCCGGCGGTCATGCCGACCAGAGTAGAGGCAAAGGTCGGCAGACAGCGCAGCGCCAGCGTACGTCCGCCCAGAGTGGCGATCAGGCCGAACTTGAAGGCGCTATTGGCGCTGATGGCCAGCAGCATGGCGACGATCAGGCTGTGTTCGTCTATCTGTGCCTTGCCCAGCATCTGGTACAGCGTCAGGGTAATGGCATCCACATCATTCAGCCCGCTGATCAGGGCCACAAAATACACGCCCTTGCTGCCGAATAAATCATTGAGCCAGGCGCTAAGTACCAGGACTGCGGCAAATAGCGCGGCAAAGCCCAGTGCCAGGCGCAGTTGGGTCGGGTTTTGCAGTTCGGGCGTGTGCTGCGGGTGCGGCGCATCACCACCGCGCAGCATCAGCGCGGTGGCAATCAGCCCCAATAGCAAGGCGGGCAGCAGCAAGGTGGCCACGGCCTGCAAGGCCGAGGGCATGACCACGGCCGTCACCAGCGTCAGGCGGGCAAACAGCACCAGATTGGCCAGCAGAATGACCTGGCTTGCCAGTGCCAGTGATGCCGGGCGGGCATGCGCTTCGCGGGCATAGACCAGCGTGGTGGCGGTGGAGGAAACCAGTCCGCCCATCACGCCCAGTATGGTGGCGCCAAAGCGGGTGCCGAAAATTTTCAGCGCCAGAAAACCGGCCAGCCCGACCCCCACGATCAGTACGACCAGCAGCCACACCTGATACGGATTGAAGGCGCGGTAAGGGCCGAAATTCTGGTCGGGCAGCAGCGGCAGAATGATAAAGGTCAGCGCGCAAAATTGCAGGATGGACAATAGATCGCGCCGCGACAGCTCGTGCGACAGGCTGGACAGCTCGCGCTTGAGATAAAGCAGCAAGGTGGTCAGAACGCCCAGTGCGATGGCCAGCCGGACTCCCTCGTGCCAGACCAGTATGCCAAGACCGTAGCTGATAAACAGCGCGGCTTGGGTGGTGGTGCGCGAGTCGCGCAGGCGCTCGGGGGGCGAGGGCAGAAAGCTCAGGCTGCCGACCAGAATCAGGCCGATAGCCGGCAGCCACAGGGTCTGGGTGCGCTGTGCCAGCATGGCCAGCAAGGTGCCGAGAAAGGCGGTCAGGGCAAAGGTGCGGATGCCGGCGATGGTGTCGGACTTGCGCTCGCGCTCGATACCGATAAACAGGCCGATGGCAATGCTGGTGGCGAATAGGGGCAGGGTTTCGAACGGGGTACCGGCAAGGCGCAGCCAGTGGTTGATGGGTATATCGACCATGGCTGCGCCCTGTCTTTATTGCGGTTTGAGCCGCAAGCGTATGGATGCTTCGATGCCGGCAGCGTCAAGGCCGCAGGATGCCAGTTGCTGGGCGTGGTCGCCATGGTCGACAAAGTCGTCGGGCAGGCCCAGTTGCAAGACCTGCGTGGCAAGCTGAGCGGCTTCCATGGCTTCGATGCAGGCCGAGCCTGCGCCGCCCATGATGACGTTTTCTTCCACGGTAACGATCAGGCTGTTGCCTTGCGCCAGCGTGCGCACCAGTTCAGTGTCCAGCGGTTTGACAAACCGCATGTCGGCGACGGTGGCGTCCAGCGCTTCGGCCGCAGCCAGCGCCGGCGTGACCATGCTGCCAAAAGCCAGGATGGCGATGCCAGACTTGCCTTCGCGCAACAGGCGCCCCTTGCCCAGCGGCAGAGCGCACATGTCCTTGATGACTTCGGCGCCGCAGCCGGCACCGCGCGGATAGCGCACTGCAGTCGGGGTGTCGAGGGTGAAGGCTGTATACAGCATCTGGCGGCACTCATTCTCGTCGGATGGCGCCATCACCGTCATGTTTGGAATGCAGCGCAGGAAGGACAAGTCAAACGCGCCGCCATGGGTCGGGCCGTCGGCGCCGACCAGACCGGCGCGGTCGATGGCGAACACCACTGGCAGGTTTTGTAGCGCCACATCATGGATCAGCTGGTCATAGCCGCGCTGCAAGAAGGTTGAGTAGATGGCGACCACAGGCTTCATACCGTCGCAAGCCATACCGGCGGCGAAGGTCACCGCGTGCTGTTCGGCAATGGCGACATCGAAGAAGCGCTCGGCATGCTCGCGTGCAAAGCGCACCATGCCCGAGCCCTCGCTCATGGCCGGGGTGATGCCGATCAGGCGGTGGTCTTTTTTCGCCATATCGCACAGCCAGTCACCGAATACCTGGGTGTAGCTGGGCTTGCCACCGCTTTTGCCGGCGGCAAGGCCGCTTTCCGGGTCGAAGCGGGAGACACCGTGATAGGCGATCGGGTCTTTTTCCGCCAGCTTGTAGCCCTGACCCTTCTTGGTGACGATGTGCAGGAACTGCGGGCCTTTCAGGCTCTTGATGTTCTTCAGCGTTTCGACCAGCGTGTCGAGATCATGGCCATCTATCGGGCCGATATAGTTGAAGCCGAAAGCCTCGAACAGGGTGCTCGGGGTCAGCATGCCCTTGACGTGTTCTTCGACCTTGCTTGCCAGCTCGCGTACCGGCGGCACAATGCCCAGCACCTTGCTTGAGCCTTCGCGTACGCTGCTGTAAAAGCGGCTGGACAAAAGCTTGGCCAGATAGTTGTTGAGCGCGCCGACATTGGCCGAGATCGACATATCGTTGTCGTTAAGCACCACCAGCAAATTGGTGTCCATGGCACCGGCGCTGTTAAGCGCCTCGAAGGCCTGACCTGCGGTCAGTGCGCCGTCACCGATAATGGCCACACAGCTGCGGTCTATCTTCTGTGCCTTGGCGGCCACTGCCATGCCCAGTGCGGCGCCTATGCTGGTGGAGCTGTGGCCGACGCCGAAGGTGTCGTAGGGCGATTCTTCGCGTTTGGGAAAGCCCGCGAGGCCGTCTTTCTGGCGCATGCTGCCCATGCGGGCACGCCGTCCGGTCAGGATCTTGTGCGGGTAGGTCTGGTGGCCCACGTCCCAGACCAGCCTGTCGTCCGGTGTGTTGAATACATAGTGCAGGGCAATGGTCAGCTCGATACTGCCCAGGTTGGAGGCCAGATGGCCGCCGGTCTGGCTGACCGAGTCCAAAAGGAAGGCGCGCAGCTCGCGTGCCAGTTGCGGCAACTGGGTGCGTGTCAGGCGGCGCAGGTCGGCCGGTGTGTCTATGGTGTCAAGCAGGGCAGTTGTGGTCATCTGTTGCTGTTCAGAAAGAGCGCTCGACGATGTAGCGGCCAAGCTCCCTGAGTCTTGCGGCTTTGCCGGCGAAGGGTTCGAGCGCGTCAAAGGCATCACTGGAGAGTTCACGGGCAAATTCGCGTGCACGGGCAAGTCCCATCAGGCTGACGTAAGTCGGTTTATCGTTGGCGGCATCCTTGCCGGCTGTTTTGCCTAGTGCCTGGCTATCGGCGTCGACATCCAGCACATCGTCAACCACCTGGAAGGCGAGGCCGATGCACTTGGCGAAGTGGTCCAGGCGCGCCAGCTCATCGCTGGATAAAGGCGTGCCGGCTTGTGCGCCCAGCATGACCGCCGCGCGAATCAGCGCGCCGGTCTTCATCAGGTGCATATATTCCAGCTCGGGCAGCGACAGCTCCAGGCCGACGCTGGCCAGATCGATGGCCTGGCCGCCAGCCATGCCGGCGTGGCCCGACGCGCGTGCCAGTGTCTGCACCAGCGCAAGCTGGGTGGCGGGTTCTATGCCGGCCATAGGCTGCGACAGCAGATCGAAGGCCAGGGTTTGCAAGGCATCGCCGGTCAGCAGCGCAGTGGCTTCGTCAAACGCCACATGGCAGGTTGCCTTGCCGCGGCGCAGCACATCATCGTCCATGCACGGCATATCGTCGTGCACCAGCGAGTAAACATGGACCAGTTCGACGGCAGCGGCGATGCGCGCCAGATTGTCTGCGCTGGCGCCGCACAGTTCGCCGGCGGCGTAGACCAGCAAAGGCCGGGCACGCTTGCCGCCTTCCAGCGTGCTGTAGCGCATGGCACTGTGCAGGGTTTGCGGCGCATGGGCGGCATCCGGCAACAGCCTGGCCAGCGTCAGCTCCATCTCCTGCTGTACGCAGGTCATCCAGTGGCTAAAGTTTTCAGCTTGCATCGGGCAGGACCAGCGGCTTGAGTTCGTCGTTTTCCAATACTTTGAGCTGCTGCTCGGCGTCGGCCAGCTTGGCCTGGCAGAACTTGATCAGTTCGGTACCTTGCTTGTAGGACGCCAGCGCGCCCTCCAGTGGCATGTCGCCGCTTTCCATGGCCTGAATGATTTCTTCCAGCTGGGCGAGGGCGCTTTCGAAACTGGCAGCGGTTTTGGCGGCTCTGGCCATTTCGTCATTCCTTGTGCATCAATACGATTTTGCCGCCTATTGTAGGGGCAACGCCCCGTCCTGCCTAGCAAGGGGCGTTGCCTGCGGCTGCGTGTCGCGTGGCTTAAGCCGTGTGTTCGCGCTTGGGGAAGGCCAGCGAGAGCAGGACCGAGCCGATGATGACGACAAATACAACGCTGAGTGAAATCGCCGTTGGAATATGGAATACCTTGACGATCAACATCTTGACGCCGATAAAAGTCAGCACTACGGCGAGGCCGTATTTGAGCAGATGGAAGCGGTCAGCCACATCCGCCAGCAGGAAGTACATCGCGCGCAAGCCGAGAATGGCGAAAATATTCGAAGTCAGCACGATAAACGGGTCGGTGGTGACGGCGAAAATGGCCGGGATACTGTCGACGGCAAACACTACATCCGACAACTCTATCATCACCAGCACCAGGAACATCGGTGTGGCGTAGCGCAGGCCATCCTTGACGATAAAGAATTTTTCGCCGTGCATCTGGTCGGTCATGCGGATATGGCGGCGCAGGAACTTGAGGATAGGGTTGTCGGCCAGGTCAGCGGCTTCTTCCTTCTCCGGCAGCATCATTTTCAGGCCGGTAAACACCAGGAAAGCGCCGAAGATATACAGCACCCAGGCGAATTCCTTCACCAGTGCCGCCCCTACGCCCACCATCACGGCGCGCAGGATGATGGCACCGAACACGCCATAGACCAGCACGCGGCGCTGATACTCGGGCGGCACCTTGAAGTAGGCGAAAATCATCAGGAACACGAAGATGTTGTCGACGGCCAGCGATTTTTCGATCACATAGCCGGTGAGGAACTCCAGCGTTTTTTCATGGGCGATGGCCGGGCCGAAGGCCGGGTCCAGCTTGAGGTCCCAGTACAGCCAGGCCGCGAACGATAGCGCAACCGTGACCCAGACGCAGGACCAGGCCAGCGCCTCCTTGACGCCCACCTTGTGCGCGCCTTTTTTATTGAGTGCGACAATGTCGACCGCCAGCATGATAAGCACGGCGATGAAAAATACGCCGTAAAAGAAGGGCGAGCCGATATCCGGCATGGCCTGTTGCATAGTGGAATTCCTGTGTGAATGCTTTGTGCAGCAAAGGCGTATTTTGGTGTAGTGTGCGCGCTCTGGCTAGTAGCAAAAATGCATAGATTGTAAAGAGATGAAAACTATTCTGATTTCCGGCTGCTCAAGCGGCATCGGTTATGCGGTGGCGCATGGCCTTAAAAGCCGTGGCTGGCGTGTTTTTGCCACCTGCCGTCAGGCCGGTGATGTGGCCCGCCTTGCCGGCGAGGGGCTGGAGGCGCTCCATCTGGATGTGGATGACAGTGCCAGCATCCATGCCTGTGTCGCCGAAGTGCTGTCCCGTACCGGTGGCACCCTTGATGCGCTATTTAATAATGCCGGTTACGGCCAGCCCGGTGCTTGCGAGGATGTGCGCCGTTTTGCCATGCGTGCGCAGTTTGAAACCAATCTGTTTGGTGCATGGGAGCTGATGAATGCCGTGCTGCCGGTGATGCGCGCTCAAGGGCACGGCCGCATTCTCTATAACAGTTCGGTACTGGGTTTTGCCGCGATGAAGTACCGGGGTGCGTATAACGCCAGCAAATATGCGATGGAAGGCTTGTGCGATACGCTGCGGCTGGAGCTCTTGGGTAGCGGCATCCATGTCAGCTTGATCGAGCCAGGGCCGATTGTCAGCCGCTTTCGCCCTAATGCACTGGCAAAATTTCTGCAAAATATCGATATCGAGGCAAGCTGCCATCGCGCGGCTTATGAGGCGCAGTTGGCGCGGCTGCAAAAGCCGGGCCCGGCTGCGCCGTTTACCCTGCCCGAGTCGGCGGTGCTGGATGCCGTGTTTAAGGCGCTGGCGGCGAAGCGGCCCGCAGCTCGTTACCGGGTGACGGTGCCGACCCATCTGTTCTGGTTTTTGAAGCGCATCCTGCCGACGCGGGTGCTGGATGCGCTGCTCGGGCGCGCTGCCTGAGCGCCTTGCCATGCAGAACGCCCCGTCAGGCTGAGCCTGACGGGGCGTTTTTCTGGTAGTTGGCGCTTAGCTCTGGCTGCTGATTGCGCCGGATGGCAGCTTGTCCTCACCTGCGATACAGGCGGCGGCGGTGAACAGCACATCGGTGGACGAATTCAGCGCGGTCTCGGCCGAGTCCTGCAGTACGCCGATGATGAAGCCGACGGCGACCACCTGCATGGCGATATCGTTGGAGATGCCGAACAGGCTGCAAGCCAGCGGGATCAATAGCAGCGAGCCGCCAGCGACACCGGAGGCACCGCAGGCGCACACGGCAGCAACAACAGAGAGCAGCAGTGCGGTTGGTACATCTACCACGATGCCCAGCGTATGCACTGCGGCCAGCGTCAGTACGGTGATGGTGATGGCCGCGCCGGCCATATTGATGGTGGCACCAAGCGGGATGGAGACCGCGTAGGTATCTTCATGCAGACCCAGCTTCTCGCACAGCTCCATGTTTACCGGAATATTGGCGGCCGAGCTGCGGGTAAAGAAGGCGGTGATGCCGCTTTCTTTCAGGCAGGTGAAAACCAGCGGGAACGGATTTTTACGTATTTTCCAGTACACGATCAGCGGGTTGAGCACCAGTGCAACCAGCAGCATGCTGCCTATCAGAACCGCCAGCAACTGGGCATAGCCCCACAGTGCACCAAAACCGGTGGTGGCCAGCGTGGAGGCAATCAGGCCGAAAATGCCCAGCGGGGCAAAGCGGATGATGATGTGCACGATGAAGGTGATGCCATAGGAAAGGTCATGCACCACCAGCTTGGTGGTGTCCGACGCATGGCGCAGCGCAATGCCCAGTGCGATGGCCCAGGCCAGAATGCCGACAAAGTTGGCGGTCAGTAACGCATTGACCGGATTGTCGACCACATTCATGAGCAGGGTCTTGAGGACTTCGGAGATGCCGCCTGGGGGCGACAGTTCACCGCTATGCGACACCAGTGTCAGCATGGTCGGAAAGGCAAAGCTCATCATCACCGCCACCAGCGCAGCGGAGAAGGTGCCCAGCAGGTACAGCACCAGAATCGGACGAATATGGGTGGGCTGGCCTTTTTTATGGTTGGCAATAGAAGCGGCCACCAGCACAAACACCAGTATCGGTGCTACCGCTTTCAGGGCGCTGATAAACAGCGAACCCAATAGTCCTGCCGATTTGGCGGCTTCCGGTGCTACCAGGGTGAGGGCTACGCCGGCGATGAGGCCGAGCAGGATCTGGCTGACCAGAGAACCCTGCGTGATATAGCGGATCAGGCGATGCATGTTTTTCCTTTGTACCCGGCTTGTGCTGCATGGCGGCGCAAGCCTGTTGTTGTCGTTCTCCGGATGGCCGGACTGTGCCGGTCTTGATTCCAGATGGATGGGAAGGCCAGTCTAGCCGCAAAAGTGCATGCCTTGGAAGTGCTTGTATACATTCGATTGTTTTTTGTCGCCTTAAGACAAGTCGCTACGCGGCATGGTGTGTCCGCTGTGCCGGCAAGACGGGGCACGCTGCGGTGCGCTATAATTGGCGTCATTTTTTTGCGTTTTCACTAGACACCTGACACGACCATGGAACTTGCCAAAAGCTTTGAACCGGGCGACATCGAGCGCCGCTGGTACGACACCTGGAATCAGGCCGGCTACTTCAAGCCGAGCATGGATACCGCCAAGCCTTCCTTCTGCATCCAGCTGCCGCCGCCGAACGTCACCGGCACGCTGCACATGGGCCACGCCTTCAACCAGACCATCATGGATGGCCTGACCCGCTACTACCGCATGAAGGGCGACAACACGCTGTGGGTGCCGGGCACCGACCACGCCGGTATCGCTACCCAGATCGTGGTGGAGCGCCAGCTGGCCGAGCAGGGCGTGTCGCGCCACGACCTGGGCCGCGACGCGTTTATCGGCAAGGTGTGGGAGTGGAAGGAAAAGTCCGGCGGCACCATCACCAGCCAGATGCGCCGCGTCGGCTGCTCGGTGGACTGGGACAAGGAATACTTCACCATGGACGACAAGATGTCGACCGCGGTGACCGAAGTCTTCGTGCGCCTGTTCGAACAGGGCCTGATCTACCGCGGCAAGCGCCTGGTGAACTGGGACCCGAAACTGGGCACCGCCGTGTCCGACCTCGAAGTGATTTCCGAGGAAGAAGACGGCAAGATGTGGCATATCCGCTATCCGGTGGTCGGCTCCGACGATGTGGTCGTGGTTGCCACCACCCGTCCGGAAACGCTGCTGGGTGACGTCGCCGTCGCCATCAACCCGAGCGACGAGCGCTACCAGCACCTGTTGGGCAAGCAGCTCGAGCTGCCGCTGACCGGCCGCACCATTCCGGTGATTGCCGACGACTATGTCGATGCCGCCTTCGGTACCGGCTTCGTCAAGATCACGCCGGCACACGACTTCAACGACTATCAGGTCGGCAAGCGCCACAACACGCAGCTGATCAATGTGATGAGCCTGGAAGCCACCATGCTGGCCAAGGCACAGGTGTTCGGCTTTGACGGCAGTGCGCAGGGCGGTTTCGACCTGCCGGCTGCCTACGCAGGCCTGTCCACCAGCGAGGCCCGCAAGGCGATGCTGGCCGATCTGGAAGCCGCTGGCCTTCTGGTTGAAACCAAGCCGCACAAGCTGATGGTGCCGCGTGGCGATCGTACCGGTTCGGTGATCGAACCTTTGCTGACCGACCAGTGGTTTGTCGCCATGACCAAGGTGGGCGAGGGCGATGCCACCGGCAAGAGCATCACCCAGAAGGCCATCGACGCGGTGGAATCGGGCGAAGTGCGCTTTGTGCCGGAAAACTGGGTCAACACCTACAACCAGTGGATGAACAACATCCAGGACTGGTGCATCAGCCGCCAGCTGTGGTGGGGCCACCAGATCCCGGCCTGGTACGACGAAGACGGCAAGGCCTATGTCGGGCGCACGCTGGAAGAAGTACAGGCACAGGCACCGGGCAAGACCCTGCGTCGCGACGAAGATGTGCTCGACACCTGGTTCTCGTCGGCACTGGTGCCGTTCTCCAGCCTGGGCTGGCCGAACGAGACGCCGGAACTCAAGGCCTTCGTGCCGTCGCAGGTGCTGGTCACCGGCTACGAGATCATCTTCTTCTGGGTTGCCCGGATGATCATGATGACCACCCATTTCCTGGGCAAGGTTCCGTTCAAGGACGTCTACATCCACGGCATCGTGCGCGATCACGAAGGCAAGAAGATGTCCAAGTCCGAGGGCAACGTGATCGACCCGGTCGACCTGATCGACGGCATCGACCTGCCACGCCTGACCGAGAAGCGCACCACCGGCCTGCGCCGCCCGGAAAAGGCCCCGCAGATCGCCAAGGCCACCGAAAAGCTGTTCCCCGAAGGCATCCCGGCCTACGGCACCGACGCGCTGCGCTTCACCATGGCCAGCTACGCGTCGCTTGGCCGTTCGGTCAACTTCGACTTCAAGCGTGCCGAAGGCTACCGCAACTTCTGCAACAAGCTGTGGAACGCCACCCGCTACGTGATGATGAACGTCGAGGGCAAGGACTGCGGCCAGGACGAAACCCTGCCGCTGGAATACAGCTTCGTCGACCAGTGGATCATCGGCCGCTTGCAGCAGGCCGAAGCCGATGTCACCCAGGCGCTGGAAACCTACCGCTTCGACCTCGCTGCGCAGGTGATCTACGAGTTTGTGTGGAACGAGTACTGCGACTGGTATCTGGAGCTGAGCAAGGTTCAGCTGCAAAACGGCAACGAAGCGCAGCAACGCGCCACCCGCCGCACCCTGGTGCGCGTGCTGGAAGTGGCGCTGCGTCTGACGCACCCTATCATGCCGTTCATCACCGAAGAGCTGTGGCAGACCGTTGCGCCTTTGGCCAACGCCAAGAACAGCGAATCCATCGTGATCGCAGCCTGGCCGGTGGCTGTGCCTGAAAAAATCAATGCCGCATCCAATGCGCGCATGGAGGCTTTCAAGGACATGGTCAACGCGGTGCGCAATCTGCGCGGCGAAATGAACCTCGGCCCGGCGGTGAAAGCGCCGCTGTTTGTCGAAGGTGCCGACGACTGCGCCGACTTCCTGCCTTACATCAAGTTGTTGTGCCGCATCTCGGAAGCGTCGATTGTCACCGCATTGCCGGCCGATAGCGATGCACCGGTCGCCATCTCGGGCAATGCACGCATGATGCTGAAGGTGGAGGTCGACAAGGCCGCCGAAAGCGCGCGTATCAACAAGGAAATCGGCAAGACCGAAGCCGAGTTGATGCGTCTGAACGGCAAGCTGGAGAAGCCGGGCTATATCGACAAGGCGCCGGCGCATCTGGTTGAGCGCGACAAGGCGCAACTGGCTGAATTCAGCGACAAGCTGGACAAGCTTAAGGCGCAGTTGGCCAAGCTCGCCTAAGCGTTAACCGCTGTATCGAAAAACCCGTCCTCGTCGAGGGCGGGTTTTTTATTGGCGATGTCACCATTGCGGGTTGGCTAGGTTGTGCTCGGGTTTTGTGTCCGCTGCGCGGACGTTTTTATTGCCGCTTCCGCGCGGCGGACGGGGCCATTTCTTTTGTTTCGGCAAAAGAAATGGCCGAAAGAAAAGGCGACCCGAAGCCGCTTCGAAACCCCGCGCCAAAGCCGCCCGCCAAGGCGCCGCCCAACTCGCGATTCGCTAGCGTCGAATCGCTCAGACAAAGGGCGGCTTAAAACCTTGGCGGCCAACTTAGCCGCGGCTCGCGCCTACGGGGAGGGTTGCTTCCCATTTTTGTTGGTGATGTGTAGAACTGGGTCGCAGGGTAGATACCGTCTTGCCCATCATGCGGTCAAGTAGTCCGATTGATAGGCTTGGCGGGTTTTAAGCACGCCAAAGCACCGATGTACCAGCTTACGCATCGCGGCGCCCAAGGCTGACATCTTGGTCTTGCCTCGTTGCAGTAGGCGTTCGTATAGTGCTTTGACGTGCGGGTTGTATTTGGTTGCAACAATCGCAGCCATGTAGAGCACGGCGCGAACACGGGCTGGACCGGCTTTGGATAGCTTGGTACGGCCGAGCAGCGAGGTGCCGGATTAGCGTTCAACCGGCACCAGACCGAGATAGGCAGCCAACTGTTCGGCGCTGGCAAACGACTT
>NZ_WSSB01000020.1 GCF_009831765.1 Craterilacuibacter sinensis | reverse complement strand
AGCTAATCACCACGAGACAACAGATACAAGGGTGGGTTAGGCCAAAGGCCGTAACCCACCATCACAGCCACACGCTTCACGGTGGATTACACCGCCATTCCCTCGCCCCGCTTCGCTTTCCGCGCTCGGTCAGCGGCTAACCCACCCAACATCCACTGCCAGCATCAATCCACCAGCCGCCCGTCCACCAGCCGGATCTGCCTGTCGCAGGTCTCCGCCAGTCTCGCGTCGTGGGTGACGATAAGGAAGGTGACGCCGTCTTCGCGGTTGATTTCGCGCATCAGCGCGAAAGCGTCGGCGGCGGTCTGGGTGTCGAGGTTGCCGGTCGGCTCGTCGGCCAGCACCAGACGCGGGCGCGCCATCAGCGCGCGCACGATGGCGACGCGCTGCTGCTGGCCACCGGACAATTGCACCGGCATCTTGTAGCTGTGTTCAGCCAGCCCGACCCGCTCCAGCAGCATGGCGGCCCTGGCCTTGTCTTCGGCGCTCACCACCCCCTTGCCGGCGAACACCGGCATCATCACGTTTTCCAGCGCGGAAAACGCCGGCAGCAGGTGGTGGAACTGGAAGATAAAACCCAGATAAAGGTTGCGCAGCCGGGTACGTGCGGCGTCAGTCAGCCCCACGGCAGTTTCGCCGGCGATAAGCAGCTCGCCCGAGCTTGGCTGTTCCAGCAGGCCCATGATATTGAGCAGGGTGGACTTGCCCGAGCCGGACGGGCCGGTCAGCGCGGAAAATTCACCCTCAAGAAGATTAAGGTTGATGCCGTGCAGCACCTCGACCAAGGGTGCCTTGCCGCCGCCGTAGCTGCGGCGGATGTCTTTCAGTTGTAAGACCTCAGCCACGGATTGCCTCCACCGGGTCCAGCATCGCCGCGCGCCGCGCCGGCGCCCATGCGGCCAGCACACCAGCCAGGGTCGCTATGATGGCGGTGACGATAAACAGCGACGGCGTCACCACCACCGGAAACAGGGGCGTGCCGTCGCTATTAAGCGCCAGCCGGGTAAAGCCCTTGGCCAGCAGCGCGCCCAGCGCCGAGCCGCCCAGGGAGCCTACCAGCCCGTAGATCGCGCCTTGCAGCAGGAACACCGCGCGGATGCGGCTGGCCGGCGTGCCCATGGCGCGCAGGATGCCGATCTCGCGCTGCTTTTGCACCACCGACACCACCAGCACGCTGGCAATGCCCAGCGCCACCGCCAGCGTGACGAACACCTTGATCATATTGCTGGACGCGCTCTGGCTTCTGAGCGCGGTCACCAGCTGGGTATTGGTTTCCTGCCAGCTGTCGGCCTCCAGGCCGGTGCGCGCCGATGCGGCTGCGGCAATGGACTCGGCCTGAAACAAGTCGAAAGTTTTGACATAGATTTCACTGACGTCGCGGCGGTAGCCGAGCAAGGACTGCGCACTTCTGAGCGGCAGCAGCACCCAGCGCCGCGACAAGTCTTTCAGCCCGAAGTCCAGCACCGCCGTCACCAGAAAACTGTCGGCGACGCCGGTGGCCGAGACCAGGCGCAGGCGGTCACCCGGCTTCAGACCCAGTTCGCGCGCCAGCTCCGAGCCTATCATCACCGCACCGCTATCCAGCCGCAGTTGGCCGGCCTTGAGCTTGCTCTGCAGCGGCACAATCTTCAGGTAGTCGGCCAGCTCCACCCCCATCAGTACCACCGATTTTCTGACCCCGCCCTTGAGCGCGAAGCCCGGCCCGCTGGCCATCACCGCTGCGGCTTCCACGCCGGGCAAGGCGCGGGTCGCAGTGAGCGCGCTGGCCCAGTTCTCGATGGTATTTTCACGCTGGGTACGGGTTTCCACCTCGCTCATCAGCTCGCCCGCGGGGGCCTCGATCAGGCGCCGGTTCACGTCTTCGCGCGGCTTGAGTACGATATGCGCCTGCGTCGACAGCGTCTTGTCGATGATATTGCTTTGCAAGCCGTTGACGATGGCGGTGATATACACCACCACCGCCACACCTATGGTCACGCCAGCCAAAATCAACACCGTCTGAAAACGCCCTTCGCGCATCAGGCGCCACGCCACCGTCCAGATAAAGGCCATCAGCCCTGCTCCTTCACGCGCACCTTGTCGCCGGACGAGAGTGCAGGCGCACCGGGCAGCACCACCAGATCCCCTGCGGCCAGCCCGCTTTTGATCTCGGCCATGCCGTCAGCCACCATACCGGTCACCACCGCCACCTGCCCGGCCTTGCCATCTTGCACCCGCCACAGCCACGACTTGCCGCCGCGTTCAAACAGTGCTGCCGCTGGCACGGTCAGCGCGGCAGCTTTGCGCGCGACCACGATCTCGGCCGACACGGTCATATTGTGGGTCAGGAATGCAGGCAAGGTATCCGGCAGCAGGATGGCTTCCAGCGTGCCGCGCTCCAGATCCACCTGCGGTGCGATGCGGACAAGGCGGGCAGCAAACGGCGCATCGGGCCAGGCATCGGCCGCCACCTTGGCCACCTGCCCGACTTTTAGCTGTGCCAGATAACGCTCGTCCACGTCGAGGCGGATCTCGGTCTTGCCGGCGGCGGCAAAGGTCAGCACCGGCTTGCCGGCACTGACCACATCACCGACTTCCACCTCGCGTGCAATCAGCCGCCCGGCCGCCGGAGCCAGGATGCGGGTCTGCTCTAATCGCGCCCGCGCCGCCGTCACCGCCGCCTGTGTCACCGCCACACGCGCACGCGCCAGCTGCACCTTCTTGTCTTCGGCATCCAGCGCCGCGCGGCTGATAAAGCCCTGCGCCAGCAGGCCGTGCTGGCGGGAAAACTGGCGTTCGGCCTCGGCCTGCGTGGCAGCGGCCTCATGCGCATTGCCCTCGGCCTGCGCCAGTTGCGCCTGCACTTCATCCGACTCCAGCACCAATAGCACCGCGCCGGCGGCTACCGCAGCGCCCTCGGCTACCGGCGTCGCCAGCACGCGCCCGGTCAGCGTGGCACCCAGCCGGCTTTCTTCGGCACTGCTGACATGACCGGTAGTGACGATGGTTTGCGTCAGCGGATGCGGCGCCAGCTTGAGCACGGCGACTTCAGGGCCATACAGCAGGCGCGGCAGCCACCACAAGGCAGCCCCAAGGGCGATCAGTACGATGACAAACAAAAAACGGAAGCGTGGCAACATGGCGATCCATATGCGCTTAAAATAATGACTTCTTTTTACCACAGAGCACGGATCAACACTGCCATGAGTAGCGCAACCTTTACCGAGAATCTTGCCTCCTTGCCCGAAGTGAGCCATCTGGCCGGGCTGAACTTGCTGGATAGCACTGGCCAGAACGTCGCCACCTTGCTCAACCAGCCCGGTACAGCCGGCTCGGTACGGGTCTACGCCGCGCTGGCCGCACGCTTTGGTGTGCTTAATAGCGAAGCCGCGCAAGCCGGCATTACGCTCTATGCCGAACACAGCATCGATGCCGAAGCCAACCCCGGCAAACACCCGAATATCGACCGCCTGTTTGCCGTGGCCCAAGGCAAGCAAGGTCCGCTTGACGTGGTGCTGCTGCCGGTCACGCACACGGGTCAATAAGTAAAAAGCCGCCCACCTTTCAGGGTGGGCGGCTTGAGCCTGAAGCCGCAAATGATGCGGCTTGTTCACTTACATAAAGAAAGCGTAGTTCAGTGTTAGCGCGGTCAGCAGGGCACCCCCCATCGGCACACTGGTGCGCTTGATGATTTCGAACGGCGAAATCTTGGCGATACCGGCACAGGCAATGACCACCGCCGCAATCGGCGACACCGAGCGGCCGATACTGGAAGCCAGCTGCATAGGCAGCAACATGGTCACCGCCGGCACACCGAACTTGGTCGCCACTTCCGGCGCCAGCGTGGCAAAGCTGAGGAAGGAGGCGTTACCCGAGCCCATCACCACCGCTGCACCCATAATCAGCGCGACCAGCACCAGCGTCATGAAGCCGCTGCCCAGACCAGCACCATCCGCAGAGTGCAACAAAGCGGAAATCGCGCCGATGGCCTTGAGCGATTCGGCAAACAGTTCGGCGCAGACAATCAGCGCCACCACCGGGCCGAACACCTTGCCCATGCCGTCAAGGAAGCTGGACAGGCCGGCAAACGAAGTACGGATGGAGCGGGTACGCACCAGCTCGCACGCCATACCGATAAACACCGTCAGCAACATGCTCACTTCCACGCTGACCTTGATGTCGTTGATCACCAGCTTGGAGAAGATCATCATCAGCGCAAACGGAATCACCGGCAACAGCGCATACCAGGCGGGTGCCTGGATAGCATCGCTACCCTTCTCGTCCAGTTCGGCATGTTCACCGCGGTGCTGCAGCGGATCGTAACCGGCTTTGCGGTCGCAATGGCGCTGCCAGAAAAAGTGCAGCAGCGTGGTCACGATCAGCATCGGCACAATCAGCCAGATCTGGTAGTCGACAAAGTAGGTGGTCGGATCCAGCAAGGACTGGCCGGCGGCGAAGATCGCATTGGCCTGTGTGGGCCCGATCTCGAATGCCTGCGTAGTCACGATCACGCCACAGGCCGAAGCCGGGCTGATGCCCAGATTGCGCATGATGGGATACATGGTCACCATCAGCAGCAGGCCCAGACCGGTGGCCGAGCTGACGAACAGCGACACGAATACGCCAACCAGATAGCAGATGACCAGCATCAGATAGCTGGACTTGATATTGGCAACCGGCTTGACCGCCACCTTCACCAGCGCCTGCGAGGCACCGATGTGCGACATATAGGTGGCAAAACCGGCCACCGCCATAATGGTCAGACCCAGGCCTGCCGCACGCTTGGAGAAGATGCCGTTAAAGACCTCGAACAGGTCGAACAGAGCAAAACCGGTGCTTTTATCCGGTGCCAGAATGGGGTGTATCCCCATCCAGTAAGCCACGGCAAAGATGGCCATACCGGCCAGCGCCAGCACTGCCTGCGGGTTGTAGTCCTTGATGATGGCGTAGATCACCAGACCCAGCACCATCACTACAAAGAGCAATTCCATGGCTAGTCCAAATCGTAAAAATCAGAATTTTATTAAAATCTGATGATCTGTGCTTGATACGGCTCAAAGAAAGTCGGATGCCTTGCTTATTCACCGCCCCCTGGCCACGATCTACTTACCTGCCCTAAGCGGCCCCTGCCACTTATTTATACAGCGTATACAGCCGCAGTTCAGGCTCATCCGCATACACCGCCATCTTGCCCTCGTAACGCAAACCCAGCTTTTCCAGCAGGCGCTGCGAGGCGAGATTGTCGTCGTCGGTTATACCCAGTAGCCGCGGCAGCGCCAGCGTCCCGATAGCGTAATCGCGGCAGGCCTGCGCCGCCTCATAACCATAGCCTTGCCCGGCATAAGCCGGCAACAGGGCAAAACCGATATCCGGCGCCGGCAACACATCGCGCCGTACCAGGCCGCAAATGCCGATAGGCGTGTCGTCCTTTTTCAATGCTACGCGCCACAGGCCATAGCCATGCAAGGCGTAACTGGCCGCCGGCCCTTCGGCCAGATAGCGCAGCGCGTCTTCTGTATTGCGTACCTTCTTGTCGCCGATATTGGCCAGAAAGGTCGGACAGTTCAGCAGATCGATCAGGAAGTCTGTATCGCGGGCGGAGAGTTCGGTCAGGCGCAAATGGGGCGTTTCCAGCTGGAACATGATTCCTCCAGGACAAAAGACAAATGAAAAACGCCGCCCGAAGGCGGCGCAGGCAAGGACAAAACGCTTATTTGTAGCGCGGCGGCAGCAAGAGCGCCGGCACTTCACGCTTGGCATGCGGCTTGCGGTCATTACGCCCGGCAATACGCGGCGAATCCGGCTGGCCGGCGTAGTCGGCTTCGTCAAATACCTCCTGACGCGGCGGATGCACCAGACGCACCAGCTTGCGCGCGGTGAACTCGGTGCGATCCGAGCTGCGGTCGTTGCGGTCCGCGCGCTCGTGGCGCTCGCTGCGGCGTACCACTTCCTTGCGCTCGGGACGCTGGCCGGCACGGGCTTCGGCCGGACGGCTTTCCTGCGGCCGGCGCTCCTGCGGGCGACGCTCGGGCGTGCGCGGTGCGTCGGTGTGATGTGCCGCCGGCTTGGCCAGGGTTTGCGCCTGCAGCCATGACGGCTGGAAACCTTCCACCGTCTTGGGGGCAAACTTCTGTCGCGTCAGCTTCTCGATGCCTTCGAGCTGGCGCTCTTCGCCCTGCGCCATAAAGGTGATAGCCACACCGCTGGCACCGGCACGGCCGGTACGACCGATGCGGTGCACATAGTCTTCCGGCGCATTAGGCATCTCGTAGTTGACCACATAAGGCAACTCATTGATGTCCAGGCCGCGTGCCGCCACATCGGTGGCGACCAGCACCTTGACTTCGCCGGCCTTGAACTGGTTCAGCGTTTCCTGACGCGCGCTTTGCGCCTTGTCGCCATGAATGGCTTCGGCAGCATGGCCGTCACGCTTCAGATCACGCGCCAGCTGGTCGGCCGAAATCTTGGTACGGCAAAATACGATGGCCTGGCCCATCTGGCGCTCTCGGATCAGATAGGACAGCAGATGGCGCTTGCGGTAGCTGTCGACCTGATACACCAGCTGCTCGACGTCTTCATTGGTCGAGTTCTGGCGCGCCACTTCGATGGTCTGCGGGCTCTTCATGAAGTCGGCAGCCAGACGCTTGATCTCGGGCGAGAAGGTGGCCGAGAACAGCATGGTCTGGCGCTCCTTCGGCAAGAGCGCGAGGATCTTGCGGATATCCTGGATAAAGCCCATGTCCAGCATGCGGTCGGCTTCGTCCAGCACCAGCACGTCGACGCGGTTAAGCATCACCGTTTTCTGGCCGACATGGTCCAGCAGACGACCCGGGGTAGCGATCAGGATTTCCACGCCACGGCGCAGCTCGGCCACTTGCGGATCCATATTGATGCCGCCGTAAACGGTAGTGGTGCGCAGCGGCAGATACTTGGTATACAGCCGTGCATTCTCGCCGACCTGATCGGCCAGTTCGCGTGTCGGCGTCAGGATCAGCGCACGCACCGGGTGCATGGCCGGCGACGCACTGGAGCTGGCGAATTTTTTCAGGCGTTCCAGCAGCGGCAGCACAAAAGCGGCAGTCTTGCCGGTACCGGTCTGGGCGGCAGCCATCAGATCACATCCACTCATCACCAGCGGAATGGCCTTGGCCTGAATCGGCGTGGGCTCGGTATAGCCCAGCTCGTCGATGGCCCTCTGGATTTCCGGCGAGAGGCCAAGCTCGGCAAATGTCATGTTCAGCTCCGGCGGCCCCGCCCATGGCAAGGCCGCAATGAATAATCAGAAAACAGCAACGCCGCTCCCAACGGGGCGGCGTCAGTCAGCGGGACATCCCGCTTTCGCGTCAGGCAAACAAGCCGGCAATAGTCAGCAGCAGCAACAAGGCCAGCCACAACAGGACGGCACGCCAGATCAAGCCCACCGCACTTTTCAGGTACTGCGGATCAGCTTCGTCTCCGGTGCCCAGTTCCGGGCGGATCTTCAGCAAATAGTCCTGCCTGAGCGGGTCCCCCAGACGCACACCGATGGCACCGGCCGCAGACGCAAGCAGAATGCCTGCTGTGTAGTTGCCCCAGGTGCGCGCTTGCGAGCGCCAGCAGTAAATCGCATCCTCGAAGTTGCCCATCACGGCAAAGCTGGCCGCAGCCAGACGCGCTGGCAGCCAGTCCAGCCACAGGCCGAAACGGGCGGCAAAACGGCCGAACGGATCTTCATCGAAATTGCGCTCGCCCCACTTCTGGGTCAGCATCGCCGAGAGCCGGTACAGCAAGGCACCGCTAGGGCCCGGCAACAGTACAAACCAGAACATGGTGCCGAATACATGGCGATAGCTGTCGAGCACGCCCTGCTCTATCGCCAGGCGCGATACCTCGTTCACCGACATATCCGAGGTAGGCTGACCTATCCAGCCGGACAAAGCCAGCCGGGCATCATGGTCGCGCCCTTCCGACAGCGCCAGCGAAATCTCGGAAAACGCACTGGAAAAATGGCGAAAGCCCATGGTCAGATACAGCACCAGCACATTCCACGCCAGCGCCAGCGCCGGGTTCAGCGCATACAGGCCATAGTAGATAGCCAGCGACAGCAGGACCGGCGGCAAAATCGCCACCAGCCAGGCAACGACGCCATGGCGCTCGGAGCCGGCATTGAAGTTGCGCTCGAGATGGTTGGCATAGCGGATAAACAGCAGCCACACCCTGTTTCGGTTACCCAAGGGCCGGATCTGCTCCAGAGCCAGCGCAGCAATCAAGGAAAGCAGAATCATGAGTTCAAGGCGAGTGGTTGAGGGTTCTAGACGCGACTAGAAGATACCACAAAGCGGCAGCGCCGTGGCATGCGAGGCAGATTCAGGCCGAACCCAAAGAGCGCGAGCCGGACAAGGTAGCAGGCACCATGCCCTTGCGGCCATAGCCTTCGGCCTGACGCACGGCGCTGGACAAGGTGTCCAGCAGCGCCTCGGCCATCAGGCCGCGCTCGCCAGCCAGTGTGGCATTCATGTCGTTGTAGACGCGGGCACGGGCCAGTTCGGCCTCCAGCGCAAGCCAGGCAGACCGTGCATTTTCATCGTACGCGAGCCAGCCATTGAGCGCTTCGGGCGTATCCAGACCGGCATCGCGCTGCATGGACAAACGCGGCGCTGCCAGTGCCGCCAGCTCGGCAAGCGAGGTTTCTTTTTGCATCGCCAGCCGCTGCAGGGCATGGCCATTCAATGCCAGCAAGGCGCGCTGTTCTTCGGCCAGCAAGACCGACAACTGTTGCATCACCGATAGTTCGGCCTGACAACTGGCGACAAATTCGGGGCTATTCATCATCACTGGTTTATGCACGGCCCAGCAATTCGCGCGCCGAGCTGATCAGACTGTCGGCGATCGCTTCTGGCTTGACCTGATACTGTCCGGAGGCAATCGCAGTGCGGATCGCATCCACCTTGGCCGCATCAAATGCCGGCTCGGATTGCGCGGCTTTTTCCGCTGCCTGCATGCGGCTGGCCAGCGGATTGATGGCGACATTCTCGCCAGCGGCCTGAGTCTTGGCCTCAGGCGCCCCGGCATCGCGCTTGAGCGCGCGCGGCTGGCTCGCGTAGGCGGCCAGTGCCTTGCTTGAGGAGTCGATTTTCATACTGCATCCTTGCTACTACGGGCTATGGGTTCAATATCGGCAGCTTGCGCCATTTCTTGAAGCTTTTTTACTGCATCTCCACGCGCACACTGCCATCGGCGTCGGCAATACCGCTGACCACGCGGCCACCGGGCATGCGCACCCTGACCGGCTCGCCGACGGCGGCATTATTATTGGCCACGCCCTCGGCCGACACCCTGAGCCCGTCCTGGCTCACCATGGCGCGCACCGGCTGACGCATCCGCACCACAAAAGGTGCACGTAAAGCGGTGACCCGGATCACAGCGCCCGGTGGAATCTGGGTGCGCGCTGCACGCCCGACAAGCTGGCTGCTATCGCTGACGCCTTGTCGCGCCAATGCCGGGTTGGCGACCGCTGCCAGACGGATATCGCCGATGCCAACAGTTTGCCCGGCGCCAATCAGGCTGGCAGCCACATACACGCTGGCCACGCCGCGCGCCTTCAGCGGCAAGGCAATGCTCCAGCCCAATACCGGGCAGCGCACCGCCACCGATTCGGCCGGTACGCCGGCAGGCCAGGCGATGGAAAGATCGGGACAGGCCGGCAGAAACAGCCGCGCATCCGGCGGCGAAACATCGCGCATCGGGCCACGCCCGCTGGCGCTTTGCTGGTCAACAAAACGCTGCGCCTCAAGCTGCAGCCGCACCAGATCCTGACCGCCCCCCGCCCACGCAGGCGCTACGCCCAGCAAAAAAAGCATTGTCGCAAAAATACGTCGAAACATGGCGCCATTGTACCTGCAACAGCAGATAAGCCGACAAACGTTTGACCTCACACCCACGACTTTAGGATATTTGCTCCATGTAGAGCATTTGATCTGCATCAAAAAAACAATCGAGGGGGTAACACATGCAAGTACAACTGAAAAAAACCGCCTGTGCCGTCACACTGGCACTGAGCTTGGGTGCGGCACAAGCGGGGGCGATCAACGGTATCTGGTTCTTCGGCGACAGCCTGACTGACGGCGGCGCCTATACCGGCATCGGTCCATTGCCTGCCGGTTCGCGCTGGACCACCGACAATGCGCCCAACCACGCCGACGTACTGGCCGCTGCACTGGGCCTGAAATCATCGGCCACCAATGCCCTGACCGGCTACAACCCTGGCGGCAATAACTATGCACAAGGCGGCGCACAGTCGTCCGAGGTCGCCAACAAGGGGCCAGGTGATGTCGAAATCCGTGACGTTCCGACACAGCTTAAAGACTATCTGGCACGCACCGGCGGCAAGGCCAACCCGAATGCGCTCTATTTTGTATGGTCAGGCGGCAATGATATACCGACTGCTGCCGCGACCCCTGCCACGGCTCAAGCCAGCATTGCGCAATCGGCTACTTCCTTGGCAAAACAAGTCGCCACGCTCAAGGCCGCAGGCGCCAATCTCGTCATGGCCCCCAATCTGCCGGCCTTCGGCAATACGCCGGCGGCGCTGTATGGTGCTATCCAAGCCTATGCCCTTCAAACCGGAACAGCTGCCAACCTCAACAATGCAATCGGCGCTGCCTGGCAGAAACTGAGCCTCCAGCCAAGCAACAGCCCAGCGCAAGCCAAGGCGGTAATGGACAGCGCCCTGAAAGCCGCAGCGGCGACCCTCCACGGCGTTCCCGAGGCACAGGTGCCGACGCAGGCACTGGCGGGATTGAACAGCGCCTACAGCCAGACCCGCGACTCGCTCAACACCCTGACCGCCTTTTTCAACAGCAGCGTCGACGGCGCGCTGACGCAAAGCGGCGCCAACGTGGTGCGTCCGGACGTCGCCGGCCTGTTCGCCGCCGTGCAGACTAACCCTGCCAGCTTCGGCGTCAGCAATACGACCGGCTCGGCCTGTATTCCTTCAGCAAGCTCGCTGACCTGCTCCAGCGGCGCCCAGACGCCCGGCCAGTTGCAAGGCCTCAGTTATGTGTTCGCAGACGATCGCCACCCGACCCCGCTGACCCATCAAGTCCTTGGCGACTACTTCGCCAGCATCGTACAGGCCCCGGCACTGGCCGATGCGCTGGGTCAGGTACCGCTATCGGCACGGCGCATCGTACGCGAGACGCTGTCGGCACACGCCCGTGCACTGGATGCGGCACCACGTGCCGTCGGTACGGTAGGCGCACTGGCCAGCGCCGGTTTCGGCCGCGACAATATTGCAGAGGGCGAGATCAAGCCCGAAGCCATCGCCACGCTGGGCTTTGATTATCAGGCCACACCAGCGCTGGCACTGGGCGTCGCCTTTAGCGGCGGCAAGGTCAAGTCCGATATCGGTGCCATCGGCAGCTACGATGGCGACTACCGTTCACTGTCGGCACTGGCCAACTTCCGTCAAGGCCCGCTGTGGCTGGATGGCGACGTTTTCCTCGGCAATACCGATATCGACACCCGCCGCGATGTCAAACTGGGCCCCGTCTACCACGAAACCCAGACCGGCTCGACCCGCGCCATCCAGATGGGCCTGGCGCTGGAAGGCGGCTACCGCATGCAGTTGGGCGTAGTGAATACCGGCCCGCAAGCCGGCTTGCGCTATGAACACATCAAGGTCGGCGCACTGATCGAAGACAAGCTGGACTTCAGCGCCATGCGCTTTGGCGAACAGAAGATCAAGTCGCTGGTCGGCTCGCTCGGCTGGGGCATAGAGGCGCCACTGGGCAAAGCCACCCCCTACGCCAGCATCAGTTACAGCCACGAGTTCAAGGGCGACGCCCGCGATATAGAGGCAGGTCTGCTGACAACCTCCGGCAATTTTGTTACCCAGAGTCTGGCTCTCGCTAAAAACTGGACCGATCTGTCGGCCGGTGTCAGCGTGGCGCTGGCCAAAAACATCACCGGCTTTGTGCAGATCAACGGCACGGCCGGGCGTGATGACGGCAATGCTTGGGGCGGTAATCTGGGCTTGAATATGAATTTTTAAGTGCTAGCCCGCAGCACGTAAAAACGGCCGGCAGACGCGAGTCTGCCGGCCGTTTTGTCTGGCTAAGGCTTAACGCTGGAACGGATACACCGCGCCCAGACCGAGAATGCCCGACAACTCGTCCAGCGCCGTGCGGCACTCGGTCAAAAGTGCCGGGTCGGCCAGATCGGCGGCACTCAGCCGGTCGCGGTAATGGCGCGCCACCCAGTCGTTGAGCGTGGCAAACAGGCTGTCGTTCATCCACACCCTGGGGTTGACCGCCGCCACCTCGGCTTCGGTCAGCGCCACGCGCAATCGCAGGCAGGCAGGGCCACCGCCGTTTTGCATCGACTGCTTGAGGTCGAATACCTTGAGCTCAGCAATCACGCCATCGCTCGCCAGCAGTTTTTCCAAGTAAGCCCACACCCGCGGCGTGTTCTGACACTCCTGCGGCACCACCAGAATCATGCGCCCGTCGGCGCGGGTCAGCAGCTGGCTGTTGAACAGATAGGACTTCACCGCCTCGGCCACGCTGACCTCGGCGTCCGGCACCTCAATAGACTGGAAATGCCCGCCCAGCGCCGCCAGCTTGTCCGACAGCTCGGCCAGCACCGCATCCTGATGAAGGAAGGCCTTTTCGTGGTGGAACAGCACTTCACCATTGCCGACCGCGATCACGTCGTTGTGGAACACGCCGGCATCGATGGTATCCGGATGCTGCTGGGCGTAGACCACACCTTCGTCGCTCAGGCCGTGCAGGCGCGCCACCGCCTGGCTGGCTTCCAGCGTCTGGCGCGCAGGGAAACGCACCGGGCGCGGTGCGGCAGCGTCGAATGCGGCCTGGCCGTAGACAAAGAACTCGACGCCGCGCGCGCCGTAAGCGGCACAGAAGCGGGTATGGTTGGCCGCCCCCTCGTCACCGAAATGCATCTGCGCCGGCAAGGCCGGATGGTGGGCAAAGTGCGTCTCGTCGGCAAACATGGCGCCTAAGATTCGGCCGGTGACCGGGTGTTCGATGGCACGGTGAAACTTGTTATTAAGGTTGGCCGGGGTGAAATGTACGCGCCCGTCGGCGGTATCGCCCGAAGGGCTGACCGTCGCTGCGTTGGCGGTCCACATCGGCGAGGCCGAACACACCGCAGCCAGAATGGCCGGCGCCTCTTTTGCTGCGCGCACGATCACGTCGGCATCGCTGCCGGCAAAGCCCAGACGGCGCAGACTGGCCACATCCGGGCGCTCGTGCGGAGCCAGTACCCCTTGCTTGAAGCCCAGATCGGCCAGCGCCTTCATCTTGGCCAGACCTTGCTGCGCGGCCAGACGCGGATTAGAGAGCGCGCTGCCATTACTGGTCGAGGCAACATTGCCGTGTGACAGACCGGCATAGTTGTGGGTCGGGCCGACCAGCCCGTCAAAATTGGCTTCAAATGCTTGCATGGTTCTTCACTTTCTCGTCAACGTGACAGCTTGCGCGGTCAGTTCAATGCCAGCGCGCGCACGCTGTCGTGCGCGTCCAGCTGTAATTGCGCCAGCGTGGCGGCGCTGATACGCAGCCCGCCATCCACCAGTTCGGCATCGGCGACCAGTACGACAAAATTCTCTGCGCACCGGTTGGACAACATGAAACGCGTGCCGCTACGGACCTCACCCACGCATAGCGCCAGCACCCGGCTCTGGCTGACCGTCCTCAGCTGCGGTATTTCGCCGCGCAAAACGGGCCCGCCATCGAACAGGTCGATATAGCCGCTGGCGTGCAGCCCTTCTTCGTTCAATAGGCGCACCGCCCCCATCGAGTCGGGGTGGACCTGCCCGATTGCCGCACGGGCAGCGGGCGGCAGCATATCGGTAAACACGGTCTGCTGCGGCATCAGCGCGGCAATGGCCGCACAAGCACCGGTACCGCGCAAATAATCGGCACGGGCAAACTCGACACGGAAAAACTGCCGCCCCAAGCCATTCCAGAATGGTGAGACGCCGCTTGCATCGTTGATGCCACGGATTTCGGCAGTCAACTGCGGGGCGAACAGTTCGGGAAAATCGGCGATAAACATCAGGCGCGAGCGCGACAGCAAGGCGCCGCGTCCCATGGAGCGCCATGCCGGCGCCAGAAACAGCGAGCACAAGGCGCTGGCACCGGTCAGATCATTGCCCAGCGTCAGCGTCGGCAGGCGCCGGTCGATGCCGGCGTCGCGTGCCATGCGCACTGTCAGACCCTGACGGTAGTAATAGCTGGGCTCCTTCAAGCCAATCGCACCTTCCAGCCCCGACACACCGATCAGCTCGCCATCTTGCTCCAGCACGAACAGCCAGCTGCGATGCTCGGACGCCGGCCCCGAACGCAGCGAAGCTTCGATGCGGCGCGCGAGCACCTCCTCATGATGCGGCAAGGTCGTCAGGCCGATGCCGCAATCAGCGGCCAGCGCCATCAGTGCCGGCAGATCCTCGCGGCGAATAGAACGTACCCGCATCAGGCACTCCTTTCTTGTGTCTGCCACAGGGGCACCGCACGCACGTTCTCGCCGGCGCACACACCCAGCGCCGCTACCGCCTCACTATCCAGTTGCAACCTCCCGGCGACAAGCACACCCGGCACCACGAGGGCCCGAAAATCCTGCAAACGCTGGTTGGCAAGCAAAAACAACTCGCACTCACCCGCAGACGGCGCAATCTCTACCGGTAATACGCAACTGGCGGCCACGCTATAGAGCGAGGAGAGGCGGCCAAGCAAAATAGGCCCGCCATCGAAGATATCGATATAGTTTTCGCTCTCGAAGCCTTCACGCGACAGGATGTCGTAAGGCAGCAAAGAGTCATCCCCCACCTCGCCCATCACCGATTGCGCCTCATCCGACAACAGCGGCACATAGACCGGCTGCTGCGGCATCAACTCGCCCAGAAACTTGCGCCCGCGCGCGCCGCACAGTGCCTCGGCTTCGTGGTAGTCCAGCCCGAAGTAAACGCGGCCGACCGAATCCCAGAATGGCGAGCCTTGTTCCTTATCCCCCACCCCCAGCATGGCGGACACCACGGTGTCGGCAAAACGTGCCGGCCAATTGGCGGCAAACAACAAGCGCGCACGCGACAGCAGTTCGGACTCGGGCGTGTCCACCAGATCCGGGCGGATATAAAAAGACACCATCAGCGAGTGTGCGGTCAGGTCGTGACACAGGGACAGGACATGGATGTGATTGACGATGCCCAGTTCGCTGGAGGCGTGCACCAGCGCCTCATTGCGAAAACTGTAAAAAGGCTCGTTAAAGCCGGCAACCGCATTCAGGCCGCACACGCCGGCCAGTTCGCCGCTTTGGCTATCTTCCAGCACGAAGAAGTAGCGCTCCTCACCGCGAAAGCCCACCTCGGCTGCCAGCGAATTCTCGCTGGCCAGAATGCGTTCAAGCAAAACCTGCCGGTCGGCCGGCAAGGACGTGACGCCAACCGGGCTGGCCGCAGCCAGCCGCTCGATTGCCGGCAAATCATGTACACAGGCGGGGCGTAGCACAAACATGATCAATCTCGCTAAAACAGGCCGCTTCAGCCCGGTGGGATATCCACGATTCTAAACCAGGGAAACAGCTCACAATTGTCCACTGGCGACAGCTTGTTTCAGCTGGCGCGCTGGGCACTGCGCCGCTCGTCGCGCGGGGTATGGCCAAAATGGTTGCGATAGGCGCTGGAAAAGTGCGGACCAGAAGAAAAACCGCACGACAGCCCGATCTGGATGATGGATTTGCTACTTTGCCTGAGTAACTGGCGTGCACGCTCCAGCCTCAGCTCCAGGTAATACTGCGAGGGAACCCGGTCCAGAAACTGGCGAAACAGCCGCTCGAGCTGGCGACGCGAAATGCACACCAGCTGTGCAATCTCGTCGGTGGTCAGCAGCTCCTCCAGATTAGCTTCCATCAACTGCACGGCGCTGACCAGCTTGGGATCGGCGGCACCGATGCTGGCCATCAAGGGCACGCGCTGGCGCTCGTCGCCACGGCGCTGGCGTTCCATCAGCAAGTCTTCGGCCACGGTGCCGGTTGGCGGTGCTTCCGGCAAACGGCTGATCAAGTGCAACAGGCAATCGGCCAATGCCAGGCCTCCGGCACAACTGGCGTGGCCGTGCTCCAGCGCATAGAGCTGGCCGGACTGCGCAATGGCGGGATAATACTCGGCAAAACCTTCAGCCAGCGTCCAGTGCACCGCCACACGGCTGGCGCCATACAGCCCGGCAGCCGCCAGACTGAACACGCCGGCACGCACACCGCACAAGATACTGCCCGCACGCGCACACGCGGCCAGCTGAGCCGGCAGCGGCGACGCTGCAGCCATTTTTTCCGGCATTTCACCGGCCAGTACCAGCAACAAACTGGCGCCAGGCAAGGTGCTGTCAAAAACGGCATCCACCGCCCATGCGCGCCCGGCGGCCGCCCTGACCGGCAGGCCATCGACCGAGACCCAATGCAAGGCAAAGCGCGCGCGCCGGGCATTAAAGGTCGCCACACAGTCAGACACGATGCCGGCTTCGGTTTCGCTAAAACCCGGCAACAGCAGGACGCGAATCAGGGTGGCAGGCGTATCAGCCATCACTGCAATCAGCGCGTTTTGCTCAAAAACTGCTGCAGGCGCTCGCTTTGCGGATTGGCCAGAATCGCTTTCGGGCACCCCTCCTCCTCGACCCGGCCCTGATGCAGGAACATCACATGGTTGGCCACATCACGGGCAAAGCCCATCTCGTGGGTCACTACCACCATGGTGCGGCCTTCCTCCGCCAGCGTACGCATCACCTTGAGCACCTCGCCCACCAGTTCCGGGTCCAGCGCCGAAGTCGGCTCGTCAAACAGCATCACCTCGGGCTCGACCGCCAGCGCGCGGGCAATCGCCACGCGCTGCTGCTGGCCGCCGGACATATGCGCCGGATACTTGTCCTCGACGCCGGACAGGCCGACCTTGGCCAGATAGCCACGCGCACGCGCCACCGCCTCATCCTTGTCCACGCCCAGCACATGCACCGGTGCTTCGATAATGTTTTCCAGCACCGTCATATGCGCCCACAGGTTGAAGTGCTGGAACACCATGGCCAGACGCGAGCGCATCTTTTGCAACTGCACCTCGCGCGCCGCCTTGAGCATACCGTCCCTGGCTTTGACCAACTCCAGCTCTTCGCCGGCCACAACGATGCGGCCGGTATGCGGGCGCTCCAGCATATTGATGCAGCGCAAAAATGTACTCTTGCCCGAACCGCTGGAGCCGATGATGCTGATCACGTCACCGGCGCGGGCAGTCAGCGAGAGCCCTTTGAGCACCTCGTGGCTGCCGTAACTCTTGTGCAGGTTTTCCACCTGCAATTTCACGACCCGGCCGGCGGGTGACAGCCCCGCCGGGGCGGGCATGGTGGCGGCAGTTTCACTGCTGAACTGGCTGTTTTGTACTTCCATCATGGTTCTCTCCTGGCGAGTTCTTGCTGACTCTTGTATGGAACGGTTGGGGGATGGCTCAGGCGCTAAGCAGATAACCACGACGAAATGGAATGCTACCTGCAATTTTTCCAAGATTCATCCCGGCAATTGCATAACGGCGACTCTCACGGGCATAAAACACCCCGCTCACCGTAGACTTCAACAACACCACGGCGCCGGATAAGGGATTAATCAACTCGCACACGGTTTGCCCCACCTCGATCCACTCGCCAACGCGGGCCCGGTAAACGATCACGCCGGGCACCGGCGCGATCAGAGTCTCAGAACCGGTCAGCGGTGTAGCCTGACAACGCGCGGCAGGCAGCGCAGGTTTTTCACCGGCGATCACGCCGCGGTAAACCAGAAAGTCAAACAGGCGATCGGCATCCTGTTCGGCCAGTTGATGGCAAACCTCGGCCTCGCCGCGCAACTCGACCGTCACGGCAAGACAAGCCAGCGACAGCGGGATATCGTCAGGCAGATGCTCTCCCAGTTTCCACCAGATCTGGCTCATGGCTTCATCAAAAGACTGGCCGCCGCTCCCCTTGGCATGCAGCACCGCTTCGGCCTGCATCAAACGCGACAGCGGCTCCAGCTGTTCAAGATACGGGGTTTCGCTATACAAATGCAGCACCGCCTCGAAGTCGGCATGCAGATCCAGCACCACATCGGCGTCAAAGGCCAGCGACACCAGGGCGTGGCGCAAGCCCGCCAGCTCGGTAGCCGGTGTCTGCGCCGCCAGAAACGCACGCATGGCCGCGCGTACCAGACGCGTATTGCTGTCTTCGTCGGCACCCAGTTGCGCTCGCAGCGTTTCGCCCAGTTCGGCGTAAAAGTCGGGATAGTGGCGGTTGAAGTTTTCACCGCTGGCAAAATCAAACCGTCCCATGGCATCGTGCATCAGGCTTTGCTCAAGCCCGACAGGGTTGGCAACCGGCACCAGCACCACTTCGCCCTGCAAGTGCCCGGCCGCTTCGGCCTGGGCCAGACGGGCCTTAAGGTGATGGCAGACCAGCAGCCCCGGAATCTCGTCGGCATGCAGGCCGGCCTGGATATACACCTTCTGGCCCTGGCCGGGCTCGCCGAAATGAAAACTCTCGATGCGACGCTGGCTGCCAAGGCTCTTGGCTGGCAAAGGATGATGTTGAATATGCATGACGGGCCTCAGTGACTGCGTGGGGCAAGATAAGCCAGATAGCGGCCTTCCAGTTTGCGGAACACCCGCACCAGACCCCAGGTCAGCAGCAGGTAGATCAGTGCAGCCGCGAGGAAGGGCTCGAACGGCATGTAATAAGTCGAATACAGGCGATCTGCCGCGCCGGTGATATCGAGCAGGGTGACGGTACTGGCCAGACTGGTGGCGTGCAGCATCATCACGACTTCGTTGCTGTACGCAGGCAGGCTGCGACGCAAGGCTGAAGGCAGCAGGATGCGCCGATACAGGGTAGCGCGACTCATGCCCACGCTCTTGGCTGCCTCGACCTCGCCATGACTGGTGGCACGGATGGCACCGGCCAGCATTTCGGTGGTGTAGGCGCAAGTATTGATCGCCAGTGCCAGCGTGGCGCAAAAGCTGGCTTCGGACAGCAAGGGCCAGGCCAGGCTGTCGCGCACCACGGCGAACTGCGACAAACCGTAATAAATCAGATAAAGCTGCAACAGCATCGGCGTGCCGCGTATCACATAGGTGTACAGCCAGACCGGGCCATATAGCAGCGGGCTCCTGGCCACGCGTAATACCGCCAGCGGCACGGAGACCGCCAGACCACAGGCCAGCGACACCAGCAACAGCTTGAGGGTCGTCAGCAGGCCATCGGCGTAGAGCTTGAGATTGTCGGGTTCGATCAGCATCGTAAAGTCCAGCATCAGATCTCTCCCATACGCACGCCGGCCGAATAGCGCTTTTCCGCCCACTTCAGCAACAGCAAGGATACCGAGGTAATCGCCAGATACACCGCACCAACCACCAGCAGATAGGTAAAGGGTTCGCGTGTGGCGGCACCGGCTTCGCGCGCGCGGAACATCATGTCCTGCAGGCCGATCACCGACACCAGCGCGGTCGCCTTGGTCAGCACCAGCCAGTTATTGGTGTAACCGGGAATGGCAAAACGTATCATCTGCGGCAGGATGATGCGCAAAAACACGCGCGGACGGCTCATGCCGTAAGCCCAGCCGGCTTCCCACTGCCCTTTTGGCACCGCCATGATCGCGCCACGGAAGGTTTCCGACAGATAGGCGCCATAGATAAAGCCCAGCGTCAGCACACCGGCCATAAACTGGTTGAAATCAATGGCAGGCAAGCCCAAAGCCTCAAGCAAGGCATTGGCGGCAGTCTGGCCGCCATAAAACACCAAAAGCATCAACACCAGATCAGGCACCCCGCGTACCAGCGTAGAGTATGCCTCCGCCACCCGGTTAAGCAGCAGATTGGGCGCCAGCCGGCAGGCGGCACCAATCAAACCCAGTACCGTGGCAACGGCCAGTGAAGACAGCGCAATCTGTAGCGTGGTGGTCGCACCGGCAACGATATAACCCGTGTAGCCTTCAAACATCGGCCGCTCTCCTGAAAGTCGTCAGGCTGGCCGCCTTGCGGCAACCAGCCTGTTCACACAAAAGCGCGAAGCTTAAGCGCCGTAAGCGTCGAAATTGAAATACTTGTCGTTCACCTTCTTGTAGGTGCCGTTGGCACGGATGGCCTTGATCGCGCCATTGAAGCCGTTGCGCAGCGCATCGTCACCCTTGCGCAAGGCGATGCCGGCACCGTAGCCGAAGATGGTCTGGTCGGCCAGTACCGGGCCGATAAAGGCAAAACCCTTGCCTTCCGGCTTTTTCAGGAAACCGGTCGAGCCTTCCACGCTGTCGGCTACCGTTCCGTCCAGACGGCCGGCATTCAGGTCCAGATACACCTGCTGGGTATTGTCGTAAGGCACGACAATGGCGCCAGCCGGGGCGTAATATTTCTGTGCGTACTTCTCCTGAGTCGAGGCTTTGAGTACACCGATCCTCTTGCCATTGAGGCTGTCCGGCGTACCTTTGACCGAGCCTGCCTTGGCGATCAGGCGCGACGGGGTGTGGTAGTACTTGTCGGTAAAGTCGACCGCCTTCTTGCGCTCGTCGGTAATCGACATCGACGAGATGATCGCATCGTATTTCTTGGCGTTCAGTGCAGGGATAATGCCTTTCCAGTCCTGCTCGACAAACACGCACTTGGCTTTCATCTGTGCGCACAGGGCATTGGCCATATCGATATCGAAACCGACCAGCTTGCCATCGGCACTCTTGGAAGCAAACGGCTCATACGTCGCATCAACACCGATGCGGATTTGTTTGGGTTGCTCGGCCAAAGCCAGACCGGAACAGGACAGGGCAAGCGCAACGGATACGGCAAGCTTCTTCATCTGTATTTCTCCTTGAAAATCATCCGGGCCGCTCTTGTCACGACGGTTTGACCGGTTAGTAAGCACGATGGACACTGGATTGTGCAGACAGATTAAAGCACCGCTGATGCCATCCCCTGTTACAGCGAGGCGACAACTTGTTACATTGATATTAATTTGCCATATCTAATCCCGGGAAATACTCGCCACTGCACCGCAAATGGCGCGCGCAAGGCCGCAGCCTCGGTCGCATAGGCAACGAAAGCGCGGGCCACGTACTGGCAAAGCCGCCAGACAGCCAGCAGCAAGGCGACAAGCACAGCCGGCGCGCCCAGCAGCGCCAACTCGCAATTGGGACATAGCCAAACAAAAGGCAGCCCGCAGGCTGCCTTGAAAGGACACCAGTCAGTCTGCCGCTTACGCCAGCGCGTGCGCCACGTAAGACTTGACCGCCGCCGCATCGGCGCCGAATTCGACCACGCGTTGCGGCAGATCTTCTATCCCCTCGAAACCGGCCGGACGCGGCGGTTCGCGGTTCAGTGCTTCGCGTATGGTTTCGGCGAACTTGGCCGGCAGCGCGGTTTCCAGACAGACCACGGTTTCGCCCGTCAGGCGCAGTTCGCGCGCGACCTTCACCCCGTCGGCGGTATGGGTGTCGAGCACCACGCCGTCTTCGCCATCCACCTGGCGGATGGTGGCCAGACGGTCGGCGTGATTGCTGGCGCCGGACACAAAACCGAATTCGCTGCGCACCGCATCCAGACGCGCCGACAGGTCGAAACCGCGGCCGGCATCGACCTCGCTCCACAGGCGGGCGACTTCGGCACCATCGCGCCCGACCAGGTCGAACACGAAGCGCTCGAAGTTGGACGCCTTGGAGATGTCCATCGACGGGCTGGAGGTGACGAAAGTCTGTTCGGTGCTGCGCGGACGATAGACACCGGTCTTGAAGAATTCGTCCAGCACGTCGTTTTCGTTGGTGGCGACGATCAGGCGCGCCACCGGCAGGCCCATCTGGCGCGCGATATGGCCGGCGCAGACATTGCCGAAATTGCCCGAAGGTACGCAGAAGCTGACCTGCTCGTCGTTGCTCCCGGTGGCGTTAAAGTAGCCGGCGAAGTAGTACACCACCTGTGCCACTACCCGCGCCCAGTTGATCGAGTTGACGGTACCGATCTTGTACGCCGCCTTGAAGGCGTGATCGTTCTGCACCGCCTTCACGATGTCCTGACAGTCGTCGAACATGCCGTCAATCGCGATATTGTGGATATTGGCGTCGGTCAGGCTGAACATCTGAGCACGCTGGAAGCTGCTCATCTTGCCCTTGGGCGAGAGCATGAACACATTGACGCCGGCCTTGCCGCGCAGCGCATACTCGGCCGCCGAACCGGTGTCGCCCGAGGTGGCACCCAGAATATTCAGCGTCTCGCCGCGCTTGGCCAGCACATACTCGAATAGCTGGCCTAGGAACTGCATCGCCATGTCCTTGAACGCCAGCGTCGGGCCATTGGACAGCTCAAGGAGCTTCAGTCCGTCGTGCAGCGTCTTCACCGGCGTGATCGCCTCGGTGCCGAACACTTCGCGGGTGTAGGTGCGATCCAGCATGGCTTTCAGGTCGGCCGGCGGAATGTCGGTGGCGAACAGGCTGAGGATTTCGAATGCCAGATCCGCGTAGCTGAGGCCGCGCCAGGCATCCAGCGTCGCGCGGTCGATCTGCGGATAGCTTTGCGGCAAGGCCAGGCCGCCATCGGGCGCGAGCCCCATCAGGATGGTGTCGGAAAATTCGAGCGGCGCCATCTGGCCGCGGGTGCTGATGTACTTCATGGTTTCTCTTTTATTGTCTATTGCAGATGCCGGCCCAGATACAGCAGGCTGCGGCGCACACCATCGAGCTCGGCCACATCGGGCAGCTCGCCCCAGCGCGCATAGCCGTGCTTGGCAAACAGCGCGACCGAGGGCACGTTATGCGCGAACACCAGCCCGACCAGGGTACGGATACCGAGCGCGGGCGCGGCCTCCTCGGCAAAACGCAGCAAGCGCCCGCCCAGACCCTGACCACGCGCGGCCGGGTCCAGGTAGATACTGATCTCGGCGGTCGCGTCGTAGGCGGCGCGGCTATGGAACGCCGACAGGCTGACCCAGGCGATCAGCGCGCCGTCCTGCTCCACCACCCAGATCGGGTGCTGCGCCGGGCTATGCGCGGCAAACCACGCCTCGCGCTGGGCCACGCTGACCGGCGCAAGGTCCGCCGTCACCATGCGCGAAGCCACCGTCGAGTTGTAGATGGCGACGATGGCCGGCAAATCGTCACGCGTGGCGTGACGGATGCCCAGCTCAAGCGCCAGCTCAGCCATTGAGCTCTTCCATGCGCAGGCGCACGACCGGCGCCTTCACACTGTCCAGCGCCTCGATGGCGGCGATGGCGGCGTTGACCTGCTTCTCGACCACGCGATGGGTCAGCAGCACGATCTCGGCCGAGCCGTCGGATACCGAACCCTTCTGGATTACCGCCTCGATCGAAATATCGTTCTCGGCCAGCAGGCCGGTGATCTTGGCCAATACACCGGCGCGGTCGCTGGCGCTGATGCGCAGATAGTAGGAGCTGACCACTTCATCCATAGGCAGGATGCGCAGGTCTTTCAGCTGGTCCGGCTGGAAAGCCAGATGCGGCACGCGATGCTCGGGGTCGGCAGTCAACAGGCGGGTGACGTCGACAATATCGGCCACCACGGCGGAAGCGGTCGGCAGCGCGCCGGCACCGGCGCCGTAGTACAGGGTCGGGCCGATGGCATCGCCCTTGGCCAGCACCGCGTTCATCACGCCGTTGACGTTGGCGATCAGGCGGCTTTCCGGAATCAGCGTCGGATGCACGCGCAGCTCGACACCGGCTTCGGTGTGGCGGGTCAGGCCCAACAGCTTGACGCGGTAGCCCAGTTCTTCGGCGTACTTGATATCGCGCCCCTGCAGCTGGCTGATGCCTTCGAGGTAGCAGTGCTCGAAATTCATCGGAATGCCGAAGGCGATGGAGGCCATGATGGTCAGCTTGTGGCCGGCGTCGTGGCCTTCCACGTCGAAAGTCGGATCGGCTTCGGCATAACCCAGACGCTGCGCCTCGGCCAGCACCTCGGCAAAGCCGCTGCCCTTCTCGCGCATTTCGGTGAGGATGAAGTTGGAGGTGCCGTTGATGATGCCTGCGATCCATTCGATGCGGTTGGCGCTCAGGCCTTCGCGCAAGGCCTTGATGATAGGGATGCCGCCGGCAACGGCCGCTTCGAACGCCACCATCACGCCTTTTTCCTGCGCACGGGCAAAGATCTCGTTGCCGTGCAGTGCCAGCAACTTCTTGTTGGCGGTCACGACATGCTTGCCGTTGGCAATGGCCTGCAGCACCAGATCCTTGGCGATGGTATCGCCGCCGATCAGCTCGACCACGATATCGACGTCGGGGTGGTTGACGATGGCGAAGGCGTCATCGACCAGTTCGACCTCGGGGCCGACCGCTTCGCGGGCGCGCACGAGGTCGCGGTTGGCGGCCATAAACAGGCGGATTTCACGGCCGGCACGGCGGCTGATTTCGTCCGCGTTACGTTTCAAGACGACGGCGGTGCCACCACCAACCGTCCCTACCCCCATCAGGCCAATATTGATCGGCTTCATATCGTTGCTCCTATGCTTGTTTTATTGTTGGCAGCAGGCTGCACTGCCGTGCCCCTGCTCATGTCTGCATCGCTATGCGCTTAGTTGGTGCCGTGGCGCAAGCGGTAGTTTTCCAGGAAGTGCCCCAGGCGCCCCAGTGCCTCGGCCAGATCATCCGTATTGGGTAGAAATACCACGCGGAAGTGATCCGGCGCAATCCAGTTAAAGCCGGTGCCTTGCACCAGCAGCACTTTTTCCTGCTGCAGCAGCTCGAGAATGAACTGCTGGTCGTTGACGATCGGATACACCTCGGGGTCCAGCCGCGGGAACATATACAGCGCCCCCATAGGCTTGACGCAGGACACGCCGGGCATGTCGGTCAGCATCTGGTAGGCCAGATCGCGCTGGCGCGCCAGACGCCCGCCCGGCGCCACCAGATCATTGATGCTCTGGTAACCGCCCAGCGCGGTCTGGATCGCGTACTGGCCGGGCACATTGGCGCACAGGCGCATCGAGGCCAGCATATTCAGCCCCTCGATATAATCCTTGGCGTGATGCTTGTCGCCCGACACCGACATCCAGCCGGCACGGTAGCCGCAGGCGCGATAGTTCTTGGACAGGCCGTTCATGGTGATGCACAGCACATCGGAGGCGAGGCTGGCGATGGACACATGCTTGGCCTCGTCGTACAGCACCTTGTCGTAGATTTCGTCGGCGTAGACGATGAGCTGATGGGTGCGCGCCACCTCGAGAATCTGCTCCAGCAGCTCCTTGGGGTAGATGGCACCGGTCGGATTGTTGGGGTTGATCACCACGATGGCGCGCGTCTGCGGCGTGATCTTGGCCTTGATGTCTTCAATGTCGGGAAACCAGCCGCGGCTCTCGTCGCACACATAATGCACAGCGCGCCCGCCGGACAGGCTGACCGCTGCCGTCCACAGGGGATAATCCGGCGCCGGCACCAGTACTTCGTCGCCATTGTCGAGCAAGGCCTGCATCGCCATCACGATCAGTTCGGACACGCCGTTGCCGATATAGATGTCCTCCAGCCCCACCCCCGGAATATTCTTTTCCTGGGTGTAATGCATGATGGCCTTGCGCGCGGCAAACAGCCCCTTGGAGTCGACATAGCCCGAGGCGTTTTGCAGATTGGCGATCATGTCGGCATTGATTTCATCCGGCGCATAAAAGCCGAACGGCGCCGGGTTGCCGATATTGAGCTTGATGATGCGATGGCCTTCTTCTTCCATCTTCTTGGCGTGCTCAAGCACCGGACCACGAATGTCGTAGCAGACGTTGGCGAGTTTCTGGGATTTGCGGATAGCTTGCATGTCGGGTGTCGGTCCTTGCCGACCATGCCCGGCCGCGCAGCAGGACATGATTCGGGAGAGTCAAAATAGCGGACTCACGCCCAGCGTGAGTCGAGTCATTTATAATCCTATCCCAAATCGGTGCTGCGCTGCACTAGCCTCTTCACTCAGCCTTACGGACACGCTTATGAAACTGCATCAAGCCCAGGTTACCGGCCACAATCTATTCACCGGCTACGGCGAAGGCTTTGTCGAAATCAATCAGGTTCGCCACGAGGGCGCACTGATTATTACCGGAGACGAAGTGCAGCCCTGGCAGGTGGGCAGCTTTGCCGAACTCACGCCGGAAAACTTCGCCGCCCTGCTGCCGTTCGCCCCGGAAGTGGTGCTGTTCGGCAGCGGCAGCAAGCAGCGCTTCCCGCACCCGCGTCTGTATGCCGCGCTGTCGGCCCGGCATATCGGCGTCGAGGTAATGGACACCCAGGCCGCCTGCCGCACCTACAACATCCTGCTGTCGGAAGGCCGGCGCGTGCTGCTGGCGGTAATGGGACAATAAGACAAATCGGGGATCGGGGATCGGGGATCGGGGATCGGGGATCGGGGATCGGGGATTTCAGTGTTTCGACCTTGGCCAAGCACGTCAACCCCACTGATCCCTGTTCCCGATAAACAGCTGTTACACAGGGCAGGCTTCTGCCTTGTCCACCACCGCCGCGCGCTCGCCGCCAAAACTCTCATAGGCCATCAGCGCCTCGGCCGCCGTCATCAGCGACGGCCCGCCGCCCATATACACCGCCACTTGCAGCATCTCGAGGAACTCGGCGCGGGTGCAACCCAGCTCGACCAAGGCCTTGGAATGGAAAGCCAGACAACCCTGGCATCGCCCGGCGATACCGATCGCGATGGCAATCAGCTCTTTATTCTTGTTGGACAGAGCACCGTCGGCATGTGCCGCCCGGTTCATCTGGCCGAAACCCTTCATCGTGTCCGGAATTTCGCGGCGCAGTTCGGCCAGCTTGCCGCCCAGCGCGGCGGTCAGATCTTGGTAGTTGTGGCTCATGGTGGGCTCCTTCGTTAGCAGTTTTTACATTATGTATTTTTATATATCGAATGGCAAGCCTCTGCCTTGACCAATGTGCGGCCGACGCGACACCCGGCTACCTGTGTGCGCTGCCGGCACAGCACGAAAACGGACAGCAGAAAAGCCAAGCGCATATAATGCAGGCGTTTAAATGACAAAAAATAAAAATGGACGACAAAATTCTGCTGGATCGGGGCAACACGGAGTCGCTGCTGAAAAACCTGGTGATCCCGCCACGCCCGGTGCTGCTTGAACAGCTGGAAACGCTGAGACAAGCCGGCAACATCAACCCCGACAGACTGGCGCAACTGATCGGGCAGGATTTGGCACTCTCGGCCGCCGTGCTCAAGGCGGCCAACTCGCCGCTGCTGGGTGCGCAGCGCGCCATCACCTCTGTGGTGCAGGCCATCAGCTTGCTGGGCACGCAAAGCGTGATGCACCTGGTCAACGCCATGGTGCTGCGCAGCCAGTTCTCGCAACCGTCCAGCCCCGCGCTTGAAGCCTACTGGGACGAGTCAGGCGCCTGCGCCCTCTTGGTCAACCAGCTGGCACGGCTGGTGCAGGCCTGTCCGCAAGACAGTCAGAGCTTCGCGCTGTTCCGCGGCTGCGGCATCCCGCTGATGCTGCTGCACTTTCCCAAGTACAGCCAGACGCTGGCTATGACCGCCCGCACCCGGGATAACCAGATCTGCGCCATCGAACAGGCCCTGCACAACACCCACCACGCGGTGCTGGGCTATATGCTGGCGCGCGCCTGGCACATGCCGAAAAATTTCTGCCGCGCCATCCTCGAGCAGTACGAAGCGGACGCCTTTGAAAAAGCGTCATCCCGGCTGGGCGACGAAGCCCTGCGCATGATCGCGCTCGCCCGCGCCGCCCGCCATGTGTGGCGTACCCAGACCGACCTTACGGCCGACCCGGGCTGGAACGACGTCGGCCCGGCCATGCTGGCGTACCTGCAGTTGGGAGACATCGAATTTCAGGACTGGCGCTCGACCATGCACGACACCCTGCTCGCTTGAGCCGTCCGCGCATGCGTAAGGTAGATACCGTCTTGCCCATCATGCGGTCAAGTAGTCCGA
>NZ_WSSB01000002.1:108587-278063 GCF_009831765.1 Craterilacuibacter sinensis | reverse complement strand
TTCGTTTGCGTCGTCAGCTGAGGAGGCGAAATATACGCACCCTAGGCTGATGCGTCAACACCTTTTGCAAGATATTCCCGATTTATTGCCAACAACCCGTTACATATACCAAGCAACAGCTTTTTGGCATCAAAAATTCTGATACGCTAGCTTTTATCGGCGAAACCATCGCTTGCGGACATCTATCATGCTCAAGTTTGACGTACTCATTATCGGCAGCGGCCTGGCCGGTATGACTTTGGCGCTACATCTGGCCGAACAGCGCCGGGTGTGCGTAATCACTAAACGGGACCTGCTGGAAGGTAGCTCAAGCTATGCCCAAGGCGGCATCGCGGCGGTACTGGATACCGGTGACTCGGTCGAACACCATATAGCCGACACCCTGGTCGCCGGCGCAGGCCTGTGCAACGAAGCCTCCAGCCGCTTTATTGTCGAGCACTCCAAGGAAGCCATAGACTGGCTGATCGAACTGGGCGTGCCCTTTACCCGTGATGAAGCCCACCAGACCGGCTATCACCTGACACGCGAAGGCGGCCACAGCCATCGGCGCATTATCCACGCGGCCGATGCCACCGGTGCCGCCGTGACCAGCACCTTGGGGCAGAAGCTGCGCGCCCATCCCAACATCACTTTGCTGGAAGAGCATATTGCCGTCGATCTGATTACTTCCGCCAAGCTGGGGCAGGAAGGCAAACGCTGTTTCGGTGCCTATGCGCTGGACAAAGCCAGCGACCGCATTATCACCATCGCGGCCCAGCACACCATCATTGCATCTGGCGGCACCGGCAAGGTCTATCTCTATACCACCAATCCGGACACCGCCACCGGCGACGGCATCGCCATGGGTTGGCGCGCCGGCTGCCGCGTGGCCAATATGGAATTCATCCAGTTCCACCCGACCTGTCTCTATCACCCGCACAGCAAGTCTTTCCTGATTTCGGAGGCAGTACGCGGTGAAGGCGGCATTCTCAAGCTGCCGGACGGCACCCGCTTTATGCCCGAACACGATGCGCGCGCAGAACTGGCACCGCGCGACATCGTGGCGCGTGCCATCGACTTCGAGATGAAGAAGCACGGTCTCGATTGTGTCTATCTGGATATTTCCTACAAGCCGGCCGCCTTCGTACGCGAGCACTTCCCCAATATCTACGCCCACTGCCTGGCGCTGGGCATCGATATCACCCAGCAGCCGATTCCGGTGGTGCCGGCCGCGCACTACACCTGCGGCGGCCTGGTCACCGACCTTGCCGGGCAAACCGATGTAGAAGGGCTGTTTGCCGTGGGCGAGGCTGCCTGCACCGGGCTGCACGGTGCCAACCGCTTGGCCAGCAATTCCTTGCTGGAGTGCATGGTCATAGGCAAGGCCGCTTCGGCCCTGATCCTGACCCAGCCCGAACAGAAACTGCCCGAGATTCCGGACTGGGACGACAGCCAGGTGACCGATCCGGACGAGGAGGTGGTGATCTCGCACAACTGGGATGAACTCAGGCGTGCCATGTGGGACTACGTCGGTATCGTGCGTACCAATAAACGCCTGAAGCGTGCGCTGCACCGCATCGAGCTGTTGAAACTGGAAGTCGACGAGTACTACAGTCACTTCCATGTCGGCAATGACCTGATCGAACTGCGCAACCTGCTGCTGTGCGCCGAGCTGATCGTGCGCTCGGCCATGGAGCGCAAGGAAAGCCGCGGCCTGCACTACAGCCGCGACTATCCGGATACCCTAAGCGAAGCGCACGAAACTATCCTGACGCCGGATTAAGCCCTGCACCGTTTAGGCCTGAAACGCCCTGCCCGATGTTGTGTCCGGCAGGGCGTGCCCTTGCCCGGAAAGCGGCAGGGTAAACCAGAAGACACAACCGCCGGCCAGAGTCCGGGTGACACCAAACTCGCCGCGGTGAAATTCGATGATCGAACGGCAGATATTCAAACCGATGCCCATGCCGTCAGCCTTGCTGCTGTAAAACGGGGTAAACAGATTGGCGTAAGCCGCCTCGGACAGGCCCGGGCCATTATCCTGCACCTCGACCCGCCAGCTGGACACGCCGCTTTCGGCGCGCACATCCACCCGCGGGCGCGTGACGCCGGCCTCGACTTGCGCCTCGATGGCATTCTTGACCAGATTCAGCATCACCTGTTCGATCAGCACCGGATCAAGCTGCAAGGCACATGGCCGGCCCAGTTGCGTCAGGCGTAGCGGCACCAGATGCTTGTCGGCCAAGGGCTGTGCCAGGCTCAGCGCATGCGGCATCAAGACCAGCGGATCCACTTCCTGCAATTGCGGCGTATGCCTTTTCACAAAAGCGCGAATGCTGCCGACAATCTGCCCGGCGCGCTGCGCCTGATCGGCCAGAGCCTGCAAGGCGGGGGTGACGCCATCGGGCAAAGACTCAACACCGGCCAGACGCCGTTTCAGCCCCGAGGCATAGGTATTGATGGCGGTCAACGGCTGCCCCAGCTCATGCGCCAGACTGGAAGCCATCTCCCCCATAGCCACCAGCCGGGTTGTCGTCTGGAAACGGACTTCCAGCGCCCGCTCGCGCTCGTCGCGCAATCGGGCTTCGGTCACATCCCGCAAACGCGTCAACCACGCCTGCTCGCCATCACTCCACTCGATCCGGCTATGTTGCAGCTCGAAATAATGCCCGGCGGCATCCGGGCCGTACTCGATCAGCTGTCCTTCGCTTCCCGCCAGCAATGGCAAGCCCGGCAAGACCACGCAATAACTGCCCTCGCCCGCCAGCGGCCACAGACGGGTAAAAGCCGGGTTGCTATAGAGCAGGGTCAAGCCCCCACCCGCCGACACACACAGCCCGGTTTCCAAGCCATTCAACACCGCGAGAAAACGCTCTCTCGATGCCACCATGGTCAGGCGCTGGCGTTTCAGCTCGGTAATATCGTACATGGACGCAATCCAGCCGCGCTGCCCGCCGTCGCCATCGCCCAGCGGCGTCACATAGACCCGCACCTCGACCACGCTGCCTTGCGGCGTCTGCAACTGCAATTCCAGCCCGTGCTCGGGCCAGCCGTCGCACCCGAAGTCCTTGAGCATGGCCAGAAGATCGACCGGCGCTCCCCCACCCCAAAACGGATAGGGCGGCATCCGTCCCGGCAAGCTCTCCGGTTCCGATGCCGTCATGCGACAAAACGCGCGGTTGACGTAGACAATGCGGCCGCTCAGATCAAAGACCAGCAAGCCGTTCTTCATCCCGTCCTCCATCGCCTGACGCAGCGAAATCTCGCCGGACAGCGCACGCTCGGCCCGCAAGCGCTCGCCGGTATAGCGCCGGATACGCCAGAACGCGCCGGCCAAGGCCAGCGCCAACAGGATGATGACCCCCACCAGCACCGGCAGTGTCACCCCCAGGCTCTGGCGGTACGACACGGCCCGCAGGCTGAGGCCGAAGCCGGGCGGATCGAAACTGAGCTGGTGACTGAGCGTACCTTGCGGTTCATGCTGCGGAAACTTACTGGCAATCACCTTACCGCCTACATCAACCAGACTGATGTGGTAGCGCTCGGCCATCCACCACGGCACCTGCGATTGCAGCAAACGATCGAAGCGATAGACCAGCCGCAAAAACTGCCCCGGCCTGTCCGGCAAAGCAACAGCCAGATCAAAGCGGTAGCGTCCATCCTTACCCTGATAAGGCTCGCCATAGGCGGCATGCCCCAGCCGGGCGGCACGCCATAAGGCATCCATCTCCGGCGCCACCCGCGTCTTCTCCGCCAGATCGGCAGAGACAACCAGGCCAAGCTCGACCACATCGGGGTGTTCGCGCAGGAACAAGGCGCGCGCATTGGCCAGGTGGGCGGCGCTACGCTTAACGCCGGCCAGTGATGTCGCCATGTTCTGCGCCCAGTACCGTTCGCCATCCAGCGACACCCGGATCGACTGCTCCAGCCACAACACATCCTGAATCAGGGTATCGCGTTGCTCTTCTTGCCAATCGCGGTACAACAAAAAGGAAATACTGCCTATGCACAGCAATAAGGCAATAAAAGCCACGCCGGTAAAGGACAACAACAACCGCACTGAACGCGGCTTAAGCACTGACAGCAGGTATTTCATGACATATGAGGGTATTCCCTATTGCGGAATTCCCCAATAGATATAAAAGGCAGAGGTTTCTACTTTACACCCTAATGACAGCCTGGGAACAAGGGCTGCATGAACAATCACAAAACACTGGAGAAACCGATGAAACTCAAACTGACCACCCTGGCCATCGCCGCCACGTTTGCTGCAGGCTCCGCCTTCGCAGCCGGCGAAATCGTTATCAAATTCAGCCACGTCGTGGCCAAGGACACCCCTAAGGGCAAAGCCGCCGAATATTTCAAAAAAGTGGCCGAAGAGCGCACCAAGGGCAAGGTCAAGGTTGAGATCTACCCGAACAGCCAGCTGTACAAAGACAAGGAAGAACTGGAAGCCCTGCAACTGGGCGCTGTGCAGATGCTGGCACCGTCCCTGGCCAAATTCGGCCCGCTGGGCGTAAAAGAATACGAAGTGTTCGATCTGCCGTACATCTTCGACAACTACGACGAGCTGCACAAAGTCACCCAAGGCCCGATCGGCCAGCAGCTTCTGGGCAAACTGGATAGCAAGGGCATCAAGGGTCTGGCGTTCTGGGATAACGGCTTCAAGCACCTGTCGGCCAACAAGCCGATCAAGCTGCCATCCGACATCAAGGGCCTGAAGATGCGCATCCAGTCGTCCAAGGTGCTGGACGAAGAAATGCGCGCACTGGGCGCAATGCCGCAGGTGATGGCGTTCTCCGAGGTGTATCAGGCGCTGCAGACCGGCGTGGTCGACGGCACCGAAAACCCGCCATCGAATATGTACACCCAAAAGATGCACGAAGTGCAGAAGAACCTGACCACCACCGCACACGGTTATCTGGGCTATGCGGTGATCGTGAACAAGAAGTTCTGGGATGGCCTGCCGGCTGACGTACGCAGCCAGCTGGAAGGCGCAATGCGCGACAGCACGACCTACGCCAACAAGATCGCCAAGCAGGAAAACGAGGCCGACCTCAAGAAGATCGCCACCTCGGGCAAGACCACCGTCTACAACCCGACCCAGGCCGAGCGCGCTGCTTTCCGTCAGGCACTGGCGCCAGTACACGCCAAGATGGCTGACCGCATCGGTGCCGACCTGCTGAAATCGGTTCAGACCGCCACCGGCTTCAAGGCTAACTGATAGCCCCGTCCCTGGGCGCTACTCCTGACGGGTAGCGCCCTTTTGTATGGAGAGACCCCATGCTCAAATTCCTCGACCATCTCGAGGAGTGGCTGATCGCCTTTTTAATGGCCGCCGCCACCTTGATTACCTTTGCCGCCGTTGCCCACCGCTACGGCTCCGGCATCGACCTGCTCTACCCCTATCTCGCCCATATCAATATGGCGTGGGCACAGGAGCTGACTATTTACCTGTTCGTGTGGATGGCCAAGTTCGGCGCCGCCTATGGTGTGCGCACCGGCATCCACGTCGGTGTCGATGTGCTGATCAACAAGCTGGGGGATAAAAACCGCAGCCGCTTTATCGTGCTGGGCCTGCTCGCCGGCGCGCTGTTCACCGCCATCGTCGGCACCCTGGGTGCGACCTTTGTCTGGGAAATCGCCCACACCGACCAGACCTCGGCCGACCTCGAAGTGCCAATGTGGCTGGTCTACCTCGCCGTTCCCTGCGGTTCCTACCTGATGAGCTTCCGCTTCCTGCAGGTCACCTGGAACTTCCTGCGCACCGGCGAGCTGCCCAAGCATGACCACAGCCACGTTGAAGGCATGGATGACGTTGCCGAAGACAGCAACTGGTTCGCCATGGACGACAACCTGCACCCGCACGATATCAAGCACAAGGATGACAACAAATGAGCGCGCTGATCATCTTCGGACTATTGATTGTCCTGATGCTTACCGGCATGCCGATTTCGATCTCGCTCGGTCTGACGGTACTCACCTTCCTGTTCACCATGACCGAGGTGCCGATCGAGGCGGTGGCGCTGAAGCTGTTCACCGGCATCGAGAAGTTCGAGATCATGGCGATCCCGTTCTTTATCCTGGCCGGTAACTTCCTCACCCACGGCGGGGTGGCACGGCGCATGATCAACTTCGCCACCAGCATGGTTGGCCACTGGCATGGCGGCCTCGGCCTCGCTGGCGTGATGGCGTGCGCACTGTTCGCCGCCGTGTCCGGCTCCAGTCCGGCCACCGTGGTCGCCATCGGCTCCATCCTGTTGCCGGCCATGGTCAAGCAAGGCTTCCCCAACAGCTTCGGCGCCGGCGTGATTACCACCAGCGGCGCGCTGGGCATCCTGATCCCGCCATCCATCGTGATGGTGATGTACTCGGTCGCGACCAACACCTCGGTCGGCCAGCTGTTCATGGCCGGCGTGATCCCGGGGCTGATGCTGGCAACCTTCCTCGGCCTCACCACCTGGTATCGCGCACGCAAGTTCGGCTACCCGCGTCTGGCCAAGGCCACTGCCGTGCAACGCCTGAAGGCATTCCGCGAATCGATGTGGGGCCTGTTCCTGATCGTGGTGGTAATCGGCGGCATCTATAGCGGCATCTTCACCCCGACCGAAGCGGCGGCGATGAGCGCGGTGTACGCCTTTATCGTGGCGGTGTTCGTGTACAAGGACATGAGCCTGAAGCAGGTGCCGAAAGTGCTGCTGGACTCGGCCTCGATGTCGGCGATGCTGCTCTACATCATCACCAACGCGGTATTGTTCTCCTTCCTGATGACCAGCGAAGGCATCCCGCAGGCGATGGCCGGCTGGCTGATCGACGCCGGCCTCGGCCCGATCGCCTTCTTGCTGGTGGTGAACGTACTGCTGCTGCTGGCTGGCAACGTGATGGAGCCGTCATCCATCGTGCTGATCTTCGCCCCCATCCTGTTCCCGGTGGCGATGGCGCTGGGCATCGACCCGGTGCACTTCGGCATCCTGATCGTGGTGAATATGGAAGTGGGCATGTGCCACCCGCCGGTCGGCCTCAATCTGTATGTTGCCTCGGGCATCACCAAGATGGGCATCACCGAGCTGACCATCGCGGTATGGCCATGGCTGCTGACCATGCTGGCCTTCCTGATGCTGATCACCTATGTGCCGGCCATCTCGCTGTGGCTGCCACGCACACTGGGCATGATGTAAACCACGCCCTGATTGGCCAGAAAGCGACGGTTTTATACCGTCGCTTTTTTTGTCAGACAGCCGGCATAGCCGCTAATGCTTCTAAGCCTATATAATGGCCAACGAATGCTGTTAATCCAAACTGCTTAAAAAAGCACCTCAGGAGCCTTCCAATGGATGAGCAACTGCGCCAGAGCGCACTCGATTTCCACCAGTACCCGACCCCCGGCAAGATCCAGGTGTCGCCCACCAAGGCACTCGCCACCCAGCACGACCTCGGTCTGGCCTATTCGCCAGGCGTAGCCGCACCGTGCATGGCCATCGTGGATGACCCGCTGAATTCGTACAAATACACCGCACGCGGCAATCTGGTCGCCGTCATCTCCAACGGGACAGCGGTGCTGGGGCTGGGCAATATTGGCGCACTGGCCGGCAAGCCGGTGATGGAAGGCAAGGGCGTGCTGTTCAAGAAGTTTGCCGGCATCGACGTGTTCGATATCGAAGTGGACGAGCTCGACCCGGACAAGCTGGTCGACATCATCTGCTCGCTGGAACCGACCTTCGGCGGCATCAACCTCGAAGACATCAAGGCGCCCGAGTGCTTCTACATCGAGAAGAAGTGCCGTGAGCGCATGGGCATTCCGGTGTTCCACGACGACCAGCACGGCACCGCCATCGTGGCTGCCGCCGCCGTCCTCAACTCGCTGCGTCTGGTTGGCAAGGATATCGAAAAGGTACGCGTGGTCGCCTCCGGTGCCGGCGCTGCCGCCATCGCCTGCCTCGACCTCTTGGTCGCACTGGGCGTCAAGCGCGAGAACGTCACCGTCTGCGACTCCAAAGGCGTGATCTACAGCGGCCGCGACGACAAGATGGACGAGACCAAAAAGCGCTACGCCATTGCCGACAATGGCCAGCGCAAACTGGCCGACGCCATGGTCGGCGCCGACATCTTTATGGGCCTGTCCGGCCCCAAGCTGGTCAGCCAGGACATGGTCAAGAGCATGGCCGCGCACCCGGTCATTCTGGCCATGGCCAACCCCGAGCCGGAAATCATGCCGGATCTGGTCAAGGCCGTGCGTCCGGATGCCATTATCGGCACCGGCCGTTCCGACTTCCCCAACCAGGTCAACAACGTCCTGTGCTTCCCCTTCATCTTCCGTGGCGCGCTCGATGTGGGTGCCACCACCATTAACGAAGAGATGAAGCTGGCCTGCGTGCGCGCCATTGCTGATCTGGCCATGGCCGAGCAGAACGATGTGGTCGCCACCGCCTACGGCAACCAGGACCTGTCTTTCGGCCCCGAGTATGTGATCCCGAAACCGTTCGATCCGCGCCTGATCGTCAAGATCGCCCCAGCCGTGGCGCAGGCCGCGATGGATTCCGGCGTGGCTGCGCGCCCGATTACCGACATGGACGCCTACGTCGAACAGCTGACGCAGTTCGTCTACAAGACCAATCTGTTCATGAAGCCGGTGTTCAGCCAGGCCAAGAAGGAACAGAAGCGCGTGGTGCTGGCCGAAGGCGAAGACGAGCGTGTGCTGCACGCCACCCAGGAAATCGTGTCGCAAAAGCTGGCCTTCCCGGTACTGATCGGCCGCCCGAGCGTGATCGAGACCCGCATCAAGAAGCTCGGCCTCAAGCTGGAAATCGGCACCGACTTCGAGCTGGTCAACAATGAAAACGACCCGCGCTTCGCCGACTACTGGAAAGACTACTACGCGCTGATGAAGCGTCGCGGCGTCAGCCAGGAGCAGGCCAAGCGCCGCGTGATCGGCAACTCCACGCTGATCGGCGCGCTGATGGTCAAGCGCGGCGAAGCCGATGCGCTGATTTGCGGCACCTATGGCGCCTACAAGCAGCACTTCGGCATCGTCGAAGACATTCTCGGCTACGCGCGCGAAGACAAGGTTGCCGCCGCGATGAATGCGCTGATTCTGCCTAACGGCAACATCTTCATCGCCGACACCTACGTCAACGAAGATCCGGACGCAGAACAGCTGGCCGCCATCACCGAAATGGCCGCCGAAGCGGTCAAGCGCTTCGGTATCGCGCCCAAGGTTGCGCTGTTGTCCAACTCCAGCTTCGGTGCGCTAAACAACCCGGCAGCCAGCAAGATGCGCGACGCGCTCTCGCTGGTACAGGCCAAGCACCCGACGCTGGAAATCGATGGCGAGATGCAGGGCGATGCCGCACTGGTCGAAGCGATCCGCAGCCAGGCCATGCCGGACAGCCCGCTCAAGGGCGCGGCCAACCTGTTGATCATGCCTAACGTCGAAGCGGCCAATATCAGCTACAACCTGCTGCGCGTGTCTGCCTCCGATGGCGTCACCATCGGCCCCATCCTGATGGGCATGGCCAAACCGGTGCACATCCTGACCCCGATCTCGTCGGTACGCCGCATCGTCAACATGGTGGCGCTCGCCGCCGTGGATGCACAAACCGCCAAGTAAGCTCAGGCGCCGCCTGCTTAGGCGGCACAAAACAAACGGGAGGCCGATGGCCTCCCGTTTTTACGCCCACTCTGCAACAGACCTTCCCGCCACCACGACCGTCCATTCCTGAGTCGATAACGGACTAGCTATCTCACCCCAACCGTAGGAGCCCGCACCGCGGGCGACTGCAAGACAGCGGACTTTACCGCAGCTAACGGCGGCCCCATCCCGACCGGGAACAGGGCCACTTCCCCGCTTAATCCACCTGCAGCTTGCCGTCGTTCAGCAGGTTTTGCAGGATCTGCGTGTCGCTGAGCGTGCTGCCCGAAGTCAGATCGGTGCCTTGCAGCACGATCTGCTGCGTCACGTCGCTGGCCTGGTAGCCGTCCTTGAACAGGCCCGTGTGGCTGACTTCGACCAGCGTGTCGCTGCCCACCTTGCTGAAGTGCAAGTAGTCCGTCAGGTTACCCACATTGCTGCCGGCATGGCTCTCGCCTTGCAGCAGGTCACGCAGGTCGAGCACGTCCTTCTCGCCGTTCTTGCCGAAGTCGGTCACCACATCGCGTGCCGGCGCATTCGCTCCCCCCTGGTCGCCCAGCGTCCATTTGAAAGTATCCACCCCCAGACCGCCGGTCAGCCTGTCGTCGCCCGCACCGCCGAACAGCACGTCGTTACCGGTACCACCGTTCAGGCTATCGTTCCCCCCCTGACCAAACAACAGATCGCGCCCATCACCCCCATTCAAGGTATCGTTACCATCACTGCTGAACGAACGGTCAAACTCGGAAGCGTGGCTCAATACATAGCGGTACACATCGGCGTCGGTCGGAACGCTTCCACCCGACTTACTGGCGACATAGGCCTTCAGCGCCTCAAAGCCCTCACCAGGAATCCCATCCAGCCGGATACGATCGCCGAACAGGATGTCATCCCCTGCCCCGCCATTGAGTGTATCGGCAGCAGCAGGCCCATCCAGCTCATACCCCAGAATCGCACTGGCAATACTGCTTGCCGGGATATTAGCCTGCGGCTTTCCGTCCGAATCATAAGAGGTCAAATCACCGGCAGTAATTGCAGAATTAACACCGACCGCCTCAACGCTTGAAACTCCATTGAGCACAATAAATGCATTTTTCGAGCTGTTTACTATTGCATCCGTAGTATCACTACCATTCCCGCCCGTTAAGGAATAGGTGGGCTTGCCATCGGTCATGAAGAAGGTTTGATTGATCGCTCCGCTATTTGCCTTCACATCGGCACGATTGAACCAATCAGTCGTAGCCTTGAACACCGCCTCGTAGTTGGTACCGCCACCACTCGCCAACGAGTCAATCACCCCCTGCAACGTGCTCAAGGCATTAGCCGAACTCAGATCAACCGAAACACTGCTATTGGCCTGTTTATCGAAATCGACCAGGAACACATTCACCTTGCCGGCACCATTGGTCAGCGCAGATGCCTGCAACTGCTTGAACACCGTTGCCAGTTGCGTTTTGATGGTCGCGATATCAGTACCACTTACACTGCCAGAGCTATCGATCATAAAGGCCAGATTGTAATTCTGCCCCGGCTGCATCAAGACCGTGCCGATGTCGCCGATCATCACATCCTGGCCATCCGTCCCTCCCAAGACATCCGGATTCTTGCTGCCCGTCTGCACATGCAGGTCAACCGGTTTCACATCCAGCGTAATCGTCGAAGTCGTCACCCCGCCCTTGCCATCGCTGACATTCACGACAAAACTATCCGTCCCGGTATACCCCTTGCTTGGGGTATAGCTGTAGTTGCCGTTTGCATCGACACTCACCACCCCGTTCGCCGCGCCTTTGTTAACGCTGAATGTCAGGCTATCACCATCAATATCGCTAGCGACAACCTTGCCGCTGACAGTCTCCTGCTCCAGCAGGCTATGGCTGGCATTCTGCGCCACCGGCGCGTCGTTACCCGGTAGCACCGTCACGGTCAGGTCCTGGCTGGTGCTCTCCTTGTCGCCATTCGACGACTCGGTCGCCGTCGCGGTCACTGTCAGCTTGACGCTGCCGTTCCAGTCCTGCGGTCCCTTGAACTGCAAGTTAGACAGGTTCAAGCCATCCAGGCTGACGACACCGTTCTCGCCGGCCGTGACCGTACGCACGCCGTCGCTCAGTTGCGCGCCCTTCGGCAACCCGGAGATCGACAGCGACAAGGTTTCCGAATCGTCGGTATCGACCAGGCCACTGGTAATGCGGGAAAGCGGAATCCAGGTATCCTCGTTGCCGCGGTTCAGCTGCACTTCTGTGTAGTAGCCACCCTCACCACTGGCATTGGGCACAAGTGGCGACAGGTTCACACCGGCACCGGTAATATCGGTCGTTGCAGTGTATAACTTCAGGGTTCCGGAGCTCAGATCCTGTGGCACAGTACCATTGATGCTGACATTCACATCAAAACTGCCCGGGCCGGATTCGTTATGATGGAACATGGTCAGGGTGTAGTAACCGCTGGCCGTCGGCTCAAAGCGGCCCGAATAGTTACCGCTATTGCTGCCCCAGTTGGCATCGGCCACGGTAACACCGCCCACTTCCAGACGGAAGCTATCATCAGCCACGCCGCTGAAAGCGTAAGTCTTACCGGCTTCCAGATATACCAGGCCAGTCACGCGGGTAGCCGTATTCACCACCACCGTGTCCTGCGTAACATTGGTGATGGTCGACACGGTTGCCGTACCGCTGGCACCTTCAATGGCTTTCTCCAGCTTGTCCGGGCTGACGCCCGAGCCTGTGTTCGTACCATCATTGATCACCGTGTTGGTCCAGACCTCCTTCTTCAAACCAGTCGGCACAGCTGTCGGTACCGGGCTGATGCTCAGGGTCGGTGCATCGGCATCCGCCACGATGTCCACCACAAACTTCCCGGTCGTGCTCAGATTCGTACCATCGCTGACCTGATAGTTGAAAGACGCGTAGTCACCCGCCTTGTTGCCGACACTGCTGCCGCTGCCATTGCCCGCCGTCGTGCTGGACTCGTGCAGGTCAGGCTTGAACTGCAGCTTGCCGGCGTCGATGTCGGCCTTGCTGAACTCCTGATCCTTCACCACCGCCTGCCAGTTACCGCTGGCATCCTTGTACTGCAACGCGCCATCGCCTGGCAGCGAGGTGATCTTGATCGACAACGACGAGCCTGCATCGACATCCGCCGCATTGAACTGGCTCCACTGCAACACAAGCGCCACATCTTCACTACCCGCAGCGTAACCGCCGGAGGTGGTGGGGGCTTCGTTGCTGCCCAGCACGTCGACTTTCACCGTCGCCTTGCCGGTGCCGTCTTTCGAGACCACGTCGAAGCTCAGCTCAACCTTCTGTCCATCGGTCAGCGCCTGCACCGCCGGCTTGCTGTTGTCCAGCGTGAAGCTCCACGTCCCGTCCGCGTTCACCTTGAACGTGCCGTAGTCGTTGCTCACTTCCTTCGCGACCAGCACCGCTTCACCGTTGTCGGCGTCGGTCACCGTCAGCTTGCCGCTGGCGATGGTCTGCTCGGCCGTGTCTTCCTTCACGATGCCGCTGCCCACGTCGTCCTTGCCCTGGCCAACCGTCGCGCCGTCGTTGCTGCCGTTGATAGTGATGGTCACCGTATGCTCGGTGCCGTCCTTGCTCTGCACTATGAAGCGTTCGGTACGGGTCTCGCCCGTGCCCAGATACTGCACCTTGCTGTTGTCGACGTTGTAGGTCCAACTGCCGTCGGTGGCGATAGTGAGGCTGCCCAGCACCTCGCCCTGCGCCACACCGGCACCTGCCTTGAACGCCACTTCGGTAGCGACCTTCAGTTGTCCGGAATCGCTCAGCGTCGGAATCGCTGCATCTTCGGTTACTGCTCCACTATCAGTCGTTCCAAAAGCTCCTAGTTTGGCACTATCGCTACCCACACCCTGATTGCCCGCTACATCGGTCTGCACCGCATCGACCTTGAGCCGCTCACCTTCAGCCAAAATACCCTCATTGAAGCGGATCACACCCTTGTCGTAGGTGTATCCCGTCAGTGGCTGACCCTGTGCGTCGGCAAACTGCAGTGCTCCATCGACGAACTTAACGGTAACCACGCGTGTTTCGGGATTACCACCGCGGTCTATGGTCAGGGTCACCTGGCCGCCAGCCCGCAGCGAGTCATGATCCACACGCACTTCCACCTGTGCCTGACCATTACCCGCCTCGGTGGCATTCAACCAGCCATCGTTATTACCGTCGTTGACGATCTCCACGGAGATCTTCGGTGCGGTCACATCGACACTGCCATTGTCCTGTGCGTTGCCTTTATTGCCAGCCGGGTCGGTCACGCTGGCCTCGGCCTTGTAACCGCCTTCCGCCAGTGGCTTCGTCACGTCCACGCTGTAACTGCCGTCAGGCTTCACAGTGGTGGTCAGCGTCTGCTGATTGCCCTTGGCGTCGGTCACCACGAGGGTGACGGTGCTGCCCGGTGCCGCGTCGCTCTTGCCGCTGATGGTCGGCGTGGTGTCCTTGGTGTTGTCCGGCGCGTCGACGGAGATCGTCGGCGCGGTCACGTCAACGCTGCCATCATCGCTCGCCTGACCCTTGTTGCCCGCCGGATCGGTCACGCTGGCCTCGGCCTTGTAGCCGCCTTCGGCTAGCGGGTCTTTTACGTCCACGCTGTAGCTACCGTCCGGTTTCACCGTGGTGGTCAGTGTCTGCTGATTGCCCTTGGCATCGGTGACCACGAGGGTGACGGTGCTGCCTAGCGCTGCGTCGGTCTTGCCGCTGATGGTCGGCGTACTGTCGTTCGTGTTGTCCGGCGCGATGACGCTGATAGTCGGCGCAGTCGTATCGGGAGGCAGCACGGCCTCAGGCTCGGCATTATTCGCGGCCGTACCTTCGATCCGCGGAATGTCGCGGGTTTCGATGTTGCGGGATTCAAGACTCAGCGAATTGAGGGTTTCGACCACGCGATCCAGGCGCACAAAGCCGAAGCCGCCATCGTTGGCACCGCCGCCGCTCAGGCCGGCGGCGGTTTCTTCCAGCACATTCAGCGGGTCTTCGTTATTGTTCAGCGCGGCGATCACGCGCTCGGCTTCGGCACTGATGGGGGCGACGCGGGCTTCGCTGGCATCGACGGCATTGGGCAGCAGGGTTTCTTCGGCCAGCAGTACGGTGCGGCCGCCATCGAGGTTGACCAGCTGGCCATCGGGGCGGGAGAAGGCCAGTGCGGCGCCCTGCGCCAGTTCGATGCGCTCGCCGGAGAGGATGATGTCGCCGGCCTTGAGCAGGCGGCTGCTGCCGTCGGCGGCAATCGCCTTGACCACGCCCTGAATGGAAACAACCTGACCCTGTGCCTGATTCGCCATGATAACCCCCGAGTGACAATATGCTGATGTTGTCAGGCTATAAGCTTACGTATGGCGTGGGTATTGTACTGAAGGGCAGTGTGGTTAAACGGAGACAGGGCAACGGGACGGGATTGAAAATCCCGGGTTCCTGATCCCGGGATTAGATTAGAAAGGTATCGCGGCTGAAGCGCCTACAGGCATCGCGGCTAAAGCCGCTCCTACAGGGCGCACCAAGCTTATTCAGGCCAGCTTGAGCAGCAGTTGCAGGCGGTCGTCGACGCCGAATTTATGGAACAGGCTGCTGAGGTGGGCCTTAACCGTGCGTTCGGCGATATCGAGTTCGCGCGCGATGTCCTTGTTGGCCATGCCGCGCTTGAGGGCGGTGATGACTTCGGCTTCGCGCGCCGTCACCCGCTCGCGCCAGGCTTCCAGCCCCGAGTCCGGCAACTTGCTGCCCAACTGGCCACACAATAGCGCCAGCAGATCACGCCCGACCCAGCTGGAGCCGGTCTCGACCGTGCTGACAATCTGCTGCAGCAAATCGGCGGTGGAATAGGCATGGGCATAACCGGCCGCGCCCTGTTGCAGCCAGCGCAGGCCTTCGCGGCTGTCCGGGTCGGAGCTCATGGCAATCACGCGGCCCTGACGACACAAGGCAGGCCAGTTCGCCGCCTCAATACCGGGCAGTGCCAGATCGACCAGCACCAGCTGTTCGCCTTGCAGCGTACCTGCCAGCGTGGCCGCGTCGGTAACGCGCCAGCAGCGTTCGCGCCCCAGTGCCGTGCGCCAGCTATCGGCCAGCGCTTCACTTAATGTCAGCAGCAGGATGGTCATGGTTTAGCGCTCGCTTAATGCTTCGGCCTTGGCGCGCAGCACCGGCTTGAGCATATAGGACAGGATGGATTTCTTGCCGGTCATGATGTCGACCTGCGCCACCATGCCCGGAATAATCGGCAGCTTGGCCTCGCCCAGACGCGAGCCCTTGGTGCGCACCTTGACGATATAGAAGGCATTGCCTTTTTCATCGGTAATGGTGTCGGCACCGATGCCTTCGAGTACGCCTTCCATGCCGCCATAGATGGTGAAGTCGTAGGCGGTGTAGCGCACCACGGCGCGCTGACCGGGCCGCAGGAAAGCGATATCGCGCGGCGTGATGCGCGTCTCCAGCAGCAGCGATTCATTCAGCGGCACGATTTCGACGATGTCCTTACCCGGCTGCACCACGCCGCCCACGGTATTGGTATACAGGCGCTTGACCTCGCCATGCACCGGGCTGCGGATTTCAGACAGTTTGACCTTGTCTTCCAGCCCGACACTGCCTTCGGACAGGCTGCCCATCTTGCCCATGGTTTCCGATAGTTCGATGCTGGCCTGGTTGCGGAACGCCAGCTCCACTTCCTGTATCTTGCGCTGCGCCTCGCTGATCGCCGCCTGAATGCGCGGAATCTGCGCACCGGCCATATCGCGCTCGCCACGATAGCGCGACACATCGCGCTCCAGACGCAAAAGGTCGACATCGGATACTGCCCCGGTCGCCTTGAGCGGCCGGGTAACGCTCAGCTCGCGGTTGGTCAGCTCGAAGCCCTGTGCCGCCTGCTCGCGCCGCGCACGCGCCTCGTTCAGCTCCTGGGTGCGCTGTGCCAGTTGCTGGCGTGCAATCGACACATTGGCATCCAGCTCCATCCGGCGCGAGTTGTAAAGTTCCAGCTCCTGACGCGCGATATCGGGGGCGCGCTGGCTCACTTCGTCCGGCATCACAAAAGGCTGACCGGAGGCAATGGCCTTGAGCCGCGCCGACTTGGCCAGCTGCGACAGGTATTGCGCCTGGTTTTCCCTGAGCGAAGACACGAAGCGGGTGTTGTCGACCTTGAGCAGCAAGTCGCCCTTGTTCACGATCTGGCCTTCTTTCACCATAATCGCCGACACCACGCCGCCATCCAGGCTCTGCAGGTGCTGGTTCTGGCCCGAGGCCACCACCTTGCCCTCCCCGCGCGAGACTTCGTCCACCTTGGACAATGCGGCCCACAGAATGGCGACCACAAACACCGCGGCCATCAGCCAGATAAACAGGCGCGGACGCTGTGGTTGCTGCTCGAGAATGGCCCAGTCGGCATCGGCGGCAAAATCGTTGCGGTCGGCGATATCCTTGGCCGCCGCCCAGTCCATCAGCCTGTCCCAGTAAGGCGCGGTCTTAGTCTGCCCGCGTTCGCTCCAGACTTTGAAACGTGTTTTCCAGTCCATTACGCGGCCCTCCCGACTTGACCCTGCTGCAAGGCTTCCACCACCTGCGCCTTGGGGCCATCGGCCACGATGCGCCCTTGGTCGATCACGATCAGGCGATCGACCAGATCCAGCAGGCTGTTATTGTGGGTGACCAGAATCAGCGTCTTGCCCGGCAAAATGCTCTTCAGGGTTGCGCGTATCTGCGACTCCGAGGTGTGATCCATATTGCTGGTCGGCTCATCCAGCAGCAGGATGGGCGGGGCATTCAATAGCGCCCGCGCAATGGCGACCGATTTTCTCTGCCCGCCGGACAGCGATTCGCCGCGCTCGCCGATCAGCATGTCGAAGCCCTGCGGGTGGCTGTTGATGAAGCCGGTCAGCCCGGCCTGCTCGGCGGCAGCAGCGACGCTGGCATCGTAGGCATGCGGTGAGCCCATGGCGATATTCTGGCGCATGCTGCCGTAGAACAGCACCGCGTCCTGCGGCACATAGCCGATATTGCGCCGCAACTCGGCCGGGTCTATCTGCTTGATATCGATGCCGTCGACGCGAATGGCGCCTTCGCCCGGCTGGAACAGCCCCAGAATCAGCTTTTGCAGGGTGCTCTTGCCGGAGCCGACGCGGCCGATGATGGCCACCCGCTCGCCCTCGCGGATACTGAACGAGACATCCCGCAACGCCACCATCGGGTTGGCCGGGTAGCTGAAGCTGACGTTCTTGAACTCGATTTCGCCCTTGAAGTGGGTGCGATGGAAGAAGCTGGCATCCTTCTCGCGCTCGACCGGCATTTTCATAAAGCCATCGAGCGAAGCCAGCGACGTCTTGGCATTGTGGTATTGCGTCATCAGCCCCACCACCTGCCCCAGCGGGGCCATGGCACGGCCGGACAGCATCACCGCCGCGATCACGCCGCCCATGGATACGCTGCCGGCCATAATCTGGTACACCCCCATCACCAGCATGCCGACCGAAACCAGCTGCTGGATCAGACCGGCAAAGTTCTGCGTAGACGAGGCCAGCAGCTTGAGACGCGAGCCGACCTGCGCCAGAAACAGGGTCGATTGCTCCCAGCGTCCTTGCAGTTCGCCCTCGGCCGCCAGTACCTTGACCGTCTCCAGATTGGACAGGCTTTCCACCAGATGCGCGTTGCGCTGCGAGGCCGCACGCAAGGTGGTTTCTGCCATTTCCTGCATCTTGCCCTGCACCAGCAGGGTAAACAGCAGCATGGCCACGGTGCCCAGCACCACCGGAATCGCCATCATCGGCGAGATCCACATAATCACCAGAATGAAGACCAGCAAAAACGGCAGATCGATCAGCGCGGTGATGGAGGCCGAGGCGATAAAATCGCGTATGGTCTCGAAAGCTCTGAGGTTGGCGGCAAAGGCGCCGACCGATGCCGGGCGCGCCTCCATGCGAATGCCCAGCACCCGCTCCATAATCAGCGCCGACAAGGTGACATCGACGCGCTTGCTGGCCAGATCGACCAGATAGCCGCGCGACAGCTTGAGCAGAAAATCGAAAATCAGCACCAGCGCGCCGCCGATGGCCAGCACCCATAAGGTGTCGGTCGCCATATTCGGCACCACGCGGTCGTACACATTCATCGAAATCAGCGGGAAGACCAGCGCAAACACATTGATCAGGAAGGCCGCCATCAAGGCGTCGCGATACAAGGGCCAGCTGGCGAATACCGTCTGCCAGAACCAGTGGCGAGAGCGGATCTGCGTAAGCTCGGGGGTACGCTTCTCGTACTGGAAACGCGGCTTCACCAAAATGCCGATGCCGGCATAACGCGCCTCCAGCTCGGCCAGCGACAGCTCGACCACCGCATCCGGCAACTCGGCATAGCTGATGGCCACCCTTTCACCATCGACACTACGCAAAATGCAGGCATCGTTGTTTTCCAGCAACAACACCGCGGGCAACAGTTCGCTACGCAGGCTGGCCAGCGGCTGGCGCACCACCCGTGCAGCCAGGCCTATGCGCCGCGCCGAACGGGCAAACATCGAGGGCGACAAACGGTTATCGGCCAGCGGAATGCCAGCCAGCAGCGACTCGCGCGTCGCATTCAGGCCAAAGCCGCGTGCCAGGGAAAACAGGCAGTCAAGAAGAGGATCGAGGTGAATAGCCTGCTGGCTAAAGCCGCCACTATCGCTGGAAGAAGATGAGCCGTGATAAGCCATGGTGACCTCTGAGCCGAGATACTACTCATGCTCATATAGAGTTTTATGCGTTAACTATAGTTAAACATAATAATAACCCAAATAAATTTCTTGCCGCGGCTTTTTAATGACCTTGTTATTTCTGGCGCAACAGATGCCAGCCATGACGACGCATGGCAAGCCAGAAATCGGCACGGATAATGAGGCGGGAACAGAAGGAAACAAAACCAGGCCGCAAGCGGCCTGGCAGGATTAAAGCGTAGCGTGTGCAGCAGCCGGGCGGCCAGTGCGGATAAACATCAACACCGAAACAAAGTAGAGCGTGGTCAGCGCGATTTCACCCCAGGCCAGTTGCTGGTTCAGACCGCTATCGCCCCAGCCGCGCATCACCCCTTCGCCAAAGAAGGCGAGGATGAACATGCACGACCACTGATAGGTATAGATCCGCCCCTTGAGGATGCCGGGCAGCGGCAGCAGCAAGAGTGCAGCCTTGAGCACCAGCCACGATCCGCCCTCGCGCAGCGGTGCCCACCACAGCTCCCAGCCCAGATTAAGCAGGATCAGCGCGATCAGGCTGACAATGGCACCCCAGTGAAACCAGCCCTGCTTCATGTCGGCTCCTTGCTGCTAGGTTCTGGCGCCTTGCCCAGAAATACCGACAGCAGGATGCCGCACTCGTACAGCAGCCATAGCGGCACCGCCAGCATGATCTGCGACAGAACGTCCGGCGGCGTGACGATGGCGGCGATCACAAAGGCGCCGACAATCACATAAGGCCGGCCCTGACGCAGCTGTTCCACGCTGACAATGCCCATACGCGTCAGCACAATCACCACCACCGGCACTTCGAACGTCACGCCGAAGGCGACAAACATGCCCAGTACAAAAGACAGATATTTATCGATATCGGTCATCATGGCGACGCCGGTCGGCGTCACCGCGCTCATAAAGCCGAAGACCACCGGAAACACCAGATAGTAGGCGAAAGCCATGCCGATAAAAAACAGCAGCACGCTGGATACCACCAGCGGCACAATCAGTTTTTTCTCGTGCTGGTACAGACCGGGCGCGATAAAAGCCCAGACCTGATACAGGGTATTGGGCAGGGAAATCAGGAAGGCAACCAGCATGGTGACCTTGACCGGCACAAAAAACGGCGCGGTCACATCGGTGGCTATCATCTGCGCACCGGCAGGCAGCACGTCCATCATCGGTTTGGCCAGCAGGTGATAAATATCCCCCGCCCAGTGGAACAGGGCGATAAATACGATCACGATGCCGGCTGCGGCGCGCACCAGTCGGTTTCTCAACTCGATCAGGTGCGCAAGCAACGGCTGTTCAGTCATTGATGCTCGTTATGCTGAGGGTTTGTCGGCTGGCGCCGACGCGGGAGGATCAAACAGGTCAAGCTGCTTATCGTTGACCAGCGGCAGTGTGTCATCTGCATCATCGCGGTGCGCGGCGGCAATCAGCTCATGCGGATCGGTATCGGCGGCGGGCGCGAGTGCCACATCCGGCTGCAGGCTGCGGCGGGCCTCGTCAAATGGCGCGGCGGCACTGCTGGCCACCTCATGCAGCGCGCTCTGCTGCTCGGCGACCACATTCTTGACCTCGTCCACCTGCTCCTGCATCTGCGAGCGGAAGCTGTCGGCCGCGCCACGGATGTCCTGCGAAATACCGAGCAGACCGCTATCCGCCGCCTGCTGCTGTACATCGGCCTTCACACTGGACACAAAGCGCTGCGCGCGCCCGACTAGCGCACCTAGCGTGCGCGCCACGGTCGGCAGGCGTTCTGGACCCAGTATCACCAGCGCCACCACGCTGATCAGGATGATTTCGCCAAAGCTGATTTCAAACACGGCTAGCCGCGCTTATTTCTTGTCGGAATCGGCGTCGACATCGATCACGCGGCCGGCTTCCGGCGCCTTGCTCTTGTCGTCGCCTTCTTTCATGCCGTCTTTAAAGCCCTTGACCGCACTGCCCAGATCTTCACCCACATTGCGCAGCTTCTTGGTGCCGAAAACCAATACCACAACCACCAGAACGATCAACCAATGCCAGATGCTGAAGGAACCCATAATGACTCTACCTTAAAAGATGAATGGCACGCCGCCACGCTGGCAGGCGTGCAGATTAAATATGCTCAGGCCTTGTGGCCGAATACGTGCAGGTGCAGATGGAACACTTCCTGCCCGCCACCCACGCCGGTATTGATCCCGCACTTGAAGCCGTCGGCCATGCCCTGTTCGGCGGCCAGTTGCGGCGCCAGCAGCAGCATCCGGCCCAGCAAAGCCTGATGCGATGCACCGCACTGCGCCAGGCTGGCAACGTGCAGCTTGGGAATGATCAAAAAATGCACCGGCGCAATCGGGCGGATATCGTGAAAAGCGAGGAAGTCTTCGTCTTCGTACACCTTGTTCGACGGAATCTCTCCCGCCGCAATCTTGCAAAACAGGCAATCGCTCACTGCATGACTCCCGGGGTTTATGGTTGCGGCTTGCGTGCCAGCTTTTCATCCAGGCCCGAGATGCCCTCGCGCCGCTTGAGCTCCATCAGCACGTCTTCGGGGCGCAGGCCATGATGGGCCAGCAGCACCATGCTATGAAACCATAGATCCGCCATTTCACGCACCAGATGCAGACGGTCGCCATCCTTGGCGGCCAGCAACACCTCGGCGCTTTCCTCGGCCACTTTTTTCAGGATGGCATCCTCGCCCTGCTTGAACAGGGACGCCACATAGGACGACCCGGCCGCGGCTTCGCGCCGCGCTTCCAGCGTATCAGCCAGATGACTGAGTATCTCGGTGTTGATCATCAGACTGCCCTCAAGAAGAATCGGCCAAAGTATAAGTCGATTTTATTGCAAATTTACGAAAACTTGATAAGGAAAAACCCTAGCCTTGCGCCGGATCAAACTACCGTTCAGTTTCCCGCCCCATAAATGGCCGCAGGGTCCTTCAATACCTCATCCACACTCACCCAGGCGCCCTGCTCGAAACGCCGGTAAAAACAGGAGGCGCGCCCGGTGTGGCAGGCGATACCGCCGGCCTGCTCGATCTGCAACACCACCACATCTCCGTCGCAATCCAGCCTGAGTTCCTGCACGTGCTGCAAATGGCCGGACTCCTCGCCTTTTTTCCACAATTTCTGCCGCGAGCGACTGTAGTAGTGGGCGATACCGCTGTCGGCCGTCAGCTGCAGGGCCTCACGGTTCATCCACGCGACCATCAGCACGCGCTGGGTCTTTGCATCCTGGGCGATAGCGGTCACCAGACCGTTGCCGTCCCACTTGACTTCATCCAGCCAGGGGCTGTTGTTCATGGTTTTCCTTTAGGACTCGGGACTCGGGACTCGGGACTCGGGACTCGGGACTCGGGGCTCGGGACTCGGGACTCGGGACTCGGGACTCGGGACTCGAGACTCGGATTTCAGTGTTTAAAACCGGCCAAACCACGTCAACACCCCGGTTCCCGAATCCCGGCTCCCCGATCCCCGTTCCCGCATCGCTACCGTACTTACAACCTCACCTCTATCCCCGCCTCGCGCATGGCTTCTTTGGCCTGACGCACGGTGTATTCGCCGAAGTGGAAGATACTGGCAGCCAGCACCGCATCCGCCTTGCCTTGTGTAACCCCGTCGACCAGATGCTGCAGATTGCCGACGCCGCCAGAGGCGATCACCGGCACCGACACCGCATCGGCGACCGCACGCGTCAGCGCCAGATTGAAACCGGCCTTGGTGCCGTCGCGGTCCATGCTGGTCAGCAGGATTTCACCGGCGCCATAGTCGGCCATCTTGACGGCCCACTCGACCGCATCGATGCCGGTAGCCCGCCGTCCGCCGTGGGTAAAAATTTCCCAGCGGCTGTTGTCGGCATTCACCGCCTTGGCATCCACCGCCACGACAATGGCCTGGCAGCCGAAGCGCTCGGCCGCCTCGCGTACCAGGTCCGGATTGGTGATGGCCGCGGTATTGATGCCGACCTTATCGGCACCGGCATTGAGCAGGCGGCGGATATCATCGACTTTACGCACGCCGCCTCCCACGGTCAGCGGAATAAAGACCTGATCGGCCACCGCTTCGATCACATGCAGGATCAGGTCACGCTCGTCGGAGCTGGCGGTGATATCGAGGAAAGTCAGCTCGTCGGCACCCTGATCGTTGTAGCGTTTCGCAATCTCGATCGGGTCGCCGGCATCACGCAAGCCAAGAAAATTGACACCCTTGACCACACGGCCGGCGTTGACATCGAGACAGGGAATAATGCGTTTGGCGAGCATAATGACTTTCGGGATAGGGGACTCGGAATCCGGGACTCGTAGCCAGCGCCGACACCGGCCGGCTCCCGAGTCCAGGATCCCGCTTTAAGCTGTCAACTCGTCTGCCAGCGCTTGCGCCTCGGCAAAATCGATGCTGCCTTCGTAGATGGCACGACCGGTGATGGCACCTTCGATACCCTCGGCCTGTACCGCGCACAGGGCACGGACATCATCCAGATTGGTCAGGCCACCCGAAGCGATGACCGGTACGGTGAGTGCCTGTGCCAGCTTGACGGTCGCGTCGACATTGACGCCATTCATCATGCCGTCGCGGCCGATATCGGTGTAGATCACCGACACCACGCCATAGTCTTCAAAACGCTTGGCCAGATCGATCACCTTGTGCGGCGTCACCTTGGCCCAGCCATCGATCGCGACCATGCCGTCCTTGGCATCCAGACCGACAATGACGTGGCCGGGGAAGGCATCACAGGCATCGTGCAGGAAGCCCGGGTTCTTCACCGCAGCGGTACCGATAATCACATACTTCAGGCCCATATCGAGATAAGCCTCGATGGTGTCCAGATCGCGGATGCCGCCACCCAGTTGCACCACCATGTCCTTGCCGACCGCCCCCAGAATGTCGCGGATGATGCCGCGATTCTTGGGCTTGCCGGCAAAAGCACCGTTGAGGTCAACCAGATGCAGGCGCTCGGCGCCCTGATCGCGCCAGTGCAGCGCGACCTTGACCGGGTCGTCGGAAAACACGGTCGCGTCGTCCATCACGCCCTGCTTCAGGCGTACGCATTGGCCGTCTTTAAGATCGATAGCGGGTATCAGCAACATGATGCATTCATCTACAGAAGGTTAAACACAGCCATCCCAGGCAAGGAAATTCTTCATCATCTGAAGCCCTGCGCGGTGGCTCTTTTCGGTGTGGAACTGCGTGGCAAAAATATTGTTACGCCCGACGATACAGGAAAACCGTTCGGGATACTCGCTCTGGGCCAGGCTCAGAGCGCTGTCGTCAGGCGCGAAATGGTAGCTGTGGACAAAATAAAAGCGCTCGCCGTCTTCGATGCCGGCAAACAGCGGGTGCGGCCGGGTCTGAAACACGCGGTTCCAGCCCATATGCGGCACTTTCAGGCGCTCGCCGTGCGCATCGTGCAAGTCATGGCCAAAGCGCAGGACATTGCCGGGGAAAATGCCCAGCCCGGCGGTGTCACCCTCGGCGCTGTGTTCGAACAAGAGCTGGGCACCGACGCAAATGCCGAAAAACGGCTTGCTGCGCGTGGTTTCCAGCACCGCCTCGGCCAGGCCGTGGGCGCGCAGTTCGCGCATGCAGTCCGGCATCGCGCCCTGGCCGGGAAACACGACCTTGTCGGCTTTGACCACACGGTCCGGATCGGAGGTCAAAAAGACTTCGGTGCCGCTGTCGCTGACGACCTGCACCGATTTCAACACCGAGTGCAAATTGCCCATGCCGTAATCGATAATGGCGACCTTCATGCCGTCAACGTCCCCTTGGTCGAGGGCATCTGCCCGGCCATGCGCTCGTCGAACTCGACCGCCATGCGCAGTGCACGGCCAAAGGCCTTGAACACGGTCTCGGCCTGATGGTGGCTGTTGATCCCGCGCAGATTGTCGATATGCAGCGTCACCATGCTGTGGTTGACGAAGCCGTGGAAAAACTCGGAAAACAGATCGACGTCAAAACTGCCGATGGACGCGCGGGTGAATTCGATGTTGTACACCAGGCCCGGACGGCCGGACAAATCGATCACTACCCGGCTCAGCGCCTCGTCCAGCGGCACATAAGCATGACCATAGCGGCGTATGCCCTTCTTGTCGCCGATGGCTCGGGCAAAGGCCTGACCCAGCGTAATGCCCAGATCTTCCACCGTGTGATGGGCATCGATATGCAAGTCACCGACTGCATGGATATCAAGGTCGATCAGACCATGGCGCGCGATCTGGTCCAGCATATGGTCAAGAAAAGGCACGCCGGTATCGAAGCGGCCGATGCCGCTGCCGTCAAGATTCAGCGAGACGGTGATCTGCGTTTCGGAAGTATTGCGGGTAACAGTCGCGGTACGCATGGTTCAGCTCAGGATGTCGTAAAGGGCGGCCAGCAGCGCATCGTTCTCTTGCGGGCTGCCGACGGTAAAGCGCAGGCAGTCCTGCAGCAGCGGATGGGCGCCATCCAGTTTCTTGATCAGTATCTTGTTCGCCTTGAGCGCATCGAATACGGCCAAAGCCCCCGGCAGGCGGCAGGTGATGAAGTTGGCCTCGCTGGCAAACACCGTCATCTGCGGCAAGGCGGCAAGCGCAGCCGCCAGACGCGTACGCTCGGCGCGCAGGATGTGCGCCTGTTCATCGAATAGCGGCAGATGATCAAGCGCGAAATGTGCGGCTTCCTGCGTCAGCACATTGATATTGTAGGGCGGGCGCACCTTGTCGATTTCAGCCAGCCATGCGGGATGACCGGCAGCGTAACCCAGGCGGATGCCGGCCAGGCCCACTTTGGATACGGTGCGCAATACCAGCAGATTCGGCACGGTGCCGGCCTGCGCCATAAAGCTGTCGTCGGCAAAAGCCTGATAGGCTTCGTCGACCACCACCAGACCCGGCGCCGCCGCAATAATGGCCTCGACCGCAGCGCGCGGATAGCGGTTGCCGGTCGGATTATTGGGGTAAGAGATAAACACCACTGCCGGCTGATGCTCTGCAATGGCCGCCAGCATCGCGTCCAGATTCAGGCTGAAGTCGGCATTCAAGGGCACGCCGACATAGTCCATGCCGGACAGGATGGCGTTCATGCGGTACATCACGAACGAAGGCTCAAGCGCCAGCAGTTTGGCACCCGGGCGGGCCAGCGTCTGCGTAATCAGGGTAATCAGCTCGTCCGAACCATTGCCCAGCAAGACCTCGGACGGGTCGGGGATGCCAAACGCAGCCTTAAGCCGTGGCTTGAGGCCGGCACCGGCCGGGTCGGGATAGCGGTTGATGGCAACACGGCCAAGGCGTGCACCCAGTTCATCCTGCAAGGCCGGCGGCAAAGGAAACGGGTTTTCCATCGCATCCAGCTTCACCATACCGCTTGCATCCGCGACATGATAAGCCTGCAGCGCAGCAATTTCCGGCCTGATCCATTGTTGTACTGACAATTTCATCTCGATCTTGAGTTTCGACCCGTCATCGCTGAACGGGCCTTGTTATGTCCATATCGTATCGCGATATGACATAGAGCGCGAGTGCTACGCCTTGCTCTCCATCCTCATCTCAGCCGCGCGCGCATGGGCGGTGAGCCCCTCGCCATGGGCCAGCACGCTGGCAATCTGCCCCAGTTGCTGCGCACCCGCACGCGACACCCGGATCAGGCTGCTGCGTTTCTGGAAATCGTAGACACCCAAGGGGCTGGCAAAACGTGCGGTGCGACTGGTCGGCAAGACATGGTTGGGGCCGGCGCAATAATCGCCCAGGCTCTCGGAGGTGAAGCGCCCCATAAAGATCGCGCCGGCGTGCTTGAGCGCCGGCAGCCAGGCTTCAGGCTCGGCCACCGACAATTCCAGATGCTCGGGGGCGATATAGTTGGCGATGCGGCAGGCCTCGGCCAGATCCGCCACCTGGATCAGCGCGCCACGGTTGCTCAGGCTGGCTTCGATAATGGCGCGCCTTGGCATCATAGGCAGCAGCTTCGCTATGCTGGCTTCGACCGCCGCGATATAGGCCGCGTCCGGGCACAACAAAATGGCCTGGGCGATCTCGTCGTGTTCGGCCTGGCTAAAGAGGTCCATGGCGATCCAGTCAGGATCGGTTGTGCCATCGCAGATCACCAGAATCTCGGAGGGACCTGCCACCATATCGATGCCGACCACGCCGAATACGCGGCGCTTGGCGGCGGCGACATAGGCATTGCCCGGGCCGGTAATCTTGTCGACCTGGGTGATGGTTTCGGTGCCGTAAGCCAGCGCGGCGACAGCCTGAGCGCCCCCTACGGTAAACACCTGATCGACGCCGGCGATAAAAGCCGCCGCCAGCACCAGATCATTTTTTTCACCGGCCGGCGTCGGCACCACCATCAGGATTTCACCGACACCGGCCACCTTGGCCGGCAAGGCATTCATCAGCACCGAGCTCGGATAGCAGGCCTTGCCGCCGGGCACATAAATGCCGACCCGGTCCAGCGCGCTCACCTGCTGTCCCAGCAGCGTGCCGTCTTCGTCTTCATAGCTCCACGACTGCGCCCGCTGCTTTTCGTGGTAGCGCGTCACTCTCGCCGCCGCTGCGGTGAGGGCCTCGCGCTGTGCATCCGGCAGACGCAAAAAAGCCGCTTCCAGCTCGGCGCGCGTCAGAGTCAGTTCGGCCATGGACGTAGCCTGCATGCGGTCGAAACGATTGGTGTATTCGACCAGCGCCGCATCGCCACGGGTTTTGACATCCTCGCAGATGGCGGCAACACGGGCGTCGACCTCGGGGTCCTGCGCGGTCTCGAAGGCCAGCAGTGCGGCCAGCTTGGCTGCAAAGCCAGACTCGGTACTATTCAGTTTTTGCATGCGTCCCCCTCAGGCCGGTACGGCCGATGCAAACGCATCCAGCACCGGCTGTATGGTCGAATATTTCAGCTTGAGCGCCGCCTGATTCACCACCAGCCGCGAGCTGATGTCGAGGATGTGCTCGACCGCAAGCAGATTATTGGCTTTCAGCGTATTGCCGGTCGAGACCAGATCGACGATGGCGTCAGCCAGCCCGACCAGAGGGGCCAGTTCCATTGAACCGTACAGCTTGATAATGTCGACGTGCACGCCCTTGCGCGCAAAGTGCTCGCGTGCGATTTGCGGATACTTGGTGGCAATCTTGAGACGTGCGCCGTGCTTGACCGCAGCCTCGTAGTCGAAGTCGTTCGACACCGCGACCATCATTTTGCAGCGCGCAATATTCAAGTCCAGCGGCTGATACAGACCATCGCCCCCGTGCTCGATCAGCACATCGCGCCCGGCAATGCCCAGATCCGCGGCTCCGTACTGCACATAGGTCGGCACATCGGAAGCGCGCACGATCACCAGCTTGACATGTTCGTGGTTGGTGTCGATCACCAGCTTGCGCGACGACTCGGGATCCTCGGCAGGCACAATGCCGGCCGCCGCCAACAAGGGCAGGGTTTCTTCGAAAATACGTCCCTTGGACAGGGCAATGGTCAGTTTCATGATCGTTACTTCTAATAAGAATCAGAGTGACAAGGCGCGGCGCTCGCGTTCCAGCGTGGCGATATAGCGCTGCACCAGGTTTTCGCGCGCCGAAGTCATATTCAGGAACTGGCAGCCAACACGGGTAACTTCTACATCGTTACGCTGCAGCTGGGTCTGGCTATAACGCACCTCGAATGCCACATCCAGCACGCCAAAGGGCTTAAGCTCGATATGGCAATCGCGGTAAGCATCACCGACGGCAAAACCGGCCAGACCAGACTGCGGCAGCAATAAGGCCATGCCTCCCAGGCTGATATCGGACAGGGCAAGTTCCAGTGCGGCACCAGGGTAGTCGCCAATACGGCATAACAAGGGATTGACCCGCGGTGTCTGGATGCGGAAACACTCGCGGCGCTGCAATTTAACGACCGCATCAGGCAGATCGGCCGCCAGCGCCGCGCGACCCTCATGCTCGATACTGAGCACCGGGCCCAGCACACATTGGGTCTTCACGCCTTCGGGGGCACAGACAAACACATTGCGCTCGCTGGCCAGCAACTGGCGGTTGGCCTCTTCGTTGCCCCCCCAGTCGAACACCAGACGGCCGGCATCCAGATCGACATCCAGCAAACGGGTCAGTACAAAAGTCTTGCCGTGGTTGGCAAACAAAGTCGCCATCGCACCGGACAAGGCGATCGTTTTCAGATGGTGGGCAATTTCCAGCCGGGTCGTAAGGGTAAATTGAGCCAGATCCAGCGAACCGGGTTCACGGGGCACATTATTGGGAGAATCTGTACTCACTGGGCTTATCCTGATACATACATGACATCAATCGGCACAGTCTACCGCAACAGCTCCCGAATATCATGAACTAGCGCAGCCGATGGCGTGCCATATGCCTGATACAGCCGCAAGTTGCCCGCACCATCGAACAGATAAGAGCCGGCGCTATGGTCCAGCGTATAGCCGCCACCTTCTGTCGCCACCTTTTGTGCCACCACCTTGAATTGGGTCGCGACCCGATCGACCTGCGCCTGGCTACCGGTCAGGCCGATAAAACGCCGGTCAAAATGCGGCACATAAGCGGCCAGTACTGCCGGGGTATCGCGTGCGGGATCCAGCGACACAAACAAGACCTGCACCCGGTCCGCCTGCGGCCCCAGCGCCTTCATGGCCTGCGCATACTCCAGCAAGGTGGTCGGACAGACATCCGGACAATGGGTGTAACCGAAAAACAGCGCCACCGCCTTGCCGCGAAAATCCGCCAGCGACACGGTCTTTCCCTGCTGGTCCGTCAGGGTGAAATTGCCGCCAAAAGCAACACCGCTGATATCGCTGCCCTTGAATTGAGGCGCGGCTGGCTGCGGCGTACACGCCATCAAAGCCAGCAGACAACAACAGAACAGCACGCGGCGCAGCATCAGGACAGGGGTATCCGCCAGTAGTGATCAAACATCAGCGCCGCAAACAGCCAGGTCAGATACCAGATCGACCCGCGAAACATGCGCCTAGCAAGTTCATCAGCATACTTGTGATGCAGACGGGCGGCAAGCCCGATGAAATAAGCATTCAGCCCCAGCGCCGCCAGCAGATACAGCAGACCGCTCGCCCCCAGCGCCACCGGCAATAGCGAAATGGCGGCCAGCAAGATGCTGTACAGCAGCATGGTCAAGGTGGTGAAGCGCTCGCCGTGGGTGAGCGGCAGCATGGGCAGGCCGGCGCTGCGGTACTCCTCGCGCCGGTATAGCGCCAGCGCCCAGAAGTGCGGCGGCGTCCAGGCATAGATGATCAGAAACAGCACCATGGCCATCGCGCTGACTTCACCCGTCACCGCAGCCCAGCCAAGCAGCGGCGGCATGGCGCCACTGGCGCCGCCGATCACGATATTCTGCGGCGTATTGGGCTTGAGCAGCAGGGTATAGATGATGGCGTAACCGACAAAAGTCGCCAGCGTCAGCCACGCCGTCAGCGCATTCACAAACGCCACCAGCAAGGCCATGCCGAAACCGCCGGCCGTCAATGCCACGACCAGTGTCAGCGCCACGCCCGCATCGCCGCGAGCCGTGGCACGACTGGCCGTGCGGCGCATGCGCGCGTCCAGGCCACGCTCAACCAGACAATTAATCATCGCCGCCGCCCCGGCCACCAGCGCAATGCCCAGCGTTGCCGGCACCATCAGCGCCATGTCGGGCACGCCGGGGCTCGCCAGCAGCATGCCGATCACGGCGCAGAACACAATCAGCAACACCACGCGCGGCTTGGCCAGACGCCAGAGCTGGCGGGCGGAAGGGCGGACAGGGTTCAGGATTTGTGTCGTCATGCTTGCTCTCCGGACAGTCGGGCAAAACGGCGCGCGCGCACGGCAACGGCGGCAGATAGTGGCGAAGTGAAGCGCAGCGCCAGCATCAAGGCGCAGGCCAGCAACAACATGGCGCCGGCGTTATGCGCTACGGCCAGCGCCAGGGGCAGACCCAGCAAGACATTGGCCACGCCAAGAGCAATTTGCAGCAACCACAGCAGCAATAAAACGCGGCGCTGTCCCTGCCAGTCAGCCTGATGACGTCCGCACCACACCAGCAACAGCAACAAGGCCGACACCAGTCCCGCGCCTACGCGGTGTACCCAGTGGATGGCGACCAGATGGCCGAACGACAGCAAGCCACCATCGGGGGCCATGCCCAGCTCGCGCGTCAGATGAAAAGCGTGATCAAAACGCATTTCAGCCGGCTGCCACTGCCCGTTGCACTGCGGAAAGCCCTGACAGGCCAGTGCGGCATAATTGGACGAGACCCAGCCCCCCAGCAGGATTTGCGCGATCAGCGCCACGACCAGCGCCCATGCCAAAATCCGCTGCCACAACGCCACCCCATGCGGCGGCAAAAAGCGCTGGCTGGCCAGCGTCGCCAGCATGGCCACAATCAGCATGCCGCCGATCAGATGCAAGGACACGATCACCGGCTTGAGCAGCAAGGTTACCGTCCACATGCCAAGCAAACCCTGCACCACCACGGCCAGCAGCAAGAGCGTGCTGATCATGCGGCTGGAAAGCGACAGCCGGCGCCGCCAGGCGGTAATACATAAGAGCAGAATGACCCCGCCCAGGCCTGCTGCCAGATAGCGGTGTATCATTTCCTTCCACGCCTTGGCCATGCTGACCGGCCCGTATGGGTCTGCGCTGTGAATGTCGACAATCACGTCCCGCGCATGGGCCGGCGACAGCTGGCCATAACAACCCGGCCAGTCCGGACATCCCAGCCCGGCATCAGACAGGCGTACAAAAGCGCCCAAGGGCACCACGACGCAGGCAATCAGCAGAGCCAGCATCAGCAAGTGATGGATGCTGCGCGGTAATGGTTTCATGCTTCCCCTCTCCCGATATTAATGTGCCGCCAGCGCCTGCTCAGCCCAGGCCGTTATTGGTTTTCATGACCTTGGCCACTTCACGGATGATGCGGGTCGGCTCCGCTCCCGGCGGATAATTGAGCACCTGATTGCCCAAGGGGTCGACCAGCGTAAGGCCGGGCAGCAAGGCCGGCTCGTGCCCGATCAGCGTCGTTACCTGACTGGTATCAACCGGCGAGAAGACATCAAACAGCGTCAAGGACACCAGCCGCTCGCCTGCCTCGCCCTGCGCCAGTTGAATCTGGCCGAGATTGAAACGCTGGCGAGTGCATTCGGCATCACAGGGCGCACGCGCGGCATTGAGCAGCACCCACTTGCCCTTGGGCCAACTAGCTTGCCGGCTGACCGCCAGTGTCTGCGTGGCCAACAATGTGCCGTAGCTCTTGCCGCCGTCAGGCGGGGCGGCAAAATAAGTCAGCGTGGACGCCAATACCGGAGCCACACACACGCCCAGAATCAGCCACAACTTGCTACGCGCTTTCATTGCACTTCCTCCATCGCCAGCGTATGCGATCGCCTGCCGGGTTTAAGCAAACGCCAGGCCGACGCCAGTAACAACAAGCCCAGCAACAGCCATTGCAAGGCATAGGCAAAATGGCGCTGCGGGTCGAATGCCGGCTTGAATGGCGAAGCCAGCAGACCGGCCAGCGGGACTTCCAGCACCACCATGCCGGCACGCAGGCTTGCGCCATAACGGGACTCCAGCACCTCGCGCGAAGGCGCATCGACCACGCCTTTGTGCCCCAGGCGCGCACCGGACAGGGTCAGCAGCTGTGGCCATGGCTGCCAGCGGCCATGGCCGCTCAAGCGATGCGGCAGCACGGGCAAGCGGCCATCGGGCGCAATGCGTCCTGCATCCACCATCACCATGCTGCCATCGCTCAGGCTCAGCGGCAGCCATACGCGGTAATCCGGGCGTCCGCCCAAACCCGTGCCCTGCCATAGCAAAACATCGCCCACCACCCTTCCCTCGACCCGGACCCGGCGCCTATCCGGTGCGGCCACCCGATCCGCCGTCGTCATGGCCTGCGGCGACTGCAAGGCCGCCGCTTCGACGGCAGCCAGCTCGGCACTGCGTGTAACACCGCGCTGCCACTGCCACAGGCTGAGCACAAACGGCAGCAGACAGCAGCCGATAATGACACTAGTCTTCAAAGACAGACTCTTGAGCGCAAACCTCATGAAAATCCTTATCGTCCTTGCCTTGCTGGCCATCCTGCTTGCGCTGTTTTCCGCGCTCTTTGGCCTGCTGCGTCCTGACGCTGACCGTACACGTACGGTGCGCGCCCTCACCTTGCGCATTGCGCTATCCATCGGCCTGTTTCTGCTGCTGATAGCCTCGCGTCTGTCAGGCGGGTGGGGAAGCCATTAACCCTCCCCCTCTCTACTCACAACCAATACACAAAGACAAACAGCAGCAGCCACACCACATCGACAAAGTGCCAGTACCAGGCGGCAGCTTCGAAGGCAAAGTGGTTGTGCTCGCTGAAATGGCCGCGCAACACGCGCACCCAGATCACCGCCAGAATCAGCGTCCCGACCAGAACATGCATGCCGTGAAAGCCGGTCATCATGTAAAAGGTCATGCCGTAGGCTCCGGAGGCGAAGGACAGCCCCAGCTCGCTCAGGGCATGGTGGTATTCATAGGCTTGCAGGCTGAGAAACAGCATGCCCAACAACACGGTGATGCCCAGCCCCCAGGCCAGCTGGCTACGTTTGCCTTCGATCATGCCCCAGTGCGCCCAGGTCAGCGTGCCGCCCGAACTCAACAAAATGGCGGTATTGATGGCCGGCAGTCCCCATGCGCCCATGGCCTGGTAAACGGCATCGATGCCGGGCGCGGTCTGCAAAGGCCAGGCCGGATTGAAATCGGGCCATAGCAATTTGTGCGTCTCATCCCCCAGTTCGGGCAGCGCAATCACACGCACGTAGTAGAGCGCGCCGAAGAAGGCAGCAAAAAACATGACTTCGGAAAAGATGAACCAGCCCATGCCCCAGCGGAACGACATGTCTTCGCGCGCGCGATAGCTGCCGGCACGGCTCTCGCGTATCACATCGCGAAACCAGCCCACCAGCATCCACACCAGGATGGCAACCCCGGCGCCCAGCGACAGCGGCCCCAGCAACATGCCGTTCAGCGCAAAGGCCGCCCCCAGTCCGATGCAGAACAAGGCCACCGCGCCGACCAGCGGCCAGCGCGATGGCGGAGGAACAAAATAGCGTGTCTGCTGCGCGGCCGATTCTTCGCCTGCCGCTGTGCCATGTCCTTGCATATCAGCCTCCCGCGCCATGTGTCACCCGGCGCACAACCCACAGTAAAAATACGATCAGCAGCAGTGCCAGCAACAAGGCGGCGGCAATGATTTCGTACGGCTTCAAGCGCCGGTCAGACTCGGCCGCCTGCCTTTTTCTCACCCCGCCAAAGGCCGACAGCACCGCCAGCAGCGCCGCCCACAGTCTCATGACGCCACCTTGCCCGGCACATCGAACACGGTGTAGGCCAGCGTCAACTCGCTCAGCTCGGCCGGCAATTCACGCGACACCACGAACACCACCGGAAAGCGCCGCGTCTCGCCCGGCGCAAAAGCCTGTTCCTTGAAGCAAAAACAGTCGAGCTTATGCACATAAGGCCCGGCGGCGGCCGGCAGATAACGCGGAATGGCCTGGCCGACCACACGCCGGTTGCTGGCATTGGTGATTTCGTAGTCGACGCGGACAAACTCGCCGGTACGCGCCATCATGCTGCGCACCAAGGGCTTGACCTGCCACGGCAAGCCGGCCTGAACATTGGCATCGAATACCAGCTTGACCGGCACGCCCGGCGCGATGCTGCTGCCGGCAGCCGGGGCCGCATCGGCCTTGACCACGCGGTTGATGCCGGTTACCTCGCAGATCACCCGGTACATGGGAATCAGCGCCCAGGCAAAGCCGAACATCAGGCAGGCAATCAGCAACAGCTTTTTCAGCAGGATGCGGTTGTCGCGCATGGCTCTCACCCTCAATGGTGCTCGCCGCCCTTCATCTCAAGAATCACGCCGTTGTCGCCCACCTCCAGCTGCGGCGCGACCACAAAGCTGTGATACGGCGCCGGCGTGGCGATCGCCCACTCCAGCGTATTGGCGCCTTCCCATGGCTTTTGCGGTGCAGGCTGACCATGGCGGATGGAGCGCACCATGTTGTAGAAAAAGATCAGCTGGCCAAAACCGAACATAAAGGCGCCGACGCTGGCGATGGCGTTAAAGTCGGTGAACTGCAAGGCGTAATCGGGAATGCGGCGCGGCATGCCCGCCAGACCCAGAAAGTGCATGGGGAAAAAGGTGATGTTGAACCACACCAGCGACCACCAGAAATGCAGCTGGCCCAGCTTCTCCGAATACATCTTGCCGGTCATCTTGGGAAACCAGTAATAAACAGCGGAGAACAGGCTGAACAGGGCGCCGGCCACCAGTACATAGTGGAAATGCGCCACCACGTAATAGGTGTCCTGCAACTGGATATCGACCGCCGCCACCGACAGGATCACACCGGACAGGCCACCTATGGTGAACAGCATCACGAAACCGATGGCAAACAGCATGGGCGTCTCGAAGGTCATCGCCCCTTCCCACATGGTGGCCACCCAGTTGAATACCTTCACCCCGGTCGGCACCGCAATCAGCATGGTCGCGTACATAAAGAACAGCTGGGCAGTGGCCGGCATGCCGGTGGTAAACATATGGTGTGCCCACACCATAAAGCTGAGGATGGCGATGCTGGAGGTGGCATACACCATCGAGGTATAGCCGAACAGCGGCTTGCGGGCGAAAGTCGGAATCACCTGGCTGACGATGCCGAATGCCGGCAAGGCCATGATGTAGACCTCGGGATGGCCGAAGAACCAGAAGATATGCTGGTACATCACCGGGTCGCCGCCGCCGGCGGCATTGAAAAAGTGGGTGCCAAAGTGGCGGTCGGTCAGCACCATGGTTACCACGCCGGCCAGCACCGGCATCACCGCGATGATCAGATAAGCAGTAATCAGGCTGGCCCAGGCAAACATCGGCATCTTCATCAGCGTCATGCCCGGCGCGCGCAGATTAAGCACCGTCACCACGATATTGATCGCCCCCATGATCGAACTCACCCCGAGGATGTGGATGGCGAAGATGGTCAGGTCGGTACCCATGCCGCCCTGGGTGGACAAGGGTGCGTACAGCGTCCAGCCGGCAGCGGCCGCGCCGCCGGGTACCCAGAACGAAATCATCAGCAAGAGCGCCGCCGGTGGCAGCAGCCAGAAGCTCCAGTTGTTCATGCGCGCAAACGCCATGTCCGGCGCGCCTATCATCAAGGGCAGCATCCAGTTGGCGAGGCCGGTGAACGCCGGCATGATGGCGCCGAACACCATCACCAGACCGTGCAGGGTGGTGAGCTGATTGAATAGCTCGGGCTGCCAGAACTGCAGCCCCGGGCTGAACAGCTCGGCGCGTATGCCCAGTGCCATCACTCCGCCGGAGATGAACATGGCGAAGGAAAACCACAGATACAGCGTGCCGATATCCTTGTGGTTGGTGGCGAACAGCCAGCGGGCGAGGCCGCGCGGTTTGTCATGCTGGATATGGGAGGCGACCTGGGTGCCATCGGCGATATTCATACTGCCTCCTTAAACCTTGCCGCCGCGCGCGGCCTTGATATCTTTGGGCTGAACCGCATCGCCGGTATTATTCCCCCAGGCATTGCGCTCGTAGCTGATGACCGCCGCGATCTCGGTATCGGACAACTGCTTGCCCCAGGCTGCCATCGCCGCATTTTTCTTGCTGCCGTTCAGCACCATATCGATATGGCCGGGCTTGTCGGTGGTGGCGATCTTGGAGCCGGCCAGTGCCGGGAAGGTACCGGGCACACCAGCACCATTGGCCATATGGCAGGCAACGCAATTTTGCAGGTAGACCTTCTCGCCGCGCGCCATCAGCTCCGGCAAGGTCCAGACCTTGTTCGGATCTTCCGCCTTGGCCGCGGCCGCTACTTTTTTCGCCGCCAGCCACTGCTGATAGTCTTCCGGGCTGCGCGCATCGACCACAATAGGCATGAAGCCATGGTCCTTGCCGCATAGCTCGGCACACTGGCCGCGATAAACGCCAGGCTTGTCTACCTTGAACCAGGTATCGCGCACATAGCCCGGAATCGCATCCTGCTTCACCCCCAGTGCCGGCACCCACCATGAGTGGATCACATCATTGGCGGTCAGCAGCAGCCTGACCTTCTTGCCGGTCGGCACCACCAGGGGCTCGTCGACTTCCAGCAAATACGGCCCGCCGGCGGTCTTGAGCGTACCGTCGCGCGGCGTAGTCAGATGGCTCATAAAAGCCACGCCATCATCCAGATAGTCGTACTGCCATTTCCACTGATAGCCGGTTACCTTGACCGTCATGTCTTCGCCGCGCGTGCTTTTTTGCGCCAGAATGGCTTGCGTGGCCGGCCATGCCATACCGACCAGAATCAGCAACGGAATGGCGGTCCAGATAATCTCGACCGTGGTGTTTTCGTGGAATTGCTTGGCACTGCGCCCCGCTGACTTGCGGTGGCGGATGATGGCGTAAAACATCACGCTAAAGACGATGACGACGATGGCAACCGTGATATACAGCAGCAGCGTATGCAGATCGTAAATACTGCGCGCCACGCTGGTCACCGGCGGCTGCAAGTTCAGCTCGGCCGCCAGCACCACGCCCGGCGACAGCGCAGACACGATCAAGGCTAGGCGCAATGGCAGCATGATGTCCCCTCAGCATAAACCCCGGCCCAGTCAGGCCTAATGGATGCAAACACAACCTTTAAAATGACGGTTGATTCACTGATGCTAGGACAGAATCCGGTGTGTGCAAGAATTACCGATGCTGCATTGCGCTTAACATAAAATGAAACGGTAGCCGCTCCGTCCAGGGGTGGCCCATTCATCCTGCCATGGAGTACAAAATGAAAAAAACCTCCCGCCTGACCAGCCTGCTGCTGGTGACCCTGCTGCTCTCCGCCTGCCAGACCATGATGGCGCCGACCGTGCGCAATAATGTCGCCGCCTACGGCGCGCAATGGTTTGCCAATGCAGGTCACCCGCTGGCCGGCCCGCTGGCTTGCGAGAACGCAGGCAATACCAATACGCTGGTTTGTCAGGGCACCACCGCCAGCGGTAAAGCCGCCACCATGAGCGGCGTCATTCCCTCGGCCGAAAATGCCGGTGCACCCTTCATCGGTACCGTCGGCGGCAACCGCGTGTTTACCGCCAATATGCCCTGAGCGCCGGCCATAGACGCAAAAAAGGCACCGCATCGGTGCCTTTTTGTTTGCGGGGCCGTCGCTTACAGCACCAGTCCACCCAGCAAAAAGCCGAACAATACCGACAAGCCGATAGCCAGCACACCCGGAATAATAAACGGATGGTTGAATACGGCCTTGCCGATACGGGTCGAGCCGGTTTCATCCATTTCCACCGCCGCCAGAAGCGTAGGGTAAGTCGGCAGCACAAACAGCGCCGACACCGCCGCGAACGAGGCAATCACCGTCAGCGGGCTTACGCCCAGCAACAGGGCGGCAGGCAGCAAGGCCTTGGCGGTGGCGGCTTGCGAATAAAGCAGCATGGATGCAAAGAACAGCACCACAGCCAGCATCCACGGGTAGCGGTCGAGCAAGGTACTGGCGGTTTCCTTGATGCCGTCGATATGAGCAGCAACAAAAGTGTCACCCAACCAGGCCACACCCATCACGCAGACACAGGCCGACATCCCGGACTTGAAGGTTGCCGCATTGAGCACCTTGCCGGTATCAACCTTGCACAGCAGGGTAATTACGGTTGCAGCCGACAACATGATCGCCATAATCGCATCGTTACGCGGCATCACCGGTTTTTCGATCAGGCCCACGGTCGGCGAAATAGCCGTTGCATACAGCATCACCGCAACAATGGCGATCAGAAACAGGCCGACCGACAACTTGGCGTGCGGCAGGATTTCCAGCTTCTGCTCGCCGCGTATCGTCACCTGCCCCTTGGCCAGACGCTCCTGATAGACCGGGTCATCCTTGAGTTCGCAACCCAGACGATTGGCCACCACCGAGGTCAGCAACACGGCGGCCAGCGAAGTCGGTATCGTGATCGCCAGCAACTGCAAATACCCCACGCCCAGCGGCTCGAGAATGCCGGAGACAAATATCACCGCCGCCGAAATGGGTGAGGCAGTAATCGCAATCTGCGAGGACACCACCGAAATGGACAATGGGCGCGACGGCCGTATGCCCTGCTCTTTCGCCACTTCGGCAATCACCGGCAAGGTGGAAAAGGCGGTATGGCCGGTACCGGCCATCAGCGTCATAAAGTAGGTCACCATAGGCGCAAGATAGGTGATGTACTTCGGATGCTTGCGCAGCAGCTTTTCCGCCTGTCCCACCAGATAATCCATCCCGCCGGCGACCTGCATGGCCGCAATGGCGGCAATCACCGACATAATGATCAGGATCACATCCCACGGGATGTTCCCCGGCGCAACGCCCAGCACGGCCAGGGCCACCACCCCCAGCCCACCGGCAAAACCGATGCCTATCCCACCCAGCCTGGCGCCCAGAAAGATGGCACCCAGCACGATTGCTAATTCTAGCCCTATCATTATTGACTTTCCTTCATCACAAATAGAAACCGCTCGCATCCAATAAGCGAATTGCTCGCCATCCTATGGTAATAGCCGGATTTTTTTTTGATTTAGCGCAGACAAGTAATGCTTTACGCATCAAAAACACAGGAAAAAGTAAAATGGGCCTGCCGCAGCAGCGACAGGCCCATCTCAAGCGCACAGAAAGAGACTCAGGCAAATGCGATCTTGCCATCCGCAATGCTGCTCAAAATAGCCAGCGACTCGACCCGCGACACGCCCGCTTCTTCGATCAGTTTGCGCCCGCTCTGGAAGCCCTTCTCGATCACGATGCCTACGCCAACCACCTCGCCCTGAGCCTGACGCACGATATCGATCAGACCGCAGGCGGCATGCCCGTTGGCCAGAAAATCATCCAGCACCAGCACTTTCTCGCCCGGCACGAGATAACGACGCGAGACACGCACGCGATAAGTCTTCTGCTTGGTAAACGAGTAGACATCACTCTCGTAGGCATCCTGATCCAGCGTCAGGCTCTCGGTCTTTTTGGCAAACACCACCGGCACATTGCCGAAATGACGTGCGGCCATCACTGCGACCGCAATCCCAGAGGCTTCAACCGTCAGGATCTTGTCAATCTTAACCCCGGCAAAGCGGCGGGCAAACTCGGCGCCCATCGCATCCAGCAAAGCCACATCCAGCTGGTGATTAAGGAAATTGTCGACCTTGAGTACATAACCGTCGAGCAGACGGCCATCGCTGAGGATTTTATCTTTGAGTAGCTGCATGGTGTGGAGGAGGCGGGTGCATGAAAATGCGCGCCATTCTAACACCCCTGCGCCTTCTCATGGCAGTTCCATTAAAAGCAAACAGGCATATGCACATGATATTCAGCCCGATGATGTTGCCGACGCGACGAAGCCGACCTCCTGGGTCGGCTTGTCTTGCGTCCGCGCCTTATGAGCCGGTGTGCTTGTAGGGCGGCCTTGTGGGCCTGGGGTTTCAATCAAAAGGGTGTAATGAAACCTTGTGGTTTGCCGCGCTAAACACCGTGTTATCCGAACTTGCAACGGGACGGAAATGGTCTGGAACCACACGGTGCCTGGCAACGGCGTACCGGATTAAAAAATGAGCAGGGTCAAACGTCTCCTTGTGCCTTCAGACGCTCGTCCTTGTGCGACAGCTTGTTCAGTGCCGACAGATAGGCTTTGGCGCTGGCAACGATAATGTCGGTATCTGCGCCCTGGCCATTGACGATGCGCCCTTCCTTCTCCAGACGCACAGTCACTTCGCCCTGCGACTCGGTACCCTTGGTGATGGCATTGACCGAATACAGCTCAAGCTCCGCCCCGCTGTTCACCACGCTCTCGATCGCCTTGAAGGCGGCATCGACCGGGCCGGAACCACTGGACTCGGCACGCTGCTCGGCGCCATGCTGGGCAAACACGATGGATGCCAGCGGCGGCTCGCCGGTTTCGGTCGCCACTTTCAGCGAAACGAATTTGTAGTCTTCCTGCTCGATGGCAACCAGCTCATCCGATACCAGTGCATGCAGGTCTTCGTCGAAAATCTCGCGCTTTTTGTCGGCCAGTTCCTTAAAGCGGGTGAAGGCGGCATTCAGCGCTTCTTCGCTATCGATAATGATGCCCAGCGCCGCCAGCTTGGTCTTGAAGGCATTGCGTCCGGACAACTTGCCCAGCGTCAGGCGGTTGGCGCTCCAGCCGACCGACTCGGCCGACATGATTTCATAGGTTTCACGATGCTTGAGCACGCCATCCTGATGGATGCCGGACTCGTGAGCGAAGGCATTGGCACCGACAATGGCCTTGTTCGGCTGCACCGGATAGCCGGTGATGGTCGACACCAGGCGCGAGGCCGGCACGATCTGGCTGGTATCGATACGGGTCTCCAGATTAAAGACATCACGCCGCGTCTTGACCGCCATGACGATTTCTTCCAGCGCGGCATTGCCGGCGCGCTCGCCCAGACCATTGATGGTGCACTCGACCTGACGCGCCCCACCCAGCACCGCTGCCAGGCTGTTGGCCACGGCCATGCCCAGATCGTTGTGGCAATGTGCCGACCATACGACACGCTGGCCACCGACCGTGGCACCGATCAGATCGCGGAAAAATGCTTCGGTCACGCGCGGTACGGCATAGCCCACGGTATCGGGCACATTGATGGTGGACGCACCCGCCGCAATGACCTCGCCGAAGATGTGTGCAAGAAAAGTCGGATCGGAGCGCAGCGCATCTTCGGCCGAGAATTCGACGTCATCGGTATATTCGCGTGCCAGCTTCACTGCCTTCACCGCCGCCTCGATCACCTCATCCGGCTGCATGCGCAGCTTCTTTTCCATATGGATGGGGCTGGTGGCGATAAAAGTGTGGATGCGGCCACGCGCGGCCGGGGCAATCGCCTCGCCGGCTGCGCGGATGTCGCGCTCGTTGGCACGCGCCAGCGAGCACACGGTCGACTCGCGAATGGCTTCGGCGATGCTGCGGATGGATTCGGCATCCCCTGCACTGGCCGCTGCAAAGCCGGCCTCGATGACATCGACGCCCAGACGCTCGAGCTGGCGTGCAATGCGCAGCTTTTCTTCGCGGGTCATGGATGCACCCGGCGACTGCTCGCCATCACGCAAGGTGGTATCAAAAACGATCAAACGGTCGCCCATATCGAATGCTCTCCTCTGTCCGCCAGTCAGCCTCACGCCGACCAGATAGTCGCTGTAGTCAAATCTCCTGCCCTGGCTTGCTGCCAGTTGCGCCAGCTTGTTCAGTTGCGCCAGCGGCAAACTGCCCCGCTCGCGCCACTTATAGATTGCGGCCCGCGACACCGGTTCATCCGGAAAAGCCAGACTCAAGGCCTCGGCGATAACTCCGGGACCGCCAAAATCGGCGATCAATCGTTCGATGTCCAACTGCATTGCGCTCTCCTGCTGACTGTTTGTCATAGATTAGAAAAAAAAAGACACAACGTCAAACAATATGCCAAAGAATTTTAAATTATCGCGAAAAATCGTGTCTAATACGCAGCCTTAGACATTTAGTCCGATTTTGTGTCTTTTTTATGCAAGCGAACTGTCCGGAAAGCCATGCCAGGCACCCCGGACAAGCAGATAGGATATAATTCATTCCTTTTGACTTTCGGGGATTGCCCTTGTCCGAGCGCCTATTCGTGCTGCTGCAGCATGTACTACCCAAGCTGGCCATCACCCGCCTGTCCGGTTTTATTGCCAGAAGCCAAGCAGGCAGCCTGACCCAGAAGCTGATCCGCGACTTTATCACTCGCTATCAGGTCAATATGGCCGAGGCGGCACAGCCGGACCCTGCCGCCTATCCAAGCTTTAACGAATTCTTTACCCGTGCGCTCAAGCCCGGTGTACGCCCGCTGGCCGATAGCACACTCATCTGTCCGGTTGATGGCGCAATCAGCCAGTTTGGCCGCATCGAATCCGGCCAGATCTTCCAGGCCAAGGGCAAGTCTTACAGCGCCACCGCCTTGCTCGCCGGCGACACCACACTGGCCAGGCGCTTCGAGCATGGCCAGTTCGCCACCATCTATCTGAGCCCGCGCGACTACCACCGCATCCATATGCCGTGCGATGGCCGTCTGCTGTCCATGAGCTATGTGCCGGGCGAGTTGTTCTCGGTCAACCCGGCCACCGCCCGCGGCGTCGATGCGCTGTTCGCCCGCAACGAGCGTGTGGTATGCGTATTCGACGGCCCCGAAGGCGAATTCGTACTGGTACTGGTCGGTGCCACCATCGTCGGCAGCATGGCCACCGTATGGCATGGCGTGGTCAATCCGCCACGCAGCAAGGACGTGCGCCACTGGGACTACCGGGATCAGGATATCCGCCTGAAAAAAGGCGAGGAAATGGGCCGCTTCCTGCTGGGATCGACCGTGGTGCTGCTATTCCCTGAAGGCCAGTGTGCGTTCAAACCCGAATGGGCGCCGGCCAAGGCGGTGCGCATGGGCGAGGCGATGGCGGATTAAGCCTGCCGCCAGACGCAAAAAAGCCGGGAAAACATCCCGGCTTCCAGACTGCTGGCAAAGTCATCTTCAAAAGAAGATTCCGGACCCGGCGTAGCCGGGCCGCTCCACTTAAGTATTTGAACCGGCAGCCTTCCTGTTTTCAATACAGATCCTGCTTGCACTGCAAGCAGGATCTGTCATCAATCAAAAAGCCGGGACAACATCCCGGCTTTTTTCATGCACCAAACAGGCTTAGTTCTTGGACTGGTCAACCAGCTTGTTCTTGGCGATCCACGGCATCATCGCGCGCAGTTCGGCACCCACTTTTTCAATCGGATGATCGGCGTTCAGACGGCGACGGGCGGTCATCGATGGGTAGTTGGTCTTGCCTTCGAGGATGAACATCTTGGCGTATTCGCCCGACTGGATGCGGTACAGCGCCTTCTTCATCGCTTCCTTGGTGGCGGAGGTCACCACTTCCGGCCCGGTCACGTACTCGCCGTACTCGGCGTTGTTCGAGATCGAGTAGTTCATATTGGCGATGCCGCCTTCGTACATCAGGTCAACGATCAGCTTCAGCTCATGCAGGCACTCGAAGTAGGCCATTTCCGGGGCGTAACCGGCTTCGGTCAGCGTCTCGAAACCGGCTTTCACCAGCTCGACCGCACCACCGCACAGCACGGCCTGTTCGCCGAACAGGTCGGTTTCGGTCTCTTCGCGGAAGTTGGTCTCGATCACGCCGCCCTTAGTGCCGCCATTGGCTGCAGCGTAGGACAGGGCGATGTCGCGCGCCTTGCCGGAGTTGTCCTGATATACGGCGATCAGGGTCGGTACGCCGCCACCCTTCACATACTCGGAACGCACGGTGTGGCCAGGGCCTTTAGGGGCAACCATGATCACGTCGATATCGGCAGCCGGTACGATCTGGTTGTAATGGATGTTGAAACCGTGAGCGAAGGCCAGTGCCGCGCCTTTTTTCAGATTAGGGGCGATATCCTTGGCGTAGACGTCAGGCTGGCTCTCGTCCGGCAGCAGGATCATCACCACGTCGGCCTTTTTCACCGCTTCAGCGACTTCTTTTACCTTGTGACCGGCCGCTTCGGCCTTGGCCCACGATGCGCCATCCTTGCGCAGACCCACCACCACCTCGACACCGGACTCCTTCAGGTTCTGTGCATGAGCATGACCCTGCGAGCCGTAACCGATGATGGCAACGCGCTTGTCTTTGATGATGGAGAGGTCGGCGTCTTTATCGTAATAAACCTTCATTTTGTTTTTCCTTGTGTCGTTATGTTATGGATGGAGAAGCCGCAGCACCGGTAACAATCCCCCGGCGCTTCTTGCCGGACTCCGTTAAATCTTCAGAATGCGTTCACCACGACCGATGCCGGAGGCACCGGTTCTGACCGTTTCCAGAATCACTGCACGGTCTATGGCCTCGATAAAGGCACCGAGCTTTTCCGTGGTTCCGGTCAGTTCTATGGTGTAAGTCTTTTCGGTGACGTCGATAATGCGGCCACGGAAAATATCCGCCATCCGCTTCATCTCCTCGCGCTCCTTGCCGGTAGCGCGCACCTTGATCAGCATCAGCTCGCGCTCGATGTGTTCGGACTCGTTCAGGTCGATCACCTTGACTACCTCGATCAGCTTGTTGAGCTGCTTGGTAATCTGTTCGATCACGTCGTCGGACCCATGCGTCACAATGGTCATGCGCGACAGCGTCGGGTCTTCGGTGGTCGATACCGTCAACGAATCAATGTTGTAACCGCGTGCCGAAAACAGCCCCACTACACGGGACAAGGCACCGGCTTCGTTTTCCAGCAAAATGGAAAGAATGTGTTTCATAGTGATCTCTCCGCTCAGCACAGGTTGCCGTAGTCACGATTGGCCGGCGGCGCATCGTCTTCGCGCATATGCGGCGGCAGATCCATCTGATCCAGACCCTTGCCGTTGCGTATCATCGGGAACACGTTTTCCGACTGGTCAGTACGGAAATCCATGAACACCAGCCGCTCTTTGAGCTTGGCGCTGAACGCCTCGCGCAGCGCCGGCTCGACATCGGCCGGGCTCTCGATCTTCATGCCGACGTGGCCATAGGCTTCGGCAATCTTCACGAAGTCGGGCAGCGCATCCATATACGACTCGGAATAACGCGTGCCGTAGAAGAACTCCTGCCACTGGCGCACCATGCCCAGATAACGGTTATTGAGCGAGATCACCTTGACCGGCGTGTGGTACTGCTTGCAGGTCGACAGTTCCTGAATATTCATCTGGATCGAGCCTTCGCCGGTAATACAGGCGACGGTGGCATCCGGATTAGCCAGTTGCGCACCCATGGCGGCCGGCAAGCCGAAGCCCATGGTGCCAAGACCACCCGAGTTCAGCCACTGCTTGGGCCTATCGAATTTGTAGTACTGCGCCGCCCACATCTGGTGCTGGCCCACATCGGAGGTCACGATGGCATTACCGCCGGTAATCTCATAGAGCGCCTGCACCACGGACTGCGGCTTGATGAATTCGCTGGACGGCTTGTACAGCAGGCAGTCGCGAGAACGCCAGGCCTCGATCTGCTGCCACCAGTCGGCAAGCGCAGCGGCATCCGGACGCTCGCCGGAGGCGCGGATCAGCTCCAGCATCTCTTTGAGCACATGCTTGACGTCACCGACGATAGGCACATCCACCTTGACCCGCTTGGCGATCGAGCTTGGGTCGACGTCGATATGCACGATCTTTTTCGGGGATGACAGGAAATGCTCGGGCACGCTGATCACGCGATCATCAAAGCGCGCACCGATGGCAATCAGCACGTCGCAGTTCTGCATCGCCATATTGGCTTCGTAGGTGCCGTGCATGCCCAGCATGCCGAGAAATTGCGGATCCGAGCCCGGATAGGCACCCAGCCCCATCAGGGTATTGGTGCATGGCAGGCCCAGCGAACGCACAAGCTCGGTCACTTCTGCTGCCGCGCCGCCTTGCACCGCCCCCCCGCCCACATAGATATAAGGGCGCTTGGCGCCCATCAACAGGCCGACGGCCTTCTTGATCTGGCCGGGGTGGCCGCGCGTCACCGGCAGATAGGAGCGGATATGCACACTGTCCGGATAGGCGAATTCGGCGAGCGCCTGAGTCACATCCTTGGGGATATCCACCACCACCGGACCTGGGCGGCCGGTCTTGGCGATATAAAACGCCTTCTTGATCGTCTCTGCCAGATCCTTGATGTCCTTGACCAGGAAGTTGTGCTTCACGCACGGGCGGGTGATGCCCACCATGTCGACTTCCTGGAAAGCATCCATACCGATGGCCGGCGTCGCGACCTGGCCGGAAATCACCACCAGCGGAATCGAATCCATATAAGCGGTCGCAATACCGGTCACGGCATTGGTCGCGCCGGGACCCGAAGTCACCAGCGCAATGCCGACCTTGTCGCTGGAACGCGAATATGCGTCCGCCGCATGGATGGCTGCCTGCTCATGCCGCACCAGTACATGCTTGAACTGGTTCTGCCTGAAGATGGCATCGTATATTTCTAGAACCGCGCCGCCGGGGTAACCGAAAATATACTCGGCACCTTCTTCCTGCAGGCTGCGGACCAGTATTTCCGCGCCCGATATTTGCATCTTGGCCTCTACTTATCTCTATTGCGTCCCGTTGCAGTTAATGACCATAGCGTATCTGCCAAAACACGGTCAAGCGCTTTTGTGCAGCCGCACAAGGCATGGGCACGCTGGAAAAACCGGCCTTTGCTGCATTCATACCCTGATGGACTGCGCTTTGTTAAGATAGCGTCTTACCCCTATTCCATACTATTGATGGCTACCCGCAAGCAACTGTCCGGTTTTCTGGTTTCGGCCATGCCCAAAGCCCTGTATCAAGCCATGCTGGTGCTGCCGGACAGGCAGGCGGCGCAACAGGTGCTGACGCGCGCCATGCTGCTCACCATCACCCGTCATGGTGCGGCAAGGCCGGAGCTGCTAGCACTGCTATTCCAGCGCACGCTGACACAAGCCTGCCGCCGCCCTGCCCGCCTATGGCGCCAAGCCGCACGACTGGATGCGGATGCACCCATCCTGCTGGAAATGCTGGCCACGCCAGCGCCGGAGTCACACTGGCCGGCCAGCAGCGAAGCACCTGCCCTCATCCATGCCGCGCTGGCCTTATTGCCGGACGCAGACCGGCAAGCCTATCTATTGCGCCACTGGCTGGGGTTCAGCCCGCAACAAGCGGCACAAAGCATGGCACTTTCGTCCCGCACCCTTGCCCGGCATGAGCACAATGGCCGCCATGCCCTGCATACCCTGCTCTCACTGAAGGGACTGAGCCTGCCTGCTGGCTACGCCAGTCTGGATGCCGCCATCTGCGCCGTATTGACGGCCGCCCTGCCCAAGGATGAGGTTCAGCTACCAGATCCGTGTCTGGCGGCACTGGATGCCGCCGAACACCATGCCTCGCGCCGGTTTGCCCGCCTGCGCCCATGGCTGGCGCTCAATCTGCACCCCTTGCGCCGCGCGACATTTACCTTGCTGCTGGCAGTCCTGATCAGCGCCAGCCTGCCGCAACTGCCATGGCAAACGCGGACAGACACTATGGATGACACCGCCTTGCTAGCCGATAGCTGGCCGCTGGACACCCTGCTCGACCCGGCTCTGGAACAAAGCCATGACTAGACGACTGCTACTGTGTATCTGCCTGTATGCCCTGCAAGCTAGCGCAGGCACGCCCGCCTCGCCCGACTGGAACGAACTGGCCGAACACGAGCGCCAATTGCTTGCCCCTCTGGCGCGCGACTGGAACCGCTACTCCGCCCCCAAAAAACAGGACATGCTGGCCTTGGTACCGGATGGCGTCACGCTGCCGCCGGCCAAGCGTGCCCGCCTGCAAAGCAAGCTCAAACGCTGGGCCGAGCTCACGCCGGCGCAGCGCCAGCTGGCAAGACAGAACTGGCGCAAATTGCAGGCCATGTCGCCCGCGCAACAACAATACTGGCGCCAGCAGCACACACCGGGCTCACTGGCTCCACGCTGAACCTGCGGCCCCCACAATCATTCAGGTAGAATATCGTCCTCTCTCTTGCGCCCGGATACTGCATGCCCGCCCACCCAGCTCTACCCACAGCACGCCGCACGCTGGCCGCCTTGCTGTATGAAATATTGCTCACCGCAGCCGTACTTCTGGCGATCGCCACCCTGCTGACCCCCCTCAAAGCCATGCTGGGCGCAAGCCCGCTGGCCGAGTTGCTGTTCCGCCTTTTGCTGGCCGGCCTGCTGTTTGCCTATTACGGCTGGTGCTGGGTCAAGGGCGGACAGACGCTGGCGATGAAAACCTGGCGTCTGAAGCTGGTGCGTGCCGATGGCGCGGCGCTTGACTGGCCGCTGGCTTTGCGCCGCTACCTGATTGCGCTGGCGCTGTTTGTCGGCGTGCCGGCGCTGGCCTATGCAGGCTGGAGCCGCAGTCTGGGAGAAAGCGCGCCTTTCTGGCTCGCCCTGGTCTGGTTGCCGCTACCCTTTATCGCCCGCGGTATAGACCCGGAAAAACGCAGCCTGCACGACAGGCTGGCCGGAACACGGGTGGTGTGCCTGAAGTAAGTGCATGACAGGGAAGGGGGAACGCCCCATTCCCCATTCCCCATTCCCCCTCTATACTTGCGCCCCGACGGAGCGGGTGCCGGATATCTGCCGGCTGCCCGCCTAGCGCCTGACTGTAGCTCAGGTTTTGCCCACCTTAATCTCTCCGGAAATCACGCATGCTGGAAAAGCTATTCCACATCCGTGCGCAAGGCTCGTCCGTGCGCACCGAAATCCTCGCCGGTTTCACCACCTTCCTCACCATGTCGGCCATCCTGTTCGTCAACCCGGACATCCTCGCCGCCGCCGGCATGGACCATGGCGCCGTGTTCGTCGCCACTTGTCTGGCCGGAGCCATCGGCTGCCTGCTGATGGGCCTGCTCGCCAACTACCCGATCGGCCAGGGGCCGGGCATGGGCATCAACGCTTTCTTCGCCTTCGGCCTGGTCAAGGGCATGGGACTGCCATGGGAGACTGCGCTGGGCGCGGTGTTCCTGTCCGGCATCCTGTTTATTCTGGTGAGCCTGTTCAAGGTGCGCGAGTGGTTCGTCAACGCCATTCCCGCCTGCCTCAAGCATTCGATCTCGGCCGGCGTCGGCCTGTTTATCTCGCTGATTGCGCTGCAGCAGGCCGGCATCGTGGTCGCTAGCCCCGACACCATGCTGGCACTGGGGCCGCTGGGCACCCCATCGGTACTGCTGGCGGCATTCGGCTTTTTGCTGATGGTGGTACTCGACCGCCGCGGCGTGCCTGGCGCCATCATTATCGGCATCCTGACCGTCACCGCGATCTCGGTGGCGCTGGGTTACACCCCGTATGGCGGAATCGTTTCGGCCCCGCCCTCGCTGGCACCGACCTTCCTCAAGGCCGACATCCTCGCTGCCTTGCATCCGGCAGTACTGGGCGTGGTGCTGTCCTTCTTCCTGATGAGTCTATTCGAGACCTCGGGCACGCTGATCGCCATTGCCGAGCGCGGCAACTTCCTCGACAAGGATGGCCATCTGCCACGCCTCAAGCGCGCACTATTGGCTGACTCGACCGCGATCAGCGCCGGCGCGCTCTTGGGCACCTCCAGCACCACCAGCTATATCGAGTCGACCACCGGCATCGCCGCCGGCGGCCGTACCGGCCTCGCCGCCGTGGTCATCGCCGGCCTGTTTATCGCCGCTCTGGTATTCGCGCCGCTGGCGGCGATGGTGCCGGGTTACGCTACCGCACCGGCACTCTTGTACGTCGCCATCCTGATGCTGCGTAGCCTCACCCATCTGGAGTGGGACGAGCTGACCGAAACCGCGCCGGCCATTGCCTGCATCACCACCATGGCGTTCACCTTCTCCATCGCCGACGGCATCGCCTTCGGTGCCATCACCTACGTGATCACCAAGCTGGCCACCGGCCAGGGCAAGCAGCTGTCCTTGCCCATCGTGGTGATCGCCGGCCTGTTTATCGCGCGCTATCTGTTCCTGTAAGCGCCGGCCGGATACGACAAAGGGGATGCCGCGGCATCCCCTTTTTGCTGCGCTCAAAACACTCAGCCACCCAGCGCATGCACCCGCTTGCCGGCGATATAGGTCGCTGCAATGGCGCGGTCATCACCCAACGTCATCTGGATGAACAAGGCCTCATGGATATCGCGCGCGTACTTCATGCGGTACTCGATGATCGGCGTCGACTTGAGGTTCAGCACGGCGAGGTCGGCTTCCTTGCCCACTTCAATACTGCCGATCTTGCCCGCAAGGCCCAGCGCCTCGGCGGTGCCGCGGCTGGCGAGATAGAAGGCGTGGCCGGCGGAGAGTGCAAAACCGTTCAGCTGTGCCGCCTTATAGGCTTCGTTCATGGTCTGCAGCATGGAAAAGCTGGTGCCGGCACCCAAGTCGGTCGCCAGACCCACCTTGACCGGACGGCGCGCGTCCCGCGCCTGCTTGACGTTGAAGCAGCCGGAGCCAAGGAAGAAGTTGGACGTCGGGCAGTGCGCGATCGCGGTGCCGGTGCCGGACAAGACGTCAAGCTCGGCCTCTGACAGATGGATGCCATGGCCGTAGATCGCACGATCGCGCAGCAGGCCGAAGCGGTGGTAGACGTCGGTGTAGTCGCGGCAGTCGGGAAACAGCGCCTTCACCCACTCGACTTCGCCGCGGTTTTCCGACAGGTGTGACTGGATCAGCGTAGTCGGGAATTCGGCTGCCAATGCGCCGACCATTTCCAGCTGCTCGGGGCTGGATGTCGGGGCGAAACGCGGGGTGATCACGTACTCGGCACGGCCCTTGCCGTGCCAGCGCGCTATCAGCGCCTTCGATTCGTCGTAGGCACGCTGCGGCGTGTCGAGCAAGGCCTGCGGCGCATTGCGGTCCATGCATACCTTGCCGGCCATGATGCGCATATCGTAGCGGGCAGCCTCCTCGAACAGCGCATCCACCGACTGCGGGAACACGGTGCCGAAAACACAGGAACTGGTGACGCCGTTTCTGTGCTGTTCTTTCAGGAACACCGACGCGACCCCGGCGGCGTGCGCCTTGTCGGCAAAGCCCTGCTCGGTGATAAAGGTGTAGTTGTTCAGCCAGTCGATCAGCTGCTCGCCGTAGGCGGCGATCATCTCGGTCTGCGGATAGTGGACATGGCTGTCGATAAAGCCCGGCAGGATCACGCTGTCGGTATAGCGCGTGACTTCAAGCCCTGCGGGCAGGGTAGGCAGGAGGGTGACGGCAGGGCCGACGGCGGCAATCTTGCCGTCTTCCATCACCACGATGGCGTCTTCTTCGAACACCATGCAATCCTGCATGTCGCGCACAAACGGATCATCCTTGAAGGTGAGCAGCGCGCCGCGAATGGCTGTTTTCATCGTTATATATTTTCAAGCAAAGAATCTTTTTATCAAAATTCTTCACCTGAGGCAAAAAAACCCGTCCATGTTAAGCTTACGACATTGTTAATCCATCCTAAGTCTGCCTGTATGAGCGCCTCTACCCCCGACCAGATAGACCAGATCGTTGCCCTGTGGCGTGCGGTCCGTCCCGACCTTGATCCCTCGTCCACCGAAGTCATCGGCCGCATTGCACGCATGGAATATTTCATCACCCGCCGCGTGCTGCAGGATCTGGCGCTACACGCCATCAATGTCGGCGAATTCGATGTGCTGGCGGCAATCAGGCGTGCGGGTGCGCCATTCCAGCTGTCGCCGGGGCAATTGCAGAATATGGTGTTGATTTCGTCCGGTGCGCTGACCAACCGTATCAACCGACTGGAAAAGGCCGAACTGGTAACACGCCACACCGACCCGAACGACAGGCGTGGTGTAGTTGTCACGCTGACAGACAAGGGGCTTACGGTGATAGAAGATGCGGTCAGCCACCATCTGGCAGCCGAGGCGGAACTGCTGGAGCCGCTGGATCAAGCCGAACGCATGCAACTGGCGGCGCTATTGAAAAAGCTATTGCTGGCGCAAAAGGATTAAGAGGCCGGGCAAGCCGGCCTCTTAAAGAACAGGGCTCAGGTACGGAAACGACCGATTTCCAGGTCCAGTTCACTGGACAGTTTGGACAGCTCGCTGGCCATGGTGGCCGACTCGGCCACCGAGCGGCTATTGCTCTCGCTCATCTGGGCAATGTGCTCCACACTGCGCGCCGCCTCCTGGCTGGCATGGCTCTGCTCCAGCATCGCAGAGGCAATCTCGTCGGTCTTGCCCAGTACCTGGGCTGATAGTTCGCGTAGCATCTCCAGCGTGTCGGCCACGGTACGGCTCAGTTCGACCCCGCTGCTGACCTGCCCGGCCGCCTGCTGCATGCTGGCGACAGCGGTCTTGGTCTCGCCCTGCACCAGGGAAATCTTGGACGAGATTTCATTGGTCGCCTGCGCGGTGCGTTCGGCCAGCTTGCGCACCTCATCCGCGACTACGGCAAAACCACGCCCGCTCTCGCCGGCACGCGCCGCCTCGATGGCAGCATTGAGCGCCAACAGATTGGTTTGCTCGGCGATCTCGCGGATCACGCCGACAATGCTGCCGATCTCGCTGGAGCGCTGGCTTAGCGTGGCAATACTGGCTTCGGAAAGACGGATCACCTTGGCGATTTCCGCCATTTCCGCCGCTGCCTGGCCGGCTACGCGGCTGCCCTCGACCGACATTTCCATGCTGGAGCGCGCTTCGCCTGCCATCTTTGATGCATGTTCGGCCACACGGGCAATACCTGTCGTCATCTGTTCGACCACGGCAGCCGTCGACGATGAGGCATCTGCCTGTTCGTTAGACGCTTCGGTAATGCGTGATGCAACGTCCGACATCGAGCGGGAGGTCGCACTGACACGCTGCGAATCGCCACGGGTACGCTCGACAAAAGCCGACAGGTTACCCAGCAAGGTGGACAGTGCGCGCGCCGTCTCGCTGACTTCATCCTGCCCCGAGGTATCGATCCGTATGGTCAGGTCATTCTGTGCCGCCGCTTGGCGCATACTCGCCTGCAGTCCGCCCAGCGGACGGGTGATCGAACGCACGATCAGCACCGCCAGCAACACGCCCAAGACCAGTGCCAACGCCAGCGCACCCAGCATGACGTTGCGGATCTGGCCCAGCATGGCTTCCTGCTTGCCATCCGCCGCATCGATATAGCCATCGGCCAGTTCACGCAAGGCAGTCACCTGATCGCGCAAGGCGTACAGTTGGGTCTTGAACGGCTGGATCGCGGCATCGGCGTGGTTGGCCTGGGTAATCTCGCCGGACTGCAATTTCAGGTACAGCGCCTCCATTCCCTGGCGATAGGCATCGACATTGCCCTCCAGCGCAGCGAGTTCACCCTGCTTGTCCGCCAGACGTACCAGAGAACGCGCCTCTTTGACCTCGGCGCTGAGCGCCGCCACGTTCTTGTCGAATTTGGCCTTGGTCGATTTGAGGTTTTTCTCATGCTCCGGCGGGTTGCCCAGACTCAACAGGATGTCCTTTTCCGCCTGGCGCACGCGCAACATGCTGCTCTCCAGCTGGTCCATCTGCCGGCTGAATGCGACGTCGTTATCCAGCAGATCCTCTAGATTGACATCGAGTTTGTGCAGTGCGGCCAGACCGACTCCCCCTATCATGCAGACGAACAGCAACAGGCTGCTGGCCAGCAGGGCAACCCGCTGCCCTATGGTCATTCTTTTCAACATCGAGGCACTCCCGGGTGAGCTAATAAAACTGTTTTGGTATTATGGGCAAATAATGACACAAACCATCCCATGACGTCCAAGTTAGTGACCTGCGCCCAACACGCAAAAACCCCGCCCGCGGCGGCAGCCGGGGGCGGGGTTTTATCCAGCACGGCAGTCAGTGCAAGGCAGCCTGTTGCAATGCTCTGGGCGGTGTCCAGTGCCACTGCTGCTGCCAGGCGCCCAACACCATATTCGGGTATTCGCTGCGGCCACGGCTGCCGTTGTAGCGCCCCAAGGCCAGAAACAGATTGCCTTTTTCGCGGTCAATGTAGTGGCGCAAGATGGCACAGCCGTAGCGCAGATTGGTGGTCAGGTCGAACAGATTGTGCTCGGGCGTGCCTATGCTGCGCGTCCAGAACGGCATCACCTGCATCAGCCCGCGTGCATCGGCACTGGACACTGCATATTTCTTGAAACCGCTTTCCACCTGAATCAGGCCCAGCACCATCTGCGGATCGAGACCGGCGCGGGTCGCTTCATAGTGGATGGCGGTCAGCAGACGCTCGCGCGCCCACGCATCCGGTATACGTTTTTCCAGCCGCCGCGACATCTCCGCCAACCAGGCCTGCCCTTCGCGCGGATTGTCGAACACCAGCCGCGGCGCGTTGACGTCACCGACGCTGCGGCGCAAGGCCGAAGCGACGGTGTGCGACAGATCTTCCTCACGCTGCGCACCCGCCCACGCCGGCATCACCAGCGTGGCAAGCAACAGGCTGATGACGGCGCGGCGCATCAAATGCCGAGTTTGCCGAACATGAAGTCGAGCACATCGGCGGCGGCCAGCTCGGTCTTGTCGGCATCGCGGCGATGCTGGTACTCGACCTTGCCTTCTTTCAGGCTACGGTCACCGATCACCACACGATGCGGGATGCCGATCAGTTCGGAGTCGGCCAGCAGCACGCCCGGACGTTCGTCACGGTCGTCCAGCAGCACATCCACGCCCTTGGCCAGCAGGCCCTGATACAAGGCCTCGGCCGCATCGGCCACGGCTTCGCTGCGCTTCATGCCCATAGGCACGATCACCACGGTGAATGGCGCCAGTGCGTCGGTCCAGATAATGCCGCGCTCGTCGTGGTTCTGCTCGATGGCCGCGCCCAGAATGCGCGATACGCCGATACCGTAGCAGCCCATTTCGAAGTGCTTGGGCTTGCCGTCCATATCGAGGAAGGTCGCGCCCATTTCCTTCGAGTACTTGGTGCCCAGATAGAACACATGGCCCACTTCAATGCCGCGCTGAATGGCCAGCACACCCTTGCCGTCCGGCGAGGCATCACCCTCGAGTACATTGCGGATATCGGCAACTTCCGGCTCGGGCAGGTCGCGGCCGAAGTTGACGCCGGTCAGATGCACGTCGTCCTCGTTACCGCCCACCACCATGTCGGCCATCACCGCCACGCTGCGGTCGGCGTAGATCTTGCCCTTGAAACCGACCGGCCCCAGCGAGCCCGGCTGGGCACCGAAGGCGGCGACGATGGACTCGGGCGCAGCAAAGGTCAGCGGCTTGGCAACACCGGCAAGCTTCTCGCCCTTGATTTCATTCAGTTCATGGTCGCCGCGCACCAAGAGCAGCACCGGCAGCTTGTCTTCAGCATCGCCTTCGACCACCACCGCTTTTACCGTCTCTTTGATGTCGCAAGACAGGAAAGCCACCAGCTCGTCTATGGTTTTCACGCCCGGTGTGGAGACCTTCTGCATCTCGGCGCCTGGCGCCTGGCGTGCGCTTTCCGGGGCGAGCGCTTCGGCCAGTTCGATATTGGCGGCGTAATCGGAATCGGGGCAGTAGACAATAGCGTCTTCGCCGGTGTCGGCGATCACCTGGAACTCATGCGAGCGGTCACCGCCGATGGCGCCGGTGTCGGCCGCCACGGCGCGGTAAGTCAGGCCCATTCGGTCAAACACGCGCTGGTAGGCGGCGAACATATTGTCGTAGCTCTTCAGCGCATCCTCGGCACTGCGGTCGAAGGAGTAGGCGTCCTTCATGGTGAATTCGCGGCCACGCATCACGCCGAAACGCGGGCGGCGCTCGTCGCGGAACTTGGTCTGGATCTGGTAGAAATTCTTCGGGAGCTGACGGTAGCTTTTCAGTTCGCCGCGCACGATGTCGGTCACCACTTCTTCCGAGGTCGGCTGGATCACGAAGTCGCGGTCGTGGCGGTCCTTGAAACGCAGCAGCTCCTCGCCCATCTTGTCCCAGCGCCCGGTTTCCTGCCACAGAGCGGCCGGCTGCACCACCGGCATCGAAATTTCGATGGCGCCGGCACGGTTCATTTCTTCACGCACGATGGCTTCGACCTTGCGCAAGGCACGCAGACCCATGGGCATCCAGCTATAGATGCCGGCACCTACCTTGCGGATCATACCGGCACGCAGCATCAGCTTCTGGCTGACGATATCGGCATCGGCCGGAGCCTCTTTCAGGGTAGAGATGAAGAACTGCGAAGCGCGCATGGGGGAACATCCTTGAAATTGCGTTAGATAGCGCGATTGTAGCGCCGGCGGGGGCAAGGGTGGAAGCCGGGCGTGCAGCGCACGTCCAAACAGTGGCGGGCAAATGGCAGCTATCCCCACGGCAAGCGGGAGCACATGCTAAGCTGCGCGCCAATATTGATTACCCCAGCAGGAAGTTTCTCCAATATGCAACATTTCATTCCCGGCAAAGACGCCGCCCTCGAAGACTCCATTGCCACCATGCAGGGCAAACTGGCCGCGCGCGGCTTCAATATCGAAGAAGTGTCCTGGCTCAATCCGGTCGACAACTGCTGGTCGGTGCATATCCGCGACCGCGACTGCCCCTTACTGTTTACCAACGGCAAGGGCGCAAGCGAGCTGGCAGCACGCGCCAGCGCCCTGGGCGAGATGTTCGAGCGCCTGTCCTGCCATTACTTCTGGACCCATTTCTATCTGGGTGAAGAACGCGCCAATCGCCCCTTCGTCCATTACCCGCAAGAGCGCTGGTTCGCATTGCCCCAAGATGATAGCTGGCCCGAGGGCCTGCTGAACGAAGACCTGCTGGCCTTCTACAACCCGGACGACGCCATCGAGGCGGCCACGCTGGTCGACCTCAATTCCGGCAATGGCGGGCGCGGCATCTGCGCCCTGCCTTACACCCGCGTGTCGGACGGCGCGCAAAGCTGGATACCGGTCAATATCATCGGCAACCTGTATGTCAGCAACGGCATGTCTGCCGGCAACACCCAGCCGGAAGCGCGCACCCAGGCGCTGTCGGAAATCCTTGAGCGCCATATCAAGTTCCGCATCATCGCCGAAGGCATCTGCCTGCCGGATGTGCCGGAAGACGTGATTGCCCGCTATCCGCGCATCGCCGCCGGCATTCAGGGCCTGCGCGACGCCGGCTTCGGCATTCTGGTAAAAGATGCTTCGCTTGGCGGGCGCTATCCGGTGATGAACGTCACCATGCTGCATCCGCACGACCAGGGTGTCTTCGCCAGTTTCGGTGCCCACCCAAGCTTCGAAGTGGCATTGGAGCGTGCGCTGACCGAGCTGCTGCAGGGCCGCGCGCTGGATGCACTGGCCGGCTTCCCGGAAGCGGGCATGGATATGGATGAAGTCGCCAGCCCGTCCAATCTGGAAACCCACTTTGTCGACTCGGCCGGCATCATAGGCTGGCCCTTCCTCGCGGCCAAACCTGACTTTGCTTTCGAAGACTGGGACTTCAAGGGCAGCACGCAGCAGGATTACGAGCGTCTGTGCGCCATCATTCACGAGGACGAATTCGAGATTTATGTCTCCGACTTCACCGAACTGGGTGTCTACGCCTGCCGCATTCTGGTGCCGGGCATGTCCGAGATCTATCAGGTCGACGATCTGGAGTGGGAAAACAATAGCGTGGGCAATAGCGTCCGCCCCGCCATCCTGAATCTGCATGCGCTGGACGAGGCGGCCTGTGCCGGACTGCTGCGCGAACTGCAAGTGCTGGGTCTGGCCGACCACCGCTCGCTGTGGGAGATTCTGGGTCTGGCCGTGCCGGAAGGCTCGGCCTGGAAAAACCTGCGCATGGGCGAGCTGAAAACCCTGCTGGCGCTGGCTTGCGGCGACAAGGCAGCCATCCGTGAAGGGCTGGAATGGATACACCACTTCCGCCAGATTGCCGATTCGCGCTACCACGTCTACCGCTGCATCGAGACCCTGCTCGACCTGGACGGCGAAGGCGACTTCCGCCCTTCTCTGGCGCTGTTGTATGGCGCAGACACACTGTCGCTGGCCGAAGACCTGCTGGCACAACGCGAACGCTTCTTCGGCCTGTCCTCGCCGGGCCTGGCACTCGAAGGGCTGGAGCTGCATCAGCGCCTGCTGCAGGCTTACGATAAGCTGTTCTGATCAGGCAGGCCCTCCCCGCTGCGGGAGGGCTGCAAGGCCCCGGCCATAGCCCGGGAAAAATTTTCTGCTACGCTGCAGGCGATACTTGGCGCACCGAATGCTTGAGAGTAAGCTGCGCGCTATTCATTATGGGTTGCTGCATTGCAACCTTCCCAATCACGGTCAAGTCTGGTCCCTATGCAGGTTCACAACAATAAAGCCATGGCCGGCATCACGCTGGCCGCGCTGGGCGTCGTCTATGGCGACATCGGCACCAGCCCGCTCTACACCCTGAAAGAATGCTTTTCCGGCCACTACGGCCTGCTGCCCACCCACGACAATGTGCTGGGCGTGCTGTCCCTGGTGTTCTGGGAGCTGATCCTGGTGGTGTCCATCAAATACCTTGCCTTCGTGCTTCGGGCTGACAACCGCGGTGAAGGCGGCATTCTGACGCTGATGGCGCTGTCCAAACGCAAGGTGCGCGGCACGCCGGGCTGGCTGTTAATGATACTGGGCATCATGGGGGCGGGCTTCTTCTACGGTGAAGTCATCATTACCCCGGCCATGTCGGTGCTCTCTGCGGTCGAGGGTCTGGAGGTGATTACCCCGACCTTTACCCCCTATATCCTGCCTATTTCACTTTCGGTATTAAGCGGCTTATTCCTGATCCAGAAACACGGCACCGCCCGCGTCGGCACGCTGTTCGGGCCGGTCATGGGCATCTGGTTCCTGACGCTGGCCACGCTGGGCGTGGGCGGCATCATGGATAACCCCGAGGTGCTGGGCGCACTCAACCCGGTCTGGGGCGTGCGCTTTATGCTGGATAACGGCATGATCGCCTTTCTGACGCTGGGTTCGGTGGTGCTGGCCATTACCGGCACCGAGGCGCTGTATGCCGACATGGGCCACTTCGGCAAAAGCCCGATCCGCCGCGCCTGGTTTGCGCTGGTGCTGCCGGCGCTGGTACTCAACTATTTCGGTCAGGGCGCACTGATTCTGGCCGAGCCGGCCGCAGTCAAAAACCCCTTCTTCAATCTGGCACCGGACTGGGCGCTGTATCCGCTGGTCGGTCTGGCCACCTTCGCCACCGTCATCGCCTCGCAAGCGGTGATTTCCGGCGTGTTCTCGCTGACCCGTCAGGCGGTACAGCTGGGCTATATCCCGCGGCTGTCCATCCTGCATACCTCGGAAAAGGAAATCGGCCAGATCTATATCCCGATGATCAACTGGGCGCTGCTGGCGGCCGTGATCATCGTGGTGGTGGCCTTCGGCAGCTCCAGCAACCTGGCCGCCGCCTACGGCATCGCGGTGACCGGCACCATGGTGATCACCACCTTGCTCGCCGCCACGGTGGCACGCCGCAACTGGCGCTGGCCACTGTGGGCGGTGGCACCGGCCACCGCGCTCTTCCTGTTTATCGATGTGCCTCTGTTTTCGGCCAATATCCACAAGATTACCGCCGGCGGCTGGCTGCCGCTGGTGATAGGCGCGGTGATGTTCATCCTGATGACCACCTGGAAGCGCGGCCGCAGCCTGCTGGCGGAAAGACTGGACGAGCAGGCGATTCCGCTGGACGGCTTTATCGAGAATATGGAAGCCTACCCGCCGACACGCGTGGCCGGCACCGCCGTATTCATGACCAGCTCCAGCCACGGCGTACCGCATGCCATGCTGCACAATCTCAAGCACAACAAGGTGCTGCACGAGCGCGTGGTGCTGCTGACGATACGCACCAAGGACGAGCCCTATGTCGAGCCGGAAGAACGCCTGACCATCACCCGGCTGTCGGATTCGTTCTGGCAGGTGCTGGCCGACTACGGCTACAAGGAGACCCCCGACGTCAATGCCATCCTCGCGCAGTGCGAGGCGCAGGGCCTGGCTTTCGAGGTGATGGATACCTCCTTCTTCCTGTCACGCGAAACGCTGATCTCGACCGACAGGCCAGGCATGGCGCGCTGGCGCGAGAAGCTGTTTGTCGGCATGAGCCGCAATGCCCTCAAGGCGACCGACTTCTTCCAGATCCCGACCAACCGGGTGGTGGAACTGGGCGCCCAGGTCGAGCTTTAATTGCGGTCAATTTTTTAAACAGCCGCCTCTCCTATCAGGCACGCCACATCCTCCCGCAGGGTGTGGCGTGCTTTTTTGCGGCAAAAATCCGACATTCCGGCTGCGCCGGCCTCTTTCCTGCACAAAAAATCCACAAGAAACTTTCTTTTTCGCCTGTTATGCCCGATAAATTAAACACATGACATGTGCACAAAGATGCGCAGGCATGCTTGCCTTTGCCTTAAAAAAATCGGAGAAGAAATTCATGAGAGCGATCCCGCAGCTGATCGGCCTGACACTGGCCGCCACCACCCTCACCGCCATCGCCGCCCCCCTTAGCCAGATAGGAAAAGGCGAAGGCCGGCTCGACATCATCGCCTGGCCCGGCTACCTGGAGCGCGGCGAGTCGGACAAGAGTTATGACTGGGTGACGCCGTTTGAAAAGGCCACCGGCTGCAAGGTCAACGTCAAGACGGCCGCCACCTCGGACGAGATGGTCAGCCTGATGAATAAAGGCGGCTACGATCTGGTCACCGCCTCCGGCGACGCCAGCCTGCGTCTGGTGTACGGCAAGAAGGTGCAGCCGATCAATCTTGCGCTGATTCCAAGCTACAAGCAGATCGACAAGCGCCTGCAGGGTGCGCCGTGGTACACGGTGGCCGGGCAGAGTTATGGCGTGCCCTACCAGTGGGGCCCGAATGTACTGATGTACAACACCAAGATCTTCAAGACCCCGCCGGCCTCATGGGCCGTGGTATTCGAGCCGCAAAACCTGCCCGACGGCAAGCCCAACAAGGGTCGCATCCAGGCCTACGACGGCCCGATCTATATCGCCGACGCTGCGCTCTATTTGAAAAGCAAACGCCCGGACCTCGGCATCAAAGACCCGTACGAGCTGAACGACAAGCAGTACGCCGAAGTGATCAAACTGCTCAAACAGCAAAACACGCTCAAGCACCGCTACTGGCATGATGCGACCGTGCAGATGAGCGATTTCAAAAACGAAGGCGTGGCCGCTTCGGGCTCGTGGGGCTATCAGGTCAATGCGCTCAAGGCCGAGAAGCAGCCGATTGCATCGACCATTCCCAAAGAAGGCGTCACCGGCTGGGCCGATACCACCATGCTGCACGCCGATGCCAAACACCCGTCCTGCGCCTACCAGTGGATGGAATACTCGCTGAATCCCAAGCTGCAGTCGGCACTGGCCGAATGGTTCGGCTCCAACCCGGTCACCCCGGCTGCCTGCAAGGAAAAAACACCGGGCGGCAGCGATGTCTGCAAGACCAACGGCTTCGAGCGCTTCGACAAGGTGCACTTCTGGAAAACGCCGCAAGCCAAATGCGCGTCGCAAGGCAGTTGCGTACCGTACAGCACCTGGACCCGCGACTACATCGGCGTGATGGGCGGCAAATAAGTACGTATCCGCTGCGCGGATGCCTCTTACCTGCCGCTTCCGCGCGGCGGACGGGTTTCTTCCTTTTGTCTCGCCAAAAGGAAGAAACCAAGGAAAAGGCGACCCGAAGCCACTCGAAACCCCGGGCAAAAATTCGCCCCCAAGGCGCCGCCAAACTCGCGATTTGCTACCGCAAATCGCTCAAACAGGAGGCGGCTTAAAACCTTGGGGCCAAACTTTTGCCCGGCTCGCGCCTACGGGGCAGGTGACTGGCGGCAACAGCGGCACAACATATAACACCCGCTGCTTTGCATCTGGGTTGATATACACACAAAGCGCACTTATGAGGCTGCCTATCATGCCCCACGCCGTCACCTTCGACCACGTCAGCCGCCTGTTCGGCCAGATGCGCGCCGTCGACAATGTCTCGCTCACCATCAACGAAGGCGAGTTTTTCTCCATGCTCGGCCCTTCCGGCTCGGGCAAGACCACCTGCTTGCGCCTGATTGCCGGCTTCGAATTGCCAAGCTCGGGGCGTATCCTGATCGCCGGCCAGGACGCCAGTGCGCTGGCGCCTTTCGAGCGCGATGTGAATACCGTATTTCAGGATTACGCGCTCTTTCCCACCATGGATGTACTGAATAACGTCGCCTATGGCCTGATGGTCAAGGGCGTCGGCAAGAAGGAACGCCTGGCGCGGGCCGAAGAGGCGCTATCCATGGTCGCACTGGCCGACTATGGCAGCCGCAAGCCGGGCGAGTTGTCCGGCGGACAGCGCCAGCGTGTGGCACTGGCGCGCGCGCTGGTCGGCCGCCCGCGCGTCCTGCTGCTGGACGAACCCCTGGGCGCGCTCGACCTTAAGCTGCGCGAGCAGATGCAAAGCGAACTCAAGAACCTGCAGCGCAAGCTGGGTATCACCTTTGTCTTTGTCACCCACGACCAGTCCGAAGCGCTGTCGATGTCGGATCGCGTGGCCGTTTTCGCCAAGGGCCGCATCGAGCAGATCGCCACGCCGCAGGATCTGTACGACAAGCCGGCCAGCCGCTTCGTCGCCGATTTTGTCGGCACCAGCAATGTGGTCGATGCGCCTTTGGCGCAAAGCCTCACCGGCCAGCGCCGTATATTCGCCATCCGCCCCGAGCGCATCCAGCTAGGTTGCGCAGGCATCGTGACAGCGCATGCCGTACGCGCCAAAGGCGTGGTACGCGACATCGCCTTCCTCGGCGCGGTCAACCGCATCGAGGTCGAGCTGGCCGGCAAGGCGGTACTGACCGCGCTGACCCCCAGCTTTGGCGGCGCGCTGCCCCTTATCGGCAGCGAAGTCGAGCTGGCATGGCGCATCGATGCCATGCACTGGATCACGGAGGCGGCATGAGCAGCATGGCCATCTCCCGAAACGGCACAACGGCAAAAAACGGACTGGGACGGCGGATCTCGGCCTTGCTCTACCGCAAGCCGGTGCTGACCCTGCTATTGCTGCTGACCCCGCCGCTCTTGTGGTTCGGCGTGGTTTATCTGGGCTCTTTGCTCGCGCTGGTGCTGCAAAGCGGCTACACCTTCGACGACTTCACCATGCAGGTGACGCCAGTCTGGACGCTGGCCAACTATCAGGCGCTATTCGACAGCACCAACCTCGACATCATCCTGCGCACGCTGTTTATGGCACTGGCGGTGTCATTGATGAGCGCGCTACTGGCTTTTCCGCTGGCCTACTATATGGCGCGCCATGCACGCGGAGCCGAGAAGGCCTTTTTCTATGTGGCGGTGATGCTGCCGATGTGGGCCAGCTATATCGTCAAGGTCTATGCCTGGACCGTGCTGCTGGCCAAGGGCGGCATCAGCTGGTGGCTGATCGAAAAGCTGGGCATTACCCCGGCTTACGAGTGGATGCTCGCGCTGCCGCACGTGGGCGGCACCACACTGGCCACCTCCAACTTCGGCCGTTTCTGGGTCTTCGTCTATATCTGGCTGCCGTTCATGATTTTGCCGATACAGGCGGCACTGGAGCGGGTGCCGGAAAACCTGATCGCCGCCTCCAGCGATCTGGGCGCGCGTCCGTGGCAGACCTTTGGCTACGTTATCCTGCCCATGGCGATACCGGGCGTGGTCGCCGGTTCCATCTTCACTTTCTCGCTGACGCTGGGCGACTTCATCATTCCGCAGCTGATCGGCCCGTCCGGCCTGTATATCGGCAATATGGTCTACACCATGCAAGGCTCGATCGGCAATATGCCGATGGCGGCGGCCTTCACCGTCGTGCCCATTGTGCTGATCAGCATTTATCTGGCGATCTCGAAACGACTGGGGGCTTTCGATGCACTCTGAGCGCACACCCTGGGCCTTGCGCCTGGCGGCCTATGGCGGCCTCGCCTTCCTGCATTTTCCGCTGCTGGTAATTTTTGCCTACGCCTTCAATACCGAAGAGAGCGCATTCTCCTTCCCGCTGCAGGGCTTTACCCTGCACTGGTTTAGCGACGCCTGGGCGCGGCCGGATATTTTCGCCGCCATCGTGCTGTCGCTTAAAGTCGCCACCGCCGCGACCGTGCTGGCCCTGGCACTGGGCACGCTGGCGGCAATGGCACTGTCACGGCGCCCCTTCTTCGGTAAAAACGCCATCACCTTGCTCTTGGTGCTGCCCATCGCCCTGCCCGGCATCATCACCGGCATCTCGCTGTTGACGGCATTTAAAGTGGCCGATATCAACCCCGGCCTACTGACCATTATCGTGGGGCATGCCACCTTCTGCGTGGTGGTGGTCTACAACAATGTGGTGGCGCGCTTGCGGCGCATGCCGATGTCGCACATCGAAGCCTCGATGGATCTGGGAGCAGACAGCTGGCAGACCTTTCGCCACATCGTGATGCCGGGTCTGGCCACCTCCTTGCTGGCCGGCGGCATGCTGGCCTTTGCCCTGTCCTTCGACGAAATCATCGTCACCACCTTTACCGCAGGAGCGGAAGTGACGCTGCCTATCTGGCTGTTGAACCAGCTGGGGCGGCCGCGTGATGTGCCGATCACCAATGTGGTGGCCATGACCGTGATGCTGATTACCACCTTGCCGATACTGGGGGCGTGGTATCTGACCCGAGACACAACCGACACCGCCGGCGGCGGGAAATAACAGGAGAAACCATGCAGACCAGAATGCTGATAGCCGGCGAACGCGTTGCCGGACAAGGGGAATCACTGGCGGTGTGCTCGCCGGCAAGCGGTGAAGTGCTGACCCATATCGCCGAAGCCAGTAGCGAACAGGTCGAGGCCGCAGTGGCAGCTGCCGAAAATGCCTTCCATGCCTGGCGCGCCACGCCGCCGAAAGAGCGCAGCGAACGCCTGCTGGCATTGGCCGACAAGCTGCTCGCCCACGGCGAGGAGCTGGCCATGCTGGAGTCGGCCAACTGCGGCAAGCCCTACGCCACGGTGCTGGCCGACGAGATTCCGGCCATTGTCGATGTATTCCGCTATTTTGCCGGTGCCTGCCGCAACCTGAACGCCACGGCAGCCGGCGAGTATCTTCCCGGCCACACCAGCTATATCCGCCGCGACGCCATCGGCGTGGTGGCCTCGATCGCGCCATGGAACTATCCGCTGATGATGGCGGCGTGGAAGCTGGCGCCGGCGCTGGCTGCCGGCAACACCGTGGTGCTTAAGCCTTCCGAGCTGACACCGTTGACCACGCTCAGGCTATGCGACTTTCTCGCCGATGTTTTCCCGCCCGGCGTGGTCAATGTGGTATTCGGCCGTGGTGCCGAAGTCGGCAGCCCGCTGATTAGCGATGCGCGCGTACGCATGGTCTCGGTCACCGGCAGCATCGCCACCGGCCACCATGTGCTGGCGGCCGCCCAGCACGGCATCAAGCGCACCCACCTCGAGCTGGGCGGCAAGGCGCCGGTCATCATCCATGCCGATGCCGATCTGGATGCCGCCATCAACGCGGTGCGTGCCTTCGGCTTCTATAACGCGGGGCAGGACTGCACCGCCGCCTGCCGGCTGTATGTACATAAAAAGGTATATGAAAACTTTGGCGCCGATCTGGCCGATGCAGTAGCCGGCATCAAGGTCGGCACCCCGCGCGAAGAAGGGGTGGAAATGGGGCCGGTAATTAGCGCCGGGCATCTGGTGCGTATCGAAGGCTATGTCGAGCGGGCCCGCGCCAACCGCCATATCGAATGCCTGACCGGTGGCAACCGCATCAGCGGGCCGGGCAACTTCTTCCAGCCCACGGTGCTGGCCGGCGCGCACCCGCACGATGAAATCGTACGGCGCGAAGTGTTCGGGCCGGTGATCAGCATGACACCGTTCGATGACAACGACGACGTGATCGCCTGGGCCAACGACTCCGACTACGGCCTGGCTTCCAGTGTATGGACGCGCGACATCGGCCGCGCCATGGATGCCAGTGCCCGGTTGCAATACGGCTGCACCTGGGTCAACACCCACTTTATGCTGGCAAGCGAAATGCCGCATGGCGGACTGAAACAGTCGGGTTACGGCAAGGACATGTCGGTCTATGCGCTGGAAGACTACAGCGTGGTGCGGCATGTGATGATCAAGCACGGACTCGGGACTCGGGACTCGGGACTCGGGACTCGGGACTCGGGACTCGGGACTCGGGACTCGGGACTCGGGACTCGGGACTCGGGACTCGGGACTCGGGACTCGGGACTCGGGACTCGGGACTCGGGACTCGGGACTCGGGACTCGGGACTCGGGACTCGGGACTCGGGACTCGGGACTCGGGACTCGGGACTCGGGACTCGGGACTCGGGACTCGGGACTCGGGACTCGGGACTCGGGACTCGGGACTCGGGACTCGGGACTCGGGACTCGGGACTCGGGACTCGGGACTCGGGACTCGGGACTCGGGACTCGGGACTCGGGACTCGGGACTCGGGACTCGGGACTCGGGACTCGGGACTCGGGACTCGGGACTCGGGACTCGGGACTCGGGACTCGGGACTCGGGACTCGGGACTCGGGACTCGGGACTCGGGACTCGGGACTCGGGACTCGGGACTCGGGACTCGGGACTCGGGACTCGGGACTCGGGACTCGGGACTCGGGACTCGGGACTCGGGACTCGGGACTCGGGACTCGGGACTCGGGACTCGGGACTCGGGACTCGGGACTCGGGACTCGGGACTCGGGACTCGGGACTCGGGACTCGGGACTCGGGACTCGGGACTCGGGACTCGGGACTCGGGACTCGGGACTCGGGACTCGGGACTCGGGACTCGGGACTCGGGACTCGGGACTCGGGACTCGGGACTCGGGACTCGGGACTCGGGACTCGGGACTCGGGACTCGGGACTCGGGACTCGGGACTCGGGACTCGGGACTCGGGACTCGGGACTCGGGACTCGGGTTTCAGTGTTTCGGCCAAGCACGCTCGCGTCAACACCACGAGTCCCGATTCCCGGCTCCCCGTTCCCAAAACACCAAAACCATCCTCCGCGAGTACATGCTTGCTATTCCCCATTCCCCGCTTTTCCGTCAAACTGTCATATTGATGTCATGCTTTATCCCTATCCTTGTACCGAACAGAGATCTGGGACGCCTATTTATGCCAGCTACTATCCTGCTCGTCGAAGACGAGCCCGCCATTCAGGAACTGATCGCCTTCAACCTGACCCAGGCCGGCCATCATGTATTGCGCGCCGATAGCGCCGAAGCCGCACATGCCATGATCCGGCAAGCACTGCCCGATCTGGTGCTGCTGGACTGGATGCTGCCCGGCGCTTCCGGCGTCGATATCGCCCGGCGCTTACGTGCCGAGGAGCGCACCCGCACCATTCCCATCATCATGCTGACCGCACGCTCGGACGAGCAGGACAAGGTCGCCGGGCTGGAAACCGGTGCCGACGACTACATCACCAAGCCGTTCTCGCCGCGCGAACTGCTGGCCCGCATCAAGGCACTGCTGCGCCGGCGTGCCCCGCAGATGACCGATGACGCCATCGAGGTCAACGGCCTGCGTCTGGACCCGGTCACCCACCGCATTACCATTGCCGGCAAGCCGCAGGACCTGGGGCCGACCGAATTCCGCCTGCTGCACTTCTTCATGACCCATGCCGAGCGCGTGCATTCGCGTACCCAGTTGCTGGATCAGGTCTGGGGCGACCATGTGTTTGTCGAAGAGCGCACCGTCGATGTTCACATCCGCCGCCTCAGAAGCGCACTGGAAGCGACCGGCCACGATGCGCTGATCCAGACCGTGCGCGGTACCGGCTACCGTTTCTCTACCCAGATGTGAGACTGTTTTGCACGAATTCCTGCAACGCTCGCTGCTTTACGCGGCACTGATCGCCATCCTGTCCCTGGTTTTTGCACTGGTGCTGGGACTGACCCCCGCCCTGATCTGCGCGCTGGTTCTGCTTTGCGGCTGGCTATTTTTCCATCTGTGGCATGTGGCAAGGCTCACCGCCTGGCTGCACCATCCCAGCAGCCGCCACATTCCGGAAGGCTATGGCTCATGGTCCGGCATCTTCATGGCGCTTTACCGCCAGTCGCGCAAACAGGATGAAAGCCGCAAACGCCTGGCCTCCACGCTGGAGCGCTTTACCAATGCCGGCGAAGCCATGCCGGACGGGGTGATCGTCCTGAACGGTCACGACCGCATCGACTGGATGAACCCGATGGCGGTCGAGCATTTTGCGCTGGAGCGCGAACGGGATGTCGGCAGCCAACTGCTCAACCTGATCCGCCACCCTGCTTTTCACAGCTATATGGCGGCCGGCAGCTTCAGCCAGCCGCTGACCATGGTGACCGGCCATGCGCGCGAACGCGTGCTGTCCATCCAGCTGGTGCCGTTCGATCTCACCCACAAGATGCTGCTGTCGCGCGATATCACCTCGCTTGAGCGGGTGCAGACCGTACATCGCGACTTTGTCGCCAATGTGTCGCACGAACTCAGAACACCGCTCACCGTGGTCGGCGGCTTTATCGAAACGCTGTCGGATATGGACGAAGTCAACCACGCCACCCTCAAGCACTTCCTGCCGATGATGATGGAGCAGTCACGCCGCATGCAGCGGCTGGTAGAAGACCTGCTGGTTCTGTCCAAACTGGAAAATGAACCTAAAACAGTCGAGTTCGACAAGGTCGATATGGATGCGCTGCTGGACACCTTGCTGATTGAGGCTGAAGGCCTGTCCCACGGCCGTCACCACATTACGCTGGCTCAGCGCAGCCCCGACTGGCTATGGGGCAATAGCCAGGAACTGCACTCAGCCTTCGGCAATCTGGTGTCCAATGCAGTGCGCTACACCCCCGAAGGGGGCAGCATCACGCTGGCCTGGCAGGTGGACGCAAATGGTGCACACTTCAGCGTCACCGATACCGGCATCGGCATTCCGCGCGAACATATCCCGCGCCTGACCGAACGCTTTTACCGCGTCGACCGGGGTCGTTCGCGCTCCAGCGGCGGCACCGGCCTTGGACTTGCCATCGTCAAGCATGTCGTCGCCCGCCACCGCGCCCGCCTTGAAGTGCATAGTCTGCCCGAACAGGGCAGCACCTTCAGCGTGAACTTCGGGCGCGAACATATCGCCACGGCTGCCGATTCAGCGCATCAGGACTGACTTTTGGCATTTTAAATGCCGAACGGCAATGCCAATGGGGATTTACGCCACAACCATGATGGACAAGGCTTGGCACTCATGCGGGGCGCGGCTAGCATAGCCCGACATAACCGACGAAAAGATCCCAAGCATGAACCGTGTACGCGCCATTATCCCGTTCGGCCAGCGCATCTGGCTGGACAATCTGTCCCGTGAACTGATCGCCTCCGGCGAGCTGGCCCGTCTGCTCGCCGACGACGGCATTGCCGGCGTGACCTCCAACCCGGCCATTTTCTATAAGGCCATCGCCTCCGATGCGCGCTACCAGGATGATCTGGCGCGCCTCAAGGCCGATGCCGGCCTGAGCGCCGAAGCGCGTTACGAAGCGCTGGTCGTACCCGACATTCAGGCCGCCTGCGACCTGCTCGCACCGCTTTACGCCAAAACCGACGGTGCCGACGGCTATGTCAGCCTGGAAGTGTCGCCACAGCTGGCCTGCGACGAAGCCGGCACCCTCGCTGCCGCGCGCCGCCTGTGGGCTGAAGTTGATCGCGCCAACGCCATGATCAAGATCCCGGCTACGCCCGAAGGCATCCGCGCTTTTGAAGTGCTGACGCGCGAAGGCATCAACGTCAATATCACCCTGCTGTTCTCCCTGCCGCAGGTAGGCGCAGTGTGGGACGCCTATATTGCCGGCCTGAGCGCACGCCACGCCGACGGCAAGCCGCTGGCGCATATCAAGGCAGTGGCCAGCTTCTTCCTGTCGCGCGTCGACTCGCTGCTGGATACGCAGTTGCCGGCCGAGCTGCAAGGCAAGGCGGCGGTGTCGTTGTCCAAGGCGGCTTACGCCCGCTACCACGAACGCTTCCATGGCGAGGAATTCGCCGCGCTCAAAGCCGCCGGCGCCCGTCCGCAATATCTGCTGTGGGCATCGACCGGCACCAAGAACAAGGCCTACTCCGACGTGATCTATGTCGAGAGCCTGATCGGTGACGAAACCATCAACACCACGCCGGACGCCACCCTGGCCGCCTTCCGCGACCACGGCGTCGCTGCCGCCACGCTGGCTACAGGCATGGATGAGGCCTTCAAGGTCTTGCGCGACGTGCAGGCGGCCGGTGTCGATATCGATGCGGCCGGCGAAAAGCTGCAGGCCGACGGCCTCAAGCTGTTCGACGACGCGTTTGATGCGCTGCTACAACTGACGGCGTAAAAACAGGGCGTAGAGAATGGGGAGTAGTGGGCAAGCGCCCTACTCCCTACTCTTACCCCTGTCTGCGCGCGGCCATATGCTGGCCGGCGGCACGCATTTCCTCTTCGCTCAGGCTGGCGGCAGCCAGCGGAAACAGCCAGGCTTCTTCCATCACGGCATGCTCGCGGTACAGGCGCACGAAATCGACCACATCGATACGGCTGACGGCGGTGGCGTCGCCATTGCGCAGCGCCAGCAAATCATCGCGTATCGCCTCCCAGCGCGACAGCAGATAGCCGTGTTCGGCCTGCAACTGCTCCAGCCGCGGCAATGCGGCAGGCACTTTCTGCCACAACAGCGGAAACAGCTCGTCCTCTTCATCCTGATGGTGTTGCGGGCCGGCGATATCGAAGTAACGCACCACCGCATCCACCGTATTCACCACCACCTCGTTCACCCCATGCGCGGCCACATAGGCCGGCAGCTTTTCCAGCTGGTCGCAAAAACGGCGGATCTTGTCGTGGCAGGCTTCCAGCATTTCCAGTGGCTGATCAAAAGAAGGCCCGGTCGGGCCCAGTGCATTCAGTGGCAACATGGTGTTTTCCTGCGCTTGAGAAGAATGGAAAAGAATGCCGGCTTGTACTCTGGCAGACTGCGGCAGCAATTTCGGCTAAATTGGCCAGCCCGAGCCGTAATAATGGGCACATGACCACCATGCACCAAGATACCGCACTGACACTAACCGCTGATGGCTGGCTGGAGCAGGCACGCTGCCTGCCTTCTCCCAATTGTAACGACTACGCCCCGGACACGCAGCCCAGCTTGCTGGTGATCCACAATATCAGCCTGCCGCCCAATGAATACGGCGGCGATGGCGTCGTCCAGCTATTCACCAACACGCTGGACCCGGCCGAACATCCTTACTACACCACCATCGCCCACTTGCGGGTGTCGGCGCATTTCTTTATCCGCCGCGACGGCGAGCTCTTGCAGTTCGTGCCAGTGACACGGCGCGCCTGGCATGCCGGCGTATCCAGCTTTGCCGGACGCGAATGCTGCAATGATTTTTCGATCGGGGTAGAAATGGAAGGCTCGGACTTCGAGCCGTTTTGTGAGGCGCAGTATGCGACGCTGAACCGGCTGATCGCGCGGCTAAGCGACACGCTGCCGCTGGTGGCCATCACCGGCCACGAGCATATCGCCCCCGGCCGCAAGACCGACCCGGGGCCCTGCTTCGAGTGGGACAAGGTGGCAGGCGGCTTGCCGCTGTGGAAGGGGTTGTAGGGGATGGCAGGTTACGGGCGCGACCCGCTGATGGCGAAGCAGGGGCGGCCAGCCCCCATGCCTGTAGCCGGCCACGCCCCATATTGCCCAAGCTTTCCCCACCTCCCGGGCAGCCGCAACACCGCCAATTCGGCGTATCAGACTCTGAACGAGCCCACTATGGTCTCCAGGCGTCCAGCCATCTCACGCAATTCATCCAATGCCCCACCCACTTCGATGACCACCTCGTTATTTGACTGCGCCATACTGCTGATCTGTTCAATATTGCGCGCAATCTCATTGCTGGCAGACGACTGTTCGCGCGTAGAGGCGGCAATCTCTTCCACCCGGCCAAGCAACTGCCCGTTGCGCGCCGAGATATCGAGAATGGCCTGATTGGCTTCGCCAGCGATAGCCACCGAGTTGCTTACCCGATTGCGGGTCAGCTCGACATCCGCGACCGCATCCCGGGTTTCCTTGCCGATAGCGCTGACAATGCGCGAAATCTCGACGGTGGCATTGGCAGTGCGACCGGCCAGGTTGCGCACCTCATCGGCGACCACGGCAAAGCCGCGGCCGGATTCTCCCGCACGCGCGGCCTCGATCGCAGCATTCAGGGCCAGCAAATTGGTCTGGTCGGCAATATCCTGAATCACCCGCACGATGGTGTTCACCTCCTGCGAGCGGCGCCCCAGTTCCTCCATGCGCTCGCTCAAGGCTTGCATGGTCTGGTTGACGTGCGAAACCTCCGCACTGACCCGGCTCACAGCGTCAACACTGGAACGGCTCAGTTGTCCGGTTTCTTCCGCCAACTGCTCTGCATCGGAACTGATCTGTGCAATCTGCTGGACGCTGACCGTCACCTGCTCGACGCTCGCAGCGGTCGCGCTGGCGGTATCCGACTGCGAGGTGGAGGCCTGCTCGACCCGCTCGACCGCCTCGCTGATGTGCCGCGTGCCGGCACTCACCGCCAGGCTCTGTTCCCGTACCTCGACAAACATGTCGCGCAGGCTGGCGATAAAGCGGTTGAAGGCATCGGCCGTGCGGCCAATCTCGTCGCGATTACTCACTTCGATACGTGCGGTCAGATCGCCCTTGCCCGACGCCAACTGCTCCATCGAATCAGCCAGCACATTCAGCGCAGCCGTCTGCCGGCGAACCAGCAGTGCCAGCAAGGCAAGAATTACCAGTAGTGATACGCCGCCAATCAGCATCGCCAGATTGCGCTGGGAGACAGCGCTCGCGGTAATCGCCGCCGTCGGAATGCTGACGCCCACCGACCAGTACTGCCCGGTCTTGCCGATGGAAATCGGCTGGTAGAAGTGGGTGAATGCCCCCTCTTCATAACTGAATGGCTTGCCTTGCTTCAGCGTGGCCAGATGCGCCGCCAGTGCACTACCATTCGCAACAGGCTTGCCCAATTGCTGCTCATCCTGACTGACAACGTACAAGCCACCCTCGGACAACACGGTCAAGTAACCGCTGTCGTGGATGCGGACGGCGCCGAATTCTTTCTGCAGGTCGGACAAGGCCAGATCCATCCCCACCACGCCGAGAAAGCGGCCGGCATCGTCCACAACAGTCGTCACCATTGAGCTCTCCAGCACCTGCTTGCCATCGACCGCGTAGAAAAACGGCTCGGTCAGGGTGTCCTTCTTGCGCGCCTTGGGCTGCAGGTAAAAATCACCGCCCGGCGACTTCTCGTAGAAGGGCTGGTACGCCGCAGCATTGTCGCGGAACTGTTCAAATTTTTGGCTATCTTCGACCGGCACCATCTGGTCGATCTTGATCTGGCCTGCAGAGCGCACCACATAAGGCATGTAGCGGCCGGTCGGGTCATGCCGGGGCCAGTCCAGCCGGAAAGCGGCGTCGTTGCCGTCAAACGCATTCGGCTCCCACAGCATCCAGATGCCGATAGCGTCCGGGTTGCGCCTGAGGGTCTCGATCAGCACCGCCGTCGTCTGCTTGCGGTCTGGGATGCCGACGCTGCGGATGCCGGCCACGGTGTTGGCCACCTGGCCGGTTACGGTCATGCCGCGCTCGAGCTTGCTGCTGACATCCTTGGCAAAATCGGCAGATTGCTCGCGCGCCGCTTCGTGCCCCTGCTCCAGCGCCGACCGGTAACTGCTGGTGCTGATCAAACCTATCATCACCGCAAAGCCGGTAAAAATGGCCAACCCGGCAACCAGAGTGATTCGAGTACTCAACCGCTGCCACTGTCTTTGCTTTACCATGCCGCTCTCCTTGCACATGCTCTGCAAAAACTATAAGGCATAGTTATTTATTTTTTAAAAATACATGCTGGTAAATGTAAAAAATCATGCTGAAATCATGGAGCACTGCAACAATCACGCCACAGTTGCCATCCAGCAGGAACGGACCACACCATCGCCACTACCGCTTTGCCGCTCCGGAATGACTCCCGCCGCAGCGCCGACAAACGATGATGGAAAGAAGACACTCACCACTTCATGAATGGCGGCGGGCTGAGCGGATGCTGGCAGAACCAGTCTTTGGCGCCAGAGAGCAGGAACTTGTGGAAGCCGGCATTGGGAATCTCTGCCTTCAGCCGGGAAACATAAGCTGATGGCAGCCCAAACTTGAAAAATCCGAGCGAAAAATCGACCAGATCGCCCTGCCTGAACACCTCGACCAGCGGGTATTTCGGGTCGCGCCAGGGACGGATCTTGTGGTGCATATCTATCATCAGGCTGATTTCTTCAGCCCAGTCCGACAAGCCATTTTCGGCCAGCCATTTCTGCGCCTGCGCAACTGAAGGCGGCAAATAATCCGCCGTATGTGCCGACCACAGGCCGATATCGTGGAAAGCAGCCGCAATCGCCAGTTTGCGCACCTCCTCTTCCGAACAGTCCCGGAGCGCCAGGCAGCAGTTGAACATCCGGTACACATGCCCGCGGTAGCCGTCGTAGGTCTCGCCGATCTGCTCTTTCCAGACCCCGAGAATCTGCTCGATCTGAGGATGGTTGCTGATGATGTCCATATCTGCCTCCTGTGAAAGCCGGTGAGCTGCACTGGGCGGTGAAAGCGGCTTGCCGATGAGGTGGTAGCCAAGGGAGGGTAAGGGTAATGCATCCGCAATCCACCACCTGCATCTCAGCGCTGGATTAACCCTACCCACTGCCGTATATCGGCAGGAGGCAACTCATGGGCAATTCCAATCAGGCTTTGACGATACTGTGCGGATAGCCGCACCATTAATATGCCTATAAAATAAACGTCTTCTATCATTCTGTTATGAGATACGACGATGAAGATTAAATCGATTTTGTTATCAGTTGTTGTAGCTTGCCTTTTTTCCGGTTGCGCTTCGGTCGCGATGGCTCCGGCGGAAAAGGACACTGCATTGAAGCAATTCAACGAACCTCCTAAAGACAAGGCGGGTCTGTATATCTACAGAAATACTTTCGTTGGCCAAGCTCTCAAAAAAACAGTATCCATCAACGATGTGGCAATAGGCGAGACAGCCAACAAGGTCTATTTCTACAGGCAAATCCCACCAGGCAAGCACACCATTTCGACTGAATCTGAATTCAGCGACAACTCCATTTCATTTGTCGCCAACCCGGGTAAAAATTACTTTGTGGAGCAATACATCAAAATGGGCGTCCTCGTTGGTGGCGCAGGGCTAAGAATGGTCGAGGAAGGCGCAGGAAAACGCGCCGTGAGCGAGTGCAAGCTGGCTCTGTGACGATCTCTCTTGGCTTACCCGGTTCACCAGATCTGTTGGCAGCAATGGCCACTTAGCAAAGAGAGCAGCCCCCTCCACCACCAAACGATCTGGTGAAGCGCTAAATATTCAGTAGTTCAGGGCGAACTGCGCCCTGAACTTCATCCATCATCCCTTCTTCCAGCTAATCAGTACCACCGCAGTGACGATGATGGCCATCGCCACCATTTCGTGCAGACCAACGTGTTCACCCAGAAAGGCCACGCCCAACAGCACCGCGATAATCGGATTCACATAAGCGTAGCTGGTGGCAGCGGCAGCGGAGACGTTTTTCAGCAGGTACAGGTAGGCGCTATAGGCGACAATAGAGCCGAACAGCACCAGATAGCCGACGGCCAGCCAGCCTTCCAGTGGGGGCATGGCGGTCAGCGCCTCGCCCTTGAGCAGGCTGGCGATCAACAGCGAGCCGCCGCCGAACACCATCATCCACGCGCTGCCGGCGATGCCCGGCGGCTGCTTGAGGTGACGGCTCCAGGCCGAGCCCAGTGCCCAGCCGGCCGAGGCCAACAGCAACAGGATGGCGCCCTCGGGGCTGGCCCTGAGGTTGGCTCCCAGATTCAAAAACACCATGCCGGCAAAACCCAGCGCAATGCCGGCCCACTCCAGCTTTCTTGCCTTCTGGCCGAAGCCTTGCGCGAACAGGGTGGCAAACAAGGGCACCGTCGCCACCACCAGCGCGGCCACGCCGCTGGACACATCCTTTTCCGCCAGCGTCACCAGCCCGTTACCGACGCCGGGCATCAGTACGCCGAGAATGGCCGCGCCCTTGAGTTCGGCCAGCGACGGCAGCGCCCATTGCCGGGTCAGCAGCAATACCCCCATCAGGACCAGGCCGGCGGTAAGGAAACGCAGCCCGGCCATCATGAATGGCGGCCAGTATTCGACGCCGATGCGGATGGCGAAATAGGTCGAGCCCCAGATCACGTACAGGCAGAAGAAGGACAGAATCAGCAGCAGGCGATTGGGAGCGGGGGCAGCGGTCATGGAGGCTTTCATATAAGGGACTCGGGATCTGGGAACCGGGATCAGGGACTCGGCCGCGAGTCCCGAGTCCCAAATCCCGAGAGTTCAGCGCGTCGCCAGCCGCTGCAGGATGTTGGAAAACTCTTCCATATAGGTATCAAAGCGCGTCGCCAGGCGGTCGACATCGGTGGCGAAGCGGTTATAGGCCACCACCGCCGGAATGGCGGCAAACAGGCCGATGGCGGTGGCAATCAGCGCCTCGGCAATGCCCGGCGCGACCGTGGCCAGCGTGGCCTGACCGGCGTTACCCAAGCCGATAAAGGCATGCATGATGCCCCACACGGTGCCGAACAGGCCGACATAGGGGCTGACCGAACCGACGGTAGCCAGAAAGGCATTGTGGCTTTCCAGCATGTCCAGCTCGCGCTGCGCGGTGGCACGCATGGCGCGGCGGCTACCATCCATCATGTCGGACAGCTCGGTGCCCGGGCGCCCGCGCAGCTTCAAAAATTCGGCAAAGCCGGCCTGGAAAATATTCTCCATGCTGCCACGCTCGTGCTTGCGCGTGGCGTCCTCATACAGGCGGTTCAGGTCGGTTCCGCTCCAGAAGGCGCGCTCGAAGGTTTCGGTATCGCGCTTGGCGCTACGCAGGGTAACGATCTTGTTGAAGATCAGCGCCCACGACAACACCGAGGTCAGCACCAGGCCGGCCATAACCAGCTGAACCACCAGACTGGCGTGAAGAATGAGACTGACGACGGAAAATTCCTGCATGGTAATTCCTTGAGGCTTAACGCAGCACGCGGCCGCTTTCGAGATCGATGATGGTAGAAGGCTTGCGCCGCTTGCCGACGCGCCCGGGCAGGGTCAACACCGTGTCGCCGAAAGTACGCTGGCAAGCCGCGGAGGTGCGCAGCGACTTTTGCCCGGCAAGATTGGCCGAGGTCGACACCAGGGGGCCCAGCGCATGGCACAGGCTGGCGGTTTCACGATGCGCCGTAACCCGCACGGCAATTTTCTGGTGCCGGCCGCGCAACAGCGGCAATACCTTGGGCGAGGCCGGAATCAAGAAGGTATACGGCCCGGGCCAGTAACGCATCACGGTTTCTCGCTCGGCAGCGGACAGCGGGCGAATCAGCGGCGCCAACTGCTCCAGGCTCGCAGCCACCACGATCAGGCCCTTGTGGTTGGGCCGGCCCTTGAGCGTAATCACCCGGCGCACTGCGCGCGCATTAAGCGGATCGCACCCCAGGCCGAAACAGGATTCGGTGGCGTAGGCAATCACCCCGCCCTCACGGTAAGCCGCACGCGCCTGAGCCAGCAGGCTAGCGGCGGGAAACTTTCTGATCTGCAAGATGAAATCGCCCAATTGATGAAGACGACATTGTAACGGGGATAGCCAGCAAGAGGGGAGCGGGAAATGGTAAAACCCGACAACAGAAGCTTGGCGCCTCCTCTCCCGGTAACGGGAGAAGAAGCGCCAGGCCGGTTACTGCTTTAGCGTCCGATGGCGCGGTAGCCGATGTCGCGGCGCAGCTGGCAGCCGTCAAACTCGATCTGGTCGGCAACCGCATAAGCACGCGCCTGCGCATCAGCCACGGTGTCGCCCAGGCCTACCGCACACAGCACACGTCCGCCGGATACCACCGCGGCGCCATCTGCGTTCTGCGCCGTCCCGGCATGGAACACCATGCCGTCGGCCGTCGCCGCCGGAATGCCGCTGATCACGGCACCCTTTTGCGGCGCGTCCGGATAGCCGGCTGCGGCCAGCACCACGCCCAGCGCCACGCGGCCATCCCACTCGGCCGTGACCTGATCCAGCTTGCCGTCGATGCCAGCGTCCAGCAGTTCGGTAAAGTCGGACTTCATGCGCGCCATGATGGGCTGGGTTTCCGGGTCGCCGAAGCGGCAGTTAAACTCGATGGTAAACGGCTGGCCGGCCTTGTCTATCATCAGCCCGGCGTACAGGAAGCCGGTATAGGCATGGCCATCCTTTTTCATCCCGGCCACCGTCGGCAGGATGATCTCGCGCATGGCGCGCTCGTGCACCTCGGGCGTCACCACCGGTGCCGGACTGTAGGCACCCATGCCGCCGGTGTTCGGGCCCTGGTCGCCATCCAAGAGGCGCTTGTGGTCCTGGCTGGTGGCCATCGCCAGCACATGTTCGCCGTCGACCATCACGATAAAGCTGGCCTCCTCCCCTTCGAGGAAGTCTTCGATCACCACGCGCGCGCCGGCCGAACCCATCTTGTTGCCCAAGAGCATGTCGTCGATGGCGGCATACGCTTCTTCCAGCGTCATCGCCACCACCACACCCTTGCCGGCAGCCAGGCCATCAGCCTTGATCACGATCGGTGCGCCGCGCTCCGTTACATAGGCGCGTGCAGCCGCTGCATCGGTAAAAGTCTGGTAGCCGGCGGTCGGAATGCCATGGCGCTGCATAAAGGCCTTGGCAAAGTCTTTCGAACTCTCCAGCTGCGCGCAGTACTGCGTCGGCCCGAAGATGCGCAGGCCGGCGGCGCGGAAGGCATCAACCACGCCGGCAGCCAGCGGCGCCTCGGGGCCGACAACGGTCAGCGCGATGTTCTCTGCCTTGGCAAAGGCGACCAGTTCGGCAATATCGCTGATCGCGACATTACTGAGGCGCGCATCCAGCGCGGTGCCGGCATTACCCGGTGCGACAAAGACCTTGGCCGCACGTGGCGACTGAGCAATACGCCAGGCCAGCGCGTGTTCGCGCCCGCCGGAGCCGATAACCAGTATGTTCATCTCTACGTCCTTCAGCATGGGAGTCCGAATAATGGGCATCGCAGCCTGATGCCGCGATGCCAGACCCGCACCGCTCAGTAGCGGAAACGGGTAAAGAAAAACAGGATATTGCCGTTGCCTTTGCTGCCCGGCATATACGACATCATCAGGGCCGCCTGACGGTATTGCAGCGAGACCAGTGGCAGCGCACCGGGCACCGGAAAGTTCTTCAGCGTATCGGAGCGCGAGGTCAGAAAGGCGGTGAAGCCGCCGCCGACCTGCCAGTTTTCACTCAGAGGCAGCATCTTCTGATAGGCATAGCCGGCAATCGGCTCGACATCGTTATGCGAGTCGAGAAAAGCCATGGCATACAGGCCCTGCCAGTCGCCATCCTCGTCCACAATGCTCTTGCCCATGCCGAAGCCCCAGGCATGCTCGTTGAACGAGGCGATCTTTTCCGCGCTGTACATGCTGCGCAAATGATAGGCATAACCGGGAATATAAATATCGGTCTGCCCCTCGCTCCAGATCTGGCTCACGCGGCGGCAGCTTTTATCCAGCCAGCCGGAAGACTCGCCACAATCGGCGGCGAATACCTGCGTCGCCAGCAAGAGACCGGCAACGGAAATCCATTTATTCTTCAAAACAAAATCCAAAACAAATTGGCGGTCTATGCCGCCATCACAGGCCCGCTTGCGGGCTTGAAACAGGTTGATTGATGGCAGCAACACCAACCTGCGGTGTTGCTGCCGCGTTAAAACTTAGTGGCGGAAGTGGCGCACGCCGGTCAGTACCATGGCGATGCCGTGTTCGTCGGCGGCGGCGAACACTTCTTCGTCGCGCATCGAGCCGCCCGGCTGGATGATGGCCTTGATGCCCTGCTCGGCGATCACATCGATGCCGTCGCGGAACGGGAAGAAGGCATCGGAAGATGCGACGGCGTTCTGCAGCGACAGACCAGCATCAGCCGCCTTGCGCGCGGCAATGCGGGTGGAGTCGACACGGCTCATCTGGCCGGCGCCGATACCGGCGGTCTGGCCGTTGGCGCAGAACACGATGGCGTTGGACTTCACATACTTGGCCACGCGCCACGCGAACAACAGATCCTTCATTTCCTGCTCGGTCGGTGCGCGCTTGGTGACCACGCGCAGCTCGTCGAGGCCGACGTTGCGGATGTCCGGGGTCTGCACCAGCACGCCGCCGCCTACGCGCTTGAGCTCGTAGTGGTTGGCACCGGCTTCCAGCGGAATCTCCAGCACGCGCACATTCTTCTTGGCGGCGATGATGGCCTTAGCTTCGTCGGTAAACGCCGGCGCAATCAGCACTTCGAGGAACTGGCCGGTGACCGCTTCCACCGTTTCGGCATCGACCGGACGGTTGAAGGCAATGATGCCGCCAAAGGCGCTGGTGGTATCGGTGGCGAAGGCCAGACGGTAAGCCGACAGCGTATCGGCGGCGATGGCCACACCGCACGGATTGGCATGCTTGACGATCACGCAGGCCGGTTGCTCGAAGGTCTTGACCGCTTCCCACGCTGCATCGCTATCGGCGATATTGTTGTACGACAGCTCCTTGCCCTGCAGCTGACGGTAATTGGCGATGGAACCGGCGGCGGGCTCCAGATCACGGTAGAACGCGGCCGCCTGATGCGGGTTCTCGCCGTAGCGCATGTCCTGCACCTTGACCCACTGTGCATTCAGGCGATCCGGGAAAGCCACGCGGTCCGGCGTGCCGGTAATCGCTTCCGGCACCAGACTGGTCAGATAGTTGGAGATAGCGCCATCGTAAGCGGCGGTATGGGTAAAGGCCTTCTTGGCCAGTTCGAAGCGGGTCTTCTTGGCCAGCTTGCCGCCGTTGGCAGCCATCTCGTCTGCCAGCGCAGCGTAGTCGGCCGCATCGGTGACGATGGCGACATGCGCCCAGTTCTTGGCGGCGGAGCGCACCATGGTCGGGCCGCCGATATCGATATTCTCGATCGCGTCCTCGATGGTGCAGCCTTCCTTGGCGATGGTGGCGGCAAACGGGTACAGATTGACGCAGACGAGGTCGATATTGCCGATATCGAATTCGGCCATCTTGGCTACATGCTCGGGCAGATCACGCCGGCCGAGAATGCCGCCATGCACCTTGGGATGCAGGGTCTTGACGCGACCATCCAGCATTTCCGGAAAGCCGGTGTAGTCCGACACCTCGATCACCGGTACCTGATTGTCAGCCAGCAATTTGGCGGTACCACCGGTGGACAGGATTTCCACACCCTGTGCCGCCAATGCACGGGCAAATTCGAGAACGCCGGTTTTGTCGGAAACACTGATCAACGCGCGTGCTATCTTGGTCATCTGCTTCTATTCCCTTTGAGTCTACTGCCACACCATAAAAAACCGGCAAGCCCTGACGGGGTTGCCGGTTTATCTGTTAAATCAGACTGTAAGCCTTCATCTTCTTGCGCAAGGTATTGCGGTTCAGCCCCAGTAACTCGGCTGCCCGCGTCTGGTTGCCCTGGGTATGCACCAGCACCACCTCGATCAGCGGCTTTTCCACGCAAGCCAATACCATGTCGTATACCGCAGTCGGCGTTTCGCCGTCCAGATCGCGGAAATACTGCTCCATCGCCAGTTTGACGGAGTGGGAAATGTGTTCGTGATTCTGCATGGTATCGGCTGTCTTTGATTATTCGGGAGCACGCACGGGGCGGCTGCTAGGTTCGTCTATATACTGCAGGCGCTCGGAAGCCTCGCACAGCCGGTCGAAATAGCCGGCCACGGCTAAGTGCTGCGCCTCGGTGCTTTCCAGCTGGTACATGGCCTGGCGGAACGCATTGCCGCCGGCCAGCGCCTTGGTATACCAGGCAATATGCTTGCGCGCGATGCGGCAACCGGAGTACTCGCCGTAAAACGCATACAGCTCGTCCAGATGGGCCAGCAATACCGCACGGATTTCCGCCACGCGCGGCGGCGGCAAGTGCTCGCCCGTATCGAGGTAATGCTGAATCTCGCGGAAGATCCACGGCCGGCCCTGTGCGGCGCGCCCTATCATGATCGCGTCGGCACCGGTGGCTTCCAGCACGAAACGCGCTTTTTCCGGGCTGTCGATATCGCCATTGGCGATCACCGGAATACTCAGCGCCTGCTTGACCGCGGCGATGGTCTCGTACTCGGCCTCGCCGTGATACAGATCTTCGCGGGTACGTCCGTGCACCGCCAGCGCGGCGATGCCGGACTGCTCGGCCAGGCGCGCGATGGCGAGCGCATTCTTGTGCTCGCGGCTCCAGCCGGTGCGTATTTTCAGCGTGACCGGCACATCGACGGCCCCCACCACCGCTTCCAGAATGCGGACAACCAGTGCCTCGTCGCGCATCAGCGCGGAGCCGGCGGCGACATTGCACACTTTCTTGGCCGGGCAGCCCATATTGATGTCGATAATCTGTGCGCCCTGATCCACATTCATGCGCGCCGCCTCGGCCATTTCGGCCGGATCGGCACCGGCGATCTGTACCGAAATCGGCTCAACCTCGCCGCTATGGTCGGCACGGCGCAAGGTCTTGGCCTTGTGCCACAGCGTCTTATTGGAGGTGATCATTTCCGACACCGCCATCCCCGCGCCCATGGACTTGCACAGCATGCGAAACGGCCTGTCAGTCACACCGGCCATGGGTGCAACAATCAGCTGGTTTTTCAGCAGGTAAGATCCGATTTGCATGCGGGTAACGGCGTTCAGGCGGCGAAGGGTCGCCATTGTAATGCTTTTTGCCGGGACGGGGGAGAGGCGATTGCCTGTTTTTTGCACTATCCGGCGGCGGAAAGTGGCAAAGACCAGGCACCTGATCTATGACAATCCCGTCTGCTAGACGGGATTAGCCGGATGGGGTGGAAAGTCGACCGATAAGCCGGGTTCTGTCGTTGAACAGTCATTCCTCTAGACCTGCCGTTACCGACAGGCTCAAGCAACCTACCCGGGTACAGCGCGGGCCACGCCAATGTACCCCTATTTGGTCTTGCTCCGGATGGGGTTTAGCCTGCCGTTGAATGTTGCCACCAACGCGGTGCGCTCTTACCGCACCTTTTCACCCTTACCTGTGCCGTGCGACAGCGTGCTGGCAAGCCAGCGCTGGTGCAGGACGTACACCCTGAAGGGCGCGTATCCTGGCCTGTCGCGTTGGTGCTGCACCTTGCGGTGAAGCCCCCAGCCATCGGCGGTTCTGCTCTCTGTTCCACTTTCCGTCGCCTCACGGCGCCCGGTCGTTAACCGGCATCCTGCCCTATGGAGCCCGGACTTTCCTCCCCGTGACTTAACACGCGGCGACTGTCTGGTCGACTTTCCGGGGCGGATTGTAACACGGATACCCGGGATCGGGGATCGGGGAACCGAATCCCGAGACCCGAATCCCCAGTCCCGAGCTCCCCATCAATCAAACCTCACCGTATAGCGGCTCTCGATGTCGACCGTGGTGCCGGCCTTGACCTGCGCCGACCAGCCCTTGCTGAGCTGGTACACCACTTTGACCGCCTGGGTGGCGCTGGTAATGCCGTACTCGTAGCCCAGATACAGCGACTGTGACAACTGTCGCCCCAGTGTCACCACCTGCTCGGCCGGATTGACCGTGCCGTTGGCCAACGTTTTTTCGCTACGCGAAGTCAGTCCGATATCGTCGAACAGCCCCAGCTTGTCATTGATGGCACCGGCCAGGAAACCGCCGGCCGAAGCCGCCAGCGCGCTATCGTCCTGACCGCCGCTGCTAGCCGAACGCCCCAAAATCAGCCACGCCAGTTTTTCCTTCTCCGACATCGGCTCATCCGCCACCAGTTGCACCTTGGGGTAGAGCACCGAACCGCTGACTTCGACCCCGGCCCCGACCGGCGACATCCGGCGCAGTGCGCGTATCGCCAATCCAGGGTTATCAACGGCGCCGCTAAAGGAAATTACGCCCTTGCTGATATCCAGATCCTGGCCATAAGCCTTGAAGCGCCCATCCACCGTATTGACCTGGCCATAAACGGCCAGCGCCTCACCCGGCTTGGCTTGCAACTGCAGATTCCCTTCCAGACGGGTGGCCAGACCGGCACCGCTAAAGCGGAAGTTATCGCCCAGATCCAGCTTGAGATTCATGGCAAACGGCAAGCTGGCTGCACCTGCTTCCGGCTGCACCCGCCCGATGACCACCACATCCTGCCCCAGTGCCGGCGCACCGAATTTGGGCATTTCCAGCCGCGCACGGTCAATCTTGATTGCTCCATCCAGTACGACCGCCTTGTCATCCAGATTCAGATTGACCAGGCCCGACAGCACCACCCTTTGACCGGGGCGGGAAATGGCGCGGAATTTATCCATTTTGAACACCATTTGCGCGGCGGGCTTGCCATCCACCAGCGCCAGTTTCCCCGTAGCACTCAGGCTGTCGTTATTGTCGAAAGTCAGCCGCTCCAGCCACAACTCACGCCCGGCAAAGCGCGCAGTCAGCGTGCCGTCTTTCAGGGCGATGCCGTTGAGGCGGTCGCTAAAGGCGAGCGCACTGGCGCTGATCGGACCGGAGAGCTGCGGTGCACCCAGCGTGCCGCTGATCGCCAGATCGGCCGTCGCCCGCCCGCCCATGGTCTGCCCCAGCGCAAGCCAGCCCTGAAAGGCCGACAAGGCAGGCACATCGCCCTGCACGCTGGCGCTCAACGGAGAAGCCGCCGAATAACGCCCGCCCAGCGTCTGGATGCGACCCTGGCCATTCAGGCCGGCCAGTGCGCTGGATAGCTGCATGCGCCAGATCAAGCCTGTGCCATCAAGCTGTGCCTGCAGGCGCGCATTGCTGAGCCCCAGCGCCTGATGGCCGGACTTGGTCGGCAACAGCACATCGCCCGCTTCGCGCTGCAGATTCACCTGCCCTTGCGGCACGCCGCCGGCCATACGCAGCGCCCAATCACCGCCCAGCACCAGGTTTTCCTGCAGCGGCAGGCTCAGCCAGGGCGACAGCGCAGCCAGTTGCACACCGCGCACACTGCCAGCCGTTTCGATGCCGCCGGCGCGTGACCAGGCCGTTTTTTGCAGCGTCCAGTCGGTGTCCAGCGCCCGCCAGCGCCCGGCACCCAGACTCACCGCATCGGCCGCCACACTCAGGCTTATCGGCTGCAGCAATTGCAGCGCAGGCTCGCCACTCACGGTCAGCCGCGCCAGCGTGCCCTGCCAGACACTGGCATCGGACAGGCCGCCATTGAGTTCGGTCGACAAGACAAAGGGCTTGCCCTGCAGTTGCAGCTTGCCATCCAGGCTCACACGATGGCGGCTACGCACCCCCTGGCCTGCCAGCATCAGTTGCTCGACGTCCAGTGTGCCGGCGCGCAGACCGGCGAGTCTGGCATCCAGCTTGAAAGGGCTGGCGCCGCTGGCCGCCAATTCGCCCTCGGCATTCAGGCTGGCGATGCTCAAGTCCCCAGGCAGACGCAGGGCGTTTGCATCCAGCCTGGCGCTGAACAAGGGCTGCGCCGGGGTGCCGGCCAGCAAAATGCGCGCATTGGCACGCCCGGCAAAAGCGGGGCCCAGCAGTGCCAGATTGTCGGCCTGCAACAAAAGCTGCAGCTTGTCGCCCGGCTTGCCGTAAGCGCCGCTGGCCTGCAGCCGGTTGCCGCCCAATAGCAAAGAAGCATTCAGCCGGCTTAAGCGGTCGGCCTGCCAGTGCGCCTCGGCGCGACCGCTCAGTGGCGCACCCGAGAGCTGGCTTGCGGTCAGCATCAGGCTGACATCCCCTTGCGGCGCACCGGCGAGCCTGGCATCCACGTTCAGATTGGCATTGATGCTGCCCTGCGGCAGATCCTTGCCCAGCGCGCCCGGATTAAAGGCCTTGAGCGTTCCGTTCAAGCTCAGGCGCTGCGCGGCATCCAGACCCAGCCGGCCACTGACATCCATCACCCCGTTGCCGGTACTCGCACGCAGACGGCGGATATCCAGCGCTTCGGCCTTGCCGCGCAACCAGGCAAGCTCGCCATTCAGGCGCAGCTTGTCGGCGCTTAAGTCCAGCGTCAGCAAGGGGCGCATTTTTTCACCGCCAAGCGCGACCTTGCCCGACACGGTTTGCGCCGGGGCGGCCGCCGAAATGGCACGCAGCGACAAGCGCTCCAGCGCCAGCTGGAGATCGAAATCTTTCGGGGTAAAGACGCCAGCGATGCCGACCCGGCCATCGGCCACATTGGCAAAGGCATCCGACAGCGTCAGCGCGTCCCGATTGACACGGAAAGTCGCCACCGCCAGCGACAGGGGCAGGCGCTGCGCCGACACCGGGCCCGGTGCGGCATTAATCAGCGACAAACCGCCGGACAACGCGTCGTCGCCGGCAGGCTGCGCTTCCACCGCCATCGACAACTGCGCCTGCGGCGCACCGGGAAACAGCATGGCCGGATTGATATTACCCAGCCGTATCGACAGGGTTTTGATCTTGCGATAAATCACCGGAGCAAACGGTACAAACTGCCCGTCCACCTCGGCCACCACCCCGGTAGCCTCGCCCTTGAGCGCAAGTGTGGGCGCCAGCAAGGAGCCACCCAGGTTGGCATAGGCCTGCACCTTGCGCCCATCCAGTTCGCCCTCCAGCTCCACCCGCCCGCCCAGTGCAAAAGGCGTGTCGGCCGCCAAGGCCAGCGAACCGGCCGCACTGCCCCAGGGCGAATGCAGCGATTCCAGCGCCAGCGCATGCTGCCCACCCTGATAAAGGTAGGAGCCGGCCAGGCTCTGGAACACCAGTGCCTGCGGCTGCAGGCTCAGGCTTTGCAAGGACACATGGCGGGCCTCGATATCCAGCGGCAAGGCAAGCGATGCAGGCGCGCTTAAGGGCTCGCCCGAGGCGGGGCTACGGTCATCCAGCAGCACACTGCCCAGCTCGAGCCGGTTAATGATCAGCTTGCGCTGCCACAGCGCGCCCGGCTGCCAATCCAAGGCGATACGAGACAGCTCGATACGCTTAAGCGGCGTCTGCCAGAGCACGCCTTGCAACTGGAAGCCGCGCCACAATGTGCCCTCGACCCTGGCAACAGATAGCGCACCCTGACTTGCCTGAGCCGCCAGCTGCCACAGCCGGGCAAAGCCGGCTTCGCTGCCGGTTAACCAGCCCACGGCACCGAAAAGGGCAAACAGGACGACCAGCAAGGCAAGCAGGATGCGCCGGCCCCAGCGCCGGCGCGGGGCGGAAGGTTCGGGCGCAGGGACATCCTGCGGTGGCGGCTCGGTATTCGGCATCATCGGTATTCGTTCAGAAAGGCAGGCCCAGACTCATGGTCCAGCGCCATTTGCGGTCGGTATCGCCACGCGCCAGATCAAAGGCGATCGGTGCCACCGGGCTTAGCCAGCGCACACCGAAGCCGACGCTGCGGGCCAGCTCAAAACCCTTCCAGCTGTCGGCGGCATTACCCATATCGTGGAACAGACCCAGACGCCAGTGCGGCGCAACGGTAAACAGATACTCCAGCGAGCCGGTCGCCATCACCCGCCCGCCCAAGACCGAATCATTGGGGCCGGCAATGCCCAGGCTCTCGTATTCGAAACCGCGTACGCTATTGACGCCGCCGGCACGGAACAGCAGGGATGAGGGCACTTTGTCGGTTTGCTGCGCCCACACTTCCCCCACATCGGCGCGCACAAGCCAGGTGCCGGGCATAAAGCCCGGTGACCAGTACACGGCGCCGCGCGCGCGACCGCGCACAAAGGCCGTTTCCGACAAGGCACGCCCCAGCGTGGACGACAGGCGTCCGTCCAGCAAATAGCCGTTGCGCGGGTCCATGGCATCGTCCAGCTTGCGCTGGGTCCAGCCTACTGTCGCGAACACCGCCTGATTATTGCGGTCTTCGACCCCGCCTATCGTTTCGCGGTCGAGCACATATTCGACACCGATACGCGCCTCGATATCGCCGCGCTGCCTGAGCCGCCAGACACCGCCCTCGACCGTGTCACGCTCGACATTCTGTACCTCGCTTTTTTTAAAGGCGACATTGCCCGAATGCGAGTAGCCGTCACGCGTGCGCGGCAAGGCCAGACCGAAATTCAACGAATTTTCATTCCGCTTCCAGTCCAGCAGCACCGAACCGGTGTAACCGCGACGGAAAATATTGTAATGCTCGTACCCCAAGCGGGTACCAAAGCCCTCATCGCTATCCCAGGTCAGACCGATTTCACCCTTTTGCCGTGGCACTTCGACCACTTGCACCAAGATTGGCAGCAGGCCATCCTTGATCTCGCCAGTCAGCGGAATCACCAGCGCCGAGGAAAAATGCGCATCCTCCTCCAGCGCACTTTGAAATGCGGTCAGCTTCTCCAGGCTATACACCGCGCCGGGCATGAAATCGGCCTGTCCCCTGACCACGCTCTCGGGATAACGCTGCAAGCCCTCGATACGAATCTTGCCGAACTCCACCCGCGGCCCGCTATCCACACTCAGGCTCAGGCTCACCTCGTCGGTTTGCGGATTAACCTCGGCGCGGGAAGCTACGAGCTTGGCCAGCGGATAGGCGCGTAGCGACAGCAAACGCACCGCCAGCTTCTTGCCCGCATCCCAGCCATCCTGAGTGAACACGGCCCCCAGCGGCAAAGGCCAGTCTGCCTTAAGCTCGGCCTCGACTCCTGCCAGCTCGGTCGAACCTTGCGCCGCGCCGGTGAAGTCGATATTGAGGCTATGGATGCGCGCAGGAGCGCCAGGGGTCACACTCACATCGACCACATCGGCAGCAGGCCGGGACACGCTGACCCCGGCATTAAAGTAACCCATGGTTTCGAGCAGCCGTTTGGCCGCCGCCGGTGTTTCACCCAGCAAGGCAGCCAGCGTCGCCTCGTCCATATCGGGATCGGACGCGAGGGTCACCAGCTCCAGATTGTTGGCCAGCAAGGTTTTAAGTTCGTCAGGCGCAGCGATGTCGACCTTATAGGTCAGGTTTGCCCAAGCAGGCGCGCACAGGCAGGAAAAGAAAAGCGGAATCAGGATGCGGCGCATAGGCCTATGGTATAGGACACGGGAGGGAGAGGGAACAGGGAACCGGGAGCCGGGAGCCGGGAGCCGGGAGCCGGGAGCCGGGAGCCGGGAGCCGGGAGCCGGGAGCCGGGAGCCGGGAGCCGGGAGCCGGGAGCCGGGAGCCGGGAGCCGGGAGCCGGGAGCCGGGAGCCGGGAGCCGGGAGCCGGGAGCCGGGAGCCGGGAGCCGGGAGCCGGGAGCCGGGAGCCGGGAGCCGGGAGCCGGGAGCCGGGAGCCGGGAGCCGGGAGCCGGGAGCCGGGAGCCGGGAGCCGGGAGCCGGGAGCCGGGAGCCGGGAGCCGGGAGCCGGGAGCCGGGAGCCGGGAGCCGGGAGCCGGGAGCCGGGAGCCGGGAGCCGGGAGCCGGGAGCCGGGAGCCGGGAGCCGGGAGCCGGGAGCCGGGAGCCGGGAGCCGGGAGCCGGGAGCCGGGAGCCGGGAGCCGGGAGCCGGGAGCCGGGAGCCGGGAGCCGGGAGCCGGGAGCCGGGAGCCGGGAGCCGGGAGCCGGGAGCCGGGAGCCGGGAGCCGGGAGCCGGGAGCCGGGAGCCGGGAGCCGGGAGCCGGGAGCCGGGAGCCGGGAGCCGGGAGCCGGGAGCCGGGAGCCGGGAGCCGGGAGCCGGGAGCCGGGAGCCGGGAGCCGGGAGCCGGGAGCCGGGAGCCGGGAGCCGGGAGCCGGGAGCCGGGAGCCGGGAGCCGGGAGCCGGGAGCCGGGAGCCGGGAGCCGGGAGCCGGGAGCCGGGAGCCGGGAGCCGGGAGCCGGGAGCCGGGAGCCGGGAGCCGGGAGCCGGGAGCCGGGAGCCGGGAGCCGGGAGCCGGGAGCCGGGAGCCGGGAGCCGGGAGCCGGGAGCCGGGAGCCGGGAGCCGGGAGCCGGGAGCCGGGAGCCGGGAGCCGGGAGCCGATTTCAGCGTGGTAAAAAAACTGCAGCCACGTCAAGTGCCCCCTGATCCCTGATCCCGAGTCCCTGATCCCCGGATTTAGCGCTTCTTCACCGGCGGCAAATCGGTGCAATGGCCTTCGAATGCTTCGGCGGCCATACCGATGGACTCACCCAGGGTCGGGTGCGGATGGATGGTCTTGCCGATATCGGCCGGATCACACCCCATCTCGATAGCCAGCGCCACCTCGCCTATCATGTCGCCGGCGTTAGGGCCGACAATCGCGCCACCCACGACCTGATGGGTCGCTTCGTCGAAGATCAGCTTGGTGAAGCCGTAATCGCAGCCGTTGGCAATGGCGCGACCGGAGGCCGACCACGGGAACTTGCCGACACCGACCTTGATTCCCTTGGCCTTGGCCTCCAGCTCGGTCAGGCCGACCCAGGCCACTTCCGGCTCGGTATAGGCCACCGACGGAATCACCCTTGCGTCGAAATAGGTCTTTTGGCCATTCGCCACTTCGGCGGCCACATGGCCTTCATGCACGCCCTTGTGCGCCAGCATAGGCTGGCCGACGATGTCGCCGATGGCGAAGATATGCGGCACATTGGTGTGCTGCTGCTTGTCGACTTCGATAAAGCCGCGCTCGCTCACCTGAATGCCGGCGTTTTCCGCACCGATTTTCTTGCCGTTCGGGCTGCGGCCTACCGCCACCAGCACCAGATCGTATTTCTGCTCGTCGGCCGGTGCCTGTTCGCCCTCGAACTTCACCATCACCCCATCCGGACGGCAGGTCACGCCGACGGTACGGGTCTTGAGCATGATCTTGTCGAAGCGGTGCGCATTGCGTTTTTCCCACACCTTGACCAGATCCTTGTCGGCGCCGGCCATCAGGCCGTCGGCCATTTCGACCACGTCGATGCGCGCGCCCAGCGACGAGTACACCGTCGCCATCTCCAGGCCGATAATGCCGCCACCGATCACCAGCATGCGACCCGGCACCTGACGCAACTCCAGCGCGCCGGTCGAGTCGACGATGCGCGGATCTTCCGGCAGGAACGGCAGCTTCACCGCCTGGCTGCCGGCGGCGATGATCGCCTGCTTGAACTTGATCACGCTCTTGCCGCCGGTCGGGGTCTTGCCTTCGCCTGCGGTCAGCTCGACTTCCATATGATGGGGGTCGATAAAGCGGCCATTACCACGCACCAGCTGTACATTGCGCATCTTGGCCATCACCGCCAGACCGCCGGTGAGCTTGCCGACCACTTTTTCCTTGTGCTTGCGTAGTGCCGACAAATCGACCTGCGGCGCGCCAAAGGCCACACCGGTGTCGGAGAAGTGGCTGGCTTCCTCGATCACGGCGGCCACATGCAGCAGCGCCTTCGATGGAATGCAACCCACGTTCAGGCATACCCCGCCCAGCGTCGCATAACGCTCGACGATCACCACTTTCATACCCAGATCCGCGGCGCGGAAGGCTGCGGAATACCCGCCCGGCCCGCCGCCCAGCACCAGCATATCGCATTCGATATCGGCGCTACCGCCATGACTGGCCGCCTGTGGCGCCGCAGCAGCCGGCGCACTGGCAGGTGCCGCAGCCACAGGCTCGCTTGCGTCGGCCGCTTCGATCAGCGCGATCACATCGCCCTCGGACACCTTGCTGCCGACCTTGATCAGCACTTCCTTGACCACACCGACTGTTGCGGCCGGCACATCCATGGTCGCCTTGTCGGTTTCCAGGGTGATCAGGCTGTCATCGACGGCAATGCGGTCGCCTTCCTTGATAAAGACTTCGATGACGTCAACGCCACCATGCCCGCCGATATCGGGGACTTTCAGTTCTGTCATTTGGCTCATGGTCTTCCTTACAGCATCAAGCGGCGGATATCGGCCAGCACCTGCGCCATATACGCGGTAAAGCGTGCGGCGGAGGCCCCATCGATCACACGGTGGTCGTAGGACAGGCTCAAAGGCAGCATCAGGCGCGGAGCAAATTCCTTGCCATTCCACTTAGGCTTGATCTCGGACTTGGACACGCCAAGGATGGCGACTTCAGGCGCATTGATGATAGGCGTGAACGCGGTACCGCCGATGCCGCCCAAGGACGAGATGCTGAAGCAGCCGCCTTGCATGTCGGTCGGCAGCAACTTGCCGTCGCGTGCCTTCTTGGCCAAGGCGCCGCTTTCCTGGGCGATCTCGAGCAGGCTCTTCTTGTCGGCATCCTTGATCACCGGCACCACCAGGCCGTTAGGCGTGTCGGCGGCAAAACCGATATGGAAGTACTGCTTGAGTACCAGATTGTCGCCGTCGAGGCTGGCATTGAATTCCGGATATTTCTTCAGCGCCGCCACCGCCGCCTTGATCAGGAAGGCCAGCGGCGTCAGCTTGACGCCTTCGGCCTTCAGCTCGTCGCCCATGCCCTTGCGGAAGGCTTCCATCTCGGTGATGTCAGCTTCGTCGAACTGGGTCACATGCGGAATCATCACCCAGTTACGCGCCAGATTGGCACCGGACAGCTTCTTGATGCGAGAAAGCGGTTTCAGCTCGACCGCGCCAAACTTGGCAAAATCGACCTTGGGCCATGGCAGCAGATCCAGACCGCCACCCAGGCTCGCCGGTGCAGCGGCAGGTGCCAGCGCCGCCGGATTGCTCAGCACACCCTTGACGAAGGCCTTGACGTCTTCGTCGGTGATGCGGCCCTTGCGGCCCGAACCCTTGACGCGGCCCAGATCCACACCCAGTTCGCGCGCCAGCTTGCGTACCGACGGACCGGCATGCGCTTTGGAGAACGCGACTTCGTTAATGGCAGCCGGTGCGGCGGCCACAACTGGGGCAGCTGGCGCAGCGGCTGCAACCGGTGCTGGTGCTGGTACTGGTACTGGTGCCGGTGCAGCAGCGACAGCAGGAGCCGCAACAGGAGCGGCCACGGCAGCTTGCGCCGATTCAACCAGCAAAATCAGATGTCCCTGCGACACTTTGTCGCCGACCTTGATTTTGACCTCCAGCACACGGCCAGCCACGGTCGATGGCACTTCCATGGTGGCCTTGTCGGTTTCCAGCGTAATCAGGCTGTCGTCCACCTTGATCTCGTCGCCGGCCTTGACCGCCACTTCGATCACGTCAACGTCGCTGGCGCCACCGATATCCGGCACACACACTTCAACCGGACCACTCACGGCAGCAGCGGCAGGCGCGGCAACTGGCGCGGCTGCCAGCGGTGCAGCAACGGGGGCGGAGGCAACTGGCGCCTCGGCCTTGGCAGCTGGCGCAGCGACGCTGCCGGAGACTTCGATCAGCGCGATCACATCGCCTTCGGAGATCTTGCCACCATTGATGGCTCGTACTTCTTTCACCACGCCGGCGACTTCGGCCGGTACTTCCATGGTGGCTTTATCAGTTTCCAGCGTGATCAGCGAATCATCTACCGCGATGGTGTCACCCACCTTGATGAAGACTTCAATCACATCCACATTTGCGTGTCCGCCGATATCGGGGACTTTCAGTTCGATTATTTGGCTCATTATTATTCCTAGTCCGGGCTGCGCCCCTGTTCGGGATACGGGAACCGGAACCCGGGACTTGCCTGCCTGCCATCGGCCACCATCAGCACCCTAACGCCGGCAGTACGAGTCCCGAATCCCGGGTTCCACCTGCCTTGGCTTAAACCTTCCAGCTCGGCAAACGGTCGACATTGATGCCGTAGCGTGCAATCGCTTCGCTGACGCGGGCGGCTTCGATCTTGCCTTCGCGTGCCAGTGCCGACAGTGCGGCCACCACCACGTGGTAGCGGTCGACCTCGAAGAAGTCGCGCAGGCGGGCGCGGCTGTCCGAGCGGCCGAAGCCGTCGGTGCCCAGCACCACATAGCGCCCCGGTACGAATTCGCGGATCTGCTCGGCGTAAGCGCGGATATAGTCGGTAGCGGCGATAAACGGGCCTTGCTTGCCGGACAGTTGTGCCTCGACATAACTTGCCTGCACCGCATCTTCCGGATGCAGCAGGGCGTGACGGGCAGCGGCACGGCCATCACGGGCCAGCTCGTTGAACGAGGTCACGCTCCAGATATCGCTGGCTACGCCAAAGTCGCTGCGCAGCAGGTCGGCGGCCGCCATCACTTCACGCAAGATGGTGCCCGAACCCAGCAGCTGCACCTTGATGTCGGACTCGCCGCCATCAGACAACTGGTACATGCCTTTGAGGATGCCGGCTTCGGCACCTGCAGGCATGGCCGGATGGGCGTAGTTCTCGTTCATCAGGGTGATGTAATAGAACACGTCTTCCTGCTCGGCATACATGCGCTGCAAACCGTCCTGCAGAATGACAGCCAGTTCGTAGGCAAAGGTCGGGTCATAGGAGATGCAGTTCGGGATCAGGCCGGCCTGGATATGGCTGTGACCGTCTTCATGCTGCAGGCCTTCGCCGTTCAGCGTAGTGCGCCCGGCGGTGCCGCCCAGCATGAAGCCGCGCGCACGCATGTCCCCCGCAGCCCAGGCCAGATCGCCAATACGCTGGAAACCGAACATCGAGTAGTAGATGTAGAACGGAATCATCGGGATGCCGTGGTTGGCGTAGCTGGTTGCTGCCGCAATCCACGAGGACATCGCGCCCGGCTCGTTGATGCCTTCCTGCAGCATCTGGCCGTCTTTGGATTCCTTGTAGAACATCAGCTGGTCGGCATCCTGCGGCACATAGTTCTGGCCCTGGGTCGACCAGATGCCGTACTGGCGGAACATGCCTTCCATACCGAAGGTACGCGATTCGTCCGGCACGATAGGTACGATCTGCTTGCCGATAGACTTGTCTTTCAGCAGATTGCCTATCATGCGCACGAAGGCCATGGTGGTGGAGAACTCGCGTTCGCCCGAATCCTTGAGCATGGCATCGAACACATGCAGACCCGGCACCGCCATCGGCGCCTTCACCGGCAGACGGGCAGGCAGGCTGCCACCAAAGGCTGCGCGGCGTTCGCGCATGTAGACCATTTCCGGGCTGTCTTCGGCCGGCTTGTAGTAAGGCACGCTTTCCAGATCGGCATCCGACACCGGAATGCCGAAGCGGTCGCGGAATTTACGCAGGCTGTCCAGTGCCATTTTCTTGGCGCCGTGAGCGATGTTCTGGCCTTCGCCGGATGCGCCCATGCCGTAACCCTTGATGGTCTTGGCCAGAATCACGGTCGGCAGGCCCTGTGCATTGGCCGTGGCTTCGTGGTACGCGGCATACACCTTGTGCGGGTCGTGGCCGCCACGGTTCAGGTTCCAGATCTCGTCGTCCGACATATTGGCAACCATTTCCAGCAGCTCGGGATACTTGCCGAAGAAATGTTCGCGCACATAGGCGCCGTCTTTCGACTTGAAGGTCTGGTAGTCGCCATCCACGCACTCTTCCATGCGCTTTTTCAACAGGCCCTTGCTGTCCATGGCCAAGAGCGGATCCCAGCGGCTACCCCAGATCAGCTTGATCACATTCCAGCCGGCACCACGGAAATCGCCTTCCAGTTCCTGAATGATCTTGCCGTTACCGCGCACCGGACCATCCAGACGCTGCAAGTTGCAGTTGATCACGAACACCAGGTTGTCCAGGCCTTCGCGTGCGGCCAGTGCGATGGCACCCAGGCTTTCCGGCTCGTCCATCTCGCCGTCGCCGCAGAAACACCATACTTTGCGCCCCGGCGTGCGGGCCAGACCACGGCTTTCCAGATACTTGAGGAAGCGCGCCTGATAAATCGCCATTAACGGGCCCAAGCCCATGGATACGGTCGGGAATTGCCAGAAGTCCGGCATCAGCCATGGATGCGGATAGGACGACAAGCCGTTGCCATCAACTTCCTGACGGAAGTTGTCCAGCTGCGCCTCGGTCAGACGGCCCTCGAGGAAGGCACGCGAGTACACGCCCGGCGCAATATGGCCCTGGAAGTAGATCAGATCGCCTTCCTGCTCGTCGTTGGGCGCACGCCAGAAGTGGTTGAAGCCGACATCGTACAAGGTGGCCGACGACTGGTAGCTGGCGATATGGCCGCCCAGTTCCAGATCTTTCTTGCCGGCACGCAGCACCATGGCCATCGCGTTCCAGCGGCAGATGGAGCGGATACGGTGCTCCAGCTCGTGGTTGCCCGGCGACTTCTTCTCGCGCCCGGCAGGGATGGTATTCAGGTAAGCGGTGGTAGCATCAAATGGCAGATGCGCGCCACTACGGCGGGTCTGTTCAACCAGATTTTCCAGCAGAAACTGGGCGCGTTCGGCACCTTCATTTTCCAGTACCGAAGCCAGAGCCTCGGTCCATTCGCGGGTTTCCAGCGGGTCGATATCATCCGGGAAGCGTGTAGCCATTTTGTCTCCTTACTTTTGGTCGCAGCCTGCGCTTGTGGCGCAAATCCTGTTTATTCGAAGCGATGGGGTCAAGCATGCTTAGTCGTCCAGACCCCAAACAGTGAGCGTATTCGCGCTTTTATGTGTTTGTATTCGAACAATTCTAGCAATGGGGGTGAGTGTAATGGCTACAGGGTCAACTATGGAATAGGCAAAACGGGCGAAAGCTTCAACATCCGCATAAAAAACAACATGCGGCAATGCAGCATCTTGTTTTAAAGCGTGAATTCTACATTTTCACTTGGCCGCCCGCGCCTTAAGCGCCTTTTCCACCTCGCGCATACGCGCTTCAACGCTGGAACGCAGATAGAAGTTATCACCCTTGGCCGCACTGGCCAGCCGGTATTGCACCAGCGCAGATTCAAACATTTGTTCGAAATAGAACGCATGCCCCAGCTCGGCGTGATAGCTGAGCGCATCATTTTCGCCATAAAGGCGCGCCGCCAGACGATGCAACTCGGCATCGGCCGGATGGCGCGCCAGCAAGGCCTGCACTTGGCGCAGAGCCACGCCTTGCTGGCCGCTGGCGATCAGCGCCTGCACCTCGCCCAGCAGCAGTGCGCGACTGGCGGGGAATGCCGTCAAGCCCTGACGATAGTGCGCCAGCGCCTGCTGCGTCTGACCTGCACTCAGGGCAATCTCGGCCTGCAGCGTGTACAGCATCGGGTCGGCCGGCAATAAGCGCACCGCGTCACTGGCCGCTTGCTGTGCGGCTGCAAAGTTGCGCTGCGCCAGATAGGCGCGCGCCAGACCATAGTGCTGCGCGCCTTCGCTCAGAAAGCGCCGGTCAGCCAGCGCGCGCTGGTAATAAGGCACGGCATCTGCCGGGCTGAGCGTATTCAGGCGCAATTTCTCGCGCACCAGCAGAAAATCGGTGCTGTCAGGTTTCATGCGTACCGGCTGGCTTTGGGCTCGATCCTGCCCTTCGCTGATGCGTTCGCTGGTGACCGGGTGAGTACGCAGAAAAGAAAGTGCCTTGTTGTCGTTGTAACGGTTGCCCTGCTGCAGGCGCTCGAAAAAAGCCGGCATGGTGCGGGCATCGAAGCCGGCATCCGTCAGGTAATGCATGCCGATGCGGTCGGCCTCGCGTTCAAAATCGCGGCTATAGGCCAGCTGGGTTTGTGCTGCCATGCCCATGCCAGCATTCAGCGCACCGAAGGTCGCATCCGAATTGCCCGAACGTGAAGCCAGCACACCGGCCAGCACCGCCGCCAGTATCCATAGCTGGCTATGGGTCGAGGTTTCGCGCATACGCGCCAGATGGCGCTGGGTCACATGCGCAACCTCGTGCGACAGCACCGATGCCAGCTCGCCCTCGCTTTGCGCCGCCAGCAACAGGCCGGTATGCACACCGATCACGCCGCCAGGCATGGCAAAGGCGTTGATGGAGTTATCGTCTACGGCAAAAAAGGTAAAGTCGTTGCCGGTCGCGGCCGCCGAGGTAATGCGCTTGCCCAGACGGGCGAGATAGGCATTCACCTCGGCATCCTGCACCACATCCCCCGCATCGCGAATCTGGCTCAGAATCTCGCGCCCTATCCGCGCCTCGTCCGCCTGCGACAAGGCCTCCTCCCCCACATTGCCAAGATCAGGTAGCGGCGCCGCCAGCGCCGGCGTAAAAGCGATGGCAAACATGAGAGTTGAGCACAGCAGAGTCTTTTTCATCATCCGGCTATGATAGCTGCGCAAAGGGGAAAGTTGCACGCGGGAATCGGGAATCGGGAATCGGGAATCGGGAATCGGGAATCGGGAATCGGGAATCGGGAATCGGGTTTCAGTGTTACGAACCTGCCAAACCACATCAACTGCGCGAATCCCGAGTTCCGGCTCCCCGATCCCGGCAATAGGGATCCGGCCACGTGCCCTATTCCCTAAATCTGGTAATCCCGCTGCGGCGAAAGCGACTGCCAGGCTTGGCTGGCACTGAGAAAAATCCGTCCGGCAAAGCGCGGGTTCAAGGCGGCCTTATCCATCACCATGGAAACCGGGCGCTTGATATCGCTTAGCCACAAGAGTACGCCGCGCGCAGCCAGCGTGTCATCCAGCCGCTCCAGCATCAGCAAGGCGGACAAGTCGATACGGTTGACACCGCTCATCACCAGCACCACGCGCTGAATGCCGGGCGTAGTCATGGCCAGCAGTGCAGCCTCGACATGGCGCGCATTACCGAAATACAGGCTCTCGTCCACGCGCAAAAACGCCGTGCCCGGCAAGGTTTCCACGCTGAAATGGCGCACATTGCGAAAATGCTCGCTGCCTGACAAGCGCCCGAGTTCGGCAATATGCGGCTGGCCGCTCTTGGCGATCCAGCTGCCCAGCGAAATCAGCAGGCCGATCATGATGCCGCTATCCACCCCCAAGAGCAGCACGGCAGCAAAGGTGGCGATAAAAGCCAGTGCATCAGCCCGATTGCAGGCCCAGGCACGGCGCAATAGCGAAAAATCGATCATGGCCAGCACCGAGGCCACGATGGTGGCGGACAGCACGGCCAGTGGCAGGAAAAACAAGGCCTGGGTGGCAAACAGCACAATCAGCGTCATCAGCAACGCGCTGATCAGCGACGACAACTGGGTCTGGGCACCGGCATCGGCATTGACGACCGAGCGCGTCAGCCCGCCGGTTACCGGAAAGCCGCCGGACAGCGCGGCACCGATATTGCAGGCACCCAAGGCGATCAACTCGCGGTCGGGCTCTATGCTTTCGCGCCGGGGCAACGCCAGAATCTGCGCCACCGACAGGCTTTGCACCATATTGACCAGCGCGATAAAAAAGGCAGGCAAGACCAGATCCGGCAGACGCGACCACGGCAGCCAGGCCAGACCCAAAGGCGGCAGGCCGGCCGGCACCTCGCCCACCAGACGCAAACCGCTGGCGGCGCCCCAATTGGCGGCGGCCAACATTCCAGCCAGCAAGGCCAGCACCGGTGCGGCACGTACCACCAGCTGGGCCGCGCCCGGTGCCAGCCCCACGCTTCGCAGCACGGCCGCAAGCGAGCGCCGCGACCACATGAGCCACAGCAAGGCGCTACCGCCCAGCAACAAGGCCCCCGGGTGAAAAGACAGGCGCTGCGCCCATAAATTGGCCAGCAAGGCAGGCAAGGTCGCGCCGCCGCCCTTGCTGCCCAGCAAAGGCCCCAGTTGCGACAGCACAATCATCAAGGCCGAAGCCGAGATAAAACCGGCCAGCACCGGCTGCGACAGAAAATCGGCAACCAGACCCAGACGCAGCAAGCCCAGCGAGAGCAACATCAGGCCGGACAATAGCGCCAGCCAGACGGCGAGCACCGCATACTCGGCGCCGCCTTGCGGCACCAGCTTGCTTAAGGTTGCCGCCACCAGCAAGGAGGTGACAGCCATTGGCCCCACCGACTGGGCATGGGAACGACCGAGCAGCGCATAAATCAGCAAGGGAGCCAGACTGGCGTACAGCCCGGTTTGTGGCGGCAAGCCGGCCACCATGGCATAAGCCAGCGCCTGCGGCACCAGCAATAGCGTCACCACCACACCGGCACTGATGTCGCCGGACAGCCAGTTGCGCTGGTAGTGGCAGAGCCAGGGAGGCAAAAACCGGGCAAGGAAGCTCATTGCATCAAGGCAGCAAAGGATCGAGTACGCGGTAGAGCAACATGCCGGCCAGCATCGCACCGACAAACAGCAGCCCCTGCGGAATCAGCGCGCCGGCCAGCACCAGACCCGGCCCCGGGCAGATGCCGGCCAGCCCCCAGCCCACACCGAACAACACACTGCCCAGCACCAGACGCAAAGTCATTTCACGGCTGGTCGGCAACTGCATCTTGTCACCCAGCAGCGAGTGGCTGCGTCCCCCGGCCACACGAAACGCGAAAAAGCCCACACCGATGGCACCTGCCATCACCAGGGCAAGGCTAGGATCCCAGGCGCCGGCCAGATCGAGAAAACCCAGCACCTTGGCCGGGTTGGACATGCCGGACACGATCAGGCCGGTACCGAACAGCAGACCGATGGCAAAAGCAGCAAACAGTTTGACGGGTTTCATGATGTTTTCAGCCCAAGAGATGACGGACGACATAGACGGTGATAAAGCCGGCCGCCATAAAGCTGATCGTGGCCACCAGCGAACGCGGTGACAGGCGCGACAGCCCGCATACGCCGTGGCCGCTGGTGCAGCCCGAGGCAAAACGGGTACCGATGCCGACCAGCAGTCCGGCCAGCAGCAAGGTTGGCGTCGATGCTTCGATGACCGGCACCGGCAGCGCGCCGGCAAACAGCGCATAGGTCATGGGAGCCGCCAGCAGCCCCAGCACGAAGGCCAGACGCAAAGGCCAGTCGGCGGCGCGCTCCAGCACGCCACCCAACATGCCGCTAATACCGGCAATCCGCCCCAGCAACAGGACAAAAGCACTGGCCGCCAGCCCTATCAACACGCCGCCGCCCAGCGAAGCTGCCGGCGTGAATACATCCCAGGCGATACTCATGATGATTTCCCCTTGTTAACGGCAAGCATGAATTCTTATTGCTTTATTTCATGCGCCTGCATCTGCGACCATCTCTTGCGGGCAGAAAATGTCATGCAGCGACGACAGGATCGCCATGGCCTCCTGGCTGGCCACACTGTAATAAATCCACTTGCCTTCGCGCCGCGTCGATACCAGGCCCTCATTGCGCAACACGCCCAGTTGCTGTGACAAGGTCGGCTGGCGGATGCCGGTCAAGCGCTCCAGTTCGGAAACCGACTTCTCGCCATCGACCAGCTGGCACAGCAGCAGCAGCCTGTCTTCATTAGCCAGGCTCTTCAGCAAGCCGGCAGCGCGGGACGCATTTTCCCGCAGCAAATTCATATCCATGATCTTACCTCTGACACAGAGTCTTTATTATATTTACAAATATATTGTTTTTCAATATAGTTTAACCATCACCAGCAGAAATGGGAGCGCCGCCAGATGAAAACCCCTGTACAAGCCTTCTTCGATCCTGCGACCTGGACCATCAGCTATGTGGTTTACGATCAGGCAGGCGGACACGCAGCCATCATCGACCCGGTGCTCGACTACGATCCCAAATCGGGCCGCACCCGCACCACCTCGGCCCAGCAGCTGGTCGACTTTATCCGGGAACAAAAACTGACCGTAGACTGGATACTGGAAACCCATGCCCATGCCGACCATCTGTCCGCCGCCGCCTGGCTCAAACAACAATTAGGCGGCAAGACCGCCATCGGCGACCAGATAGGCAAGGTACAGGCCAGCTTCAGCCGGATCTTCAATCTGGAGCCCGGCTTTGCCTGTGACGGAAGCCAGTTCGACCATCTGTTTGCCGCCGGCGAGGCGTTTAGCATCGGCACCTTAACGGCGCGGGCGCTGTATGTGCCGGGCCATACCCCGGCCGATATGGCCTATCACATCGGGGATGCCGTCTTTGTCGGCGACACGCTGTTCATGCCGGACGTGGGCAGCGCCCGCTGCGACTTTCCCGGTGGCGACGCGGCAGCACTCTATCACTCGGCGCAGCACTTATTAAGCCTACCGGACGACACCCGCCTCTTTATGTGTCACGACTACCCGCCCGAGGGGCGCGCGGCACAATGGGAAAGTACGGTGGGCGAGCAGCGGGCACGCAATATCCACCTGAATGAACGGGTCGGCGAACATGAATTCATCGCCATGCGCCAACAACGCGATGCCGGCCTTGCCATGCCGGTGCTGATCCTGCCCTCGGTTCAGATCAATATCCGCGCCGGTGAAATGCCGCCCAAAGATACAAATGGGGTCGCCTATCTGAAAATCCCGCTTAATCTGCTGTAAACTCGGGCACATCTTCGACTACCGGGCGGCGGATCAAGCCCGCGCCCCAGATAGATGGACCCCTCACCGCTTTTGCCCGCGCCGTCCCGTCTGGTTCACGAGCGCGGGATTCCCGCCTTTGGCATGTATCAGGGCACGGTTGGCACGCTCAGCTGGCAGCCTTTGACGCTTGCGCCCTGGCATCGCCTCACCCGCAAGCTGCACCATAAACGCTGGCAGTATGCCGCTTTTGCCCACGACAACTACTTTATCGGCGTCGCTGTGGTCGACCTGGGCTGGTGCAGCACCGCTTTTGCCTATCTGTTCGACCGCCAGAAGCGCGAGGTCACGGCCAGCTTCTCGGCCGATGGCCTGCCAGGCCTGTCGGCCAAAATAGAAGACCGCGCCTTCGGCCACGCCCGTTTTTGCGCCGGTGGCGGCAAGCTGACCTTCACCCGCGAGGCTGGGCGCATGCTGCTCGAGGTACGCACCCCGGCACTGCGCATCGCCGCCCATATCACGCTAGCCCCCGAAGTGCCGACCCTGTGCGCTATTGCGCCGGCCAACCATCTGGCGCATTCGACCCACAAGACCGGCGGACTGTCCGTCAGCGGCTATGCCGACACCAACGGCAGCCGTTATTCGCTGGATGGTGCCATCGCCAGCCTGGACGCCTCCAACGGTCTGCTCGCTCGCCATACCGCGTGGCGCTGGGCCAGTGCACACAATCACGAACTGGGCTTCAATCTGCAGGACGGCTATATGGGCGATGCCGAGAACGCCATCTGGCTGCACGGCAAACTGCTGCGCGTCGGCAAGGTGCGCTTTGATTACAGCCCAGCCAACCCGATGGCGCCGTGGCATATCCATAGCGACGATGGTCTGGTCGACCTGCGTTTCACTCCGGAAGGCATGCGCAGCGAAAACAAGAATCTGCTGATTGCCGCCAGCCGCTATGTGCAGCCCATCGGCACCTTCAGCGGGGTGTTGCTGGATCCGGCAAGCGGTGCGCGCCACATCGTCAGCACGCTGACCGGCGTCACCGAAGACCACGCCTCGCGCTGGTAAGGCCGCATGCAGCGGCTACCTGACCGGCATGCTTGGTGGTAGGATGCGCCGCAAATAGAGCCTCTATTCCACTGAGGCCGGGAGAGAAACGAATGCGCGTGTTGCACGCCCTGCTCGAACACAACCACGAGTTCGTCACTAGCCGCGAATACGAAAAATTTCGCACCGACAAGTTCCCCGACAAGAATCTGGCGGTGCTGGCCTGCATGGATGCCCGTCTGGTCGAGCTGCTGCCCAAGGCCATGGGGCTGAAAAACGGCGATGCCAAACTAATCAAGAACGCCGGCGCCCTGGTCACCCACCCATGGGGTTCGGTGATGCGCAGCCTGCTGATCGCCGTTTACCAGCTGCGGGCGGAAGAAATCTGTGTCGTCGCCCACCACGATTGCGGCATGAATGCCATCGACCCCAAGCAGGTGCTGGACAATGCCGTCGAACGCGGCGTCAGCCCGGACACGCTCACCACCTTGCGCGCCGCCGGCATCAACCTGGATGGCTGGCTCAAGGGCTTCGACAATGTCGAAGACAGCGTGCGCCATACGGTCGACACCGTACGCCACCATCCGCTGATGCCGCGCGATATTCCGGTGCACGGACTGGTCATTAGCCCGGCCACCGGCGCGCTGACCGTCATCGTGGACGGCTACGCCGACACGCCAGATATTCTATGAGGCGTATCGGCCTGTATGGCGGCACCTTCGACCCCTTCCACTGCGCCCATCTGCGTCTGGCCTGCGCGCTGCGCGACGAATTAAAGCTGGACGAGGTGAGGCTGGTGCCGGCCGGCCTGCCCTATCACCGCGACCATGGCCCCCATGCCAGCGCCAGCCAAAGGCTGGACATGGTGCGTCTGGCAATTGCCGGCGAGCCTGGACTTATCGCTGACGACAGGGAAATACGCCGCGGCAAAAATGCCTATACCGTCGAGACGCTGGAGGAGTTGCGCAGCGAACTCACGCCACAGGATGAGCTGTGGTGTCTGATAGGCGGCGACTCGCTGGCCAGACTTGCCAGCTGGCATCGCTGGCAGGCCATTTTTACCCTGGCCAACCTCGCCGTCGCCCTGCGCCCGGGCTTCGATCCCGCCCATCTGGCACCCGCCATCAGCGCGCAATGGCAAGCGCGCCAAGTGTCTGATTTTTCAAAACGAACACCTTCCGGTACAATCCGCGCCCTGACGTTGGCTCCGGTCGATGTTTCGGCGACGGACATCCGCGCCCGGCTTGCTGCCGGCGCCGATGTGTCCGGCCTCGTTCCCGCTGCCGTACTGGACTATATCCGGGCGCAGCAGCTCTACCGGAACACCTAGCGTGACATACAGGCCGCAACCTGCGGCTCGCGCTCTTTTCGCGGCACCTCTGACCCGTCCGTACGCGTCCATGTGCCCATCATTGGAATCAAGGAAATATGGACAATATTCAAGAAATCGTAAAACTGGCCGTGACCGCTCTGGAAGACGTCAAGGGCAAGAACATCGTCACTCTGGACACCAGCGAGCTGACCTCGCTGTTCCAGCATCTGATCGTCTGCACCGGCGACTCCAATCGCCAGGTCAAGGCATTGGCCAATAGCGTAGCCGTTACGCTGAAAGAAGCCGGCGTAGATCTGGTCGGCACCGAAGGCCATGAAAGCGGCGAATGGGTCCTGGTAGATGCCGGCGACGTAGTCATCCATGTGATGCTGCCTGCCGTGCGCGACTACTATGATCTGGAAGCCTTGTGGGGCGGCCAGAAGCCATCGTTCACCCCGGTCGGCGGCAAGCCCTGGTCGGCAGCCTAAACCGCGTGACCCGGGGCTCGGGATCAGGGATTTTCCGGCATCGGCCGTCGACTCCCATCCGGGTCCCGGGTGCCGAGTCCCGGATTTCCCACCATGAAAATTACCCTGCTCGCCGTCGGCACCAAGATGCCACGCTGGGTCGATGAAGCCTTTGGCGACTACGCCAAGCGCTTCGGCCGCGACATCAGCTTCGAACTCAAGGAAATCAAGCCGGAAAAACGCGGCGGCGGCGTCACGACTGAAAAAGGCATTGCAGCCGAACACGAGCGCCTGATCGCCGCGATTGCCCCGCGCACCAAGCTGGTGGTGCTGGACGAACGCGGCAAAAACTGGACTTCGGTACAGCTGGCCGGTGCCATGAAAGACTGGATGGCCGGTGGCGACGACATCACCATCATCATCGGCGGCGCCGATGGATTATCGGCCGAGCTGAAACAGAAAGCCGATGTCCTGCTGCAGCTGTCGGCCATGACCCTGCCGCATGGCATGGTGCGTGTGATGCTGGCCGAACAGCTCTATCGCGCCTACTCCATCCTCAACAACCACCCCTATCATCGCGAATAGATAATATTATTACGGTGCAAGAACGATAATATCCAAGTAGACATTGCGCATATTTGCTATGCTAATCAAGGTCTTATCACGAGATGTTATCAATGAACCGATTTATCCTCTGCTCCTTGATAGCTGCGTCGTTTACGCTAGCCTCCGCCGCGCATGCGGATCTGTATGGCTATGTAGATAGCGCAGGACAAGTTCACCTCGCCCCAAAAAAGCTGGATGAACGTTACCAACTTTTCCAGAAGAGTCCGCCAGCCGAGCTGGCTGTACGAAAATACGATGCACTGGCCGATGCAACCCGCCCCGGCCTTGGCACGACCCTTAGCCGCGATATCGCTAAGGCAGCACGCACGCCGCTTACCGGCCTACCCTCCGCCGAGCCGCGCCTGATCAAGGCCAGCGTCAGCGCACCCTATAACAAGATGATCAACAAGGTCGCGCGCGAGATGAAGCTCGATGCCCAGTTGCTGCATTCCATTGTCAGCGTGGAATCGGGCTATGACGCGCTGGCCGTGTCGCCCAAAGGCGCAATCGGCCTGATGCAGGTCATCCCGGAAACCGGCGAACGCTTCGGCGTGGCCGACCTGACCAATCCGGACGCCAATGTCCGTGCCGGTGCCCGCTACCTGAAGTTTTTACTGGGCCTGTTCAACCACGACATGCCGCTGGTCATCGCCGCCTACAATGCCGGTGAAGGTGCAGTGCAAAAATACAAGAACACCATCCCGCCCTACCCCGAAACACGCAACTACGTCTCGCGCGTGCTGGCCACCTATGAAGCGCGCAGCGGCAAGCCTGCACTACAAACAGCAGTCAGCCATATCGACTACAACCGCGGCAAGCGGGTACGAGCGGTACTGGAGCCGCTGTAAGCCCTGATCAGCCGGTCTGGGAGCCTGTTCACAATCTTGCGAGACGTGAACAGGCTCAGCACATCAAGATGCAGCCCGCAGCACCTTGATCAAAGCAGCAACCTCCTGAGCCCCAAGACCGGCATCGACACCCTGCCTGAATATTGACGATGCAAACTCGGGAAACCCCCGGTGAATATCGACCTGCTGTGCATGGCGCTCCAGACGGGTAATGGCCGCCGTCCAGGTTTTCAGCGATGCCTGCGGCTCGCCGTAGTTTTCCGCCTGAATCACGGCACCCAGATGCCGGATATCCCCGCCAAGCAGCGGTGATATGTCCGACAGCATGCTGCAAAATTCATCCACCCGCAGCCCTTCCGCCTCGCAGATACGCGCACCATGCAAAGCCCCCAGCAGGGCGCCGGCAAAATAGGCGGCCACGGCACAATCCTGCGCCGATGCAGCCCCGATCCGCTCGCCCAGATAGCTCAGGCTGGGCGCCAGTATTTTCAGCAGCGGTGCTGCCTGCTCGAAGGCGGCAGCAGCGCCGGAGGCAATAATACTGGCTTCATGGCTGCCCATCTGCGGCGGGAAGGCCAGAATCGCGCCATCGACATAGCCGGCACCACGTGCATGCGCCCACTGTTCACTCTCGCGCGCTTCTTGCGGGCCTCCGGTCGAGAGCTGAACCAGCAGCTTGCCGCTGAGAGCGGCTGCAACTTCATCGCTGCCCAGAATGCTGTTGGCCACCGTGTAATTGTCGACACAGACAAGGCAGACAGGGCTGTCGGCGATGGCGGATGCTGCGTTGTCCGCTACCCGCGCCCCGGCCACTGCCAAACCCTCGGCCTTGATCCGGCTACGATTCCACACCGTCACCCGCTTGCCGGCCTGCAGCAAGGCACGCGCCAGTGCCGACCCCATGGCGCCCAGGCCAATGACCGTGACTTCACTATGCATAAACAACTTCTCCTCCTAAACCAGACTATCCGCATCACCAATAAAAACAGGTGCCAGAAATGGCACCTGCGGCACACAGAACAAACCTTCGATAATCGGCCCGGCCTTACGGCTCCTGCCGTGTTGCAGCCAGCACGATCTCGCGTATGCACAGGTTTTGCGGCTGCTCGTAGGCGAAGCGCACCGCCTCGGCAATATCTTCGGCCGAGATCACACCGCCCATCTGTTCTTTCCACACGTTGTAGCCGTCCTTGATCGCCTCGCTGGTGGTATGGCTCAACAGCTCGGTCTCGGCCGCACCGGGTGCGATCGTGATCACGCGCACGTCCTGTAGCGCCACTTCCTCGCGCAGGTTTTCCGAAATCGCGTGAACGGCGAACTTGGTACCGCAATAGGCCGCATGGTTGGGGAAGGTCTTGCGCCCGGCAATCGAGCTGATATTGATGATGGTACCGTGGCGGCGCGAGAGCATGCCCGGCAGCACTGCATGGATGCCGTTGAGTACACCCTTGACGTTAACGTCCAGCATGCGCTCCCACTCGGCCGGATCCTGCTCGGACAGTTTGCCCAGCAGCATCTGCCCGGCGTTGTTGACGATCAGGTCGGCCGGGCCGAATTTTGCCTCCGCCTCGCGCACGGCAGCATCCAGTGCAGCGCGGTCAGTCACATCGACTTCGCGGCACAGGGTATCGGGCAGGGCCATCTCCTGCAGGCGCTCGATACGACGTGCCAGCAGCAGCAAGGGATAGCCGCGCGACGAGAACAGACGGGCGCAGGCAGCACCGAAGCCGGAGCTGGCACCAGTAATCACAATAAGGGGTTTGTTCATGATGGATTCCTGAAATAGAAAGCATTGATGGCAACAACCGATGTGCTGCACTATAGTCGGCGTTACTCCCGAAGAAAAATCGTTTTTTCCCCTTACTGCCATCGGACATTTCTATGGATATCCGCCAACTGCGCGCCTTTGTCGCAGTTTTTGAAGAGCGCAACATCACCCAGGCCGCCGACCGCTTAGCCGTCACCCAGCCCACCCTCTCCGCCACGCTGCGCCAGCTTGAAGCCGAACTGGGAACGCTGCTGTTCAAACGCCTGCCGCGTGGCGTCGAGGCCTCCGATGCCGCGCGCCGCCTGTTTCCACAGGCCAAGAAGCTGATTGCCGATGCGGAAGCGCTGAGCGCCAGTTTCAAACAGGGTGAAGCGGGGCAGGAACTGGCGCTGGGGATAGCAGCGGATCTGGGCGACAGCCAGGTCGATAGGGTGCTGCGCGCGGCGCTGGAAACCGCGGGCATCGTACTGACACTGGAAGAGGGGTGTAGCGGTGACCTTCGTCTTGCCTGCGAGACGCTGCGCTGCGAAGACGAGCTGTTTCTGCCCTTGGCGGAGGAAAACTTCGTGCTGGCACTGCCGACAGGACATGTGCGCAGCGGCAAGGACGTGACGCCGCAGGAGCTGAAACAGGAAACATGGGTGATGTGCCCGGCACATGACTCGCAGCAGCGGCTATTGGCCCTGCTCGGCAGCTATGCACCGGCACACCCCATGCGTGCCGGCTCGCTGCGCCTGGCTGCGCAACTGGTAGCAAGCGGAGCAGGTATCGCCTGGCTACCCGCCTCGTTAGCGGAAAAACTGGACACGGCACAACTGGCTGCCGCACCTTACCGGCGCCGTATCGGCCTGTGTTATGTGCCGGATGCACTACACAAACCCGCGGTTGCCGCCTTGCTCCGGCAACTGGCTTAACACGCTGCCAGCGCCGCTAACAGCGCCTCGTCGCTGGCATCTGCGGCCGTCACGACCTCGCTTGCCCCCAGCTCCAGCAATACCGTGCTAATGCGCGGGTGCAGCGTGACGAAATGCTGACGGGCCAACCAGCCGCGCCGCTCTGCCGGTGCAGAGCTAAACAGTGCACGGGCAATATCGGATGAAGTGACAAGTAGCGTCGCCTGTGCCATGTCGGCAGGTAGACGACCCCAGCCCGGGTCGCATGGCACGCGCCGGTACGCCCCGCACAAAAGAATCTTTGCGCCGCGCGCCGCCAGCGTATCGGCCAGCAGCGCGCGTCCGGTTTCACCGCGCACAATCAATACCGTTTGCCCGCTCAAGTCGGACAATTGCGGCAGCGCAAGCAGCGCTTCACTGTCGCTGCCCGCCTCGGGGTGCAACACGGCACGCCCGGCAAGCGCCGCCAGCCGTGCGGCACTGCCCTTGCCGACACAGGCCAGTTGCACACGATCAGGCAAGCACCCGGCCAGAGCCGGCCACATCATATCAATGGCACCGGGGCTCACCGGAATCAGCCAGTCGGCCGCCGCAGCCAAAGCAGGTAGCTGCACCAATGCGTCCTTATCCGGCACCAGCTCAAGCGGCGCAAACACGTGGGCAGTCAAGCCGGCAGCGGCGCACTTTGCCGCCAGTGGCGCGCATTGTGCCGCCGGACGGGTGAGCAGCACCGGCCTCATGCTTAGCTATCGGCCAGCACGGCGCTGATCACATCGGCAGCACCGTCTTGCAACAGCTTCTTGGCGACCGCCCGCCCCAGCGCATCTGCGTAGTGGCGCGGAGCACTGGCGCTGGCGGTCAGCATCAGCGAGCCATCCGGGTAGGCAACAAAACCACCCAGAGTAATGACCTCATCGCTTAGCGTGGCAAAACCACCCAGCGGGATCTGGCAACTGCCGCCCAGCTGGCGCGACAGGGCGCGCTCGGCCAGCACACAGTCGTGGGTATCGGCATCATTCAGCGGCGCAAGCAGCACCTTGAGGTCCTCGCGCTCGGCGCGGATCTCGATGCCCAGCGCGCCCTGGCCCGGGGAGGGCAGGCTTTCCGATGGCGACAACTCACAACGTATACGCTCGCCCAGACCCAGACGCTTAAGACCGGCTGCGGCGAGAATAATGGCGTCGAATTCGCCGCCATCCAGCTTGGCCAGCCGCGTCTGCACATTGCCGCGCAAGGGCTTGATCACCAGATGCGGAAACTGGGCGCGGATCTGCGACTCGCGCCGCAAGCTGGCCGTGCCCACCACCGCGCCATGCGGCAATTCGGACAGATTGGCATACGCATTGGAGACGAAAGCATCGCGCGGGTCTTCACGTTCGCAGATCACCGGCAGGGCAAAACCCTCGGGCAGCGCCATGGGCACATCTTTCATCGAGTGCACGGCCAGATCGGCACGCCCTTCCAGCATCGCGACTTCCAGCTCCTTGACGAACAGCCCCTTGCCACCGATCTTGGACAGGGTTTTATCGAGAATCTGGTCACCACGCGTGGTCATACCCAGAATTTCAACTTCCAGCTCTGGATATAAGCTCTCCAGGCGGGATTTGATATGTTCGGCCTGCCACATGGCCAGACGACTCTCGCGGCTGGCAATCACGATTTTTTTCATCACGCGGTCCTGAATGGAATAAGTCTGCAACGATTCTAACATGAGCGGCGGCTTCCCCTGCCCGGACAAAGCCCGTCGCTACCCTTGTGGCAAGCCGGGCACACCGTCCACATAATGCGCGATTCAATACGGCAAGCTACCAGCCGGCACTGGCCAAATACCCCATGCTTGCGGCAAGATCAGGCAAGATCAGGCCGGCGCGAGCATGCCGGCACACACGCACTTCATCAAAACGGGTAGACACGCGATGACGCAAGAACAAGACAAGGACCTTCCGCTCAAGGCCGATCTGGCACGACTGGACCGGCTATTGGGCGAGGTACTGCGCGAGCAGGCCGGTGACGAGGTTTACCACGAAATGCAGGCCATCCCGCTGGCCCACCATACCCACGACAATCGTGCGCTGGCCATGCTGGAGCGCTTGTCGCCGCAAGCGACCACAGCCTTGGTGCGCGCTTGCGGCCTGTATGCCCAGCTATTCAATATTGCCGAAGATCTGCATCACACCCGCCGCCGCCGCGCCCACCGCCAGGCCGGCTCGGCACCGCAACAAGGCAGCCTGGCGCGCGCGCTGTCGCACCTGCAACAAGAGGGCGTCAGCCTGGGCCGGCTGACCGGCATGCTGGCCGATGCCAATGTAACGGCAGTACTGACCGCCCACCCGACCGAAGTACAACGCCAGAGTGTGCTGGATGGCCATCGTGCCGTGCGCCGTTTCCTCGCCTGCCTGCACTACCCTGATGTCACCCCGGATGACGAGACCGATCTCGAACTGCGCCTGCGCCGCGTCATCCTGACCTTGTGGCAGACCTCGGAAATCCGCCACTTCAAACTGTCGGTCGCGGACGAAATCGAAAACGGCGTCGCCTACCATCCGTTGTCGTTCTTCACCGCCTTGCCACGCATCTACGACATGCTGGGGCGCGGCATTCAGCAACATTGGGGCGAACGCCCCAAGCTACCCTCCTTCTTGCGCATAGGCAGCTGGATAGGCGGCGACCGCGACGGCAACCCCAATGTCGACGCCACGGTATTGCGCTACGCCAGCACCCGTCAGGCCGAAACCGCATTTACCCACTATTTCTACGAGCTGTCCGGTCTCTACCGCGAACTGTCGCTGTCCAGCCGGCTGGTTAAAGTGAGCGACGAGGTCGCGGCACTGGCCGCCCTGTCCCCGGACACCGAGACCAGCCGCGCCGAAGAGCCGTACCGCCTCGCGCTGGCCCATATCGAAGCGCGTCTGTCGGCGACGGCTGCGGCGCTGGGCTTGACCAAGCGTGGCCGCTGGAGCGCAGGTGAACCGTATGCCCACGCCCAGGCCGTCATTGAGGATCTGGAACAGATTGCCGCTTCACTCGCCGCCAATGGCAGCGCCATTCTGGCTGGCGGGCGCTTGCTGCGTCTTAAGCGCGCGCTGGATGTGTTCGGCTTTTACCTGATGCCGCTGGACCTGCGCCAGCATGCCGGCATCCATGCATCGGTCGTGGCCGAGCTGTTCTCGCATGCAGGGCTGGAAGAGTATCTGGCGCTGGACGAAGCGGCCCGTATACGCGTCCTGCGCCGCGAGCTGGCCACCCCACGCCCGCTCTATAGCCCCTATCTGGCTTATGGTGCCGAGGCACAAAAAGAGCTGGCCATTTTCCGCGAGGCGGCACGCATCAAGGCGGCGCTGGGCGATGGCGCCATCACCCAGTGCATCATTTCCAACTGCGCCGCGGTCAGCGACTTGCTGGCGCTGGCCTTGCTGATGAAGGAAACCGGCCTGCTGCGCATCGTCGACGGCCAGCCGGTGGGCAGTGTCAATATCGTGCCGCTGTTCGAAACCATAGGCGATTTGCGTGCCGGCGCCGCCATCATGCAGGCACTGTTCGAATTGCCGTGGTATCGCCAGCTGCTGCAAAGCCGCGATATGCTGCAGGAGGTGATGCTGGGTTACTCGGACAGCAACAAGGATGGCGGCTATCTGACCAGCCAGTGGGAGCTGTATCAGGCCGAATCGCGGCTGGTGAAGGTTTTCGCCGCCGCCGGGGTCAAGCTGCAGCTATTCCATGGCCGTGGCGGCTCGGTCGGACGCGGCGGTGGTCCAAGCTACGAGGCCATCATGGCGCAGCCGGCAGGTTCGGTCGCCGGCCATATCCGCATCACAGAACAGGGCGAGGTCATCACCTCCAAATTCTCTGATCCGGATCTGGCGGTACGCAATCTCGAAGCCTTGGTCGCGGCCACGCTGGAGGCCACGCTGTCCGGCAGCCACAGCAATGAAGCCGACAGCAGCATCCTGTCCGAGCTGTCGGATCACGCCTATGCCGCCTACCGCGCGCTGGTGGAAACACCGGGCTTTATGCAGTATTTCCTAGAAGCCACCCCGGTACGCGCGATTGCCAAGCTCAATATCGGCAGCCGCCCGGCCTCGCGCAAGAGCCTGACTTCCATTCAGGATTTGCGCGCCATTCCATGGGTGTTCTCCTGGTCGCAGTCGCGAGTGATGCTGCCGGGCTGGTATGGCGTCGGCTCTGCCGTTGCCGCCTTTATCGAGCGTCATGGCGATAGCGGTATCAGCCAGTTGCAAACGCTGTACCAGAGCTCGCCCTTCCTCAGGATGGCACTGGAAAACATGGAGCAGGTACTGGCCAAGGTCGATCTGGAGCTGGCACAGCGTTATGCCGGTCTGGTCAGCGATCAGGCACTGTCGGCCTCGCTGTTTGCCACCATCTCTAGCGAATGGCAGCGCAGCGTGGATGCGCTTTACACCATCACCGGCAACCAGCGTCTGTTGCAGCACAACCCGACTCTGGCCCGCAGCCTGGACACCCGGCTGCCGTATCTGGATGCGATGGGCGCACTGCAAGTCGAATTGCTGCGCCGCCTGCGCGAGAACCCGGATGATGAGGAGGCACTAGCCGCCATTCATTTGACAATCAACGGCGTCGCCGCCGGTTTGCGCAATAGCGGCTAAATACGCGCGCCGGCCAACAAGTCACGACAAGTCTTTACGGAACTGGCGCGGAGAAATGCCATGCTTGGCTAACAGCCGGTAGAATGTTGCCCGCGAGACGCCAATCTCACGGGCGGCCAGGTTACAGTCGCCACCATTGATGGCTAGCGATTGCAACAAACTCGTCTTTTCGCCCGTTCCCCGCTGCACCTGCAGCGGGGAACTCCCCTGTTCGGCACCACCAAACCCCATGTCCGCCGGTGTCAGTACACAGCCCCTAGCCATGATCAGTCCCTGACAAATCCTGTTTTCCAGCTCCCGGACATTACCTGGCCACGGGTAGGTGAGCATCAAGCCAAGCGCTTCCTTCGACAACCTTTTCTCGGGCAAACCGAACTTGCATGCATATTTTTCGATGAAATGCCCAGCCAGCAATGGCAGGTCACTAAGCCGTTCACGCAACGGAGGAATACATACCTGACAAACCCGCAAACGGTGGTAAAGGTCTTCGCGGAAGGTTCGATCCCTGATCGACTGAGCAAGATCAACGTGGGTCGCCGCGACAATCCTGGCATCGATCTTGAGATGCTTGCTACCGCCTAGCCGGATAATTGTCCCCTCCTGCAGGAATCTGAGCATCGATACCTGCGCCTCGGCCGACATGTCACCGATCTCGTCAAGAAATAACGTCCCACCATCGGCAGCCTCGATATAACCTGCCCGCTTGTCATGCGCCCCGGTAAATGCTCCTTTCTCATTGCCGAATAATTCAGATTGCACGAGGTTAGGGGCGAGGCTGCCGCAGTTTACCGAAAAGAATGGCGCTTTCGCCCGAGCCGAGCAGTCATGAACAAAACGTGCGGCCAGTTCCTTGCCGGTACCTGTCTCTCCGTGCAGCAGCACGCTCACATTCATCATCCCGACCCTGGACAGATCCTCGAGAAAGGCCAGGAAAGCTGGATGCTCACCGAGCAAACCCGATACGCCTGAACGCACCCGCTCCGGGCAACACAACCCGGCCATGCCGTGAGCATGGCCGACGGCTGGTAACAGATGTGCCAGAGGCACTGGTAGCACGCAATAATCGAAGCAAAAATCGTTCACCAACGCGCGAACCCGGGAATCCTCAAGCTCAGCCCCATCAAGCAACGCAATCCAACGGATATGCGATGTAGAACAAGACAGCAATAGACGCCGACATTCGACAACGTCCACGCTCGTTACCCGGAGCAACCCTACCGAAGCTTGCTGGCAGAGCGCGACAGACACTTCTTCGAGTTTTTTTCTCAACACCTGCCAACCCGCCTGCACGAGACCATCAGTCACACTCGGAACGAGTTCTCCGATGATCAGCATGCTTCTTGCGCCACAAACCCTTGCACTGGTTTCTTTCAACATTCCACCGCCCAGCCTTGATCAACCCCTGCAGCATAGCCGCTACTTGTATCGAGTCGAGTTATTTCATTTGATTTACTAATTGTCATGATCCATACCTAACAGCATCAGGCTTTCCATCGACACAACAAAGGCTTACCGATGCATAAACGAAAGGGAACCCTAGCACTACTCACCAGTAGCATGCTTGGGCTAGCTGCCGGCCATACGCATGCGGCACCGGCCCTCGCCGAACAGGTCAGGCAGATGCGTGAGCAGATGCAGGGGTGGGATAAAGAGAGGAATGCCAATAACGCCCAGTTGGAGGCCCAGCAAAAACGGATACAGCAACTCGAGCAACAGTTGGGTATCCGCCAGCCGACACCGGTAGCTAGCCCGGCAGCGGGTACTCTAGCCACCACGCCGCAAGCACGCACGGTACCAGCCGCAGAAGAGGGCGCCCTTTTACCAGGTAACACGCCTGCGGTAAGCCAGAAGCCACGCGACGCCAATCCGGCGTCACAAGCAAGGGTCGAGCAGATCGCACAAACTTTCGATGTTCCCGGCGTACTGACCCCGAAGGGACAACTGACGCTAGAACCCGCTCTGCAATACAGCTACAGCGCCTCAAACCGGGTCGCCCTGCTTGGTTTCACCATCATCCCAGCAATCACTATTGGCCTGATCGATGTGCGCCGGGTCAACCGGGACAGCTGGATCGCCAGTGTCACCGGCCGCTACGGACTGAGCAATCGTCTGGAGCTTGAAGGACGTCTGCCCTATGTGTACCAGTCGGAAGATGCGATCCGCCGCCCACTGGCGACCGGAAGTTCTCAGGACGAAGTCTTCAACACACGCGGCAACGGCATCGGCGACTTGGAACTCGGTCTGCGCTACCAGTTCAACCAGCCGGTTGACGGCGGCCCCTACTTTATTGGCAGCCTGCGGGTGAAGTCCGCCACCGGCAAGGGACCCTTCGATGTCGACTACATCACCGATATAGACAAGGGAATCGACTACCCGAAAGAACAGGCAACCGGCAGCGGATTCTGGGGCTACCAAGTAGGCGCTTCAGCTATCCTGCCGTCCGACCCGGCGGTGCTATTTGGCTCTTTGAACTACACGTGGAATCAGAAATACGACGTCAACCAGACGCGTTGTGTACGCGGCAGCGATCAAAACCTACCCTGCCGAGCCGTACAGATCGGCGAGGTCGACCCTGGTGATGTGATCGGACTAAGCGTCGGCGCTGGCATTGCAATCAATGAAAAATCGTCGATCAGCTTTTCCTACGAGCATAACGTGGTTGGCAAGACCAAGTTCAACGGAAAGACGCCTATCGATGCCTATCGCGCACAGATCGGCATGTTCCAAGTAGGCTATGCTTACCGGTTGAGCGATCGCAGCACACTAAACCTGAACATCGGCATTGGTGCTACCGAAGACTCGCCGGATGTGCAAATCGCACTACGCATGCCTTTCAACTTTCTCTAAAACAAAGCGGCGCAGATGATAAATCTGCGCCGCCTGCACTTTTCATTCGGCCTCACACCGATTTACGCCCTACACCACTAGCGCTGCAGAGTCTGGAGAATGGAGTTGCTGACCTGCTCGAGCGCCTGCGAACCTTGCAACGCAGTCAGTAATGGAGCAGCAATGTCTATCTGAGTTGAAATCTGGATGACCCGTGCGTCAGCCGTATTCTGAACAATTTGCTGCGGTAAGATTGCATCCAACAATACACGAGTCGCACCAGTATCTATCCCGGCGATTACAGCTGGCAGCTCCCCGCTCCCAAGAACGACGCCGGCAGGCAATGCCTCTACACCAACTTGCAGGGTCGTTACAGGTACTGCAGCGCTACGTGTGCCCGCCGTAGCATCCATCATCAGCTTCCCGATATCAGGAATATCTATCCGCTGCAAAGCCACCATCGCACCGTCGATGGCAACCATTCGCTGGATACCGAACGAAAATACACTACCGTTCGGCGAGTCATAGCGCCCGAACTGTTGGGCAAGCGCCTCTCCGGACTCAGCCTGCAGTAAAGACATGTCGAGCAGATCATCCCGCGCGGCCGCCCCCACACTGGTGGCACATAACAACAAAGCAGGCAACGCAAATTTGTATAGCATTTTTGCTCCCCCCCCGATCAGAAGTCACCACTGCGAGGTAACAAAACATACAGATCAGCGATCGGTGATGACCGTGTCACCGACAAGGGTGCCGGTTCACGCAAACGCCACTCGGCAGAGCGGTTGAAACTCGCCTGCCCCTGCTGCTTACGGTTGAGGATCACAAATAACACACCGCTCCACATTTTCTCGAATTCTTTGCGCGAAATAGTACGAGTTCCAAGTGCTGAGTCACCGACCAGTACACGTTCCGCATCCATGCCCTTCACGACGACAAAGTGGCGGTACCCCTGATGATTCAGCAGGACGATAGCTGGCACAGCAAGTTCGGCCAGCTTGTCAAAAGATACCCGATAGCCATTTGCTTCGAGCCCAAGACTGGCCAGATAGCGCTTCATGTCAGCCATCGAGAAACCGACCTTCATAATGCGCTCCTGATCACCATCGGCGAACATCGACTTGAACACCTGCTCTTCGGTGGTCGGCTCGGCGTAGTGGTAAGTCAACAAAGTCGCCAGCGCAGCGGAGCCGCAACTGAAGTCATAGCGCTGGCGAACGGTATTTCTGAAAACACGTTCCTTGACACTCTGAACACTCACACCCACGGCTCCGACCCCTGGCAGCGTCGCGATCATAGATGCTGCAAGTACGGAAACCGACCAGCAGAGCGAGCAAAGCAACAGTCCCCCTTTTAGAGCTGCGCGCATGACTCAGTACAGGCTGACGTTGAAGATCGTTGAATTCTGAACCACAACCTGATTACCGCTATTTTGCACCACGGTGCCAATCCCGCTCATCCCCGCGAACGCGCTGTTCGAAATGGTATTGGCTCCCGTCACTACCGAGGAAAACACCCCATCACCGACCTCGGCATCCAAATTGGCCCGGTTCGAAATGAAACGAAGTCTTTCAACCCGGCCATCTGCAGATTGCCCATATTCGCTACCCAGATCGGTAGCGACAGACAACTGGCTAACATCCAGACGCTCGCTGACAGGGTCGCCAGCAAACGCCTGAGCAAAAGGCAGACAAACCAACAGCAGTGTTCCAACTCGCCACATCTCTACACCTCCGTCTCGTCATTACCCTTCCCGTCCCAGCCACTGGCCGGGACGGATAAAGGAAAAGACTGATTATTTGACGCTCAGATTGGCTTGGACGTTGACCGACTGCTGAACCATTCCACTCAGGCCTGTGTTTTGCGAAACCTGTGTGATGCCTGCAGAGTTGGCTAGCGAACCACCGCTAACAGTGTTGTCACCGGTATGAACCAGTGGTTGAGCACTGCCAGTCAACAATGCGATACCCAGTCCGTTCAGAGAAACCGGTGCGACGCTACCTTGGAGATCTGCGCTGATCCAAGTGTTGACTGTCGTGGTCGTATCGTTGTCCTGAGAGTTGTCGACCTTGGTCATTGTCGTGGTCGTAGTCTTGGTGTCGTTGTCCTGATTGAACGAGTCGGTCGCAGCATTGGAACCATTGTTGGCGGCCGCACCACCCTTGCTCGCTACGACTTTTGTATCGTTATCCTGCGAGTTATTTGTTTTGGTTGTAGTGGTCGTGTCGTTGTCTTGGTTGAAAGAATCTGCAGCGGCATTCGAGCCATTGTTGGCTCCAGCGCCCCCCTTGCTAGCGGTAACCTTCGTATCGTTGTCTTGCGAGCTATCCGTTTTGGTCACCGTGCTGGTGGAGGTGGTCGTTGTTGTCGTGGTTTTGGTATCGTTATCTTGATTGAACGAATCAGCAGCCGAATTCGAACCATTATTGGCACCCGCACCACCCTTGCTTGCGACAACCTTGGTATCGTTATCTTGCGAGTTATCGGTTTTGGCCGTATTAGTCGTAGAGGTCGTCGTCGTGGTCTTAGTGTCGTTATCCTGATTAAAGGAATCAGCGGCCGAATTCGAACCGTTGTTGGCACCCGCACCGCCTTTGCTTGCAGAAACGAGGTTGTCGTTATCCTGCGAATTGTTCGTCTTGGTCGATGTCGAACTATCTGTCCAGGACTTGGTATACGTGCTTGTTGCATTGGATGTCGAGCCATCGTTTGCTGCAGCACCACCATTGGCCGCACCTACCTGATCTGCCGTCAGAATTTCATTACCGGCAAATGCAGTGGATGCAGCAAAAGCCAAGCTCAACGCGGAAATAATTGCAAGTTTTTTCATGACACACCTCTCAAATCGGGGAGAAATAACCATGCTAACTGCCACTGCCCCGTGCCACAGGTGATCGCTGAGTTCAACTCAAACAACCATCTCCCAGCTCGGAGTCCTCCCCTAACAGCAACCCTCATGCCAACTTAGACAAAATACTCACCAGCCAGACCCTGCTTACATTTAACGGGATAGATGCCGGCACAAATACACCTATTTTTCTCAAATATAAGAGGAAATAGCATCTCAACTGAGACAATCTCACCGCCAGCGACGCTTTCAATGAGAACGAAGCACGACGCACAATCCACTAAACCATCAACAGGGTAACCGCCAGCCCGACAATGCATGACAAAGTGCTTTACCGCAGGTAATACAGGAAGGCGCAAGAGGACGGCCCCCTAGGAAACAGGTAAACTCGCCCCTTTGCCCGAAAGCCGTACCCATGGCCCTCAAGTCCACCATCTACAAGGCCGATGTCAATGTTTCTGACATGGATCGCGGCTACTATGCCAGCCACAACCTGACCCTCGCCTGCCATCCATCGGAAACGCTGGAACGCATGATGCTGCGCATCGCGGTGTTCGCGCTGCACGCCAGCGAAATGCTGGCCTTTACCAAGGGCATCAGCGCCGATGACGAGCCGGATATCTGGCAGAAGAACTACTCGGATGAAATCGAACTGTGGCTGGAGCTGGGCGAGCCGGATGAGAAGCGTGTACGCAAGGCCTGCGGCCGGGCCGATGCGGTCTGGATCTATTGCTATGGCGCACGCTCGGCTGAAATCTGGTGGCCGCAACTGGAAAGCAAGGCCGGCCGCTTCGACAACCTGACCGTCGTTGCCATCGCACCGGACACGCTGGCTGAACTTGCCGCCATGGCCGAGCGCAGCATGCAATTGTCCGCCACCATACAGGATGGCCAGATGTGGCTGTCCAATGGCACGCACAATGTTCTGGTCGAAGGACATGTACTGAAGCCGGCCAGCCGCAGCTGATACGATTAAGCCACGGCATGACGCAAAAAAGGCCGACCCTTTGGGGCCGGCCTTTTTTATGGTTTAACGCAAGCTTCAGGCAGCAGCCTTGGCTTCGACAACCGATGCAAGCTTGACTGGCTTGGTCATGAAGCCCAGAACGATAGCCACACCCAGCAGGGCTGCCGAGATCATGTACGCGGCGCTGTAGGTGCCGGTCATGTCGACGGCGAGGCCGGCCAGCAGCGGGCCGACAAAGCCGGACACGCCCCAGGCGGTGTACAGCACGCCGTAGTTGGCGCCGTAGTTCTTCAGGCCGTAGAAGTCAGCCGTAGTCGACGGGAATACCGACATCAGCGAACCGTAGGCCAGACCGGCAACCACGGTACCGACCAGAATCATGGATGCATCCTGATAGGTGGCGAAAGCCAGCATATTGGCAGCCTGAACGGCGAAGGCCAGCAGCATGGTGTTGGTGCGGCCGATCTTGTCGGACAGCATGCCGCCACCAACGCGACCGGATGCGTTGGCAATCGCCAGGATGGACACCAGATAAGCCGGGTTCAGGATGCCGGCCTGGTCGGTCGCGATCGATGCCAGGTTACCGATGATCATCACGCCCGCGGAGGACGAGAACACGAACATGATCCACAGGAAGTAGAACTGACGGGTCTTGATCATCTCGCGCCAGGTCAGGTTGTGCTCGGACACCTTGGGTGCAACCGCGCCTGCTGCCAGCGCTGGTGCGGCCGGGGTATAGCCTTCAGGCGGGTTGGAGATCAGACGGGTCAGCGGCAGCGCGATCAGCAGCACGGCGGAACCCAGAATCATGAACGACTTGGAGATGCCGTAAGCTTCGATCAGATGGGTGCACAGCGGCGCGAGATAAACCGCAGCCAGACCGAAACCACCCACGGTGATGCCGGAAACCATGCCCTTCTTGGACGAGTGGAACCACTTCATCGCGGCCGGGGTCACGCAAGCATAAGCAAAGCCGATACCGGTGCCGACGATACCGCCGAAGGCGATGGTCAGGCCGATCACCGAGTCTTGCGGCACGAAGCTGGACAGAATCATGCCCAGACCCACCAGCACTACGCCCAGCGTGATGACTTTTTTCGGCCCGATGCGGTCCTGCATCACGCCGGCAGCCAAGAGGGCAATCGCCCATACCACGATGGCGACGTTATACGGCATCGACGCTTCGGTATTGCTCCAGCCCCAGTCAGCGACCAGACCCTTCTTGATCACACTCCATGCATACAGCACGCCGATGGTGAGATTGATACAGGTGCCAGCAACGAGAACGCTGACGGCCTTATTCATTTTGCTCATAAAAATCTCTTAGTTGGATAGGTTACACCGGTACCACGCAAAGCAAGAGGCGTATGGGCGACGCGGGGCGCGGCAACCGGTCATCGGCAATAGCCGATGTTTTGGAACGGCGGATTCTAATGCCACCTATACGTTTGTGCAAAGTAATATTATTGTTTTCTAAGATATTTTCCCAATGTCATCCAAGGAGAAATACCGCACAAAGTACATGGAAACCTTTGTTTTTACAGCAAGGCTACGGCATGCCACACCTTCACGCCTCTTTTCATAAATCATGAAAAAATTAAGCTAAATTCATAGCTATGGCTTTGTAAAAACGGGAAATTTGTGCCGAAAGGCCTGAAAACGCTCTTTAATACGGGGTAATCAACAAAAGAGCCTGCAAAATAAGAGTACAGGCTCTACCTGCAGGCAATAAAAAAGGCCGCAGCGCGGCCTTGAGAATAATTTAGCAAAGAGGCCGCGGCGGCGAGGACTTGGCCGGCACCGGCTTGCCCGCGCGTACCAGTTGCCAGACTTGTTCATGGACAAAGTAAGCCACCGTATTCACCAATGGTTCGACCAGTGCCAGCAAGCCTGCCAGTGCGATGCTGCCGGTCAGCAACCACGCCAAGGTAAAGGCAACGGCGAAATGGCAGGCGGCAAAAGTCGCAGTTTTGGCCAGCGCCAAATGGCGCACAGGCGCGCGCACCATCACCCTGTCCCAGATCTTGTCGTGAAAATGGTAGGTGACAGTATTGGCCAGCGGCTCGGCCAAGGCCATGGCACCGGAAATCGCCAGGCTGCCGGTCAGCGCATAGCTGACGGCAAAGGCCACGCTAAAGTGGCAGACGGCAAACGTCAGGGTTTTGGTCATGGCAGTCATCCGCTGAGTGAGTACAGCAGATGATAGTCATTCCCATTAAGGATGGAAAATAGATTGTCGCTACCGCCTAGATAGCCGCCAGCACAGGCGCCTGTCCGGCTCCGGTTTGCAGACGCAAGGTGCCCGCCTCGGCCAACTCCAGCACACGCCAGAACAAGAAAATGTCGCTGACGAACGTATGCTCTATCCGCCTCATACTCTCGTCCACCAGACGCGCAGCACCCACACAGCCATGTGCTGCCAGCCCGTCCAAAAGCACGTTGTCGTAGCATGACAGCGGGCGGCCTTGCAGCCTGCCCGCCTGTACTTCACGCACACAGTCTCCGGCCCTCTGCCAGTCCCCCCACTCTTCTGCCAGCATCTGGCGCTCGGGCAGTGACAGCAGACGGGCATCGCCGGCCAGCGGGGCTAATTCTGCCGCCGAATACATGCCGACCGCCCACAAACCGGGGCGCGGTGTGTCCAGATGCAAGCTGACATCGACTACCCACAGCTCGCACTGTTCCGGGCATTGCGCGGCCAGCATGCGTAGCAAGAGTGTTTCGCCTGCATGATTGCCCAGCCACAACGTCAACGGCATGGACTGTTCCCAGGCTTGCAGCAAGGTGCGGCAAGCGGCGGCGCGCTGGCGCTGCCAGGCTTCATCCCAGTCCGGCTGCGGCGGCTGATAGGCGCGCAGCAGGCGCTGCCAGTGTGCAATACGCAACTGCGGATCAATCTGGTCGGCATCAGCCAGCGGGCCATTGCTCAGTTCGTCCGGCCAGTCCAGCACCGCGCCCGCCAACTGCGCATCAGCAAGCAAAGCCTGCAGGCTATCTGCAGCATGACCACCTGCCACCACATGCAGCATGTTCAAACTTTCTGGTCCATATCCAGCGACGGCATGCCTACCGTCGCCTGCGCCACCACCCGCGCCGGCACGCCGGCCACCGTGGTATGCGGCGCCACGTCTTCCAGCACCACGCTGCCGGCGCCAACCTTGGCGCATTCACCAACGCGGATATTACCGAGGATGGCGGCGCCCGCGCCTATCATCACCCCGTCGCCAATCTTGGGGTGACGGTCGCCGCGCTCCTTGCCAGAACCGCCGAGCGTCACGCCGTGCAGCATCGAGACATTGTTGCCGATGACTGCGGTTTCACCGACCACCACGCCGGTGCCGTGGTCCAGCATCACGCCCTCACCGATGCGGGCGGCAGGGTGGATATCAGCGCCCAGTACTTCGGAAATGCGGTTCTGCAGGAAATAGGCCATGGTCTTGCGCCCCTGCTGCCACAGCCAGTGGGTGACGCGCTGGCTCTGGATGGCGTGAAAACCCTTGAAATAGAGCAAGGGGGTCGAGTAGCTATCGCAGGCCGGATCGCGCTCGAAACAGGCGGTGATATCGGCGCGCATCGCGCGGCTGATGGTGTCGTCGGCCGACAGCGCCTCGTGGAACAGCTCCATCAGTGCACGCGCATCCATCACCGGGCTGGCCAGCTTGCTCGACAGATGAAAAGCCAGCACATCTTCCAGCGAGGCATGACGCAACACCGTCATATGCAGAAAACTGGCCAATAGCGGCTCGTCGCGCGCAGCCAGTGCCGTTTCATCCAGAATGGCGCGCCACAAGGCATCGCCGTGTACATCATTCATAAACTAACCTTTTTACGTCACCGCAAGACAGTTGCGGCTTACATCAGCACTACGTCGAACTGTTCCTGCGTATAAGTACTTTCCACCGACAGCGATACCGGCTTGCCGATAAAGTCTATCAACATGGCCAGGCTCTGCGACTCCTCGTCGAGGAACATGTCGATCACCGGCTGCGAGGCGAGGATGCGGAAACCCTTGGCATCGAACTTGCGCGCCTCGCGCACGATTTCGCGCTGGATCTCGTAACACACCGTCTGCGCGGTCTTGATCTGGCCGCGACCCTGGCAGGTCGGGCACGGCTCGCACAAGATGTGCGACAGGCTCTCGCGCGTGCGCTTGCGGGTGATCTCGACCAGACCGAGGCTGGTAAAGCCGTTAAGCGTCACACGGGTGCGGTCGCGCGCCATGGCCTTGGCCAGTTCGGCCAGCACCGCCTGCTTGTGCTCATCGCTGTCCATATCGATAAAATCGACAATGATGATGCCACCCATATTGCGTAGCCGCAGCTGGCGCGCAATGGCGTGAGTCGCCTCCATATTGGTCTTGAAGATGGTCTCGTCAAAATTGCGCGTGCCGACGAAACCACCGGTATTCAGGTCTATGGTGGTCATTGCCTCGGTCTGGTCGACAATCAGATAGCCACCAAACTTGAGATTAACCCGGCGCGCCAGTGCACGCTCGATCTCGGCCTCGATACCATGCAGCTCGAACAGCGGGCGATTGCCGCTATAACGCTCGATCTTGTCCACCGCCGACTGCACATACTGCTCGGCAAACTCGACCATGCGCTCATAGTTTTCGGTCGAATCGACAATGATCTTGCCGGTCTGGTCGCTGGCCATATCCCTAAGCACCCGCACCGCCAGCGGCAGATCTTCATACAGGCAGCTCTGCGCCGGCAGATTTTGCGACTTGTGGCGGATATCGGCCCACAACTTGGACAGGTACTCAATATCGGCCGCCAGTTCGGCATTGCTCGCGCCCTCGGCACTGGTACGCACGATATAACCATGCGGTGAACCAGCCGGCACCAGGTTCTCCATGCGTGCCTTCAGGCTGTGGCGTTCGGCCTCGCTCTCGATCTTCTGCGAGATACCGATATGCTCGTCCTGCGGCAGGTGAACCAGAAAGCGCCCGGCCAAAGATATCTGCGTAGACAGGCGCGCACCCTTGGTATTGATCGGGTCCTTGATCACCTGCACCAGCACGGTCTGGCCTTCGAACAGCATCTTCTCGATGCGCTGCGGCTCGGCCGGATGCTGGCGCTGCTCGAGTACATCGGCGATATGCAGGAAAGCGGCACGCTCCAGCCCGATTTCGACAAAGGCGCTTTGCATGCCGGGCAAGACGCGCTTGACCTGCCCCAGATAGATATTTCCGACGATGCCGCGGCTGGCAGCGCGCTCGATATGCAGCTCCTGCACCACCGAATCTTCCAGCACGGCCACCCGCGTTTCCTGCGGCGTGATATTGACGAGGATCTGTTCCTGCGGCCGTACGATATCGCGCGGCAAAGTAATGGACTGATGCAGCATGGCGACCGACCTCAAGGAAAAGTGAAGCCGAATTCAGCCAGCAAGGCCGCCGTTTCAAACAGCGGCAGGCCCATCACTCCGGTAAAGCTGCCATCGATGCGGGACACGAATACCGCTGCATGTCCCTGAATCCCGTAGGCGCCGGCCTTGTCGAATGGCTCGCCACTGGCGATATAGCGTTCGATATCGGCATCAGACAAAGGGCGAAAGCTCACCTCGGTCACGCAGGTCGCCACGCTCAGCTTGTCATCCTGACGGATCGCCACGCTGGTCACCACCTGATGGCTGCGCCCGGAAAACGCACGCAACATGCGCGCGGCGTCGGCGGCATCGACCGGCTTGCCGAAAATCTCGCCATCCTGCACCACCGTGGTATCGGCCGACAACAGCGGGCGCGAAGGCAGACCGCAGCTTTGCACCACCGCCCAACCGGCCGCCGCCTTGGCTGCCGCCAGACGCTCGGTGTAGGCGATAGCCTCTTCACCCGGCAAAACCGACTCATCGATGTCGGCATGGATGCGCTCAAAAGCCACGCCCAGTTGCTGCAACAGTTCACGCCGGCGCGGGCTGCCCGACGCAAGATAGATATGCGTATCGCTGGTAGTCATAGTCATCATGCCGAAGAATAAATTTTATTGGCATCTAGGTTACCAGAAGCAGCCCTGCCCCCGCACTTCATCTTCAGTCGGCCTTGAATGCTTAAGCGTGCGAACCATTCAGATAAGGGAAGAAAAGCCGGTCTTCACGCAGCATATGGCGGGCAATCACCTCATGCGCCAGAAACTGGAATAGTTCGCCTATGCTGGCTTCGCCCTGTTCGAAACGGGCGCAAAGCGCATATGCCTGTGACAGCAAGCCGGCGTGTATGGCGGCATGCTGTTCTGCTTCCGGATAGCCGGCTGCGTGAATGGCAGCTTCTTCATGCTGGAAATGCTGGCTGACATCGACCAGTAGCCGGGCAATCAGCTCGGCAATAGATTCGCGCGAGCGCATCTGCAATACCGCATCCAGCAACTGGTTGCTAATGGAAAATAGCGCCTGATGTTCGGCATCAATGCCGTCGTGCCCGCTTTCGTAAGCCCTGCGCCAGCTCAGTTGCAAAAAACCGACGTTGGAAAAAGCATCGCTCTCTTTCTCGTCAAAACTGGCCGCCTCTACCCGGTTGCGGCCGTCCGCTTTGGCGCGATACAAAGCCGCGTCAGCGCGCTCGAACCAAGGTTGCCACGGCTCGCCTGCCTGTCTGCCAGCGATCCCCAGGCTGATAGTGACTTGCAGGCTGCGGGAAAACGGCAAGGTAGCGACGGCAAGACGCAAGCGTTCAGCCAGACGCACGGCAGCAGCTTGCGGCGTGTCCGGACACAGCACCAGAAACTCCTCGCCGCCCCAGCGCACCAACACATCGCTGGCCCGTAGTGCACCGCGAAGTCGCTCGGCCAGTTCGCACAGCACCTCGTCGCCGCAGGCATGGCCATGCGCATCATTGATAGTCTTGAAATGATCCACATCGATGATCAGCACGGAGAGCGGACACTCTTGCTGCTCGGCCCGGGCGATCTCGTTATGGATATGGCGCTCAAGGAAATGGCGGTTGCGGGTACCGGTCAAACGGTCGGTGGCCGCAATACTCTCCAGATCGGCAATATTCTGCTGCAACTCACGGTTATTGGACTCGGCATTCTGCAGCGCCTGGCGCAAGTCCTGTGCCGCGCGCGGCTCCTCGACCACCACCACGCCGCTGATGTCATCATCCGACAGTGGAAACTCGACCAGCATCAGCCGGGAAGACGGTTCAAACTCGCAGACGGAATGCCCTTCCTGCCTGACCCGGTGATTGAGCATGGCCAAGTGCTTGGCCATTTCCAGGGGAAAACAATCCTGATCCGTCAGCCCCTGCACGGTGTCGCGCCCTAGCAAGCGGGAAAAAGCCGGTGTCGAAGACAGATATCGCCCCCCCTCACCCCGGATCGCAACTGTCGCGCTGCTATGCGGTAAAGCCGCAGACCAACTAGAAGCAAGGCCATGCCGTGAATTTTTCATCGTTCCCAACGCGGATAGAATGTAGCTCCTATCATACACCAAAGCTTCCGGCCTCATGACCATGCACGCCGGATAGAAAAAGACCCGGCGCTGCCGGGTCTTGTTAGTGCTCAGCCAGCTTAGGCCAGCTTGCCGTGACACTGCTTGTATTTATGGCCGGAGCCGCACAGGCACGGGTCGTTGCGACTGATGCGTATGCCTTGTGCTGCCAGCACTTCGGGCGCATACGGATTGTCATCCCCCGCCTCGCCCAGTGCCGAGCCCGGCTCCTGATGGGTCAGCGACATGCCGGCCACTTCGTGCGGAGCAATCGCTTCGGCATCGGCCGCGCTATTGACCTGTACCGTCATCAGCACACCGACCACGCTCTTCTTGATGCGTTCCAGCATGTCGGCGAACAGCTCGAACGCCTCGCGCTTGTACTCCTGCTTGGGGTTCTTCTGCGCATAGCCGCGCAAATGGATACCCTGACGCAGATGGTCCATGGCCGCCAAATGCTCGCGCCAATGGTTATCCAGCATCTGCAGCACCAAAGAGCGCTCGAACTGGCGCATTACGCCGTCACCGGCCAGCTCGACTTTGGCCAGATAGGTTTCTTCGGCCAGCTTGAGCACGCGTTCCTTGATCTGCGGAATGTCCAGCGCCGGTTCGGCCTTGATCCATTCGGCTATCGGTGCCTGCAGCTGGTATTCGCCTTCCAGCGCGGTTTCCAGACCCGGGATATCCCACTGCTCTTCCATCGACTCCGGCGGCAGATACAGGTCAACCAGATCGGCAACCACGCCTTCGCGCATATGGGTCACGACGGCGGAGACATCTTCATCTTCCAGGATCTCGTTGCGCTGGCCGTAGATCACCTTACGCTGGTCGTTGGCAACGTCGTCGTACTCCAGCAACTGCTTGCGGATGTCAAAGTTGCGGCCTTCCACCTTGCGCTGCGCGTTCTCGATAGAACGGCTCACCCACGGATGCTCGATCGCCTCGCCTTCCGGCATCTTGAGCTTTTCCATGATGGCGCCAACACGCTCGGAGGCGAAGATGCGCAGCAGCGGGTCTTCCAGACTCAGGTAGAAACGGCTGGAGCCGGCATCACCCTGACGACCGGAACGGCCGCGCAGCTGGTTGTCGATACGGCGCGATTCATGGCGCTCGGTACCGATAATATGCAGGCCGCCGGCCGCCAGCACTGCGTCGTGGCGCAACTGCCATTCGGCGCGGATTGCCGCGATTTTTGCCGCTTTCTCATCCGCGCTCAGGCGCTCGTCCGCCTCGATCGCCTTGATTTCCGGCTCGGGGTTGCCGCCCAGCACAATGTCGGTACCGCGACCGGCCATATTGGTCGCCACGGTAATGATGCCGGCACGACCGGCCTGCACGATGATATCGGCTTCACGCGCATGTTCCTTGGCGTTCAGCACATTGTGCGCAATACCCGCCTTGGTCAGCAGCGTATCGATCAGCTCGGAGTTCTCGATGCTGGTGGTGCCCACCAGTGCCGGCTGGCCGCGCTTCACGCAATCCTGAATGTCGGCGATGATTGCGTCGTACTTTTCCTTATTGGTGCGATAGACCTTGTCCTGCGTATCCTTGCGCACCATAGGCTTGTTGGTCGGAATGACCACCGTTTCCAGCCCGTAAATGCTCTGGAATTCATAGGCTTCGGTGTCGGCGGTACCGGTCATGCCCGACAGCTTGCTGTACAGACGGAAATAGTTCTGGAAGGTAATCGATGCCAGCGTCTGGTTCTCGCGGTTGACTTCGACCCCTTCCTTGGCTTCGACGGCCTGATGCAGGCCTTCGCTCCAGCGGCGGCCCGGCATCAGGCGGCCGGTAAACTCGTCGACGATGACGACTTCGCCATCCTGCACCACATAATGCTGGTCCTTGTGGAACAGGGCGAAACCCTTGAGCGCCGCCATCAGGTGGTGCATCAGCGTGATATTGGCGGCCGAGTACAGGCTGTCGCCCTCTTTCAGCAGGCCCAGCTGTTCGAGGATTTCCTCGCAATGCACATGGCCGGCTTCGGACAGCATGACCGAATGCGCCTTCTCGTCCACCCAGTAGTCGCCCTCGCCATCTTCCACTTCCTGACGCTTGAGCATGGGCGGCACCGCATTCATGCGGCGGTACATCTCGATATTGTCTTCGGCCGGGCCGGAAATGATCAGCGGCGTACGCGCCTCGTCGATCAGGATGGAGTCCACCTCGTCGACCACGGCAAAAGCCAGTTTTTTCTGCACTTTTTCACTGGTGGCAAACACCATATTGTCGCGCAGATAGTCGAAGCCGAATTCGTTGTTGGTGCCGTAGGTGATATCCGAGGCGTAAGCCGCCTGCTTGGCATCATGCGCCATCTGGCTCAGGTTGACCCCGACGCTCATGCCGAGGAAGTTGTACAGCCTGGCCATGATGGAAGCGTCGCGGCTGGCCAGATAGTCGTTGACCGTGATCACATGCACGCCGTTGCCGGTCAATGCATTCAGATACACCGGCAAAGTCGCGACCAGGGTCTTGCCTTCACCGGTACGCATCTCGGCGATATTGCCGTCATGCAGCACCATGCCACCGATCAGCTGCACGTCGAAGTGGCGCATGCCCAGCACGCGGCGGCTGGCTTCGCGGCAGACGGCAAATGCCTCGGGCAGGAGCTTGTCCAGCGTCTCGCCCTGAGCCAGGCGCTGCCTGAATTCTGCGGTTTTGCCCGCCAGTGCATCGTCAGACAGCGCGCGCATTCCCTCTTCCAGGGCATTGATGCGCATTGCTTCCTGACGATACTGCTTGATCAGCCGGTCATTACGGCTGCCGAAAACTTTCTTGAGTAGCGTCGAAATCATTGAGTGATCCACAGGGCCTAGCGGGCCGGAAAAATGCTGTCGAGTTTAGCACATGCGTAGCTATGGTTTATGGGGGCATGGTTGCGATGTATCAAGTCTTGGTGGGATCGGGATAAAAACAACACATAACCGGACACACTGGCACAGTGTACGCACCGCAGGATCTCATACCACAAGCCAGCGCATGATCGCGTAGAATGCAGCACTCTTACCCTTACTTTGCCCCAGCGCATGAGCAGCCAACGCTTCCAGGACTTTGCCCGCCAGAATAACGCCCTGTCCCGGCTCACCGCCGAGGCCGGTGCTTTGCTTGCGCTGGATGCCGCCTTCCAGAAGCTGCTGCCGGCCGAACTGGCCGGACAATGCCGCGCCGTACGCATCCGCGAAGAAGAGCTGGTGCTGTTTGCCGACAACGGCATGGTCGGCGCACGCCTGCGCATGCTGGCCACCGGCCTGCTGCCCACGCTGGCACGTCAGGGCTATATCGCCCAGCGCGCCCGGATACGCATTGCCCCGCAGTATCGCACCGTGGTCCAGCCCAAAGCCCTGCACATCGGCGAACAGGGTATTGCGGCGATAGAGCAGGCCGCGCAAAGCCTGCCGCATGCGGGTCTGGCACAGGCTTTAGCACAACTGGCCAAACACCAGAAAGCGCGTAGCGCTGACTCAACCCCCCTCTAATTCAGCACATTCTATCCAGCAAGCCCCGCTTAATTGACTTGGCGCAAACCATTACCAAGTGCATAAGTTTTAATATTTATCGCTATATAATGCATTTATTAGCTTTAAATCAATCGAGTCACAATCCATGAAGCTGCTCGCCAACCTTAAAATATCTACTCGCCTCTACGCCAGCTTTGCTCTCATCACGCTACTGATGTCGGCCGCCGGTTTCAGTACCTATCTGGGCCTATCCAAAGTTCGCAATGAGCTGCTGAGTATCAGCGAAATCAACCAGGTCAATCTCAACATTACCACAACTATGCAGGTGAACCAGTTGGAGCAGCGCATCATCCTGCGCACCTTGCTGTCCACTCCGGCGGGCGCCGAGACCCAAGCACTGCAAAATAAGTTGCTGCAGGTACAACAAGCTTATGCCCAAGAAGAACAGAAACTGGAGAACATACTGAACCATCCAGAAACACTGGAACAAGAACGCGTTCTAAGCAAACGCATCCGGCAATATCGGCAAGAGATCCAGCAATACACGCAAAAACTGCTGCAAGCTGCGAATCAGGGGCACTACGCCGAAGCCGAGGCCATCATCAAACTCAATATGGCCCCCATCAACCGCGACTGGCAAAAGGCGCTGCACGAGCTGGCCGAACTGGAAATGACATCCACCCAAGAGGACACCAGCCATGCGCTGGCGAATATCGACCAGGCGGTACTGATCATCGCGCTCAGCAGCGGTGTCGCCATACTGGCCAGCCTGCTGCTGGGCACGGTTCTCGCACGCTCGATCACCCGCCCCATGGATACGGCAGTCGACCTGACCGACGCGCTGGCGCACGGCGATTTAAGCCGCGAGGCTCCCATCGAACGCCAGGATGAAATCGGCCATATGTTGGGTGCGCTGAATAACAGCCTTGCCAAACTGTCGCAGACCCTGCATCAGGTCAAATCCAGCACCGGCGCGGCAGTCGGCATGGTCGAAGAACTGGCCTGCGCGGCCGGGCAGGTCCACGTCGCCAGCAACAAGCAGTCGGAAGCGGCCAGCGCCAGTGCCAGCGCAGTTGAGCAACTGACCGTCAGCATTGCCAGCGTCGCCGATGCCGCCCAAGACCTGCGCGGCAAGACACAGCAGAACCTGGCCATCAGCCAGAGCGGGCTGGGTGAAATGCAGACGCTGGAACGGGACATGGGGCATATGGAGACCGTGATCAGCCAGCTGTCCAGTTCGGCGCAGGACTTTATCGACAACACCCAGGCCATCAGCAAGATGACGCAGGAAGTGCGCGACATCGCCGACCAGACCAACCTCTTGGCACTGAATGCCGCCATCGAGGCGGCGCGCGCCGGCGAACAGGGGCGCGGCTTTGCCGTGGTGGCGGACGAAGTACGCAAACTGGCAGAAAAATCGGCCAAATCCGCCGCCGAGATTGACCACTTCAACGCCAAGCTGGGCGAGAAGTCGGCTTCGCTGGCCGATGTGGTGCAGCAGGGCATCGATACACTACAAGCCAGCCGCGCCTGCTCGGACCGTGTCTCCGCGCTATTCCGCGAGAACGATAGCGTGCTGCAGCAGGCCAATGCCGATGTGGAAGGCATCGCCAGCTCGATAGACGAGCAGCGCACGGCCAGCAGCGAGATTGCGCGCAATATGGAGCAGATGGCACAGATGAGCGAGGAAACCACCGCCGCCATGTGCAATATCAGCGAAAATGCCGCCCAGATTGCCGGTGCAGCCAAGGCGCTGAATCAGGACGTCAGCGTCTTCCGCCTGCGTTAAGACGCAGGGAAACAGAGAAGGGCGTGTCCATCCGGACACGCCCTTTTTTTGGCGACCACACGCTTAAATCGCGTAATCCTGTGCGCCGACAAATACCGACAGTTTCTTGGGCGTGACAAACACCTTGTCGCCCAGCATCAAGCCCAGCTCGCGGTAGCGATCCTTGCTCAGCGCCACCTCGATCGCGTCGCCGCTATCCGGCGCCACCTCGATGCGTACCAGCGGGCCGACCGCGTGGATGTGCTCGATGCTGCCCGTAGCCAGCGCCCCGCCGGCAAGGCGGCTGATATCCAGATCATGCGGGCGCACATAGGCAACCGCGCTATCCGATGCCGCCTGTGCACCGTCATCCAGCGCATGGGCAAAGTTGCCATGGGTGAAATGGCCGCCATCCACGCGACCATGGAACAGGTTCACATCGCCCAGGAAGCGGGTGACAAAAGGCGTGGCCGGGTTTTCGTAGATATCGTCCGGCCGGCCGATCTGCTCGATATGGCCGTGATCCATCACCACCACCCGGTCGGACACTTCCAGCGCCTCTTCCTGATCGTGGGTGACGAACACGCTGGTGATGTGCATCTGGTGATGCAGGTCACGCAGCCAGCGACGCAAGTCCTTGCGCACCTTGGCATCCAGCGCGCCAAAAGGCTCGTCCAGCAGCAGTACGCTAGGCTCGACTGCGAGGGAACGGGCCAGCGCGATACGCTGGCGCTGGCCACCGGAGAGCTGGGCCGGATAGGCATCGGCCAGCCAGTCAAGCTGTACCATTTTCAGCAGCTTCATCACCCGCTCGCGGATTTCCTCGCGCGACGGGCGCAGCTTGCGCGGTCGCACCGACAGGCCGAAGGCCACATTGTCGAATACGGTCATATGGCGGAACAGCGCATAGTGCTGGAACACGAAACCGACCTGACGCTCGGAGACATGCGTATGGGTAGTGTCGGCACCGCTGAACAGCACCTGGCCGGCATCGGGCTGCTCCAGCCCGGCGATGATGCGCAGCAAGGTGGTCTTGCCGCAGCCGGAAGGGCCGAGCAAGGCCAGCAGCTCGCCCGATTCAACCTTGAGGCTGACATTATCCAGCGCGGTGAAATTGCCGAAGCGTTTTTCGATATTACGAATTTCGATGCTCATGCTGTGTTCCTTGCGGGATCCGGGACTCGCGAGCCGGGATCCGTCCTTGTTATCTGCCTGCCTGTTGTTGCCAGCCACACTGCGGGCTCCGCACCCCGGACCCCTATCCCTTCTACACCAATGCTGCTCTGGCCTGCTGTGTCCTGACCAGCGAGGCCTCGTGCTGACGCTCGATGCGCCACTCGATCACCGTCTTGATGGCCAGCGTCACCAGCGCCAGCATGGCGAGGATGGAAGCGCAGGCAAAAGCCCCGACAAAGTTGTATTCGTTGTACAGAATCTCGACATGCAGCGGGATGGTATTGGTCTCGCCGCGGATATGGCCGGATACCACGCTGACCGCACCGAACTCGCCCATGGCACGCGCATTGGTCAGGATCACCCCGTACAGCAGGCCCCACTTGATATTGGGCAGGGTCACATGCCAGAACGCGGCAAAACCCGAGGCGCCCAGCACGATGGCTGCCTGTTCTTCATCCTGCCCCTGCGCCTGCATCAGCGGAATCAGCTCGCGGGCGACAAAGGGGAAAGTCACGAACACGGTGGCCAGCACGATGCCAGGCACGGCAAAGATGATCTGGATATCGTGTGCCGACAGCCAGTTGCCCAGCCAGCCATGACTACCAAACAGCAGGACGTACATCAGCCCGGCCACCACCGGCGACACCGAAAACGGCAGGTCGATCAGCGTGGTCAGCAGGCTCTTGCCGCGAAACTCGAAGCGGGCAATCGCCCACGCTGCCGCCACGCCGAACACCAGGTTCAGCGGCACCGAGATGGCGGCGGCAATCAGCGTCAGCTTGATCGCCTGCCAGGCCTCGTACTCGGTCAGCGCCGCAGCGTATAGCTCCCAGCCCTTGGACAGGGCTTCCCAGAACACCGATACCAGCGGCACCAGCAGAAACACCAGCAGGAACAGCAGGGCAAACGTGGTCAGCGCATAGCGCACCCAGGCTTGCTCGCTGGTCAGTAGACTACGACTCGCCATGACTCACCTCACTTCATGCCGTGGCGGCGACTGGTCCACCACTGCAACAGGTTGATCGCAAACAGCACGCTAAACGACAGCATCAGCATCACTACCGCCACCGCGGTCGCGCCCAGATAATCGTACTGTTCGAGTTTGGAGATAATGATCAGCGGCGCGATTTCAGACACCAGCGGAATATTGCCGGCGATAAAGATCACCGAACCGAATTCACCGGTGGCACGGGCAAAAGCCATCGCAGAGCCGGTCATCAGCGCCGGTAAGGTCGCCGGAAAAATTACGCGGCGGAAAATCTGCCAGCGATCGGCGCCAAGACAGGTGGCCGCCTCTTCCAGTTCGCCCTCCAGATCCTCCAGCACCGGCTGCACCGTGCGCACCACAAACGGCAGACTGACGAAAATCAGCGCAATCACGATGCCGGTCGGGGTAAACGCGACCTTCAGGCCCAGCGGTTCAAGATACTGGCCCAGCCAGCCATTGGGCGCATAAATGGTCGTCAGCGCGATACCCGCGACAGCCGTAGGCAAGGCAAAGGGCAAGTCGACCAAGGCATCGACAAAACGCTTGCCGGGAAAGCGGTAGCGCACCAGCACCCACGCCACCAGAAAGCCCATCACGCAATTGATCAAGGCTGCCAGCGCAGCCGTGCCAAAAGACAGCTGCAAAGAGGCCACGACACGCGGCGCACTGACGGTCTCCCAAAATGGGCCCCAGCCCAGTTCGGAGGACTTCAGGATCAGCGCCGCCAGCGGCAGCAGCACGATCAGCCCCAGCCAGAAAATGGCATAGCCTAGCGACACGCCGAAGCCGGGCAGCACGCTGTAACGTTTGGCAAGAAAAGTCATATTCGGAATCCGGGATCAGGCATCATGGACTGGGGATCCGGGATCCGGGATCTGCGCCCCATTCCCGAGTCCCTGATCCCTGGTCCCTGATCCCATTCTTAAGCCTTATTTTTTGGTGTAAATCTGGTCAAACACGCCGCCATCGGCAAAGTGGGTCTTCATCGCGCCATCCCAGCTGCCGAATACTTTTTCCACGGTAAAGGTTCTCACCGGCGGGAACTGGCCGGCGAACTTGGCCAGCACCTGCGGGTTTTGCGGGCGCAGATAGTTCTGTGCGGCCAGGGTCTGGCCTTCGCTGCTCCACAGGTAGGCAAGATAGGCCTCGGCCTGCTTGCGGGTGCCCTTCTTGTCCACCACCTTGTCCACCACGGCGACCGGGTTCTCGGCCGCCACGGTCAGTGTCGGGTAAACAATCTCGAAACTGCCGCGACCGAATTCGCGCGCAATCATTTCCGCCTCGTTTTCGAAGGTCACCAGTGCATCGCCGATCTGGCGCTGCATAAAGGTGGTGGTGGCGGCACGGCCGCCGGTGTCCAGTACCGGCACATTGCCAAACACCTTGCCAACAAAGGCCTTGGCCGACGCGTCATTGCCGCCGGGCTGCTTCAGCGCCCAGCCATAAGCGCCGAGATAGGCATAACGGCCGTTACCCGAAGTCTTGGGGTTGGCAATAATGGCTTGTACCCCCGGGCGAGCCAGATCCTTCCAGTCGCGAATGGCTTTAGGGTTGCCCTTGCGCACCAGAATCACCGTCGCCGAAGTAAACGGCACGCTGTTATTGGCCAGACGCTTGGCCCAGTCCTTGGGCACCAGCGCGCCACGCTCAGCCAGAATATTGATGTCCGGCGCCTGATTCATCGTGATCACATCGGCTTGCAGGCCATTGACCACGCTCATCGCCTGCTTGCTCGAGCCGCCATGCGACTGCTGCAGCGTCACCGTCTCGCCATCCTTGGCTTTCCAGTATTTCTGGAAGGCCGGGTTGTAGTCCTTGTAGAAGTCGCGCATCACATCGTAAGAGACGTTCAGCAAAGTCACGTCGGCGAAGGCAGAGACGCTGGCGGACGACAACAGCAGGGCGGTCAGTGTTTTCAGGGCAAGACGTTTCATCGGATTTTCCTTGGCGGTACGGATTGCAAGCAGGATACCCAGATAGCTTTATTTCCAGAAAGACTGTTGTGAAATACTTTTATTCCACAAAGAAATAAAGCGCCACCTCTTAATACCTGCCCTTGTGCACACCGGGCAGCAGGCTTGCCAGCGCTCGGGCCTGCGATGCAATATGGCTACATATTTTCATGCGCCAGCCGCTCACAAAGGAAATCCTCTTGAATGCCCAATACCGGCCCGACCAGATCCCTGCGCACCCGCTACGCCAGGCACTGAATGACGAAGCGCATGCCCGGCCACCCGCGGCCATTCTGGCACCGGCACGACTATCAACGCTGACGCTGTTTTTTGACCGCGACAGTGGCGGCCAGCAAGAAGCACTGGAACAACTGACCGGACAACTGGGTTTTCCCCCGCCTACCCGTGGCCAGGCCCATTACCGCGCCGAAAAGGATGGTTTGCTGCTGCGCTGGTCGCTGCATACCGAGTTTGCCCGCTACACCTTTGTGCAACACGGCCAGGGGGCGCAGGATTTTGAAGCCACCGCACTGGATGCCATCCCCCAAGCTTGGCTTGCCAGCCTGCCAGGGCTGGCGCTGGTCGGCATTCATGCCCTGCTCTTGCCATCCTCCGCCGCGATACCGGACTCTCCGCGCGCCATCGCCGGGCGCTGGTTCGATGGCCATGGCCTGATCGGTGCCGAAATCGGCGACGGAAATGGTGTGGTGTATACCGACTTGCGCCTGCATCCCGACTCGCGTCTGGCTGGTGGTTTCTCGCGGCTGGTGGTGATAGACCGCGACATGGGGCCACGTCAAAGCGGGCGCATGTTGCAAAGGCTGTTTGAAATCGAAGCCTACCGCATGCTGGCGCTGCTGGCGCTGCCCATGGCCAAGGCGCAAATGCAGACGCTGGACGAACTGGGACTTGCCTTGCGCGCCATCACCGAACGCATGAGCCAGCCCGACAGCGACGACGCGACCATGCTGGGCGAACTCAGCCAGCTCTCGGCGGCGACCGAAAACCTGATTGCACAAAGCCAGTACCGCTTTTCGGCAGCGCATGCCTATTACCAGCTGGTCGAGCGGCGCATAGGCGAGTTGCGCGAAAGCCGCCTGCCCGGCCTGCAACCGTTCCGCGAATTCATGGCGCACCGTCTGGAGCCGGCGATGGATACCTGCCTGACCATCAGCCGGCGCCAGGACAGACTGACGGCCCGTTTGCAACGCGCAACCGCCTTGCTGCGTACCCGGGTCGAGGTGATTAACGAGGAGCAGAACAAAGCGCTGCTGGCCAGCATGGATAAGCGCGCCGAATTGCAGCTGCGCCTGCAACAGACAGTCGAAGGTTTGTCGGTCGGTGTGCTCACTTATTACGCAGTCGGCCTGATAGGCTACGCGGCCAAGGCGGTGAAGGCCGCCGGTGTGCACCTCAATGCCGAACTGCTCACCGGGCTATCCATTCCGCTGGTCGCGCTGGGCGTCTGGTGGGGCGTACACCGGGCCAAGCAGGCACTGGGGCATCGTTAAGCCGGAAAACACGGCGCGGATATGCCATGTTTAATGCATATCAAGGGAGCACACCATGCCCATGCGCCGCCTGTTATTACTATTGAGCCTGATCCTTGCCCTGCTGCCTGCCGTCGCCTGGCCGGCCGAAGCAGGCCCTGCTCCGACACCGGCGACGCTGACCATCGCCAATCAGATGCTATTTACCTTCCGCGCCGATTTCGGCGAAGTGAATCCGGCACAAAGAGCCGAGCGTGCACGCCAGCGCATTGCCGCGCTGGATGATGCCGACCTGCAAAGACCGGTGATGAGCACGCCATTTGTAAGCAATGGTGTGGCGGGGCTGCGCTTCATCATTCACGGCAAACCGCTGTTCTCCATCATCGAAGCAGACCTTGATCCTTCCGATAACCTCAATCTGCTAGCGACCGCCCAGCAAGTCCAGCAGCGGCTCAATACGCTGCGCCTGACTTATCTCGAACAAAGCTCGCCGGAACAGATCGCACGCTCAGCCGCGCTGGCGCTGGCGGCAACACTGGCGCTGGCGCTGGCGCTATGGGGGCTTAAACGCCTGCACCGGCGCGCCGTCGAGCGCGTACTCAAGCGCCCGCTACGCGCGCACCGCTGGCTGAAAGACAGGCAGGACTTCGAGGGCATTTTGCGTACGCTGGAGCAGCGCCTGCTCGATATGTCGGCCTTGGTCGGTGTGCTGCTGCTCTTGCATGTGTGGCTGAGTTTCGTGCTGACCCGCTTCCCCTATACCCGTCCCTGGGGGCAGCAAATAGGGCAGTCGCTGTTCGATCTGCTGGCCAATATCGCCGACAGCGTCCTTGGCGCGCTGCCAGGGCTGGTCAAGGTCACGGTAATTTTTCTACTGACCCGGCTGACCATACGCGGGCTGGACCTGCTGTTTAATGCTGTTGAAAGCCAGCGTCTGAGCCTGCCCGGCCTGTATCAGGAAACCGTCGGTGCCACACGCCGCCTGACCTCGCTAGCCCTGTGGCTGTTTGCCCTGACCGCCGCCTACCCCTATCTGCCGGGCTCCAATTCGGATGCATTCAAGGGCATCAGCGTGTTTTTCGGCCTGATGGTCACGCTGGGCTCAACCGGCATCATGACTCATGCCATGAGCGGGCTGGTGCTGGTCTACTCGCGCGCCCTCAAACCGGGCGATCTGGTACAGGTGGGCGATGTGGATGGTTTTGTCAGCGAACTGGGCACCCTGTCGACCAAGATCATTACCCGCCACGGCAATGAAGTCACCCTGCCCAACTCGGTCGTGGTCGGTGGCAAGGTCATCAATTACACCCGTCAGGCCGGCGACCGCGGCCTGCCGCTGACGACCAAAATCACCATCGGTTACGACACGCCATGGCGTCAGGTGCACGCCATGCTGGAGCTGGCGGCACGGCGCACTGCGGGACTGAATCAGAGCGAAGCCCCCATCGTGCGCCAGCTGAATCTGCAGGATTTTTACATCGAATACGAACTGGAAACACGCATGCCGCTGGACGCCAAGCCGCCGGCAGTCAAAACCGCACTGCACAGCCAGATTCTGGATGTGTTCAACGAGTTCGGCGTACAGATCATGTCGCCCAACTTCGAAAACCAGCCCGAAGAGGTCGTGCTGGTCAGCAAGGAAAACTGGTATGCCGCGCCGGCACAAGCGGCCAGCAGCACAGCCCAGCCACCATCGGCCAGCTAGAGACTGGCGGCGGGTCTGCAAGCTGGGGTAATCTTTAAGCCATATCACCCAGCGGAAATTCAGAACATGGACATTCAGGAATACATGCAGAACGTCGGCCAGGCCGCACGCCAGGCCAGCCGCGAGATTGCCCGCGCCGATACCCGGCAGAAGAACGCCGCGCTGGAAGCGATGGCCTCGGCCATCGAGCGCGATAGCGAAAAACTGCTGGCCGCCAACCGCCGCGATGTCGAACAGGCGGTAGCGGAAGGTCTGGCACCGGCCATGGTCGACCGCCTGACCCTGAATGCGAGCACCATCGCCTCGATGGCCGAAGGCCTGCGCCAGATCGCGACCCTGCCCGACCCGGTCGGCGAGATGGACGATTTCTGCTATCGCCCGTCCGGCATCCAGCTGGGCAAGATGCGCGTACCGCTGGGCGTGGTCGGCATCATCTACGAGGCGCGGCCGAATGTGACTGCCGACGCCGCCGGCCTGTGCCTGAAATCCGGCAACGCCACCATCCTGCGCGGCGGGTCGGAGGCCTTCCACAGCAATCAGGCCATCGCCGCCTGCGTGCATGAAGGCCTCGCAGCCGCCGGCCTGCCGCAAACGGCCGTGCAAGTATTGGAAACCACCGACCGCGCCGCCGTCGGCGCGCTGATTACCATGCCCGAGTATGTGGATGTGATCGTGCCGCGCGGCGGCAAGGGGCTGATCGCACGCATCAGCGCCGAGGCGCGCGTGCCGGTGATCAAGCATCTGGATGGCAACTGCCACAGCTATGTGGATGAAAAGGCTGACCTCGCCAAGGCGCTGACCGTGTGCGACAACGCCAAGACCCACCGCTACGGCACCTGCAACACCATGGAGACGCTGCTGGTGCATCAGGCGGTAGCGGCCGAATTCCTGCCGCAGATTTGCGCCATCTATGCCGCCAAGGGGGTGGAGATGCGCGGCGACGCGGCCACGCGCGCCATAGTCGGCGCAGACAAGGTGGGCGCGGCGAGCGAGGAGGACTGGTTTACCGAATACGCGGCAGCGATTATCGCCATCCGCGTAGTCGACGATCTGGACAGCGCCATCGCCCATATCAACCACTACGGCAGCCACCACACCGACGCCATCCTGACCGAAGACTACAGCCGTGCACGGCGCTTCCTGCGCGAGGTGGACTCCAGCTCGGTGATGGTCAATGCCAGCACCCGCTTTGCCGACGGCTTCGAATACGGTTTGGGCGCCGAGATCGGCATCTCGACCGACAAGATCCACGCGCGCGGCCCGGTCGGCCTCGAAGGGCTGACCAGCCAGAAGTGGGTGGTACTGGGCGACGGACAGATCCGCAGCTAAAGACAAGCCGGGCGCCGCAAGGCGCCCGCTTCAGACATGGCGCAAACGGCCAGCCAGAAGGCTCTCGTCCGGCGGATCAAGCCGTGTCAGCAAGGCAAGTACGTCACCAGCAGGCAAGGGACGGCTGAAGTAATAACCCTGTACCCGGTCACAGCCGTATTGCTGCAGCCATTGCAGCTGTTCGGCTGTCTCCACGCCTTCAGCCAGCGTCTTCAGGCCTAGCGTTCTGGCCAGGCTGATGATGGCCTGGACAATGGCCCGATCATCGGCATCATCCGCCATATCGGTCACAAAAGAGCGGTCTATCTTCAGCGTTTCCAGGGACAAACGCTTCAGATAGCTCAGCGAGGAATAACCGGTGCCGAAATCGTCGATGGAGACCTTGATCCCCATCGCCTCCAATGCACCCAGTATTGCCACGGCTTCCTGCGGCCGGCGCATGGCGACACTCTCGGTCAGCTCCAGCTCCAGCAGCCGGGCGGGAAGATGGTATGTCTCCAGCAAACTGGCGATCTGCTGCGGCAGGTTTGCCTGCTGGAACTGGGCCGCCGACAGATTGACCGCCACCCTGACCGGCAAATAGCCGGCTTGCTGCCAGTCGCACAACTGGCTCAGCGCCTGATGCAGTACCCAGTCGCCCAGCGCGATGATCATGCCGCTTTCTTCTGCAACCGGAATAAACTCTAGCGGGGAAACCCAGCCCAGCCCGGGGTGCTGCCAGCGCAGCAACGCCTCCAGTCCGATCAGCTGACGACTGGCAATATCATATTGCGGCTGGTAATGCAGGCTGAGCTCACCCCTCTCCTGAGCATGGCGCAAGGCGCTTTCCAGCTGCAAATGGCGTGCACTTCTGGCCAGCAGATCCGGTTGGAAGCAACGCCAGGTATTCCGCCCATCGCGCTTGGCGTGATACATCGCCATATCGGCACAGCGCAACAGGGTGTCAAAGTCGCTGCCATCCTGCGGATACAGAGCGATGCCTATGGATGAAGTCACACTGATATCGTGCCCCTCCACCGCACAGGGCAGCGCCAGCTGTTCGCTCAGGCGCTGAATCAGCGCAACGGCATCCTCGGCATCACTGTCCGGCAATAGCAGGATGAATTCGTCCCCGCCCAAACGCGCGACGCTATCGCTATGGCGGACCTGCGCCGACAAGCGCTGAGCCTGCAGGCACAGCAGGGCATCGCCTACCGTGTGTCCCAGCGTATCATTGATATGCTTGAAGCCATCCAGATCAATAAATACCAGCGCCAGGGAAGGAATCCTGGCGGCAATGGCCGAGGTAAACTGCTCGGCCAGCGATGCGCGGTTGATCAGGCCGGTCAGCGAATCGTGCCGGGCCAGATAACGCAGTTGCCGCCCGGTCTGTTCGCGCTCGGTCACGTCCTGAGCCAGCGAAATCACCCCCAAGGTGCATCCTGATTCGTCGACCAAGGTGGTATTGAACCACTCGCACTCGATGATGCGGCCGTCACGTGTCAGGTTGGCGTTCTGGCTGTGTGAGCCCCCGTGCTGTTTAAGCAGGGCTTCCAGCACCCCCTCGCTCAACATCTGGCGAGCGGGCTCCGGCAGGATAAAGTGCGCATGCCGACCCAGCGCCTGCTCGCGGCTATGGCCAAATATTTTCTGTGCCGCCGGATTCCAGTCACGCACACAAAAATGCGCGTCCCACTCTATCATCGCCAGTGCAGTCTGCTCGCGCAGCAAATGCTGGCGCTGGCGCGAAGCCCGTAATTCGTGCTCGGTCTGCCGCTGCCCGCTCAGGTTTTCTACCAGCGCAATGCCGCCACAGACCTGGCCGGTCACGATGACGGGAATCAGCTCCACCCTGAGGGCAAACACCCGGTGGTTCAGCGTGGATTCGTAATCACCCTGATACACACTGCGCTGCCCGGCCAACACCGCCTGAACAGCGGAGAGCATCTTTCTGTCATTCACCGAGAGCAGACTCAACCCAAGTACCTGCTCGCGGCGCAGGCTCAGGTGCAGCAGCAGGCTGTCATTGCAATCGGTTACCACGCCTGCCGCGTCGAAATGCAGCGCGCCAACTGCCATATGGCTGAATATCTGCCGGTATTTGGCTTCGCGTTGCTGCAAGACGCCCAGCATCACGTCCTTCGCCTTGATATCCGCAGGTCCATTTATCATGTTTTGACGACATGGGCTCAGCTCGCGGGCGGCGTGAGGAGCATCAGCATCCCAGACCGCGGAATCGTTTTCTATCGTCGACATGGCATTGGAGAAAGAGGAAGGGGACTGACAGGAATAATCTTGGCCTTGCCGTGCACTATTCCCGCAGCGCGAATTCACGGGAGAAATCCCAATGTATGAATATTAATTAATATCATACCAGAACAGCATCCACCCCTTTACCCCAAGATTTTGCTTTCAAGGCTGTGCAAATAGCTTGCGTGCTTCCGCCACCCCGCCAAGATTGCGTACCTCGGTATAACCCAGTGCCCGTAGCTGCTGCTCGGCCTCTGCCGAACGCCGTCCACTGCGACAGTACAGTGCAATCGGTGCATTCTTGTCCGGCGCACTCTGGGCGATGGTGCGGGCAATACTGTCCAGCGGCAGGTTAAGCGCGCCCTGTACATGCTCTTGGGCAAATTCATCCGGGGTACGTACATCAATCAGCAACGGTGAGGCCGATACCAAAGTCGTCGCGAGCAGCAAACAGACCGCCGTAAATAAAGAGGATAGGTGTTTCATGACAGGCTCTCATCAGTAAAGCCGGTAATTATGCAACAACATGTTGCGGATGGCATACTCTGTATATCAAAGCGCAATAGACGCTAGGCCATCGACGCGATGGCAGACAGACGGAATCCCCCTGCAAGCAAGGAAACCGAGGAGAGATATGTCACAAGCGACCCCAGCAACCGAACGGCTCGCACAGCAGGCCGGCTGGCTGAACGAACACCAGGTGCGCGATGTAGAAATGTGCTTCGCCGATATCAGCGGCTTTGCCCGCGGCAAGACGCTGCCTGCCGCTGCCTTTATCCGCGGCCAGGAGCTACGCATTGCGCGCGCGGTGCCCATCCAGAGCTGTACCGGTGATTTTCCCGACTACCGCTTTTATGGAGAGCAGGACCCCGATGTCGCGCTCGTGCCCGATCTGAATACGATGCGTCTGGTACCGTGGGCGCGCACGCCACGCGCACTCGTTATTTGCGACTGTGTCGATCTGGACGGCGAGTTGACCCCGCTGGCACCGCGCTCTGTACTGAAAAAGGTGCTGGCCCGTTACGATGCACTGGGTTTGACGCCTATCGTGGCGCCCGAACTGGAGTTTTACATCTTCGCCGCCAACCCGGATGCGGACGCGCCGTTCCAGTCGCCGCAACTGCGTAGCGGACGGCGCGAAACCGGCTTCGATTCATTCAGCTTTTCCACGCTCAACGATCTGGAAGCCTTTTTCGACGATGTATACCGCGCCTGCGACACGCTGGGCATCAAGACCGATACCTGGGTACACGAAATGGGCCCCAGCCAGTTCGAAATCAATCTTCAGCACGGCCCGGCTCTGCAATTGGCCGACCAGACCTTTTTGTTCAAGACCGCACTCAAGGAAATCGGCAACCGGCACGGGCTAAATGTAGTGTGCATGGCCAAGCCGCTGGCCGGCCAGCCGGGCAGCTCGATGCATATCCACCAAAGCCTGGTCGATCAGGCCGGCAATAACGCCTTCAGCCAGAAAGATGGCAGCGAGAGCGCGCGTTTCTTCCACTACCTTGCCGGCATGCAGCGCTATCTGCCGCATTTGATGCCGCTATTTTGCCCCAGCCCCAACTCCTACCGTCGCTTCGTCAAGGGTCTGGCTGCGCCGGTCAACCTGAGCTGGGGCATCGACAACCGCTCGGTCGGCTTGCGCGTACCGCGCAGTGGCCCACAGGCGCGGCGGGTGGAGAACCGCCTGCCCGGCTGTGATGCCAACCCCTATCTCACACTGGCCGCCAGTCTGGGCGCCGGGCTATTAGGGATAGAGCAGGAACTGGTGCCAGATGAAGCCATCACCGGCAATGTTTTCCTCGGAGAAGACAAAGCCAGCCTGCCGCGTACACTGGACGCGGCGCTGGTACTGATGGAAGCACACGAAACGGCAGAAGCGCTGTTCGGCGGCGAATTTGCCCGTGCCTATGTCGCGGTCAAGGAGCTGGAGCTGAGCAGTTTTCATGGCGAGATTACGCCATGGGAGCGGCGTTACCTCGCTACGCTGGCCTGATTATGCATTTTAGAAACCAATTGCTATTGAAATAGCCCGGTAAACGCAGGACGATGGCGCTTTGCTTTTCACGCCAAACCAAACACCATGTCCCGCTTACCCTGCTCCGCTGGCCTCATGCTGGCTACCGCCCTGTTCTGGGCGGTGCCAGCATGGGCCGCCCGCTCGACTCCCTCGCTTGAACTATTGACCCTGAGCGCGCCGTTCAAAGTTGCCCAATGTCTGGAAAGCGGCATCAAGGGGTGGAAAATACCGCTGGATTACATAGACAGTACGCAAGAAACGGCCGAGCGTTATAGCCTGCGTCTGACTAACCCGGCCACCGGACGTTCAGGCTTCGAGGTGGTGATGGAGCCGGGGCTGGTGCGTCTGTTCGAACGCGGACCCAAACTGTCGCGACAATGGATCCGGCTGATCCGCCGTTGCGCGGGAAACTGAGCAATACGCCCAGCGCAAAAGCGATGCCTCAGTTACAAATTGGTACATATGTGTTTTGGACGTGGCTAACACATAAAACAGCACCTATCGCATGCCGTAAACACCAACTTGTAATTGGGACAGCGCCATAACAAAGGGCTCCACCGTCAACCGACAGCGGAGCCCTTTACTACTTTTATCCGTCTTACAAACCCCCGTAGGAATGCAGGCCGGACAGGAACATATTCACGCCGATAAAGGCGAAGGTGGTGATAAACAGGCCGACCACCGCCCACCATGCCAGCGGTGCGCCGCGCCAGCCTTTAACCAGACGCATATGCAGCCAGGCGGCGTAGTTCAGCCAGACGATCAGCGCCCAGGTCTCTTTCGGGTCCCAGCTCCAGTAGCCGCCCCAGGCATCGGCAGCCCACATCGCCCCCAGTACGGTCGCAATGGTGAAGAACAGGAAGCCGACTGCGATCACCTTATACATCACCTCATCCATCACCTCCATCGGCGGCAGCTTGCCCGCCAGCCAGCCGCGCATTGCCATCAGTTCGGCAGCGCCCAGCATGGCGGCAATGGCAAACGCGCCATAGCCGACAAAGTTGGCCGGCACATGGATTTTCATCCACCACGACTGCAAGGCCGGGATCAGCGGCTGGATTTCATGCGCCTGCCGGTCGAAGGCATACCAGACGATAAAGACCACGGCCGCGCTGATAATCAGCAGCACAAACGCCCCCATCTGGCGGGCGGCAAATTTTGCCTCGTAATAGAGGTACATCAGTGCGGTAACCAGGCAGAACAGCACGAACACTTCATACAGATTGGACACCGGGATATGGCCGACATCCGCACCGATCAGATAACTCTCGTACCAGCGCGTCCCCAGACCGGCCAGTCCCATCACGCAAGCAGCCCAGGTCAGACCACTGCCCATTCTTTGCAGCGTGGCCGAGCGCGTCAGCAGACCCGCCCAGTACACGCCGGTTGCCAGAACGAATAGCGTGCACATCCACATAATGGATGACTGGCTGGACAGCATGTATTTCAACAGGAAGGCACTCTGCGCGCGCGCCAGATCATGCTCGTACACCTGTATCGCCAGTAGCGAAGTCACCCCGGATAGCGGAAAGTACCAGCGCCACGGCTTCCAGAACCAGCCCAACGCAACCAGGCTCAAGGCCGAACCAGCCAGAATGGCCTCCTCGTACACGTCCATGAAATGGTCGTACTGGTAAAAAGCACCGGCACAGACGACCAGCACGAACAGGGCGTAAGCCCAGTCGCGCAAGTCCAGACTGCGCCAGAAGCCAGGCTGTGCGGCAAGACGGTAAGTGGAACTCATGGTTGCTCCCGGATTAGCGTTTCAAGTGCGTCGCGCTCGCGATCGAAATCCCGATCGAGGTCGCGGTTGTGTCGATTGGATGTCATGGCAAGGCGCAAGCGGCCCGGGCGGAATACCAGCCAGACCCGGATTTCACGCACATAGAACATCAGGATGATGCCGATCACCAGCAGCAAAGAGCCCAGATACACCAGATTCTTGCCCGGCGAGCGCGTCAGTTGCAGGCCGGACGCCTGTACCTGATCAAAGCCGACCAGTTGCAGATAGACCGGCGCACCATAGTCATGCAGCGCCGAGCTGGCGACCAGACTGTCGAGCAAGAAGCGGTAGCTGTTCTGCTCTGCGGCAAGCGGCGCCACACCGGCGCGGCTATCCGCTACGGCCATCAAGTCGCCGACCGTGCCCTGCAGTATCTTCACATAGGTTTGTGCCACGGCCTGACGCTTGTCCTGCGGCACGCGCTCATCGAGGAAGTTTTCCAGCGCGGGGAAGCCACCCTCGGAGAAGCGTGCTAAGACCCACTTCACACTGCTCTCGAACTGGGCACGCATCTCAGGGCTGATGGCGCCGCCCTGCATGGCCTTGTCTGCCGTACGGCGGGCCACCTCGTCATACAAGGCCGGCGTGGCCAGCGCGGCATTCAGGCGCATAAAGCGCTTGATTGACAGCTCGTCATCCAGCGGCAGACGCAGATACTGGAAGGGCTCGGACACCTGACGGCGCACACCCGAGATCTGATAGCTGGCGCCCTCCTGCATAATGGGCGCCATATACTGATGGTATTCGTGCGCCTGCCCCTGACCATCGCGCAGCTTATAGGTGATGGATGGACCGACATTCTGCAGCGCCTTCTCGTGCTTCACCGAGCGCGCATCGTTCATGCGCTGTGCCAGCGTCTTGTCGCCATCCATGCCGGTTTTGGCCATGTTCTCAACGTTGTAAACCTTGAGGTCGCCAAACTCCAGCGTGTACGCCTGCCCGTTGGCGCGTAAAGGCTGCGCCGCCTGCGACACCCCCTTGATCGCAACCGGTGCCAGTTGCGGCTGCGCCAGATTCCACGCATCCAGTTCCAGCGGCGAGCCGCCATCCCCAAAGCTCGCCTGATAGATGGCGACACCATCGACCACCAGCGGATGGTTGACCTTGACCGTGGCCTTAGTTTCCTTGCCGGTGGCCTTGTCGGTCACCACAATATCGCTGGCAAACAGCTTGGGCATGCCGTTGCTGTAATAATCGACATGAAACTGCTTGAGCGTCACGGCAAACGGCAGCTCCTGTACCAGATAACCTTTACCTGCGTTCAGGAAGACTACATCAGCGCTGCGATTCTCCGCGATGGTGACATTACCGCGATAAGACAGGTTGCCGGCAGAGAGGCGACTTTGTGCCGGAATCTGGCTTTGCGGCACATTGCGCGTTTCCGGCACCACTCGCCCGCTCATCTCGCCCAGCTTGAGCGGCAGGTTGCCATCCATCAGGCCGCCGATGCAGATCACCACCATGGCGATATGGGCAAAGAAATAGCCCAATTTGTTGGCAGCGCCCTTCTTGGCCGCCAATACGCGGCTGCCATCCTCACGCTGATGCTCCTTGACGCTGAAACCCTGCGCCTGCAGGCGTTCGCGTACTGCCTCGGGCTCCACCTCGCCATCGAGCTCGACACTGTGCGACATCAGGCTTAATGAGGTATCGGAGGCTTTTTCCCGATATGCCTTCATTTCCTTAAGGAAGCCCGGCCCGTTTCGTACGATACACAGCGAGGTCGACAGCACCAGAAAGGCCAGAATGGTCAGGAACCAGCCCGAGTGGTAGACATCGTACAGCCCCAGCTTTTCAAACAGCAAAAACCAGAACTGGCCGAACTCAAAGGCATAGTTGGTATAAGGTTCGTTCTGCTTGAGTACCGTCCCTATGATCGAGGCGATGGCCAGGATGGTGAGCAGGCCGATGGCAAAGCGCATCGAACTGACAAGCTCATAAATTCGGTATAACCACTGCGAATTGCGATTTTTTATTTTCATATCGGCATAAAACAAAAAGAGGGGCCCGAAACGGGCACCCTCCCTATGAGTGTTGGCTCAGGCAAAAGTTGCGCTTAACGCAGACCAGAAATATATTCAGCGACCGCTTTCATCTCGGCATCACTCATACGTGCCGCAATATCCGTCATGATGACGTTGTTGCGAACCGTGGCGCCCTTATAATCCTGCAGCTGCTTGACGATGTAACTCGCATGCTGGCTGCCCAGGCGCGGATATTTTTCCGGCAGGCCGGCACCGGCCGGGCCATGGCAGGACATACAGGCCGGCAGCTTGGTCGCGGCATTACCAGTGCGGTAAAGCTGCTTGCCCAATTCCAGCTGGGTCTTGTCCGAGGCGTCGCGCGGCTTGACCTTTTGCTGGCTAAAGTAGGCGGCTACGTTCACCATGTCCTGTTCAGACAGGGTCGAGGCCATACCCAGCATGGTCGGGTTCTGGCGCTTGCCCGCCTTGAAGGCGACGAGCTGGGCATGCAGATACTGCTGGCTCTGCCCGGCCAACGTCGGGTTGATCGCGGCAACACTATTGCCATCCACACCGTGGCAAGCAGCACAAACCTGCTCGACGATAACTTTGGCCTTGGCCGGATCCGCCTGCAGCGTCGGTGCTGCGGCCAGGGAACCACCGGCCAGCAAAGCAGCCGATAGCGCCAACAGCATCTTACGTTTCATGGTCACTCCTTAGGGAGAATGCGTGAATATCGATAAAAGAGGCATTTTCAAACGTGCTATTCTATAACAACTGACTTGTCCATTACTACTATGCCTATCTTCCAAAACGCCAGTTTTTATACCACTGTCAACCATCTGAAGGACTTGCCGCCCACGCGCGCCGAGGTGGCTTTTGTCGGGCGGTCGAACGCGGGCAAGTCCAGTGCCATCAATACACTGACCAATCGTACCCGTCTGGCCTATGTCTCCAAGACCCCGGGCCGCACCCAGCACATCAACTTTTTCGATCTGGGCAGCGAACGCTATCTGGTCGATTTGCCGGGTTACGGTTTTGCCCAGGTACCGGAAGCAGTACGCGCACACTGGGTGCAATTGCTCGGCCGCTACCTGCAAACACGCGAAAGTCTGGTTGGCCTGATCCAGATCATGGATATCCGTCATCCGCTGAAAGAGCTGGACTGGAAGATGCTGCACTTCTTTATCGAGACCAACCGTCCGGTGCATATCATGCTGTCCAAGGCAGACAAGCTGTCACGTCAGGAACAGGCCAAGGCACTCAAAGAGGTCAAGGAAAAGCTGTCAGCCTACCCGCAGATCAGCATCCAGCTGTTTTCCAGCCTGAAAAAATCCGGTTGCGAGACAGTAGAGCAGATTGTGGAGAAGTGGTTTGCCCAGGTGGACCAGGACATGGATGGCGCGGTAGACGATACCGCTATCTGATACGACAACAGGCCGGTAATGCCGGCCTGCTCGGTCATGCACAGCCCCGCACGCCGGGGCTGTTCTGTATTGCAGCAGCAAATATCAGAAGTTGTACTTCACCGAGTAGATCATAGCGTTCTGATAACCCGTCACACCCAATTTCTGATCGGCATAACGATATTGAACACCAGTGGTCAACGCCTTGTTGACATTCCACCACAAGGCGACGGCACCATTATTGCCTGTTTTACCGCCTTTCACCTCATTGCCAGCCGCATCAAACATACTCAAATAACGGTCTTTACGCGCAAATTCGGTTTCATGCCACTGCGTGGCCATGAACGACTGGCCGAAGGCGGTAAAGCTATAGCCCGCCACATAGCCGGCCATCCAGCCGTTGAAGTGTGCACCAACATCCTGCTTCAGCTCCTGATGTGCACCAATAAACGGCTTGATCCAGAAATTACCCCGACTCCAGCTGGTACCCAAACCCAGCACGCGGTTCTGGTCAAAGAAACCATTGTGCTCTCTCGAGTCGTAAATCTGGCCATACAGTTGCACCGGCATACCAGCAACTTCAGCTAAATTAAAACGTGTTGAAACTTTAGCTGCATAACGACGGTTATCTTTACTATCCACTTCCTTAGCATTGTGCCCCGGATTTTCAATATCAAAGAAACCATAAGCTTCGCCCCAGCTGCCGCCAAAGCCGCCTTCCAGTTCGAGAAAAGCAAAATCCTTCTTGCCAGCAAAGCCAGCTTCAGTACGCGCTTCGGTGCCATTGGACCAATCCAACCAGTTGACACTAACGTTTTTGAACGACCAGTCGTTGGAAGCGAGAGCGGCCGGTGCAGCCAGTGCGCAGCCAAGCGCGATAAGCGAGCGAATAGACATTGAAAATCCTGAGAGCGAGAAATAAAACATGCCAGTTTGAAGACATGAGGCGCGCAGAATAATGGCAGATTCGAAAACTGCCAAATTATTGCAATTTGGCAGCAAATAACAGCAATTAAACGCCTATGGCATCATTTTACGGCCAGCCATAACGCACCAGATCAATACGCCCGCTCTCCTCGAACACGATACCCTCATGCTCAAGCAGCAATCGCTGCCAGTCGGCCGCCTCGGTACCGGCGCGTGCGATACGCCCACCGGCCGTCACCACCCTTTGCCACGGCACCCCTTCAGCATTAGCCAGCAACCTGCCCACATGGCGGGCATGGCGCGGGAAACCGGCCAGCTCCGCCACACGGCCATAGCTAGAGACCCGACCTGCAGGGATGGCATGCACTACGCCCAATACCCGCCACTCGAATTCTGGCGACATCAGCCGAAGCGCGGGTCAGCCACAAAAGGGTTATGGCGTTTTTCCTCGCCCAGCGTGGTCAGCGGACCATGCCCGGGCAACACCACGGTGTCGTCGGGCAGCTTGAACAGTTTGTCGCGGATCGCCGAGATCAATTGCTGGTGATTACCCATTGGGAAATCAGTCCGCCCGATAGAACCGGCAAACAACACATCGCCAGCGATCAGCAGGCCGGCATCGGCGCTATAAAACACCACATGGCCCGGGGTGTGGCCCGGACAGTGAATAACATCCAGTATTTCATTACCCACGCTGACCGTATCGCCCTCAGCCAGCCAGCGCCCAGGCGTCAATGGTGCACTGGCGGCAAAACCGAACATTTTGCCCTGTTGCGGCAGCTGATCCAGCCAGAACGACTCGGCCTGATGCGGGCCTTCAATCTGGACACCCGTTTCCGCCGCCAGCTCGGCCGCAGCACCGGCATGGTCGATATGGCCATGTGTCAGCAACAATTTATCCAGCGTCAGGCCATGTGCGGCAATGCGCGCGCGGATGCGCGGCAGATCGCCACCAGCATCGACCACGGCCGCACGCAAAGTAACATCACACCACAACAAGGTGGCATTTTGCTCAAACGGGGTCACGGGAATTACTTCGAATTGCAGCGCCATGCTCGGGTACCGGTTCAGTCAGAATCTGCAGATTCTGTCATGCCAGCGTCAGGAGGTGAAGCGCATTGCAGCACTCCATGCTTCTGTACAAAGGCGCGCTTGGTCATGGTACTCATAGACTTGAGCGCATGTTCGGCGCGCAAGGCGGCCGGCTTATTGGCAAACACCATACTCAACACCACCCGCTCGGGAGGATGCATGCGGGTATAGCGTGCGCCCTTGCCCGCCTGATGCGCGGCAAAACGCTGCGCCACATTGCGGCTGATGCCGGTATACAAACTGCCGCCACGGCATTCGAGCACATAGAGAAACCAACTCATTTCAAGTCCCCTGCCTTGGGCAAGACCGCAACATGCAGCCATAACCAGCAAAATAATTCAAAGCCGCCTCCTCGGACACTTGAGCCATGATCGATAGCGACTTCATCATGCCCAAGTTCATACGATTACTGCCGCCCTGTGCCACAAAAATCCAGAACAACAACGGCAACAACATGCCGTTCAGGCCTGTGGCTAACTTTGTGGATAAGCGGGGCATGGGCTGTGCAAAATAGCCGGGAACAGCTACTGCAAGTGACCGTCGCTAACATAAACAAGCTTTTGAAAACAAAACGAAAATTTCGTTGTATTTTGATAGTTAATCATCTGTAATTGCGAACAAAAAAACTTATTGCATAAGTTTAACCTGCTGATAAGTCCATAAGGGTTATCACCCTGCTTTCATTTACAAGTTACGCCCTGCCTTTAATGGCGCTTTTACCCAACCGTTCCGCCACGCAAGCTGCATGTGGTATACATGTGGATATCTTGGTCACGACGCTGTGGGCAGGGATAAAAAATCGGCTATTGCCGGATCGGCCAAGCCCTCCCGCCAAGGTCATAACTGCATCGATTTTTACGGCTAGCCATAACCGCCGATCATCCATGCGCGACCCGAATCATGCACTTGAATGCACACACGACGCTCAGGCCGCGTAAAATCAATAACAGTCCATCGTCCGAGCCGCATCATGCCATCCAGACAGCACCCCCGCTTCGAAGAGCTTTTTGCCGCAGGTCAGGCACGCCGCCAGCTCTGCTCCCGTACCAGCCAGGCGATATGCTCGCTCGCCAGCGAGCGCGACCCGGTAGCACTCGTCGAAGCCACGAGCGCCGGGCGCGTGCCGGCGCTCGTGCCGCTACGCTATGCCCGCATGGCCGCATCGCCCTTTTCCTTTTTCCGTGGCCTTGCACTGGTGCAGGCCGCCGATCTGGCCAGCCAGGGGCACTCGGGCATAGACGTACAAGCCTGTGGCGATGCGCATCTGATGAACTACGGCTTTTTCGCTTCGCCCGAACGCAATCTGCTGTTTGATATCTGCGACTTCGATGAAACCCATCAAGGGCCATGGGAGTGGGATCTCAAACGGCTGACCGTCAGTCTGGTACTGGCCGCCCGCACCATGGGTATCAGCGATCTGACTGCACGTGGCATCGTCGAAGCTGCCAGCGGCACTTATCGCCGGCGCATGCATGACTATTCGCGCATGAGCCAGATGGATGTCTGGTATAGCAAGGTCTCGCACGAGCTGCTCTATAACAGCGCACCTTCCGACCATTTGCGCCGCCATCTGGAAAAGATAGGCGAACGGGCGCGCAACCGTACCCATTTGCGCCTGCTGCCCAAGATCACGGCCGATAACGGCGCGACGCTGCGGCTCAAGGATACGCCGCCCACGCTATTTCATATGCACGAGGCGGATACGCTGCTGCCGGATGGGGACCAATGGCTGGCAGCGCCAGACAGCCTGACCATGGTTGCGCCGATGATGGAAAAGTACCTGAGCACGCTGAAGGAAGACCGCGCCCAGCTGGTCAAGCGTTTCCGCATTGTCGATATGGCATTCAAGGTGGTGGGCGTCGGCAGCGTCGGCACCCGCTGCATGGTGATTCTGCTACAGGACGATTACGACCAGCCGCTGTTCCTGCAGTTGAAAGAAGCGCGGCCATCGGTACTGGAACGCTTTACCCAGCCGTGCGTGCATGGCCATCAGGGCAAGCGTGTGGTGTTTGGCCAGCGCACAATGCAAGCGGCAAGCGATTTGTTTCTGGGCTGGACAACCGGCCCCGCCGGGCGCGATTTTTATGTGCGCCAGCTGCGCGACATGAAAGCCTCTGTCCAGCTGGAAACCTTCGATGCCGAAACGCTCAGAGCCTATGCCCAGGCCTGCGCCTGGACGCTGGCACGCGCCCATGCCAAATCCAGCGGGCAGGCGGCAATGATTGCCGGGTATATGGGGAATTCGGGGAAATTTGCCGACTCGATGGCTCAGTATTCGATGCTGTACGCCGATCAGGTCGAATCGGATTACGACGCGTTTCGCCGCGCCATCGACAACGGCCGCCTGCCGGTTGACCCTTCGGTCGATATCGGCCCGTTCGGCAGCAAACCGCCACGCAACTAGGGTAGAAGCGTTCTACTTTGACAGCGCAAAACGCCGGGCCACGCATTGGCGTTGCTCGGCGCCAAACAGGCCGGCACAGGCGGCCTCGGCTTCGGCCAAACGCTGGCAGCGCGCTGCATCCTTGGCCTGCGCACAATCGGCCAGTGGCAATTGCTGCTGCACACATAAGCGCCGCGCCGCGCCAGACAGCGTATTGCATGCACTTTGCGCCGTGCGTAGCGCTTCGCAGCGCGCCACATCACGCTGACGGCGGCAACTGGTGTCCGGCGTAAAATCCTCCAGGCAGGCCTTCATCTGTGCCGGAGCCACATCCTGACACGTTGCCTGCCCGGCTCTCAGCACCTCGCAACGCTTGGGCGCCTGGCTCTGGCTGCAATCTGCCACGCCTGCCATCAATGGCGCAGACAGCAACAGAACCAAGATCAGCCAGATGCGATGCATCGCATTCCCTTTGTGTGAAATTCATGGCATTCGCCATCAATCGTCGTCAGCGCCACGCTGAGACTGCCGGCGCCGCTCACGCCAGAATTCTTGTTGCGAACCCTTCTGCCACTTTTCCCGCTTTTCCATACCCTGACGCCGGTCGCTCTGCCGCTCTTTGCGCTGCTCCTTGCGCGCCTGACGCAATTGATTGGCTTCCTGCTGGCTGATATCGCCGTTTTTTAGCGCCTGACGCAAGCGTAATTCACGCAAGCGGTGCGAGCCCTGTACCTCGGCCCCTTTGTCCTTGTGCCGGGGAGGGCCTGCATAGGCCGGCAGGGTAAAACAGCAGGCCAGCAGCAGGATAAGAATGGATTTCATAGATGAATTCTAGCGTCCAGCACGGCATGGTGTCACCGCCCGAGCATACATCTTACGGTTTAACCACGACAGCCGGATGATATTTGTTCTGCATCGCCGTGCGCATAGTCTGCAATTCGGCGCGTTCAGCCTCATCCACCACGCCATCTGCACGCGCTGCCTGCATCTTGCTGCGCATCGCGGCCCTGTCCTGCTGCCAGGCTTGCTGCTGGGCCGGTGTCAGGCCAGCCGGCATGCCCATGCGTGCCTTGCCACCCTTGCCTTTACCGGCGCACCAGTTGGCAGGCATTTCACTGCGCGCAGGACCGCGCTCGGCATTAGCCGCCAGCGCCGCAGCCTTGTCCTTGAACTGTTGGCGCATCTGGCCAAGTTCGGTGCGTGCCGCTTCGCTCAATGGCTGGCCTGCTTGCTTCAAAGCCTGGTGACGTGCTCGCATGGCGGCACGGTCGGCTTGCAGGGTCTTGAGCTCGGAATCGGTCAAAGCACCAGACAGGATGTCTGCGCGCAGGGCGCTGTTCTTGCAGCCATCTTTCGGCTTGGCGGCCTGGCTGGTTTCAACGGCAAAGGCACTGCCGGCCAGCAGACTCAGCACCAGCAGGCTGACGGAAAAGGTTTTTTTCATGAAAATTCACTCCGCTTCGGTATCGAGACTTGCAGTGTAAGGCGCGGGTATTGCGCAAATGTGCCCGAGTCCGCCACGAATGTTAAGGAGTGTGAAGAAGCGCCCCCTGCTTAACACTTGTACACGCCATGGCTGACCGCAGCGGGTGAACGCGTTAAGCTTGAGCCATGGAAAACGCCAAAATTCTGGTCGTCGATGACGACGCCAAACTACGTGACTTGCTGTCGCGCTTTCTGACCCAGCAAGGCTTTAGCGCCGATACCCTGCCGGATGCGCGCGAGCTTGAACGCAAACTGGCACGCAACCGTCCCGACCTGATTGTGCTCGACGTGATGATGCCCGGCGATGACGGGCTGGCCGTCGTGCGCCGCCTGCGCGCAGCGGGTGAAAATATTCCGGTCATTATGCTGACCGCGCGCGGTGAAGACATAGACCGCATTCTGGGGCTGGAAATGGGCGCCGATGATTATCTGGCCAAACCATTCAACCCGCGCGAGCTGACCGCCCGTATCCAGTCGGTGCTGCGCCGCCACCATGCGACACCGGCACTCAGTGCCAGCCATACGGCCGAAGAAAAACTCGCTTTCGGCGAGTTCGTCCTGAATCTGGGGCAGCGCGAACTGTTATGCGATGGCCAGGCGATCAGCCTTACCAGCGCCGAATACGCCGTCCTTGCCGTGCTGGCACGCCACCCGCGTCGTCCGCTGACACGCGAGCAACTCATGGAAATGGCTCTGGGCAAGGGAAATGGCGAATCGCTGGACCGCAGCATCGATGTCCATATTTCGCGCCTGAGAAAGGCGCTGGAGCGCCAAGACAGCAAAACGCGCCATATCCAGACAGTGTGGGGTTACGGCTATGTGTTCGTGCCGGACGGCACAAGCGGCGAATGAAGCGCCTGTCTTCGCTGTCGCTGCGTGCGCGCCTGATTCTGCTGGTGGTCAGCGCCGTGCTGATTACCCAGGGCATCACCTTGTGGCTGGCCTCGGCCGAACGCCACCGCCTGATCAGCGAACAGCTATACAACGAGGTACTGGATACGCTGGCCAGTGCGGAAGACGCGCTGGACGGCAGAACGGCAGCACAGCGCGCTAGCTATCTGCAAAACACCAACCGGCCGGGCTTTCCGCAACTCCTGCCGGCCAGTGCAGATCAGGGACTGGATTTCAGGCCCCAAGCCAGCGCCATGACCGAAGCGCTGACCCAGCGCCTGTCGGCGACACTGGGCGAAAAAACCAGTATCCGCGTGCGCCGCCACGACGGGCGGCGGGAAATGTGGCTGGCAGTTCATGTGCTGGATCAGGCCTACTGGCTGGTAATGCCGCTGGGGCGTTATAGCGAACGGCCATTGGGCTCGCTGTGGCTGGCTTCGCTGCTGGCCTCCTTGCTGGCCACCCTGCTCGCAGTCGGCTTTGCCTGGCAGATCAGCCGGCCCTTGTCGCGACTGTCTGCCGCCGTACGCGAGCTCGGGCTCGGCCGTACGCCGCTACCGCTGCCGGAGAGCGGAGCGCGCGAGATCCGCGCACTGGCCGAGCATTTCAACCAGATGAGCCACAGCCTGGATGAAACCGCGCGTGAGCGCCGGCTGATGCTGGCCGGCCTGTCACACGATCTCAGGACACCACTGACCCGGCTTAAACTGATGCTGGAAATGCAGGAAGCGGGTGCCGACCAGCGCGATATGCTGGACGATATCGACGAGCTATCGCGCATTATCAGCCAGTTCTCCGACTTCGCCCGCGCCGGCGAAACCCGCCCGCTGACCCCGACTGCACTGGGCGAGCTGGTTGATAGCGTGGTCGCCCGCTTTGGCCGCAACGGTATGGAAATCGCACTGGAGATAGAAGAAGGACTGGAAATCAATGGTGACGCGCTGGCGCTGGAGCGGCTGCTGTCCAATTTGCTGGAAAATGCCCGCCGCTATGGCCTGCCGCCGTTTGCCGTACGTCTTGCCCGGGATCATCACACGGCACAGCTGACCGTCACCGACCACGGTGCTGGCATCGCCCCCGGACTGCGCGAGGCCGCGCTGGCCCCGTTCGAGCGGCTGGCCTCGCATCGCGGCACCGATGGTGGTAGCGGGCTGGGGCTGGCCATCGTCACCCGCATTGTCAGCCAGCACCATGGCCGGCTCGATTTTATTGATGAGGCCGATGGCGGCTTCAGCATACGCATCCGGCTGCCGATCGAAGCCGGCAAATAACAAAACGCCGGCTTGGCACCGGCGTTTTTCCCTGAATGGACTCAGGCTTTTTTCTTGCAGGTATTAATCCCGAAGATCGCATACGGCGGGCACCAGCCCATCAAGCCTGTCGCGACCGGTACCAGCCCCAGAAAAGCCCACGGGCTAGCCGGGCCGACGAAGGCGAGGCTGGTAATCGCCAGACCGGCAACCACGCGGATCACGCGTTCGGTACCACCAATATTCTTTTGCATCTTGTTCTCCTTGCTGCAGGTTTGCTCAATCATTATATTGTTCAATATATTTAATTTCAATATATTGAACGCAAAAACGGCATATGAGCCCAAGACGCAAAAAAGCCGCCCGCAGGCGGCCCATCCGTCAGCTTGCGCTTAGTCCGACAGCGCGGCCAGCAATTCGGCCTGATGTTCGGCCAGCAGGCCATTGGTCAGGTCGGTCAGATCGCCATCCATAATCTGATCCAGCTTGTACAGCGTCAGATTGATGCGGTGATCGGTGATACGGCCCTGTGGATAGTTGTAGGTACGGATGCGCTCGGAACGGTCGCCGGAGCCGACCAGACTCTTGCGCTCGGCCGCTTCTTTTTGCTGCTGCTCGCGCAACTGGATATCGTAAATGCGCGCCGCCAGCACCTGCATGGCGGAGGCCTTGTTGGCATGCTGCGAGCGCCCATCCTGACACTCGGCCACGATGCCGGTAGGCAAGTGGGTGATACGCACCGCCGAGTCGGTCTTGTTGATGTGCTGGCCACCGGCACCGGAAGCGCGGTAGGTATCGATGCGCAGATCGGCCGGGTTCAGCACCACCTCGGCAATCTCGTCCGCCTCCGGCATCACTGCCACGGTACAGGCCGAAGTATGAATACGGCCTTGCGTCTCGGTTGCCGGCACGCGCTGCACGCGATGGGCTCCGGACTCGAACTTCAGGCGCGAAAACGCGCCCTGGCCGATCAGGCGCACAATCACCTCGCGGTAGCCGCCAAGGTCAGACTCGGACGCCGACACCACCTCCACCTGCCAGCGATTGCGCTCGGCGTAGCGGGTATACATGCGCAGCAGGTCGCCGGCAAACAGGGCCGCCTCGTCACCGCCGGTGCCGGCACGGATTTCCAGAAAGATATTCTTGTCGTCGTTCGGGTCTTTGGGCAGCAGCAGCTTTTGCAGCTCGGTATCCAGCGCGGCGATCCGCGCCTTGCCTTCTTCGATCTCGGCTTGCGCGAATTCCTTCATGTCCGGATCGGACAGCATTTCGCCGGCATCGATCATATCCTGCTCGCACTGCTGGTAGGCAGCAAAGGTCTCGACCACCGGGGTCAGATCGGCATGCTCGCGCGTCAGCTTCCTGAACGCATCCATATCGCGGGTCGCGTGTTCGCTGGCCAGCAAATGGGTGACTTCTTCAAGTCGTTCAGCCAACTGCGTCAGTTTGGCGGCAATCGACGGTTTCATTACGACTCCGGATGTAAACGGTAAAGACGCACCACCGCATCGGCCAGCGCGTCAGGATCAGCCCCCTTGCCGCCGGACAAGGCCCGGGTCGGCGGGTGCATCAGTTTATTGGTCAGCTGCTGCGACAATAGCTCCAGCACCGCCTCGGGTGCTTCGCCACGCGCGAGCTGTTTTAGCGCCACTTTGAGCGCCTGCTGCCGCTGCTGCTCGGCATGGTCGCGCAGGCTGCGGATCAGGGGCACACGTTCGCGCTGGCGCAGCCAGTCGGAAAATTCGGCCACACGCGCGCCGATAATAGTCTCGGCGTGGCCTGCCGCCTGCTGCCGCGCCTCACGCCCGACTTCGACAATGTCGGCGATATCATCCACCGAATACAGAAACACATCGTCCAGCTCGGCCACCTCGGCCTCGATATCGCGCGGCACAGCCAGATCCAGCATAAAGATGGGGCGATGGCGCCGCGCCTTGACCGCGCGCTCAACCAGACCCTTGCCGATAATCGGCAGCTGGCTGGCGGTCGAACTGACCACCACATCGTATTGCGCCAGCAGCTCGGGCAATTCGGCCAGCGTCACCGCATTGGTATTGCCCGGCAGGCGCTCGGCCAGCGCATGACCACGGGCAAGCGTGCGATTGGCAATGGTGATCTGGCGCGGGTTGCGCGCCGCAAAGTGGGTCGCCACCAGCTCGATCATCTCGCCGGCCCCGATAAACAGCACCTTTAGTTCGCCCACGGTCGGGAAAATCTGTTCGGCCAGCCGCACCGCAGCCGCGGCCATCGACACCGAGCTTGCGCCCACGCCGGTCTGGCTGCGTACTTCTTTGGCGACGGCAAAGCTTTTCTGGAACAGGGTGTTGAGCAAAATGCCCAGCGTGCCGCTATTTTCCGCCGCCCGCACCGCATCCTTGAGCTGGCCCAGAATCTGCGTCTCGCCCAGCACCATCGAATCCAGCCCCGATGCCACGCGAAAGGCATGGCGTGCCGCTGCCGGCGCATCCAGCTGGTAGAGATAGGGTTTCAGCGTATCCAGCGACACATCATGGTAACGCGCCAGCCATAGCAATGCCGCCGACGGATCCTGACTATTGCAGTAGATCTCGGTGCGGTTGCACGTCGACACAATGGCCACCTCTTTGGCCGCCTGCGAGTCGACCAGACCGGTCAATGCCGCAGGCAGCACCTCGGCCGGAAAAGCGAGCTTCTCACGGATGGCAACAGGGGCAGATAAATGGTTAAGGCCGAAGGCGACGAGGTGCATGAAGCGGTGTGCCGCAGGATAAAAGTGGCATTTTAACGTAAATGCCGCCACTCAGGACGACTTGCTGCACGCCTCCTGCACTCTCCTGCCCATCAAAACAGCACGCTACGCCAAAGCCGGAGGGCCGGCAGTCGCGCTATCATAGCGGCCAAAGGAGACCGCCATGTCGCTCAATCTCGCCGACATCCGTCAGGATTACGCCAAAAAAGAACTGTCGCCGGAAGACTGCCTGAGCGACCCCGTCGCCCAGTTCCAGCTTTGGCTGCAAGAAGCCATCAGCGCCGAGGTCATGGAACCGACCGCCATGCATGTCGCCAGCGTCGGAGCCGATGGCCGCCCCAGCAGCCGCATCGTGCTGCTTAAGGGCGTCGAGCACGGCCAGTTCCTGTTCTACACCAACTACGCCAGCCGCAAGGGCCAGCAGCTGGATGCCAACCCGTGGATCGCCCTGACCTTTTTCTGGCCTGAGCTTGAGCGGCAGGTGCGCATCGAGGGCAAGGTGACGCGTGTCGCCCCCGAAGTATCCGATGCCTATTTTGCCAGCCGGCCCTATACCAGCCGCCTGGGGGCATGGGCTTCGGAGCAAAGTACGGAAATCCCGTCCAAGGCCGAGCTGGTCAAGCGCGCAGCCATGTTCGGCGTCAAATTTCCGCTAGGCGTACCGCGCCCCGCGCACTGGGGCGGTTATGCGGTCGTGGCCGATCGCATCGAATTCTGGCAAGGCCGCCCGAGCCGCCTGCATGACCGCGTACAATACACACTGAACAGCGATGCCAGCTGGCACAAAGTACGGCTGGCACCCTAAGAAACAGCGGGAGTAGGGAATAGGAAGCGGAGAGCCACTGCGGCGACTCCCCGCTCCCGGCCCACTACACCCCTACCAGGCAAAGACCCTCATGCTTAATAACGATATCCTGCGCAGCGTGCGCTTTATTCTCGACCTGCGCGACAACCAGCTACCCAAGCTGATCCAGCAAGGCGGCCTCGATCCGGCCGATCTGGACATCCCGGCCCTGCTCAAGCGCGATGACGACGAAGGCTTCAAGCCGTGCAACGACCGCGTGCTGTCAGCCTTTCTCGACGGCGTCATCACGCTTAAGCGCGGCGCACGCGAACCGGCCGCCGGCGCAGCCCCCGCTGCACCGCAGCGCATGTCCAACAACCTGATCCTGAAAAAGCTGCGCATTGCGTTCGAGCTGAAGCAGGAAGACATTCAGGAACTGATCCTGCGCGCCGGACTCACCGTCAGCAGCGCCGAACTGGGCGCGCTATTCCGCAAACCCGATCACAAGCACTACCGCGAATGCGGCGACCAGTTCCTGCGCAACCTGCTGCGCGGGCTGACGCTCAAACTGCGCCCCGATGCCAAAGACACAGCCTGAACATGGCCGACCCTAGCGCGCCGGACACGATAGACGCCACCATCTCCTGCAGCACCTGCAAGGCCTGCTGCTGCCAGCTGGAAGTGATTCTGATGGCCGGCGACGACGCGGTACCGGCGCGGTATATCGTGGAGGATGACTGGGGAGCAGAAACGCTGCGCCGGCGGAACGACGGCTGGTGCGCGGCGCTGGACCGGCGCACCATGCTGTGCACCATCTACGCCCAGCGTCCATGGGTATGCCGCGAATATCAGGAAGGCGATTACGACTGCCTGATCCAGCGCAAGCTGATCCCCATCCTGATGGTGGACGGTAACTAGCTTGCTGCCAGCGAGGCACGCCCACAGCAAGAACAGCCAATAAAAAGCCACCCGAAGTACCGGGTGGCTTTGATCACAGCTGGATGCACAAGCGCTTTTAGCCGCCCAGATCGTGGCATCCCTCGGGCAGGAAGCCTGCCAGCCAGTCGGTGACCGCCTCAAGCAAGGCATCTTCATCGTCAAACACCTGCATACCGGGTACATCCGGTGCATCACGGATGGCAAATACCGGTTTTTTCCACTGCAGCGCCATCGCGATTTCAGACAAGGTTCCCAGGCCGCCGCCAACGGCGATCAGGCAGGCACCGGCACGCGCCACCAGCATATTGCGCGACAGGCCGATGCCGGTTGGCAACGCCACGGTCAGATAGGGGTTGCCGTAGGCTGCGTCTTCTTCCGGCAGCAAGCCGATGCAGGTGCCACCAACATCATTGGCAGCGCGAGCTGCGGCCTGCATCACGCCTATCTTGCCACCACACACCAGCGGTACGCCGGCACTGGCCAGCGCATGTGCCAGACGGTAGGCGGTAGCCTCTTGCTCGGCCGAGGCCTCGCGCGGGCCGACAATGGCAACCGGCTGGGCTAAACGCCCGCGTCCCTTCTGTCGCTCGGCAAGAGAAGCAAGGGCGGTGACGACTTTATTCGAATGTTGCATGTTCACGGCGTTGACTGAAGTGATCGCCCAGACCCAGCACCAGCGAGCACAAGGCAAGCAGGATAATGGACAAGGCAGAGGTAACAGGGAAGTCCGCGCCGCCATCGCCGATTTTGGCGTATAGCAGCAACGGCAGAATATTGACCTGGGTGCCGACCAGTGCCAGCGCCGTGCCGTAAGTGCCCATTGCCAGCGCACTGACTACGGCACACGAGCCCAGCACCGACGGGCCTACCTCGGGTACCACCACATCGAGAAAAGCACGACGCGGCGTAGCGCCCAAGGTACGGGCCGCTTCAATCGGGCGCAGATCGAGGTTGGCAAACACCGGGTACAGTGTCAGCGCAACACGCGGGATCAGGTAGTAGGCGTAGGCGAAGGTCAGCCCGCCGACCGTATACACCCAGCCGCCGATCTCGGCGGTATCGGCACCGAGATAACCCAGAATCTGGGTCACAAAGCCGGCCCGGCCGAAGGCGAGGATGAAGCCGTAGGCAATCACCATGCCGGAGAAAGCCAGCGGCAGCCCCAGCAAGGCCATCAGCTTGTCACGCCAGAACGGCGATGCCTGCGCCAGTTGCCAGGCGACCGCCACGCCGACCAGCGTGGAGAGCACGCCGGCCGACAGTCCCAGCAACACCGAATTGGTCAGCGCAGGCCAGAACAGCGGGTCGGCCAGCATACGCCCGAACGCTGCGCCATTTTCCGACACCGCCTCGGGGACCAGTGCCAGAAGCGGCAACACGAAAAACAGGCCGATAAAGGTAAGCGCGGGCCACGCGCCGAACCGCTGCATCATGATGCGTTTCCTTACTTGGACAGGGCGGCGCGCGTCCAGGCAGCGTCAATCGCCGCCTTATGCTTTTGCGCGCGGATCACATCAACCGGCTTCACCTGCGGCGCGGCCGGCATCTTGGCCTGCACCGCCGCCGGCAGGGCAACACCCGCCACCGCCGGGCGCACGAAACCTTCGGCAAACAGCGCCTGACCCTTGCTGCTCATCACGAAGTTCAGCCACAGCTTGCCTGCGTTCGGGTTCGGTGCGTTCTTCACTAGGCTCATGCCGTACGGTGCGGCCGCGCTGCCCTCTTTCGGAATCACCACGGCGATGCTGTCCTTCATGCCGTCCATATACTTGGCCTTGAGGCCGTCGTTCTCGTAGCCGATCCAGATCGGGATCTCGCCCTTGAGGAACTTGGCGTAAGGCGTCGTACCTTCAACGCGCAGCACATTGCCGGCCTTGTGCAACTTGCCCAGGTAATCGGTACCGGCGAGCGGCTTGTCCATCGAGCCGCCATTACCGAAGGCAGCAGCCAGCACCGCTACCTGGCCCTGACCGGTCGAGCGCGGATCCAGATAAACCACGCTGTTCTTGTATTCCGGCTTCAGAAGGTCGGCCCAGCCTTGCGGCACGTTTTTCACCAGCTTCTTGTTGACCAGGAAGGCGACGTTGAGCGAATGCACGCCGAACCACTTGCCGGACGCTTCGCGCATCACCGGGCTGACCTTGTCGAAATTCACCGGCTTGAACGGCGCAACCACATCCTTGGCGACGGCATCGACGGCAGACTGGGCAAAGTAATAGGCGGTATCGGCTTGCGGACGGCGACGGGTCTTGTCCAGCGCCACCACGGTCGCGGCCGAGCCCAGGTCGTTATAGGTCAGCTCGACTTCCGGATAGCGCTGCTTGAAGTCCTTGAACAGCGACTTCCAGTTGGCCCATTCCGGTCCGGTATCGAACGACACCACAATGCCCTCTTTGCTGGCGGCCTGATACAGCGCCTTTTCACCCGAGTACAGCTCGGGGCCGGTAAATGCCTGTGCAGGCAGGGCAAACAAAGTGGCAAGCGATGCAGCCAGAATATGGCGACGGTTCAACAAGGACATGAAGCTTCTCTCCGGGACTTGGGATGGGTTCAGGCCGCCAGCAGGCGGATATGTTCGGGGGCCACGGCAATGGCGTCAGCCGGGGCGCTGCGCGCCTCGCCCAGCCACGGCTGTTGCGCACCGTGCGGCATAAAATCGTAACGGTTGAACGAACCGAGATAGCGGTTGAGCGTGACGTGGCCTTCCATGCGGTTGACCGCAAACAGTGGCGGATCGGCCTCGATATGCTCGGGACGGACCAGAAGCTTGACCTGCTCGCCCGGCGCGCGCGCACCGGTGTCACAACGCAAACGGGCATAGCCGGTATCGATCTCGCCCTCGCCACAGACGGTTGCCGTGCAGATGGTCGACAAACCGACAAAGCGGGCCACGGTTTCGTTCAGCGGGTTTTCATACAGTTCGGTCGGCGTGCCGTATTGCAGCACACGGCCCTGATCAAGCAGGGCGATACGGTCGGCCATGGCCAGCGCCTCTTCCTGATCGTGGGTGACCAGCAAGGTGGTCGCCCCAAACTGCTGCTGCAACTGGCGGATCTGGTCGCGCAGCTGGCCACGGATCGATGCGTCCAGTGCCGACAAAGGCTCGTCCAGCAACAGCGCCTGCGGGCTGTAGGCCAGCGCCCGCGCCAGCGCCACGCGCTGCTGCTGGCCGCCGGAAAGCTGTGCCGGACGACGCCCGGCCAGTTGGCCCAAGCCCACCAGATCAAGCATTTCCTGCGACTTCTTGCGCCGCGCGCCGGCCTCGACACCAGCCATCTTCAGGCCGTAGCCGACATTTTCCAGCACCGTCAGATGCGGAAACAGCGCGTAGTGCTGGAACATCATGCCGATATGGCGCTCGTGCACTGGCATGCCCGACAGGTCGCGCCCGTCCAGAACGATGCGGCCGCTATGGCCGCTAATCAGGCCGGCCGTCAGACGCAGCAAGGTGGTCTTGCCCGAGCCGGACGGGCCGATCAGGGCGACCAGTTCGCCGCTGGCAAGCGACAGCGACACATCGTGCACGCCGATAGACGTGCCGCGGTATTGGAAACCGACTTGTTCGAATGAGAGGCTCATGCTTTTTTCGATGCCAGAGTAGAGGTCAGGGAAGCCACGGTCGCCAGCAGCAGCAGGATCACGGTCGCAGCACAGGCAAAGCCGGTTGCACCATAAAAGGCCTGCAGCAGCACGACCGGATAGGTACGGTTCTGGAAACCGACGATCAGATTGGACAGCTGGAATTCACCAATGGACAGCGCCGCCACCATCACCAGACCCGATAGCAAGCTGGCGCGCAGATTGGGAACGATGATGCCGAAAAAGCGCTGGATCGGACGCGCGCCCAATGTGGCGGCGGCCTCTTCCAGCCGGTCCAGCCGCTGGTGGCGCAGATCGGTCACCAGCGCCTGCGTCAGGTACGGCAGGGTCAGCACCACATGGGCAGCAATCAGCAAAGGCGTGCTGCCCAGCCATGGCATGGCATCGGTATTGAATACCAGAATGTAGCCAAAGCCCAGGGTGATGGTCGGCACCGCCACCGGCAGCAGGGTCAGCAGGCGGGTGGCGAAGCGGTTTTTCTGCTTGGCGCCATGCACCAGCGAATAGGCCAGTGGCACACACAGCAGGGTATTGATCGCACACGATGCTGCCCCGACAATCAGGCTGGTGACAAAGGCACGGATAAAGCTGCGGTCTTCCCACAGCTCCAGATACCACTGCGTGGTCGAGCCTTCGGGCAATAGCGCATTCACCCAGGTCTCGCCAAATGAGCCGACCAGAATCAGCACGATGGGCAGAACGAGGTAGAGCATATAGCTCAGGGAAACCAGCCGGATAAACATGGGTCGCCTTGGAGAAGCCTGCGAATAGTCAGCAAAGCCGGTATTATATTAGCGACTGTTTACATCCGAATGATTAAACGGCATCCCATGCTTGCGATTGACGCAAAGATGATGATGGAGCGCAATGAAACGAGCCTGTCCCAGTATCCATGAACTGCTGGCATTCGAAGCCGTCGCCCGTCACCTGTCGGTGACGCAGGCGGCCGACGAACTGTGCGTCACCCCCAGCGCGGTCAGCCGGCAGATTTCCGGGCTGGAAATGTTCCTCGGCGTCGAGTTGCTTGCCCGTGTCGGCCGCGCCTTCGTACTGACCCACACCGGCCGCCACTATCTGCAACGCATCCAGCCGGCACTGCGCATGCTGGAGAGCGCAACCAACGACCTGGCCAGCAGCCAGCATGGCCGTGGCACGCTGTCCGTATCGTGCGTGCCGACCTTTATGACCAAATGGCTGATTCCGCGCCTGCCGGCTTTCAGCAGCGCTTACCCGCAAGTCACCCTGGCCTTTCACCAGCACCTGTCCGGCCGTCAGGCACAACCACACGACGTCGATATCGCCATCCGCTACGGCAGCGGCCACTGGCCGGGTATCGTTGCCGACAATATCGCCGGCCGCCACTTTATTCTGGTTGCTTCGGCACAGCCGGCGGATGCAGCCGCGCTGCCACGCTCGGCCTCCGATCTTGCACAGGCCCGCATTCTGATCCACCAGGGCGAACCCGATATCTGGGCGCAATGGTGCAATGCCCGCGGTCTGGCCGCGCAGCCCTTGCGCAGCAGCGCACGCTTCGAGCATTACAGTTCACTGATCAGTGCCGTCGAGATCGGCATGGGGTATGCGCTGGTGCCGCGTTGCCTGGTCGAGGGAGAAATCGCCAGTGGCCGCATCATCGAGCCGTTCGACAGCGCCGAAGTGCTCGATCAGGGCCACTATCTGTGCTACCGCGAAGAACAGCTGGAGTCGCCCGTCTTTCTTGCTTTCCGTAACTGGATACTCGAGCAGGGACACAAAGTCGGCGGCCCGGGCTTGCCCGAGCAGCAAAACGTGATTCCCGAGTTCGAGTAGAACCGGGAACCGGGAACCGGGAACCGGGAACCGGGAACCGGG
>NZ_WSSB01000002.1:0-108576 GCF_009831765.1 Craterilacuibacter sinensis | reverse complement strand
GGAACCGGGAACCGGGAACCGGGAACCGGGAACCGGGAACCGGCTTCAGCGTGATGAAAAAGCAGGCGCCATGTCAAACGCCGCGAGTCCCTGATCCCGAGTCCCCTATCCCGCTACTGTCTTACAGATCGGTAATCGCGCTCACCTGCCAGCGCTTGGGCATGGCTTTGCCCTTGCGGCCGCGCTTGCCTTCAAACTCGCCCAGGCTCAGCTTCTCGTCGGCCACCTTGCCGCGCACCGAAGTGGTGGCAAGCAAGGCTTTCTCGCCGGCCACTAAGCCCACGGCGGTCAGCGCATCCCCCTCTTCCAGCGCCATCAGCATCAGGCCGCGGCCCTTGGCCAGCTCTTTCAACTCGCTGGCAGGGAAGGCCAGCAGACGGCCCAAGGTGCTGGCGGCAACCAGCTTGCAGCTATCCAGCGCCGCGCCAACCCGTACCGGCGTCAGTACCGTGTCGTGCTCGTCCAGCGTCAGGAAGGCCTTGCCCGCCTTGACCCGGCCGGTCATGTCCGACACCTTGGCCACGAAGCCGTAACCGCCCGAGCTCGCGACCACAAAGCGCGCATCGTCAGGCGCGGCCAGCAATTGCGCCAGCTTGGCACCATCCTGCATATCAAGCAGCGAAGTGACCGGCGCACCGTCACCACGCCCGGTCGGCACCGCCGCCGCATCGATGGTGTAGGCGCGCCCCTTGGTGTCGAGCACCACCACCGGCCACACCGTGCGCGTTTCCACCACGCAGGCCAGACTGTCGCCATCCTTGAACGACAAGGCAGACAAGTCGACATTGTGGCCGACGCGCGCACGCAGCCAGCCCTTTTGCGACAGGATCAGCGTCACCGGCTCGTCGGCAACGGTCTGGTTAAGCACCGCACGCTCGGCAGCCCTGATTTCGGTACGGCGCGCATCGCCATACTTGGCGGCATCCTTGCGGATTTCGTCGGACAGCAGGGCACGGAATGCTTCCGGATCGGCCAGCAGATGGCGCAATGCATCGCGCTCTTCGCGCAACTCGGCCAGTTCCTTTTCCAGCTTGAAGCCTTCGAGGCGGGCCAGCTGACGCAGGCGGATCTCGAGAATATCGTCGGCCTGCAGTTCGGACAGGCCGAAGGCCCGCATCAGATCAGGCTTGGGCTCGTCTGCCTCGCGGATCACGCGTATCACTTCATCGATATGGATAAAGGCGATCATGCGCCCTTCCAGAATGTGGATACGCTGACCGACCTTGTCCAGGCGGTAGTTCAGCCGGCGGGTGACGGTGGTGTGGCGGAAGTCCAGCCACTCGGACAGGATGGCTTTCAGCCCCTTCTGCCCGGGTCGCCCATCCAGCCCTATCATCACCATATTCATCGACACATTGCCTTCAAGACTGGTCTGCACCAGCAAGGTATTGATGAATTCGTCCGGATTCTGCCGGCTGGATTTAGGCTCGAACACCAGCCGCACCGGGCAGGCGCTGTCCGATTCGTCACGTACCCGGTCCAGCATGGACAGCATCAGGCTCTTGAGATTCTGCTGGTCCAGCGACAGCGTCTTCTTGCCCGATTTGACCTTGGGGTTGGTTGCCTCTTCAATTTCGGCCAGAACCTTCTGCGCGCTGGAGCCCGGCGGCAGCTCGGTCACGATCACGCGCCACTGGCCACGCGCCAGCCGCTCGATTTCCCACTTGGCACGCACGCGCACCGAACCGCGCCCGCCTTCATAGGCAGACAGGATATCGGCTTCGGGGGTAATGATCTGGCCACCACCGGGAAAGTCCGGCCCCGGCACATAGGCCATCAGCTCGGAGGTCGTCAGCTCCGGCTTGGCCAATAGCGCCAGCGCGGCGCGCGCCACTTCGGTCAGATTGTGCGGCGGGATCTCGGTCGCCATCCCCACCGCGATGCCGGATGCGCCATTGAGCAGCACCATGGGCAGGCGTGCCGGCAGCAGCGCCGGCTCGTCGAATGCGCCGTCGTAGTTGGGCACGAAGTCGACGGTGCCCATGTCGATCTCGGACAGCAGCAACTCGGAAATCGGCGTCAGCCGCGCCTCGGTGTAACGCATGGCCGCCGCACCGTCGCCATCGCGCGAACCGAAGTTGCCCTGACCGTCGACCAGCGGGTAGCGCAGGGTAAAGTCCTGCGCCATACGCACCATGGCTTCATAGGCCGAGCTGTCGCCGTGCGGGTGATATTTACCCAGAATCTCGCCGACCACGCGCGCCGACTTCACCGGCTTGGCACCGGCTACCAGCCCCATGTCGCGCATGGCGTACAAAATGCGACGCTGTACCGGCTTCTGGCCATCGGCCACCTCCGGCAGCGCACGCCCTTTGACCACGCTCATCGCGTATTCGAGATAGGCACGCTCGGCATAATGATCCAGCGCAATCCAGCCATCGCCTTCCTCTTCCGTCTCCACCACGGGAGCGGGCGGGACAGGCGGCTGGGCAGCGTTCGGGACAGGGGCAAACAGATCGGGTTCGTCGTTCATCTGGCAGGCAGTTCCGCCACAAGGGCGGCCATGATATGTTGGTGAGATTAATACTTGGGGGAGATTGTACTATGGCAACTTCGCTGACGTGGCACTGCCACGGTTTTGACGGCTTTTCCATCCACACCCTGTACGCAGCACTGGCCTTGCGCGACCGGGTATTTGTGGTGGAACAGGACTCCATCTATGGCGATATCGACGGGGTCGACCCGGACTGTCTACACCTGTGCGCCTATGATGGGCAAGGCCGGCTGGCCGCCTATGCCCGCCTGATCGCCCCCGGCGACAAATACGAGGGTGCCAGCGCCATCGGCCGCGTAGTGCTGGAGCCGGCCTTGCGTGGCACAGGCTTGGGTAAAGCGTTGCTGGCCGAAGCGGTACGCCAGTGTGAAAGCCACTGGCCGGACAGTCCGGTCATGCTGTCGGCGCAGGCCGATAAACTGGGCTTCTACCAGACATTCGGCTTCAAAGCGGTGAGCGAGCCCTACGACGATGGCGGCATCCTGCATGTGACCATGCGCCGCGACTAAGCCGGGAGCCGGGAGCCGGGAGCCGGTTTCAGCGTGACGAAAAAACCGGCCCCACACCAAACTCCACGGATCACGAGTCCCTGATCCCTACTCCCCGAACACCGCCTTCCAGCTGGTGTAGCTGGTGACGTACATCACCGGAAACCACAACAGCAGGCCGAGGAAAAAGGGCAGCATGGCCAGGAACAGCATGACAGCCAGCATCAGGCCGCAAATCAGCAGCGCCTTCCAGTTGGACAGGCCGGCCTTGAGGCTGGCGCGGCAGGCGGCAATCGGGGCCAGCCCCTGCATCACCACCAGCGCCGGCGCAAACCAGTAAGCCATGCTGACAATAAACATCGGCACGCCGAACACCAGCAGCATCATCAGCATGGAGGCCGTGCCAGGCGTCTCGCCCTCGGCCGGCATCACCATCAAGCCCATGCCGCCCAACAACAGGGCCAAGGCCACCATGACCATCGCCGCGACCATGCACAGCGCCAGATAAACCAGCGCTACCCCCAAAAGCGGCTTGGGCTGGTCGCGAAAACCGGCAAACAGATCGGACAGCTCCAGCTCGCCGCCGGCTTCGGCTTTTTTCGCCGCCAGAATAAAACCGCCGGCAAAAATGGGCGACAACAGCAAGGGCAAGAGCCCGCCAATCATGGGAATCATGCTGACGCCGATATGGATGACCAGATACACCAGTGCCAGCAGTATCCAGGTCACCGGCTGTTCGCGCACCAGACGGAAGGCGGCGACAATCCACTGCCAGCCTTGGCCGGCGGGCAACAGGCGCGGGCCGGATGGACGCGCAACAGGCGGGGGCGTCATTTCAAAATCGGACATGGCTTGAATTCTCCGGCAAAAATTTTTCTGATATTGCTTAAAGAGTCGGCAGAAAAGATGCTTTCGTCAATGTCTGTCGCCGTGGCTGGTTGCCGCAATGCGACATAACAGCGATAATTTCGCCACTTTTTGATGGATGGATACCCCGTCCATCCCCGTCTTGCTAACTCTCTCGAGGTTTTTCGCATGGTCTCCCGTACCGAGCTCGCCAACGCGATCCGCTTTCTGGCTATGGACGCAGTCGAGAAGGCCAAATCCGGTCACCCCGGTGCCCCTATGGGCATGGCCGACATCGCCGAAGTGCTGTGGCGCGATCATCTGAGCCACAACCCGGCCAATCCGGACTGGGCCGACCGCGACCGCTTTGTGCTGTCCAATGGCCACGGCTCGATGCTGATCTACAGCCTGCTGCATCTGGCCGGCTATGACCTGTCCATCGACGACCTGAAAAACTTCCGCCAGTTGCACAGCAAGACGCCGGGGCATCCGGAATACGGCTACGCACCGGGCGTGGAAACCACCACCGGCCCGCTGGGTCAGGGCATCACCAACGCGGTGGGCATGGCGCTGGCCGAGAAGATGCTGGCTGCCGAATTCAACCGTGATGGCCACACCATCGTAGACCACCACACCTGGACCTTCCTCGGCGACGGCTGCCTGATGGAAGGCATCAGCCACGAAGCCTGCTCTCTGGCCGGTACCTGGGGCCTGGGCAAGCTGATCGCGTTCTGGGACGATAACGGCATCTCCATCGACGGCGACGTCGAAGGCTGGTTTACCGACGACACCCCGGCTCGCTTCGAAGCCTACGGCTGGCAAGTGATCCGCGGTGTGGACGGCCATGATGCAGTCGAGCTGCAAACCGCCATCGAGACCGCCAAGAAAGAAGGCGCGCGTCCGACGCTGATCTGCTGCAAGACCACCATCGGCTTTGGCGCCCCAAACAAGCAAGGCGGCCACGATGTACACGGCGCGCCGCTGGGTGCAGCCGAAATCGCCGCCGCCCGCGAAAACCTCAAGTGGCCGCACGCGCCGTTCGAAATTCCGGCCGATATCTACGCCGCGTGGAACGCACGCGAGGCCGGCGCCAAGCGCGAAGCCGCCTGGAACGAACGCTTTGCCGAATACAGCCGCGCCTACCCCGAGCTGGCAGCCGAATTCACCCGCCGCATGGCAGGCGAGCTGCCGGCACGCTGGGCCGAGCACAAGGCCGCCGCTTTGGCGCGCATCAATGAAGCCGCGCAGACCGTCGCCACGCGCAAGGCCAGCCAGATCGCCATCGAAGCGTTCTCGCCGCTATTCCCCGAGTTTGTCGGCGGCTCGGCCGATTTGACCGGCTCCAACCTGACCAACTGGTCCGGCTCGGAGTGGATCGATAACGAAGGCAACGGCAACTACATCAGCTACGGCGTGCGCGAATTCGGCATGGCCGCCATCATGAACGGCATGACGCTGCACGGCGGCCTGCGTCCGTACGGCGGCACCTTCCTGATGTTCAGCGAATACGCACGCAACGCGCTGCGCATGGCGGCGCTGATGAAGATCAACCCGATCTTCGTGTTCACCCACGACTCGATCGGCCTGGGCGAAGACGGCCCGACCCACCAGCCGGTGGAGCAGACCGCGACCCTGCGCTACATCCCGAACATGGATACCTGGCGTCCGTGCGACACGCTGGAAACCGCCGTGGCCTGGGCCAGCGCAATTGAACAGGACAAGCGTCCGAGCAACCTGATCCTCAGCCGCCAGAACCTGCCTTTCGTCGGCCGCGATGCACAGCAGATCGCCGACGTGGCACGCGGTGGCTATGTGCTGCGCGATGCCGCCGCCCCTAAAGCCATCCTGATCGCCACCGGCTCCGAAGTCGAGCTGGCACTGAAGGCGCAGGAAGCGCTGGCCGCAGAAGGCGTGGCCGTACGCGTAGTGTCGATGCCGTCGACCAATGTATTCGACCGTCAGGACAAGGCTTACCAGGCCAGCGTCTTGCTGTCGGGCGTGCCGCGCGTCGCCATCGAAGCCGGCATCTCCGACTTCTGGCGCAAGTACGTCGGCCTCGAAGGCGACGTGGTCGGCATCGACACCTTCGGCGAGTCGGCGCCCGCGCCGCTGTTGTTCAAGGAATTCGGCTTCACCGTCGACAATGTGGTCGCCAAGACCCGCGCCGTAATCGGCTGACAGACAGGCCACCCCGTCAGGGGTGGCCGTTTTTTTGCATTCCGCTTCCCCCCTATTCTCGGAGAGAAACTCGATGACCATCCGCGTTGCAATCAACGGCTACGGCCGTATCGGCCGTCAGGCCCTGCGTTCCATCTACGAATACAATCTGCGCGGCGATTTCGAGATCGTGGCAGTCAACGCCTCCGGCGATCTGGCGACCAACGCTCACCTGACCTCGTACGACACCGTGCACGGCCGCTTCGCCACGCCGGTTTCGTTTGAAGGCACCAACCTGATCGTCGACGGCGACGTGATCCCGTTCTTCTCCACCCGCAACCCGGCCGAACTGCCATGGAAAGAACTGAACGTCGACCTGGTGCTGGAATGCACCGGCGCGTTCACCTCCAAGGAAAAGTGTCAGGCTCATATCGATGCCGGCGCCAAGAAGGTACTGATCTCGGCCCCGGGCGGTGACGACGTCGATGCGACCGTCGTGTTCGGCGTCAACCACGACGTGCTGCGCGCCGACATGACTGTCGTTTCCAATGCCTCGTGCACCACCAACTGCCTGGCACCGGTGGCCAAGGCGCTGAACGACACCATCGGCCTGAAGAAAGGCCTGATGACCACCATTCACGCCTTCACCAACGATCAGGTGCTGACCGACGTGCGCCACAAGGACCTGCGCCGCGCCCGTTCCGCCACCGAAAACATGATCCCGACCAAGACCGGCGCCGCCAAGGCCGTCGGTCTGGTGCTGCCGGAACTGAAGGGCAAGCTCGACGGCTTCGCCGTGCGCGTGCCGACCATCAACGTATCGCTGGTTGACCTGACCTTCGAAGCCGGCCGCGACACCACGGTCGAAGAAGTAAACGCCATCGTCAAGGAAGCCGCCGACGGCAAGATGAAGGGTGTACTGGGCTACAACACCCTGCCGCTGGTTTCCAGCGACTTCAACCACAGTACCGAAGGCTCGACCTTCGACGCCACCCTGACCAAGGTCACCGGCGGCAATATGGTCAAGGTCCTGGCCTGGTACGACAACGAGTGGGGCTTCTGCCAGCAGATGCTGCGCACCGCCAAGGCGATGTTCAGCTGCTGATCAGCTGAGGGGTAGGGTGGGTTACGCCGCCGCAGGCGGCTAACCCACCCTACCCCGCGCAACGACACAACGACACAACGACACAACGAAATTACCATGCCCGACTACCGCCGCCTGTGGCGGCCCGGCGGCACCTATTTCTTTACCGTGACGCTGCTTGAGCGCCACGACAACCGGCTGCTGGTCGAACATATCGACCTGCTGCGCGCTGCAGTCAGCAAGGTTAAACAGGACTACCCGTTCACCATCCACGCGTGGGTGGTATTGCCCGAGCACCTGCACTGCGTGATCGAGCTGCCCGAAGGCGATGCCGATTTCGCCACGCGCTGGCGGCTGATCAAGTCCAGCTTCAGCCGGGCACTGCCACAAGGCGAAACCCGCTCGGCCTCGCGCCTGAAACATGGCGAGCGTGGCATCTGGCAGCGGCGTTATTGGGAACACCTGATCCGCGACGAAAACGACTTCGTGCGCCATGTGGATTATGTGCATTACAACCCGGTGAAACACGGCTGGGTGGAACGGGTCAGCGATTGGCCGTATTCGACCTTCCACCGCCATGTTACACAGGGTTTTTATCCGGCCGATTGGGGCGATGCCCCGGACGAAGATATTGGCGGGCCGGATTGATGTGTAGGGTGGGTTAGCCGCCTACGGCGGCGTAACCCACCATGTGGTGGTGGCGTTGGAGGGTGTTTGGCGGATTGTTATTGAAATGGAGGAGGGAAAGTGTTAACTGTTTGTTCTATTTTAATTGCCCTGCCGCAGATATTGGCAATTACGGCGGCCGAGGCCCCGCAAGAGAAGACTCGCACTGAAGCTGTTGAATTATTATCTAGGCTGAGTGTTCGCAATGAAAGCTATACCTCCGAAAAAACAAAATGCTTATCTTCTTACAAGAGGGAACATATTGATAAGCTATCTGGTTTCATGGTGAAGTTTACAAAGGACAATGCTGCGGAAATATTTAGCGGCGAGCAGTTTGATCAAAAATATTTGATCAATTACATGGTTAATAACAAAGAATATATTGATTTACTCTCTCGAGATAAAAGTCTGCAAAAAATACTCATAGGTGAGAATGTAGATGCTTTGATTTCAGCGAATCCAGGCTTATCTGGTTGGACATGCTCTGTCTTGGCTATGCCTGATTTGCCAATTAGATTCGCTGAGCCGATTAAAAAATGCACCATTAAATTCGGTGCTATTTTCATGAATGAATTTAATGAAAAAAGCAAAGAAAAAAATTTAACCGTTGAAGATTCTAATGCCTTCTTGAAGAAGTGGGAGCATGTTTTGAATGTCAAATAAAGGTGGTAAACCCGTCATCCACCACGATCTGCCCACGCTAGTGCATGGTGGGTTACGGCCTGCGGCCTAACTCACCCTACAAATGCCACAAATACCGATACACGAGCGGCCATCAGGAAACGGTTTTGCTAAAAACCTGTTCCCCATTTCCGACTCCCCATTCCCCAACGGAGTGACCATGCAATTCAAGAAGCTGACTGAACAGAACCTCGCCGGGCAACGCGTGCTGATCCGCGTCGACATGAACGTGCCGGTGAAAAACGGCGTGATCGGTGACGACACCCGTATCCGCGCCTCCCTGCCGTCCATCCTGCACTGCCTGAAGGCCGGTGCGTCGGTGATCCTGATGACCCACCTCGGCCGTCCGACCGAGGGTGAGCCCAAGGCGGAAGACAGTCTGACACCGGTGGCCAAGCGTCTGTCCGAACTGTTGGCGCAGGAAGTGAAAGTGTTGGCCGACTGGCAGAGCGGCATCGAACTGAAAGCCGGCGATGTGGTGATGCTGGAGAATGTGCGCCTGAACAAGGGTGAAAAGAAGAACAACGAAGAACTGGGCAAGGCTTACGCCAGCCTGTGCGACGTGTTCGTCAACGACGCCTTCGGCACCGCACACCGCGCCGAAGCCTCCACCCATGCGGTAGCCAAGTTCGCGCCCGTCGCCTGTGCCGGCGTGCTGTTGACCGCAGAGCTGCTGGCACTGGGCAAGGCGCTGCAGTCACCGGCCCGTCCGCTGGTGGCGATTGTCGCCGGCTCCAAGGTGTCGACCAAGCTGACCATTCTGGAGTCGCTGGCCGACAAGGTTGACCAGCTGATCGTCGGCGGCGGCATCGCCAATACCTTCCTGCTGGCCGAGGGCAAGAATATCGGCAAATCGCTGGCCGAAGCCGATCTGGTGGGCGAAGCGAAGAAGGTGATCGAGAAGATCCGCGCCCATGGTGGCGAAGTGCCGCTGCCGACCGATGTGGTGTGCGCGCCGGAGTTCTCCGAGAACGCCGAAGACACGCTGAAAAATGTGGCCGACGTCACCCGCGACGATATGATCCTCGACATCGGTCCGGATTCGGCCAAAGAGCTGGCCGAGATCGTAGCCAAGGCCGGCACCGTGGTGTGGAACGGCCCGGTCGGCGTATTCGAGTTCGAGCAGTTCAGCCACGGCACCCGCACCTTGGCCGAGGCGATTGCCGACTCCAAGGCGTTCTCGATCGCCGGCGGCGGCGATACCCTGTCGGCAATTGCCAAGTTCGGCGTGACCGACAAGATCAGCTATATCTCGACCGGCGGCGGCGCCTTCCTCGAGTTCCTCGAAGGCAAGGAACTGCCGGCGGTGGCGATCCTGGCCGAACGCGCCTGACCCTCACCCGGCGCTGACGCGCCACCCTCTCCCGCAAGCGGGAGAGGGCCGGGGTGAGGGTGGGTGAGGGCCGCATGGCCTTGTTAGCGCGTATCGCATAAACTTACGCATTAACTCATACATTAGGCGTAAAAATGCCCCTGGAAACCTGGCTGCTCTATGTAGTGACGGTGTTTTTCGTCTCGGCCACGCCGGGGCCGAATATGCTGCTGGCGCTGAACCACGGCATACGCTACGGCGTGCGCCATACCTTGCCCACGCTGCTGGGCTTGCTGTCGGCGCTGGGGCTGATCATGGCCGGTTCGGCCGCAGGCCTGGGGGCGCTGTTGGCTGCGTCGGAGACGGCATTTGCCGTGGTCAAGTACAGCGGCGCAGCGTATCTGATTTATCTGGGGATCAAGACCTGGCGCGCGCCGCCACAGCCGCTGAGCAGCGACGACACCGTGCCGCACGGTGCGGCATGGCAGCGTTTTTCCACCGGCTTTCTGGTGGCGATGAGCAACCCCAAGGCCTTTGTATTTTTTGCCGCACTCTTCCCGCAGTTTATGGATTCACGCTTGCCGCAAGGCCCGCAACTGGCGATACTCGCGGCGACTTTTTACGTGATCGAGACCAGCTGGCAGTTTGCCTATGCCGGCGGCGGCGCGCGGCTCAGGGTGTGGCTGGACAGCCCCAAGCGGCTTAAATGGATGAACCGCGCAGCCGGCGGTGCTTTTGGCCTGGCCGGCGTGGCACTGACCGCAGTCTCGCGGCACTGATGCAGAACAGGCGGCTCACGGGCGGCCAAAATTGAAGAATCGGATTGGCAGCGGCCATCAGGCCGCTGCCGCAACACACGGAGATAGAGATGGCACTCGTTTCGATGCGACAGCTGCTGGACCATGCGGCAGAATTTTCCTATGGCCTGCCGGCGTTCAACGTCAATAACCTCGAGCAGATGCGCGCGATCATGGAAGCGGCCGACAAGTGCGACGCACCGGTGATCGTGCAGGCTTCGGCCGGTGCCCGCAAATACGCCGGCGCCCCGTTCCTGCGCCATATGATTCTGGCGGCCATCGAAGAATTCCCGCATATCCCGGTGGTGATGCACCAGGATCACGGCACCAGCCCGGACGTATGCCAGCGCTCGATCCAGCTGGGCTTCTCCTCGGTGATGATGGACGGCTCGCTCAAGAGCGACGGCAAGACTCCGGCCGACTACGCCTACAACGCCGATGTGACCCGCACCGTGGTCAACTTCGCCCACGCCTGCGGCGTGTCGGTGGAAGGTGAAATCGGCTGCCTGGGTAGCCTGGAAACCGGCATGGCCGGCGAAGAAGACGGCGTGGGCGCCGAAGGCGTGCTCGATCACAGCCAACTGCTGACCGACCCGGAAGAAGCGGCCCAGTTCGTCAAGGACACCGGCGTGGACGCGCTGGCGATCGCCATCGGCACCAGCCACGGCGCGTACAAGTTCACCAAGAAGCCCACCGGCGACGTGCTGCGCATCGACCGCATCAAGGAAATCCACGCCCGCATCCCCAACACCCATCTGGTGATGCACGGCTCTTCCAGCGTGCCGCAAGAATGGCTGAAGATCATCAATGAATTCGGCGGCGAGATGCCGGAAACCTACGGCGTACCGGTAGAAGAAATCGTCGAAGGCATCAAGTACGGCGTGCGCAAGGTGAATATCGACACCGACCTGCGCCTGGCCTCGACCGGCGCAGTGCGCCGCTTCCTCGCCGAGCACCCGAAGGAATTCGACCCGCGCAAGTTCCTGATCGCATCGACCAACGCCATGCGCGATATCTGTATCGCCCGCTATGAAGCGTTTGGTGCCTGTGGCCAGGCCAGCAAGATCAAGGCGCTCAACCTCGACACCATGGCCGAACGCTATGCCAAGGGTCAGTTGGTACAGATCGTCAAGTAAGCCGGCCGCGTCCACACACAACAACGCCGCGCCCTTCGGGGACGCGGCGTTTTTCATGGCGGCGCCACGACCTAGTTCGGGATTTTCACCCTGTCTTCATCGAAGTCACCCTTCTCCGCGCCGGCATGGCAGGCGACACAGTTGGCTGCGCTGCCCACTGATTTTCGCCGCCACACATCAGCCCTCACTTCATCGTGCTTGCGGATAAACCATGCGGTGGTCGAGATGCGTGGCGGCTCGCCCGCCTTGGCGGATGGCTCCAGCGCCAGGCGGTTGACGCTAGAGGTGGCGGCGAGAAAGTCGCGGATGGCCTGCTCGTCCGCCTTGTCCAGCGTCGCATTACTGCCGTAGTGGTTTTTCAGCGTGTCCATCTGCTGCTTCCATGCTGCCGGCGGCAACAGCCCCGGCGGATAGGCGATATGGCAGCTGCCGCATTCAGCGCGCCAGACCTTGGGCGCAGACAGGGGCACTGACAGCTGCTTGGGACGCTTGTATTTTTTTTCGCCATGGTGCTCGCCGTCGTCATCCGCTACGGCGAAACCGGCACCCAGCGTCAGCAGGAGCAGGGCAAGACCGAGGGCTCTGGCTTTCATCTCCATCCCCTTATTTGACCGTGATGATCCAGCTGACGAAATCGCCCTTTTCCTGCGTCGTGCACTCGCGCTTGAACACATCGTCACAGTTGCGGCGGAACCACTTTTCCACCTTCTTCATATCGGTGAAGCGGTCGGCCTGCGCCGATGGCGCCAGCGCATCAACCTTGCGGAAAGCCGGCGTCTTGCCGGCCTGTTTCGGGTTGGCCGTATGGCAGGTGGTGCAGCTCATGGCCTTGCCGCTAGCCTGCGACTGGCTGTAATACAGCGCCTTGCCGCGCTCGGCAGAAAAGCCGGCAAACTTCGGGTTTTCCTGGCGTACCTGCTGCTCATAACTCTTGAGCAGACCGGCGGGGGTTTCGGCTTGCACCACGCCGGCCAGCAGGCAGGCCAGCACGATCAGCGGATATTTCATCGACTTTCTCCCTTGCGTTCAATGCCTTCAGAATACGCAGCCAAGCTTAAGCACCCATTAAGGGGGTAAACAGTCATGCACTTAATGGTGCGTTAAGCCGCACTGGATAGATTGATGGCATTGAAACGACCGCAGGATTTCGCCATGAACCCCTTCTCGCGCTTCCGCCTCTACCACTGGCTATTGGCCATCGTCTTTGGCGCAGCCTATCTCACCGGTGACGATGCCGAACTGGCCCATGTCTGGCTGGGCTACGGCCTGATCGTGCTGCTGGCCATCCGTCTGCTGCTGGCCATTGCCCGCAGCCGCGGCTTCCCCGCGTTGCTGCCATCCGCCAGCTTGTGGAAAAAACCGGGCAGCGCGCTGGCCGGCAAGGTGCTGACGCTGGGCCTGGTGCTGGGCTTTGTCTCCACTCTGGTCATCGGCGTGACCATGATAGATAACCGCGCAGCCCTGTCCGAAGGGCTCTCCACCGTGATTCCGGCGGCACAAGCCGACGATGACGGCGACTACGATGACGCAGGCGGCAGCGGCGGTCTGCTCAAGGATGCCGACGAGGTGCATGAATGGCTGGCCAACGCCACCCTGGCGCTGGTCGGCCTGCACCTGGGCTGGCTGCTGCTCTACCGCCGCCGTCAGGCCTGGACCATGCTGGGCGGCAAGCCGACGCCGCCCACCGGCCCGCGCTCGCAAGCACCAACTGGCCCCGCGCCCGGCAATCCGGACAGCCATACCCTGCAACTGCGCGTGACCGACATCCGGCGCGAAACCGCCGACGCCGTCAGCATCCGCTTCGAAGTGCCCGAGGCCCTGCGCCCACGCTTCGCCTACCGTGCCGGCCAGTTCCTGACGCTGGCAGTCCCCCTGCCGCAGGGCAAGCAGTGGCGCTGCTATTCCTTCTCCAGCACGCCGGATGCCGCGCAGCCGCGCATCACCGTCAAGCACGTCGCAGGTGGCCAGGTCTCGGGCTGGCTCAATAGCGAACTGAAAACCGGCGACATGCTGGAGGTGATGCCGCCGGCCGGCCGCTTTGTGGTGGAACACGCGGGTGGCGACCTGCTGCTGATCGCCGCCGGCAGCGGCATCACGCCGGTGTTCTCCATTCTGGGCGAGGCTCTGGCCGGCAGCCATGCCCGCATCCGGCTGATCTACGCCAACCGCGACGCGGATTCGGTCATCTTCGCATCCGAGCTTGAGCGCCTGCAGCTGGCCTACCCGGAGCGCCTGTCTGTCCACCATCATCTGGATGCGCGCGACGGTCGTATGGAGAGTGCCGCACTGGCGGGCCTGGCCAGCGGCTGGCAGCAGGCCGAGGCCTTTATCTGCGGCCCCGCCCCCTTTATGCAGGCGGCCGAGGCGGCGCTGCACGGGCTGGGCATGGATGCGGCTCGCATCCATGTCGAGCGTTTCGGCCAGCCGGCAACCGGCAGCGCCGATGGCAAGGCGGCCAGCACCACGCTGCATGTGGAAATGGGTGGGCACGCGCACCGGCTGGAGACCAAACCGGGCGAGCTGCTGCTGGACAGCATGGAGCGCGCCGGACTCAAGCCGGCAAGCGGCTGCCGCGCTGGCGCTTGCGGCGCCTGCAAGTGCAAGGTGACCGAAGGCAGGGTGAAGCTGCGCGACAATCTGGTGCTGTCCGATGCCGAGCTGGCCGAGGGCTGGACGCTGGCCTGCCAGGCCGAACCTGACAGCCGCATGCTGAAGATCCGCCTCTGAGCCGGTGCAATACTGCTAAACCGGTAGGGCAATCCGCATTCCGATACGGGAGACCCTGCCGTGAACACACTGCTCAATCTGGCCGGCCGCATCCTGCTGGCCCAGTTTTTCCTTCTTGCCGGCCTCAGCAAGATCATCAACTACGACGGCACTGCCGCCTATATGCAGGCCTTTCATGTGCCGACCTCGCTATTGCCGCTGGTCATCCTGCTTGAAGTCGGCGGTGGCGCCGCCATCCTCCTGGGCTGGAAAGTGCGCTGGTTTGCTCCGCTACTGGCGCTGTTTTCCATAATGGCCGCACTGATTTTTCACCATGATTTCAGCAACGAGACGCAATGGATTTTGTTTATCGGTGATCTGTCCACCGCAGGTGGCCTGCTGGTGCTGGCACAAGCCGGCGCACTGGCACCGGCGCTGGATGCCCGCCAGCGCCGCTATTAAAACAGGCATGACAAATAGGCACGGCGGCAGGTAGCATCATGTCTTCCCGCGACTGTACAGGCATACACATGACCGAGCTGTTGACACCATTCGAGTGGTTTTTCGTGATTTTGCTGGCGCTGGTGCCGCTGGCCGGCATGGCTTTTCATTTGTGGGTGATGTTTGCCGGCCACGGCAAACGCAAGGAGGATGAGCAATGAGCATGGATGTCATTGATTTCGAGATCTTCGGCGAGAGCATGCAATATGTCGAGGTCGAACTGGACCCGGGCGAGGCCGCCGTGGGCGAAGCCGGCGCGATGTACTACATGGAAGACGGCATCGCGATGGACACCGTGTTCGGTGATGGCTCGACCGGCCAGTCCGGCCTGATGGGCAAACTGATGGGCGCGGGCAAACGCCTGCTGACTGGCGAATCAGTCTTTACCACGGTATTTGTCAATGAAGGCAGCAGCAAGCGTAAGGTGGCATTTTCCGCCAGCTATCCGGGCAAGATCATCCCCATCCATTTGCTGGAACTGGGCGGCACGCTGATTGCACAAAAAGACAGCTTTTTATGCGCAGCCAAGGGCGTCAGCCTCGGCATCGCGCTGCAAAAACGCCTCGGCGCCGGCCTGTTCGGCGGCGAGGGTTTTATCATGCAGAAACTGGAAGGCGACGGTTATGCCTTCCTGCACGCTGGCGGCACACTGACCCAGCGCCGGCTGGCACCGGGCGAGACGCTGCGCGTCGACACCGGCTGCGTGGTGGCCTATCAGCCAACGATCAGCTTCGATATCGAATACGTGGGCAAAGTGAAGAGCGCACTGTTCGGCGGCGAAGGCCTGTTCTTTGCCCGCATGACCGGCCCGGGCACGGTGTGGCTGCAAAGCCTACCGCTATCGCGCATGGCCGACCGCATTATCGCCTCAGCCCCCAAGGCCGGCGGCAGCAGCAACGAGCAAGGCGGTCTGCTGGGCGGCTTTGGCGGCATACTGGGCAAGGACTAGCCCCTGCCTTGAACGACCGGAAAGTACATCGCCCGCATCAGCGGGCGATAGTTTTTTAAGCAGAGACGCCAGATTACTTGCCGGCGGGCGCACCCAGCTTGCTACGCCGCGCCTGCACCGCTTCGGCCAGCATCTTCAGCAGGTTTTCAGTGTCACTCCAGCCTATGCAGGCATCGGTAATGCTCTGGCCGTATTTAAGCTCGCAGCCGGGCTTCAGATCCTGGCGGCCGGCCTCCAGATGGCTTTCGACCATCACACCGTAAATATGGCTGTTGCCGGCAGCCATCTGCCCGGCCACATCCTGCGCCACTTCCATCTGGCGGCGATAGTCTTTGCGGCTGTTGGCGTGACTGAAATCCACCATCAGCTTCTGTGCCAGACCCACGCCAGCCAGCTCGGCAGCAGCGGCGTTCACATGCTCGGCCGAGTAGTTGGGCTCCTTGCCGCCACGCAGAATCACATGGCAATCCGGATTGCCGCCGGTTTCGACAATGGCGGAGTGGCCGGCCTTGGTCACCGACAGGAAGTGGTGCGGCGCGCTGGCCGCACGGATGGCGTCGATAGCGATGCGGAGATTGCCGTCGGTGCCGTTCTTGAAGCCGACCGGGCACGACAGGCCGGACGCCAGCTCGCGGTGTACCTGACTTTCGGTAGTGCGTGCGCCGATGGCACCCCAGCTGATCAGGTCGGCGAAATACTGCGGGGTAATCATGTCGAGGAATTCGGTCGCCGCCGGCATCCCCATCTGGTTCAGCTCCAGCAGCAAACGGCGTGCAATGCGCAGGCCGGCGTTGATATCGAAGGACTCGTCCATGCGCGGGTCGTTGATCAGCCCCTTCCAGCCCACCGTAGTGCGCGGCTTTTCAAAGTAGACACGCATCACCACCACCAAATCGCGGCTATACGCCTCGCGCAGCGCCAGCAAGCGGCTGGCGTACTCTTTGGCCGCCTGGGTGTCGTGAATGGAGCAGGGGCCGATCACCACCAGCAGGCGGTCGTCTTCACCGCGCAGCAGGGCACTGATTTCGCGCCGGGTATGGTAGATAACTTCGGAGGCCGGCTCGGTCAGCGGTAATTCATACAGATGCGCGATCGGAGGCAGCAGTTCCTTGATCTGGCGGATTCTGACGTCGTCGGTTTGTCGTTGCATGGTGGCGCTTCCTTTTGTTCTTGATCTGTTGCAAGAACAATACCCGTACCACGGCGACACGCCAAGCCCTTATCGCAAATGTCATTTTATTGATTAGCAATTTAAATGCGCAAAAGCATTTAAAAATTCAAAAATATGCCCGTGTTGGTGTTTGTTTTTGGCCTGTATACAGAATAACCCCCGCAAAAAAGCAAAAAGGCCAAGACACATCATCAAGTGTCCCGGCCTCGTACCGCAAGTATGCTTTCTGGTTTTAGTCTGCGTACTGGCGCTTCATACGTTCACGACGCTCTTGCGCCTCGACCGACAAGGTTGCCGTCGGGCGTGCCATCAGGCGACGCAGACCGATGATTTCACCGGTATCTTCGCAATAGCCATAGGAGCCGTCTTCGATCTGGCGCAAGGATGCCTGGATCTTCTGCAGCAGCTTGCGTTCACGGTCACGGGTACGCAACTCGAGCGCATACTCTTCTTCCAGCGTGGCACGGTCGGCTGGATCCGGCGTCGATTCCTGCTCTTGCAGGTGATTGGCCGTGGCGTTGGCGTTGTTCACCAGTTCCTGCTGCATTTGCAGCAGCAGCTCTTTGAAAAACTCGAGCTGGTCGGCGTTCATGTAATCTTCGCCATCCCAGTTGAGGATTTCCTGTTCGGTCAGTTTGGCCATAATGGGTTCTTCCAGCTAGAGAGTGGGCAGACAGGCGTGGAAGATTACCGACGGCATGGCCAAAAGGCAACATTTACTGGCCTAGCCTGCCAATAAGGGGTCGGAATCTGCACGCATTTATAGTTCTGTCTCAGGGCAGGGACAAGCTGTTCTGCCTCCGCCCCGAGAAAATTTGTCTGTAGTATTTACTTCTGGCTTAAAACCCATTTGGCCAATGCCTTAACGTCGGCGTCGGAAATCTGCGGGTTAGGCGGCATCGGCACCGGCCCCCACACGCCAGAACCACCAGCCTTGATCTTGCCGGCCATCTTGGCTTCAGCACCTTTGTCGCCCGCATAGCGGGCAGCAACGTCTTTATAAGACGGGCCGACCAGCTTCCTGTCGACCGCATGGCAGGCCGTACAGTTGTTTTTTTGCGCCAGTTGCAAGTTGGCCATGGCCGGCATCGCCGTCACACTCAACAATACAGCCAGCAATAGAGGCTTGCGCATACATTATCCTTATCATTATCCGGCATGCCCGCAATAACGCCGGGCATGCCTTGCCGCATTAGAACGCCAGTTGCAATTGCTGGAGGAAAGTCTGCTCCAGAAAGCGAACCGGCAACATCAGAATCACCTGCAGCACCAAGAGCAGCAACAGGGGCGACAGATCCGCCCCGCCGATACGCGCCCGCGAAAAGGGTGCCAAAAATGGTCGGGTCAGCGCAGACAGCATGGGTGCCAGCGGATTATACGGATTCACCCAGCTCATAATGGCCTGTACCAGCACCGCGCCCATCAATAAATATACAGATTGAGTAAAAAGCGTCAATACAGACAGCAAAGCCAGTCCCAGCCAGGTTTGCGGCGCGGCAAAATTGAACGGCATCGGGCCCAACAGAAGTACGGCACTAATCGAAACCAGGCCGACCAGCCAGGCAATGAACATGGTTGCCGTATCGTAGCCGCGCACGCTGGGCAGCAGCCGGCGCAGCGGCAGCACGGCAAAATTGGTCGCGGCCATCACAAATTGTGCCAGCGGGTGAGTAAACGGCATGCGCACCACCTGCAGGTAAAAGCGCAGCAGCAAGACCAGCACAAACAGGTCGGCAACGGTACGGATCAGAAATTGCAGAGTATTGATCAGCATCTCAGTCCTTGCTCAGCTCATGGCCCAGTTCGACCGAACGCACACGGCAATCCACTGCGCCGGCCTTGATTGCCGTCTTGACTCCATCGGCCTCGAAGCGCGCAATGGCGCGCTCGGTGGTGCCGCCTTTGGACATCACATTCTGGCGCAGGGTAGCCACCGGCACATTGCTCTGGCGAGCCAGTTCGACCGCACCGTCAAAGGTGGCCAAGACCAGGCAGCGCGCTTCGGCCTCGTCAAAGCCGGTTTCCATCGCCGCCTCTATCATGCTTTCGATGAAATAGAACACATAGGCCGGGCCACTGCCGGAAATGCAGGTGATATCGTCGATGCCCGCCTCGTCCTGCAGCCAGACCACACGGCCCACCGCACTCATGATCGCCCCGGCAGCCGCTCTATCATCTTCGCTAAGCACATCGCCGGCATACAAGCCGGACACGCCCTTGCCGACCATGGCCGGTGTATTAGGCATCACCCGCACAATGCGGCTGCTGCCCGACAACCAGCGCGACAAGGCCTCTATCCCGACACCGGCAGCGATGGAAATAAGCAGTGCCCCACCCAGGCGCGGCGCCAATGCAAGGCACACCTCTTTCAGGCTTTGCGGCTTGACCGCCAGCAGCACGACATCGTCGCTGGAGAAACTGTCCGGCAGGCCGGCCAGTGCCTCCACGCCATACTGCTCGCCCAGAATCTGGCGCTTGGCACTATCCGGCTCCACCACGCGGATGGCGTGGCCCGGCTGCTTGACCAGGCCGGCAATAATGGCGGTGGCCATATTGCCGCCACCAATAAAGGTGATCTTCATACTGCTCTCCCTTGTGCCGGAATACCGGCGTCAATGTTGATACTGGCGTCCGCCGAAAATGGCCGATCCGACCCGAACCAGCGTACTGCCTTCTTTAATTGCAGCCTCAAGATCGGACGACATGCCCATGGACAAGGTGTCCAGCGCCAGCCCCTGTGTATTCAATGCCGCAAGCAGCGTGCGCAACAAGGCAAAGCGGCTGCGCAACAAGGCTTCATCTGCCGTCGGCTCGGGAATGCACATCAGCCCGCGCAAACGCAAACCGGGCAGCGCCGCGACCGCCTGCGCCAATGCAGGCAACTCCTCCGGCGTGCAGCCGCTTTTGCTTGCTTCGCCCGAAACATTCACTTGCAGCAGGACGTTGAGTGCCGGCAGCTGCGCCGGACGCTGGGCAGACAGGCGTTCGGCTATTTTCAGGCGCTCGACCGAATGCACCCAGTGCGCGCTTTCGGCCACCGCCCGCGTCTTGTTCGACTGCAAAGGCCCGATGAAATGCCAGTCAATGGCCAGCTCGGCCAGCTCGGCAGCCTTGGCCGACAGCTCCTGCACATAATTTTCACCAAAGGCGCGCTGGCCGGCGGCATAGGCTTCGCGCAAGGCAGATGCCGGAAAAGTCTTGCTGACGGCCAGTAGCGTAATGGCCTCTGGCGGCCGCCCAGCCTCGCCAGCAGCCAAGGCAATGCGTTGATGCACGGCAGACAAGGCCGTGGCAATGGTCTGGCTCATGGTGTGTCCCGTTTGTTCACATAAAACCGCACCCATGCCCCATGGTATGCATGCCGCAATATCCAAGCAGGGACTCAACCCTTACAATCTGCGGATATCCGGCCATGCGGGCAGCAAGTACAGCCCGACTAAAAAATTATTGGGGATTATAAATGCAAATTTCCGAGCTGCTCGCATTCACCGTCAAGAACAAGGCGTCCGACCTGCACCTGTCTGCCGGCCTGTCGCCCATGATACGGGTGCATGGCGATATTCGCCGCATCAACCTGCCGGCGATGGAACAACACGAAGTTCATGACATGGTATACGACATCATGAACGACCATCAGCGCAAGGCATTCGAAGAGCATTTCGAGTGTGACTTTTCCTTTGACATGCCCGGCGTAGCGCGCTTCCGTGTCAATGCTTTCCAGCAAAACCGCGGTATGGCTGCGGTATTCCGTGTCATTCCCTCCAAAATCCTGTCGCTGGATGATTTGAACGCCCCCAAGATTTTCAAGGAAATCTCCGAGTTTCCGCGCGGTATCGTGCTGGTGACCGGCCCGACCGGCTCGGGTAAATCGACGACGCTGGCCGCCATGGTCGACTACGTCAACGAAAACCACTATTCGCACATCCTGACAGTGGAAGACCCGATCGAATTCGTGCATGAAAGCAAAAAGAGCCTGATCAACCAGCGTGAACTGGGCGCACAGACCCACAGCTTTGCCAATGCGCTCAAGTCTGCGCTGCGTGAGGACCCGGATGTGATTCTGGTCGGCGAATTGCGCGATCTGGATACCATACGCCTGGCGCTGACCGCCGCCGAGACCGGCCATTTGGTTTTCGGCACCCTGCACACCAGCAGCGCCGCCAAGACCATAGACCGTATCGTTGACGTCTTCCCCGGTACGGAAAAAGACATGGTGCGCTCCATGCTGTCCGAATCTATCCGTGCGGTCATCTCGCAAAGCCTGCTCAAGACCAAGGACGGGGGCGGACGCGTCGCCGCGCACGAAATCATGCTCGGCACACCCGCCATCCGCAACCTGATACGCGAAAACAAGATCGCACAGATCAATTCGATGATACAGACCGGCCAGCAATACGGCATGCAGACACTGGACCAGTGCCTGCAGGATCTGGTGCGGCGCAACCTGGTAACGTCCGCGGAAGCCCGTACCAAAGCCTCGCAAAAAGATCTGTTCTGAACCAGAAAGCGCCCACTATGCAAAAAGATCAGGCATCCAAGTTTATCCACGAGCTGCTGTCGCATGCCATCGCCCGCAATGCATCCGATATCTTCATTACCGCCGACTTCCCGCCTGCACTCAAGGTAGACGGCAAAATTACGCCGGTCGCACCACAGCCGCTGTCCGCGCAGCACACGCGCGAGCTGGTGCGCTCAGTGATGAACGACAGGCAGACCGAAGAATTCGAAGCCACACAGGAAGCCAACTTTGCCATCAGCCCGCCGGGCATAGGCCGTTTTCGTGTCAGCGCCTTTATCCAGCAGGGCCAGACCAGCATGGTGCTCAGGAAAATCAATACCGAAATTCCGACCTTTGACCAGCTTGATCTGCCATTCGTGCTGCGTGATATCTCCATGATCAAGCGCGGGCTGATTATTTTTGTCGGCGGCACCGGTTCGGGCAAGTCGACTTCTTCCCGGAAGAACGTCACCAGCAGGTTTTGATGGACCTGTCGCTGAATATGAAGGCCATCGTGTCGCAGCGCCTGATACCGCATAAATCAGGCAAGGGCAGGGTGGCGGCAGTCGAGATACTGCTCAACAGCCCGCTGATAGCCGACATGATCTTCAAGGGAGATGTCAGCAGTATCAAGGAGGCCATGAGCCGCTCGCGAGAACAGGGCATGCAGACCTTTGACCAGTCGCTGTTCGACCTGTTCGAGGCAGGAAAAATCAGCTACGAAGAAGCGCTGAAAAATGCCGACTCGGTCAACGACCTGCGCCTGAAAATCAAGCTATATAGCGAAGGCGCCAAGAATCACGATCCGCTATCGGGGCTGGATCACCTCGATATCGTATAATCGGCAACATGCCTACCGATTCTGCTACTTACCGCCTGTTTTTTGCCGTCTGGCCGGACGAGCCTTGTGCCCGCTGGCTGGATGAGCAAGTCGAACATCTGCACCATCAATATGGCGGCCGACAGACTCCGCCACGCCAGCATCACCTGACGCTGGCTTTTGTCGGGGAAGTGGCTCATAGCCAGCTGACGATCGTCGAAGCCATAGGCCGGCAGATCGCAGCCCAGGCCGAACCCTGCCGGCTCAAGCTCGACAAACTGGCAGTCTGGCCCAGCGGTATCGGTTGCGCCGCACCCACGCGCACGCCGACACGCATCAGCCAGCTGGCAAGTGCACTAAACGCGGCACTCAAGGCGCAGGGCCTGCCCTATGAGGAACGCCGCTTCCGTCCGCATATCACCCTGCTACGCAAAGCAACGCCCGCAGAAGATGCGCCGGCTACACCGGACAGCTTTGCCCTGCTCAAAATCGACCATCTGTCGCTGGTGGTATCCCGCCTGACCCGCTCAGGCCCGCTCTATCAGGAGCTGCGGCGCTGGCATTTGGGCCCCATCCAGGACGGAAGCTGAACTGCACTGACGGCTAGCCAGTTCGCCAAGGCGGCGCAAGGCCGCCATAAAGCGCTCGTCCAGCTCGTGGCAGCATGACAGGCGCAGGCAATGGCGGTAACGGGCCCCCGCCGAATACAACATGCCGGGCATGATGGTGATGCGCTCGGCCAGGGCGGCATGAAACAGCACCAGCGTATCCACACTATCCGGAAACTCCAGCCAGAGCAAAAAACCACCGGCCGGCCGGGTGGCGCGCGTACCGGCAGGAAACCAGCGCGCAATCAGGCCGCGAACGGTATCAATCTGCCGGCTATACAAGCGGCGCAATACGCGTAAATGATGGTCATAGCCTCCGCCCTCGAGAAACTGGCCTACGGTCTCCGCCAGCAAAGCCGGCTCGGCAATACTGGAGGTAAATTTCAGCTGGCGCACCTGCTCACTAAAACGGCCCGCCTCCATCCAGCCAATGCGAAAATCCGGTGCCAGCGTCTTGGTATAACTGGCACACACAATGACCCAACCGGCGTGATCGAATGATTTGACGGTCGGCGACAGCGTCGCGCCAAACTGCAACTCGGCATAGAGTGCATCTTCGATCAGCGGTGTCTGGTAGCGGTTCGCCAGTTGCGCCAGCCGCGCCTTGCCAGCCAAAGACATCGTGCACCCCAGAGGGTTGTGTACCGTCGGCATGGCCACCACGGCAGACAGCCGCTTTTCCGCCAGCAACAACTCCAGCACATCCAGCGACAAGCCATGCTGCGGGTCGGTCGGAATCTCCAGAGCTTTCAACCCCAAGCTTGCCAATAGTGGATACAGGTTGAAATAAGTCGGCGACTCGACGCCGACCGTATCCCCCGGACGCGTCACCGCACGCAATGCCAACTGCAAGGCCTCCATCGCGCCATGGGTCAGAATGATGTCCTCGGGGCGCAAGCACATGCCAAGCAACATGCCCCGGCGGGCAATTTGGCTGCGTAGCCGTGCCGATCCGGGCGGCAGGGCATAGCTTGCAATCAGGGAAGGTTGCTTGCGCAGAATGCCTGCGGCCAGCCGCGCCAGTTTACCCCCCGGATAAAATATCGCACCGCGCGGGCAGGCAAGCGCAAGGTCGGCATAGTCGGCCCGCTGCTGGCTTTGCAAGACGACCGCAACCAGATCCCGGGTCTCCGCAGCCTGAATGAGTACGTCGCCCGGCTCATCCCGCAATGGAGACTCTGGCGCGGGCAAGCTGCTTTTGACGTAATAGCCGGACTGCGGCCGCGCTTCGATCAGCCCCCTGTCCTCCAGCAGGCGGTAGGCCGCCGTCACCGTGTTGAAGCTGAGTGCACGCTGTGCGGCACACTGCCGAACCGAGGACAGGCGTGCGCCACTCGGCAAGGCGCCGCGGACTATCGCCGCCTCCAGATCATCGGCGAGCAATCGGTACAGGGGGGCATTCTGGAGCATGGGGATCATCCGGCAAGGTGGCAGCGACGTGGAAAATGTCAGGTGACAGTTCTCAATATACCGTAACTGTCACCACAACAATCATCAATTTCTGCAGCTGTTACCAAGCAAACAAGGGCCTTAGCATTGATCTGTCACTCATGCTTCGGAAAGACAGTCATGCTAGAAATCCTTGCGCTCACCAGCTACATGTCGGTGATGTCGATTACACCGGGCCCGAACAACATCATGCTGGCCAGCTCTGGCGTGAACTTCGGCTTTCGCCGCACCTTGCCCCATATGCTGGGCATCAGCTTGGGCTGTGCATTCCAGCTTTTTGTTACCGCGGTCTTGCTGGGCCATATTCTGGTCTGGCTAGGCAATATCAGAGGCCTGCTGGCCATGCTTGGCTGCACTTATCTGCTGTATCTTTCCTGGAAGCTGGCGCATAGCGCAGCACCGGGCAGCAGCAGCGTAGCCAGCCAACCGCTGGGCTTTATCGAGGCCGCGCTCTTTCAGTGGATTAACCCCAAAGCCTGGGTCATGGTCATCAATGCAGCCATCCTGTTTATGCCGCAGCAAGGAGGTGCCATTTATGCGGCGCTCACTCTGTCCCTGCTGACCGCACTGGTGAACCTGCCCTGTATCGCGGTATGGGCGCTGGGTGGAGATCGCTTGCGCCACCACCTGCAACAGCCGCAGCGACTGCGCCTGTTCAACCTCTGCATGGCCATGCTGATGGCCACAACCGCAGTCTGGATGCTATGGGATGAGCTGGCTTGAACATGGCTCGTGTGTAATAAATTTACGTTATTGATGATTTGTAAATTTACGCTATGAGATATTTTTGTTACACACAACCAGAAAAATGATTTACCACCAGGGAAATCCACACCACCTACAGAAAAACGCAGGCCGGAGGCTCAAGCTCAAACGACACATATGGGCAGCTACCAGCCTGCCTGTGGATAACATGGCTAAAAATCGGCCATAGAAAGAACCCTGCTTAGTTTTCTGCCTTGCTCCGCAAACTCAGCACACACTGAGCCCGCTTGTGGATAAGTTGGCCATAGAAAAACGGCCTGTGCATTGCACAGGCCGTTTTTCAGCAGGACATGGCCAGCCTTAGTGTTGCAGGATCTTGGACAGGAACTGCTGGGCGCGCTCGGAACGCGGCGTGCCGAAGAAGTCGTCCTTGCTGCAATCCTCGACGATATGACCACGATCCATAAAGATCACGCGATCCGCCACGCGGCGGGCAAAGCCCATCTCGTGGGTCACGCACATCATGGTCATGCCTTCTTTTGCCAGTTCGGTCATCACGTCCAGCACTTCGTTGATCATCTCGGGGTCGAGTGCCGAGGTCGGCTCGTCAAACAGCATGCAGATCGGGTCCATCGCCAATGCACGGGCAATGGCAACACGCTGCTGCTGACCGCCGGACAACTGGCCGGGATGCTTGTGCGCATGCGCTTTCAAACCTACACGCTCCAGCAACTTGATTCCCTTGGCTTCGGCTTCCTCTTTCGAGCGTCCCAATACCTTGGTCTGGGCAATGGCCAGGTTTTCCACGATGGTCAGATGTGGAAACAATTCAAAGTGCTGAAATACCATGCCAACGCGGCTGCGCAGCTTGGGCAAATTGGTCTTGGGGTCACCGACCGAAATGCCGTCAACGATGATGTCGCCCTTCTGGAACGGCTCCAGTGCATTCACGCACTTGATCAGCGTGGATTTGCCCGAACCGGACGGGCCGCATACCACCACCACTTCACCTTTGCTTACGCTGGTGCTGCAATCGGTCAGCACCTGAAAATCGCCATACCACTTGTTGACGTTATTGATGGAAATCATCGAACTCATACAGCCAACCTCTTTTGCAAATGTTTGACGCCGCGCGAAGCAGCAAAGCTCACCACGAAATAGATCAGACCGGCAAACAGCAGGAACTCGTGCGGCAGACCGAGAATATCACCACGCGAACGGGCGCTGCTGAGGAAATCCATCAGGCCGACGGCGTAGACCAGCGAAGTGTCCTGAAACAGAATGATGGACTGCTGCAACAGCAATGGCATCATCTTGCGGAAGGCCTGCGGCAGAACCACCAGACGCATGGCCTGACCATAAGTCATACCCAGCGCGTAAGCGGCATTGACCTGGCCTTTGGCAATGGACTGGATGCCGGCACGCACGATCTCGCAATAGTAGGCCGCTTCAAACATCATGAAGGCCACCAGGCACGAGGTGAAGGCGCCGACGGCGACAAACTCGCCGGTTATCCAGTTCAGCAGCATAGGTACCGCAAGATAGAACCAGATGATGACCAGCAGCAAAGGCACCGAGCGGAAAATATTGACGTAGGCCTTGGCCAGCCCCGACAGTACAGGGTTGCTGGACAGGCGCAGCAGCGCCAGCACCGTGCCTAGCACCACACCGCCCACCACGGCCATGACCATCAGTTTCAACGTCAGCCACATGCCGTCCATCAAGTCGGGCAGGGCAGGGATAATCTGGGAAAAGTCCATTATTTGCCTCCCTCAACCATCAGGCCGGGAATACGTACACGCTTCTCGACGATGCTCATCACTTTCATGATGCTCATATTCAGCGTAAAGTAGATCAGCGTCGCCAGCGTAAACGCCTCGAAGATGTTGGCCGAAAATTCAGCCGTCTGCTTGGCTTGTGCCAGGATCTCCATCAGGCCGATCAGCGAGGCCACCGACGAGTTTTTAAACACGTTCAGAAACTCTGAGGTCAACGGCGGAATCACCACGCGAAAAGCCTGCGGCAGCAGCACATAACGGTAGCTCTGCGCCACGGTAAAGCCCACCGCCTGCGCAGCATTGCTTTGTCCCTTTGGCAGCGCCTGAATGCCGGTGCGTACCTGCTCGCACACACGCGCGGCAGTAAACAGCCCCAGACAGACCACTACCGAGATATAAGCGGATACCGCCGGATTCAGATCCTGCTTGAACCAAATCTGTACCGACTCTGGCAGATAGTCCGGCACGACGAAATACCAGATAAACAGCTGCACCAAGAGCGGTACATTACGGAACAGTTCGACATAGCAGGTAGCGATGCCGGACAACCACTTATTGGGCAAGGTGCGCATCACACCCAACAGCCCACCCAGCAGCAGCGCAACCAGCCATGCCGCCAGCGCCAAGGCCAGCGTCCAGCCCAGACCCGTGATATACCAGTCGAGGTAGATCTCGTTACCGATTCCGGTGGACTTGAAGAAGATGTTCCAGTCCCAGTTGTAATTCATGAACGACTCCATTAAATAAAGGGGGCCGCTGCCCCCCTTGTATTACCGCATTGCTTGTACGACAGGAATCAGCTTGCCGCCGGCTTATCCGAAGGCTTGGCGATCAATGCCTTAAACTCCGGCGACATTGGGAAACCAAGGTTCAGATTCTTTGGCGGAATCGGCCGCATGAACCACTTGTCGTAGATCGCATTGATCTGCCCCGACTTGTAGGTATTCACGATAGCCTTGTCCACCAATGCCTTGAATGGCGCATCACCCTTGCGCATCATGCAGCCGTAAATCTCACTCGACTGCGGTTTGCCCACTACCACCCACTCTGCCGGGTTACGCGCCTTGGCACGCTCGCCGTAAAGCATGGCATCGTCGGTCATGAAAGCCGCAACCCGACCGGACTCCAGCATCAGGAACGACTCGCCATTATCCTTGGCCGCCACGATATTCATGCCGAGCTTCTGGTTGGCATTCATGATCCGCATCAAACGCTCGCCCGTCGTTCCGGCAGAAACCACCACATTCTTGCCCTTCAGATCGGCAAAGTCCTTGATGCCGGAATCTTTTTTCACCAGCAAGCGGGTGCCGATCTCGAAGATGCCGACCGAGAAATCGACCTGACGCTGGCGCTCGACATTATTGGTCGTAGCGCCGCACTCGATATCAACTGTCCCGTTCTGCAGCAAGGGGATGCGCGTCTGGCCGGTCACCATGTTGTAGCGCACCTTCAGGTTCGGCATGTTCAGCTCTTTCTTCACCGCATCCACCACATGCTGGGCAAGATCAAGCGAATAGCCGACTGGCTGCTTGCCTCCGGCCAGGTAGGCAAAAGGAATCGCCGAATCCCGGTGGCCAAGCACGATGGTGCCGGAGTCCCTGATTTTCTTCAGGGTTCCGGTCGGCTCGGCAGCCATGGCCGATGTGGAAAGCAAGGTGCAAGCCAGGGCAAGAGGCAATAAACGCAAGGTATGAGGCATATTCTATTTCTCCAGATAGGGATGGATGCGATTGACGGCGTACCGTCTATAACCAGCACTTCGACATCTTTCTCACCCCAATAAGCAGCACGGGGGGAGATGCCTGAAATACCGTATTCCTGGATATTGCATCGAGCCCAATACATTAGGAAACTCTAAATGAATATCTCATTCGCCTAGTTTCTATCAAAACAGAAAAGACAACCGTTGATTTGCCTCAAACTAATTGAACAAGCCCCTCAGAGAGGCTTGTTCCAGCCTGCCGAAAATCCTGCTTACAGCTGATCAACCGCGCGATCGGTAGGGCGCTTGATCAAGGCCTTGATCGCACCCGACATCGGGAAGTTCAGGTTCAGGTTTTTTGGTGGAACCGGTTGCAGGAACCACTTGCTGTAGATCTTGTTGATCTCGCCAGAAGCGTAAGTTGCCTTGATCGCATCATCGACAACCTTCTTGAATGGCGCATCGCCTTTGCGCACCATGCAGCCGTACACCTCGTACGATTGCGGCGTACCGACCACAACCCAGTTGGCCGGGCTTTTGGCCTTGGCCATTTCGCCGAACAGCAGGGCATCATCCATCATAAAGGCCGCAGCACGGCCGGACTCCAGCATCAGGAAGGATTCGCCATGGTCCTTGGCCGAGATAATGTTCATCCCCAGGCTCTTGGCTGCATTCATCGCCTTGAGCTGACGCTCCGAGGTGGTACCGGCCGTGGTCACGACGTTCTTGCCCTTGAGATCGGCAAAGTCCTTGATGCCGGTCGTCTTGGCTGTCAGCAAACGGGTGCCGATTTCAAAGATACCAACAGAGAAGTCAACCTGACGCTGACGCTCGATATTATTGGTGGTCGAACCGCACTCGAGATCCACGGTGCCGTTCTGTACCAGCGGAATACGTGTCTGCGAGGTCACCAGGTTGTACTTCACCTGCAGGTTCGGCATGTTCAGGTCTTTTTTCAGCTTCTCCACCACCTTCAGCTGCAGGTCGTGCGAGTAGCCTACCGGTGTTGCGCCGCCAGCCAGATAGGAAAATGGAATAGAAGCGTCGCGGTGACCCAAGACAACAACGCCGGAATCCTTGATTTTTTTCAGGGTACCGGTGAGCTCGGCAGCCAATGCCGGGGTAGCGACAAAAGCGGCTGCAACGGCGGTCGCAACAAGGCGGGCTTGCAATGACATGAAGTTTCTCCTTCTACAGGTTTGCAAAACAGGCAGGTCGGACACGGGGTCTCCGTGTCCGCCCTGCCATTAAATTTTTTTTATTTAGTGGGCGCGTAACTGCCCGAGGAATTGTTTGGCGCGCTCATGCTGGGGGTTGCCGAAAAACGCTTCCGGCGTCGCCTGCTCGACAATCTGGCCTTGATCGACAAACACGACATAATCGGCCACGTCACGCGCAAAACCCATCTCGTGGGTCACGCACATCATGGTCATGCCGGACTTGGCCAGATCGCGCATCACCTGCAAGACCTCACCCACCATTTCCGGGTCCAGCGCCGATGTCGGTTCGTCAAACAACATCACCTTGGGCTGCATGGCTAGGCCGCGGGCAATCGCCACCCGCTGCTGCTGGCCGCCGGATAGCTGGGCAGGAAAAGCATCTTTTTTATGTGCCAGCCCCACGCGTTCCAGCAATTCAACCGCCAGCTTGTCGGCGGCCGCCTTGTCCATTTTTTTGACGCGGATGGGGGAGAGCGTGATGTTGTCGAGTACCGACAAATGAGGATAAAGATTGAAGTGCTGGAAGACGAAACCGACTTCGGCACGCAGCAGATTAAGGTCGGTCTTGGGGTCGGTCACCGACTTGCCATCGACCCAGATTTCACCTTCGCTGATGGTTTCAAGTTGATTGATGGTGCGGATCAGCGTGGATTTTCCCGAACCGGATGGCCCGCACACCACAACCACCTCGCCCTGATTGACGTTCAGATTGACGCCATTGAGAACATGCAGGTCCTTGAACCACTTATGGACATTAATAAGCTTGATCATGGCGCGAGCCTTCACCGTTAGTGATTTTTCCCGGCTGCTGACATCACCACACACAGACCGGATCGCGCACGAATCGGATAGATACGCCTGATTGAACAGGCCGCCCCTGGGTCTGTCACTGGTCGCCGTGCCCCGAAAAACCCGGGGCACGACGCGATCAGCAAGCTACTTTGTAATTTGCATACAATATGCCGCGTTTTCGCGATCTTGTCATGTATGGCCGCATAAAATGGCCGGTTTTTATCTGTTCAGATCAGGCCGACAGATAGTTGGCAATAGCAACATACTGCTCCACCGCCAGATTTTCAGCCCGCAGGCCCGGGTCTATGCCCAGTGCCTCAAAGCCGGCCAGATCCAATACGCCCTTAAGGTTATTGCGCAAGGTCTTGCGACGCTGGGCAAAAGCCTTGGATACGATATCGGCAAACAGCGCTTCGTCTTTTACCACACCACAACGGCCCGGCACAGGAATCATGCGCACCACGGCCGAATCGACCTTAGGCGGCGGCCAGAATGCACCAGGCGGCACCATCAATACCAAATCCATATCGAAGTGGTACTGCAGCATCACCGACAGCCGCCCATAGTCGGCAGTAGACGGCTCGGCCACCATGCGCTCGACCACTTCTTTTTGCAGCATGAACTGCATGTCGATGACCCGCTCGGGAAAAGCGGACAGATGGAATAGCAGCGGCGTAGAAATATTGTAGGGCAGGTTGCCGACCAGCTTGATGCGCTCGCCCAGCGAGGAAAAATCAAATGCCAGCGCGTCGCCTTCATGTATGGTCAGGCGTTCGGGCGGGAAAGCGGTTTTCAGCTTGCTGATGATGTCGCGGTCGATTTCCACCACATGCAGGTGTTTGACCCGGTCAAGCAAGGGGCGTGTTAAAGCACCCAGACCGGGGCCGATCTCGACAACGATGTCGTCCGGCTTGGCGCCGACGGCATTTACGATACTTTCGATCACCTGCGCATCCTGCAGGAAATTTTGACCGAAGCGTTTACGGGGGATATGTTGGCTCATAGGCTTACGGATTCTCGGATGACCGATTGTAAACTGCCCGACAAGCCGGATGCTAATTTCCATGGCATAGATGGGCGTTTTTATTGCAGAACGATGCCGGCGAGCAGATCCGCACGGGTGATACAGCAAGGCTGTGACAGGGCATTCCTGTTACAGCCATGCCTTGATAGCTAGCACCAGCATGGCGTAACGCAAGCATTTGCCCAAAACGATCCAGACAAGGCAAGGCAAAACCGGCAAGCGTAGCCAGCCGGCAGCCAAAGGCAGCGCATCCCCCAACAGGGGCACCCAGGACAGCAAAAGCGCTGCCGGGCCAAAACGCTGCAAAGTGCCCAGTGCCCGGCCGGTCAGCTCTTTTCTCGGTGCCAGACGCCCCAGATACAAGCTGCTGGCACTGCCCAACGAATTGGCCAGCGTAGCCAGCAGCAAGGCGGCCAGCCACCATGATGGCCACTGGTAGAGAAAGGCCCCCAGCGCAAGCTCGGAGTTGCCAGGCAAAACCGTCGCCGATAAAAAAGCCGACAGCGCCAGACCGCCTAAGCCCAGCCAGACTGCATCCATCAGGCCGACAGCTCGAAGTCTTCACCGCTGGCCGCGCGCACCGCCTGCGACAAGGTGCTAAAGAATTCGGCACCGTCACGCGCCGCAATCCAGCGCCCGTCAGCTTGCAAGGCAAAGTGGTAGCCGCCGCTTTTGGCTGCAATCCACACCTCCTGATTGGCACTATGGCGGTTGACCACAATTTTGCCGCCATCGTCGAACTCGATTTCCAGCACATTGCCGTTCAGTACGCTGTCTACATCCAGCCCCGCCAGCTCCAGCGCTTCATCAATCCGGCTAAACAGGCGGTCGGTCAGCTCGAGAAATTCACTTTCGTTCATGTCTTTTTATCCACAGTTGCCCCCGGACTACACCGGGCTATTGGGCGACCGCGTCGCCCTTTGTTAGTATGACGATTTTGCCACATCGGGCACTTCGATATGCGAACCGTGATCACCTTGCTGGCTTTATCTGTTCTTATCAGCGCCTGCGGCTTTAAAGGCCCGCTGTATCTGCCCAAAGACGCCCCCGCCAAAACACAGGAAAAATCGTGAACGCTTTTCACTACCACCATGATCAACTGCAGGTCGAAGATCTGCCGCTGGCCGATATTGCCCGCGAATTCGGTACGCCTTGCTTTGTCTACTCGGCAGAGGCGCTGACCAAGGCCTTTACCGCCTACCAGAACGCATTTTCCGCACTGGATCCGCTGATCTGCTATGCGATCAAGGCCAACTCCAATCTGTCCATCCTGCAATTGTTTGCCCGGCTGGGTGCAGGCTTCGACATCGTGTCCGGTGGCGAGCTGGCGCGGGTACTGGCTGCCGGCGCCCGCGCCGACAAGATTGTCTTCTCCGGCGTAGGCAAGAGTGCAGCCGAGATGAAGATGGCGCTGGAAGCCGGCATCCACTGCTTCAATATCGAATCGGTCAACGAACTGCTGCGCCTGAACGAGGTCGCCGGCAAGCTGGGCTTGAAGGCGCCGGTCAGCTTGCGCGTCAACCCCAACGTTGACGCCATGACCCACCCGTATATTTCCACCGGTCTCAAAGACAACAAATTCGGCATTGCCTTCGATATGGCCTTTGATGTCTACCGTGAAGCGGCGGCCTTGCCCAACCTGCAGGTAACCGGCATCGACTGCCATATCGGCTCGCAACTGACCGACGCCAGCCCTCTGGTCGAAGCGCTCGACCGCCTGCTGGCACTGATCGACCGCCTGGACGAAGCCGGCATCACACTGCAACACGTCGATATCGGTGGCGGCTTGGGCATACGCTATAGCGATGAAACCCCGCCGGATCTGGCTGCTTACGCTTCCCAGATCGAACAGCGCCTGGCTGGGCGCGCACTCAAGCTGGTGATGGAGCCGGGGCGCTCGCTGGTAGGTAACGCCGGCGTACTACTGACGCAAGTCGAATACCTGAAGCTGGGCGAGAGCAAGAATTTTGCCGTGGTGGATGCCGCCATGAACGATCTGCTGCGCCCCTCGCTGTATTCGGCCTACCACGGCATTTTGCCGGTCGAACAACATGCCAACCTGAGCCCGCTGCTGTGCGATGTCGTCGGTCCGATCTGCGAATCCAGCGATTTTCTCGGCAAGAACCGCGAACTGGCGGTGAAAGAGGGCGATCTCTTGGCGGTGATGTCGGCCGGGGCCTATGGCTCGACCATGTCCAGCAATTACAACACCCGTACCCGCGCCGCCGAAGTGTTGGTGTCCGGCAAGGAAACCCGCCTGATCCGCCGCCGCGAAACGCTGGATGAGCTGCTGGCCAACGAGAAGGCGCTGCTGCAATGAGCATCACCATTCGCCAGATGGATCTGACCGATGCGGCCGAGCGCGACTTGCTGGTACGCCTGACCGATGCCTATGCCCATGATCCCATGGGCGGCGGGGAAGGGCTGTCGGACTATGCGCGCACCCATCTGGCAGATGCCGTCGCCGCCCATCCCGGCCTGTTTGCCTTTGTTGCCGAGCAAGATGGCGAGCCTGTCGGGCACGCCTTGTGCATTACCGGCTTCTCCAGCTTTTACGCCGCGCCCAACTGCAATCTGCACGACCTGTCGGTCTTGCCCAAGGTACGCGGCCAGGGTCTGGGACGCCGGCTATTGCAGGTAGTCGAAGCGGAAGCCCGGCAACGCCGGCTGTGCAAGGTGGTGCTGGAAGTGCGGCCGGACAATGCCATCGGCCAGGCGCTATACGGTTCGGAAGGGTTCGAGCTATCGGGGCTATGCGGCCAGGCCTACCTGATGATGGAAAAGCCGCTAGTCTGAGCGACTTTCCCGCCACGAGGCAGCCGGATGGCTGCCTTTTTTATGTCTGTCACCGGGTTCAGACCTCAGTCCACATCCTGAGCAGGTTGTGGTAGTTGGCGGTCAGCATCACCGTCTCCTCGCCGTCGCCCAGACGCGCGCGCAGGCTGCTGATGGCGCGGTCCATATCGAACAGCAAGGTGCGCTTGGCATCGTCGCGCACCATGCTCTGCGTCCAGAAAAACGAAGCAATACGCGCGCCCTCCGTCACCGGCTCGACCCGATGCAGGCTGGTTGACGGATACAGGATCATGTCGCCAGCCGGCAGTTTCACCTGATGGCTGCCATAGCAATCCTCGATCACCAGCTCGCCACCCTCATATTCGTCCGGTCCGGTGAAAAACAGCGTGCACGACACATCGGTACGCACCCACTGCCCGGAAAACGGATCACTGCGTACGGCATTATCCACATGATTGCCAAAATCCATCCCGCCTTGGTAGCAGTTGAACAAAGGTGGAAATACGGTTTTCGGCAAAGCCGCAGAAAAGAACATGGCATTGCGCTTGAGCGCCGCTTCAACCATGGTCTGCAATTCACGCGCCTCGGCTGCGTCCTGCGGCAATTGCAGATTGCGTTTGGCCTGAGCCGACTGGGTACCGGCGGTGATGCGGCCATCAGCCCACGATGCACGCGCCAGTAGTGCGCGACCATGAGCGAGTTCTTCAGCGGTCAATACTTCGGGGATATGCAACAACATGAGGGATTCCGGAATAAGAATCCGCCGGGCGCCAGAGGGAGCACACCCGGCGGCAGGGGTTTAAGGCTTAGAACTTCATGCCCAGCGTCAGCTCGGCATTGCGCTGCTCGCCATAGGAGGCGTGGCCGGCGTACAGGCCTTGGTAGTACTTCTCGTTGAACAGGTTGTTCACATTCAGTTGAACCTTGTAGTGGCGCGTCTCGTATGCCAGCATCGCGCCCACGACCACGTACTCGGGCAGCACATTGGTGTTGGCCTCGGTCGCATAACGTTTGCCGACCCAGTTGGCGCCGGCACCGGCAGTCACTTCGGGCGTGAAGCGGTAGCTGGTCCAGATGTTCGCGCTCAGATTCGGGGTATTGCGCGGACGCTTGCCTTCGGTACCCATGGTGGAGCCGGCCTTATCTATGGTTGCATCGAGATAGGTGGTTCCGGCAAACACTTCCCAGCGCTCGCTCAGACGGCCAGCCACTTCAAACTCGATACCGTCGGTATGGCGCTTGCCGGACAGGGTCACCACGTCGGGGACCAGAGGGTCGGTATTGCGTTCGTTGGTTTTCTCGATGCGGAACAGGGCACCGCGCAACTGCACATCCCCTTCCAGCAGATCGAGCTTGGCACCCAGCTCCATATTGCGGTTTTTCTCCGGGCCGACCTTCTGGGTCGCCTTGTCCAGAGCATACGCCTCACCCGACGGATTGAACGAAGTGCCGTAGCTGACGTAGTAAGACTGCGTCGCATCCGGCTGCCAGATCAGGCCCGTACGCCAGCTCCAGACATTGTCGCTGCGGCTGGCGTCATAGGAGCTGGCAAGCACGGCGCCGGTATCCTTGTTGAGGTTGCGCGTACGGTAATCGCCACTCAGATGGTCGAAGCGTGCGCCAATGAGCGCTTTCCATGTCGGATTCAGGGTGATGAAGTCCTGACCGTACAGCGCGGCACCATCAGCGACGTAGTCACGGTGGCTGGTCTTGCCCCAGCGCAGATTGGGCGTATCGGATGGATTGGGCGCACCGACACTGGTCGAGGGTTGCGAAGTACCCGTCAGATTGTCGTGGCGATCGGTATACGAACGCTCGCGCGTCAGCTCAAGGCCTGCCAGCAACTGGTGGCGCATACCGCCGAGCTCGAGGTCGGTGGTGAAATCGGTCTGGTTGGACCAGGTTTCATCGACGCCGTTGCGCTGCTTGAGTTCACGCTTCATTACCCCCGGCTTGGCACTGTCTAGCCGCGCCGCGATTGGTGCAGCATCGCGTTCGTAGCGCGCGTAGCGCAGCTGGTTCTTGATCTTGCTCTTGTCGCTGAAACGATGTTCGAGCACCGCGGTGGCAAGGTCGGTCTTGGTATCTTCGTAATCCAGCCCTTTGAGGCCATAGTAGCGATCGTACGGCACATCCAGCGGCTCGAGCGTATTCGGATCGAACGGCACACCAAAGTCGGTATTGTTGTGCTCGGTCAGGTGCATATACGACAGGGTGAGCGAGGTCGGGCCATCCAGACCGATGGCGACCGATGGCGCAAAGCCGTAGCGCTCGTCATCATTGACGGTACGGCCATTGTTCTTTTTCTCCGCCATCACATTCATGCGCAGTGCCATATTGTCGGTTTCGGCGTAATTGACGTCGACCGTGGCACGGCGCTTGTTGTCGGTGCCGATGGTCAGCTCAGCCTCCTGCTTATTGCCGGCATACGGCTGCTTGCTGACCAGATTGATCACGCCACCGGTCGAGCCGCGTCCGAACAGCATCGAGCTGGGCCCCTTGAGCACTTCGACCTTCTCGGTATTGAAGAGGTCACGCGTGTACTGGCCGATATCGCGTGCACCATCGACAAACATATCCGTGGTGGTGACAAAACCGCGCATCACCACCTGATCGCCGGTGCGTCCACCTTCACCAGCAGCAAAAGTCAGCCCGGAGACATTCTTCAACGCATCTTTCAGCGTATCGGCGCCCTGATCCGCTATCAGTTGCGGGTTGATCACCGTAACCGACTGCGGAATATCACGCAGCTGCTGCCAGGTCTTGCCTATGCTCGATGCGCCGGTGGCCAGCGTACCGCGTACCGCCTGCTCGCCGACGACTTGCACCGCATCCAGACGCTGCGCCTGCTCTGCCGCCTGAACCAGAGCAGGGCACAAGGCGGCGGCCAGCATGCCGGCCGCCAGGGTTGCGCCACGCTGCCCGGCCAAGCCGTTACGCTTCAAATCTTGCTTCATCATTTCTCTCTTATTATCAGTGGGTTGCACGTAAAACCATGTTGCCGCAAGACGCACGTCGCCCTCCCTGGGCGCGGGATAAATCGTCAGGCAGGAAACTCAGGGTTGCTGGGTGATAAAACCGATACGGCTGATACCGGCCTGCTGCGCGCTGGCCAGTGCTTTGGCCACCAGCTCGTAACGCACCGCCTTGTCGGCGCGCACATGCAGTTCAACATCGGGATGGGAAGCCACCGCAGCTTGCAGGCGTGCAGCAAGCACAGCCTCGTTCAGTGGCGCATCGTTCCACCACAATGCGCCTGCCGCATCGATGGCCAGGCGTATCTGCTCCGGCTTGTCCTGATGGGTGGCAGCAGCGGCGCGGGGCAAATCGACCCGTACCGCGTTACTGAGTAGTGGTGCGGTAACAATAAACACCACCAGCAGTACCAGCATCACATCGACCAGCGGCGTCATATTGATTTCGGCCATAGGTGCGCCGCTATCCTCGCTGAAATTACCGAACGCCATCGCTGCGCCCTCCACTGGTCAGCAACTGCGCATGCAGATCATGGGCGAAGTGGTCCATCTGCTGCGACTGGACCCGCTGCAGCCGGGTAAACGCGTTGTAGGCCAGTACCGCCGGAATCGCAGCGGCAAGACCGGCCGCCGTCGCGACCAGCGCTTCGCCTATCGGCCCGGCCACCACATCAATGCCGGCCTGACCGCTGGCACCAATGCCGACCAGCGCGTGGTAAATCCCCCATACCGTACCGAACAAGCCGACAAAGGGTGCGGTTGAGCCGACCGAGGCCAATAGCGTCATGCCAGACTCCAGTCTGGCCGCCTCGCGCATCAGGCCACGGCGCAAGGCACGGGTCAGGTATTCGTCCAGGCCGCATGCCTGCCCCAGCGACTGGCCGGCATGTACGCGGTAATGGCTGGCCGCCTCCACCCCCTCACGGGCGAGCTGCGCCAAAGGGGCCGGGCTGTCGGCAATCGTGTTCAATGCCGTACGCCAGTCGCTTGCCGCCCATACGGCTTTTTCGACTTGGGCATTGGCACGGCGCGTACGCCACAGCTGCAGCGAGCGCAGCACGATCAGCGTCCAGGTCAGGATGGACATTACGATCAGGCATAAGAAGACGGAGGTCAGGACGGCATCGCCCTGCTGGAAAACAAGCATCAGATTCATGATTGGGCAGACTTGAGTGAAAAATTGACAGGGACAACAAAGCTGTGGGCAACCGCCTGCGTACCGCGACGGGCCGGGAGGAAACGCCAGCGCTGGACGGCTTCGCGTGCCGCGCGATCCAGTCGCGGGTAGCCGCTACTTTTGGCTAGCTCCACGGACAAGGCCTCGCCCGATGCGCTGACTTCCACCCTGAATTCGGCCGTACCCTGCTCACCAAGCTCGAGCGAGAGCGGCGGATAGGCGGGTTTGGGATTGTGCAGATAGTCGCCGCGATATTGCGGCAGGGTCAGGCTGGCTTGCCCCTCTTGAGGTGTAGCGGCCGTATCGCTTTTGCCCTCGGCAGCCGCCGCTGCCTTGCTGCCGGTCTTGGTGGCCTTATCAGGCGCCACCTCGCCTTGCTGCTGGCTGACGGGAGCGGGCGCAACGGGCAGGCTCGCAGGACGCGTGGCAGTATTCGATGCCGGGCGCACAGAAGAGGGCGGCACATGCGCCGGGGTAACAGCAGGTGCAGAAACCAGTGCGGCTGCGTCGGCACTGGCCGGAATACTGGCCATCTGCATTACCACCACAGGCAGCGGCTGTGGTGGCTGCAATACGGCTTGGTTGCCGGCATACAACACGACACCGTGTAACACGGTGACGGCAGCAAGAGTGGCAATGGCAAATGGGTTTCTTTTCATGCCTGCCATGATAATGCAAATCATTATCATTTAGAACATGTTTTTTAGCTGTCCGTCGTACTTTGCAAAAAAAGCGGCAGCCAGATGGCTGCCGCTTTTGTGGAAAAGATAAGGGTTACAGCGTAGCCAGCGCGCGGCGGGCAGCGGCGATGCTCTGCTCGATAATTTCGTCGCTGTGGGCGATGGAAACAAAGCCGGCCTCATAGGCCGATGGCGCCAGATACACGCTCTCGGCCAGCATGGCATGGAAGAAACGGTTGAAGCGTTCGCGATCGGAAGCGGTCACCTCGGCAAAGGTCGACGGAATCTCTTCACAGAAGTAGAGGCCGAACATGCCGCCCACGCTGTCGCCGCATAATGTCACCCCCAGTTCGCGCGCGGCAGCCACAATACCTTCGACCAGACGGGCGGTACGCCGGCTTAATTCGGCATGGAAATCCGGCTGCTGGATCAGCTTGAGCGTAGTCAGGCCGGCAGCAACCGCGACCGGGTTACCGGACAGGGTTCCGGCCTGATAGACATTACCCAGCGGAGCGATGCAGGCCATGATGTCGGCGCGGCCGCCAAATGCCGCCAACGGCATGCCGCCGCCTACCACCTTGCCCAGCGTAGTCAGGTCGGGCTTGATGCCGTGCAGGCTCTGCGCACAACCCAGCGCGACGCGGAAGCCGGTCATAACTTCATCGTAAATCAGCACCGTGCCGTGCTGTTCGGTCAGCGCACGCAGCGCCTTGACGAAAGCCTCGCTCGGCTTGATCAAATTCATATTGCCGGCAATCGGTTCCAGAATCACACAGGCGATGGTGTGGCCGATTTCGTCGAAAGTGCGTTGCAACTGTTCGACATTGTTGTACTCCAGCACCAGCGTATGGCGGGTGAAGTCGGCCGGCACACCACCCGAGCTCGGATTGCCGAAGGTCAGCAGGCCGGAGCCGGCCTTGACCAGCAGGCTGTCGGAGTGGCCGTGATAGCAGCCTTCAAACTTGATGATGGCATCGCGCTTGGTAAAGCCACGCGCCAGACGGATGGCGCTCATGGTGGCTTCGGTGCCGGAGGACACCAGCCTTACTTGCTCTATCGATGGCACCAGCTTGCAGATTTCTTCCGCAATATCGATTTCGACTTCGGTCGGTGCACCAAACGACAAGCCGCCTTCGGCAGCCTTTTGTACCGCCGCCACGACTTCGGGATGGGCATGACCCAGAATGGCCGGGCCCCAAGAGCCGATGTAGTCGATGTACTGCTTGTCGTCGGCATCCCAGAAATACGGGCCGTTTGCTTTTTTCACAAAGCGCGGCGTCCCTCCCACCGAGCCGAAAGCGCGTACCGGCGAATTCACGCCACCGGGGATGGATTTCTTGCCACGTTCAAACAGTTCAAGATTGCGGGACATAAGGTCGTTCCTGATGGATAGGGAAAAAATCAAGCCGGACGCAGGTATCAAGCCGTCGTCCAGCGGGAGTAGGGGGTCTGGCTTAAATAGGCATAGCTGAAACGCGCATCTTGCGTCACTTCTTCACCCAGCCATGGCGGGCGGGCAAACTCTTCGTGTTCATCAGCCAGCTCTATTTCAGCCAGTACCAAGCCTGCATTGTCGCCGAAAAACTCGTCAATGACCCAGTCTTTGCCGGCGTAGCGCACGCGGGTACGCCGTTTGTCGACCCGGTAACTGCACAAGCCGGCCAGCATGGCTTCGGCGTCAGCCAGTGGTATCGCATATTCGAACTCGGGGCGACTTATCGCCATGTTCTCGCCCTTGATGGTCAGCCACGCCTGCCCGCCGGCAATGCGCACCCGCACCGAATGGTGCGCATCCAGCGAGACAAAGCCTTGGCGCAAGCATAAGCCTGTACCCGCAGTACGCCACCCCTCACCGGACAGCAAGAAACGGCGTTCGATTTCGCAGGCCATATCAGAACGGCTTGACCACAACCAGCAGCACTACCGCCACCAGCACCAGCACCGGAATTTCATTGAAGAAGCGGTACCAGACATGGCTGTGATGGTTCCGCCGTGCAGCGAAATCACGGTACAGCTTGCCGCAATACAGGTGATAGCCGATCAGACCGGCCACCAGCGCAAGCTTGGCATGCAGCCAGCCACCGGAAAAACCGAAACCCAGCCATAGCCAGATGCCCAGAGCCAGCGCCAGCAAGGCCAATGGCGCCATAAAGCGGTACAGCTTGCGCGCCATTAACAATAAACGGTCGTACTCGGCGCCTTCACCCGCCATCGCCAGATTGACGAACAAGCGCGGCAGGTAAAACAGGCCGGCAAACCAGGACATCACAAAGATGATGTGAAAAGCCTTGAGATAGAGATAAGCCAAAAGTGCGCTCCGTTTGCGGGCGTTTATCGCCCGCATGTTTCACGTGAAACAGACTCAGCGCTTGCGCAGTGCGGCCTCGTACAAAGGCATGACTTGCGGAATATGCGCCGACAATTCGGCAATGCGCGTCGAACCGGATGGGTGGGTCGACATGAATTCCGGTCCGCCGCCACCCAGTCTGGCCATTTTACGCCATACGCTCACTGCGGCATCGGGCCGGTAGCCGGCACGTGCCATCAGTTCCAGCCCCATCACATCGGCTTCGGTTTCCATGCCACGTGAAAAGGGCAGGGTCAGCGCATACTGGCCGGCCATATTGGCCATATCCATCTGGCCCTGGCTCAAACCGGCCAGTGCCCCCACCAGTGCCAGCCCCTGACGTTGCGCCACATCTTGCGAGATTTTTTCACGGCTATGTTCACGCAGGGCATGGGCGATCTCATGGCCGATAATGGCAGCCAGCTCGTCGTCGTTCAGCTGCAACTGATCGATAATGCCGCTGTAGACACCGATCTTGCCGCCCGGCATGCAATATGCGTTCACTTCCGGGCTGGTAAAGACATTCACCTCCCAGTTCCAGCTCGCCGCATCCGGGCGATAGACCGCCACCTGACGAATCAGCCTGGCGGAAATATCCTTGACCCGCCGGGTGTAGGCTTTGTTGCTGTTGAGCGTCTGGCTGTTTCTGGCCTTGAGCAGGTTTTGCTGGTAAGCCTGTGCCGAGCCGGCATTGACCTCGGCGGATGACACCAGTAGCAACTGCTTGCGCTGGGCGCCGACCGCGCCACCCATGGTCGTGCTCTGGCATGCCCCCAGCAGCAAGCTCGCAGCCACGGCCAGCAGCACCGTTTTGGCGGACGATTTTCTTAACCCCATATCCACTCCCGTCCTGCAGCAAGCAGAAACTCAGATCTCTACCATCTCAAAATCATCCTTGCGCGCACCACAATCCGGGCAAGTCCAGTTCATAGGGACATCCTGCCAGCGGGTGCCCGGCGCAATACCGTCTTCCGGACGACCAGCTTCTTCGTCGTACATAAAGCCGCAGATCAGACACATCCAGGTTTGCATGATTCAATCCCCACGATATTCAGTTAAAATGGCTATTGTAAGTCCAGCCATGCAAATGAGGTAATACCTTGGATACCCCGCGCCCGATTCCCCCTATCGTCATGACGCTTTCCGGCTCCGATCCGTCTGGCGGTGCCGGCATTCAGGCCAGCATGCTTACGCTCGCCAGCCTGGGCTGCCATCCGCTGTCCGTCATCACCGCCGTTACCGTGCGCGATAGCTGCTCCATGGAGAGTGCGCTGATTATGGAACCGGAATGGCTGGCCGATCAGGCACGCATGCTGCTGGAAGATATGCCGGTGGCGGCTTTTTGCGTCGGCATGACCGGCAGCGTAGAAAACATTGCAGTCATTACCGAACTGGTTTCCGATTACCCGGATATCCCGCTGATTCTCGATCCGGTGCTTAGCGGCACCACCGACGAATACGCCAACCAGGACCTAATTGATGCGCTGCGCGAGATGCTGATCCCACAAGCCATGCTGATTACCCCCAATCTGCACGAGGCCAGACGCCTGGCCATCAATGATACCGATGATGACGAGGACCCGGACGCGGAAGAATGCGCCCGCCGTCTGGCGGCACTCGGCTGTGAATATGTCCTGCTCAGTGGCACGCATGACAGCACCAGCGATATCTGCAATGTGCTGTACGGCCAAGGGGGGGAAATCCGCCGCGACCGCTGGCAGCGCTTGCCCGGCAGCTATCATGGTGCCGGCAGCACACTAGCCGCCGCCATCACCGGCATGGTTGCCGGGGGAGCCAAACTGCCCCAGGCGGTACGCGAGGCACAGGAATATACCTGGCAAGCCTTGCGCTATGCTTTTCGCCCCGGCATGGGCCTGATGATTCCCGATCGCCTGTTCTGGGCCAGCGGAGAAACGGAAGAAGAGGAAACCGGGGAACGTTAAGGGCTCAAACCCGGACTCTGCGCCCGGATATACTCGACAATGCGTTCGCTGGCACCTTGATATGCATGGGTAAACGCCAGCGCTGCCGCCTGCATGGCCTCACATTGTTCGCTATCGCCCAGCAAAGCCGCGACTGTTGCCAGTAACTCATCCGCGTCCGCCACTTGCAAGGCAGCACCACAAGCCAGAGCCTGCCGGCTTGCCTCGGCAAAATTGAACATGGATGGCCCGAATAGGACCGGCACGCCCAGGCTTGCCGGTTCGATCAGATTTTGCCCGCCCAAGGGCAACAAGCTGCCACCGACAAAAGCCAGATCTGCCAGCGCGTAATAGGCAAACAGCTCGCCCATCGAATCCCCCAGCCAGACTCGCGTGCCCGGTGCCACTGCGGCATTCTCGCTGCGCCTTTGCACGTCCAGACCCAAGGCAAGTGCGGCAGCATAGACTTCATCAAAGCGCTCGGGGTGACGCGGAACAAGCACCAGCAAGGTATTGTCCGGTAAATGCTTGGCCCAGGCCGCCAGAATCAGCGCTTCCTCGCCCTCACGCGTACTGCCGCACACCAGCACCTGCCGCCCGCCTACCCACTGGCGGAATGTTTCCCCCAAGGCCAGCTTGTCTGGCGGCGGAGTAAAATCAAACTTGGTATTGCCGCATACACGGACAGCCTGTGCGCCCAGTTGGACCAGGCGCGATGCGTCTTCCGGCGTTTGCGCGGCAATGCCGGACAGTGCAGCCAGCGCCGGACGAATCAGCCCGACTACGCGCAAATAGCCCTTGAGCGATTTTTCCGATAGCCGGGCATTAGCCAGAAACAAGGGAATTTTGCGCTGCTGGCAACCCGCAATCAGATTGGGCCAGATCTCGGTTTCCATCAGGATGCCGAATCTGGGTTGGTAGGCATCCAGAAAACGCTGGATGCCGTCCTCCGTGTCGTAAGGCAGATAGCGCACCTCGGCGTCAGGGTAGAGCTCCTGTGCGGTTGCACGGCCGGTAGGCGTCATCTGCGTCAACAACAGCGGCACGTCAGGCCAGGCACGGCGCAATGCCTGCACCAGTGGCAATGCTGCACGCGTCTCTCCAACCGACACCGCATGTATCCAGATCGGACTTAAGCGCGCAGGCTGCAGGTTTTCGGCAAAGCGTTCATCCCAGTGCTGCAGATAAGCGGGAGAGCGCCTGCCGCGGCGCCGCAGATAGCACCTGATCAAGGGCGCTATGCCTATCCACAGCCAGGAATAGGGCTTGCGCCAGCTCATACACCACTCCATATCGCCTGCAGCACAGCCTGAACCTCTTGCGGCGTAGGGCAGATACCGATATTGCCCAGATTACGGGCACAGGCCGTTTCAACGATACCAGTCAAAGCCGGATCGGTATCGGTATAAATTGCAGCTAGTGGTACATCGAGCGCATTGGCCAGATGAGTCAGGCCGGTATCGACACCAATCACAGCCCGTGCGTGCCCTAGCAAGCCCGCAGCCTCACGCAAACGCAAGCGCGGTGCCGCGACAGCACCATCAATCGCCTCAGCCAGGCGCAGGGCGCGTACACGCTCGCGCTCATTACCCCATGGCAGGATGCTCTGTACACCCTGTGTATTAAGCCAGGTCCCCAGCGTCACCCAACTGGTTTCAGGCCATTCCTTTGACTCGCGGCTGGTCGCGTGCAATAGCACGGCATAGTTATCCACAAGCAACCAGTCGGGACGCTCCCCCCTATCTATGCCGAAGCATGGTGCGCCGCCCGACTGATAGCCGAATGCACGGGCAAACAATTGCCGGTTGCGTTCTATGGCAGACAATTTACGGCTTACAGCCATTTTTTTGTCATACAACAGGCTGGCCAAAGGCTCACGAATACTTTGCCTGTCGTAACCCACCAGCGTTCCTCCGGCCAGGCGGGCCGGAATAGCGCTTTTCACCAGGCCCTGGCTATCCAGAACACAGTCCCAATGCGTAGCACGCAATCGTGCACGCAAAGCCCCTATCTCGGACCAGGTAGCAGGAGACAGCAAGGATCGACGCCAGCGACGCCAGGCAATGGGAATCACATCAGAGATACCCGGATGCAGGCCGGCAATATCGCAAAAATTTTCTTCGGCCATCCAGGACAGCCGCAGGTTGGGGTAGTGCGCAAGCAGTTCGGTAATGGCCGGCCAGGTGTGGATAAGGTCGCCCATCGACGAAGTACGCACAATCAGCACGTTTATCATGCCGCGCATTGTACGAGGGAGGCTGTCGTTAACCAAGCTAAACACAGCAAACTGAATGTGCATAAGTCGTTGTGGAAAACTTTTATGAGAACTACCCACAAGCTGTCAGACCTCAGACAACCCAAACTATCCATAGCTAATCCACAGCTCTAAGCCATGATTTTATTGGATTTTTACCGCTTACCCACAAAATTAGCCGCCTTCATCAGTATCATCAATTTTAATAAGAGAACTTAGTGAAGCAATGATGAGCAGGCAAAAAAACATATACATGCGCAGACACAAACAAGCACGTACAGCATGTGGATAAGAGTCTTACCAACTAAGCATGCAAAATTACCCACAAGCCATCCAAGCTAAAAACAGCAAGGGCAAACAAGCTCGCAGCGAACTTAGTTGATTGAATTTAAAGGATAAAATTGACTTATCAACAGATGGGCACCTACTTCATCAAGCTTCATCAGTTTTTATATGAATAAAACAAGACTAAAAAACCTAACCCTTGAACAACCTTGCCAAACAGAACGTTTTCAAAAAGCGGTCTACAAAAAGTACTTGGCAAGGTCAAGGCTTGAAGTACACAGCTATACGAAATAGACCATTGGCAATAGGTTTCACCTATCGCGGCATGATTACCCACAGAGGATGATCTGCAAAAATACATAAATCGTTTAAAAACAGAGTGTTACTGTTTTTTTGTTTGCTGTGCGTGATAACGCAAGCTGCTCAACATTGAGTTTTGATCTTGCAAGCAATAGAGCAAGCTGAATGCAAATCCGGATGGGCAAGCTTGTGAACAACTTTTTTACCGGCAAACAGGCTGATAAAAATCCGGTTTTCTCTACTACACAGTGAGAAATAGACTGTAGAAACGGCGGGGAGTAGCAGATTCATACCCAGCATCACGCTTGCAAACGGTGTTGACTGAGTAGATTCCTGAACTTATCCACATCAAGGCTGGGTATGAACGGAATCGGTGATGACGTAGCCGGCTTGGGCTAAAGATGATGAGCCGCTAAAGGCGGCTGCAAGGACGCTACGGCTTTTAACTGGGGGTGATGAGGCAGCGATAGCGAAAAGCGTGTACAGCCAGCTTGCTGCGCTTAACAGAGCCCAGCAGATAACAGGTGGACTGTCTGTTTAGAGCCAAATGAATGAAATACAGGCTTTACCGCACCGTAAGGATGCCGGGATGAGGGGCGCTTGCATATTGCAAGCGCGGAAGATATGTTATTTTGCAGACCAGTCGATGGCAGCATAACCATGTGCCTGTAACCAGGCATTGGCTTGCGAAAAATGGCGGCAGCCAAAAAAACCACGATAGGCCGCCAAGGGAGAAGGGTGAGCCGCACAAAAAACCGCATGGCGCTGGCTGTCGATTCGCTTTGCCTTGCTTTGCGCCCAGTTTCCCCAGAGCAAAAAGACGCAGCCCGGGTTTTCCCGGTTAAGCGTATCGAGCAGGGCATCGCAAACATGCTGCCAACCCAGTTTTCCATGACTGCCCGCCTGATTGGCAGCTACCGTCAAAACACTGTTCAGTAGCAAAACGCCTTGGTCTGCCCAGCCTGAAAGATTGCCGGACGTTGGCAGACTCAGGGCAAGGTCACTGGCTATTTCCTTATAGATATTGCGCAGACTAGGTGGAATACGGACGCCGTCTGGTACGGAAAAGCTAAGGCCCATGGCTTCTCCGTCACCGTGGTAGGGATCCTGTCCCAGGATCACGACCCGTATTTTGTCTGGTGCTTTGCCCAGAGCCGCAAAAATGGCATCACGTGGCGGATAGATGATTTCCCCCGCCTGAGTGCGTTTTGTCAGTGCTTGGTCAATTTGCTGTAACTGGTGTGCGATATCGGCTTGCCTGAAAGTGGCAAGCCATGCCGGATGAACCCGTGAGAGGGCAGTATCGAGATAATTCAGTTCTGACATGGGTGCACTATAGAAAAGAGCCGCTCAAGGCGGCCCGGTTTGTTGTCAAATACGGCATCTGCTTGTTGTTCAGTAGTGTGCCATGGCTGGATCAATGGCAGATGCCCATGCTTCGACACCGCCTGCCAGACTTTGCACATCGTCGAACCCGGCATTTTTCAGATAAAGCGCCACCTGAAAGCTGCGTACACCATGATGGCAGATGGTGACGATGGGCGTGTCGTCCGGCAATTCGTTCATGCGTAGCGGAACAAGGTGCATAGGAATAGTACGGGAGCCGGCAATATGGGCAATTTCGACTTCCCATGGTTCTCGCACATCAAGCAGCAAGGGCTGGGGACGTTGATCGTCTGTCAGCCAGTCCGACAGTTCGCCGGCACGGATTTCGCGCACCATCAGAAAACGAAGCGTTCTGGTTCGACGGCTTCTGCGTGTTCAAGGCGAGCGACGCAAGTATCGAACATTTCTTCGCTGCTGAAGTCCTGCTCGCTTACACGCTTGATCAGCAGGGCACGCATAACAGGCAGGTCGCCGGTGACAATCATCATGCGTCCACCGATGGCCAGCTGCTGCTTGAGCTCATCGGGAACCACGGGCAGCGATCCACCCACGAAAATGACATCATAAGGCGCATGGGCCGGCAAACCGGAGACACCATTGCCTTCAAGCAGAGTGATGTTTTGCAAACGAACTTGCTTGAGGTTTTCTGCCGCGCGTTCGCGCTGCTTGGCATCGATTTCCACGCTGTAAACATGGCTGGCCAGACTAGCCAATAGTGCCGTGACATAGCCGGAGCCTGTACCGATCTCCAATGCTTTGTCTGTCGGCTGCACGTTCAGGTCTTGCAGCATGCGTGCTTCGATTTTGGGCTGCAGCATCAGGCTGCCATTGGGCAACGGCAGTTCATTGTCGGTAAAAGCGAGGGTGCGCAGCGCTTCACTGACAAAATCTTCGCGTTTCACGTGAAACATCAGATCCAGAATATCGGTGTCGAGTACATTCCACGGACGGATCTGCTGCTCAATCATATTGAATCGTGCTTTTTCGAAATCCATGCTCAGCCTCATGCCTGCTTCATAATAATAACGCCAAAGTATCGCATATTTACTTGTTCTTTACAGTAGCCTTGATTCAAGCCAGATCCTGCAGCCGTAGCGCTTTATCTGGCGGATACCGGGTGTACTTGTTTATCCAAGTGTCTGATTCCGCTATACTTCCGCCCCTTGCCTGTTTGTGCCCAACTATTTTTGCCCCAAGGATGTTTAATGAGTCTGCTATCGCACCAGCTGGAGCTTCTGTCGCCTGCCAAAACCGCTGAAATAGGGCGCGAGGCCATTTTGCATGGCGCGGATGCGGTGTATATAGGCGGACCCAGCTTTGGGGCAAGACATAATGCCGGTAATAGTGTGGCCGACATCGCCGAGCTGGTGCGGTTTGCCCATCGCTACCATGCCCGCATTTTTGTTACGCTCAATACCATTTTGCATGAGGCCGAGCTAGAACCTGCCCGTGCCCTGATCCACCAGCTATACGATGCCGGCGTCGATGCGCTGATTGTGCAGGATATGGGCATTCTGGAAATGGATTTGCCGCCTATCCAGCTGCATGCCTCGACCCAATGCGATATACGCGGTGTGGAAAAAGCCCGTTTTCTGTCCGATAGCGGGTTTTCACAGCTGGTGTTGGCACGTGAACTGACCATTCCGCAGATACGGCAGATTTCTGCGGCGGTAGGTGACGGGGCTGCCATCGAGTACTTTATTCATGGCGCTTTATGCGTTGCATTTTCCGGGCAATGCTATATCAGTCATGCCGATAATGGCCGCAGTGCCAACCGTGGTGATTGCTCGCAGTCCTGCCGTCTGCCTTACACCCTGACCGATGATCAGGGCAGGGTCGTGGCATTCGACAAGCACCTGCTATCGATGAAGGACAATAACCAGAGCGCCAATCTGGAAGCGCTGGTTGATGCGGGAGTACGCTCGTTCAAGATAGAAGGGCGCTACAAGGATGTGTCCTACGTCAAAAACATCACCGCACATTACCGCTTGCTGCTCGACGAAATCATTGAACGCCGGCCTGAACTTGCGCGTGCATCCAGCGGCGATAGCGAGATCTTCTTTGCGCCGGACCCGGACAAAACCTTCCATCGCGGTGCCACTGATTATTTCGCCACCGGGCGCAAGGTCGATATCGGTGCTTTCGATTCGCCCAAATTTGTCGGTTTGGGTTTGGGCGTCGTTACCAAGGTGGGACAGGACTGGTTCGAACTGGAGGCAAAGGAAGAACTGCACAACGGTGACGGCCTGAATTTCATGCAGAAGCGTGAAGTGGTCGGCTTTCACGCCAATACCGTGAAAAAGATCGGGCGTGGTGGCGAAGGTGAAATCTGGCGGGTCGAGCCACATGATGTCTCCCTGCTTAAGGGCTTGAAGCCGGGTACCGATATCTGTCGTAACCGCGATCATGCCTGGGAGTTGGCGCTGCTGAAAAAATCGGCCGAGCGCAAAGTCGGGGTATGGCTCACGTTGAGCGATAACGACAAGGGCTTGCTGCTATCGCTGACCGATAGCGACGGTGTGCAGGTGGAAGTGGCTGCCGACATGGCATTGGAGCCGGCGAAGGATGCAGCGCGCGCAGAGTCGGGTTTGCGCGACAATCTGGGCAAGCTCGGCAATACCATGTTCTGCGCACATGATATCGAGCTGAGATTACGGCAGCCATGGTTTGTGCCGAGCGCCACCATTAATGCCTTGCGCCGTGAGGCAATAGCCAGACTGGAGGCCGCACGCGTTGCCGCCTGGCCACGCCAGCTACGCAAAGCGGCGGTCGAGCCGCCGGTTGCTTATCCGGAGAAAACGCTCAGCTATCTGGCCAATGTCTACAACCCGCTGGCGTGGCAGTTTTACCGCAAGCATGGGGTCGAAGTCATGGACATGGCTTACGAGGCGCATCAGCAAGAGGGTGAAGTCAGCCTGATGATCACCAAGCATTGCCTGCGTTACAGCTTCAATCTGTGCCCCAAGCAGGCCAAGGGCGTAAAAGGGGTGATGGGGCAGGTACGTGCCGACCCGATGACACTCAAGTCTGGAAACGAGACCTATACCCTGGTTTTTGATTGCCGTCCGTGTGAAATGCATGTGATGGGCACGATGAAGAAACATGTACTGAAAACGCCGCCGCCATCCGACGTGCCGGTTACCATGCCGCTGACTTTCTATCGCCAGCGTCCGCAGTAAGGTGTTTCACGTGAAACACGATAATGACATGACAGGAAAACATAGTGTGTGCTGATGTAAACCGGACCGATACCTGGACCAAATACAAGCAGGGTCTGTGCGATAGCTGCATCAGTAGTTGTTGCTCCATGCCTGTCGAGGTGCGCTTGCCTGATTTGATCAGGATGGGGCTGGCTGACGAGTTCGAAATGGAAGAGCCAATCAAGGATATTGCCAAGCGTCTGCAAAAGCAGAAGCTGATTGAGCATTTCAACTTCAAGAACAGCCTGTTTACCTTGTCGCGCCGCGCCAATGGTGATTGCAGTTATCTGGATCAAAAGACGCGTTTGTGCACTATTTACGATGTGCGGCCCAATACCTGCCGCAAACATCCGCAGGTCGGTCCTAGACCGGGCTTTTGTGCCTATACCAAAAAAACGACTTTTAGTGGCTGATAACGGATAAAAGCAGAACTTCCCTTAATCAGGGGCTGAAATTCCGAATGAAAATGTGGTAAAGTCTGCAACCTGACTGCATCTGCTGCAGTCTGGCCCCGGTGGTGAAATTGGTAGACACAAGGGACTTAAAATCCCTCGGCTTCGGCTGTGCCGGTTCGACCCCGGCCCGGGGCACCACCCTAATTTATGTAGCAAAAAAGCGCCTGATGGCGCTTTTTGTTTTATGGCTGGGCAAGCGCCTATGCTGAATCTTCGTTCCCTCTCTGAAAGCCTGCTATGACCTCGCCCCAACCTGATAATCCCATGCATGGCATCACGCTGGAAGCGATGCTGAACGAACTGGTTGCGCATTATGGCTGGGAAGATCTCGGGCAGCGCATCAAGATTCGCTGTTTTACCTTTCAGCCCAGCATCAAGACCAGCCTTATTTTCCTGCGGCGTACGCCATGGGCGCGTGCCAAGGTTGAGTCGCTGTTTGCCAATATGAAGGCCAGACAGGCCAGAGCAGCTGCGCCGCGTGCAGCCAAGGTGGTGCAAGCCGCGGCTCCTTCGGTTGCGGATTCGACGGATACGCGTCCACGTCTTTTTTCCCGCAAATCCTGACCGAGGCGATCATGGCGATGAACCGGGATAAGCTGCTGGATGCGGCGCGCTTGCTGCAAGCGCTGCAGAATTTTGCCGATGCGCGGGATTGGCAGCGCTTTCATACACCGAAAAATCTGGTGTTGGCGCTGACCGGGGAGGTGGGAGAACTGGCCGAGATCTTCCAGTGGAAAACAGATGCCGAAGCGGCTGCCATCGCTGATGATCCGGCCGAGTTCGAGCACTTGGGCGAGGAGATCGCCGATGTGTTGCTGTATCTGGTACGGCTGGCGCAAGTGACCGGCGTTGATCTCGAGCATGCGTTAGCTGACAAGCTGCGCAAGAATGCGGAAAAATATCCGGCGCCTTGATCTTTTACAGGAAGCGTAAGGGATCCAGCCGCCATTTGCTGGCGGACTCGTGCCGTACGATTTTATCTCCGCCTCCCATCCCTAGGTTTCGCGACAGATCGACGATTTCCGGCCGGATATGGGTATTACTCTTGCTGCTGAAGAAGACCTTGACCTTGGGTGCGGCCAGACTGTTATCGTTCTGTTCGATAACGACACCCAAGCGGCCACTTTCCAGCATGACCAGCGTGCCGACCGGATAAATGCCGATACAGCGCATAAATGCCTGCACCAGCTGAGGGTTGAAGTGGAATTTTGACCACTCGTAAATTTTCCGGAGTGCATCGGTTGGTGACATGGCATTGTGGTAGCAACGCTCTGAAGTCAGCGCATCGTAGACATCGACAATGGCCGCCATCTGGCCCAGTTGAGAAATCTCGTCTCCCTTGAGTCCTGCCGGATAGCCGCTGCCATCATGCCGTTCGTGATGCTGGGCTGCGACTTCGATGGATTGGCTGGAAATGCCGTTGGTCGCTTGCAGAATTTGTTTGCTCTCGACGACATGGCATTTGATGATACCGAACTCGTCTTCGGTCAGCCTTCCCGGTTTATTGAGGATGCTGTCCGGTATTTTCATCTTGCCGATATCGTGCAGCATGCCGCCTATACCGGCCAGATGTATGGTTTGCTTGTCCATTCCCATCGCGTTGCAGAAGCTGATCATCAGCGCACCCACGCTGACTGAATGGCGGAAGGTGTAATCGTCCTTGTTTTTGATACGGCACAGCGATAGCAGGGCGCCATTATTGCGCAGAATGGATTGCGTCATCCGTGTAACGGCAGGCTCCATTTTCTCCAGCTCGACCTGCTGTCCCAAGCGCACATCCTGCATGATGTCGAAGACAATTTGATTGGCTTGCTCATTGATCTGTCTGGCTTGGGATAGCTCGCTATAAGCTTCCACCTTGCGCGGCAAAGCTTGCGTACTGCTGGCAAAAGCAATGATCTCGCTTTCCAGTTGCTGTTTGACTTCATGCGCGGTAGGGGCATGGTCCACATCCAGCCCCTTGCTGGTGTCGATGTACACCTCATGGATTCCGCTGGCGGCAATTTTTTCGATTTCGTCCGGTCTGCGCACCAGAAAGCGTTTGCTTAAGAAAGGGTGTGACATCCAGTCGCAATTAAGGTCATGGATGTACATGCCTACCCTAAGGTCGGCTACGTTAATACACTTGATCATATTGTTCGGAATGCAGCTGGGTGAGTCGCAATTTTAGGGTAAATATCAAGCTGTTTGGTGTTGTTTGCCAATGTAAATATGTTTATTGCATTTTTTCCGGGCAAGCCAGCTATCGAGCTGGCGGGCAAAAGCCTGCCGGTCGGCCTGACTAAGCGTGGCCGGGCCACCGCTCTGGATGCCGCTGGCGCGCAGTGTTTCCATAAAGTCGCGCATGGTCAGTTGCGCTGCGATGGTTTCCGTGGAAAACGGCTCGCCGCGCCAGTTCAGTGCGGCTGCCCCCTTGGCCAGTACCTCGGCCGCCAGTGGAATATCGCCGGTAATCACCAGGTCGCCGCAGTTTACCCTGCGTACGATTTCGTTGTCGGCTACATCGAAGCCCTTGGGAACCTGCAGGGCGCGGATGTGTGGCGAAGATGGCACGCTCAACAGCTGGTTGGCGACAAAGGTAGTCTGCATGGCGGTGCGTTCGGCTGCACGGCACAAGACTTCGCGGATGACCTTGGGGCAGGCATCGGCATCAACCCAGATAGGCATGGGCGCTCCGCGGTTTAGACAATTTCATGAGTTTGGTTTTCCTTATGCCCGCCGCGACAGGGCTGCGGGCAGTTTGATGGTCAGGGAGGTCAGCCGCGTATTAATGCCAACAGGTCTTCGCCGGACGGTACGACGGCGCCGCCACCGTCTTCCAGTATGCCGTCAGCCAGTGTGCGCTTGTCGTGGTGCATTGCGATAATGTTTTGTTCCAGCGTGTCTTCATTGACCAGACGATAGACGGTGACCGGGCGTTGCTGCCCCATACGGTGGGCGCGGCCCATGGCCTGGTCTTCGGCTGCCGGGTTCCACCACGGGTCGGCGATGATGACATAGTCGGCGGCGGTCAGGTTAAGGCCGAAACCGCCGGCCTTGAGGCTGATCAGGAATAGCTCGCCTTCGCCGGCCTGAAATGCCGCTACGCGGCGATTGCGTTCGGCAACCGGAGTCGAGCCATCCAGATACTGGTAGGCAATACCGGCGCTGTCCAGCGGCTCGCGCAGCAAGGCCAGAAAATCGACAAACTGGCTGAACACCAGCACCTTGTGGCGGTTGGCAACCAGTTCTTCGGCCAGTTCGGCAAAGGCCTGTACCTTGGCACCGGTCAGACCCAGTTGCGGATTGACCAAGCGCGGGTCGCAAGCGGCACGGCGAAGCTTGGTCAGTTGCGCCAGCATATTCATCCGTGCCTGCGCGCTATTGCCCTCGCTCATGCTTTGCTCGGCTTGCTGCAAGGCCTGACGGCGCAGGGTTTCGTAATGGGCCAGTTCGGCCGCACCGGGTTTGACCGCCAGGACCAGTTCGGTGCGTGGCGGCAACTCGTCCAGCACCTGCTGCTTGGTGCGGCGCAGGATAAAAGGCGCTATCAGGCGGCGCAGCGTGCGCTGGGCATGGCGGTCGTTTTCCCGCTCTATCGGATTGGCAAAGCGTTCGCCAAAGCGCTTGCTGCTGCCAAGCAGCCCCGGGTTGCAGTAGCGCATGATGGCCCACAATTCGGACAGGCGGTTTTCGATTGGAGTACCGGACAGCGCCAGCCTGAAATCGGCATTGAGCTCGAATACGGCCTGACTGCGTTTGGCTTGTGCATTCTTGATGGCTTGCGCCTCATCGACCACCAGTGTGTGCCAGACCTTTGCTGAAAAAGCCGCGCTGGCCTGCAATAGCAGGGTATACGACACCAGTAGCACATCACCGGCCTGTGCTTTTTCTATCATATCGCTGCGGCTGATATCGTCGCCCTCGCTATAAACGCTGACATTCAGCGTCGGTGCAAAACGCCGTGCTTCGGCTTGCCAGTTTCCGGTTAGCGAAGTGGGGGCGACGACCAGCGCCGGGCCGTCTTTGGCGCGCGCCAGCAAGACGGCCAGCGCCTGTAGCGTTTTACCCAGACCCATATCGTCGGCCAGGCAGGCACCGAAACCGGAGGCGGCCAGACGCATAATCCATTGATAGCCATCGTGCTGGTAGTCACGCAGTTCGGCCTGCAAGCCGCCGGGCAAGGCGGGCTTGCTGTCGCTGGCGGCACTCAGGCGTTGCAAGCGTTCACTGAAGGCCGGATCCGTGGTGATGTCCAGCCCGTCCAGTGCATGATCCAGCCATTGCGTTGCCAGTTGCGGTATGCGCGCTTCGTCCTTGTGGATGTCGGCGACGGTGGCGATTTCCGCCAGCCGCGTGCGTAATTCCTGCGTCAGCGTCAGATACTGGCCATCGCCCAGCGCGACAAAGCGGTTTTCTGTCTTGGCAAACTCGAGCAGGGTCGATAACGACAGCACCAACTGCTCGTCTATGCTGGCTTCGCCTTGCAGAGCCAGCCAGTTCTGCCCGCTACTGACGCTGATTTTGACTGCAGCAGGATGCAGGGTCGCTACACGTATGGCTTTGCCGCGCGGCCAGTCTATGCCGGCGATTTGCGGCAGTTCCGGCAGTATGGCCAATAGTGCCAGTGCGTCGTCCGGCGCAGCAATCTCCCATTCCTGTGGTGCTTTGCTCGGCAGCGGGTCCAGCATGTCGGCGGCGGCCAGTACCTCATCCAGATGCCTGGCTTCGGCTTTCAGGTTGCGGCTGGCACTGAGCGCCTCACCGCCCAGACGGGTAATCAGCTGGGCGCGCCCATGGCCCGGTATCAGTCGTGGGCCGGCTTCGCCCAGCGGAGCCGCGACCAGACGCAGCACCAGACCGTCATCCTTGGGCGAGAGTTCGGCGCGCAAGCGCGCATCGGCAACGGTTTCGCGTGCCGCATCAATCTGATTGCCTTCAACCTGAAAATGACCGGCCAGCCCCGTCAGTGCCTGTTGCAATTCCTCGCGTGCCTGAGCTGGCAGGCTCAGTCCTGTTCCTACTAGCTGTGCGGCACGCTGTTGTTCGGGGGTAAAGCGGACCAGCCGCGCGCGGGTCGATGAATCGCGCAGTACGCTAATCAGCCTGAGCGCCTCATGCTCTTTTTCTTGCACCGCTGTCAGGTAGGAGTTTTGCGAGAGTGGCGACGGGCGCATGGCGGGTATGACCTTGATCTTGAGTTCGCCATTGAGCTCGACGACTTCCAGTTGCGGCATGGCCTCTATCAGCTCGATGTTTTGCCCGGGTGCATCGGAAAGCTCGATCATGGGGTGGCCGACCAGGGCCACGATGGCGCTGGCCAGGTCCAGATACAGGGTATTGCCGTAGGCCTTGCGGATGGCGCGGACGACGCGCAGGTCTTCTGGCGGCAGTTTTTCGTCCTTGGCCAGTCGCGACAAGGGCGCCGCCTTGGGCTTACCCCAGCCGCGTACCCCCTGTTTTTGCTCAAGCGGCGTGATGGCGCGCACCTCGTCATTGTCGCCAAGCTCAATCTGCCAGATCAGGCGCGTGCTGGTGTCGGTCGTGGTGTTGGCCGTGCTATTGCCCAGGGCCGTCAGCGCGGCCAGCGTGATACGCCAGCTTTCATTACGCTGGCCGGCAAAAAACGGGCTGCTTACCGATTGTCCATGGCTGTGTGCCCGTGCGGCATTCAGCTGTTCCACCATCCAGTTAAGGCCACAGCTCTTGAGCAGGGCATGCACCAGCGCAACGGCTTCTTTTTCGGCATCGGTCAAAGAGAGAGTCTTGCCTGGTTCCAGCAACCAGACGCGCGCCAGTAAGCGCCAGAAATCGACATCGTGGTAGTAATATTGCGAGCTTTGCAGGCTGAAAGAGCAGGCCGCACGCGGCAACTCGCCCAAGCGGATACGGACGGCGTTGCACAGTACCCCCCAGTGGCTGTCGTTTCCCGGATTCTTGCTGCCGGCTTCGGCGGCGCAGAACTTGCGCGCCAGCTCCAGCTGGGCCGGTGTCTGCTGCGCCATCAAGGACAGCGGATAGAGCCAGGCGATGGTGTCGTGTATCAGTTGTTTGCGCCGCCCGTTGGCTTTTCTCAGTAGAGCCAGGCCCTGCTCGAAGCCCTGTTGTGCGCTGGCCCATTGTCCGTGCGTAGCCGCCACGGCGGCACGGGCGCAGGCGATATAGCCCGGCCATGTGTTCTGGTAGGCGCTTTGAGCCTGGTCAACCTGACTGATGATGGCTTCCACCCGCTGTGGCTGGCCGGACAGAATGGCGTATTCGATCAGGGCTTGGGGCAGCGGGCCGGCATGATGACCCCGATCCAGCAATGCCTGTGCCAGTTGTGGCATTTCTCCATAGCGCTCATCCCATCCCAGTTGCAGGCGCAATAGCGCGACTGTGGCCAGATGGGCCTGCATCTGCGGGTGCAGGCGTTTAAACAGCATGGGGTCGAAGTCATCCAGTCCCGCCGATTGCAGCAGCGCCTCCCAATCGTCGCTACTACGGCACCAGGACTCGAAGCTGTGCATGCGTTGCGGGTTGCTGCCACTATACAGTTCCAGCCGCAGCACGCTGACGGCAATTTCCGGGCTGGAGAAATAGGGCCGCCACATCCGTAAGCTGAGTTCTCCTAATTCATGCACATCCAGCAGTGCCTGTTGCAAATCGCGGGCAGGCGCACTATCCAGCATGTCGAGGTAAGCCGCAGTGATGATCTCGACCGCGAGTTGCCAGTAACCGGTGCGGTTGGGCAGTTCTTCTACCCAGCCTTGCTCACGCAATAGCGTAAGCGTTTCCTGCAGCGTATTCATCTTGAAACGCCGGCTCTCGTCATCGTTCCAATTAAGGCTGGCCAGCAGCTTGCCCAAGGTGGTGCGGGTACAGGGCTGCCTGTACAGGGCCAATGCGCGCAAAATGGTACGGGAGTTATGCGGCTGCAGGGCAAACGCTTCGGTCGTAATCTGCATTGAATGGTAAGTGGCGGGAGGATGGTGCCGGCTATTCTAGCGCAGCACCTGTTTCAGAGATGCGCTTCTATCAGGAGAAGCAGGTGGCAAAGCAGGGCGGATATTGTTTTATTTGTATGGTTAAGATGTATGCTTATGGTTTAATTGTGGCGGCCAGTTATGTTTAATATCAATGTTTTCCTGTCCGCATTTGCGCTGGCTGCCGGTCAGATTATCGGCATCGGACCACAAAATGCTTATGTGATCCGGCAGGGTATTGCCCGCCGTCATATCTTGCCTATCGTTGTAATCTGCATTGTCTGCGATGTGCTGCTGATCAGTCTGGGGGTGTTGGGCATCGGTACCTTGCTGGCTGCTATTCCGGGGTTTATCACCATTGTCAGCTGGCTGGGTGCCGGGTTTATTGCCTGGCTTGGGTTACGCGCTTTGCGCTCGTCGTTGCAACCACAGGCTTCCTCGCTGGAGGGTGACATCGTGCATGAGCGGCGCGGTGCTATTCGTAGTGTTTTACTACTGACCTTGCTCAACCCTTATGTGTGGCTGGATACCGTGGTATTGATTGGCGGCTTGTCTGCCGCTTACGGCGAGGCCGGGCGACTGTCCTTTATCGGAGGCGCATTGCTTGCCTCCGTCTTGTGGTTCTCTACGGTAGGATTTTTAGCCGGACGGCTGGCACCTTATTTTGCCAAGCCGGCCAGCTGGCGCATTCTGGATGGTGTGATTGCCGCGGTAATGTTTGCAACTGCCATTTCCCTATTGCTTAACTTTGGCTTGAAATGAAAGCGGGTCAAGCGTGGTCATACGCTATGATCCTGATCTAGCGAACCGAAAAGAGATGACCATGACGGAAACTAACACCACTGTGATCAAACCATGCAATAAATGCGGCTCGCGCGCCGAGCTGGTCAAGGCGGGTTCACACCGTTTCTGGGTGCAGTGTATGGAGTATATAGGTCAAGGCAATTGCACCGGCATCGGCGCCCAAGCGGACAACAAGAAAGAAGCGATTCATAACTGGAACAGCAGGCGCTGACAGTCAGTCAGGGTCTGGCCATATCCGGGTGTGGCCATAGCCAGGCCAGCAACAAGGCAATACCTGAACCTATCGCGGCTTCGAAAAAGCGCAGGCTGGCGTTGACCAGCGGGGGCAGCCCGGGATGGACGGCTGAAATGACCAGTACTACCAGTACGGTGACGCAACCCAGACGGCCGTTGTCCGGTACGCTTAGCAGCTGGCTGAGTAATATCGTCAGAAATACACAGACAAAACCTGCAGCCCAGTTATTAGGCAGCAGAATCAGATAAAGCCAGCCCACGGTGGCACCAATCAGGGTACCCAGCACCCGTTTGCTGGCGGCCTTGATGGTCTCGTCACTTGTCGCCTGCAAGACCACTATGCCGGAAATGACTGCCCATAAACGGCCTATCTCGGCTGAAGCACCGGGTATCTTTCCGCCAAGCACATAGCCGCAAGCGCCAGTCAGCATGACCAACAGCATGATGCGTATAGCGGCAATAAAATCCAATTTGCCAAATTTGATGCTCACAGCTATTCCTACACATCATCAATATGCTTAAGAGTGTAGACCTTAGCCTCAGAACTCGATGGTGACTTTCTTTGCACCCAGTATCTTGGCCCGGGCAATCAGTTGTTCCAGTGTCGCGTCGGTTAGCAGGATGGCCGGTAAGACAGGGGTAGCCAGTTCGGTCTGGGGTAGCGGATCCATCATGGCCGGTGCCGGACGCATCCGTACGGCAGGCTGCACAGTGGATTTGACCTGCAATTCGGCCAGAACGCGAACCAGGCGTTCGTATGCCTGAGGGCTGGGTTTGATGTGGCTGTTGTCTGTTGCCTCGTAGCGCTGGATTGCTGCAGTAGACAAACCTACCTTGTCGGCCAGGGCTGTACGCGAGAGCTGTAATTCCTTGCGCAGGTTTTTCAGTGCTGACGGGAAGTCCGGGCTCTCAAGGACAGGCAGAACAGTCATGGTGGTCTCACTCGGGTTCATTATGGTTTGTATCATACACCCCTAATTCATACATGCATACAGCGTAGTGTGTGAATTGTTTGCGATGTATGTATGAATGCAAATAGATACAGTCCTGATTAACGGTAATCCCTGTATGATTTGTTGTGTATCAATGGGTTGTAAGTGTGTTGTTATGTGTATGATTTGTGCGAAGCGGTGAAATAATACAATGCTACAGGGGTAGATTGCCAGATTTAATTAATCATACAATACACACGTAATAATACAAACTGTGTCAGCACGGTATCGCATCATAGATCTGTTCCCAAGGGCGCTGGCTAAATACAGTATGGATTATGTTTATGGGTTAGGTGTTTAGGGTTTGTTTTGTGCAGTTAAAATGCTTCTGTTGTTTTGTGTCAAGCAAAGCAGCCAGCTAAAGCCATGGACGCTACTTGTTGTGTGGGCAAAAACGCAATGCGGCTATGCTGATGACAGATTGTCGAGACGCTGGATTGCAAATCTGTGAAAATCGCATAGCCAAATTAAATATTCGACTCATTAAACAGAGGTGTTACATGCAGTCCACTGCTCCCGATTACATCAAACATGCAGGTCTGCTTGCCTGGGTTGCCAAAGTGGCCGAGCTGACCCAGCCGGATGCTATCCACTGGGTAGATGGCTCCGAACAGGAAAATGCTTTGCTGCTGGAGCAGATGGTCGCGGCCGGTACGCTGACTCGCCTCAACCCGGAAAAGCGGCCCAATAGCTATGCTGCTTTTTCTGATCCGTCCGACGTGGCGCGCGTGGAAGATCGCACCTATGTCTGTGCCGCAAATAAGGCAGATGCAGGCCCGAACAATAACTGGATGGATCCGGATGAAATGCGCGGCACATTACAAGGCTTGTTTGCCGGCTGCATGCGTGGCCGTACCTTGTATGTGATTCCGTTCAGCATGGGGCCGCTAGGCTCGCCGATTGCGCATGTCGGAATCGAGCTGACCGATTCGCCTTATGTGGTGGCCTCGATGCGCATCATGACGCGCATGGGACGGGCGGTGTACGACGTGCTTGGTGAAAATGGCGACTATGTACCATGCATTCACACCGTCGGTGCACCGCTGGCTGCCGGAGAGGCCGACAAACCATGGCCTTGCAATCCTGATACCAAGTACATCGTCCATTTCCCCGAGACGCGCGAGATCTGGTCCTATGGCTCGGGTTATGGCGGCAATGCTCTTCTGGGCAAGAAGTGCTTTGCGCTGCGCATTGCCTCCACCATGGGGCGCGACCAGGGCTGGCTGGCCGAGCATATGCTGATTCTGGGTGTGGAAAGCCCCAAGGGTGAAAAGTCTTATGTGGCAGCCGCATTCCCCAGCGCCTGCGGCAAAACCAACTTTGCCATGCTGATTCCGCCGGCGGCTTATCAGGGCTGGAAAGTCACCACGGTAGGGGATGATATTGCTTGGATCAAGCCGGGTAGCGATGGCAAGCTGTATGCCATCAATCCGGAAAACGGTTACTTCGGCGTGGCGCCTGGCACCTCGGTCAAGTCCAATCCTAATGCCATGGCCATGTTGCAGCAGAATGTAATCTTTACCAATGTCGCGCTGACCGATGATGGGGATGTGTGGTGGGAAGGCATGAGCAAGGATGTCCCTGCGCATCTGACCGACTGGCAGGGCCAGGATTGGACACCGGAAATCGCCAAGGCGACCGGACGCAAGGCTGCCCATCCCAATTCGCGCTTTACCGTTTCCGCCACCCAGTGTCCTTCGCTGGACCCGGCGTGGAATGATGCCGCTGGTGTACCTATCTCGGCCTTTATCTTTGGCGGCCGCCGCTCGTCTACCGTGCCGTTGGTGTTTGAAGCGACTGGCTGGAGCGAGGGGGTATATATGGCGGCAACCATGGGGTCGGAGACTACGGCCGCTGCCATGGGCGCACAAGGTCAGACCCGACGCGATCCTTTCGCCATGCTGCCTTTCTGTGGCTACCACATGGGGGATTACTTCAACCATTGGCTGAAGGTGGGGGGGGAACTGGAGCAGGCGCCGGCTATTTTCTGTGTGAACTGGTTCCGCGTGGATGAAAACGGCCGTTTCCTGTGGCCAGGTTTCGGTGAAAACATGCGGGTGCTGGAATGGATCGTCGGTCGGGTGCAAGGAACCGCCAAGGCCGAGAAAAGCGTACTGGGCTGGATGCCAAGCTATGACGATCTGGACTGGAGCGGTCTGGATGAAGTCAGCCGCGAGCAGTTTACCGACCTGATGAAGTTGGATACCGAGGCTTGGCGTAAGGAGGTTGCGGCGCATGGTGACTGGCTGGCCAAACTGGCCGACAGGTTGCCAGCGAGTCTGGCCGAGCAGCGTGTCCGTTTGAGCGCGGTTCTTGAGGGCTGATTTTCATCCGTGCAAGGCGGATTTTATGTCAGGCTTTAATATGATTTTCGTCTGAATCCAGCAGCCCGGCAGGCTAGACTTGCCGGGCTGTTTTGTTGGGTTTTTGAATGCTTATCCGGTTTTTCCGATGATAATGCGCGGTCTCTCCGTGTTGGCATCAAGCCTGGGCTGACCTGGCGGTTCTTTGCATCGGCTTGCAAGAAGGCCATTTTTTCTTGCTATAAAATCTGCGTGCTTTTGTTTGGCTCCAGCATATTTTTTGATGTTAAGTCGTTGGGTTGGCGGGGTGAAAATTGCTGGCTTTAGCCGATTTTCGGATTTTGAGTTTTAAATTTTTAAATTATCTGCATTTTCATGCCAAAATCCGTATTGATTTGTTGTTTTTTGGTCTTGTTTTGTCGTTGATGCGACATGGGGCTTCTTCATTTCGACAACTACGATTAGAATTGCGCGGTTTGTTCGGAGGCATGAAAAAGTGGCATATAAGCAGGAAATTATTCAGCAAATCAACGCGGTCAACCGCGCTGTTGCTGTTTTCTTTGTCGCGCCACTGCTGCCCGAGCAGACATATTATTTTTTTAAAAAAAGCTCCTGATTATTCAGGAGCTTTTTTTTCATCTAATAACATCAAAACGACAGGAACAGGAGCCATACCATGACAAATACGCTCTACCGCAAACACATTATCTCTATTCCGGACTTTACCCGTCAGGAGCTGGAGCTTGTCGTGGAAACCGCAGGCCGGCTTAAGCGCGAGCCGCGTAATGATCTCTTGCAAGGCAAACTGATTGCCAGCTGCTTCTTCGAGCCATCCACTCGCACCCGCTTGTCGTTTGAAACGGCAGTCCAGCGTCTGGGCGGCAATATCATCGGCTTTGCCGATGGCGGCAATACCTCGGCCAAGAAGGGTGAAACCCTGGCCGACTCGCTGAAGATCATCGGCGACTATAGCGATGCAGTCGTGATGCGCCATCCGAAAGAAGGCGCAGCCCGTCTGGCCAGTGAATTTTCTCCGGTACCCATCATTAATGGTGGCGACGGCTCCAACCAGCACCCGACCCAGACCCTGCTTGACCTGTTTTCTATCTATGAAACCCAAGGTACGCTGGAAAATCTGACCGTCGCTTTTGTCGGTGACCTCAAATATGGCCGCACGGTGCATTCGCTGACCCAGGCGTTATCGCTGTTCAATGCCAATTTCTATTTTGTGGCGCCGGAAGCCCTGGCTATGCCGGACTACATTTGCGAAGAGCTGGATGAAAAGGGTATCAAGTACACTCTGGTCAGCAGCCTGGAAGAAGTCATTCCGGAAATCGATGTGCTTTATATGACCCGTGTGCAGCGCGAGCGTTTTGATGAAGCCGAATTCAAGAAGATTCAGGGTCAGTTCATTCTCAAGGCCGATATGCTGAAGCATGCGCGTGAAAACATGAAAATCCTGCATCCACTGCCGCGCGTCGACGAGATTGCGGTCGATGTGGATGCCACGCCTCATGCCTATTACTTCCAGCAGGCCAAGAACGGGGTGTATGCGCGTCAGGCGCTGTTGTCCCTCGTGCTGAACGAAACCGTCTGATAAAACCGGATACAAGGAAGGATTCACCATGCAATACACGCGCACCGTAGAAGCACTGAAAGAAGGCACCGTAATCGACCACCTGCCCGCCGGACAGGGCCTGAAAATCCTGCGCCTGTTCCGTCTGGCCGACACCGGCGAGCGGGTCACTGTCGGTTTGAACCTGATCAGCCGCCATATGGGCAACAAGGACATCATCAAGGTCGAGAATGTGGCGCTGACCGCAGAGCAGGCCAACGAGCTGGCATTGTTTGCGCCGCAGGCAACGGTCAACGTGATCGAAAACTTCGATGTTGTCAGAAAGCACAAGCTGGTGTTGCCGGAAACGATCGAAGGTATTTTCGCCTGTCCGAACTCGAACTGCATTTCCCACAACGAGCCGGTTAGCAGCTTTTTTTATGTCAAAGAACATAAAAATGACACAAAGATGCGCTGCAAGTATTGCGAAAAGGTGTTCAGTAAGGATATCGTTGCCGAAGTGCGCTAAGTCGTACGAAGGGTGTAGAGGGAAGCATGACATAAAGCACCGCGTTTGACGGTGCGTCAAAATACAGAAGACGCCACGGTAAACCGTGGCGTCTTTATGTTTGCGCCGCTTGAATCAGGCAGCCTGACGCGGGTGTTTTTTTGCCAGCACACTCGCCTGCAGCGCCGTGATTTTGACATCAGCTGCCTGATAGTTGCGCTGTTTGATATGACCGAAGCCGCGGATGGCGTCGAAACTGCGTACCAGTTCGCAGGCTTGTTCCAGATTGTTTGCGTTCAGTAAAGGCAGCAGAGTCCTGATCTGCTGCTCGAAGCGGGCAATCAGCAGGCGCTCGAGTTTCCGGTCTGCTTGCCAGCCAAACGGGTCAAAGGCGGTATGACGCAAAAACTTCAGTCTGGCCAGCCATTTCATCGCCGTCAGCATCCAGGGTCCGAAGGCCCGCTTGTTTTGCCGCTTTCCGCTTAGCCATGATGGCGCCAGCTGAAAGACCAGCCGGTAGTCTCCGTCAAAGGTGGCGGCAAGCTGCGCCATAAAATCGCCATCGCTGTACAGCCGTGCCACCTCATATTCATCCTTGTAGGCCAATAGTCTGGCGTAGCTGTGCGCAACGGCCAGCGCCAGACGCGTGCTGGCCGGATTGGCTCGTGTTTCCGCCTGTTGCACCTGCTCGACCAGCGCGCGGTAGCGTACGGCCAGCGCTTCATTCTGGTAGGCGGTGAGCAGGGCGCTGCGTTGCTGCACGACATGTGCCACGGTTTCACGTGAAACAAAGGCCACTACACTGCCCGGGTTCAGCATCTTGTCCAGCATGGCCGGCTGATGGGCTGCATGGCGCCCCCACTGGAAAGCCAGCTGGTTAAAGTCGACTGCCGCACCATTAATGCGGATGGCCTCCAGAATGGCCGCGGCACTCAAGGGCACCAGGCCCTGTTGCCAGGCATAACCCAGCATGAACATATTGCTGGCAATCGCGTCGCCTAATAGCCGGGTGGCATGGCCGGTGGCGTTGATCTCGAAATAGCGTCCGGCACCAACCGATTCGACGATGGCATCCTTCATGGCACGGGCTGGAAAGGCTTGATCGGGATGGGTCAGAAAAGCACTGGTTTGTGTCTCGTTGCTATTGATGACGGCGTAACTGAAGCCGCTACGCATTTTGGCCAGTGTTTCTTCTGCGGAACTGACGACCAGATCGCAGCCCAATACCAGATTGGCATCGCCGGCGGCGATGCGCACGGCGTGCAATGCCTGTTGCGAGCGGGCGATGCGCACATGCGACCAGACCGAACCGCCTTTTTGTGCCAGCCCGGCCATATCCAGCACGGTAATTCCTTTGCCGTCCAGATAGGCGGCCATGCCCAGAACTTGGCCGATGGTGACGACACCGGTGCCGCCTATGCCGGTAATTACGATGCCGTAGGGGCTATCCAGCGTTGGTAGAACGGGTTCGGGCAGCGCCGGCAAGCGGCTGATATCGAACTGTCTGGCGGCAGGTTTTTTCAAGTGGCCGCCTTCGATGGTGACAAAGCTGGGGCAGAAGCCTTCCAGACAGCTGTAGTCCTTATTGCAGCTGGACTGATCGATAACCCGTTTTCGTCCCAGCGGGGTTTCGATGGGCATGACTGACAGGCAGCCGGATTTTTCGCCACAGTCGCCGCAGCCCTCACATACTTGCTGGTTGATAAACACACGTCGTGCCGGATCGGGGTAGAGGCCGCGCTTGCGACGCCGGCGCTTTTCCGCGGCACAGGTCTGGTCGTGAATCAGGATGGTGACGCCGGCAGTGGCACGCAGTTCAAGCTGCAGACGTTCGATCTCGCGGCGGTGGAATACTTCTACGCCGGGTGCCAGCGTATCGATCAGGCCATGTGCCGCATGATATTTTTCCGGTTCATCGCTGGTGATCACGATACGTGCCACGCCTTCGGCCGCCAGCTGGCGCGTAATCAGGGGGACATCCAGCTTGCCGTCCACATGCTGACCGCCTGTCATGGCCACGGCGTCGTTATACAGAATCTTGTAGGTGATATTGACGTTGCCGGCGACGGCCGCACGTATCGCCATCAACCCGCTGTGAAAATAGGTGCCGTCGCCCATATTGGCAAAGACGTGCGCGGTGCTGGTAAAGGGTGCTTGCCCAAGCCAGGCGACGCCTTCGCCACCCATCTGGCTGAAGGTCTTGGTATGCGGCTCGATCCAGGTCGCCATATAGTGGCAACCGATACCACCCAGTGCACGGCTACCGTCCGGCACCTTGGTGCTGGTATTGTGCGGGCAACCCGAACAATAGTGCGGCACGCGCGCCAGGCTTGCGCGCGGCCTGACCAGCTGGGCTTCTTTTTCCCGGTAAAACTGCAGACGCTGGTGGATAAGCGGACTGTCCACGATGTTGGCGAGGCGGCTGGCGATGGCGCGTGCAATCATGGCCGGTGTCAGCTCGCCAGCTGCAGGCAGCAGCCAGTCGCCATGGGGCAGAGCCCATTCGCCTTTCTCCGCAAACTTGCCTACCACGCGCGGGCGTACATCTTCACGCCAGTTGTACAGCTGCTCTTTCAACTGGTACTCGATGATCTGGCGCTTCTCTTCAACCACTAAAATTTCGTCCAGCCCTTCGGCAAAGTGGCGCACGCCTTCCGGCTCCAGCGGCCATACCATGCCGACCTTGAAAATGCGCAGGCCGATCGCGGCTGCGAGGCTTTCGTCTATGCCCAGATCGTCCAGCGCCTGCATTACATCGAGATAGCTCTTGCCGGTAGTGATGATGCCCAACCGTGCAGTAGGCGAGTCCAGCGTGATGTGGTTAAGCTGATTGGCGCGCGCATAAGCCAGTGCTGCATACAGGCGCTCATGCAGCACGCGCTTTTCCTGTACCAGTGGCGGGTCGGGCCAGCGGATATTGAGGCCACCTTCGGGCAGCGGGAAGTCGTCGGGAATGACCGGCTGCAAACGCTCGGGTGACACATCGACGATGGCGCTGCTTTCTATGGTGTCGGTGATGGCCTTGAGTGCCACCCAGCAGCCGCAGTAGCGGCTCATGGCCCAGCCATGCAGGCCGAAGTCGAGGACTTCCTGTACGCCGGACGGGCTGAGTACCGGAATCATGCTGGCAGCGAGAATATGGTCGGACTGGTGCGGAAAGGTCGATGATTTGGCTGCGTGGTCATCTCCACATACCAGTAGTACCCCGCCCTGTGCACTGCTGCCGGCCACATTGCCATGTTTGAGTACATCACCGGAGCGGTCGACGCCGGGTCCCTTGCCATACCACAGGGCGTAGACGCCATCGACTTTGGCACCCTCGAACAGGCCTAGCTGCTGGGTGCCCCATACCGCCGTCGCGGCGAGGTCTTCGTTCAGGCCGGCGTGAAACACCACCTGATGAGCCTGCAAATGTCCGGCTGCCGCCTGCATGGCGAGGTCGACATTGCCCAGGGGCGAGCCGCGGTAGCCGGTGACATAGCCGGCGGTATTAAGTCCGGCCTGCCGGTCGCGCAACTGCTGCATCATAGGCAGGCGCACCAGCGCCTGAATGCCGTTCATCAGCACCTGGCCATTCAGGATGGTGTATTTGTCTTCCAGCGAAGTCTGGCGGATGGACATGGATGCTCCTTGACGATGGGCGCTTGTGGCGCAGTGGGCGGCGCAGTTGATCTTGTGGATCGTGCTTTAGTTGTAGCGTCTGCATTGCCATCCATCAGCAAGATAGATAAGCCGGGAATAAAGGGCAAAAGGCTTGACGTTTATCTCTGCGCTTTGTGGCCTGTACGCCAGTGCAGCAAAGTTCGCCGCCGCCGATTTAACCGATACCCATATGTGTTAATGTGGTTTCCTCTGCTGAAACCCGATTGTCTGCCATGACTACCCTTTCTTCAGCCAGTACCCGTCAGGGACTGGTTTTTGCTGCTGGTGCCTACCTGTGCTGGGGCTTGTTTCCCTTGTACTGGAAACCGCTGCACGAAGTGCCTGCCTTACAAATTCTGGCCCATCGCATCGTCTGGTCGGCCTTGCTGCTGACCCTGATTCTGGCGATACGCGGGCAATGGGGCTGGCTTGCCGAATCGCTGCGCGACAAGCGGCGTATGGCTTTGCTGGCCGTTTCAGCCACCATGTTGTCGTGCAATTGGCTGGTGTATATCTGGGCGGTGACGCATAACCGGGTGATCGAGGCCAGTCTGGGATATTTCATCAATCCGCTGGTCAATGTTCTGCTCGGATGGCTGGTGCTGGGGGAAAGGCTGACGCGACTGCAGAGTATCGCTGTCGCGTTGTCGGCGTTGGGGGTTGCTTGGTTGACGTTCAGCGTGGGCACGCTGCCATGGATCGCGCTGGTGCTGGCAGTGTCTTTCGGTATTTATGGTTTGTTGCGCAAGACCGCGCATCTGCCGTCGCTGGAAGGACTGGCACTGGAAACCTGGCTATTGTTTCCGCTGGCCTTAGGGGCTTTGCTGTGGTTTGAAGCGCAAGGAGAAGGGGTATTCGGTCACGCCGCAAGCGGGATCAATCTGCTGCTGATTGGCGCCGGTATCGTGACGACCATCCCGTTGCTATTGTTTGGTGCCGGCGCGCGGCGCTTGCCGATGACCATGCTGGGCTTGCTGCAATATCTGTCGCCGACCATACAATTTTTGCTGGGGGTCTGGCTGTATCACGAGCCTTTTTCCGGCACGCGTCTGATTGGTTACGGCCTGATCTGGAGCGCCTTGCTGCTGTACTCCGGGGTCAGCCTGTTTGGTGCACTGCGCACGCGCCGTACCTGAATCAGCGGTTGCTGCGCACCCAGCCCAGCCACTGGGTAAACAGGGCCGGGTTGATGGCGGCAATGGCCGAGCGCGTCCAGAGCGGCCCCTGCCAGTAGTCGTCATCGTCCAGCGTTGCGATGCAACCGCCGGCCTCCTGCAGGATGAGGGCACCGGCAGCATAGTCCCATAGCCGCTGGCCGCCGTGCAGGTAGATATCGTAGCGGCCGCTAGCCAGATAGCACCAGTCCAGCGTACTGGAACCCATATTGCGCTGGCTGGCACAGGGCGCCACGCTGTGTATGCGCGAGGCCAGACGCACCGAACGCAGATATTTGATGTCTATGCTGGCGATGGCGTCACTGATGGGTTTGGCGGTCTGCTTGAGCGGCAGGCGGCTGCCGTTCAGATAGGCACCCAGTTTGCGGCGCGCATAGAACATTTCGTCGGCCACCGGGTTATAAATCACGCCGATTTCGCTTTTTCCGTGGCGCATCAGCGCCACCGATACGGCAAAATAAGGCAGGCCGTTGACGAAGTTGGTGGTGCCATCGATCGGGTCGACCACCCACAAACCATCCTGGTTTTCCTGCCACAAGGCATCCTGTTCCGCCGGACTCATTTCTTCGCCCAGTACCGGATAGGGCAGGATTTGCGGCAGCAGACTGGACAGCGCCTGCTGACAGGCAAGGTCGGCCTCGGTAAACAGCGTACCGTCATCCTTGCGGCTGGCTCCCACATGCAGGAAGCGCGGCATGACTTCGGTTTGTGCGACTTCGCGCACGGCACTGATCACCTGATCGACAACATGCATACTGGCGGCCTTTTGCTGGATGCCGGTCAAACACCGGCCGAACGCTATAATAGCGAACTCATTATATTGCGGTGCGGATAAAATATCCGTTCCGCCTGCTTATCTCGGGATGACCCAATAATGCCAAGGTTTTACGTCGACACGCCACTTTTATCCGATCAGGAATTTTCATTGCCGGAGGAAGTGGTGCGCCATATCCAGGTTTTGCGCTTGCAGGCAGGAGACAGCATCACCTTGTTCAACGGCCAGGGCGGCGAATATCCGGCAACTTTGCTGATGCTGGGCAAGCGCGACGCGCGCTGCATGATCGGCCCCCATTTGCCTGCCGGCTGCGAAAGTCCGGTATGGCTGGGCTTGGCGCAAGCCATATCGGCCGGGGACAAAATGGAGTTTACCCTGCAAAAGGGGGTGGAAATGGGGGTCAGCGTATTTCAGCCGCTTTCTACCGAGCGTTCCATCGTCCGTCTGTCGGGCGAGCGCGCGCAAAAGCGCATTGAACGCTGGCAGGAAATCGTGGTGTCGGCGTGCGAGCAGTGCGGCCGCAATACCATCCCTGAAGTCCGTCCTATTCTGACGCTGAAAGAATGGCTGGCGCGCCCGCCTGAAGCCGATGCCCGTCTGATCCTGTCGCCACTGGGCGAGCGCAAGCTGGCGGACCTCGCGTGTGCACCGCAAAAACTATGGTTGATGGCCGGGCCCGAAGGCGGGTTTTCCGGACAGGAAGAACAGGCGGCACTGGCATCCGGCTGGACGCCTTTGCGTCTGGGGCCGCGCGTGCTGCGTACGGAAACCGCCGCACTGGCCGCGGTGGCTGCGGTACAGACGCGCTGGGGAGATTACTGCTGAGGCTCAGACTTCGCGGTAAACCAGATTGCCCGAAAACAGCAGTTCTTTGTCGCTAAGCTGGGCATGGCTGGCACCGGGCTGGATGCGGTCGAACACGAAGCGGCGTGCACCGCATTGCAAAGTGGCCGGGATGGGGGCATTTTCGTAGCGGCCGACAATTTCTTCCGATGGTACCGGCTCTACCCCTGCCGGCAGCGATACGCCTTGTGCTGCCGGTAGTTCCAGTTCCCAGTCCTGGGCATCTTTTTCTGGCAGTTTGGCCGGTGCTGCCTGACGCAGCCATAGCAGCAGCAGCCATTGCGGCAGCAGGGCCTTATGCACGCGCTTGTCGTCGGTGATAACGCAGCTCACCTTGAACTCGCTGTTGCAGCCTGGGCAGCGCGCCAGCGCGACGATAAACAGACGGTCTTGAACCATGACAGCCTCACCTGCCATATTGTCTGCCGCGACCAGTTGCTGGCACTGCGGACAATGTTTGGCAAAACGGCTGATCGAGTTGCCATTGTTGAAGCGGATAGGTAAGTAGCGTGCGATAGGTCCGGACATGCGATGACGTTGCCTGTGGTAAGTAGCGCCGTCATTATACGTCAGCCCGCAAGGTGATTGCGCCTGGCGTGTGCTATATGGCAAGACTGCTGTTTAAAACTTCAGGTGCAGGGCACGGAACAGATGCGCCAGCGTCCAGGCCGGGCCTATCAGCAAAAATTGCACATCCTTAAAGAAGGAAGGCTTTTTGCCCTCTATCTTGTGGCCGATAAACTGACCTATCCAGGCCAGCACAAAGACCAGCAGCGACAGTGGCAAGACCGGAATGCCAAACGCGGGCAGCCAGGCCAGTAGCCCCAGCATGGCACCACACATCAGACCCATCGCCAGCGCCATGCGCCAGGATAGCCGCGCATAAAACAGCAGACCCAGTGTCAGCAGGACATAGGCCGGATTAATGGGCGCTGGAATGGACGAGACCAGTCCGAACACGGCAAACACGATGGCGGGTACACATAGCTTGTGGATGGCGATATTGGTCGGGTGGCGGTGGCTATCACCATAATCGTCCAGCCATTGCGTCAAAGTCATGCCTGATCTCCGTCTTTTTATTCCAAGACAATAGCTTTTGCCGTCCAGGATTGGCAAGGCATTTGATATGGAACAAACCTGCGGCCATTGGCAATAGGGCATTGCATCGTCCATCGTTAGAATAAGAAAACCCTACTATGGACATTGCAGTGAACCAGACCGCCAAGCCCCGTTTCCAGTGCATCAAGGAACATATCCTGGATGGCATCCATCGCCAGCTGTATTTGCCCGGCTGCAAAATCCCGTCCGAGCTTGATCTGGCAAGGGATTTTGCTGTTTCGCGCATGACGGTGAACAAGGCTTTGCGCGAACTGAGCGATGAAGGGGTCTTGCTGCGTTTTGCTGGCGACGGCACTTATGTGGCGGAAAACAAGGTGGCCGCGCCTTTACTGGACGTCAATAATATCCGGCAGGAAATCCATACCCGCGGTCATCATTATGTGGCGGATGTCGTCAGTTTATGTGCGCTGAAGGCGGATCAGGAGACGGCGCAATATCTCGAAGTCGAGCCCGGAACTCGCCTTTACTATTCGCTGATCGTGCACCGAGAGGACGGATTGGCGGTGCAGCTGGAAGAGCGTTTTGTACATCCGCACTGGGTGCCGGATTATCTGGCGCAGGATTTCAGCAGCGAGACGCCGAACAGTTATTTGCGGCGTAGCGCGAGCCTGACCGAAATAGAGCATGCCATTTCTGCGGTCATGCCGGGTCTGCGGGAGCAGAGCTTGCTGGCGCTTAATGCCAACGAGCCCTGCTTACTGGTACAGCGCCACAGCCATTCGCACAAGAATCTGGTGAGCTTTACCCGGCTGTGGCATCCCGGGCACCGTTACAGCCTGCATTCGCGCGTGTTGCTGGACAGTTAGACGCGACAAAAAAGCATTGTCCCAATGACGAGTTGGCGTAGAGAGGGGCTTTGGGTTTTGTATCCGCTGCGCGGACCTTTTTAGCTTGCCGCTTCCGCGCGGCATGCAGGAAAGGGGCCGGACGTGCCCGGCCCCTTTCATCCCCGGCGCCCCCGAAGTCTCGTGAATTCCCGGCGTAAAAGCCTCCGGCGAGGCGCTGGCCCGTGTTTGAGCGATTCGCTAGCGTCGAATCGCTCAAACACGGGCCAGCTTAAGACCTCGCCAGAGGCTTTTGCACCGGCGCGAGCCTAACGGGGAAGGGGGCTGACGCATGAATAGCCTGCATCGCACACCATAAATACCAACGCACAAGCAGAACACCACCCAAAAAAAGGCCACAACCGCAAGCGGTGTGGCCTTTTGTCTATTTTTCAGTGGCTTACTTGCCGCTGATGCTCTTGCCGTAGCTGGCAGCTGCGGCTTCCATTTTCGGCAGCAGCGCTTTTTGTGCGGACTGCATCACATCGGCGGCGGCACGGTCAATGACTGCGCCATTGGACTGCAGCCATTTCTGGCCGGCAGGCGTTTTGACGAAGGCGGTAATCTGCTTGATCTCGGCGGTGGTAAAGGCGGAGCCGTAGCTGTTTACCAGCGCCTGTTCGAATTGTTGCTTGGTCGCATTGGAGTCGAAGTAGTCTTTCACCAGTTTCATCTGGCCATCGCCATAGGCTTTCAGACCATCTTGTGCTTTTTTCTGCTGTTCAGCGGTCAGCTCGATCTTGTTGTCGACCAGGTATTTTTGCAGCAGTGGGCCGGCGCTGGTGGCGGCGCGTTGAGCCAGCATAGGCAGCATGCCGTTGATGCGGGTTGCGCTGATCAGTTCCTTGACCGCGGCCGTATCGGCTGCAGGCGCGGCCTGAACCATCATGGGTACAGCCAGAAGCAGGGCGGACAGCAGACCGGCGATGCGGCGTTGAGCGAACATGAAGTTTCCTTTTCAATTAAGCCAGATGCACAGGGAAAGCAGTTTGGCATTTGCTGTGCTTTTGGTCAAAGGCTGTGCAAATGCTTACTTTTCTATTGAAGCAGCTATTGTGGTGTATTGCCCGTATTCAATAGGCAGCACTGCTAAAACTCGGGGTCGGTTAGTTGCTACTCTGTCTGGTACAGGGCGGCTACGCTATGTTAAGTTAGTCGATTGTATACAAAACACCACAGCTCAAGGCTGCACTTACACGCAAGGACACACACTATGTTTGCAGCAGAAATCTATAGCGCCCGTCGTGCCCGGCTGGCGGATGCCGGCTTGTCCGGTCTGGTGGTATTGCTGGGCAATGTCGATGCACCGATGAATTACGCGCATAACCCCTACCACTTCGTGCAGGACGGCAGCTTCCGTTATTTCTTCGGTCTGGATATGCAGGGCCTGGCCGGCGTGCTCGATCTGGATCAGGGCGAGGTCGCGCTGTATGGCGACGAGCCCGAGGTCGCGGACATTGTGTGGACCGGCCCCTTGCCTGCGCTGAGCGCGCGTGCGGCCGATGTCGGTGTCGGCATTACCCGGCCTTATGCCCAGCTGGCAACGGCGATACATGCGGCGCAGGCAGCCGGTCGTCCGGTGCATTATCTGCAGCCTTACCGTGGCGAAACGGTGCTGGAGCTGGCGCGCCTGCTCGAATGCAGCAGCGACAATATCAAGCCCGGCTTTTCCGTGGCGCTGACTCATGCTGTCGTTGCCCTGCGTGAAATCAAGCAGGATGTCGAAATCGCCGAAATGGAAGCGGCGCTGGCCGTGACGCGCGAGATGCATATCGCGGCCATGCGCGCAGCGCGCCCCGGTGCTTTCGAGTATCAGGCAGTAGGTGCAATGGAAGGCATTATGCGCAGCCAGGATCTGCGTCTGGCCTACCCGTCCATTTTCTCGCGTCGCGGCGAAGTGCTGCATAACGAGCACTACAAGGGACAGCTGCAAGCCGGCGATCTGGCGCTGAACGATACCGGCTGTACCTCGGCCGGCGGCTACGCCAGCGATATCACCCGCACCATTCCGGTGGGCGGGCGCTTTAGCGACAGCCAGCGTGCCATTTACGAGATCGTGCTGGAAATGCAGGAAAGTGTGATCGCCGCACTGCGCCCAGGCGTGCGTTATCTCGATATGCACAAGCTGGCGGCACGGGTGATGGTCGAAAGAATGACGGCGCTGGGCTTTTTCCATGGCGACGCGTCGGAAATCGTCGAGTCGGGCGCTTACGCCATTGCCTTCCCGCATGGCCTGGGCCACCAGATCGGGCTGGATGTGCACGATATGGAAGCGCTGGGGGAGGATCTGGTCGGCTACGGCGAAGGGCTGGTGCGCAGCGAGCTGTTTGGTCTGGGTTATCTGCGTCTGGCCAAATCGCTCAAGGCCGGCATGGTGCTGACCGTCGAGCCCGGCATTTACTTTATCCCTGCACTGATCGAAGCTTGGCAGGCCGAAGGCCGCCACGCCGGTCTGATCAACTACGCCCGCTTCCTGGAGTACCGTGATTTCGGCGGCATCCGTCTGGAAGACAATGTGTTGATTACGGCCGATGGCAGCCGCATTCTGGGCGAGCCTATCCCCAAGACCGTGGCCGAAGTCGAAGCGGTGATGGCCGCTTAAACCGGATGCAATGTTGCATGAAAGCCGCCTGCTGGCGGTTTTTTTGCGCCTGCTGCCCGGCCTGCTTGCGCTTGGCGCGGCTTGCTCCTAGCTTGTCAGCATCCGCACAAAGAGAGAGTCATCATGAGTCGGGATGTCAGAATTCGTCTGGCCGAGTCACAGGATATCGATGCCATCCTGCCGCTGTTTACTGCCTACCGGGTGTTCTATGGCTTAGAGCCGCGCACGGCAGACAGCTGGGCCTATCTGGCGGCGCGGCTGGCGGATGGCTCGGCCATGGTCTTGCTGGCCGAGGACGAGGAGGGCGAAGGGCTGGGGCTGGTGTTGATGTATCCGGGGTTTGATTCGCTGGCGCTGGCGCCAAGCTGGCTATTGTCCGACCTGTTTGTCGAGCCGGAAGCGCGCGGCCACGGCATTGCGCTGGCCTTGATGCAGGCGGCGCATGCTCTGGCCGCCGAGCGCGGCGCCGGCAGCATGCTGCTGGAAACCGCGCACGACAATCTGGCGGCACAGGCACTGTACCGCAAGCTGGGTTATGTGCGCGACAGCGTGTTCGGGCGCTATGCGCTCAAGCTGGCCCGGACGGATTGAGTGCCGAATTTGCCTGCGGCCAGTCGAACAGGCGCACCAGTGCACTGACATTGTCGCGGCCGAAGCCGCGGGCCTGGGCAATGGCCAGCACCTGATGGACGGCCTGACTGGTGGGCAGCTCGGCCTCCAGTACGCCTGCTGCCTCCAGCAGATAGCGGAAATCCTTTTCGAGCAGGTCCAGCGATAGCTGCGGTGCGAAGTTGCGTGCCAGCATCAGCCGTGCGCTGGCACAGACTGCCGGGCTGGCGATGGGGGTGGAGCTGATGATGTCCAGCGCCCGGTCCGGGTCGACGCCGGCCTTGGCCAGAAAGCCGAGAATCTCGGCCATGGCAGTCATCTGCGTACCCAGCAGCGCATTGAGCGCCAGTTTAAGCTGCGCGCCCTGACCGTTGCCGCCTACATGATGCACCACGCTGCCCATGGTCTTGAGTATGGGACGGGCGCGGCGGAAGGCGCTTTCCTGGCCGCCGACCAGATATACCAGTTGGCCGGTCTCGGCCTGACTGCGCGAGCCGGAGACGGGAGCATCCAGAAAATTGGTATGACCCAGCGCCTGAGACAACTCGTGTATCCACGCGGATGACAGCGTGCCGGACTCTATCGCCAGCACATCGTCCCCCAGGGCGGCCAGTGCGCCGGTTTTGGCGTCCAGCCACACGGCACGCGAGGCCGTGTCGTCACTAAGCATGGTAATCACCACATCGGCATCCTTGACCGCCGCGCGCGGCGTATCGGCCATATGGGCACCATGGTGTGCCAGCAGGCGGCGCTGCTCATCTGACCGGTCCCATACTGTCAGCGGGTAACCTGCCATCGCCAGCCGTCCGGCCATGCGCGAGCCCATGCCGCCCAGGCCGAGAAATGCGATTCTGCTCATTGTTCCGTTCCCCTGTTTTCAGCCGGCCAGTGCCGGGTTCAGGCTGTAACTGCCGGTCAGGCTGGCGCTGGCCAGCGTGTGGCGGGCGATCGCCGCCCGCACCGTCGCGCCGTCCGCGCGCTCGCCCAAACCGAGGCTGGGGGTGTCGAGCGCATACAGGGTGAACACATAGTGGTGCAACCGGGCATCGTTCCATGGCGGGCACGGGCCGTCATAGCCGTAGTAGTCGCCGGCCATGTCGGGGTTGCCGGCATTCCAGCCGGTGTAGTCATTGATGCCGTGACGCATGCCGCCCGGCGCGGCCGGCCCCGCCTTGCCGCCTACGGTCACGCCACGGCTATGGCTGCCTTCGGCAATGTCGTGGGTGGTTGCCGGGATATCCAGTAGCAGCCAGTGGAAAAAATCGGTACGCGGCAGATCGGCCGCGATGGTGCGGCCCTCTATGTTGACATCGGTGCCTATGCTGGGCACATCCGGGTCATGGCACACCAGCGCAAACGAGCGTGTACCTGCCGGTTCGCCTTGCCAGTGCAGATGCGGGTTGAGGTTGTCGGACAGAGCGATATGGCCGCTTGTCGCCGGCACGGCGAAGGCGTAGCGGCCGGGAATACGGGCGCCATCCTGAAAACTGCCGCTAAAGAGTTGCATGAAGGTCTCCTTGAGAATTCAGCCTTGCCGCAGCGGCGGCTCGTTGAACAGGGTTTTGTCGGCGTGCGCCAGCTGAAGACCCAAGGGCATGGCGGAATAACGGCGGATGGCGCGGATAACGCGCCCCAGGGCCTGCTCGGCCTCGCTCTCGTCGGCCGAGTATTGGCACATCGGCGTGACAATGATGCGGTTGGCCAGCATCAGCGTATCCAGCGTACTCATTCCGGCTCCATTCGCAACGGGCCCACTTCGCGGGCAATGAGTACCAGTCTAGACGCTGGCGCCACGCTTCACTGGCGCGATGGCGTCAGAACGGGCGCGGCCGTTTGCTGTTGGGGCCGCCCAGCTTGAAGTTGTCGTCCAGCACGCCATAGGCCAGCGGCGCCATGGCTTGCAGCGCCTCGGCTTGCGGCAGGCCGGCAAAAACCAGCTCGGCGTCAAGCAGATGCAGCGCGCGCCGTGCCGCAGTACACAGGCCGACGGCAATATCAAAATCGGCGCTGCTCAGCACCTTGCTGTTGCGCAGCTTCTTGGCGTAAACGCGACACATCTGGGCATATTTATAGGCCGGTTCGCGCGCCTCGAAACCGCCGTCCGTCTCGAACCCGTCAAAGGCCGAGATCACGGCATGGCAGGCGGCTTGTGCGCGCTCGAAGCGCTTGAGTGTCGCGGCCTGCATGGCCGCATCGGGTTGGGTGGAGCTTTTCTTTTTGCCGGCCATGGTACGGCCCTCGCTGAAATAAGATGGATAGGGCGCGATTGTAGTCGATGGCGGCCCTGCTCAGGAAACCGCGCCCACGGGTTTGCCTATTGCGGCAGACTGTCCCACCATGACCGCATGTGGCATACCCTGACCAACTTCGGCGACTCTGCCGTAATGATTCCCGCCGCGCTGGCCATCGGCCTGTGGCTGGCCCTGCGCCGCGCATGGAGCCAGTTCCTCGCCTGGTGGCTATTGCTGGGCGCAGGCAGCCTGCTGGTGTTGTCCAGCAAGTTGGCCTTTATCGGCTGGGGCATAGGCATCCCGGTCATCCGTTTTACCGGTTTCAGCGGCCATGCCTTTATGTCGGCCTCCACCCTGCCGGTGCTGGGTTATCTGCTGCTGGAAGGCTATCGATCCGGCCTTGGGCGTGCCGGAGTTCTGCTAGGTATGGGCGCGGCGCTGGCGGTAGCCGTTTCACGGGTGGTGGTCGGAGCGCATTCCCCGTCGGAGGTGATCAGCGGTTGTGCGCTGGGCCTGTGGGTCGCCGTCCTATTTCTGCGCATGCAGGGTAAGACCGGCCGGCCGCAGCAGACCGGCCTGATTATCGCAGTCTGCCTGCTGGTGGCTGCCGGTGCGTTGTTCGGCCTGCGTGCCCCTTCGCAGGACTTTATCACCCAGCTGGCGCTTTATCTGTCCGGCCATGCGCCTGCTGGCTGGTAGTGCCGCCAGCTTGGGTTCAATGCGAAATAGGGGGCAAAGCAGGATTAGCGTGGCAGGTGTGGCGAGATCAGCTTCAGGTAGAGCAGGGCACCGATCTGTGCGCCCAGTAGCGGACCCAGTACCGGTACCCACCAGTAATCGCTGACACGTCCGCCGTTGAAAGCGACAGAGTCCCAGCCGGCAAGTGCAATGAATAGCCGCGGACCCAAGTCGCGCGCCGGATACACCGGCGACGACATAGACCGCCAGCGCGATACCCAGTCCCCAGGTTAGCGAGATTTCCCACTGCCCCCCGACAGTTGCATGCCGGCAACGGCGCCCACTCCAAACAGAATAAGCAGTGCAGTGCCGATAAACTCGGCCAGACAGGCATCGGCAAGGCAGGGGCCTGCCGTTGCTGCCGGCAGGGTATCCGCTATATGTATCGTTTCCTTCATTGAATGGTGCGGAACGATCAGGCCGTTTCTATTGCCGGTGCCTGCATTGGTGCCGGGCTGCGGTCAAGACGGCGCAGATGCCGTACGGCGTATGCCAGGAACAGCAGCCAGAGCGTACCCATCAACATACCGTATGGCAGGCCGGGGCCGCCGACAGTGGCAAAGCCCAGTGGCGAGAACGTCAGGTACATCGAGATCAGCAGGCAGACGAGTAGCACGCTGGTCAGCTTGGCATAGCGCCATGGGCGCAGGTGTGCGGGCAGTTGTTCGCCATCGGCCAGACGGAAATCGATGGTTCCTGCCCGGCCATGGCGCGGCCAGAGCCAGCCACAGCCAGCGAGAATGAATGCATGCAGGGCAAACATCATGCCCATGATGTGGACGAAGTTGATTCCCAGACGCTTGTCGATATCAAAGCCGACAACCAGAATGCCGTACAGCAGGACATGCAGTATCAGCACCAGGCGGGCGCTCCATCCGGGAACACGCGGCAGGAAGAAGCCGGCCAGCACGATAGCGATAATCGGGATGTTATAGAAGCCGGTGACCCGGCGGATCATCATGTAGATGCCATCCGGCGCATACAGCATCAGCGGCGCGATAATCATCGAAACCAGCGCGAAGGCCGTGCCGGCAATCTTGCCGACGCGTACCAGCTCCGCATCGCTCGCCTGCGGGCGGAAAGCGCGGTGCCAGTCCATTGCAAACAAAGTCGCGGTACTGTTGACGATGGAGTTGAAATGGCTGATGACAGTGCCGAAAAAGGCGGCAATGAAGAAGCCGAGCAGCCACCACGGCATAACCAGCTTGATCAGTGCCGGATAGGCGAGATCGGGTCTGGAAAGGGAGTTTCCGAATAGATGGAAGGCAATCACGCCGGGTACCAGCATGACCAGCGGAACCAGAATTTTGACGAAACCGGTAAACAGAACGCCTTTCTGTCCTTCGGCCAGGTTTTTCGCAGCCAGTGTGCGCTGGATGGTCGACTGGTTGGTGCACCAGTAAAACAGGTTGGCGAAAATCATGCCGGTAAACAGGGTGCCGAAGGGCACGCGGCTGGTTTCATCGCCGATAGCATTGAGTTTTTCCGGCTGGCTGGCGACCAGAGTGTTGAGTCCTTCTGCCATCGAGCCGTCGCCCAGAGCGATCAGTCCGAGGATAGGAACCGTAAGGCTGGCCAGCAATAATACGACGCCATTGATGCTATCCGAAATGGCGACGGCACGCAGGCCGCCGAATACGGCATAGGCTGCGCCCACGCCGCCCATGATCCAGACCAGAATCCAGATCATTGTTTCATGTCCGACGCCGATGGCGCTGTGGATATTGAAAACTTCATCCAGCGAGAGGGCCCCCAGATACAGGGCGACCGGGTTCGCAACCAGTGTATAGCCGAGGATGAACATGCCGCTTACCAGCCGGCGTGTTGTGGTGTCGTAGCGCGATTCCAGATATTCCGGAAGGGTTGTGAAGCCGCCCTTGAGGTAACGGGGCAGGAAGAACATGGCCAGCATGATGGTGGCGAGTGCCGCCGTGCTCTCCCAGGCCATGGAGCTGAGGTTGTCGGCGTAGGATTGGCCGTTAAGGCCGACAAGCTGTTCTGCCGAAAGATTGGTCAGCAGCATCGAACCGCAGATAAACCAGCCGGTCAGGCCGCGACCTGCCATGAAATAGCCGGCGGCTCCCGTGTCTTTGGCTTGGCTCGTCAAGCGAGAAGAAAACCACGCCACGCCCAGAGTGAAAAGCAGGAATGTTGCCAGTGCAAACAATGATTCGGTCATTCCAGGTTCCGTTTCTTTATCGTAGCGCAATGATATTTGTGTCGGGATTGGTTGTCGATTGAATGTGAGCAAAAAGTATCATTTTTTTGCTTCAGGTCAATTTGTGGTGTTACTTCGAGTGCCGCACGTCTGTGGTTTGTGTCGAGATTTTCTGTGTTTTGTCTTGTAACATATTGTTTTTTTGGTTTTTATTCGAATTGTGTTTTTATATTAAGCGGATGTTTTTGGCGGGAAATTTTAATTTATTATTATTAATAGCTTAAATAATAGCGCTTTTATATTGATTGGTATTTATTGAGCGAAATGCTGATGTGGCAGGCACCGCGATCATTGGCGGAGAGGGGATAAAAGAAGGCGGGAGAGGGGTCAATGCCCTATTTTCCATTTGGAAAATCAGCTGCCATCCGGATGGATGGCAGCTGAAAACGGGGAAGGGTTACAGGCCCAAAGCACCCTTGACTAGCATGATGCCAGAGGCAAGCAGCAGTGCGAATACGAGCTTCTTGAATTTTTCTGCCGGGATACGCTTATGCACCATATTACCGATCAGAGAACCAGCGATCATGAACGGGATGGATAGCACAAGCATTTTTAACACGTTAATGGTCAGCAAGCCGCTGCCGAACAGGCCGCCGACAATGGCGATGTTGTTTGCGGTAAAGAAGGCATTGAGCGTGCCGCGGAAGGCGCTTGGAGCCAGGTCGCGCAGCGTGCCGTACAGCACAACTGGCGGGCCGTTGGTCGAGAATGCTGCACCCAAGCCACCGGCGAGCAGGCCGAATGGGCCCGCAATCCATTCCTTGTCATACTTGGGCATCTTGGGGGCGAAGATGCAGTACAGCGCATAAATGATCAGGAATACGCCCAAGCCGCCCTTCATCATATAGTCGGGCGCATTTTTCAGGATGTACAGGCCGACCGGGATACCGGCAAAAGAGAAACCGATCAGAACCGCTGCCGATTTCCAGTTTACCTGCTTGCGGTCGAGGATGGTTGCGTAAAGGGCGGTTGAAGTGCCGACGATTACGCTGATCGGGGTGGCCATCTGCACCGGCAGCAGCATGGTGACCAGTGGCATGGTAGTGAGCGCCCCGCCGAAGCCGGCGCAAATGCCGACAAAGGTGTACATGAACATCAGTGCTGCGGCGGTGAGGACGGCGCTGGTGGCCAGCAGGCTGCCATCCGGCAGGAACACGGTGAGCATTTCCATAATGGATCTCGCTGTTTTGAGTTGAAAAAGTCGCACTTATCGAGATAAAGGACTTTGGCTGGTGAACCCCTTAAATCGCAGCGCTTCGATATTTATTCATAATAGCGCTGCGAAAGAGTGCTATCAATTGAATAATGAGAAAAATGTGTGGAAAATAACCAAAATTTGCTGAATATCAAACTTTATGTCTGCAGGAGGCGCAGGGGTATTGCAGCTTGGTGGCGTTTTGTGTCACAGCGCTATGTAGCTGTTAACATGGGCTGTGGATAAGATGATCCCCCAAAGATGATAGAGGGGGATCTGACCTGCTTCAGATGATACGGGTGGTATTGCGCGGGATAAGTTCGAAACCGACGTCGATGGCTTGTTCCGGCCACTCGTGACTATCTTGCGATTCGCAGCGCTCGATCAGGATCTCCATCAGTCTGCGGCCAATCTGCTGGCGATGCGGGCGGATGGTGGTCAGGGGCGGGATAGTGCACTCTGCGAAATCGAGGTCGCCAAAGCCGACAACCGACAGGCGCTCCGGCACCCGGATGCCGCGGCGTTGTGCTTCGAGCAAAACGCCCAGTGCCAGCGAATCGTTGGAACAGATCACGCCGTCGATCAGCGGATCGCTGGCCATGGCTGCGGCTATGGCCTTGCCGGCCTCCTGGACGATATGTTCGTTGTTGGGCAGGTCGATGATGCACGGCGCATGGCGGCCGCTTGCCGAGGCTGCTGCGGCATAGCCTTCAGCGCGGTAGCGCGCACGATGGTCGACATCGAGCCGGACGCCCAGATAGATCACGCGCTGGCAGCCGCCCTGGTGTAGGTGCTGAAGGGCGGTGCGGCCGACTGCCGCGTTGTCAAAGCCGACTTGCAAGCCCAGGCTGGGAGAGCCCAGATCCCACATCTGCCCGACAGGAATGCCTGCCGACGCCAGCATGCCCTGTGTATTTTCCGTATGGTCACATCCTGTGAGGACGACGCCGGCAGGCGACCATTCCAGAAAGGTGCGTACCAGTTCCTCTTCCCGCTTGAGGTCATATTCTGAATTGGCCAGCAGCAGGTTGTAGCCCGCCTTTTCGCTGATCGACTGCATCGCCTCGACCGTGCGCGCGAAGAAGCTGTTGGCGATGGAGGGGATGACAACAGCAATGGTACGGCTTCTGGCTGCAGCCAGGCTGCCGGCAATGCGGTTCGGGACATAGTGCAGTGTGTCGATAGCCTGCTTGACCTTGTCGCGCAGTTTTTCGGAAACGGCCTCGGGGCGGCGCAGGTAGAGGGAAACCGTGCTGGGGGAGACGTCCGCCAGGTGGGCGACATCAAGCATGGTGGCGCGCTGGGTGTTGCGGCGTGCTCGGGATTTGGGTTTGCTGTTTGGCTCCATCATTTTTGATTCCATTCGGGGCGGCCCGGAGTGCTTTGAGATGCGGTTTTTATTGGAGTAATGTCGTACGTGGTACGTGCTATTTTGCGCATATCTTAGCGCAATGATGCATTGCCCGCCCATCTGTCCATATAAAAACGGCCGGCATCCTCAGCGAGGGCCGGCCGTTGCTTATGGAGGGCGTGTCTTACTGGATGGACAAGCCTGCGTCGACTACAAAATTCTGGCCAGTGCAGCCACGGCTTTCATCCGAGGCGAGGAACAGGGCCAGGCGAGCGCAGTCAGTGGCATCGAGGCGGAATTTCAGCATTTGCTGGTCGATAAACAGTTGATTAGCCTGCTCGAAACCCTCGGGGTTGCCGGCCCACATGGCATCCTGGCGTGCGGTACGGATTGCACCCGGTACCAGCGAGTTTACACGGATGCCCTTCACGCCCAGCTCGCGCGCCATGGTGCGGGTCATGCCGTTGATGGCTGCTTTCGGTGTGGTGTAGCACACCATGCCCGGGCGACCGCGCATCCAGGAAATCGAGCCCATGTTGATAATGGTGCCGCCGCCATTTTTTTCCATGATCGGTACGACAGCCTGGGCTGCGAAGAACTGGTGGCGCAAGTTGGTGTTAAAGCGCTCATCCCAGTATTCCGGGGTCACGTCCATCATGTCGTGGCGGTCATCGCGTGCGGCATTGTTGAACAGTGCATCAATGCGGCCCCATTTGGCCTCTACATTCTTGATGCAGGTGCGCAACAGTTCGATATCGCGTACATCGCAGAACTGGAAGTAGACATTCTCGGTATTGAGCGAGGCGACCAGCTGCTCGGCGGTTTCGCGGTCAAAGTCGATGAAGGCAACCTTGGAGCCCTGCTGCAGGAAGGCTTCCACGTAGGCGGCACCGATGCCGGACGCGCCACCGGAGATGAAGATCACCTTGTCTTTGAGCGAGGCGTACATGGCAGATTCGTAGGTTTTCATGCGGGGACTCCTGTATTGATCATTCCTGATATTTCGTAGCGCTTCGATTTGTGTTGCAATAATAGCGCTATGATTTGATCGGAGCAAGGGACATGGATGCCGAACTACCCATAAATTGACTTGGGTCAGTTTTTTGCGCTTGTGTCAGGCCGGTGCATGTGTGGTGTCTGGCAAGCCGCTTCACGAATGAAAAAGCGCCCGCATGGGGCGCTTGATGCTGGTGCCGGTTGCCACCCTTAAAGTGCAGCCAGTTCTGAAAACAGTTCGGCCCAGCGGCTGTGTGCCCGGTAAAAGACTGGCGGCTGGCCGATCGGCGCGGGGAGGGTGATGCGCTGGCCGCCGGTGATCTTGCGCCCGCTCCAGACGTGCACCCAGTCTTCTCCTGCCGGCAGATAGCTGGTCCACTCGGCGACGCCCGGTTTGTGCACCGGTGCGACCAGCAGATCCGGGCCGTACATGTACTGCTCCTGGTTGGCGTAGGTTTCCGGGTCATGCTCGAAATGCAACAGCATTGCGCGCTGGACCGGATAGCCCTTGTCCGCAGCTTCGGCGGACAACTGTTTCAGGTAGGGCGCCAGATGGCAGTAGATGCGGGTCATGCGGGCGAAATGGGCGAGGGTGGCCGCATCGTGGTCGAACTGGAAGTTCTCTCCGGGGCGGTTGCTTTCATGGGTACGCATCACCGGGGTGAAGGCGGCCATTTCCGCCCAGCGTTCGAACAGTTCCTTACTGCGGCGGTTGCCGAAGAGCGAGGTATAGCCGCCGATATCGCTGTGGTGGTAGGCATTGCCCAGCATGCCCGAAGACAGTGCGCCGGAGATTACGGTGACGAGGCCATCGTGGCGGCTCCAGTCCACACTCTGGTCACCTGCCCACAATAGCGGACAGTAGCGCTGTGTGCCGGTGTAGCCGGCACGCATGAAGTACAGAGCCTCGCCGGTCTGGCCGGCGGCCTCGACTGCGTCGGCATTGCACTTGGCCCACAGCACAGGCCAGGCATTGTGCATCAGCTTGGCATCCACACCGTTGGCGAGGCGCACATTGTCCGTAGGCAGGTACTCGCCAAAATCGGCCATCCATCCCTTGATGCCCATCTCCAGCATGTTTTTGCGGATCACCGTGTCGCCATACCATTGGGCGGCTTCCGGCAGGGTCAGGTCGATGATGCCGCAGTGAAACTCGCCGAAATCGACCAGCGCGGTCTTGCCACTATCATCCAGCGCCAGGTAGCCCTTCTCTTCGGCGATGGGGAAGAGAGCGCCGTCACTGCACAGATGGGGGGTGGCATAGGCCATAAAGGCAATGCCGCGCGCTTCCAGTTCACGGATCTTCTGCGGCAGGTTGGGGTAGCGCGCCTGATGGTCCTGCCAGCTCCAGTCCCAGAACAGGCGTGAGCCGAAGCTGGTCTGGCGCAGTCCGCACCAGTCCTCGCTCCACACGGCAGACACCTTGATGCCATGGTTGAGAGCATTGTCGAGGCGGGTGAAGGTATTGGTTTCGCCGCCCTTCAGGCCGAGGATGGCACCCTTGTAGACCCACTCGGGTAGCTTAGGCTGGCGCCCGAAGCGCTCGGACAGTTTGCTGACCAGGTCGAGGAAAGTCTTGCCGCTGCGGATTTCCAGCGCGTCCGGAACCGCCCACACCTGCAGTTCGTGGAAATGTTCGTGGCGGAAATCGAAGTCGGCATAGGCGGTGGTTTCGATATGGGCCGCGTACCTGCGCGAGGAGATGAAGGTCGGTTGCGGGTAGTTGGTGTGGTAGTAGTCCCCGCCGGCCTTGCCCGTCACATCGGATTTGAAGGTGATTTCGGTCGATTTGTCGCGACCGACGCCAGGCTCGGAGGTCCACAGCGGGAAGTGGCGGCCGCGCAGGTCGAAGTAGGACATCTGCTCGCCACAGCCCCAGACATGTTCCTGCTTCTGTGCCGGCAGGCGCAGCCAGAAACGGTTGAGCCGGGGGTCGTGCGTCTCGAACGTGAATTTGAAATCGTCGCCGTCGATCTTGAGCGTAGCCGTGAGTAGTGCCGTCTGGTCTGGAGCCGTGGACAGGGCGATCCGGTTGCCCTCGATCCGGGCATGAGTCAGGGCGATACGCGACTCGAGGTAGTCTTCGATGTCGAAATTGCCACGGTACATCTCGATTTTCTCGATGCCGCAGCCAACGAAGAAGGCCGGAGAGCCGGCCTTGTGGAGAAACAGTTGCTGTGTGTCGTGGCGGATTTCGAAGCCGCCGTCGAAGGCGATGAGTTGCATGCCATAACCTTTCGGAAAAACCGGGCTGCGGCGGACGCAGCCCGGCAAACATCAGTGCGCGCGCAGCTTGACAGCCTTGATGGAAGCGCAGAAGTCTTCGCGCCCCATGCTGTTTTCGATGGCGAAGTTGTAGACGCTCTGGCAGTTGAGTACGCCCGGCAGCTTCAGGCCTTTAGGCTCGGCCATGCGAACCATGCAGTCGATGTCCTTGCCCATGTTTTCCAGCGAGAAGGCGGTGGTGTAATCCTCGGCCTTCAGCGCATTCAGTTTGCTGGTCAGGTAGAAGTTGCTGGCGCCGCCATAGGATACGGCCGTCGCGAAGTCTGCAGTAGAGATGCCGAACTCGTGGGCAACGGTCAGCATTTCGTTGACACCGTTCTGGATCTCGGCAACCAACACATTGTGTGCCAGCTTCATCACCAGGCCGCGGCCGTTGTCACCCAGATGGATGATGTTGTTGCCCATGCAGGCGAGGATGGGCTGGACCTGTTCGAAGCTGGCCTTGTCGCCACCTACATAGATGCCCAGCGTGCCTTCCTTGGCTGCCGGTACGCTCTTGACTACCGGTGCGTCAAGCATGATGGCGCCGGTCTTGGCAGCCAGTGCGGACAGTTCGACCGAAACCGCCACGTCGATGGTCGACATGTCGATCAGGATCTGGCCTGCGCGGGCAACCGGCAGCAGTTCGCGGTATACCGCTTGTACATGCTCGGATTTCGGCACCATCGAGATCACCACATCGCAGGTCTCGCCTACTTCGCGGATGGAGGCGGCGGCAGTCGCACCGGCAGCGGTCAGGATGGCAACCTTGGCCGGGTCAAGGTCGAATACGGATACCGGGTGGCCGGATTTTTTTACCAGGTTGAGGCTCATCGCTTCGCCCATCAGTCCCAGACCGATAAAACCTATTTTCATTTGTTTGCTCCTCTAAATTAAATTCGGTGCGGTGGCGCCTTGGGCGCCACCTGAATCCATCAGCCGCGGTACAGCGGCTCAGGCCGGCCGGCAACGTTCACGCGCACGGCAAATACATTGCCGGATAGCGGGTATTCGGCCAGCTCTTCCGCGCTGCGGTTTTCACGGCTGGAGGTGATGTAAAGCGTCTTGAGATCGGGGCCGCCGAAAGCCACCATGGTCGGCCAGCGTACCGGCAGCTTGATTTCGTCTACCGTCTCGCCGGTTTCCGGGTGGATGCGCAGCACGCGGCCGCCATCGAACATCGCGGTCCAGTAATAGCCTTCGCTGTCGAAAGCCGCGCCATCCGGACGGCCGCCGGTTCCGCGCTCGAATTCGCGCAATACTTCGCGCTCGCCGATGTTGCCGTCGGCGTCGACCGGATAGCGGTACAGCACATGGTTAGGCGTGTCGGTGTGGAACATCCACTTGCCATCCGGGCTGAAGCCCAGACCGTTGGAGACCAGCACATCGCCGGCCATCACTTCGCATTCGCCCGTGGGCTTGACGCGGACCAGCTTGCCGCCCTTGTGGTCACGCGGCTCCCAGATGGTGCCAGCCCAGAAGTTGCCGGAGAGGTCGACATGGCCGTCGTTGAAGCGGCTCTTGCTGTGGTCGGTCGGATTGTCGCCGACCTGCTTTTCGATATTGCCTTCGGCGTCGGTCAGGAAGATCCCGTTACGCAGGGCCACGATAAAGCCGCCGTTTTCACGCAGGCCAAAACAGCCGATATGCGCCGGCATGGGGTAGACCCGGTTTTCGCCGGTGGCCGGATCGAAGCGGTTCAGGGCCGGAGCCAGAATGTCGACCCAGTAAAACACCTGCTCGCGCTCGGACCAGATGGCGCACTCGCCCAGATGGGCTTGTGCGTTGAGTACGGATTCAACCTGATAGCTCATGCTGCATTCCTTTCTATAGTCAGGCGCATCGTGACTTCGAGTGTTGCGCCTGCGGCGATTTCCTTGATGCCATGAATGGCAGGGTTGCTCATATTGATGGCATTGTTGGCATGGCTGACCGGCTCGACCGCGAAAAAGTCCGCCGGCGCTGCCGGGGTGAACACCACCAGGTGTCCCAGCTCTTCGCTGGCGCTCATGCGGATGGCCATGTTGCTGCCTGGCCATGCGATGCGTGCTTCGCCGTGCCACATCGCGAAGCAGTTATCCAGACCCGGCTGGCCCAGAGGGCGGGCTTGCCGGTAGTCCCATTTGGCCGGTATGGCCTCCAGGGCGCACGGCAGGGCATGTTCGTCCATCTTCCATACACCGTCGGCGCTGAATTCCAGTGTCGCGTCCCGTCCATCCAGCGTGCGCGGGAAGAAGGGATGCCAGCCCAGCCCGACCGGCACCACGCTGTCGGCAAGGTTATGGTAGGCCAGCGTGACCGTCAGGCTGCTGGCGGTCAGGGTGAAGGTCTGTGTCGCATCAAATGCCCAGGGCCAGTCATCGGCACCATCCTGTTCGGGGCGGTGTGCCAGGCGCATGATGGCGGAGGCATCCGCGGTCTGCTCCAGCGTCCACTCGCGCTGCCAGCCCAGGCCATGCAGCGGATGGGGATGGTCGCCGAAGTTCAGCCGCAGCGACTGTGCCTTGCCGCCAAAATCGAAGCGGCCGTTGGCGATGCGGTTGGAGTAGGGAATCAGCGGATAGCTGGCCATGCGGCGTACGCTGGCCTCGCCATTCCATTCACGCAGCAGCGGGATGCCGGCCGCGCTGAAACCCGCCAGCCCGCCGCCGAGCGACGGGCACAAGCAGACTTCAAGGTCGCCATTTTTAAGGGTGGTCAGCGCGGGCGTCATGTTCTTAGTACACCCCGCCGGCAGCTTGTTGCTGCTTTTCGCCGCGTACGGCAGCGATCTGCTCTTTGGCACGGGCCAGCAACATGCTCATGTCGGAACCGATGGCAACAAAGTCGTAACCCAGTTCGATCGCCCAACGCACCATTTCCGGGTTGCCCAGTACGATGCCGCATGGCTTGCCTGCCGCGTGTACCGCATCCACACCGGTCTTGAGCGCGTGACGCACATCTTCATTGGCGATGTTGCCCAGATAGCCCATATTGGCCGACAGGTCGCCCGGGCCGATAAAGACGGCATCCACGCCTTCAACCGCCGCGATGGCAGGAATGTTAGCCAATGCTTCAGGTGTTTCGATCTGCATGATGGTGCAAACCGAATCGTTGGCTGTTTTCAGGTAGTTGGGGATCGCGCCATAGCGGCTGGCGCGGTGCACTGCGGCGCAGCCGCGGGTGCCGCCATTGCCATCCAGCGGGTAACGGGTCGATGCGACCGCGCTACGTGCTTCATCTGCATTCTGGATGAACGGGAACATCAGCGTGGTTGCACCGCCGTCCAGCAAGCGTTTGACGATGATAGGGTCGTTCCACGGCAGACGGACCACAATCTGGCCACCCTTGGTCGGCGTGCCTTCCAGTGCGCGCATGATGGTGACCGCATCGGCCGAATCGACCGGTACGTGTTCCATGTCGAGCACCAGGAAGTCGAAACCGGCAAAACCCATCGCTTCGGATACCTGTGCGCTGTGGGTCATCATCCAGGTGCCCAGCGGAACCGGCTTGCGGCGTTCTTGCATCCAGGCCTTGAATTGGTTAAGGGGAAGGTTCATCAGTCTCTCCAAATCAGAAAATGTCGGGTTCGCGCACAGCGGATGGCGACTGCAGGAAATCGAAGTCGCAGCCTTCGTCAGCCTGGGTCACGTGTTGCTGATACAGCGCAGCGAACGAGCGGGCGTACTGGTGGTGAACCGGCTTGAACTCGGTGCGGCGGCGCTCCAGCTCTTCGTCGTCGACGATCATGTTCAGCGAGCCTGCGGCAATATCCAGCTCGATCAGGTCACCGGTGCGCACCAGTGCCAGCGGGCCACCGATTGCAGCTTCCGGTGTGACGTGCAGGATGCAGCTGCCGTAGTGGGTGCCGCTCATGCGCGCATCGGTCATGCGCACCATATCGCGCACGCCTTTTTCCAGCAGCTTCTTCGGGATAGGCAGGTTGCCCCATTCCGGCATGCCTGGCGCACCAACCGGACCTGCGTTACGCAGGATCACTACGGTGTCTTCGGTCACATCCAGATTCGGGTCATCGATGCGGTCGGACAGTTCCTGATGGGTATCAAACACCAGCGCCGGGCCGACATGTTTGCGGAACTTCGGGTTGGCAGCCGAAGACTTCATCACCGCACCACGCGGCGCGAGGTTGCCGCGCAGCACGGCCAGCGTGGCGCCTTTTTCCAGGGCAACAACCGGGTTGTCCAGGCCGCGGATGGTTTCGTCGTCGTAGCAGTTGGCATCGGCCAGCAGCTCTTTCAGCGGCTTGCCGGAAACGCCGGCACAGTCGGTGTGCAGGAACTGCTCGATTTTCTTCATCTGTGCCAGCAGGCCGCCGGCAAAGAAGAAGTCTTCCATCAGCTTGTCGCCGGAGGGGAACAGGTTGGCCAGTACCGGCACCTTGGTCGCCATTTCGGCCATATCGTCCAGTGTCAGCTCGACACCGGCGCGGCGGGCCATCGCGATCAGGTGGATCGCGGCGTTGGTCGAGCCACCAAGCGCCATGTAGACCGCGACGCCGTTGAGGAAGTGTTCGCGGGTCAGCCACTTGGACGGCTTGCGGTCTTCCCACACCATTTCGACGATGCGGGTGCCGCAGGCGGAAGCCATTTGCGGGTGACGGCTGTCGGCAGCCGGAATGCTGGATGCGCCCGGCAGCATGAAACCGATCGCATCGGCGATCGAGGTCATGGTCGAGGCGGTACCCATGGTGTTGCAGGTGCCGATCGAGCGGGTCATCGCGCCTTCGAGGTCGACCCAGTCATGCTGGGTGATATTGCCCAGACGCAGCTCGTCCCAGTACTTCTTGGTATGGGTGCCGGCGCCGGTGGTGGTGCCGCGCCATTTGCCGTTCGACATCGGGCCGGCCGGGCAGAACAGCATCGGAATATCCATGCTGATGGCGCCCATCAGCATCGCTGGCGTCGACTTGTCGCAACCGCCCAGCAGCACGGCACCATCAATCGGATGCGAGCGCAGCAATTCTTCGGTTTCCATCGCCAGGAAATTGCGATACAGCATGGTGGTCGGCTTGACCAGCACCTCGCCTACCGACAGTGCCGGCAGTTCGACCGGATAGCCGCCTGCCGCCCATACCGCGCGCTTCACCGCCTCGGCCCGCTCGCGCAGGTGCGAGTGGCAAGGAGACATATCGCTCCAGGTGTTGATGATGCCGATCACCGGCTTGTTCATGAACTCGTCGCGGCGCATCCCCATTTGCTGGGTACGCTGGCGGTGGGCAAAGGCACGAATGCTGTTGGGCGCATACCAGCGCTGGCTGCGCAGTTCGCTCAGTTCTTTCTTTTCCGACATGCTATGAATTCCTCGGTATCTGCTTTCGCAGCGTTGCGATGTATTTTTTGATGCCTCAATAATAGCGCTACGAATATGGCGATGCAAGCATTACCGTCTGTGCAATATCACGTGGCAGGCAACGGCCGGCCGCTCTTGCCGACAGGCATAATAAAGGGCGGCAGGAGACCTGCCGCCCTTGTCATGCAATTTCAGGCATAAGGCTGTAGCCGTGGCTTACAGCGGAATCTTGACCCCGACACGTACCCAGGTACGGTTCACTTCCTGGCCTTTCTTGTCGCCCTTGTCGACATAGCGGATGTCGAAATACGGGGTGAAGTCCTTGCTGACGCTGACGAGACGGGTCTGCAGGCCCAGTTCGAACATGTCATCGCCGGTAAACTTGTTGAAGTCAGGGCCGGACACGCGCTTGGTGTATTCCGGGTTGAGCGAGAAGTGGACGTGGTCATTGGCTTTCCAGGTTGCCCAGATCGAGTAGTTGTGCGCCTTGACCTTTTCGTTCGCGCTATTGGTGTCGATGTGGCCCTGCTGGTAGCGGTAGCGCGGGTTGATCGAGAGCGTTTCGCTCAGCTTCCAGCGCAGTTCCATATAGGGGCGGGTCTCGGAGCCATTGCTGTTCCATACATGGGCGACGCCGGGAACCAGCGACAGCTGGTCGTTCAGCTTGTAGTTGTAATAAACACCCGCCTCGTTATCACCGGCGGTGAAGCTGTCGTAGCCTTCATCGGAGCCGGAGCTCTGGTTTGCCGTGAGTTCAGTCCAGCCGCCGATGCCGGAGCTCCACTGGTGGCCGATCAGGGCGCGCGAAAACCACTTGTCCATCCCGGTATCGTAACCGGTGCGCAGGTCGAGTTCGGCGGCGCCGGCGCTGCCACAAGCGATAGCCAGCAAGGTGGCGATCAGGGTCTTATTCATGATGCAGTCCTTTAGTTGGTATGTCAGGATGGATGACTTAAAAAATAATAGCGCTATTATTATGGTTTTATAGTAGCGCTGCAAATGTTGAATGCCATATCGCGGGCATAAACGGCGGGTTTGCTGATCTGGATCAAAAACAGGGGCAGATCGGGTATCTATCTGAAGAACGGGGAACAGGAAGAATGAGCGCTTTACTGGCCTGGCCATTGGCAAGCGTGATACAGGGCGGCTTGCTAGCAGCCGTTGTTGCCTTGGCGGCCTATTTGCAGTCATTGACCGGCTTTGCATTCGGTCTGGTACTGCTAGCCCTGTCGACCCAGTTGGGGCTGCTAAGCATTGCCGATGCATCGCAGCTGGTGAACAGCCTCACACTGGCCGGTGCCCTGCTGCTGCTTTGGCGCGGCCGGCTGGCACCGGACTGGCGCTTGTTCGCATGGGGTGTTTTGCCGGCCTTGCCCATGGTGCCGCTCGGCTTGTGGCTGCTTGGCGCGCTGTCCGGCGATGCCATCTACTGGCTGGGAAAATTGCTGGGTCTGGTGGTGGTGCTATCCAGTCTGACCATATTGTGGCCGCCACCACTGGCTACATTGGCCGGCAAGCGCTGGGTCAAGCTGGGTTGCGGCGCGCTGTCCGGTCTGATGGGCGGGCTGTTTGCGACCGCCGGCCCGCCGCTGGTGCTGCTGTTCTACCAGCTGGGCTTGCCCGCGGAGCGTGTGCGCGACACGCTGATGCTGGTTTTTGCTGGCTGCGGCCTGCTGCGCTTGCTGGTTTCGGTGCCAGGTGGCGTCTTTAACCCCGACTTGCTGCTGCCAACCCTGTTCTTGTTGCCGGTCTATTGGGGCGCAAGCCGGCTTGGCCTGCATCGGGGTGCGGCCAGCAAAGGGCCGGGACTACGGCGGCTGGTCGCCTTGCTGCTGCTGGGGAGCGGGCTTGCGATGCTGGCATAAGCACGCAGTCAGCCTCTTTGCTCCAGCAAGCCGGCCAGCAGGATATTCAGCGCATCGGAGGAAAGCTTCAGCTCGTATAGCGACAGCAAGAGCGATACCAGCATCAGGCTGATACTGGCGCTGAAACTGTAATAGGCATAGTGCGACCACTGCATCAGGATGCCGAGCAGCGCCAGCACGCAGCCCAGCAGTGCGGCCATGCCGCAAAGCTGCATGTATTGCGTCAGGCGCAGCCGGCGGCGCAGGCTGCTGATCTGCAGGATGATCTTGCGGTCCCGGGTGCTCTGGTAGTCTTTGCACAGGTTGCGAATGATGCCGGCCAGTGCCAGAAAGCGGTTGGTATAGGCAATCAGCAGCATGCACAAGGCAGGGAACAGGAAGCCCGGTGTGGCTAATTCCATCATTATTTTGGCTATGTCCCAGTGACGAGTTGGCGTAGATAGGTTTTGGACTTTGTGTCCGCTGCGCGGACGAGTTTTTTACTTGCCGCTTCCGCGCGGCATGCGGGCAGGGGCCGGACGCGCCCGGCCCCTTGCATCCCCGGCGCCCCCGAAGTCTCGCGAAACCCCGGCGCAAAAGACGCTGGCGAGGCGCTGGCCAACTCGCGATTCGCTATCGTCGAATCGCTCAAACAAAGCCCAGCTTAAGACCTCGCCAGCGTCTTTTGCGCCGGCGCGAGCCTAACGGGGATGGGTGGCTGACGCACTGATAGCGCACATCGCATGCAATCAACACCAACGTGTAATTGGGACATCGCCACTATTTTAGTGGTGCTTGAGATTTGCCGGCTGTGCAGAATGCGCCGCAGACAGTATGCGAAAGAAGAGGATTGTAGCGCTACGATCGGCTCGGGGAAAGGGGACGGACAAGTAGTCCGTATGCCATGATGCTTTTCATGGACCTGCTCCGCCCCCTGCGCTTGCCTGCTATTTATCGTCTGGGCGGCCCAGAATGGGCAAAACCGGCACCCGCGCCAGCTGGCAAGTCCGGTCCTCTCCTATATACAGCGGCCACCCCGCCTTTTATGGCAGGCCGGGGTGTTGCCTTGGGTATGCCGGGGAGGCGGGCTGCAGCCAGTTTGCCAGCAAGCGGGTTACCCACGGAATGATCACACACACCATCAGCGGGGTGAGCAGCAGGGTAGACAGCAGCACCCGCAGTAACAGCGGCAGGCCGGCCAGCCACTCGCCCAGCACCGCATTCATCAGCAGCGACACCGGAAAAAACGCCAGCCACACCGCCACCGCCTGTTTCCAGCGCGGCGGGGGTGAGACAAACCAGCCATCCAGCCCGCTGGCACAGCGTATGTCGCTTTGCTGCACCAGATGGGTGCCGCTGGCCAGCCAGTCGCTGCGTTCCGGTGCGTGCATCCACAGTTCAAGACTGGCGGCATCGGCAAAGCGGAACACGATCTGCCAAGTGTTGTCGCCCGGCGGCGGCGCAAACAGGCCGGCGCCCAGAAAGCCGTCAAAGCCGCCGGCCAGCGTTTCGCCGGCCAGCATCCAGCGGGTGAAGTCCTGCTGCCGCGCAGGGTCCACGCGGCGGGTGACGAGAAAGGTCAGCGGTTCGGTGGGCATGGGGATCTCCTTGCGTATCACGTCCGTCTGGCCGGGATGGTGGCCGACGAAGCTGCTCCCGGATGTGGGGGCAGTTGATCTTAAGCAAGAAGCGGTCCTGCGTGGGAGGGGGCGTTGACGTATTGCTATGGGGGCAATACGTCAACGAAGAATTAATGGAATTTCCAGAAACATCAAATTCCAGCAGGTCTCCTGCTGTGAGTAAAAAACGCTACTTTTGGGCGCCGCTGATTTCAAGAGGGATTACCTATCCACCAATATCCATAAGCTAGGGCTTAGTTGCCTCTACGCTTTCTTTGCTTTTCCTGTAGGGCCACCAGTCGAGCCTCAAGTGATTCGCTGCCCGTTTGGTTTGAGGTAACAGGAAAGAGTAGCTGTAAATTTCGGCTTTTCTCCAAGGCAATCAGCGCCTTCAGAAATGTCTCTAGATGCGCTTTTCCATCAGCTTCAAGGCGTTTGAATGTGCGCAAGGAAATCCCAGCACGCTTGGCAAACTCTTCTTGAGTCTCCTCGCGTAGTCTTCTTTCACGCCGAATTTTCATAGCAAGATATTCACATAGCGCGGTATGCGATTTGTCTTTCAGGAGTTCGGACTCTAGCTCTGGCGTCATATTGATGAGAATAGGCCAAATTTGGCACTAGATGTGGATAACTTGCATGGAAGAGTTGAGGAGATGCTGTGTTGTTGCTAGCATTGGTAATGCGTAATCAACTAAGCACAATATATTGTGTTTAGTGGTGCGTGACACAAAAACCAAAGGCCAGCGAAAGGCTGGCCTTTGGTGGCTGAAGAAGATACCGTTTGATACCTTAAACCGCTCTTTTGATGGGGATCACTAGAGTACATCGGGAATGAGGTTATCGCAATTGGTTGTCTTCTCAGACGTTAACCACTTCATATGAGGATAATCTCATGAGCCATTCAAAAGTTACTAATCCAAAAGCTGCTACTGCAGCCTCGAAAACACTCAACAGCTTTTCCACGGGAGCAAGCTCCAAAACGGCAGCTGGTAGTGCCCTATCTCAAGTTGGTGCACCTAAAAAGCAAACATCAGCATCTGCCGCATCTGCCGCGTCCTCTGTTCTGAGGGATGGTCGTACCTGTGCGGCCTCGAAGTCTGCTGCTGGTAGCGCACTCTCGCAGGCCAAGCGCAGGGTCTCCTGACTGAGAACCTTAATCCACAGAGATGCTGTCAAATTTACACATCTCTGTGGTGATGGTGATCTGCAACTCTTGGCAAGTACAAGCGTGGCGGAGTACGCCTCGCGCACTGCTGCCTGTTCCAAGTTTCCCTGAGATGAGTGTTATGCGACAGTTGAAGTTGGATTTACCACTACCTGAAGGCTACAAGATACAGTTTCGAGCTTTTATTACCCTGAAGAATGGTCGGAAGTTGTACGCGAAACAGTACGGATTGAGAGGTTTTCCGATTCCCGTGAAAGTAGCTTAGTGATAGAGAGGCAAGGCCTTTGGCCTTGCTTTTCATCTGATGGCAGATGTTCCGCCAAAACAGTCACAATCCTAGTGAGCTAACACTTATTCCTTGCCTGCAAAATTGCGAAAGCCGACCATTTTTTTGAGCGAGTCGGCTAGCGCCGTGGCTATCCAGCCGCCTTGGGCCAGCAGAGCAAACACATCGCGTGCGCTTTGCGGGATGCCCAACCGCTCGCGGCGGATCAGATGTTGGCCCATGTCGAGTGCGGCGTTGCAGGCGCGGACGATATTGCACACTGCGGCATCCTGACGGCTGAGGCTGGCAGCAAAGCCTTCTCCGCCATCGCCATATTCTTTCCTGCTGCGCTGTACGCAGCGGTAGATCGTTGCCGATTTGTTGGCCAATACCGGGTCTGGGAAATTGGTTTCTTTTAGCTGGTACAAGGGCAGTGTCCTGATTGCGTGTTGGTGCTGGTTGTTGGTGGTGCAAGCCACTCGTACGGTAGCAGGCAAGTCCCCGTTCGCCGCGCGGAAGCGGCACTCAAATACGTCCGCGCAGCGGACTCCGCAAACTACGGATCACGGAAACCAGCCCGACGGGGTGTAGATGCAAAAAAGGCCAGCCGTTGCAGGCTGGCCTTTGTCTGTCTGGCGGGTGGTCGCTGGTGGGTTACGGCCTTTGGCCTAACCCCCCCCTACCGTCACCCCGTCTGATCAGATGTCGATATTGCGCGCGATCAGCGCGTTGCTTTCGATGAAGGCGCGGCGTGGTTCGACGTTGTCGCCCATCAGCGTGGTGAACACGTCGTCGGCGCCCATGGCGTCTTCGATGCGTACCTTGAGCAGGCGGCGCACGCTCGGGTCCATGGTGGTTTCCCACAGCTGGCCCGGGTTCATTTCGCCCAGCCCCTTGTAGCGCTGGATGCTCATGCCCTTGCGTGCTTCGCCCAGCAGCCAGTCCAGTGCTTCGCCGTAGCTGGTGACCGGACGCAGGGTTTCGCCGCGGCGCATGGCGGCGCCTTCGCCGATCAGGCCGTTCAGCATTTCACGCGTGGTCTTCAGCTCGGCGTAGTCGGCCGATTCGAGGAAGTTCTGGTCCAGCACCGTCACCATCACGTTGCCGTGCAGCTTGCGGATGACCTTGATCAGGTAGCCGTCGTTCTTTTCGTCGCGCAGCAGCTCGAGCTCGATCTCTTCGACCGGCAGCAGCGCCTGCAGTGCGGCCAGCGAAGCGAGGGCTTCGTGTTCGTTTTCCAGACCCAGCGGCGCGGTCTTGAGCATGGCTTCCAGCACCAGATGGTCGATGACGCGGCTTTCGCGCTCGATCACGGCGCGGGCCAGCAGGAACTGGCGCGCGACAATGCCCATGGCTTCGGCCGTCAGCGGCTCGGCACCGGCGCTCGGGATCAGCTCGGCCTTGTCCAGTGCCAGTTGCAGCAAATACTGGTCAAGTTCGTATTCGTCCTTGAGGTAGCGTTCCTGCTTGCCATGCTTGGCCTTGAACAGTGGCGGCTGGGCGATGTAGATATGGCCGCGCTCCACCAGTTCCGGCGTCTGGCGATAGAAGAAGGTCAGCAGCAGGGTACGGATGTGCGCACCGTCGACGTCAGCATCGGTCATGATGATGATGCGGTGGTAGCGCAGCTTGTCCGGGTTGTACTCGTCCTTGCCGATGCCGCAACCGAGTGCGGTGATCAGCGTCGCCACTTCCTGGCTGGCCAGCATCTTGTCGAAGCGTGCGCGCTCGACGTTGAGGATCTTGCCCTTCAGCGGCAGGATGGCCTGGAACTTGCGGTCACGGCCCTGTTTGGCCGAGCCGCCGGCGGAGTCACCCTCGACCAGATACAGTTCGGACAGCGCCGGATTTTTTTCCTGGCAGTCGGCCAGCTTGCCCGGCAGGCCGAGGCCGTCGAGCACGCCTTTGCGGCGGGTGATCTCGCGCGCCTTGCGCGCGGCGTCACGGGCACGGGCGGCATCGACGATCTTGCCGCAGATGATCTTGGCGTCGGCCGGGTTTTCCTGCAGGAAGTTGCGCAGCGCTTCGCCGACCACTTCGTTGATGACCGGGCCGATTTCGCTGGAGACCAGTTTGTCTTTGGTCTGGCTGGAGAATTTCGGGTCGGGCAGTTTGCACGACAGCACGCAGGTCAGGCCTTCGCGCATATCGTCGCCGGTGGTGTCGACCTTGGCCTTTTTGGCCACTTCGTGTTCTTCGATGTACTGGTTCAGCGTGCGCGTCATCATCTGGCGCAGGGCGGTGAGGTGGGAGCCACCATCGCGCTGCGGGATGTTGTTGGTGAAGCACTGTACCGATTCCTGATAGGAGTCGTTCCACTGCATCGCCACGTCCACGCTCATGCCGTCCTTTTCGCCGGTGGCGAAGAAGGGCTTGGGGTGCATGGCCGCCTTGTTGCGGTTCATATACTGCACGAAGCCCGCTACGCCGCCGGAGAAGGCGAAGTTTTCTTCCTTGCCGCTACGCTTGTCGATCAGGGTGATCGCCACGCCGTCGTTGAGGAAGGACAGTTCGCGGATGCGTTTGGCCAGAATGTCGAAATGGAATTCGATCTTGCCGAAGATTTCCGGCGAGGCCATGAAGTGCACTTCGGTGCCGCGGTGGTTGCTGTGGCCGGTGACGGTCAAGGGCTCGACCGCGTCGCCATGGCGGAACTCCATCTCGTGGACTTTACCGTCGCGCCAGATCTTGAGCTTGAGCCAGTCGGACAGGGCATTGACCACCGACACGCCCACGCCGTGCAGGCCGCCGGAGATCTTGTAGCTGTTGCTGTCGAATTTGCCGCCGGCGTGCAGGATGGTCATGATGACTTCTGCGGCGGAGCGGCCTTCTTCCGGGTGGATGTCGGTCGGGATGCCGCGGCCGTTGTCTTCCACCGAGATCGAGTTGTCCGGGTGGATGATGACGCGCACGGTGTCGGCGTGGCCGGCCAGTGCTTCGTCAATGGCGTTGTCCAGCACTTCGAACACCATATGGTGCAGGCCGGAGCCATCCTGGGTGTCGCCGATATACATGCCGGGACGCTTGCGCACCGCGTCCAGCCCTTTCAGGACCTTGATACTGTCTGCGCCGTATTCCTGTTCGCTCATCTGTTTGCTACTCGATTCTATCTGTTCGGGAGCCGGGACCCGGGATCGGGTGCCCGGTATGTGCCACCGTGGGCAGCACGCTTACCGCTAGGACTGGCAGCGGATCCAGGATCTCTGATCCCGGATCCCGCCTGCATCAGATCCGCATCGGCATCACGATGTATTTGAAGTTGCTGTTGCCGGGGATGGTAAACAGCGCCGAGCGGCCGGCGTCGCCGAAGGCCAGTTGCAGCGTGTCGGCCGGCAGGTTGGTCAGCACATCCAGCAGGTAGTTGATGTTGAAGCCGATTTCCAGGTCGCCGCCGTCGTAGGCGATTTCCAGTTCTTCTTCGGCTTCTTCCTGCTCGCTATTGGTACACAGGATGGACATGGCGCCATTTTTCAGTACCAGACGCACGCCGCGGAACTTCTCGTTGGCGAGAATGGCGGCACGCTGCAGCGCATGCAAGAAGGTCAGGCGTTCGATCAGGAACAGGCGGTCGTTATCCAGCGGAATCACCCGGTTGTAGTCGGGGAACTTGCCGTCGACCACTTTGCTGATGATCACGGTGCTGCCGAAGCTGAAGCGTACCTGATTGTTCAAGAGCTCGATCTGGATCAGCTCGTCGCTGTCCTGCAGCAGCTTGTAAAGCTCGAGTATGGTCTTGCGCGGCAGGATGACTTCGGTCTTGGGCAGGTCGCCGTCGTGGCTCGCGGCGGCAAAGGCCAGACGGTGGCCATCGGTGGAAACCAGACGCACCTGGTCGCCCTCGGTCTGCAGCAACAGGCCGTTCAGGTAGTAACGGATATCCTGCACCGCCATGGCGAACTGGACTTGCGACAGCAGGCGCTTGAGGTCGCGCTGCGGCAGGCTGAAGGTCGATTCGGCCGCGCCGTTGGGGGCGACAAACGGAAAATCGTCGGCCGGCAGGGTCTGCAGGTTGAAGCGGCTTTTGCCTGCCTTGAGCACCAGACGGCCGCCGTCCTGCGAGTCCAGCGTGACGGTGGAGTCGGGAATGGCCCGCAGGATGTCCTGCAGCTTTTTGGCCGAGGTGGTCAGGCGGAAGTCTTCGCCGGGTAGGCTGTCCGGGCTGGCGGTGGTGATCTGGATTTCCAGGTCGGTCGCGAGAAAGCTCACGACGCCGGCCTTTTTCTCGATCAGCACATTGGACAGGATAGGCAGGGTATGACGACGCTCGACAATCCCGGTCACGGCCAGAAGCGGCTTCAGCAGGGCATCGCGTTCGGCTTGCAAAATCAGCATGCTCAGGGCTCCCGATTCAAAACAGGTGGGGTTGGATTAGGGTTCAATTGCGCAACATCGATAGCAGGGCATCGTAATCATGGGCGATGTCCGGGTCCGAGGTGCGCATTTCATTAATGGTCTTGCAGGCGTGCAGCACCGTAGTGTGGTCGCGTCCGCCAAAGGCATCGCCGATATTGGGCAGGGAGAGCTGGGTCAGCTCCTTGGCCAGCGTCATCGCCACCTGGCGCGGACGGGCAATATCGCGCGAGCGCTTCTTGCTGTGCATATCCGACAGCTTGATCTTGTAGTACTCGGCCACGGTCTTCTGGATCGCGTCCACCGTCACCTGACGGTTGCCGGCGGCCAGAATGTCTTTCAGCGCCTCTTTCACCAGCTCCATCGAGATGCTCTGGTTGGTGAAGCGGGCGTAGGCGACCACGCGCTTGAGCGCGCCTTCGAGTTCGCGCACATTGGAGCGCACGTTCTGCGCGATAAAGAAGGCAACGTTGTTGTCGAGCTTGATATTGTCGACTTCGGCCTTCTTCATCAGGATGGCGACGCGCATTTCCAGCTCCGGCGGCTGGATTTCAACCGTCAGCCCCCAGGAGAAGCGCGAGATCAGGCGCTCTTCCATGCCTTCGATCTGCTTGGGGTAGGAGTCGCAGGTCATGATCACCTGCTTGCCGCCCTCGATCAGCGCGTTGAAGGCGTAGAAGAATTCTTCCTGGGTGCGGTTTTTGCCGGCAAAAAACTGGATATCGTCGATCAGCAGCAGGTCGAGCGAGTGGTAGTAGCGCTTGAACTCGTCGAAGGCCTTGTGCTGGTAGGCGCGCATGATGTCCGCCACATAGCGCTCGGCGTGGATGTAGCGCACGCGGGCCTGCGGGTTTTTCTGGAACACATGGTTGCCGATGGCCTGAATCAAGTGGGTCTTACCCAGACCGACGCCGCCATAGACGAATAGCGGGTTGTAGGCCGGGTCGCCCGGATTCTCGGCAATCTGCAAGGCGGCAGCGCGCGCCAGCTGGTTGCCCTTACCGGTTACCAGGCTGTCGAAGGTAAAGCCGGGATTGAGACGCGTGCTCTCGTGGCTGCCGATGGCCTTGACCGCCGCCTGCTTGGCCTGCTCGGCCACGGTCGGCGTGCTGGGCGCCGCCGGCGCGGGCCGCGGGGTGTTGCTGACCATGGAGGGCGGCGCCACCGGGCGCATATTGCCGCCTACGCGCAGCTCCACGTTGGTGAGCCCCGACAGCTCGCCGACCAGTTCCTCGATGCGACCAAGAAACCTGTCCTTGATGAATTGCAGGATGAAACGGTTGGGGGCGAGCAGCACCAAGCTCTCTTCGCCGGTTTCGGCAGAGAGGGGCTTGATCCAGGTATTGAACTGCTGTGAAGACAGTTCGGCCTCGAGGCGCGCCAGGCACGCCGGCCAAATTTGATCCAGTTCGGTCATTACTCACTAACAAGCAAAACCTGCTGCCATCGCGTGAAAACGGGGACGGCAGCAGGTTGCGTAAGAAACGCTCGCCATGAAAAGGCGGGCACAGGCATTCGGGTGATGGCACTGCACTGCATGCTGACCCGCTTGTCTTCGGGTCAAGTCCAAAACTTGAGCAGCAGGTTCAGTGCCTTAAGTTTGTACATTCTAATGGTTTTTGTAAAAGTTATCCACAGGAAGGTCAAAAATAAGTGGTTGACTGTTGCAGTGTTTCTGGGTTTAATCACGCGTTTATTTCCGTTTCGAAACAGGAAACCCCATCATGAAACGCACTTACCAGCCATCCAATACCCGCCGCAAGCGTACCCACGGCTTCCTCGTACGCAACAAGACCCGTGGTGGTCGTGCCGTTCTGGCCGCACGTCGCGCCAAGGGCCGCAAGCGTCTGTCTGTATAAGGCCTTGAGCTTCCGCTTTCGCCGAGTGCACCGGCTGTTAAAAACGGATGATTTTTCATCCGTTTTTAGTTTGCGCCAGGTGCGCAGCAATCCCTTCTTCCAGGTCTACGTCCGTCCCAATGATCTTGGCCACGCACGAGTCGGTCTCGTCGTTGGCAAAAAGACCGCCAAACGCGCCAATCGCCGCAACTACATCAAACGTTCGGTACGCGAATGGTTCCGCCTGCACCAGCACGAACTCGGCAGCAACGACTACGTGGTGCGCGCGCGTTTATCCTTCGTCCGTAACAATCGTCATGAAGCAGTCGAGGCTTTGGCCTCACTCTTTGCTAAACTGCTGCGATGTCGCGCGCCCTCGTCCTCCTGATCCGCTTCTATCAGGTCGCTATCAGTCCGTGGATTGCTCCGCGGTGCCGGTATCTGCCGACCTGTTCGTGTTACGCAATCGAGGCGGTGCAGAAACATGGCGCGCGCAAAGGTGGTTGGCTAGCGGCAAGGCGGATTGCGCGTTGTCACCCATGGGGCGGTAGCGGCTATGACCCGGTTCCCTGAACTTTCCGGATAAAAGAGAGATGGACTCCAAGAGACTGATCATTTTCATTACCCTGTCGCTGGCAATCTTGCTGGGCTGGCAGGAATTCTTTGCGCCCAAGCCGGTGCCAAAAGCAGCTTCGACTGTGACGGCGACCCGGACCGGTTCCGATACTCCTTCTGCTCCGCAGCCGGCCGATTCGGCCAGGCTGGAGAGCGGCCAGCGCATCGTGGTCAACACCGACGTGATGCGTGCCGAAATCGACACCATGGGTGGCGACTTGCGCGCGCTGGATCTGACCCAGCACGGTCAGACTTCAGATCCTGCCAAGGATTTCGATCTGCTGACCGACAAGGGCGGCCGCGTGTATGTGGCGCAGACCGGCCTGTTGTCCGCGGTTGACCCGCAACTGCCAACGCACAAGACCCTGTTCACGGCTGAAAAGACCGCGTACAGCCTTGATGGCGACAAGGTTGAAGTCAAGCTGACCGCACCGGAAGTGAACGGCGTGAAGGTGGTCAAGGTTTACACCTTCAGCAAGGGCTCTTACGAAATCGGCGTGCGTTACGATGTGACCAACGCCAGCGGCAAGCCGCTGCCACTGTCGGCCTACTACCGTCTGCTGCGTGACAACAAGGCACCGGAAGGCGAGAGCTACTTCGCGCATACCTTTACCGGTCCTGCGATGTACTCCAGCGAAGGCAAGTTCCAGAAAGTCACCTTCGACGATCTGGACAAGGGCAAGGGCGAACACGTCAAGAACACCGCCGACGGCTGGGTGTCGATGGTGCAGCACTACTTCTTCTCCGCCTGGATCACCAAGCCGCTGGACGGCAACGGTGTCTGCGCCAAGGCTGAAGACTGCAGCTACGACATCAAGAAGCTGGGTAACGGCCTGTATTCGGCCGGTGTGATGGTGAACCTGCCGGTGCTGGCCAATGGTGCGACCGAGTCGATTACCGTACCGCTGTATGTCGGTCCGGAAGAGTACGCGACCATCACCAAGCTGGCTGACGGCATGAACTACGTCAAGGACTACGGCTGGGTATATATCTTCGCTTCGCCGCTGTTCTGGCTGCTGTCCAAGATCCACGGCTTTGTCGGCAACTGGGGCTGGGCGATCGTGCTGCTGACCGTGCTGGTCAAGGCCGTGTTCTACCCGCTGACCGCCGCGTCCTACCGCTCGATGGCCAAGATGAAGGCGCTGGCGCCACGTCTGGAAACCATGAAGGCGCAGTATGGCGATGACCGCATGAAGTTCCAGCAGGCGGTCATGGAGATGTACAAGAAGGAAAAGATCAACCCGCTGGGCGGCTGTCTGCCCATCCTGATCCAGATTCCTGTGTTCATCGGCTTGTACTGGGCGCTGCTGGCTTCGGTCGAATTGCGTCAGGCTCCATGGATCCTGTGGATTCATGACCTGGCCAAGCCGGATCCTTACTATGTCCTGCCGGCCATCATGGCGATCACCATGTTTGTGCAGACCTTCCTGAACCCGCCGCCGACCGATCCGGTACAGGCGAAGATGATGAAGATCATGCCGGTTGCCTTCTCGGTGATGTTCTTCTTCTTCCCGGCCGGTCTGGTGCTGTACTGGGTGGTGAACAACGTACTGTCGATGTCGCAGCAGTACTACATCAACCGCCAGATTGAAAACGCCCGCAAGGCTTCGCTGCAGTCCTAAGACGGCAGCGCCTTGAAGGCAAGAGCCCGGCCGCAAGGCCGGGCTTTTTGGTTTTTATCAGGCAAGGCCGTGTAGCCTTGCGCGGCTTTGCCTGATAAAACGCCTTAAGCCCCGATATGTTTCAGGCCGGCAGTGCTGCCGGCAAACCGGATTGCACACTATGAACTTGAGCTACGCCCCCACCACCATCGCCGCCATTGCCACCGCCCCCGGTCGTGGCGGCATCGGCGTGATCCGTATTTCCGGCCGCGAACTGCTGCCGTTTGCACTGGCGATTTCCGGCGGCAAGACACCCAAGCCCCGCACTGCCACCTATACCGACTTTTTCGCCGCCGATGGCACGGCCATCGACAATGGCCTGCTGCTGTACTTTCCGGGACCGCATAGCTTTACCGGCGAGGATGTGATCGAGCTGCAGGGCCATGGCGGGCCGGTGGTGCTGAAGATGCTGCTGGCGCGCTGCGTGGCGCTGGGCGCGCGTCTGGCCGAGCCGGGCGAGTTCACCCGCCGTGCCTTCCTTAACGACAAGATGGATCTGGCACAGGCCGAAAGCGTGGTCGACCTGATCGATGCCGCCTCGGAAACCGCCGCGCGCGGTGCGCTCAAGTCGCTCAAGGGGGCGTTCTCCGGTGAGATCCACGCCATGGTCGAAGACCTGATTACCCTGCGCATGCTGGTCGAGGCCACGCTGGATTTCCCCGAAGAAGACATCGATTTTCTCAAGGCTGCCGACGCGACCGGCAAGCTTGCTTCCATCCGTAGCCAGCTGGCGCGGGTGCAGGCCACCGCGCGCCAGGGCGCCATCCTGCGTGAAGGCATGCATGTGGTGCTGGTGGGCGAGCCCAATGTCGGCAAATCGTCCTTGATGAATGCGCTGGCCGGCGACGATGTCGCCATCGTCACCGATATTGCTGGCACCACGCGCGACACGGTGCGCGAGGAGATCATCATCGATGATGTGCCGGTGCATGTGATCGATACCGCCGGCCTGCGCGACACCGATGATGTGGTGGAAAAAATCGGCATCGAGCGCACCTGGGCGGCGGTCGAGCGCGCCGATGTGGCGCTGGTGCTGGTGGATGGGCGCGAGGGTATTACCCCGAATGTAGAGGCGATACTGGCGCGCCTGCCGGAGCGTTTGCCGCGGGTGTTCGTATTCAACAAGATCGACCTAGCCGGCGAAGACGCGCGGGTCGACGAGGAAGACGGCCATCCGGTGGTCTACTTGTCGGCCGCGACCCATGACGGGGTTGACCTGCTCAAGGGCAAGCTGCTGGAGCTGATCGGTTACAAGGGCGAGGGCGAGAGCGTGTATCTGGCGCGGGCGCGCCATCTGGATGCCATCCACCGTGCCGGCGAGCATCTGGCTGTGGCGACCAGCGAGTGGCAGCAGGTGGAAATCTTCGCCGAAGAGCTGCGCCTGGCGCAGAACGCGCTGTCCGAAATCACCGGCGAATTCACGCCGGACGACCTCTTGGGCGTGATCTTCAGCCGCTTTTGCATCGGCAAGTAAGCCGGCGTGGCAGCGGCTTAGCCTAGGGCTGGAGCCGCTGCGGCGATCGCCTGCAAACGCTCCGGCCGGTCGCTGCACAGCATATCGATGCCCCAGCCGTAGAGTTCGGCAGCACGCTCCGGCCTGTTGACGGTCCATGCCATCAGCGCAAGTCCGGCATGCTGAACCGCCAGTACGCGCTCCTGGCTCAGATCCCGTTCATTGGCATTCAGGGCACAGGCGGCACAGGCCTGTGCCTGCTGCGGCCAGTCATCCGGCCAGTTTTCTATCAGCAAGGCACGCGGCAGCCCGGGAGCTGCCGCTTTTGCTGCCAGCAGCGCCTCAAGTGAAAATGAAGACAGCATTAGTAGCGAGTGCTCGCCTTGCCACAGCAGGCTGGCCTGCTGTGCGACAATACGCCCCGTTTCCTGCTCCCGTCCGGGGCAGGGCTTGATTTCCAGGTTGACCCGCATGCCGCTGTGCCGGGTGTGTTCTGCCAGCGCCGCCAGCGTGGCGATGCGCTCGCCGGCAAAGGCAGGGTGAAACCATGCACCGGCGTCCAGCTGCGTCAGTGCCGCATGGTCTTGTAGTGCAAACAGGCCCTGACCATTACTGGTGCGTTCGAGATGCTCGTCGTGAAACAGCATGGGGACACCGTCCGCCGACAGTTTGACGTCGCACTCGACGGCCATGATGCCTAATTGGCGGCTTATTTCCAGCCCGGCCAGCGTGTTTTCCGGTGCCAATGCACCGCCCAGGCGGTGGGCAAACAGTCTGGGCCATGCCTGAACGGGTGGGTGTTCGAATAAATGCATTAAGCAACTCCCGGGAGAGGCAGGGTCAGCCCTACTGTCTTGAAAGGCGGTGGCCGGTCAAACTGTGTTATTTGTGCAACGCAATATCAACAATCATGCATAAAAACCCGAATGCTGACAGACAGCTTAGCTGATCTTGATCACAGCCTGTCAGGATAGGCTTCTCTACTCTTTGGCATCCTGAGATGCGGGATAGCCTTTGAAGGGTAAATTTGTCGCAATACTATAAAAGTATTGCGCAATGGCAACATACGTGTATTAAATAAATTTCAAACGTCCGTTCGAATGCGCCTCGGCCGGATGCAAAGATTCGATTATTTTTAAACCATCAGGGAAAGGAAGACCATGCAGATTGCCATCCCGGCAGAGACGGGCGAC
>NZ_WSSB01000019.1 GCF_009831765.1 Craterilacuibacter sinensis | reverse complement strand
GTTTCGTTTGCGTCGTCAGCTGAGGAGGCGAAATATACGGACTTCGGACAGGTGCGTCAACCACTAATCACGCCATAAAACATAAACACCCGCAGCCAACCACCCAAATCAAAAACCATCCATTTGATTTAAAACAAAAAAACCATAAACCATCATTCGCAATAAAAATGAAGGTTTATCTTTTTGCGCCTGCCTGACGGATAGCGGCAAACACCAAGCAGTGCGACAATCGCTGGTCTTCAAGCTCAAGCTAGCCACTGCATGCATACCCATACCTTCTTCTGGCACGACTATGAAACCTTTGGTGCCATTGCGCGCCAGGACAGGCCGGCCCAGTTTGCCGGCATCCGCACCGATAGCGAGCTAAACGAAATCGAGGAGCCGGTGATGCTGTACTGCCGGCCCGGTCCCGACTTTATCCCCTCCCCCACTGCCTGCCTGATTACCGGCATCACGCCGCAATACTGCCTGGAACATGGGGTCGCCGAAAACGAGTTCGCCGCCGTCATCCTGCGCGAGTTCTCCCGCCCCGGCACCATCGGCGTCGGTTACAACTCGATCCGCTTCGATGATGAGGTCACCCGTTTCCTGTTCTGGCGCAATCTGATGGACCCTTACGGGCGCGAATGGCAAAACGAATGCGGCCGCTGGGACATTCTGGATGTGGCGCGCACTCTGCATGCCTTGCGCCCGCAGGGGATCAACTGGCCACTAGGCGAGGATGACCTGCCCAGCTTCAAGCTGGAAAAACTGACGGCTGCCAATGACCTGGCACACGAAACGGCGCACGACGCCTTGTCCGATGTACGCGCGACGCTGGCACTGGCGCGCCTGTTCCGCCAACACCAGCCGCGCTTATTCGACTTCTGTCTGGCGCTGCGCAAAAAGGATAATGTGCGTCACCAGATCAGCCTGCACGCCCCGGCACCCCTTATCCACATATCCGGGATGTATGGTGCGGCACGCGGCAATCTGGCCATCGTCTGGCCGCTGGCCGAGCACCCGACCAATAAGAATGAAGTCATCGTCTGGGATCTGGCGCATGACCCCGAAGAGCTGATCGGCCTCAGTGCCGATGCGATCCGCCAGCGCCTGTTTGCCACCCGCGAAGAACTGGAAAACGCCGGCTTGCAACGACTGGCGCTCAAGACCATCCATATCAACAAGTCGCCCTTTGTCTGCAAAGACTTGCGCGTGCTCACAAAAGCGCGGGCAGAAGAGCTGGGCATTTCCATTGACCTTGCGCTTTTGCATGCCGATAAAGCACGAGCCCTGCCCGCACTGGATAGCCTGTGGAAGGCGGTATACCGGCGCGAAGCGATGCCTGCGCTGGATGTGGATGAGGCTTTATATGGCGGTTTTGTTTCGCCGGCTGACCGGCGCCTTCTGGAGCGCTTGCGCACACTGCCTGCAGCCGCACTCGCCCAAGAGAAACCCGCCTTTAACGATCCGCAACTGGCGCGTTTGCTGCTGCGCTACCGCGCACGCAACTATCCCGACTCGCTCACAGCCCAGGAAATGCAGGGCTGGCGCAACTGGTGCCACAGGAAATTGAATGAAGGCATCCCGCCGGGACGCACGATAGAAAGCTGCATGGCCGAAATCGCCGAACTGCATCCCGGTGCCGATGCCCGCAAACAGGACATTCTGGCCGATGTCGAAGCCTGGGCCTTGCAATACGCCTGACAACCAGGCAGCGAAACACGTGCTGCCACTGACAAGATCAAGACATATGAACGCTTCTCCCCGCGCCATCCTGTTGATGGGACCGACCGCCTCCGGCAAAACCGGCCTCGCGCTGGCACTGGCACAACGCTATCCGGTCGAAATCATCAGCGTCGATTCGGCACTGGTGTACCGCGATATGGACATCGGCACGGCCAAACCCAGCGCGGCCGAGATGGCCAGTTGCCCGCACCATCTGATCGATATCATCAACCCGACCGAAGCCTATTCGGCCGCCCAGTTCTGCAGCGATGCAAGCCGGCTGATCGGCGAGATTAATGCGCGCGGTAATATTCCGCTGCTGGCCGGCGGCACCATGCTTTATTTCAAGGCCTTGCGTGAAGGCCTGTCCGACCTGCCCGAGGCGGACCCTGCACTACGCGCCCAACTGGATCAGGAAGCCGCCGAACATGGCTGGCCCGCCATGCACGCGCGTTTGGCCAAACTAGACCCGGCCACCGCCGCACGCCTGGCACCTAATGATGCGCAGCGCATCCAGCGTGCGCTGGAGGTCATAATACTTGCCGGACAGAGCCTGTCTTCGCTGCATGCACGAGGGCGGGAAGACGCAGCGCCATTCGACATGTTGCCACTGGCCTTGATCCCGTCCGATCGCGCCTGGCTGCACCAGCGCATCGCCCTGCGCTTTCAGATGATGCTGGACGCCGGCTTTCTGGATGAGGTGAGTGCCTTGCGTCAGCACTATCCGGCGCTGAATCTTGCGCTGCCATCCATGCGCTGCGTGGGCTACCGCCAGGCCTGGGAATATCAGGATGGCTTGTACGGCATGACTGACTTTATCGACAAGGGCGTGGCCGCTACGCGCCAGCTTGCCAAACGCCAGCTCACCTGGCTGCGCGCCATGGACAAGATAGAGATCGACTGCCTGATGCCGGATCTGCTTAGCCCGGCTTGTGGCGCAATCGACCACTGGCTAACCCGTTCCAGATAATTCGTTTGCCCGGCTTTGTCACGTCCGTTACTATAAAGGACATGACAGAACCCATTTCCCCCTGCCTCTCTCTTGCCAATCTGGAAGATGCCGTTGACCGCATCGCCCGCAAAATGCCGGGTTCACCGCGTGAGGAGGTCATTCTCACGCGCCTGCATTTTTATACCCAGCTACAACTCGATGCCTGGTTCAACGCTTCGCTCAAGCCCTATGAGCTAAACGAAACCACATGGATGGCACTGATGCTGATCTATTCGCGCCCGGACGAGCGCGTCAGCCCGTCGGATATTTCATCAGCAATGGCCTTTTCCCGCACCAATGCCACCCGTGTCGTCGATGAACTGGAAAAAAAGGGCTGGATCCAGCGTCAACCTTCTATCGAAGACCGGCGCAAGACCGAACTGGCCCTGACCGAGGCTGGCCAGGCCCTGATCCGTGAAGTGCTGCCGGTGCAACGCGCCCGACTCAAGGAGCTGTGGCAGGATTTTTCCGCGGAAGAGTGCAGGCAACTGGAAACACTGGAGCGCAAGCTGCTCGCACGCCTGACGGGCTAATGCCGGTCAGGCGTGCAGTTTTCTACTGCCCAGATAATAAGCAAGGTGACTATCACGTGAATTATAAAACCAAACACTGCCGATTCAGATTGGGACTGATCCCCTTGCTGGGGCTGTTTCTGGCAGGCTGCGCCAATATCCGTGATGGCCAGCCACACGCAACTGCGCTCTCGCCCGCCGCTTATGGCCTGGACAACAGTGCTGCAACACCCGCGCCGGCACAAGGCGCATGGTGGAAGGCACTGCAACAGCCGGCACTTGACCGGCTGGTCGAGCAGGCGCTGCAAAACCACCCATCGCTGACACTGGCACAAGCCCGCATCCGCCAGGCTGGCGCCAGCATGGCGTTGACCGATGCCAGTGATGGCCCGCAACTGGATCTGCAAGGTGCACACCAGCGCCTGCGCAATTCCGAATATGGCCTGCTGCCACCGCCGCTGGCCGGCAACTGGTTTTCACTGAACCAGCTCTCGCTGAACCTGGGCTGGCGTCTGGATTTCTGGGGCAAGACCCGCGCCTTGCTGGCTGCGGCCAACAGCCGGCAAAACGCGGCCCGGCTGGAGGCCGAAGACAGCCGTAACTGGCTGGCCAGTGCCGTCACCGCCCAGTACCTCGACTACATGGCTGCCCGCCACAGCCTGCAACTGCTGCAGCGCGATCAGGCCCTGCTTGCAAGCGAGCTGAAACAGGCACGAGGACTGGTGGCCTCCGGCATCGCGTCACCGGATGCGAGCGACAGCGTGCTGCGCGAGCAGCAGCAACTGGCTACCCGCATGGCCGCGACCCAGACCCGCATGGCCCGTGCCCGCCATGCGCTGGCCGCCCTCACCACCCTGCCCGATGCGCAGCTAGCCAGCCTGCCGCTGCAAGCATTGCCGCAATGGCAGCTGGATACCCGCACGCTAAGCACGCGCGTACTGGCACAGCGGCCGGACATCCTGGCGCAACAAGCCCGGGTCAAAGCCGCCGCATCCGGCGTCAAGGCAGCCAAGGCCGAGTTCTACCCCGACGTCACCCTGGGGGCGATGGCCGGGCTGCAGGCGCAGAACCTGAGCGACCTGTTCAGTGCCGGGGCACTGGCCAGCGCCATCACACCGGGTATCACCTTGCCGCTGTTTCATTCCGGTGCGCTCAATGCCGCGCTGGATGCACAAAGTGCCAACTATGATGCGGCCGTTGCCGGCTATAACCAGACCCTGCTGGGTGCGATACAGGAAGCGGCTGATGGTGTCAGCCAGACCCTGGGTAGCCAGCAAGCCCATGCCGCCAGCCGTGCCGCGCTGGACACCCAACAGCGCATTGCCAGCCGCAGCAGCAGCCGGCTGGCCAGCGGCCTGATTGCCCCCAGCCAGAATATCCATGCCCAACGCAGCGCACTTGCCGCCGCGCTGGAAAACAACGAAGCCCATGTACGCCAACTGCAGGCCCAGACTGCCCTGCTGCGCGCGCTGGCCGGCCACCTTGCAACGGAGAGCAAGTAAATGCCCGACAACAAGAAAATTGCCCGCAACAAGGCGCTACTCAAGCTGAGCATCGCCGTCATCCTCATCGGCATCGCCCTCATTGCCTACTGGCTGTTTTTCCTCAGGGGCAAGGAAAGCACCGATGACGCCTACGCCGCCGGCAACCAGATCCCGGTCTCGGCCCAGATCGGCGGCACCATCACCGCCATCGGCGCCGAGGACACCCAGCAAGTCGAAGCCGGCGCCCTCTTGGTCCAACTGGAGCCTGCCGATGCCACACTGGCATTGACCCGTGCCAAAGCCGAACTGGCGCAGGCCGTGCGCCAGACCCGTACCCTGATTACCGGCCAGAGCAAACTGGAAGCCGTGGTGGCCGAGCGCCGTACCACGCTGTCCCGCACCGAGGGCGACCTCAAGCGCCGCGAACAGGCCAGCCAGGACGAATCCATCTCCCATGAAGAACTGCAGCATGCACGCGATGCAGCCAGTGCGGCGCAATCCGCCTTGCGGGTGGCCGAAGCCGATCTGGCCGCACAGCGCGAACTGGTGATGTCGGACACCGTCGCCAAGCATCCGCAAGTGGCCCGCGCGGCCGCCCTGGTGCGCGAAGCGGCGCTGGCTGTCGAACGCACCCGCGTACTGGCACCGGCACAAGGCCAGATTGCGCGGCGCAGCGCCCAGGTCGGCATGCGCATCCAGCCCGGCACCCCGCTGATGGCGCTGGTGCCAATGAACAGCATGTGGGTGGATGCCAACTTCAAGGAAAGCCAGTTGGCCAAGCTGCGCATCGGCCAGCCGGCGACGGTGCATGCCGACGTATACGGCGACAGCGTCAGCTTCAAGGGCAAGGTCGTCGGTCTGGCCGCCGGCACCGGCAGCGTGTTCTCGCTGCTGCCGGCGCAAAATGCCACCGGCAACTGGATCAAGGTGGTGCAGCGTGTGCCGGTCCGCATTGCGCTGGACCCGGCCGAACTGCAGCAGCATCCGCTGCGCCTGGGCCTGTCGATGAACGTCACAGTCGACATCTCCGACACCAGCGGCCCGCTGGTCAGCAAAGCCCCTGCAGGCAAGCCACAGCTGTCGACCGACATCTACGCCGGCCAACTCGAACGCGCCAATACGCTGGTCGCCCAGGTCATTGCCGCCAACCTGGGGCAGTAAGGATATCGCATGCCGCTGAAGCCACTTGAAGGCGCCCGCCGCGTGTGGGTGACGCTGGCCTTGTCGCTGGCCGTGTTCATGCAGGTGCTGGACACGACCATCGCCAACGTCGCCATCCCTACCATTGCCGGCAACCTTGGCGCCTCGGCCAGCCAAGGCACCTGGGTGATCACCTCCTTTGCCGTCGCCAACGCCATCGCCATCCCGATTACCGGCTGGCTGGCCAAGCGTCTGGGCGAAGTCAGGCTGTTCCTGCTCTCCACCACGGGTTTTGTCATCACCTCGTGGCTGTGCGGCATCGCGCCCAACCTCGAGGCGCTGATCCTGTTCCGCGTGCTGCAAGGCGCACTGGCCGGCCCGATGATCCCGCTGTCGCAAAGCCTGCTGCTGGCGTCCTACCCGGACGAAAAGAAAGGCATGGCGCTGGCGCTGTGGTCGATGACGGTGATTGTGGCGCCCATTTTCGGCCCCATTCTGGGCGGCTGGATTTCGGACAACTGGCACTGGAGCTGGATTTTCTTCATCAACGTGCCGATCGGTCTGGCCGCAATTGCCATCAGTTGGAAGGAACTCAAGGGCCGCGAAACCGCCATCACCGCGCAGCCGATCGACAAGATCGGGCTGGCGCTGCTGGTGATCGGTGTCGGCGCCCTGCAGATCATGCTGGATCGCGGCAAAGAACTGGACTGGTTTTCCTCGGGGGAGATCGTCGCGCTGACGCTGGTAGCCGTAATCGCGCTGGCCTATCTGGTGGTGTGGGAAAAACACAATCCGCATCCGGTGGTCGACCTGAGCCTGTTCCGCCACCGCAACTTCAGCGTCGGCGTACTGTGCCTGAGCGTCGGCTTCATGCTCTACTTCGGCACCGTGGTGCTGATGCCGCTACTGCTGCAGACCCAGATGGGCTATACCGCGACCCAGGCCGGGCTGGCAATGGCGCCGATCGGCATCCTGCCGGTCATCCTGTCGCCCATCATCGGCAAAAACGCGCAGCGCCTGGATCTGCGCTGGATCGTTACCGCCAGTTTCCTCATCTTTGCTGCCTGCTTTTACTGGCGCACCACCTTCAACCCGCAGATGGACTTTGCCTGGGTGGTATGGCCGCAGTTCATCCAGGGAATTGCCGTCGCCGGCTTTTTCATGCCTCTGACCATGATCTCGCTGGCGGGGCTCAGGGCCGACCAGATTGCCAGCGCCTCCAGCCTGTCCAACTTCATGCGCACGCTGTCCGGTTCGATCGGCACCTCGCTGATCACCACCGGGTGGGAGCGGCGTGAAGCGGTGCACCATGTGACACTGAGCAGCCAGATCTCGGTCTACGACCCCAACACCAGCACGGCGCTGGCACAGATGCACGCTGCGGGGCTGAGCCAGCAGCAGGCGGCGGCACTGATCGCACAGGACATCACCCGCCAGGGCTTCTTTATCTCGGCCAACGAGATCTTCTGGCTGTGTTCCATCCTGTTTATCGGCCTGACCTTGCTGGTTTGGCTCGCCCGGCCCCCATTCAAACCGGCCGGCGGCGGTGCAGTGGTGGATGCAGGTCATTAAGGAAAAACCCCCGGGCATCGCCACGGGGGTTTTGTATTTTTCCGACGCGGGTATCAGCGCTCCGCGACAATCTTGATTTCCACTTTCCATGCCGGATTGGCCAGCTTGGCCTGTACCGTAGCGCGCGCCGGGGTCTGCCCCGGAATCACCCATGCATCCCATGCGGCATTCATCGCGTCGTAATCAGCCAGATCGGCCAGATAAATGGTGGCATCCACCAGCTTGGCCTTGCTTGAATCCAGTTCGGCCAGCAAGGTATCGATCTGGGCCAACACATTAGCCGTTTGCGCTTCGGCATCCGCGTCCACGTTCTCCGGCACCTGACCCGCCATAAAGATCAGGCCATTGCTGACCACGGCTTCGGCCAGACGCGCACCAGCCTTGTGACGATAAAGAGACATTGCCATCCTTTAATACAGATCAAAAAACGCTAGTGTAGCGGCCTGCCGCCCAAATGAAAAACGGCCTCCCGCATGGGAGGCCGCGCTAGCTGCAACTACCGGCTCAGGCGAGCGAAGCGCCGCGCAATTTACGGCTGAATTCTTCCAGCGCGGCGATGCCGCTTTGCTCGGCACGCATACACCAGTCCTGCAACTCCCTGACCAGTTGTTCGCTCGTTAACGCCGAGCGCTCCCACAGGCGTGTCAGTTCCTGACGCATGCTATAGACCGTTGCCAGCACATCGCTGTGTGCCAGCACCTGTGCCAACTGCTCGCGCTCAAGCGGCGGCGTATCCTTGGCATCCTGCTTAAGCCAGATCTTCATCTTGGCACCCGCCTGCCCCTTGAGTTCGGGCAGATGGATTTTTGCCAGCTCAGCATGCGTCACCGCCTTAAGCTCGCGCGCATAGCGTGCGGCGATGGCATAACGATTGGCAATCACCGCCTGCAGGCTGTCTGCCGTCACCACATTGCGGTTAGCATCCACAATCAGGCGCGGCGCGACTTTGCGCACGCGGGCCAGATGCAGAATTTCGAGAATGCGGATATACATCCAGCCGATATCAAACTCGAACCACTTGTACGACAGCTTGGCCGAAGTACCGAAAGTATGGTGGTTGTTATGCAGCTCTTCCCCGCCCACCAGAATGCCCCAAGGCACAATATTGGTGGCGGCGTCTTCATTCTCGAAGTTGCGGTAGCCCCAGTAGTGGCCAATGCCGTTAATCACGCCGGCAGCCCAGAACGGAATCCACAACATCTGTACCGCCCAGATGCTCAGCCCGATCGGCCCGAACAGGACCAGATTGATCAGCAGCATCAGCACAATGCCCTTGCCGCTATGGCGGGTGTAGAGATTGCGCTCCAGCCAGTCGTCCGGTGTGCCGTGACCGAACTTCTCCATAATGCTTTTATCCTTGCAGGCGGTACGATACAGCTCGTAACCCTGCCATAGCACCTTGCGTATGCCCAGTACCACCGGGCTATGCGGATCTTCCGCCGTTTCGCACTTGGCGTGATGCTTGCGATGGATAGACGCCCACTCCTTGGTCACCTGACCGGTGGTCAGCCATAGCCAGAAACGGAAGAAATGGCTGGGTAGCGGGTGCAGATCCAGCGCGCGGTGCGCCTGATGGCGATGCAGGAAAATAGTCACCGATGCGATAGTGATATGGGTCAGCCCCAGCCCTACCAGGATATAGCCCCACCAGGGCAGATCAATCAAACCGTTAAGCCACTGCATCTTGCGTTCGCACCATTAATTAGACAGATTGCTCGATTCTATCGTTTATTTTTATGGCATGGCTATGTTTATTGCGTGGCAAGGCCATCGTCAGCCGGCAACGAGTATTGTAAGATGCCACTCTGGACTCAACGCAGAGCAGGTTTCGTGAACATCAAGAAGCAAAGCTGGAAACTGGCTGCAGCAACAGCAGCCTCCCTTGCCGCCCTGTATGGCGGCTTCTCCTATTGGGCCGGTATCAAGGCCGAAGCAACGCTGGCCGAACAGCACAAGCTGCTGTCCGCCATGTCGATGTTTACCATCAAGTCGCATAGTTACCAGCGCGGCTGGTTTTCCTCGACCGAAACCACCGAGCTTGAGCTGAACAAGCGCCTGCTCGGCCCTTATCTGGGTGCTCTGCCCGATAATCTGCGCCCGCTCTTGGGCGGCACGCTGCGTTATACCAACAAGATCCAGCACGGCCCGCTGCCCGGCCTTGCCAGCTTCAACCTGATGCCGGCCCGCGCACTGGTGACCACCGAGTTCGATATGAGCCCGGCTACGCGCAAGACACTGTCGCGCTTCTTCGGCGAAGCCGAACCGATTACCGTGACCAACCGTCTGGGCTTTGGCGGTGGCGGCGAGCTGAAAGTCAACATTCCCAAGTTTGACTACGAAGAGACACTGGCCGGCGTCAAGATGAACTGGCAGGGCTTCGACCTCAAGGTGGATTACGGGCGCGGCTTCAAAGAATATCTGCTGGAAGCCGACTCGCCGGGCTTTGTGCTGGATGCGGCCAGCAAGGGACGCTTTGCCTTTGACGGCGTGCGTTATGTGTCCGATGTTCGCCCCGGCGATAGTGGCGTGCGTCTGGGCACTGGCGAGCTGAACGTCAATAACGTCAAGCTGGGCTGGAAGGAAGCCATTCCTTACAGCATCAAGCTGAACGAGCTGATTTATCTGGTCACGCGGGTCAGGGTGGGCGAATTCATCAACCCGTCGGGCGAGCTCAAGCCATCCAATGTCGAGCTGACCAAGCTGAACTACCAGATTGTTACCAGCGAGCAGGATCAGTTCGTCAATACGCGCGGTAAGCTGGGCTTTGAGACTTTCCGCTACGACGAGCAGAAATACGGCCCGCTCAAGCTTGATATCTCGGCCAACCATCTGCACGGCCCAACACTGGTCAAGCTGGATCAGGAGCTATCCAAGATCCCGTTCGAGAACATCGCACCGGCCGATATGCGCAAGCGCTATATCGATACCATCCTGAAAAATGGCGTACCGCTACTGCAAAACGATCCCAAGCTGGTGGTTCACCAGCTTGAGCTGGGCTTGCCTAGCGGCATGAGCTCGCTGACCGGCTCCATGGCAATCAAGGGTTTCCAGGAAGCCGACCTTAAGTCACCGCTGACCTTTATCAGCCGCTTTATTGTCGACGCCGATGTCTCACTGCCCAAACCGGCACTGGAAACCATGGTGGTTGCACAGGCACGCAATCTGTTCACCGTTGACGCCAGCGCAGAAGACCAGCCGGACATGGCCGAAATCGACGATCTGGCCAAGAGTCTGCTGGATGCCCAATTGGCCGAATGGGCAGACAAGAAGCTGATCAAGTTCGATGGCAAGCAGGTTTCCACCAAGCTGGACTTTCAGGGAGGCGTCCTGAAGATCAACCAGCAAAAAGTAGCCCTGCCATGGGAAGAAAAGGAAGATCCGCTACCCACGGACGCGAGCGCAGCGTTGTAGTTCGTGCACAAGCCAATAAAAAGCCGGCTCGCGCCGGCTTTTTATTGGCTGGACTATTCAGGAGCCCATCTGGCTTTGCAGGTAGTTATGTACTCCGACGCGGGCAATCAGGTCCTGCTGCGTCTCCAGCCAGTCCACATGCTCCTCTTCGGCGGCGAGAATATCGTCCAGCAATTCGCGCGTCACATAGTCGCGCACGCTTTCGCAATACTGGATAGCATCACGCAAGAGCGGAATCGCCTCCATCTCCAGCTTGAGATCGCAGGCAATCATTTCCTCGGGATGCTCGCCGATATACAAACGCCCCAGATCCTGCAAATTGGGCAAGCCCTCCAGAAACAGGATACGCTCAATCAAACGGTCGGCATGCTTCATCTCGTCGATGGACTCATGATACTCATGCTCGTCCAGACGTTTAAGTCCCCAATTGCGGTACATGCGGGCATGCAGGAAGTACTGGTTAATGGCCGTCAGCTCATTCCTGAGCGCCTTGTTGAGGAACTCGATCACCTTCTTGTCGCCTTGCATCACGCGTCTCCCGGGTAAATGCGGTATTCAGGGCATTATGGCAAGGCTGTTCGCGTTCACAAGGCGGATTGAGCGGCGCGGGCAGCAAGGCCTTGCTGGCCTGTTTAAGCAAGGCATGGGCACAGCGCCCGCATTTGCCGCATTGCGTGGCAACCGGGCGAATGTCCCGCAAGCGGCGCGCACCATTGAGTACTGCCTGACGGATCTGGCGCTCGGTCGTCGGGAAACACAAACAGACATACATGACAGGCTTTCACGAAAGCATCCCTGCATTTTAAGCAGGCACAGCGCACTCTGGAGAAACCATGACCGAACGCTTCAAACCCAATACCACAGTTGCCGCCATTATCGAACGCGACGGCCGGTTTTTGCTGGTCGAAGAGCAAACCACACAAGGCGTGCGCTACAACCAGCCTGCCGGACATCTGGAAGCGAAAGAAAGCCTGCTGCAGGCCGTTTGCCGCGAAGTGAAGGAGGAAACCGGCTACCGCTTTACTCCTCAGGGCCTGGTCGGTGTCTACCTCGCGCCCGGTGAGCCGACCTATCTGCGTTTCACCTTCTTCGGCACCGTCACAGCCACACCGGATGACACGCCGCTGGACGACGGCATTATCGCGGCGCACTGGCTGACGCTAGCCGAAATAACGGCACGGGAGACTCAACTGCGTAGCCCGCTGGTGATGCGTTGCATCCATGACTGGCGTCAAGGTGCACGCTACCCGCTAGCGCTGCTACAAACTTTGCCGTAACACTCAGAGCTTACGCCGTGCCCCCTGGGTCCAGCGCGTATTACGCAGGGCACCCGAACGCAGCAATTGCGCCAGCGCATACGAAACGCCCTCGTGCCAGTGCGGCAAGTTCAAGTCGAAGTTTTGCGCGAGCTTGCTGCAATCGAGTCGCGAATTGGCTGGCCGACTGGCCGGTGTCGGCCAGTCACTACTGCCAATCGCCAGCACATCGGCTTCTGCGCAGGCCAGTTTGACCCCGTCCAGCGTCAGTTCATGCACAATATGGCGCGCATACTCGTGCCAGCTCGCTTCGCCGGATGCCGATACATGGTAAATCCCCCATGGCTCGGAGAGCTTGCCGGACAGGCTGGCTGACAGCATATGTGCCGTTACATCGGCAACCAGCTGGGTTGAAGTGGGCGTGCCGATCTGGTCGGCGACAATACTGAGCGAGGTACGCTCCAGTGCCAGGCGTAAAATGGTGTGCAGGAAGTTGTTGCCAAAAGCACTGAATAGCCAGCCCACGCGCAATACCAGCGAACGCGGGGCATGTGCAAGCACGGCCTGCTCGCCCGCCAGCTTGCTGGCACCGTAAATCATGCGGGTGCCGGGCACATCGGTTTCCACATAGCGGCCGCTCTTGCTGCCATCAAACACATAATCAGTGGAATACTGCACCATCAGCGCCCCATGTGCCCCTGCCCAGCGTGCCATCAGCTCGGGCGCGGCGGCATTGAGGGCAAAAGCCAGTGCCTGTTTGGACTCGGCCTGATCGACGGCGGTATAGGCGGCGGCATTGACGATAATGTCGGGACGCACCCGATCCAGCCATGCCTGCATGCGCTCGGGCCGGGCCAGATCAAACTCGGCGCGCACCGGTGCATGGACTTTACCCAATGGTGCCAGCGCGCGCAGCAGTTCAAAACCCAGTTGTCCGCTGGAACCGGTAACCAAGATAGTGGGACGCATGCCTGACTCCGCAAGTAGAATCTCTCGATTCTACCACTGGCAAGGACGCCGGCCATTGCAAACACCACACGCCATCCCGCTCACCGCAGCCAAGCCGTGGCGCATGCTACTTTTGCTTATCGGTAGCCTGCTGTTTGCCTGCGCAGGCAAGACACAGGCCGAGGCGCTAACTATTTGTTATCATTACGGCTGCAGCAAGAGTGCTTCATTTTTTCCGGCAGCCGACACGCGCGATGAAGTCGCGGCACTGTTCAAACAAGTCGCCAGCGCACCGGAAGAACGGGCGGCAATCAGCTTGGCCGTGCAGCGCCTCTACCGTGAGGCTGCACAGCATGCCCCCATCGCTAGCGACAAGGGTGGCAATCTGGCCGACGGCACGGCAGACGGACGCATGGACTGTGTTGATCACAGCCAGAATGACACCACCTTTCTGCATTACCTTGCCCGGCAAGGCTTGCTGCAGCACCACCGGGTAGCCGACACTGTCTGGCGCGCCCCCTGGATTATCGATCTACACTACGCCAGCCGGATTATCGAAACCGCCGACGACAGCAACTGGGTCGTCGACAGCTGGTTTTTCGATTTCGGGCATGAGCCGGTCATTGTGCCGTATCAACTATGGAAGAAGGGTTACCACCCGTGACGGGAAAAAAACGTATCGTCGTCGGCATGTCCGGCGGCGTGGATTCATCGGTGACAGCCTGGCTGCTCAAGCAGCAAGGGCATGAGGTCATCGGCGTCTTCATGCAAAACTGGGAAGACGACAACGACGACGAGTTCTGCTCGATCAAGCAAGATGCGCTGGACGCGATGAGCGTCGCCGACATCGTCGGCATCGACATGGAAATCGTCAACTTTGCCAAGGAATACAAGGACCGGGTGTTCTCGTACTTCCTCAAGGAATATTCAGCCGGACGCACGCCCAATCCGGACGTGCTGTGCAATGCCGAAATCAAGTTCAAGGCCTTCCTCGACTACGCAATGGAACTGGGTGCCGACTGCATCGCCACCGGCCATTATGCGCGCAAGCTGGAGCGCGATGGCCGTCACTACCTGATGAAGGGCGTGGACGAGACCAAGGACCAGAGCTACTTCCTTTATCGTCTGCAACAATCGCAATTGGCCAAGGCATTATTCCCGCTGGGCGATATCCGTAAAAGCGAAGTACGCCGTCTGGCCGAACAGGCGGGCCTGCCCACCGCGGCTAAAAAAGACTCGACCGGCATCTGCTTTATCGGCGAACGGCCGTTCCGCGAGTTTCTCAAGCGCTATTTACCGACCAGCCCCGGCGAGATGGTGACGCCGGACGGTAAGCGCGTTGGCGAACATGAAGGGCTGATGTATTACACGCTGGGCCAGCGCAAGGGACTGAATATCGGCGGATCCAAAGACAGCAATGGCGAGCCGTGGTTTGTCGCCGGCAAGGATATTCCAGCCAACAGGCTGATCGTGGTGCAAGGTCATGACCATCCGCTGCTGCTAAAGAAAACGCTGACCATGGCTGACCTGTCATGGACGCTGGATGGCGCGCCCGAGGCAAGAGACTATCAGGCCAAAACCCGTTACCGCATGGCGGATGCAGCCTGTGCCTTAAGCCCGGTCATCGACGGCCAGGCCACCCTTGCCTTTAGCCAGGCGCAATGGGCGGTAACCCCGGGCCAGTCTGCCGTGCTGTACGATGGAGATATCTGTCTGGGCGGCGGCATCATCATGTAGCCATAAAATAAGGGGGCACGCATTGCGTGCCCCCTTATTTGAATCTGCCTTATTTATCATCCCGCGATGCTGCGGCTGGCCAGTTTGAGCTTGCCGGCAAGCCAGGTGTAGTCATAGCTGATGATTTCATACGGGTTGCCGAAAGGATCGACAAAGGCCACCGACAAATAGCTGGCATGATCCTCGACCGAGTCGCGTGCCACCGTCTCACCCGCCCTATCCTTAACCCGCTCGCCGGCTAGCTGGTCCAGCCACTCCAAAAATTCCTGCCCGCCCACCACAAAAGACACCGAGCCTGGCGCGCAAGCCGGGGCACTTTGCAGCGTAAGTGCCAGACGTATAGAACCCGAGTTATTGGCCAGCATGGTGCTGCCATTGGCCTTGCGTATCCGCGTATCCGGCCCCAGGCCCAACACACGCTGATACCAGGTCAGCGCGCGTGCCATATCATCGACCCGCACATGAATATGGTCAATTTTGCCCAGGTTAAGCATGTCATCCCCTTTTGATTGGATAAGGCCTCGGGTCTAAGCCCGACTCGCTGTCACTTAAGCATACCGTCGGCCATTCCATTTACCTAGAATTTATTCTAGCGTCTTTTTTCAGCCACGCAGGCTCAGCTTTTGTTTTGCTGCATGGCTGCCAGATACCGCCCGGTATGGCTGACCGGATTAGCCGCCACCTGCTCCGGTGTCCCCTGCGCAATAATGGTACCGCCCCCGGCACCGCCCTCAGGCCCGAGATCGATAATCCAGTCTGCCGTCTTGATTACATCCAGATTGTGCTCGATCACCACGACCGTATTGCCGTTTTCACGCAGCCGCTGCAAAACCTTGAGCAAGAGGTCGATATCGTGAAAGTGCAGGCCTGTGGTGGGCTCGTCCAGAATATACAAGGTGCGACCGGTATCGCGTTTGGACAACTCCAGCCCCAGCTTCACCCTTTGTGCCTCGCCACCGGACAAGGTCGTCGCCGACTGCCCTAAACGGATATAACCCAAACCCACATCCATCAGCATCTGCAGCTTGCGCGCCACGGTAGGCACGGCGGCAAAGAAGCCCTGCGCCTGCTCGACCGTCATGCCCAGCACTTCGTGGATATTCTTGCCCTTGTACAAGACTTCGAGCGTCTCGCGGTTATAGCGCTTGCCGTGGCAGACATCACACGGCACATAAATGTCCGGCAGGAAATGCATCTCGACCTTGATCATGCCGTCACCCTGGCATGCCTCGCAACGCCCGCCCTTGACGTTGAAACTGAAGCGTCCCGGGCCATAACCGCGTTCACGCGACACCGGCACTCCGGAAAACAGTTCGCGTATCGGGGTAAACAGGCCGGTATAGGTCGCCGGATTGGAGCGCGGCGTGCGCCCAATCGGGCTCTGGTCGACATTGATCACCTTGTCCAGCAGCGCCAGCCCCTTGATCTCGCGATAAGGCGATGGCTCTTCCGAGGCGCGGTTCAGGTCGCGCGCGGCGATCTTGTACAGGGTGTCGTTAATCAGGGTACTCTTGCCCGAACCCGAGACGCCGGTGATGCAGACCAAGAGCCCCAACGGCAGATCCAGCGTAGCATCCTTAAGATTGTTACCGCTGGCGCCGACCAGTTGCAGCATGCGTTCCGGATCCAGAGGCCGATGGCCTTCTGCCGCCTGAATACGGCGACGGCCGGACAGGAAAGCGCCGGTAACCGACTTTTCGCAAGCAGCCACCTCGGCCGGCGTGCCGGCGACCAGCACTTCACCGCCATGCTCCCCGGCACCCGGCCCCATATCGACCAGATAGTCAGCGGCACGGATAGCATCTTCGTCATGCTCGACCACGATCACGCTATTGCCCAGATCACGCAAACGCATCAAGGTGCCAAGTAGCCGGTCGTTATCACGCTGATGCAGGCCGATAGACGGCTCATCCAGCACATACATCACGCCGGTCAGGCCGGAGCCGATCTGGCTGGCCAGACGGATGCGCTGTGCTTCGCCGCCGGACAGGGTATCGGCCGAACGCGCCAGACACAAATAGTCGAGACCGACGTTATTCAGGAAAGACACCCGCTCGCGGATCTCCTTGACTATTTTTTCCGCCACCGCCTGCTTCTGCCCGGTCACCTGCAGCCCATCAAAAAAGGCTGCCGCGTCTTTCAAGGCCAGTGCATTAATGTCGAATAAGGCCTTGCCGCCAACAAAGACATTGCGCGCCTCGATACGCAGCCGCGAGCCATGGCAGGACGGACAGCACTGGTTGTTCTGGTATTTGGCCAGCTCTTCGCGCACCGCCGACGAATCGGTCTCGCGGTAGCGCCGCTCCAGATTGGGAATAATGCCCTCGAACGGGTGCTCGCGACTAAACAGCGTGCCTTTTTCCGAACGGTAGGTAAAGGCGATATTGTCATGCCCGGAGCCATACAGCACCACATGCTGCACCTTGGCGGGCAAGTCTTCGAATGCCAGTTCGATGGCAAAGCCGTAATGCTCGGCCAGACTCATCAGCATCTGGAAATAAAGCTGGTTACGCTTGTCCCAGCCCTTGATCGCACCGGCAGCCAGGCTGATGTCGGGATGGGCAACCACCCGCTTGGGGTCAAAAAAGGTAATCTCACCCAAGCCGTCGCACTTGGGGCAGGCACCCATCGGGTTATTGAAAGAGAACAGCCGCGGCTCCAGCTCAGGCAGACTGTAGGAGCACACCGGACAGGCAAACTTGGCCGAGAACCAATGTTCCTTGTCCGCATCCATTTCCACCGCAATCGCCCGCCCCTCGGCATGACGCAAGGCAGTCTCAAAACTTTCGGCCAGACGCTGTTGCGCATCCGCGCGTACTTTCAGCCGGTCGATCACCACTTCGATCGTATGCTTCTTGTTTTTTTCCAGCTTGGGTACCGCATCCAGCTCGAACACTTCGCCATCTACCCGCACCCGCACAAAGCCCTGTGCACGCAACTCTTCAAACAGGTCGGCATTCTCGCCCTTGCGGCCGATAATCACCGGCGCCAGTATCATCACCCGTGTATCTTCCGGCAAAGCCAGCACATGATCCACCATCTGGCTGACCGTTTGCGAAGCCAGGGGCACATGATGATCCGGGCAGTGCGGCTCCCCCACCCGCGCATATAAAAGACGCAAGTAATCGTGAATCTCGGTCACCGTCCCTACCGTCGAGCGCGGATTATGGCTGGTCGCTTTTTGCTCGATGGAAATCGCCGGGCTTAAGCCCTCGATCAGGTCGACATCAGGCTTTTCCATCAGCTGCAAGAACTGGCGGGCGTAAGCAGACAGGGACTCGACATAGCGGCGCTGGCCTTCGGCATACAGTGTATCGAAAGCCAGCGAACTCTTGCCCGAACCGGACAGCCCGGTAATCACGATCAGCTTGTGACGCGGCAGATCCAGATCAACGTTCTTCAGATTATGGGTGCGCGCCCCACGGATGCGGATGTAGTCCATGCCTTACTCACAATGAATCGGGTAACCTGTTAATATACCCGACTTATTGAGCCGGGCCCTAGCTAATGCCGCATCAGGCACCATAGCACGCCACTTTAATCCGGAACCTTACCGCTATCATGAATCCGCTGGAATTACGCGCAAGCCTGGGACTGGCAGGCGTCTACGCCCTGCGCATGCTGGGCATGTTTCTTGTCCTCCCCGTTTTTGCCCTGTACGCCCACCAGTTGCCGGGCGCCACCAGCCCGACCAGCATAGGCATTGCCTTGGGCAGTTACGGGCTGGTCCAGGCGCTACTGCAACTGCCACTCGGAATGCTGTCCGATCGCATCGGACGCAAAAAAGTCATTTACGGCGGTCTGCTGCTGTTTGCCATCGGCAGCTTTGTTGCCGCCGCTGCCGACGATATTGTCTGGTTGACGCTAGGTCGCATCATTCAGGGCGCCGGTGCCATTTCTGCCGCCATTACCGCATTATTGGCCGACCTTACGCGCGAAGAACACCGCACCCGTGCCATGGCCATGATAGGCATGAGTATAGGTATGACCTTTGCCGTCAGCCTGGTCCTCGGCCCCTTGCTAGCCAGCTGGATAGGGGTCAATGGCATTTTCGCCCTGACTGGCATACTGACCCTGATGGCCTTGGCCGGCGTCTGGCTGATCATCCCCGACCCTGTCGTCTCGCGTTTCCACTCGGATACCGAGGCCAAACCCGGCCGCCTCCTTCCGGTGCTGCAAGACCCGCAACTGGCACGGCTCAACTTCGGCATCTTTGCCTTGCACGCGGCGCAGATGGCCATGTTTGTCGTGATCCCGTTTTCGCTGACCCAAGCCGGCCAGCTCGACAAGGCACACCACTGGCAGGTTTATCTGCCGGTAGTGATACTGGGCTTCTTGCTGATGATCCCCGCCATCATTTACGGGGAAAAGAAACACCGGCTGAAACAGGTCTTCGTAGCAGCGGTCGGGGTCATGACCGTCGCGCAGCTGGGCATGGCCTCGGCACTCGATACCTTCTGGCAAATCGTATTGTGGTTAGTGTTGTACTTTATTGCCTTCAATATTCTCGAGGCGACGCTTCCCTCCATCATTTCCAAGATCGCCCCTGCCGACGCCAAAGGCACCGCCATAGGCGTGTATAATACCGCTCAATCTTTCGGCCTCTTTGTGGGTGCGGCGGGTGGCGGCTGGCTTTATACACACTGGGGTCCGTCTGGCGTGTTCGGCCTCACCAGCGTACTGATGGCAAGCTGGCTGGGTTTAGCAGCCAGCATGCGGGCACCACTGCCGGTCAAGTCCATCATGTTTCATATTGGTGACAACTGGCAGGGAGATGCGCATGCGCTGTCACAAAAACTTGCCGCACAAGCTGGCGTACGCGAAGCTGTGGTATTGCTTGACGACCGCGTTGCCTACCTCAAGGTTGCACAACAAGGCTGGGACGAAGCAGCAGTACAGCAATTGATTCAGGCAACCGAATAGAGGCTGACCAAGCTAGCCTAAGGACAAGGTCTGATCCGGCAATATGCCGGCAGCCAAATGAATAGAACGGAGACAGACATGAACAGCATTAGCTTTGACGGCCGCCTGGCAGCCGATGCCGAACTGAAATACACAGGAAGCGGCGAGCCGGTTCTGAGCTTTCGCGTAGCCAGCGACATCGGTTTTGGCGAACGCAAAACAACCAACTGGTTCAGCTGCCAAGTATGGGGCAAGCGTGGCGAGTCTCTGCAACGCTTTCTGGCCAAGGGCCAGCAGGTCACCGTCTACGGTCAGCTGACACTGCGTGAGTGGACGGACAAAGACGGCAACAAACGCCTGTCCCCCGATGTACGCGTGAACGAGCTTAGCCTGCAAGGTGGTAAGCGTGATGAAGGTGCCATGATGGATGAAGGCTACAGCGCTCCGCGTCAAAGCGCACCATCAGCTCCGCCAGCAGCCCCGGCACAACGCCGCCCGGAGCCTACGCGTCCGCAACCACCGGTAAATGATCTGGAAGACGACATTCCCTTCTAGACCCGACTATAATTATATTTGTAAACAAGATCCCGGCAAGCCTTGCGCTTACTGGGATTTTTTATTGTTTACACTTTATTCCGTTTGAGTCTACAATCTTCACTATCGTATACCTTAGAAATTTGTAAACAATGCCCTCTGGCTACCGCGTCAAGACAGTTACTCTCAGCTCGGGCGAGCGTCTTCCTGTTCTTCTTGATCGGGAAGGGCTGCCGATGTTTGCACCGACCGTCTTTGCCTTGACAGAGGTGCGAGGGAAAAACCGGGCAGCCAACACCATTGGCATCGTCCTGCGCAGTGTGATGGCTTTCCACTTGTTCCTCGACACTCGCGACATTGACTTTAATGGACGCATCGCCAGCGGTGAGTTGCTGTCACTTGGCGAGGTGGAAGACCTGACCCGGCTCTGCCGGCGGCCTCTCTCCGAGTTAGCTACGCTATCTTCGTTGAGTAAAAGTGCAGCTTCGAAGATTGTGTCTCTAGAAAAGATTCGCATGAATGCTCAACCCCTTCCCCTTTCGGAAGTAGTTCCAGATGTTGCAGCTAGCCGACTACGCTACATTCGGATGTATATCGAATGGTTAGCCATGGAACGTCTGAGCAGGCATGGCTTGGCTCCGTCAGTAGCATCAAAACTGGGCGATACGACCAAATTCATTGCAGAGACGATTAATGCACGCATCCCAAATGGATCGAGCCGTAACACACTTGGTCAGAGAGAAGGAGTTTCAGAGGAAACGGTAGCAGAGCTATTGCGTGTTGTTGATCCGCATTCACCGGACAATCCGTGGAGAGACCTGCACACACGCTACAGGAATGCCCTACTTATCCACTGGCTCTTGTATCTTGGGCTGCGAATCGGTGAAGTATTGGGGGTGCGCGTCAGTGATATTGTGCCTTATCACAAGGAAGTAACGATCCATAGACGAGCCGACGACCCCGCTGACCCGCGTCGATATCAACCGCAGACCAAAACTAGGGCACGAGTGCTCCCGATCAGCGACACGCTACTTGCACAGACGCAAGCCTACATCCTGAATCATCGAAGAGCATTGCCACAGGCCAAAAAACATGCCTTCCTGTTCGTCGCCAGTCGTACTGGTCAACCCATGACTTTGGCAGCGGTGGGAAAACTATTCAAGGAATTGCGCGAGCGGTGCCCGTCATTACCAAAAGGACTCTCCGGACACGTGTTGCGTCACACCTGGAACGACGCGTTCTCGAAAAAGATGGATGAGAAGGGAGCGACGCCTGAAAACGAGCGCCAAGCGCGCAGCTACCTGATGGGCTGGTCGCCTACATCAGATACGGCCACTGTCTATACTCGCCGTCATGTTCGCAACAAGGCCAAGGAAGTTTCCCTAGATCTGCAAGACCAATTGGTGAATAGGAGGAAGGGTGATGAATAAGCCTCTGACCGCCATCGAACATTTAAGAAGTGCCCCCACATTACCTGAACTGGCACGTACACGATCCGGCGTCGAGTTTGATCCGCACGCGGATAGGTGGGCATACCGTGACGAAACAACCACCATCAATCTGGATTTTTCCTCGTGGCCAACTACTGAAACTTTCGTAACTTCAGTAAAGCTAGCCTTGCTCTGGTATGCGGAGCACAGGTCTGCATCGCACCTGAAGAATATGCATGAGCGCCTGACTCACTTTATAAAATCCGCAAACATCGAGCGGAGTAGCCCATTTAAGGAAATATCCAGTACTGATCTAATCAATTACAAGAGCACACTTACCAATGCAACGTCCTGGTATTTAGGCAGTCTTTCTGGGTTATTGCAACAATGGAACAACCTCGGATATCCGGGGATAACTTCTGACGCAATTGCACTATTAAAACAGCTCCGCACTCAAGGCAACCCCAAAGGTGAGGCCGTACTTACGCATGACCCGATCCACGGTCCATTCACCGACATGGAACTGGAATCCCTTCATGCATCGCTCGATAAGGCTTATGCCAATAGCGCAATAAGTAGAGAGGGGTACCTGCTTGCCTATCTGTTCATACTGCTCGGGCAGCGTTCTGTGCAGTACGCTGCGTTGAAAGTGCGAGACGTTAGTATTGAGCGTGCGAAAGATGGAACTCCTGTATATACGCTTCGCGTCCCACGCGCTAAGCAGCGCAACCAACTCTCGCGTGCTGAACTCAGAGATCGCGTGTTAATTCCCCAAATCGGCGAACTTCTGATAGAGCATTCCAACGAGGTTCGGGCAGCATTTCAAGGACTCCTACCGGACCCGCTAGATGCACCATTATTCCCTGCAAAACAACGGCAGGGTGGCGAACCTGGAGGATTTGAACATCACCGTACAGCACAAGCACTTTCACTGGCGCTAAAGAGTGCTCTTGGGAGCCTGAGTGTGATGTCAGAGCGAACCGGAAAACCGCTGCACATCACAACCACACGTTTTCGCCGCACTGTGGCCACAAGAGCTGCGATGGAGGGGCATGGCGAGTTGATCATTGCCGAATTGCTTGACCATACGGATACCCAGAACGTTGGTATTTACATCGAGGCTCGGCCGGAAATCGTGGAGAGAATCGACAGAGCAATGGCCATGCACCTGGCACCGATGGCGCAGGCTTTTGCCGGATTAATCATTGACAATGAATCCCAGGCCGCGCGCGCAGGAGATCCATCCAGCAGGGTGTGCGACCCAAGGTTCGACCCAACGATGAAGCCGATGGGAAACTGCGGGAAACATGGCTTTTGTGGATTTTTGGCACCCATTACTTGCTACACCTGCGTGAATTTCCAGCCGTGGCTGGATGGCCCTCACGAGGAAGTTCTCGCGCACTTGATCAGTGAGCGAGATCGGCTTGCCGCGCAAACCGATCTGCGCATCGCCTCAATAAACGACCGCACCATTTTCGCCGTCGCTGAGGTGGTGAGGCAGTGCAAAATCCGGCAAGGGGAAACAATCAATGGCTGAAATTATCCTATTTACGCCAAAATCCGAGCTTGATGCTGCGGCAAACCTGAAAGGTTTTGTCGATATGTGCAGTAACAAGCTTACCGTCTTCGGGTCGGAACTCCCGTTTCAAGATAACGTATGGGACGTTACCGAGTCAGTAAAGACCAAGGGAAAAGGAGGGAAACGGGAGCGCATCAAATTCTCCAATGCTGCCACTATCGATGAAACAGAACCGGAGATGATGCGTGAACCCTTCCTCTCTTTTGCAAAGGCATACGTCCGATACATGCATGGGATGCGACCGACCAAGGCAATTCACCAAAGGATGGCGGCACTACGGGCCATCGAGGCAGCTCTGCTAGAAGCTGGTATCACCCCTGACCCTGTGAAGATCGATTCCCGCGTTCTCAACCGCGCTGCGCAGATTGTCACTGACAGATTTGGCGAGGGCACCGCATACAGAGTGGGTGGACAGATTGAGCTGGCAGCGGAATTCTTGGTCGAAAACCGGCTGACCTCGATCCCCGTGCGTTGGCACAACCCGATCAAACGTCCCAATAGTGCCGTGCGAGTAGGTAAGGCGTTTGATGAACGACGCGCTGAAAAGATGCCATCCCTAACAGCACTCGATGCTTTGCCACGGGTATTTCAGCTTGCTTCCGAGCCTACGGATGTGATTACGGCTTCAGTTGCTGCGATCCTACTCTCTGCCCCCGACCGCATCAGTGAGCTTCTAATGCTCCCAGAGTCATGCGAGGTTCGCGAACCAAGAAAAGGCAAGGAAGACGCATACGGTTTGCGCTGGTGGCCCGCCAAGGGTGCAGCTCCAATGGTCAAGTGGGTGGTACCTTCGATGTCCTCGGTCGTCGAAGATGCGCTTCAAAAAATACGATCCATAACCGAGGAGGCTCGTCGTATCTCTCATTGGTATGAGCAGAATCCGAGGCAGATCTACTTGGCTCCTGAAGTCACACACCTACGGGGCCAAAAATGGCTGTCATTGGATGATATCTCCGAGATCGTAGGTTTTTCTGGAAGGAGCGCTGCGAGCACTTGGTGCAAAGCGAACACTATCAAAACTACGCAACATGAAGGCCAGGGAAAACTCGTCTTCGCGCGGTTTTCGGATGTAGAGGCCGCTGTACTGGCGATGCTGCCCAGTGAGTTCCCCATCTTAGATAAAGACACAGGCCTGAAGTACAGTAAGGCACTGTTCGTCGTGCGGCGAAACGAGCTTGGAGCACAGCGCGGCACATACCGATGCGTGATCGAGCCTATTGGCCTTGGTCAAATCAATACAGGGCTGGGGAGTCGTACAGCGCATGGTTTCGAGTCGATTTTCACTCGTCTTGGCTTCACCGAACCTGATGGTAGCCCTATTGCCGTTACCAGCCACCAGTTCCGTCACTACCTGAACACGCTAGCGCAAGCCGGCGGCCTGAGCCAGTTGGACATAGCAAAGTGGTCTGGGCGCAGGGATATCAAGCAAAATGAGGCATACGACCACGTCACTTCAGGGCAAATGCTCCAGAAAATCAGGGATGCAGTCGGTGGTGATCAGATGTTCGGTCCATTGGCCGAGCTTCCGAAAAAAGTACTGATCCGCCGGGATGAGTTCGCTAGACTGGTCGTGCCAACTGCACATACCACCGACCTTGGCTACTGCGTACATGACTACACGGCATCACCCTGCCAACTACACATGGATTGCATCCATTGTCAGGATTTGGTTTGTGTAAAGGGAGAATCCCAAAAAGAAGCCTTACTGCGAAATCGACTCAGTGAAGCCAAAGGCTTAATGGAAAAGGCACAAGCTGCGACAGGTGAAGGCTACTCAGGCAGCGACAGGTGGCTTGACCACCATCGATCCACCGTTGAGCGATTGACTCAGCTGTGTTCGATCATAGACAACCCGGCAGTACCAAATGGGGCATGCATTCAACTGGCTACGCCAGCAATGCCATCTCGGCTGGATCAACTAACCGAGAGAGGTCGGTTAAAGACGGAAGATGAGAAGCCCCGTCTACCAGACAATATCAAGGCCTTGCTCGGGGAATAATCTTGAAAACACAGAAAAAAAAACCCGTGACCTACAGAGGCAAGAACCTGACCGACGATGCAATTGAACAGATTGTCAGGCTGCTGGATGGATGGAAAGGAAAACTGACTTGGGACGCGTTGATCGACGCCATTGTAACAAGACTGCATTGCAGATACACAAGACAGGCCTTGCATAAACATGAACGTATCCGCACAGCCTATACACTCCGCAAGGATACTCTCGGCAACAAAAAGGAAGCGGCTGCTCCGCCTAGATCAGGACCACTAGCAGATGCAATGGTACGCATCGACCGCCTAGAGGCGGAAAACAAGCGATTAGAGGCCGAAAACCAGCGGTTACTGGAACAGTTTGTCGTGTGGGCTTACAACGCGCACACACGTGGACTAGACAAAGAATTTTTGAGCCAACCACTCCCCATCGTAAATAGAGGACAGACAATATTTCCGAAGTCAAGAAGAAAATAACTAGCAAGCACTAGCTGACGGCTTCTGTCTGAATCGACGCGAATCGTGAAAATAAGGCCATCCCGAAACAAAAACCCAGACACCCGAGCACGGAACCAGACAATTACACTACGCAGGCCTCACCACCACCGCTCATACCCCAGCACGCTCTGATTCAGCAACTGCTGCAACGAGCGCCAGTTCGGCAGATGCTGATCCAGTAGCGCGGTAAAGCGGTCGTTATGGTGGCGTTCCATACTTACGGTTGATTCTTCAGCTTTTCGATAAAAGCCAACAGCGCCTTCTTCTGCTCGGCCGTCAGCTGATGGGCAGCGTCGACGATGGAAGCCTCCAGATCGTCCTCGCAGTAAAACCAGGCCACCGGCACGTTCAATAGTTCGGCTATACGTTTGAGCGTCGTAAAGTCGGGCGCGTGTTTGCCACGTTCATACTGGTTCATACGTGCGCTCGCATTGTTAGGATCCAGCCCCAGCAACACGCCAAGCTGCTGCTGGGTCAGACCCTTGCGGGTTCGCGCCTGTTTCAGGCGCAGGGGAAACGGGCTGGTCAAAGACATGAAGGCAGTAAGGACAGGATTCTCATGCCTAAGATTTTCTTAGCTCCGCCCCGTAAGGTATACTAAGGTTTTCTTAGTTTGCAAGATCCAATGAAACACCACTATCCGGACCACTTGAAGATCGAAGTATTGCAACACCTAGAAAAGGTAGGCAGCGTGACGCAGGTTGCACACAAATTCAGCATCCACCCTTCCACCGTGTATGGCTGGAAGCACATCGGCCTGGAGGCATTCCGCAAACGGGCAGCGCTCGCCATGGCTCCAGCTAACCCAGAATCAGCAGACTCCAACGTCCGCATCCAGCGGCTGGAGCAGGAAAACGCGGTGCTGCGAGAGGCGGCGAAGTTGTACTTTGGTTACCGGTAACAACTTCTATGCAACCCCACAGGCGGCAGCTAATCGCTAATGCCGTTCACTTAGCGGATCGAACTTGTTTGATTGGGTAGCGGGACGGCAGCTTTTTCACAACGCGGGGGCATTCACGCCCCCGCCGTTGTTTTGGTAGCAGCACATCTCCTAGCCGCTCGCGCAAGCGAAGCAGGCGCGTCGGCAAGGTGCCTGGACTGCTGATTGCCAGCCAGCCTACGCTCTGGATACCCCAGCGCTGTTATGGTTGCGGCAATGCAGCGGCCATGGTTCAGGTAGTGCTCGACAGCTACGATCTTCTGCTCGGCTGAATATTTTGACTCTAGGCGAACATAGCTCGCCGGCAAGTCGGCACATTGCTCGTATTCTCGATACCAATTCTTGAGCGCATTTTTCGTTGGGTAACCCAACTGAGAAATGGTCGCCGTAGTACGCTTTCCAAGTCGGATGTAAAGCTCAACCGCCCGGATGCGGTCTTCGTATGAGTACATGGACTACCTCCAAGGTAGTCCAAGTTTTTATCCGCCCCCCCCCGTCAAAATTCGACGCTGATTGACACCATAGCTACACGCAACAACCAACATGTAAAAGTACCTCTCAAGTCGACCTTGGCTTTCTTTGCCTTCAGATGTAATGTAACATAAGTGACATTACATTATCACGGACTCTACCATGAGCATCGGCACCAGCGGTCGCATCGTCATTGAGATCGAACCTGAATCCAAACGGCAACTTTACGCTGCACTGGCCCGGGATGGATTAACTTTAAAAGATTGGTTTTTGAGAAATGTCGAGCATTACATGACTGCAAGCAGCCAATTCCCGCTTACGTTCTCAAAAGATGACTCAAAGTCAGCGCTCGATACTACGACAGAGCAAACAACTCCAACTTCAGCTGGGGTGCAAGCATGACTCAGTTTGCGAGCAATGAAATGCCGAACGTTGGTCTTGAGTCTGCGGCTGGCGCTGGTGCGATTGCGAGAACCGGACCAAAAGCAACAAGGCAAAAACAATCAATTCAAATGCAACTTAGTTTGGATGGACTTGAAACCATAGCCGCTGCGCAAGTAACCCATAAAGGCGGACGAGGCGAACCGTTTCATGATTGGTACCCCTATCTGGAGGGGTTCTCCTCTGAGTTCGTTAAGTTTGTTTTGGCGAAGTACATGCCGAACGCAAAAAAAGTCATCGAACCATTTGCTGGCACCGGGACAACTCCTGTTGCTCTGGCCGCGTTGGGCGTAGATTGCGGTTACTGCGAAGTCAACCCAGCAATGAGACTTGTAGTCGAGGCAAAGATGGCCGTTGGCTCTGCTGACGTGACCCGACGAAAAGAACTGTCGGACAAGCTTGACGCCCTTGCAGCTGAACTACCGCTACGCACAAAAGCAGTAAATTTGGATAAAAAACTTCAACAAGATTATCAATTCAACTTCGCTGGTAGCAAGTTTTTCGACGATGCGGGAATGGATCAAGTTCTCGCACTCAGGACCATCAATGATCAAATCGCAAGAGAAGATCAATTGCTTGGAGATCTGTTTACGGTAGCAGTAATGGCTAAGCTGGTGATTTGCTCAAGGCTGAAGCGATCTGGCGATGTTCGCTACAAAACTGAAAAGGAACTTCAGAAAGGAGTTCCGGCACTTGTAGATGAGGTTTCAAAACATTTGCGCCTAATTTCTAAGGACTGTCTCACCGCTGACGGCTTCAATGCATCCGTCGACTTAATTACTCCTAACGCCCGAGACTTAATCTCGGCTCCGTCATATAAGGCCGACGGCGTTATTACATCGCCACCATATCTAAATGGTACAAACTACTTTCGTAATACAAAACTTGAACTGTGGTTTGGCAGATTTCTTTCAAATGGCACGACACTTAGGTCGTTCAGGGATGCCGCGATTACATCTGGGATCAATGACGTCGGAGCGGCACAGGGCCGGAAAATTGTTCACGGCTCGATTCGAAAATTGGTGGACACACTCTCTGAAAATGCCTATGACCAGAGAATACCAAGAATGGTGGCGGGGTACTTCGAAGACATGCGACTTGTCCTTGAAGGACTAATGGTCAATTGCCAACCCGGATCAGCTATTTGCATAGACATCGGTGATAGCCGATACGGCGGAGTACATGTACCAACCCACGAAATTCTGGAGGCATTGGGTCTAGACATTGGCCTCGAACACGTTGAAACGGTGCACCTAAGAAACAGAATATCAAAGGATCGAAGTGTCCTGTCTCAATCTCTAATTGTCTTTAGAACAAGGAAGACCATTGAGATCGAACCTCCGCATGAGTCATTGCAGCGGTCGAAGGCGGTGAGTGAGGATACCTTTCAATCGCGATGGGAAAGTTTCAAAAGTATGCTTCCCCACCAAAAGGAACCATACTCGAAACGCAACTGGGGTAGCCCGTTGCACTCTGTTTGCTCTTATCAAGCCAAGATGAAACCTGCCTTGGCTCATCATCTCATTGAAACATTCAGCAGGAAGGGCGATAAGGTGTTGGACCCATTTAGTGGGTCTGGAACCATTCCCTTTGAAGCATGTTTGATGGGACGTGAGGGGTATGGCTTGGAAATTAGTTTGCTGGGCACTGCAGTATCAAATGCAAAGCTAATGCGTGCCGATCCACAAAAAGTTAACGATCTCATCGAGAACCTGGCCTCATGGATCACAAACAAAAAGCCAAGTAGCGACTCTATTCGACAAGCAGAGGAAATTAGGTTTAATGGTCCACTTGTCGAATATTTTCATCCAGACACGTATCAAGAGATACTGGTCGCACGCGAATTCTTCGCAGCGAGCCAGACTGACTCGCCCGAGTGGCATCTGGTAATGGCTTGCATGCTCCATGTTCTGCATGGCAACCGACCATATGCACTCAGTCGAAACAGTCACCCAATAACTCCCTATGCACCAACCGGAGATTACGTAAAGAAATCTGTGGTTGAAAAACTGAGCGCCAAAGTGGAGAAAAGTTTGCGCTCTCAGCTAACTGCCGATCTGCCAACCGGACGCTGCTTTCAGGGAGATATTTGTTCCGAATGGCCCGCAGAACTTAGAGAACTCGACGCCATCATTACATCGCCACCCTTCTTTGACTCAACTCGCTTTTACATAACAAACTGGATGCGTTTCTGGTTCTGCGGATGGGCGAGAAGCGACTATGACAATCGCGCAAATACGTTTGTGGAGTCACTGCAGAAAAAATCCTTCGATGTCTATCGAGGCATATTTGAACAGTTTAACAGGCGGCTGCGACCAGGGGGGCTTGCAGTGCTACATCTTGGGCTAAGTCACAAGTGCGACATGGCTATGGAGCTCGCCCAGCGAGTGGATGGACTTTTCCGGGTGGTAGACATCGCAACCGAGTCTGTTGGACACTGCGAGAGTCATGGAATTCGGGACAAGGGAACCACGACAGGCCATCAATATCTCATCCTGCAAAAACCATAGACTGAACCGTACTGGATTTCGCGGAGGCCATTTTGTGTGAGTCAGGCCAGAACGGCCTGCTCGCTCAGACTGCGATAGTAGTTTGCTTCCGCCTCCGCTGGTGGAATGTAACCGAGCGACGCCAGCAAACGGTGATGATTGAACCACGAAACCCATTCCAGCGTCGCCAACTCTACTGACTCCATGTTCTTCCATGGTAAGGGGCCAGTCGCTCCACCTCGGTGCTTGTCAAAGTAGTTGAGATGATTTTACGGTTACGCTGCCAGTAATTCCTGAGCTTGATCCGGGGCGATTTCACGATCCGGAGTAAGCGTTCAGCCGCTCCATCTGTAATCCCACGATAGAAACGGGCATCCTCGGATTTTTCCCTGACCGAGGATGACATGAACGCCCGCATCCAGCGCCGCGCTACCGCATACGCCCATCTCGAGGCCTGGCAACAGAGTGGCTTGAGCATCGCTGCGTACTGCCAGCGTTACCATGGTCCCCGACCATGGATGACTTCCGCCTTGTACAGGCCATTGATGGTTTCCGCCAACGCATTGTCGTAGCTGTCTCCGGTACTGCCGACTGAAGGTTCGATGCCGGCTTCGGCCAGTCGCCCGGTATAATGGATCGATGGTCGTGCTGCGAGCGCAGCAGCCAGTCCGCCGGATGCCGTCAAGCCTCGGATTGTCGGCGCGACTCGTATTCATCAATCAAATTAACTGGCGAGCCTCCAGGAGCAGCATTAAAAGCCTTCTGGAGCGCTTTGACCACCAACTCACCAGTAATCTTTCCATCACGCACTCTTATCATTTCAGGCTTCATAAGAAAAGTTCCAAAGAGCCAATCTAGTCGCCCGATCAGTTCGTTTATTACCTCCATATTTGGTGTCGGATTCGCAAGCTCGTTACCGGGAATTCCGGTCAAGCCGCCAAGTTCAATCAATTGAGCTGCTGTGTAAAAATCACTTGGGAATCGGTCACTCTTTGAGCTATTGCATGAACCGCATAAGGCCGTAGCGGTCTCATCGAGAGGCCACAACAATGCCAACGGCCTTGTATGATCTAGTGCCATTGATTTGACAGTCGGAAGATCTGTCTTGCAATTGAAGCACTTGCACCCAAATTTCTTCCAAACGTAATCCGATAGCTCAACGCCGGTTTTGTGCTTAAACGCCATCTGGCGACTCATTTGATAGAGTTCAGTAACCAATAGCTCGAAATGTCTACGTCGTGCCCCGTCCTCCTTCATCTGCGCACCAGTTCTATTTTTATTATGAGCAGCATTCACGCAATACTTTTTGCAGAAACGGCACTCAAGTTGGTAGCCGTACTCCAACTGTAGAATTTCTTGTGTCTCTGTATGCCTTAGCTTTCCAAATCCCGTATGCACACATGGCCTGCGTGCTACGCAGTGATTTGAAAAACTGAGTTGAACCCTCTCATCATCAACATTTATTGGCAAGAATCTGGCGCAGCGATTACATGTCTTCAATCTGATATATGCGCCAGCATCATTCAAATCAATTGATTCGGCTGAGTCAAGCAGAGCGACTTCTGTTTCGCCCTTGGTAGTCCAAAAGTGTGCCTCTGGCGACAATAAGTGCAAATTAATTAGATAACTGGGCGCAGTGCATACTTCGAATTTTCCTGCCGTATGACAACCGGGCTGTTCAACTAGACCACAAGCCAAATTCCAAAGCGAAATACTTATGTCTTTGGTCGCAGTCATGGTGACTGTGACAGTCGATGCGGCTCCATTGCCTTGCCACATGCTCCCAAATTTTGACCAATTCGGTGATGCTGGTTCCGATAGTGTGTTTTTAGGATAGGGAGAGTGTATATTAATGACTAGCCCCTTGTCGGCGCAGTACCAGCCCCCAAAAGCTATCCATGTACCCTCAATATGCTTCGGAATGGTAAAAATAATCTCCAATGATTCTCCAGCATTGAGATTCAGGCTTTTGGACCGCTCCTGCTTCCACTCTCCGCCTGTTGAGTCTGGATGAGAGGAAAATCCTGATTCTCTCGTCATCGGTCGACGGACACCAGAGTAAGCGGTTTTACCTGGAAGTTTTGCCATATATTGTGGTCACCCGCAAAGAAGAACGACGAGAAAACGTCGTATATTGAAAAATACAATCATTCTACGGGTGGAGAGCTCTTAGGACAATGAGCTACTCACTGCAAATCTAAAGTATGTATCCGGCCACTACAGCTAGGCACCGGCACAGACAGATACGCTTGTCAGCCCCATGTGGAAAATAACAACCGGCTGGCGGTTTCCCCACCAAGGAAACGCGATGGATCAAAGGTCAATACATTCAGTCAATTCTTCTCACTCAACAGATGCATGAGTGGCAAACACTTGCGGTACAAAGGAAGCCAAAAAGCTATTTTTGTAAAGAAATAGGCAGCAAAACTCATTATTCTTTACAAAATTCACTACATTTTTGAAAAAACAAATAAAAATCAAAGACTTATAACGAAGTTTACACTATTAGTACACACAACCGTTCTGAGGTGTACCTGCGAGACTAAGTGTAAAAATTTTTACTCAAGACCCTGTTTACACAGGGTTTTTTTTATTCTTGTTACAAAATTTTTGTAAAGTTTTACCCCAAACTACAATTACCCTGTCTTAGCCGGCACAGACCTCAGGAGAGCGCAGCGCGTGTAGCGGCTGATCAACCACCAAGCTGCTGCCGGCCACCTGCTTCGCCTTCTTCTTGACCAGTGCGGCGGCCTGCGCCACCTCGTCATGACTGGCAAAACGCCCGGTATAGCAGTTGACCACGCCGACCGACAGCGAAGTCAGCGGTAAAAAGGCCGTGTCCCCTCCTCTGCCCACTACCTCGTAGCCCCCCTGCGCCACATGCTCTTCAGCAAAGCAGTGACGCACTTCGCGCTCGAATTGCGGCAGCAGTCGCTCTAGCCTGGCATGCCAGTCCGGGCTTTCCATCACGACCACGAAGTCGTCGCCGCCGACATGGCCGACAAAATCCTGGCGCGCGTCCGACGCCTCGAGCAACAGCCGCGCCACCAGGCAAATGATACGGTCACCAGCGCTGTAACCGTACAGGTCGTTGAACGGCTTGAAGTTATCCAGATCTGCGTAGGCGACGACAAAATCACGCACCGTCTGCAGCTTGAGCGCCAGCGTCTCGCTGATCGGCACATTGCCAGGCAGCCCTGTCAGCGGGTTGGCATAACGCGCCTCGTTGATCTGCAGTTCGGTAATCTTGCGGATCAGGTCGAAGCCGGTCGCCATGCCCAGATAACGGCCGCGGTCGGTCACCACGAAGCCATCGATCAGCGTATTGCGGCCGCTGACCGCGACTTGTGCCGACAACTGGTGAAGATCCAGCGCAGCGTCGACACACATAGGCTCCCGATCGGCCATGGTCACGCACGGCTTCTTGCCGAACAGCTCGCGGTTAAACGGCCGGGCAAAACTCTCGAGCAGGGCGTGGCGGCGCAGAATGCCGATCGTCTCACCCTGCTCGACCACCGGGATGGCGAACAGATCGGGGTCGGCGGCAAAACGCTGGTAGGCGGTTTCATTCGGCTCCTCCGGCGCCAGTGCCCGTATTCCTATGCACAACTCGCGTGCCGTCAGGCGGCCGTTAACCGGCAAGGCCGGCCCGCTGTTCGCCGCGAAGATCGCCGCCGCCTCAATCGGTGCCCGGTGCGGCGAACTTTGCGGACGGCCCAGCAAATAGCCCTGACCGTAACTGACGCCAAGCTGCTGCAGGATACGCATTTCCTGTAGGGTTTCTATCCCCTCGGCGATCAGTTGTGCACGCGAAGCCCGTGCCAGCTCGACCACGCTGCGCACCACCTGTTCCTTGAACGGCTCCTGCTGCAGGCGGTAGGCGAAATGCTTGTCCAGCTTGACGTATTCCGGCCGCAGCTCGGACCACAGGCGCAGGTTGGAAAACCCCTCCCCCATATCGTCCAGCGCCAGCCGGAAGCCATGCGCGCGCAAGCGCTCGACCGCGGCTTTCAGCTCCTGGTAACCGGTCGACGGTTTGAACTCGGTTAGCTCGACCACCACGCTCGCCGGAGACAGCCCCAACTGCTGCAGAAAAGTCACCGAGGCACCGGCATCCGTACTCCACGCCATCAATCCGTCCGGCGTCATATTGAGGAACAGGGTGGCGTCCAGTTCCAGCGCGGCAAAGCCAGCAAAGACCACGTCACGGCAACGCGCATCCAGTTCGGCCAGCCGCCCGTAATGCGCGGCACGCGCAAACAACTCCAGCGGTAACTCCAGCAGGCTGCCGCGCGGGCCGCGCACCAACGCCTCGTAGCCGAGCAGCTTGCCGGCGGCCAGGCCGAAAATCGGCTGAAACAAAACAGACAACTCGCCGCCGGCGATTACGGCTTCAAGTTCAGGGCAGGATGATGCGGCAGGCGAGATCACGGCAATACTCGGTGAGATGATGGTCGTTCAATCTACCTTGCAAACATGACAATAATATAAATCAGCTCCACCTCAGGCTCAGGAAGCCTTGTACGACTGAAAGTGGATGGACGTTTCGGTGGCGCGGATATGTCCATCCGCATCCAATTCTGATCCGCAGAGCCTCCATCGAATCTGGGGGACTCCCCGGTCATGGAAAAATCCGAGGGTGCCTGGGTAATCCCCCCATTTTTAGCAATGGCGAGAAGTAGAGTTGGTTAAAAGTGCTGACTTCTGTTTCGGGGGGATTACCTTACGTTTTATTTACCGTCTTTTTCTTTATTCTAAAACGCAAAAACCCCCGGCCTTGATTCAAGGTCGGGGGTTTT
>NZ_WSSB01000018.1 GCF_009831765.1 Craterilacuibacter sinensis | reverse complement strand
CGTTAAAGGCGAAGCCGGTACCGTGATCTCGACCGAAAAAGAAGGTATCGAGTGGTACTAAGCCGTTAGGCTGGGTTCACCAAACAAAAAGGCTGCCTCAGGGCAGCCTTTTTTCGTATGCCTCCGACAAAAAAAACCGCAGCAAGAGGCTGCGGTTTTCGCTGCGGGAAAGAGCTTTAAATTCCGCCAAATGAGCACACGGTAAACAGCGACAGGCCATCATCGCGCACCAGTTTGGCGCCGCCCAGTTCGGGCAGTTCGATAATGGCTGCCGCCTCGACTACTTCTGCACCCAGCTTTTGCAGCAGATGGTAGCCGGCCATCATTGTGCCGCCGGTGGCGACCAGATCGTCGATCAGTAATACACGGTCACCTGGCTTGCAGGCATCGGTATGCATTTCTACGGTGGCGTTGCCATATTCCAGTTCGTACTCTTCCGCCACCGTGGTGAAAGGCAGTTTGCCTTTTTTGCGGATTGGAATGAAGCCGACATTGAGCTCGTAAGCCAGCACCGAGCCGATAATAAAGCCGCGCGCATCCAGACCTGCAACCAGGTCGATCTTCTGATCCATATAGCGATGGACGAAGATGTCGATCAGCATGCGGAAGGTCTTGGGGTTTTGCAGCAGCGGGGTGATGTCGCGGAACATCACGCCATCGTGCGGCCAGTTGGGAACGGCGCGAATCCAGCCCTTGAGGTAGCTCGCGTAGTCGATATTGCTGAGGTTGTCCATGATGCGGTCCGTACAAGGGTTACCCGCCATTGTACAAGTTTGTGGACGGGTATGTACAAGGGGCGCTCGAGGCGCCCCTTGTTGATGGAAGATAGCTGGCAGCTTAGTGGAAAAAGGCCAGTTTGAAAATCCACATGGCGGTAATTACCAATACTGCCGGGCTCAGATCCTTGGCGCGGCCAGCCAGCAGTTTGATGGCGGTAAAGCTGATAAAGCCAAAGGCAATGCCATCTGCGATGGAGAAGGTGAAAGGCATGGCCAGTGCAGTCATCACAGCGGGTGCCGCCTCGGTCAGGTCTTCCCACTTGATCTCGGCCAGACCGCGTGTCATCAGCACCGCTACATAGCAAAGTGCGGGGGCGGTGGCATACGCCGGCACGGTCTTGGCCAGCGGCGACAGCCACAGGCAAGCCAGAAACAGCAAGGCAACGGTGAGCGAAGTCAGGCCGGTGCGGCCACCCACGGCGGTGCCTGCAGCCGATTCGACATAGGCAGTGGTGGAAGAGGTGCCCATGGCCGCGCCGGCGGTGATGGCGATCGAGTCAGCCAAGAGGGCGCGCTTGAGGCGAGGCAGTTTGCCGTCTTTGTCCAGCAGGCCGGCACGGTGCGAAACGCCAACCAGGGTGCCGGTGGTGTCAAACAGGTCGACAAAGAAAAAGACGAAGATCACGCCCAGCAAACCAGCATTGAGCGCGCCCTGAATATCCATGGCCATCCAGGTGGGCGCGAGGCTTGGCACTGGCGCAAAAATGCCTTCGAAGGTCGACAGTCCCAGCGTAATGGAGAGTGTGGTGATCAGGATAATGCTCAGGATGATGGCGCCGGGTACCTTGCGGTATTCGAGGGCCACGATCATGAAAAAGCCGAGAATCGCCAAGAGAGTGGTCGGGTTGTGGATATCCCCCAGCGTGATCAGCGTCGCAGGGTGAGCGGCAATCACACCTGCGTTTTTCAGGCCGATAATCGCCAGGAACATGCCGACGCCGGCAGAAATGCCGAATTTGAGCGATTGCGGAATGGCATTGACCATGGCCTCGCGCACTTTAAACAGGCTGACGGCGAGAAAGACCAGGCCGGACAGGAACACGGCGCCCAGCGCGGTTTCCCATGAAACGCCCATGCCCTGCACCACGGTGAAGGTAAAGTAGGCATTCAGCCCCATGCCCGGTGCCAGTGCAATCGGGTAGTTCGCAACCAGCGCCATAATACTGGTGCCCAGCGCGGCGGCCAGACAAGTGGCGACAAAGACGGCATTGATATCCATGCCGGTTGCCGACAGGATGGCGGGGTTGACCAGAACGATGTAGGCCATGGTCAGGAAGGTGGTAATCCCGGCGATGACTTCCGTTTTGACCGTGGTTCCATGTTCTTTAAGTTTGAACAGGCTCTCTAGAACTTGCATGTCGTGCACCCTCGGCGGCATTTCAGTTTTTTATGAGTTGGCTATTTTATACGATTTATCATTAGGAGAGTGCGGGAGTTCCAAGTGCTTCTCTTTAAAGATGGCCCTCTCTTGTGGTAACCTGAAATATTAGTCCAAGTTTACAGAGAGCCAGCCCATGAGTATGTCGACCGGTAGCATCTTTATCGTGGTAGCACCGTCCGGTGCCGGCAAGACTTCACTGGTGGCGGCGTTACTCAAGGCAGCATCCGATGTCGAACTCTCGGTCTCTTTTACTACGCGCGCGCCGCGCGCCGGCGAGGTCGACGGTCAGCATTATCATTTTGTGTCGCGCGACGCATTCGAAGCGATGATTGCGGCCGGTGATTTTCTCGAGTACGCCGAGGTGTACGGCAATTACTACGGTACCAGCGTGCGCTGGATCCGCGAGCGTACGGCAGCTGGTCACGACATTCTGTTAGAAATCGACTGGCAGGGGGCGCGTCAGGTGCGCGAGATATTCCCCGATGCGGTCGGTATCTTTATTCTGCCGCCTAGCCTGCAAGTGCTGGAGAGCCGTTTGCGTGGCCGTGGTACCGACAGTACCGAGGTGGTCGAGCGCCGCCTGGCCGAGGCGCGTGCCGAGATCGCTCTGGTCGGCGAGTATGATTACATCGTGGTTAATGATGAGTTCGAGCAAGCACGCACGGATTTGCTCGCTGTTGTTCGCGCGGTGCAGTTGCGTGCACCGCGCCAGTGCGAGCGTCTGGCGCGGGTGTTGGCGCAGATGCAGCCTGCCGGCTGAAAAAATTGGTCAATCCGGCAAAATCACATATAGTTTCCACCATTCTTGAAAGAGGTAAACCCCATGGCCCGTATTACCGTTGATGACTGCCTCGACCGTATCCAGAACCGTTTCGACCTGACTTTGGCTGCCGCGTATCGTGCCCGCCAGGTTGCTTCGGGCGGAACGACTTTTGTTGAACCCGGTCGCAACAAGCCGACCGTGGTGGCTTTGCGCGAAATTGCTGCCGGTCATGTCGGCCGCGAAATTCTGACCCGTAATAAGGGCTGATTGCCCCGGATATCTCCTAGGTATGCAGCTGGATAGCGCACCCACCATTGATTATCAGGCCATGATAGATACGGCGGCGTCGGCTTTGCTTGAGTCGGCAGTCGCCTATCTGAAGCCGGAAGATGTGCAGCTATTGCGTCAGGCATTCGATGTCAGTCGCGAGGCGCACGAGGGTCAGACGCGCAAAAGCGGCGAGCCTTATATCACCCATCCGCTGGCGGTGGCCCAGATGCTGGTCGACTGGCGCATGGATGCGCAAGGGGTGGCCGCAGCCTTATTGCATGATGTGCTGGAAGACACCGGAGTATCCAAGCCCACGTTGACTGAGCATTTTGGCAAGACTATTGCCGATCTGGTGGATGGGCTGTCCAAGCTGGAGCGGCTGGAGTACCAGACCAAGGAAGATGCGCAAGCGGAAAACTTCCGCAAGATGGTGCTGGCGATGGCGCGCGACGTGCGCGTGATTATCGTCAAGCTGGCCGATCGCTTGCACAATATGCGCACACTGGATTCGATGCGTGAGGACAAACGCAAGCGCATCGCTTTGGAAACGCTGGAAATTTATGCGCCGATTGCCAACCGCATCGGTCTGAATAAGGTCTATCGCGAGTTGCAGGACCTGGCGTTCAAGCATCTTTACCCTACGCGCTATACCGTGCTGGCCAAGGCGGTACGCGCGGCGCGAGGTAACCGGCGCGAGATCGTCAACAAGATTCTGGAAGCGGTCAGCCAGCGCTTGGCCGAGAACAAGATCGAAGCGGTGGTCAAGGGGCGGGAAAAGAATCTTTACAGCATCTACAAGAAAATGCAGGAGAAAAACCTGTCGTTTTCCGAGGTGCTGGATATCTACGGTTTCCGCGTGGTAGTCAATGATATTCCCAGTTGTTATCTGAGTTTGGGTGCGCTGCATAGTCTGTACAAGCCTTTGCCGGGCAAGTTCAAGGACTATATCGCGATTCCCAAGGGGAACGGCTATCAAAGTCTGCATACCACCTTGTTCGGCCCTTATGGTACGCCGGTGGAAATGCAGATCCGTACTCGCGAGATGAATGCGGTAGCCGAGGCGGGCATCGCTTCGCACTGGATGTACAAGAGTGGTGACGGCAGTCTGGATGCGGCGCATCAGCGTACGCACCAATGGTTGCAGAGCATCCTTGATATCCAGGCCGAAAGTGACGATGCGATCGAGTTTTTCGAGCACATCAAGATCGATCTGTTTCCGGACGAGGTATACGTATTTACTCCTAAGGGCAAGATTCTGGTCTTGCCGCAGGGCTCGACTCCGGTCGATTTTGCCTATGCGGTACATACCGATGTGGGACACCGCTGTATCGCGTCACGCGTTAATCATGCACTGGTGCCGTTGCGTACGGTATTGCGAAACGGAGATAGTGTCGAGGTAATCACCTCGACCCAGGCTAAGCCAAATCCTTCGTGGCTGAATTTTGTCGCCAGTGGCCGAGCGCGCTCGTGCATACGCAGTTATTTAAAGAGCTTGCAGACCACTGAAGCATCGCTGCTGGGTGAGCGCCTGCTTAAGCAGGCTTTGGGTGCGCTGGTAATGACGCCGCTGGCCGACGTTGACGCGCTGCAGGGCGAGTATATAGCGCTGTATGGCGATAATCTGGGCTCGTTCCGCGAGGTGCTGGCCGAGATCGGGGTGGGCAAGTTGCTGCCTATCGCCGTAGCGAGGCGTCTGGTTGAGCTTGCCGGGCGCAAGTCCGGCGAGTCGGTGCGCGTGTCGGCCATCGCCATTCGTGGCAATGAGAGCGGCACGATACAACTGGCTACGTGTTGCAGTCCTATTCCGGGTGACGAAATTGTCGGTGCGATTGCCAAGGGGCAGGGGCTGATTATCCATCGCAGCCTGTGTGCCAATATCCTGCGTTTCGATCAGGATAAATTACTGGAAGTAACCTGGGATACGCAGCGGGATCGCATGTTTGCGGTGACGGTCAGCGTATTGGCGCGTAATGAGCGCGGCACGCTAGCCGATATCGCATCGGCAATTTCCGGCGCTGCCGCCAATATCGAAAGCGTAGACACGCAGGATGGCTCGGCGGGTGAGGGTTATATCCATATCCATTTCCGTCTGCAGGTGGGGGATCTGGTTCATCTTGACCGGGTGCTTGCCGCCGTGGGGCAGTTAGGCAGCGTGATTAGTGCTAAGCGCGGGTGACGAGCCTGCTGTGCCGTAATAACATCAGGCGCGGATAGGCCTCGACTTTTTGCTGCGAGTCCGGTATAAGTTTCAGCCCTGCGTGAAGCCCGCACTTTCGAGTACGTGCTGCCGATGGCCGAGGCCGACCCGGCGCCTACGCTGGCCGCGTTTTGTTTCGACCAATTGCAACACCATTTCTCCTAGTGAGGGGGTGATTTTTTCAGTCGTTTGTCGTGCATGGTGCACTCAAATGACGAACTTCGGAATCCAGGACTTTATCAAAAAGGATTCCGTTGCTAAAATACCGGTTTTATCAAGCATTTAGCTTACCCAAGATTTTAAGGATCCCTGTCGATGCCGACTGTTCGCGTAAAAGAGAATGAACCGTTTGAAGTAGCAATGCGCCGTTTCAAGCGCTCCGTAGAAAAAACCGGTCTGCTGACCGAACTGCGTGCGCGCGAGTTCTACGAAAAGCCAACCACCGAGCGCAAGCGTAAAGCTGCTGCTGCCGTGAAGCGCCACTACAAGCGCATCCGTAGCCAACAGCTGCCACCAAAGATGTTCTAAGCTTTACGTACGGTTGATTTACAGGACCGCAGGCTTTGTCTGCGGTTTTGCCTTTTGTAGTTCCGCATTTCTGCGGCCGGCTTCATGTCGGCCGCTGTCTCTTCTGAAAGCACGATATGAGCCTGAAATCACGTATCACTGACGACATGAAGACGGCCATGAAGGCCAGAGATGCCGTGCGTTTGTCCGCCATTCGCTTGTTGATGGCGGCGATCAAGCAGAAGGAAGTCGATGAGCGTATCGAACTGGACGACGCTGCCATCGTGGCGGTGGTCGACAAGATGCTCAAGCAGCGCCGCGACTCGGTAACGCAATACGAGGCGGGTGGCCGTCAGGACCTGGCGGAGCAGGAAAAGGCCGAGATGGTCGTGCTGGCCGATTATCTGCCACAGCAGTTGAGCATTGCTGAAATCAATGCACTGATTGAAGCCGCCGTTGAGAGCAGCGGTGCTGCCGGCATGCAGGATATGGGCAAGGTTATGGCGCTGTTGCGTCCGCAACTGGCTGGCCGTGCCGATATGGCCGCCGTGTCGGCTCTGATCAAGGCCCGCCTTGTTGCTTAAGGTGCGCGGATGATCCCGCAGGATTTTATCGATCAGCTGCTGACCCGCGTCGACATTGTTGACGTGGTGGATCGTTATGTCCCGCTGAAAAAAGCGGGGCAGAACTACTTGGCGTGCTGTCCGTTCCACAAGGAAAAATCTCCCTCTTTTACGGTTAGCCCGTCCAAGCAGTTCTATCATTGCTTTGGGTGTGGCATGCATGGCTCGGCCATCGGCTTTGTCATGGAGTATCAGGGGCTGGGTTTTGTCGATGCGGTGCGCGTGCTGGCAGATAGTGTGTCCATGCCGGTGCCGGAAGTGCGGCATGCCGATCCGCAGGCAGAGCAAGCAGCGCGTGCGCGTCGTTTGTCGCTTGAAGAAATCCTTGCCGCTGCTGCGGTTTATTTCAAGCAGCAGTTGAAATCTTCGCCTGCTGCCGTCAGTTACCTGAAGGGACGAGGTTTGTCCGGCGAAATTGCCGCGCGCTTCGCCTTGGGGTATGCGCCCGATGCCTGGCAAAATCTGGCCGCGATTGTGCCTGATTACCAGGAGGAATATCTGGTCGAGGCGGGGCTGGTGATCGCGGGTGATGAAGGTAAGCGTTACGACCGCTTCCGCGGTCGGGTGATGTTTCCCATTCGCAACCAGCGTGGCGTCATCATCGGTTTTGGTGGGCGGGTGCTGGGTCAGGGCGAGCCCAAATACCTGAACTCGCCGGAGACGCCGCTGTTCGAGAAGGGGCGCGAGCTTTACGGTCTGTATGAGGCACGCCAGGCGATACGCGAGCACAACCGTGTGCTGGTGGTCGAAGGCTATATGGATGTAGTGGCGCTGGCGCAGTATGGTGTGGCGTATGCGGTCGCGACACTGGGCACGGCAACGACCGGCGAGCATGTGCGCAAGTTGCTCAAACACGCTGATCAGGTCGTGTTCTGCTTTGATGGCGACAAAGCCGGACAGAAGGCGGCTTGGCGGGCGTTGGAAAACAGTTTGCCGTTCCTGGTTGACGGCAAGTCTTTGAGCTTTCTGTTTTTGCCGGAGGCGCATGATCCGGACTCGTATATCCGCGAGTACGGCACCGAGGCGTTTGAACGTCAGCTTAGTGAAGCCAGTGTACCCTTGTCGGGTTATCTGACGCGCGAGCTGACGCGGCGGGTTGATATGTCCACCCCGGAGGGGCGGGCCGATCTGGTCAAGCAGGCCATGCCTTTGCTGGCGCAGATTACAGCGCCGGCCTTGGGTTTCATTATCCGCAAGCGTCTGGCCGAACTGGTGGGTGTGGAGGTCGACGAATTCGACATGATGACCGGCCAGCGCAAGGCTCCAGCGCGTGGCCGGCGCGAATACCGTTTGCCGCGCCAATCGGCGCAGCCGGATGTGATGTCTACCGTTCGGCGTCTGATCAAGTGGCTGGTGATGAATCCGGCTTGGGCCAATGAAGTCGAGGTGCGTGATAGTTTGCCCCTGTCGGGTGATATTGCCTGTCTGGCTGCCTTGATCGAGCGGGCGCAAGCGTGTGTCAGCACGCCGACCAGTGCGCAATTGGCCGAGAATTTTCGTGGTACACCGTTTGAATCGCAGATTGACTCTGTGTTGCAGGCATCGTTGCGGGATCCGGCAGAACTTGCCAATCCGGACGAGTTTGATCTGGATATGTTCAAGAGCGGCTTCTCCAGAATGATGGATGCGTGTGATGACGCGCTATACCGGCAATTGTCGGTGCGCGGGCTTGAGCATCTGAGTGATGAAGATAAACGTTTGTTGCAGGAACTGATGCGCCGCATGGCGGCGCGGGCGGTACACAATCCGTTGAAATAACGGGCTGTGATATACTCAATTGTTTTTTTCGGCTTTTTTTCAAGCAGGAAACGAAATGGCGGCTTCCCCCAAAATCGATAAAGATGTGCAGGACAACCAGGACAATCCTCAGTTGAGCCTGGAAGAGCAGCGCAAGCGCTTGCGCCAGCTGATTGCGCTGGGCAAGGAGCGTGGCTACCTCACATTCGCTGAAATCAATGACCATCTGCCGGAAGACGTGTCCGACGCCGAGCAGATCGAAAATATCATCGTCATGATCGGTGGTCTGGGTATCCGGGTGACCGAAGAGGCGCCGGATGCTGATACCCTGCTGATGACCGATGCTCCGGCAGCGGTCACCGACGAGGATGCGGTTGAAGAAGCTGAGGCCGCCTTGTCGTCGGTTGATGCCGAGTTCGGTCGCACCACCGACCCTGTACGCATGTATATGCGTGAAATGGGTACGGTTGAGCTGCTGACCCGTGAGGGCGAAATCGAAATCGCCAAGCGGATCGAAGACGGCCTCAAGTACATGATCCAGTCCATCTCGGCATGCCCCGGCACGATTGCCGAAGTGCTGACGCTGATGGACAAGGTCGAGCGCGAAGAGATGCGCATCGACGAAGTTGTTGATGGCTTTATCGATCCGAATGCCAGCGTTGAGGCAGAGACCGAGTTTTCCGAGCCGGAAGACGACGAAATGCCGGATGATGACGAGCCGGAAGAGGAAGATGAAGAGGCCGATGCTGAAAGCATCAATGCCGCTAACCTGCTTGCGCTCAAATTGCAGGCGATCGAATTCTTTGCCGATGTGCGCGTGCAATATGCCGGCTTGACCGCCGCGCTGCAGAAATCCGATGCCAAGGCCGCCCAAGCTTGCCAGCAGCAGATTACCGATGCCTTTATGCAGGTGCGTTTTGCTACGCGCCAGATTGAAAGCCTGTGTGACTCCCTGCGCTCGCTGGTCGCTGAAGTGCGTTCGCATGAGCGTGAAATTCAGGATATCTGCGTGCAGCGTGTGCGCATGGATCGTAGCCACTTCATCAAGAGTTTCCCCGGTAACGAAATCAACGTTGACTGGGTGGTGAAGGAAATCGAATCCGGCAAGGCCTGGTCCGAAACACTGGAGCGCTTCAAGCACGCGATTATCGAGCGTCAGACACGTCTGTCCGACGTCCAGTTGCGCGCCATGCTGACGATTCCGGCGCTGAAGGAAATCAACCGCCAGATGGCGGCGGGCGAGAAGAAGGCGCGTCTGGCTAAGCGCGAGATGATCGAAGCCAACTTACGTCTGGTGATTTCGATCGCCAAAAAGTATACCAACCGTGGTCTGCAATTCCTCGACCTGATCCAGGAAGGCAATATCGGCCTGATGAAGGCGGTGGACAAGTTTGAATACCGTCGCGGTTACAAGTTCTCGACCTATGCAACCTGGTGGATCCGTCAGGCGATTACCCGTTCGATTGCCGACCAGGCGCGCACGATCCGCATTCCTGTGCATATGATCGAAACCATCAACAAGATGAATCGTATCAGCCGCCAGATCTTGCAGGAAACCGGGCACGAGCCGGATCCGGCCGAGCTGGCCGAGCGCATGGAAATGCCGGAAGAGAAAATCCGCAAGATCATGAAGATCTCCAAAGAGCCGATCTCGATGGAAACGCCTATCGGTGACGATGACGATTCCCATCTGGGCGACTTCATTGAGGATGCGGTGACTATCACCCCTTCGGATGCGGCGATGTATTCCAGTTTGCGTGAGGCGACCAAGGAGGTGCTCGAGTCACTGACGCCACGCGAAGCCAAAGTCCTGCGTATGCGTTTCGGTATCGACATGAATACCGACCATACGTTGGAAGAGGTAGGCAAGCAGTTTGATGTGACACGCGAGCGTATCCGTCAGATTGAAGCCAAGGCATTGCGCAAGCTGCGCCATCCGACGCGTTCCGAGCGGCTGAAGAGCTTTCTCGATAACGAGCCAAATGGTCAGTAAGTAAGCTGCATTTACCGGAAATTCTGGTATAATCGCTTGCGATCGGGCCTTTAGCTCAGTTGGTTAGAGCAGAGGACTCATAATCCTTTGGTCATCGGTTCAAGTCCGATAGGGCCCACCAGAAATTTGAATAGCAAAATCAGGGGTTTGCAGCTTAGGCTGCAAACCCCTTTTGCTTTTTCGCTTAGCTGCGGTTTGGTCATGCGACGTGTGGTCTGTACTTGCTTGTGGCTTGCTACGGGTCGCTTGGCGCGAAAGCCTTGCTGGAGAGGTGGGGATCAGGTGCAAAGCGCATCACCTCCGCGCTAGCGCGTGGAGGTGATGGTTTAAAGCTTAGGAGATAGCCGGGTTCAGTTTGTCGGCCTGTTTTTGTGCGGTCGCGGCAGGCGTGCTTAGCGTGTGGCGCTCGAGCATAAAGGCCAGTAAGGCAACGCCGATGCCGCCGCCAACGATATTGCCCAGTGTTGCCGGCAGCATGTTGTGCATGATGTCGGCGAACGACAGCGCTTCGGGCGCATGGGCGACGACCAGACTAAAGAGTGCCATATTGGCGATGCTGTGCTCGAAGCCGGAGAAGAAGAAGGCGAATACCAGCAGGAACACCAAAGCGATTTTGGCCATCTCGTTTTCCAGTTTCATCGGCAGCCAGACGGCCAGGCAGATGATCCAGTTACACAACACCCCTTTCCAGAAAATCTTCATAAACGGCGCGCCGGTTTTGACGGCTGCGATCTGGCTGGCCACATGGTCGGCAGGGTAGTCGCCCAGGCCGCCGGTCTGCATCCATACCACGGTAAACAGCAAGATGCCGGCCAAGTTGCCGAAGTAGACCGTACTCCAGCTCGCCAGCATCTCGCCGCTGCTGACGCGGCCGGTCAGTTTGCCCAAGGTCATATACATCACATTGCTGGTAAACAGTTCGGTCTTGGAGACAATGATGGCAACCAGTGCCGTGCCGAAGAAGGCGGAGTAGGCGATGGCGTAGTAAGGCGAGCCATTGCTGTGAAACAGCTGGCCCAGTCGCATGCTGACGGCGAGGACGAGGGCAATCAGCGCACCGGCAAAGGCGGCAGAAAGAAAATAGCGGGCAGTTGCGGTTCGTAGAACCGTGCGTTTGGCACTGGCTTGCTGGGCGACATAGTCGAGAGAGTAAGTATGGCTCATGGTGTTATCGGTGAGTGGTTTAGTTGTTTCGGATTTTATGACGTTTTGAAAACCCGTTTTGCGTTTTCGAAACTGCTTTTGGCCTGATTCGTTCGTGGCTTGACGCTTGTTGTCGTTTTTCAGTCAGAGTCAGACTGGTGTTTGACGTCACTTTTGTATTAAAATCCTTTCCTATCAATGAGTAACGTCAAAATATAAATTTTCCCTGCCACTATTTTCGTTGCGTGGAGAAATTTGTTTTTGACGTAGATCAAGTAATCGCTTTCGTTTTCGACTTAACATGTATTCAATTTGTTACATATCATGTTCGAAGATGAACTAGGAGACGCAAAAGATGGACGCTGCAAACAAGGAAATGCTGGCTGTTGACCCATGGAGAGAGTTCGTTGCCGGTGATTGGCAGGCACGCGTGGATGTGCGCGACTTTATCCAGAACAACATCACCCCTTACGAGGGCGATGCAGCCTTTCTGGCCGGCGCCACCGCGCGTACCCAAGGCATCTGGGACACGCTGTCCGTACTGCTGAAAGAAGAGCGCGCCCGTGGCGTGCTGGATGTATCTGCTGATCGTGGCGCCAGCATCACCGCACACGATGCCGGTTATATCGATGAAAAGAATGAACTGATCGTTGGTCTGCAGACAGATGCGCCACTCAAGCGCGCCATCATGCCTAACGGCGGCCTGCGCATGGTTGAAAACGGTCTGGAAGCCTTTGGCTTCAAGATCGATCCTATGGTCAAAGAGATCTGGGAAAAGTACCGCAAGAGCCATAACCAGGGTGTGTTCGATGCCTACACGCCGGCTATTCTGGCTGCACGCAAGTCCGGTGTGATTACCGGTCTGCCGGATGCTTACGGCCGTGGTCGTATCATTGGTGACTACCGCCGTGTTGCCTTGTATGGCGTCGACTTCCTGATGGCCGAGCGCAAGAAGGACTGGATGGCAATCAAGCCGCCGATGACTGACGACGTGATCCGTCTGCGTGAAGAGTGCTCCGAGCAGTACCGCGCGCTGAACGAACTCAAAGTCATGGCTGCCAAGTACGGCTACGATATCGCCCGCCCTGCCGCGACGGCGCGCGAAGCGATCCAGTGGACTTACTTCGCCTATCTGGCCGCAGTGAAAGAGCAGAACGGTGCCGCGATGAGCTTCGGCCGCGTGTCGACCTTCCTCGATATCTTTATCGAGCGCGATATCAAGGCCGGCGTACTGAATGAAGAGCAGGCGCAGGAGATGATCGACGATCTGGTGATCAAGCTGCGTATCGTGCGCTTCCTGCGCACTCCGGACTACGACGCACTGTTCTCGGGTGATCCGACCTGGGTGACCGAGTCCATCGCCGGTATGGGTCTGGATGGCCGTACCCTGGTGACCAAGAACAGCTTCCGTTTCCTGAATACCCTGTACAACCTGGGCCCGGCACCCGAGCCTAACCTGACCGTATTGTGGTCGACTCAGTTGCCACGCGGCTTCAAGGACTTCGCCGCCAAAGTGTCTATCGACACCTCGGCCATTCAGTACGAAAACGACGATCTGATGCGTCCGAAGTGGGGCGACGACTACGGTATCGCCTGCTGTGTATCGGCCATGGCCATCGGTAAGCAGATGCAGTTCTTCGGTGCTCGCGCCAACCTGGGCAAGACCCTGCTGTACGCGATCAACGGCGGTGTGGACGAGAAGAGCGGTGCAACCGTGGCCCGTGGTTTCGAGCCTATCACCAGCGACGTACTTGACTACGACGAAGTGATGGCCAAGTTCCTGCCGATGATGGACTGGGTGGTCGAGACTTACGTCGATGCGCTGAATACCATCCACTACATGCATGACAAGTACTCGTACGAGCGTATCGAGATGGCGCTGCACGACCGCGATATCCTGCGCACCATGGCTTGCGGTATTGCCGGCTTGTCGGTGGCTGCTGATTCCTTGTCCGCGATCAAGCACGCCAAGGTTCACGTGATCCGTAATGAAGACGGCTTGGCTGTCGATTACAAAATCGAAGGCGAATACCCGGCTTACGGCAACAATGATGACCGTGCCGACAGCATCGCAGTATGGCTGACCGAAACCTTTATGGAGAAGATCAAGGCCCAGCCTCACTTCTACCGTAATGCGACCCCGACCCAGTCGGTACTGACCATCACCTCTAATGTGGTGTACGGCAAGAAGACCGGTAACACGCCATGCGGTCGCCGTTCGGGCGAGCCGTTCTCGCCGGGTGCCAACCCGATGAACGGCCGTGATGTGAAGGGCTTTGTTGCTTCCGGTGCTTCGGTTGCTAAGATTCCTTATAGCGCGGCACTGGATGGTATCAGCTGGACATCGTCGGCGACGCCGGATGCACTGGGTCACACCGCTGAAGAGCGTATCCGCAACCTGGCTAACTGCCTGGATGGCTACGTTGCCGCTGGTGGCTTCCACGTCAACGTCAACGTGTTCAACCGTGACACGCTGATCGATGCGATGGAACACCCGGAAGAGTACCCACAGCTGACCGTACGCGTGTCGGGCTATGCGGTGAACTTCGTCAAGCTGACGCGTGAGCAACAGCTGGACGTGATCAACCGCACCTTCCACGGCAAGATGTAAGCCTGAGCTTCCCATCAGGGAAGCTGCTTCTGGTGGGCGGCGCAAGCCGCCCGCTGTCATTTATATTAAGGACATTCATGACTACGCCTGTTACCGAAATAGCCGTCAACTTTGTGGCCGAACGCACAGAAGTGAAGGGTTTTATCCATTCTCTGGAAACCGGTGCGGCCGTCGATGGCCCGGGCGTACGCTTCGTGTTCTTTACCTCGGGCTGCCAGTTCCGCTGCCTGTATTGCCATAACCCGGACACCTGGAAGCTGCATCACGGTCGCGAGATGAGCGTGGAGGATGCGCTGGCCGAGCTGAAGCCCTACGCAGGCTTCCTCAAATTTGCCGGTGGCGTCACCATTTCCGGTGGCGAGCCGATGATGCAGCCCGACTTTGTTGGTGCCGTATTCAAGGGCGCTAAAGAACGCTTCGGCCTGCATACCACGCTGGACACCCAGGGCTATCTGCACGAGAGCCTGCCGGATGCCTGGTTTGAGGCGGTGGATCTGGTGATGCTGGACATCAAGCACAGCGACCCTGAACAGTACAAAAAGATCACGGCCCAGCCTTTGCAGCCGACGCTGGATTTTGCCCGGCGCATGGCGAAGATGGGCAAGAAAATGTGGATCCGTTATGTGCTGGTGCCGGGGCTGACCGACGGCTTCGATGATGTCGAACGGCTGGCTGATTTTGTCGCCAGTCTGGGTGAAGTCGTCGAGCGTGTAGAGGTGCTGCCATTCCATCAGCTGGGCCAGAGCAAGTGGACCGAGCTGGGTATGGCGTATGAACTTGCCGACACCCTGCCGCCTTCGGCCGAGTGTGTCGCCCGTGTGCGTGGCCAATTTGCCGCACGCGGTTTCTTTGTCAGCTAGCGCGAGCGCTTGACGCTTGCTGCCTGACAAACCGATTTTACTAATTTATTGAAAGTACTCTCATGAGCCAATCCCTGATTCTGGTTATTAACTGCGGCAGCTCGTCGCTCAAGTTCGGTCTGTTCCCTGTCGGTGCGGAAGAGCCAACCCTGTCCGGTCTGGCCGAGTGCCTGGGCGATGCCGATTCGCGCGTCGTATTCAAGGCTGACGGCAAGAAGAGCACGCTGGCAATTGCCGGTGGCGCGCATGATCAGGCACTGGAAGCTGTGATTGAACATATCCGTGCCCGTGGCGAGCTGGATAGCGTGGTCGCTGTCGGTCATCGCGTTGTGCATGGTGGCGAGCGTTTCCACGCCTCGGCGCTGATCACTCCTGAAGTTGAAACCGCCATTGAAGCGTGCGCCGCACTGGCGCCACTGCATAATCCGGCCAACTTGCTGGGTATCCGCGTAGTGCGTGCTTGCCTGCCAGCGCTGCCGCAGGTTGCCGTGTTCGATACCGCTTTCCACCAGACCATGCCGCGTGCCGCTTACCTGTACGCGCTGCCGATGAAGCTGTACCGCGACCATGGTGTGCGTCGTTACGGTTTCCACGGCACCAGCCACCGCTTTGTGGCTGAAGCAGCTGTCGCCGAACTGGGCCTGGACGCCGCTGATCACGGCATCGTGATTGCCCACCTGGGTAACGGCGCTTCTGCTGCTGCCATCAAGAATGGTGCCAGCGTAGACACCACCATGGGCATGACCCCGCTGGAAGGTCTGGTCATGGGTACGCGTTCGGGTGATGTCGATCCGGGCAGCCTGGCCTATATCGGCGAAAAACTGGGTCTGGATCTGGCCGGCATCGACAAGCTGCTGAACAAAGAGTCCGGTCTGCTGGGTCTGTCCGAACTGTCCAATGATTGCCGTACGCTGGAAGAAGCCGCGGCCGAAGGCCATGAAGGCTCGATCGTTGCGCTGGAAGTATTTGCCCATCGTCTGGCCCGTCATATCGGCGGTCTGGCTACTTCGCTTGACCGTCTGGACGCCGTGGTATTCACCGGCGGCATCGGCGAGAACAGCGACAAGCTGCGCGCCATGACGCTGGCCAAGCTGTCGGCTTTCGGTATCGAAGTCGATGCCGAAGCCAACGCCCGCTGCACCCGCGGCACCGCCGGCGTGATCAGCCGTGGCAACGGTCCTAAAGCCATGGTGATCAACACCAATGAAGAATTCGTGATTGCTTGCGATACCGCCGAACTGGCCGGTATCACGGGCTGAATTCCGGTCTAGGATGAAATACGAACCCGCGCCTGCGCGGGTTTGTGCATTACAGCCACAAGAAAGGCTTACCCCATGCAGAAAATATTTTTCCTGGCCCCTGTCGGCCATGATGCCGGTCTGACCTCTTTGGGTCTGGGCCTGGTGCGCTCGCTGGAGCGCGAGGGTATCAAGGTCGGCTTTGCCAAGCCTATCGCCCAGCCGGGTACGGGTCCGGATCTGTCTACCCATTTCGTTCGCTCTTTGTGCGGTATCGAGGCGCCTGAGGCGATTCCTTTTGCCCGTGCCGAAGCACTGCTGCGCGAAGGCAAGTTGTCCGACCTGATGGAAGAAGTGGTGCAGAACGTCGCACCGCTGGTGTTGCAGCACGATGTGGTGCTGGTTGAAGGCCTGACCCCGGGCTCGGATGTGCCGCTGGCCAGCGAGCTGAATCTGGAACTGGCCAAAACCCTGACCGCCGACCTGATTCTGGCGATCTCGGCCGCCCGCCGCGACGCCCGAGATATTTTTGAAGCCATTACCCTGGCGCGCCGCAGCTATAGCGACGGGCAGGTTAACCTGGCCGGTGTCATGCTGAACAAGCTGCCGGCAGGAGCCGAAGGTCAGCAGTTGCTGCAAAACTTAGGCCGCATTGCGCCGCCGTTGCCGCTGTTGGCGACCGTGCCGTTTGAGGCACGTCTGAATGCCGTACGCCTGCTGGATCTGGCCTCGCCTTTGGGTCTCAAGATCGAGCACGCCGGCAATATCGTGCGCTCGCGGGTGCATGAAGTGGTTGTCGCTGCCCGTGCGGTGGAAAACATGATAGACCGCTTGCGCCCCGGTGCACTGGTGGTGACGCCGGGCGATCGCTCCGACGTGATTCTGGCTACGGCACTGGCAACCTTGCGTGGCGTGCCGCTGGCGGGTCTGCTGTTGACTTGTAACGAGCCGGTTGCTGCCAAGGTTGTGCCTTTGATCGAATCGGCCAAGCTGGCGGGTCTGCCTATCCTGTCGACCGAGCGCGATACCTTTGAAACCAGCGCCTTGCTGTCGGCGATCAATGTGCACGTTGCTGCGGACGATACCGAACGCATGCAGCAAGTGATCGACTTTATGGCCGAACACACGGCCACCGCACAGCTGAAAGAAAAGATCGGCGAGCCGACCGAGCTGCGTATGCCGCCACCGGCATTCCGCCATCGTCTGGTCGAAATTGCCCGTCGTGCCAATAAGCGCATCGTGCTGCCGGAAGGCGATGAGCCGCGTACCCTGCAAGCGGCAGTGATCTGCCACGAGAAGGGGATTGCCCGTTGCGTCTTGCTGGGGAATCCTGCACGTATCCATCAGGTGGCAGATGCCCAAGGCGTAGTGTTGCCGACCGATATCGAGATCATTGATCCCGAAGCCGTACTCAGCCGCTATGTGGCGCCTATGGTCGAGCTGCGCAAGTCCAAGGGCTTGACCGCACCACAGGCTGAAAAGCTGCTGGAAGATACGGTCATGATGGGGACCATGATGCTGGCGCTGGGTGAAGTTGACGGTCTGGTGTCCGGCGCGGTTCATACCACCGCCAGTACCGTGCGTCCGGCTCTGCAGCTGATCAAGACCGCGCCTGGCGCATCTATCGTCTCCAGCGTGTTCTTTATGCTGATGCCGGATCAGGTACTGGTGTATGGCGATTGCGCCATCAATCCGGACCCGACCGCCGAACAGTTGTGCGATATCGCGATCCAGTCGGCCGATTCGGCCAAGGCCTTCGGTGTCGAGCCGCGCGTGGCGATGATTTCCTACTCCACCGGGGCCTCCGGCACCGGCGATGATGTCGAGAAGGTGCGCGAAGCGACCCGTCTGGCCAAGGAAAAGCGTCCGGATCTGATGATTGATGGCCCGATGCAGTACGATGCGGCTTCGGTTGAATCGGTCGGCCGCCAGAAGGCACCGGATAGCCTGGTAGCAGGGCGCGCCAATGTATTTGTATTCCCGGATCTGAACACCGGCAATACAACCTACAAGGCGGTACAGCGTTCTGCCGGTGTGGTTTCGGTTGGTCCAATGCTGCAAGGCCTGCGCAAGCCGGTGAATGACTTGTCGCGTGGCGCATTGGTGGACGATATCGTCTACACCGTGGCACTGACGGCGATCCAGGCAACCCAGGCCTGAGTATTAGCTGTTTGATACAAGCCCCCACAGCACTGCTGATGGGGGCTTTTTCATGGTATTTACTCAGGAACGCCGGAGTGAATATCTAGCGCAAAGCAGCTCACGCTGCGCCCGGCTAGCAGGGCGGGCGGCGTCAGCTGATCCAGACGCTGGATGCCGATATCGACAAACTCTTGGCACAGCGAGCGACCACACGAATAGAACGTGTGTTCTACACGCGGCGAGTGGTAGCGTGTGCCCAGGCTGGCGGGGTGACGGCAAAAATCGCAGCGCCCGGAAAAGGGAGTACTCAAGGAAGGCTCTAAACTTGTAAAGTCAATGCAATATCCAGTGTGCACGACTCCTATTGTTATGTGTTGTGACTAATTGGAAATGCTTGTTTAATTATTTTGCAATGTTGTTATTTGGCATGTACCGTTCTTGTCGACGTTAATGTCTTTCTTGTGCCGCAGCTGATTTTGTATCGGTTTGCCTGAGCGTTTTCACCTGCCAGCGTTGCCGGTTGTGCGCGTTCTGTGTGGGCTACGGCAGGAGATCCAGCAGCTGCTTTGCTTATGAAATGAGCGAATCTGCCCATGGCAGGGCAAGGCTTGCCATGGTCAATAGAAAACAGCCCGGCAGGTTTAGCCTGCAGGGCTGTTGAATTTTCAGTCTGAGCCGCCCGCCTAGGCGGGCTGTGCCCATTTTCCGCTCAGTATCTTCAGCTCACGCGCTCGATCTGGGCGCCGACTGCACCGAGCTTGCGCTCGATATGTTCGTAGCCGCGATCCAGATGATAGATGCGCTCGACGATGGTTTCACCATCGGCGACCAGACCGGCGATCACCAGGCTGGCCGAGGCGCGCAAATCGGTTGCCATGACCGTAGCACCGGACAGGCGTTCAACACCACGAATCACGGCGGTGTTGCCTTCGGTCTCGATATTGGCGCCCATGCGCTTGAGCTCGGGCACATGCATGAAACGGTTTTCAAAGATGGTCTCGGTCACCATGGCTGCGCCTTCGGCAATGGTGTTCAGCGTCATGAACTGCGCCTGCATATCGGTCGGGAAAGCCGGGTAAGGCAGGGTACGGATATTGACCGATTTCGGGCGGCGCTTCATATCCAGCGAAATCCAGTCGTCGCCGCATTCGATAATGGCACCGGCTTCGACCAGCTTGTCGAGAATGGCTTCCATGCCCTTGGGTGCGGCATGGCGCAGGATGATGTGGCCCTGCGTCATGGCGCCGGCGACCAGGAAGGTGCCCGCTTCGATGCGGTCCGGCATGATTGCGTGTTCCGCACCATGCAGTTTTTCTACGCCTTCAATCACCAGACGGTCGCTGCCGATGCCGCTGATCTTGGCGCCCATCTTGTTCAGGCAATGCGCAAGGTCGCTGACTTCAGGTTCGCGTGCTGCGTTTTCCAGCACGGTAATGCCGTCGGCCAGGGTGGCGGCCATCAGCAGGTTTTCGGTACCGGTAACGGTCACCATATCCATGACGATGGTGGCACCGCGCAGGCGCTTGGCGCGCGCCTTGACATAGCCGTGCTCGATGGTGACTTCGGCGCCCATGGCGACCAGACCCTTGATGTGCTGGTCAACCGGACGCGAGCCGATGGCGCAGCCGCCTGGCAGCGAGACCGAGGCTTCGCCGAAGCGTGCCAGTGTCGGGCCCAGTACCAGGATAGAGGCGCGCATGGTTTTCACCAGCTCGTACGGGGCAACCAGTGTGTCGATCTGGCTGGCGGTGATCTCGATTTCATGCACATTGTCGGTCATCACGCGCACGCCCATGCCTTGCAGCAGCTTTTGCGTGGTGGCGACATCGCGCAGCATGGGCACATTGCTGTAGCGCATGGTGTCGGCCGTCAGCAAACTGGCGCACAGAATGGGCAGAGCCGCGTTTTTGGCACCGGAAACCGGAATTTCGCCATTGAGCGGGCCATTGCCGCGAATAATCAGTTTTTCCATGGGTCAGCCTTGTTGCTCAGCCCATTCTTGTGGGCTGAATGTTTTCATCGAAAGAGCGTGGATTTCGTCACGCATGCGGTCGCCCAGTGCCTTGTAGACCAACTGGTGTTGCTGCACACGGTTGCGGCCGGAAAACTCCGCACTGACGATTACCGCCGAGAAATGGGTGCCGTCATCCCCCTCGACTACGATGTGGGTACAAGGCAGCGAGGCAGTGATCAGTTGCTTGATGTAATCAGGTGTAACCATGGTACGGGATATTCCTAAAAAAGTAGCTTAATGGCGCAGCTTGTAGCCGACCTTGATCATCCACAAACCTAGCGAAGAAAGCAGAACAAAACTGCTGCCAACCACGGCCAGTGCCAGCCATGGGCTGACGTCGGCCTGACCGAAAAAGCCGTAGCGGAAGCCGTCTATCATGTAAAAAACAGGGTTCAAATGCGAAATGGCACGCCACAGCGGTGGCAGGCTGTCTATCGAGTAGAACACACCGGATAAAAAAGTTAGCGGCAGGATAATGAAATTCTGGAAGGCGGCCAACTGGTCGAATTTTTCTGCCCAGATGCCGGCAATAATACCCAGCGCGCCCAGTACTCCACAGCCCAGCACGGCAAAGGCGAAGATCCACAGCGGTGCTTGCGGCAAGGGCATGCCGAACCAGGCGGTAATGGCAATCACGCCCGCGCCGACCACCAGTCCGCGGACGATGGCGGCAGCCAGGTAGGCCGCAAAGAATTGCAAGGGCCCGAGCGGCGACAGCAGCAGGAACACGATATTGCCGGTGATCTTGGACTGAATCAGGCTGCTGGAGCCATTGGCAAAGGCGTTTTGCGTCATCGACATCATGGCAAGACCGGGAATCAGGAAGGCGGTATAGCTGATGCCGGGGTAAACCTCGAGATGGCGTGCCATTACATGGGAAAAGATCAGCTGATACATCAATGCGGTCAGCACCGGCGCGGCAACAGTCTGAAACGCCACTTTCCAAAAGCGCAGGATTTCTTTCCTGAACAGCGTGTAAAACCCCTGCATCAGGCTTTCCCTCCTTGCATCATATGGACGAAGACGCTTTCCAGATCTGTTTCTATCACCGTCATCTCCCGGACCTCTATCCGCGCTTCGCGCAAAGTGGCCAATACTTGTTCGATGCGGGCGATTTCCGGCAGGCGCAACACCACACGCTGGCCTTCATCGCGGACTTTCAGTGGCAAGAGCGCGTCCGGCAGTGCAGCCGACAGCTTGAACGATACATCGCGCTCATTGCTGTGCGCCAGAAGCTTGGTTTTGTCTTCCAGGGCGATCAGTTTGCCTTTTTTCAACATGGCGATGCGGTTGCACAACGCCTCGGCTTCTTCCAGATAGTGGGTGGTGAGTACGATGGTGTGCCCGGCCTGGTTCAGTTCGCGCACAAAGGCCCACAGGCTTTGCCTGAGCTCGACATCGACGCCGGCCGTGGGCTCATCCAGCACAATCACCGGCGGGCGGTGTACCAGTGCCTGTGCCACCATCACCCGGCGCTTCATGCCGCCGGACAGCGCGCGCATATTGGTATCGGCCTTGTCGCTCAGCCCCAGTTTTTCCAGTAGTTCATCCAGCCAGTCATCATTGTGTTTGAGACCGAAGTAGCCGGACTGGAAACGCAGACTTTCGCGTACCGAGAGGAAGGGGTCGAAAACCAGTTCTTGCGGTACGACGCCCAGGGTTTTGCGGGCCAGATAGGCTGCGCTGATGGTGTCGTGTCCGAGTATGCGGATATGGCCGCTAGTTTGGCGTGATAAACCCGCCATGGCCGAGATCAGCGTGGTCTTGCCCGCGCCATTGGGACCGAGCAGGGCGAAAAATTCGCCGGCCTCGACGCGAAAGCTGACATCGTCCAGCGCCTTGAGCGTGCCGAAGTTCTTGCTGACCGACTGGATTTCAATGGCGGGAGTCATAAGGCCGCGACGGGAAAAACCGGCATTATAGCCGGAATCGGCCCGCTGCGTCAGTCGTGCGCCAGCCAGCAGTCCGGCTTGAAAACCCCCGAAAAATAGGGCTTTAACAGGCTCTCGGGCTGGCTATGCAATAAGGGAGTATCCGGCAGTAACAGGCTGAATTGTACCAGGCCACGCTGCTGTGCCTGCCAGGCGATGGCCGCCGCGACCGGATCTATGCCCGGTTTGAGTTGTCCCTGCTGCTGAGCGAGTTCTATGATGCGGATCAGGCGCTGCTGCAGCTGGCGGATCCAGTCCAGATTCTCGATCTGTAGCGACTGTAACTCGCCTACATACTCACAACGAAAAAACAGAATACCCAGAATGCGGCGGATGTCGGGTGAATTACTTACGTTTGTCAGGATTTCTAGCGCGCCGTTCCACAGACTGCGGGCCGCATTGTCTGCCGCATTGCGCTCCATGGTGTCGTAAATCTGGTGATAGGGCGGTACCACTTGCTGACTCATGGCGTAGAACAGGTCGAGCTTGTCCTTGAAATGCCAGTAGATGGCACCGCGGGTCAGCCCTGCGGAGCTGGCAATGTCGGCGAGTGAAGTATGACTGACTCCTTTTTCCCAGAACAGCAGTGCTGCCGTTTCCAGAAGTTTTTTCCGGGTTTGTTCCGCTTCTTCTTTGGTTTTTCTGGCCATAGCTGCCTGCTTTTTTATCAGTGTGCTGTTGCGTGTATCGGGCGCAACAAATATTGATTCGTCGCTAAGAGGTATAGCGGAGTGTTGGAACAGGTTTTTTGCCATTTTACATTCATGCTTGTATGTATGTAAAATGCAGTCCATCTCCAAAAACACAATATGTAATCTATTCTGGGAAAGATATGTGTATGGTTTGGATATCTGTTTCCGAGGAAGACAACATGTCACCATCGAGTGTAAAAATGAAAAGACCCGTTACTTGGCTGTTGCTGACAGCCGTCGCCGCCAGCCTGATGGCTTGTAGCAAGGATGAAGGCGCGGTTGGCCAACAGGGCGCGATGCCCCCTATGCCGGTAACCGTGGTGTCCATTCAGCCCAAGGATATCCCGCTGACTTTTGAATACGCCGGCCAGGCTGCGGGTTTCCGTGAGGTTCAGGTGCGCGCTCGCGTCGAGGGCATTCTGTTGCACCGCAATTTTGTCGAAGGACGCCGCGTCAAGCAGGGCGAAACGCTGTTCGAGATCGGCCCCGATACCTATATCGCAGCGGTAGATCAGGCCAAAGGCAATCTGGCGGTACAAGAGGCCAACTACAATCAGGCCAAGCGCACCTACGACCGCGTGCTGCCCCTGTTCAAGGAAAATGCCGTCAGCCAGCAGGACAGGGATAATGCCTTGGCCGCCTTTGAAAGTGGCAAGGCTGCTGTCGAGTCGGCTCGCGCTACGCTTAAGCAGGCGCAGATCAATCTGGGTTACACCAAAGTCACCGCCCCGATATCCGGTCTGACCAGTCTGGACGTAGTGTCTGAAGGTAGCTTGGTCACCCCGAACAGCATGCTGACTCGCATTTCGCAGCTGAATCCTATTTATGTGAATTTCTCTTTCTCGGATAACGAAGCGCAGAAACTGCGCCGCGATATCGACGAAGGGCGTGTGCGGGTGCCTGCACAGAATGCCTATCAGGTGTCGGTGAAAATGTCCGACGGCTCGACCTTTGACCAGATCGGCAAGATCAACTTCTCCGACAATGTAGTGAACACCGATACCGGCACCATTAGCAGCCGTGCCCAGTTCGACAACCCGCAAGGCATGCTGTTGCCGGGCCAGTTTGTGCGTGTGACGCTCAAGGGTGCCCAGCGCATTAGCGCGGTTACCGTGCCGCAGGTGGCGGTATTGACCACGCAGCAGGGCAAGCTGGTGTGGACGGTGAACAAGGAAGGCAAGGCCGAGCCGCGCCCGGTCGAGGTGATCGATCAGGTCGGTGCGGACTTCGTGATTGGCAGTGGTCTGGCCAAGGGCGATCGCGTCGTGGTCGACAATATCCTCAAGCTGCGCCCGGGTGCACCGGTGACGCCGCACGAGGCCGGCAGCAAGCCTGCCGCTTCCGCGCCTGCCGCTCAGGCCCAAGGCTGATAAAAGGAGTCTGACCCCATGTTTTCTGCCTTCTTTATCAGGCGACCGATCTTTGCCACGGTGATCTCGCTGATCATCATGCTGGCGGGTCTGGCTGCCATTACCGCTTTGCCGGTCGAGCAGTACCCGGACATCGTGCCGCCGGTGGTGCAGGTGCAGGCCACATACCCGGGCGCCTCGGCCCAGGTGATCGCCGACACGGTCGCTTCTCCGCTGGAGCAGTCGATCAACGGTGTCGAGAACATGATCTACCTGCAGTCGTCCAGCTCGAGTAACGGTGTACTCTCGCTCAACGTCAGCTTCAAGATCGGTACCGATCCCGACCAGGCGACCATCGACGTCAATAACCGCGTGCAGTCGGCGCTGACCCAGCTGCCGCAGGAAGTGCGCCGCCAGGGTGTGACGGTGACCAAGCAGTCGACTGCGATGTTGCAGATCATCTCGCTGGTGTCGCCGGACAAGCGTTACGACACGCTGTTTATCAGCAACTACGCCACGCTGAATATCGTCGACGAACTCAAGCGTATCCCCGGTGTGGGTAGCGTGGTCAATTTCGCGTCGCAGGACTACGCGATGCGGGTCTGGCTCAAGCCCGACCAATTGGCCAAGCTCAAGCTGACACCATCGGATATTTCGACCGCTATCAACCAGCAGAACGCACAATACGCTGCCGGCAAGGTCGGCGCCGAACCGATGGTGAAGCCGACCGAGTTCACCTACACGGTGACGACGCAGGGTCGTCTGACCGATGTGACCGAGTTCGAGAACATCATCGTGCGCTCGAACCCGGATGGCTCCAATCTGCGCCTGAAAGACGTGGCACGGGTCGAGTTGGGCGCTCTGAACTACGACTTCAAGGGTACATATAACGGCCTGCCAACCGTACCTGTCGGTATCTATCTGTCGCCGGGAGCCAACCAGCTGGCGGTGGCCGATGCGGTGAATGCGACCATGGCCAAGCTGTCGCAGAGCTTCCCGGGCGGGCTGGAATATTCCATTCCTTACGACACCACCGACTTTGTGCGCGTGTCGATCGAAGAGGTGTACAAGACCTTCGCCGAAGCCATGGTGCTGGTATTCCTGGTGGTCTACCTGTTCCTGCAGAACTGGCGTGCAACATTGATTCCGTGTCTGGCGGTGCCAGTGTCGATTATCGGCACCTTTGCCGGCATGTATGCACTGGGTTTCTCCATCAACACGCTGACACTGTTCGGCATGGTGCTGGCCATCGGTATCGTGGTCGACGACGCGATCGTGGTGCTGGAAAACGTCGAGCGCATCATGAGTACCGAGAAGCTGGGGCCGCGTCAGGCTGCGATCAAGGCGATGGAAGAGGTCGCTGGTCCTGTGGTGGCCATCGTGCTGGTGCTGGTGTCGGTGTTCCTGCCGGTAGCTTTCCTGGGGGGTATCGCCGGTCAGATGTACAAGCAGTTCGCCATCACCATTGCGGTGTCGGTGACCATTTCCGGCATCGTCGCGCTGACGCTGACGCCGGCCTTGTGCGCGATCCTGCTGAAAGAAGGGCACCAGCAGCCTAACCGTTTCTTTACCGCGTTCAACAATCTGTTCGACAAGATTACCCACCATTACGCCTCGGGCGTGCGTTTCCTGCTCAAGCGTTCCTTTGTGGCCTTCGTGATGTTCGGCGGCATGATTGCGATTACCGCCGGCCTGTTCAATATGGTGCCAGGTTCGCTGGCACCGGAAGAAGACCAGGGCTATGTGATCGGTGCGGTGATCCTGCCCGATGGCGCCTCGCTGTCGCGCACGGCAGCCACCATGGACAAGATGGGCAAGGATCTGCAGCAGAACCCGGCGGTCAAGGTGGTGATGAACTTTGCCGGCTTCGATATCCTGTCCGGCGGCAACAAGACCAACGCCGGCGTCAGCTTTGTCACGCTCAAGCCGTGGAGCGAGCGCAACTCGGCCGACCAGTCTGCCTTTGCCGTGGTGAAGGATATCTTCAAGCTGGGGGCGAAGATTCCGGAAGGCGTGGTACTGGCCTTCAATCCGCCGCCGATTTCCGGCATGTCATCCACTGGCGGTTTTGAAGCCTATATCCAGAGCCGTGGCGGGGCATCGCCGGAAGAGATGAGCGTACAGGTGAAGAAGCTGATCGCCGAAGCATCCAAGCGTCCTGAGCTCTCCGGCCTGTCGACCACCTTCTCGGCGGATGTGCCGCAGATCAACGTCAAGCTTGACCGCGAGAAAACGGTCGCTTACGGCGTGCAGATCAACCAGGTGTTCGACACCATGCAGAGTACCTTCGGTTCGCTGTATGTGAATGACTTCAACAAGTTCGGCCGTATCTACAAGGTACAGTTGCAGTCCGAGGAAGACTTCCGCTCCAAGATCGAAGACCTGCGCAATATCTATGTACGCTCGGTCAGTGGCAACATGATCCCGCTGACCTCGCTGGTGACGGTGGAAATGACTACAGGCCCGCAGACCATGGAGCGCTTCAACGCTTTCCCTGCCGCCAAGGTGGTGGGCGGTCCGGCACCGGGTTACAGCTCGGGCGAATCACTGATCGCGATGGAAGAAGTGGCCAAGGAAGTCCTGCCGGCTGATTACTCGCTGTCGTGGAGCGGTAGCGCGTATCAGGAACAGTCGACCAGCGGCTCGACCTTCATGGTGTTCGGCTTCGGTATGATCATGGTGTTCCTGATCCTGGCTGCACAGTACGAGCGCTGGACCTTGCCGATCGCGGTGTTGACGGCGGTGCCGTTCGCGCTGTTCGGCGCGATCCTGGCGACCTGGCTGCGCGGCCTGCAGAACGACATCTACTTCCAGGTGGCGCTGGTGGCGCTGATCGGTCTGGCGGCGAAGAACGCGATTCTGATTGTCGAATTTGCGGTGATGAAGTTCGAGGAAGGGGAGAGCCTGTTTGACTCGGCGATGGAAGCGGCCAAGCTGCGTTTCCGTCCTATCGTGATGACCTCGCTGGCCTTTATTCTGGGCGTGGTGCCATTGGCGATTTCGTCTGGCGCGGGTTCGGCCAGCCGTCATGCCATCGGTACCGGTGTGATCGGCGGCATGCTGGCGGCGACCTTTATCGCGGTATTCTTTATTCCGCTCTTCTTCCTGTTGATCATGAAGGCGTCGAACAAGGGCAAGGATCATTACCAGGCGCCGGATGAAGGCCACACTGAAATCAAGGAGTCTACCGATGCTCATTAAAAGTCTGCCGCTATGGCTCGCCATCGCGCTGACCGGTTGCGCGGTCGGCCCCGACTACTCCCGTCCGGTCGTGGAAATGCCGGGCGCCTGGCAGGCGGGGGCCGTGGCTCCGGCCGTAGCCGCCGATGTCAACGTGGCGCCTGACTGGTGGAAATCGTTTAACGATCCGGTGCTGGACCAGCTGGTCGACGAGGCGCTGGCGTATAACCGCAATCTGGCGCAGGCTGCGGCACGCGTGGAAGAAGCGCGTGCCCAGGCCGGCATCGCCCGTGCCAATCTGGCGCCACAGCTCTCGGCCAACGCCGGTTATCAGCGCGGGCGTACCTCGGCGGATTCCGCTGCGGGCTCTCAGGTGTCCGATGCGCGTACTGCCAATGGCGCACTGAGCTGGGAGCTGGATCTGTGGGGCAAGCTCAGGCGTGCCAACGAGGCGGCGCTGGCCAATCTGGCGGCCTCCGAGTACAACCGTGATGCGACCCGCTTGTCTGTTGCGGCCACGGTGGCGCAAACCTATTTCCAGCTGCGCAGCTTTGATACCCAGCTCGATATTACCCGGCGTACGCTGGTGTCGCGCGAGGAGTCGCTGCGCATCAACAAGCGCCGCTTCGAAGGCGGGGTCACCTCCGAGCTGACCTATCGCCAGGCCGAGGCGGAGGCTGCATCGGCGCGTGCCGCTGTGCCATCGCTTGAGCAGTCGGTCATCCAGAGCGAAAACGCGTTGGCCATCTTGTTGGGCCGCTCGCCACGGGCGCTGGTAGACAGCAAGGTGGCGCGCGGCAGTGAGTTGGAAGCGCTGCAGGTGCCGGTCAATATCCCGTCCGGCCTGCCATCCGAGCTATTGATGCGCCGTCCCGATGTGCAGGCTGCCGAGCAGCAGCTCAAGGCCGCCAACGCACGCATCGGCGTGGCGCGTGCCGCCTACTTCCCCAGCATCGGTCTGACTGGCTTGCTGGGCTCGCAAAGCGCGGCACTGGATACGCTGTTTAGCGGACCGACCCGCACCTGGAGTTTTGTCGGTAATCTGGCCATGCCTATTTTCGACTGGGGCAAGACCGGCGCCGGCGTCGATGCCGCGAGTGCGCAGCAGAAACAGGCGCTGGCGGCGTACGAGCTGGCCATCCAGAGTGCATTTGGCGAGACGCTGGATGCCTTGTCGTTTACCCGGACTGCGCGTGACCGTCAGGCTGCCTTGTTTACCCAGTTGCAGGCGCTGCAGGAAAGCTTGCGTCTGGCCCGTTTGCGCTACGATAACGGCTATTCCAGCTATCTTGAGGTACTGGACTCGGAGCGCGGCTCTTATCAGGCCGAGCTGCAATTGGTCAGTGCGCGGCTGGATCAGCTGCAAGCTTCAGTCAATCTGTACAAGGCACTGGGGGGGGGCTGGAACGCACCGGCCCAGCACTGAGGTTTCTTGTATTAAAAAGCCAGCCCCCGTTCATCGGGGGCTTTTTTGTAACTGGCCTATTTCATTCCCTGTGCCACTGATGCCTTGCGAGTTCCCTGCATGAGCCTGAGGGGCGCAAAAAATCCCCGCAGCCATGGGGTAGGTGCGGGGATGTGGTTTTACTGCGTCTGGCTTCAGGGCTTGGGCGGTGGCGGCACGGCCACTGGGGCCGAGGCTTGCGGCTCGCCTACCAGATCATCGATATCGATGTTTTCTTCATCCATGTCCTGTGGCAATACCGCCCCGGTTTGCTTGGCGCGCATATGCATATAGGCGTCGCGGGTAAAGGTATAGGCATCCAGCGAGGACTCGTCGATCTGCTTTTCCACGCCGAGCAGGCGTTCACGTTCGTTGACACCATACAGGCCGTAAAAACCGGCCGCTTGCGGCAGGGTGTCATAGATCAGCTTTTCCGGCCCCGGAATGCTAAGCGAAATACCCAGACCCGAGCCGTCGCGTACGGTGGACGGGCCGAAAAACGGCAGCATCAGGTAGTTGCTGTTTTTCCAGCCCCAACTTGCGAAAGTGTCGCCCAGCGTGGTGCGGTTCTTGACCAGACCTGCCGGTGTTGCGATATCGATCAGACCGAACAGGCCGAAGGTCGAGTTGATGCTGACCCGCATCAGATCGTTCAGCGCTTTTTCTGGTTCGGCTCGCAGCGTATTGTTCAGTACGCTGAACACATCCTTCAGGTTGCCGTAGAAATTGCCGACCGCCGTCCTGAACGGCTTGGGCGTTACGGTGCGATAGCCTTCTGCCGCCGGCTTGATCACATTGCGATCCAGCGTCGTGTTGAAGTTATACATCGAGCGGTTGAACGGCTCGTAGGGGTCGTACGGACTGGTCGGGTTGCTGGCGCAAGCCGATAGTGACAGTGCCGCCACAATGGTTAACAAGCGCAAGGGTTTCATCTTGCAGGCTCCATAAACTTGTCCAGCAGGGTATCTGCACCGTATAGCTTGGCCAGGCTGATAAGCGGTGCCGGCACATTTTGCAGGGTGAAAGACTTGCCCTGCGCGGCCCCTTGGCGTGCCAGTTCGAATAGCAGCGACAAGGCCGCCGAGTCGGCACGGGTGACCTTGGCCAGGTCAAGATGCAGGCTGTCGCCGCTTTTAAGCCGGGCTGACAGTGTTTTGAGCTGCTGTTCTGCGCTTAGCATGGTCAGCTCGCCGGACAGAGAGGTGGCGGCGTGATGAACCTGCATCAGGCGCTTGCTCCGCGTGCCAGCTTGGCATTCTTGTCCTGCAAGGCGCGGATCAGGCCGTCCAGACCGTTTTTACGGATTTCATCGCTGAACTGGTTGCGGTACACGGTGACCAGACTGGCACCTTCGACGCTGACATTAAAGACTTTCCAGCCCTGTGCGGTCTTGTACAGCACATAGTCGACATTGACCGGCTTGCTGCCGTTGCCGTTATTGCTGCCGGTGGTGATTTCCGACTTGACCGTGGCTTCACGCCCTTCGTTGTTCAGCGTTACATTGGGCTTGATATTGACCGATGCATTCTTGAAGCGGGTCATGGTGCCGGAGTAGGTACGCACCAGCATGGTCTGGAATTCGCGTGCCAGCGCATCTTTCTGTTCCGGCGTCGCATCGCGCCAGCCGCGGCCGACGGCCAGGGCCGTCATGCGGGTAAAGTCGAATTTGGGGATGACGAAGGTTTCGACCTGGGTACGGATTCGGGCAGTGTTTTTGCCGTCGTCCTTTTTCAGCAGTTCCAGAACCTGGGCCGAAGTGTCCTGGATCAGCGCCAGCGGCGTATCGGCCGCGATGGCTTGGGTCGATAGGCCGAGCAAGAACAGGGTGGTCAGTAGCAGTTTTTTCATTTTCAGGGTGTCCGGTATTATTGGTTTTCAGTTTAGTGCCTGAGCCGGCGGCTCAGGGCTGTTTGTCGTCTTTAGCTGCGCCGCCTTCGGCAAAGCTGGTCATAAACTTGCCTATCAGCTGTTCCAGTACCAGTGCCGACGAGGTCAGGGCAATGCGGCCGCCGGGTTTCAGGTCTTCCGGATCGCCGCCCTGTACCAGCCCGACGTATTGCTCGCCCAGAAGGCCTGCGGTCAGGATTTCGGCGCTGGTGTCCTGACTGAAACTGTACTGGCTATCTATGCTCAGGTTGACGCGGGCCATATAGTTTTTAGGGTCAAGCTCGATGCTGCTGACCCGGCCGACCAGAACACCGGCCGCCTTGACTGGTGCCTTGACCTTGAGGCCGCCAATATTGTCGAACTCGGCATACAGCACATAGCTCTTGTCGGCGCTTTGCGGCGTCAGGTTGGCCACCTTGAGTGACAAAAAGGCAATGGATGCAAGGCCTATGGCGACAAAAATGCCGACCCACAGGTCGATGATGGAGCGTTTCATGATGGTTTTTTCCGAAGCTAGAACATGAAGGCAGTCAGCACAAAATCGAGTGCCAGAATAACCAGGGCCGAAGTGACGACGGTACGTGTGGTAGCCGCCGAGACGCCGGCTGCGGTGGGCGTCGCGTCAAAGCCTTCGTACACGGCAATCAGGGTCACCGCCATGCCGAAGAACAGGCTTTTGATCAGGCCGTTGACCACGTCGACGTGCAGGTCGACATTGGCCTGCATTTGCGACCAGTAGCTGCCGCTGTCCAGGCCTATCATCAGCACGCCGACGGCATAGCCGCCGATAATTCCCATTACATTGAACAGCGCCGCCAGAATCGGCATGGACAGCACGCCGGCCCAGAAGCGCGGCGCTACGACGCGGGCGACCGGATTGACCGCCATCACGCTCATGGCGTCCAGTTGCTCGGTCGCCTTCATCAGACCGATTTCGGCGGTCATGGCCGAGCCTGCGCGACTGGCAAACAGTAGCGCCGCCAGTACCGGCCCCAGTTCGCGCAGCAAGGACAGCGCCACCAGTGCACCCAGCGCATCGGCCGAGCCAAAGCGCACCAGCGTGGTATAGCCTTGCAGGCCCAGAACCATGCCGACGAACAGGCCGGATACCACGATGATGATCAGTGACAGCACGCCGGAGAAGTACATTTCGCGTATCACCAGATGAAAGCGCAGCAGGCTTTGCCCCGAGTTCATCAGGATGGCGACAAAAAAGCGGCTGATCATGCCCAGACGCCAGATGGCCTCGATCACCCAGTGACCCAGCTTGCGCAGGGGAGAGAGCAGGGTTTCAAGCATGGAGGTCTCCGAGTCCAATATCGTCGGCCAGCGAGGTGGTGGCCGGATAGGCCAGATGCACCGGGCCGTCAGCTTCGCCGTAGACAAACTGGTGTACCCAAGGTGACGCAGAGGCGCGAACCTCGTCCGGTGTGCCTTCGGCGACGATCTCGCCATTGGCGACAAAATAGACGTAGTCGACGATATTGAGCGAGTGCTGCACATCGTGCGTCACCATCACCGAGGTGGTGCCCAGCGCATCGCTGAGCTTTTTGATCAGGTGGGCGATGGCGCCCAGCGAGATCGGGTCCAGCCCGGTGAAGGGTTCATCGTACAGCATCAGCGCAGGGTCCAGCGCAATGGCGCGCGCCAGTGCAATGCGGCGCGACATGCCGCCGGACAGTTCGGCCGGCATCAGGCGCTCGGTACCGCGCAGACCGACGGCAGCGAGCTTCATCAGCACCAGATCGTGCACCATGCTGTCGGGCAAGTGCGTGTGTTCGCGAATCGGGAACGCCACATTGTCGAATACCGACAGGTCGGTAAACAGCGCGCCGAACTGGAACAGCATGCCCATGCGGCGGCGGAGCTCGAACAGTTCGCGGCTGCTCATCTTTTCGACATGCTTGCCGTCGACGATGACTTCGCCCTGTTGTGGGGAAACCTGCCCCGAGATCAGGCGCAGCAAGGTGGTCTTGCCGCTGCCGCTGCCGCCCATGATGGCGACAAAGCGTCCGCGCGGGATGCTCAGGTTGATGTTCTTCAGAATGCTGCGCTCGCCATAGGCAAAGCTGACGTTTCTGAATTCGATAAAGCTGTCTGTACTCACGGAGGTTTCTATGACCGAAAAAAAATGGGGCAGAATCTGCCCGAGTTAATCGGCATTTTACAGGCTGTAAGGCAGAATCACCAAATTACCGCCTTACTTTATGGCGCCTTGTTGCAATGCACACAGCGGACGGGAGTGGTTTGACGGTCTTGCTTGATGCTGCGGGTTTTTAGGGCGCAAAAAAGCCCGCTTTTTGACGGCGGGCCGGAGTGGGCGGGGAAATCAGATGCCGCGCAGCAACTCGTTGATGCTGGTCTTGGAGCGGGTCTGAGCATCAACCTTTTTGACGATGACCGCGCAATACAGGCTGTGGCTACCATCTTTGGATGGCAGGCTGCCGGACACCACCACCGAACCTGCCGGTACGCGGCCATAGTGGATTTCACCGGTTTCGCGGTCATAGATGCGGGTGGACTGGCCGATAAAAACGCCCATGGAGATGACCGAGCCTTCACCGACGATCACGCCTTCGACCACTTCGGAGCGCGCGCCGATAAAGCAGTTGTCTTCGATAATGGTCGGGTTGGCCTGCAAGGGTTCCAGCACGCCGCCGATGCCGACGCCGCCGGACAGGTGCACATTTTTGCCGATCTGGGCGCAGGAGCCGACGGTGGCCCAAGTGTCGACCATCGTGCCTTCATCGACAAAGGCGCCGATATTCACAAACGACGGCATCAGTACGGTGTTTTTGGCAATGAAGGCACCCTTGCGTGCTACTGCGCCGGGTACTGCACGGAAGCCGGCGGCGCCGAAGTCTTCGGCTTTCCAATCGGCAAACTTGGTGTCGACCTTGTCGAAATAACGGCTGACGCCATCATCCATGACTTCGTTGTCGCGGATGCGGAACGACAGCAGGACGGCTTTTTTCAGCCACTGGTTGACGATCCATTCGTCGCCCTGTTTTTCCGCTACGCGCAGATGGCCGTTGTCCAGCTCGTTAATGACCTGCTCGATGGCGGCTTTCAGTTCGACCGAGACAGTGGCTGGAGTGATGGATGCGCGCTCTTCGAAGGCGTTTTCAATCAGGGATTGCAGCGGATGCATATGGTTAAGCCCTTTGGCAAGATGAATGGTGGTGGTCATGATCGTAATCTTTAAGTGTTTGCTGTGCGATAAGCGGTCGTAAATTGTGCCATGCGTTGTGCAGCCTCGACGCATTCTGCCAGTGGCGCGACCAGCGCGATACGGATATAGCCTTGCCCCGGGTTGTGGCCATGGGCTTCGCGCGCCAGTAGCGAGCCGGGCAGGACGGTAATGTGCGCGTGTGCGAATAATTCGCGGGTAAAGCGGACATCGTCGCCACCGGGCACGCGGGCCCACAGATAGAAGCTGGCATCGGGGCGCTTGACGTCCAGCACTTGGGCCAAGGGCGCGGTGACCGCCTCGAATTTGGCGATGTAAGCCGCGCGGTTGGCGACGACATGCGTTTCGTCATTCCACGCGGCGATGCTGGCGGCCTGCGTTGGCAGGCTCATGGCGCTGCCGTGATAGGTGCGGTACAGCAGGAAGTCTGCCAGCAGACTGGCATCGCCGGCAACAAATCCCGAACGCAGGCCCGGTGCATTGGAACGCTTGGACAGGCTGGTAAACATCACCAGGCGCCGGTAGTCGCGTCCCAGCTTGCGCGCTGCCTCCAGTCCGCCCAGAGGCGGAGTACCGAAGTGGATTTCGGAGTAGCACTCGTCCGATGCAATCACAAAGCCGTAGCGGTCGGATAGCTCGAACAGTGCCTGCCAGTCGGCCAGATTCATCACCGCGCCGGTCGGGTTGCCCGGCGAGCAGACAAAAACCAGTTGTGTACGCTGCCAGATGGCCTCGGGCACGGCGGACCAGTCCGGCTGGAAAGCACACCCGGCGGTGCAGTTGACGTAAAACGGCTGGGCACCGGCCAATAGTGCAGCACCTTCGTAAATCTGGTAAAACGGGTTGGGTGAAATGACGACCGGTTTCTTTCCTTCGCTGCTGTCGATCACGCTTTGCACAAAAGAAAACAGCGCCTCGCGGCTACCATTGACCGGCAGAATTTCCCGGGCCGCATCCAGCTTGATATCGTAACGGCGCTGGGCCCAGTCGCGACAGGCCTGACGCAGGGCATCCGTGCCTAGCGTGGCCGGGTAGCCGGCCAGGCCCTCCAGATTTCCTGTCAGCGCATTAGTGAGTAGTGCCGGCGTCGGGTGCTTGGGCTCACCTATCGACAGATTGATGGCGCTCTTGTCGGGCGGGGGCTGGACATCGGCCAGCAGGGCGCGCAGGCGCTGGAACGGGTAGGGTTGCAGTAGGGCCAGATTGGGGTTCACGGTTCTCTCTCGTGCTGCAGCAAATTCGGCCATCTTAAAGAAAACAATATGATCCTGGCAAAACAAAAGCTGACAGCCATGGCTTGTCTGTTGACGACTGCTCTGGTGTGGGGGCTGATGTGGCTACCTTTTCGCGCCTTGCAAACGGGGGGTGTCAGTAACTGGACCACCTCGCTGGTGGTGTATCTGATCGCCATGCTGTTTGGCGTGGTGCTATTTCGTTCCACCTTCCGTCAGGGCGTGCGCTTGATACCGGTGATGCTGCCGATGATGCTGGCTTTTGGCTGGTGCAATTTCAGCTATAGCTGGGCACTGACCGAAGGGCCGGTGGTGCGTGTTCTGTTGCTGTTTTATTTGTCGCCGTTGTGGACGGCCCTGCTGGCACGCCTGATCCTGCACGAGCGGCTGACCCGCGCCGGTTATATGGTCATCGCCATCTTGCTGGCCGGCTGTCTGGCCATTTTGTGGCGCCCTGGGGTATTTGACGGCGATTTGCCGCTGAGCCATCGGTATGAGTGGCTGGCCTTGTCCGGAGGGATGGCGTTCTCGCTGGGTAATGTACTGAGCCGCAGTGCCGATCGGCTACCCTTGCCGGTCAAATCCGCCATGATCTGGCTGGGGGTTCTGTTCTTTGCTGCGGGAGCCTTGCTATGGCGTGGCCAGTTAGGTGCCGTGCTGGAGATTCCGCCCATGGCATGGGCGGTCATGCTTGCGCTGGGTATTACCTTATTGTGTACCAGCGTGATCTCGCAACATGGCGTGTCGCTGTTGCCGGCCAATCAGGTGACAGCCCTGATGTTGCTGGAGCTGGTGTTTGCCGCCGCAGCCGCCTGGCTGCTTGCCGGTGAGGCCATACGACCGGGCGAGTGGCTGGGCGGTACGCTGATTGTCGGAGCCGGGCTGTTTTCCGGACGCATGACGCATAAGCCGGCTGGCGCGCGCGTGGGCGCTCAATAGTGCGGCGGGATCTCGTCGCGCAGCGAGCGCTCTTCGTTTTCGCCGCTGCCGCGTGCGCTTTGGCGATACAGGAGGCGCAACTGCTCTTGCAGCAGGTCGAGCTCGTGTTGTTGGCGCGCAAGCGTGCTGCTTAAGGCATCGACCGTGTCGTCCAGAAAGGCCAGACGAATTTCCAGTTCGCCACAGCGTTGTTCGGCATCGCGTGCATTTAGCCAGTTTTGCAGCTGCTGTACGCGAAACGGGCGCTGGAACAGGCTGTAGAGTTCCAGCCAGTCTTCGGCGCGCATCCATGGCAAGCCATGTTCGATATCCACCTGTGCCGGGTTGAAGTCCCAGCCGGTCTTTTTCTCCTGGCCGTGTACGCAAATGCCTGCCATCAAGTCGATGGCACTGCCGTCCTGACTGACAAAGCGGGCAAAGTGCTGCGCAATATGGCGTGGATGCGCCGGCCTTGCTTCTTCGTTAAAAAGTTCGGCCAGACGCAGATGGGCCTGGGCAAAGTGTTCAGGCGTAACCAGCAGGTCCAGATCCTGCGGGTTGGCCTCCAGCCCCAGATGGTAGAGCAGGGTGCTGCCGCCGATTCCCCAGTCAAGACCATTCAGCAAGGGGGCGAGTCGTGTCGCCAGTGCCACTGGGGCAGGGATGTTCATTATGCTTCCTTAAAAATTTCACAGCACCATGGCGGCAATCCAGCCTGCAGTCAGTAGCGGCAGGTTGTAGTGCAAAAAGGTGGGGATGACGGTGTCGCGGATATGGTCATGCTGGCCATCGACATTCAGACCCGAGGTCGGCCCCAGGGTCGAGTCGGAGGCCGGCGAGCCGGCATCGCCCAAGGCACCGGCCGTACCGATAATGGCGATGGTCGCCATCGGTGAAAAACCCAATTGTATGCACAGCGGCACATAAATGGCGGCGATGATGGGGACGGTAGAAAAGGACGAGCCTATGCCCATGGTGACGAACAGACCGACCAGCAGCATGGCGAATACGGCCAGGCCGCGGTTATGGCCGAACAGTTCGGCCGAGGCGCTGACCAGTGGCGCGATCTGTCCGGTGGCTTTCAGTACTTCGGCAAAGCCTTGGGCGGTGATCATGATGAAGCCTATCATCGCCATCATCTTCATGCCTTCGGTAAACAAATCGTCTGCGTCTTTCCATTTCACTACGCCGGTGGCGATAAAGGTCAGGAAGCCGACCAGCGCCCCCATAATCATCGAGCCGGTATAAAGCTGTACCGAAAACGCCAGTACGATGGCGAACAGCGCAGTCAGGATGGAGCGCGTGCTGATCTTGGCGTGGGTACGCTCGGCATTTTCGATGCGGCCCAGACTGTAGTGGCGCGGCTTGCGGTAGCTGATGAATACCGCACACAGCAGGCCGGCCAGCATGCCGGCAGCCGGAATGGCCATGGCGTGGGTGACATTGATGCCGGCCACGTCCATGCCGGACTTGGCGATATTGCCCAGCAGTATCTGCTTAAGGAAAATCTCGCCAAAGCCGACCGGAAACAGCATATAGGGTGTGACCAGGCCGAAAGTCATCACGCAGGCGACGGCGCGCCTGTCCAGTTGCAGCTTGGCCATCACATAAAGCAGCGGCGGCACCAAGAGCGGGATAAAGGCGATATGGATGGGAATCAGGTTCTGGCTGGAGATGCTGACGGCCACCAGCAATAGCAGCAAGGTCCACTTGAGCGTGGTTTTGGCCTGACCGTTTTCCAGTTTCTTCAGAGCGATGTCGGCCAGCGCGTGCGGCAGGCCTGATTTGGCAATGGCCACGGCAAAAGCGCCGAGCAAGGCATAGGACAGCGCGACTGACGCGCCGCCGGTCAGGCCCTTATTGAAGGCCTCCAGTGTGTCGGCCAGCGACAGACCACCGACCAGTCCGCCGACGATGGCGCCGATCAGCAGGCTGATGACGACATGGGTGCGGGCGAGTGACAGGCCGAGCATCAGCACGACCGCAAGAAGAACAGCATTCATGTTGAGTATCTGTGGGGGAATTCAGGATGGTTTTAAAATAATCGCTTAAACGCAGCCTGTCGAGTTGGCGAGTGCTTGCTTCGTTCCCTGCGGCACTCGCCGCTTAGTCCGTCTTGGCCATGCTTTGCTTGATATAAAGGTCAAAGCGGGTCGATTTGCCCTCCATCACCACCGAAGGCTTCATGCCCGCTATCGGTGCGCCCAGACGCGGGCGCTTCACCACGACCCGTTTGCGCGCCGCCTCCCACGCCGCCGCGAGCAAGGCGGCGCTATCCATATCGTCGCCGATGACCTGCTGGAAGGCCTGCATGTCTTTTTTCGCAGCAGCACTTTTCTTGTCGGTGTCAGGGAACATCGGGTCGACAAACACCACATCCGGGGCCTGCTCGGGGGCAAGCGTGCTAAGCCAGTCTATCGAGTTGGCGTGCACCAGCGTCATGCGTGCAGCGATATCGGCCGTGTCGGCATGCGAGCGCGCCCGGTCCAGTGCATCAAACAGCAAGGCTGCGGCAACCGGCGAGCGCTCAAGCAAGGTGACCTGACAGCCCAGGCTAGCCAGTACAAAGCTGTCGCGCCCAAGGCCTGCCGTGGCATCGACGACGCTGGGCAGGGTTTTGGCACTCTTGAGGCCGATGGCCTTGGCCACCGGCTGGCCGCGCCCGCCGCCCTGTTCGCGCCGGTGTTTGGCCGCACCTTCGACGAACTCGGCGTAAACCGCGCCATGCTTGCCTATGGTCACCAGCTCCAGCCTGTCATCCCCCAGTTCCAGCCAGTAGTCGCTGGCCGGGCGTGCGCGCAGGCGTTGCAGACCGAACAGGGCGGCCAGCCTGTCGGCGTAGTCACGCCGGGCGCCGGCGGCGAGGAAAAAGGGAAAATCGGACATATCGGTCTTTCGGGCAGTATCAGGCGAGGGCGCACGATAAGCGAGGCTAGGCTGCCATGCAAGTTGTGCCTGCATATGATGGAGCATGGAACGGCTGGTTTGCTTCTGTCTGGGCGTGGCGCTGGTGGCCGTGCTGCCCGATTTGCCTGACTGGCGCTTGTGCTTGCTGCCGCTGGTTTTGGCTTGGCCTGCGCGGCGCTATCTGCGGGGTGTGGGCTTGCGCGTCTGTTACGGCGTTTTGATTTTGTGCTGTGCCATGGCGTGGGCTAGCTGGCGCGCCCAGTTGCAATTGACGCATGGCCTGTCGGCGGCCGAGGAGGGCATTCCGCTGGTGCTTGAGGGCCGGGTGCGGGGGCTGGCTACCCGTAACGACTTCGCCACCCGTTTTGATTTTGTGCCGGACAATGCGCCGGCCGGTGTTCCTGACGTGGTGTTGGCGCGTGACTATCTGGAACGCGACTGGCCAGCCGGTAGCCGCTGGCGTCTTAGCTTGCGCCTGCGTGCGCCGCGTGCCGAGGCCAATCCCTACGGTTTTGATGGCGAAGCCTGGATGTGGTCGCAAGGCTTGCTGGCCAGTGGCAGCGTCGGTAAATATCGGGTTGCACTGGGGCAGGAGGAGGGCATGGCCGCTGCGCTGGACCGTTTGCGTGCGCGTCTGGTGGCGCGGATTTTTGCCACGCTGGGCGACGGACGCGAGGGCGGTCTGGTGGCAGCGCTGGCAGTTGGCGCACAAGGGGAGTTGCCGCGCACAGTGTGGCGCGAGTTGGCCGCGACCGGTACCACCCACCTTGTCAGCATCTCCGGCGTGCATGTGACCATGGTGGCCTTGCTGGCGGGCTGTTTGATGCGCGGCCTGCTTTTCTTGTTGCCGCGCCTGGTGCGTACGCCGCAAACGCTGGTGATCCTGGCCGGGGTGGGGGCTGCGTTTGCCTATGCGCTGCTGGCCGGCTTTTCGGTGCCGACCCAGCGCACGGTGCTGGCCTTGACGCTGGCCGGGGCAATGTTGCTGGCGCGGCGCGGCTTTACGCCTTTTCAGATATGGTGGAGCAGCCTTGCACTGGTATTGCTGATGGATCCTTTTGCCGTGCTGACGCCGGGCTTGTGGCTGTCGTTTGGTCTGGTGGCCGCGCTGATTGTGGCGGGCATGGCAAGACGACGTCCGCTTTATGGCTGGCGCGATATGTTGGGCGGGCAGTGGGCGGTGCTGGTGGTGTCGCCCTTGCCGCTTTTGTGGTTCTTCGGCCAGCTGCCGCTGGTGTCTCCGCTGGCCAATTTGCTTGCCATCCCCTGGATTACGCTGGTGGTGACGCCTTTGGCACTGCTTGGTCTGTTTGATCCTACTGGCTGGCTATTGCATCTGGCCGGCGTGGCTGCACAAGGTTTTTTCTGGGGCCTGGCATTTCTGGCGCGCTTTCCGACACTGGCCTTGCCGGCGGCGCCCTGGCCGCTGACTATTCTGGCGCTGGCAGGCAGCTTGCTTGTTCTGCTGCCGCTGGCATGGTGTGCACGCCTGTTTGGTGTCTTGCTGATGGTGCCGCTCTTGTTTTACCCGGCTCCGGTGCCTGATGCGGGTCACTTTCGTGCCCGCCTGATCGATGTCGGGCAAGGCCTGGCCTTGTTGGTGCAGACCCGCCGCCATAGCTTGTTGTTTGATACCGGCGCCGGCGAGGCCGGCCGTATCCTGTTGCCGCAATTGCAGGGCTTGGGTGTCCGGCGGCTGGATGTGCTGGTGTTGTCGCACCATGACGCTGACCATATGGGGGCTGCCGCTTCCTTGCTGGCGATCTTGCCGGCCTCGCGTATCTTAAGCGGGCAGGTCGGGAAAATGCGTGCTGACGGCATTCAAGCCTTGCCTTGCCAGGCAGGGCAAAGCTGGGCCTGGGACGGGGTGCGCTTTGATATGCTGGCGCCTGCCGTGGGCGAGCGCCACGGGGATGATAATGCCGCCAGTTGCGTACTGAGGGTCGCGACCCTACAGCAGGCCTTGCTGGTAACGGGTGATTTACCGCAAGCCAGGGAGCGCGCGCTGCTTGTGCGTTATGGCGCGGCCTTGCGTGCCAGTGTGCTGGTGCTGGGCCATCACGGCAGCCGTACCTCCAGCTCGGCCGAATTTCTGGCCGGCGTTGCACCGCAATGGGCGCTCTCCAGTAATGGTTACCGCAACCGTTATCGCCACCCGCATGGCGACGTGCTGGCGCGGGTGGCCGCCAGCGGTGCCCGCTTATTGCGCACCGACGAGAGCGGTGCGCTGCAGATTGATGTGTCCGACAGGGTCACCATACGGACATGGAGGCACGAGGCGCCGCGCTATTGGCGTTTTCGTCAGGCCGGCAGCGATTGATATAGCGCAGCATAGGCCTGCGACAGCTTGTGGCGCGGCTCAAGAAAGATCATCGGGCTGCAGGCCTCGTGTGATTCGCGGATTTTGACCGAAGCAGGCAGCGGCGGGTCAAGCACCGGCAAACCCTGTTCGCGCAATTCCTCCACCATGCGCTTGGGCAGGCTGGCCCGCGGCTGGAACTGGTTGACAACGATGCCTTCGATAGACAAAGCCGGATTATGGTCGGCGCGTATTTCCGCCACGCTATCAAGCAGCCCAAGCAGAGCGTGGCGCGAGAAGGCATCGCAGTCAAAAGGAATCAGGCAGCGTTCGGCGGCAATCAGGGCCGAGCGGGTATAGAAGTTGAGCGCGGGCGGGGTGTCTATCCAGATTTCGTCGAACTTGTCGTCCAGCGTATCCAGCGCCTCTTTAAGTTTGAACATTTTGTAGCGCGATTCCAGCTTGACCATCATTTCGGCCAGTTCCGGATGCGAGGCCATCAGCGACAAGCCCGGAAAGCGGGTTGCGCTGATAAAGTCATCCGCCTTTTTGCCGAACAGGCTGATGCTGAGCATCTGCTGGTAGAGGCCCGCCACGCCCTGGCGGGTATCCGCCGCACTTTCCCCGGTCAGATAATGGCTGCTATTGCCTTGCGGGTCGAGGTCGATGACCAGTACCCGCTTGCCCAGGCTGGCGGCTATCGCCGCCAGGTTTACGGTAATGGTCGATTTACCAACCCCGCCTTTTTGATTGAAAACGATTCTGCGCATGGGCTCCGTTCCGGCGGAGCCCGGCGCTCAGTTGGCCGTAGTTCCGCACACATATTCAAATTGCTGATAGCTGGCCGAGTTGCGTACAACCGGCATTGCTCTAATTTGTTTGTCATTATATGTGTAGTTGGCGATGGCACGTCCATTTTCGTCAAACAGATCCATGCCGGTCAGCCGTATATTGCGCGCCTTGCAATCGACGACCCAGCGATTGACGGACTGCTTGTGCTTGGGCGTATTGAGATAGTTCTCTTTGGCCGGGTTGAAAATGGTCTTGCGGTCGCGGTAGGCAAACAGGTTGTTAGCTTGCTTGCGTATGCTGAGCCCGTCGATTTCGTGCAGGATATTGCCGCTAGGCGAGACCCCCAGATTGTGCCATTCGGCATTAGCCAGCGGACGGCTGCCGCCTGGCGTGCCGGTGTCTAGCGGTTTACTGGTTTGTGTGGCGCAACCCGCCAGAAAAACCGTGCAAAGCACGGTGCTGCGTAATAAATGCTTGAACATGAAAGCCTCCGTGCGCGCAGTCTCGCATATTCGTGCGCTCTGGTCAGCAGGCAAGGCAGGCTAGCGGTCTGCTGCAACATACGGACTGGCTCGGTTTGTTTTGCGCTTACAATGAGCCCCTTTCTTGCTCTTCCGGTCGTCAAACCATGCGTCAAGCCCTCGATATTCTGCAAAACCTGTTCGGTTATCCCGCATTCAGGGGGGAACAGGCACAGATCATCGCGCAGGTCGCGCAAGGGGGCAGTGCGCTGGTGCTGATGCCGACAGGCGGGGGCAAGAGTCTGTGTTTCCAGATCCCGGCGCTGATGCGCGATGGCCTGGCTATCGTGGTGTCGCCGCTGATTGCCTTGATGCAGGATCAGGTGGCCGCTTTGACCGAGCAGGGTATTGCTGCCGCTTGTCTTAACTCGGCTACCGAGCCGGAGGCGCAACGGCGCATCGCCCTGGATGCGCGCTCGGGTGCGCTCAAGCTGCTTTATGTGGCGCCCGAGCGCATGCTGACCCCGCGTTTTCTCGAGTTTATGGCCGGGTTGGATATTTCGCTGTTTGCCATTGATGAGGCGCACTGCGTCAGCCAGTGGGGGCATGACTTCCGCCCCGAATATCAGCTACTGGGCGTGCTGGCCCAGCGTTTTCCTGCTGTGCCGCGTATTGCGCTGACGGCAACGGCCGATCCGCAGACCGAAGCCGATATTCTGCACTATCTGGGGCTGACGGATGCGCCGGTGTTCAAGTCCAGTTTTGACCGGCCCAATATCTTCTATCAGGTCATTGAGAAGCACGAGGCCAAGAAGCAGGTGCTGGCCTATATCCAGCGCGAGCATAGCGGCGAGTCCGGCATCGTCTATTGCCTGTCGCGCAAGCGGGTCGAAGAGTTTGCCGCATGGCTGGCACAGAACGGCATCACGGCGCTGCCTTATCACGCGGGGATGTCGCACGAGGCGCGGGATGCAAATCAGCGCCGTTTTTTGCGCGAGGACGGGGTGGTAATGGTGGCGACCGTCGCCTTCGGCATGGGTATAGACAAGCCGGACGTGCGTTTTGTCGCCCATGTCGACCTGCCTAAAAGCCCGGAAAATTTTTACCAGGAGTCGGGACGCGCCGGGCGTGACGGCCTGCCTGCGTCCAGTTGGTTGTGTTACGGGCTGAACGATATGGTGCAGTTGACGCAGATGATCCTGAACTCGGAGATGGCTCAGCTACAAAAGCAGGTCGAACTGTCCAAGCTGGATGCCATGGTCGCATTTTGCGAAACTGCCGCCTGCCGTCGCCAGCTGATCCTAGCGCATTTCGGTGAGGCGGGGCAGTCGTGCGGGCATTGCGACAATTGCCTGCACCCGCCGGTCACGTTTGATGCGACGCTGGCTGTGCAAAAACTATTGTCGTGTATCTGGCGGGTCGGGCAGCGCTATCCGGCCAGCCAAGTCATCGATGTGCTGCTGGGGCGCAGCAATGCACACGTGCAGCAAGCAGGCCATGATCAGCTCTCTACCTTCGGCATAGGCAAGGAGTATTCGCAGCGGGCATGGCGTTCGCTGGTGCGCCAACTGGTGGCAAGAAAGATTGTCGAGGTTGATGTCGTGCGCGGCCAGTCGCTGGTGTTGACCGAGTCAAGCCGCAGCATTCTTAAAGGGCAGGAAAAAATCTTTCTGCGGCCGTTGGCCGACGACAGCCGGGCCAAAGCCGGTAGCGCCGAGCAGTGGCTGCGTACCGAGCGCGAGGAGCGGGTCTGGCAGGCGCTCAGGCGTTGGCGTAAAGGCATGGCCGATGAGCACAATGTGCCGGCTTATGCCGTTTTCTCCGACAAGACCTTGCGCGAACTGGTCGAGAAGCGGCCGTCGTCTCTGGCCGAGTTGCGACGGATCTATGGTTTGGGAGAGCTTAAGCTAGCCCGCTACGGGGCGGCGTTGTTGTCGTGCCTGGAAGAGGCACTAGCCAACTGAGGTGGGCTGTCGCGCAGACATAAACAAATCCGTTACAATCAATGCCAATAACATTTTGGTGTGGAGGCGCGGAATGGCAGTCAATCTCAATGTACAGGATGATCAAAGCTTGCTGGCGGTAGCCGGTGTCAAGCTGATGGTGGCTGAGGCCGGCATCAAGAAGGCGGATCGCAAGGATGTGCTGGTGATCCAGCTGGATAAAGGCAATACCGTTGCCGGCGTCTTTACCCAGAACCGCTTCTGTGCCGCACCGGTTCAAGTGAGCAAAGCCCATCTGGGCACGGGTGTACAAATACGTGCGCTGGTGGTCAATACCGGTAATGCCAACGCCGGTACCGGCGTAGCCGGGCGCGAGCATGCCTTGCAAGTTTGCAAGGCGCTGGCCGAAGAGCTAGCCTGTCAGCCAGAGCAGGTCTTGCCGTTCTCTACCGGCGTGATTCTGGAGCCGCTACCCGTAGGCAAGATCATCCAGGCCTTGCCGGCAAGACGTGAGGCGAGCTGGGGCGAGGCGGCCGAGGCCATCATGACGACCGATACCGTGCCCAAGGCGGCGAGTCGCACATTGAGCCTGGATGGTGTGCCTGTCGTCTTGACCGGTATTGCCAAGGGCGCCGGCATGATTCATCCCAATATGGCAACCATGCTGGGCTTTATTGCGACCGATGCGGCCATTACGCGTCCGCTGTTGGAACAGTTGATCAAGGAGGTCGCCGACCAGTCCTTCAACTGTATCTCGATCGATGGTGACACTTCGACCAATGACAGCTTTATGCTGATTTGCAGCGGGCAAAGTGCAAACAGCCTGATCGACTCGGTAGATCATCCGCATTACGCCCCATTTAAAGCGGTCTTGCTGGATCTCGCACGCGAGTTGGCGCAGGCTATCGTGCGTGATGGTGAAGGGGCTACCAAGTTTATTACCGTCAAGGTTGAAGGCGGGCGTAGTGTGGCGGAGTGCAAGGATATTGGCTATGCGATTGCACGCTCTCCGCTGGTTAAAACCGCCTTCTTCGCTTCCGATCCTAATCTTGGACGTTTGTTGGCCGCGATCGGCTATGCCGGTGTGGCGGATCTGGATGTGGACAGGCTTTCCCTCTACCTGGACGATGTGCTGGTAGCCTCCGCCGGAGGACGTCACCCAGATTATGAGGAAGCTGACGGTCAGCGCGTCATGCAGCAAAGCGAGATTACGGTGCGGGTTGTGCTGGAGCGGGGGAGTGCGGATGCGACCGTTTGGACGTGTGACTTCTCCTATGACTATGTGCGTATTAATGCCGATTACCGTAGTTGAGCGCTCGTTTTTATCCTGCTGCAGGAGCGGTTTGACGCGCACCCTAGGCGGCGACCTGTAGCAGGATGGATAGTTTGAAAAAACATTAACGGCTTAAGTTGTTTTAAAACAATTGCTTGTCTGTTTTTTGTTGCTTGGTATCATGTTTCTACTCGTGTTTTGAGTGTTTCGTGCTTGACGCATCTGTCCGAAGTCCGTATATTTCGCCTCCTCAGCTGACGCCGCAAACGAAACAA
>NZ_WSSB01000017.1 GCF_009831765.1 Craterilacuibacter sinensis | reverse complement strand
TCATGGTCTTGTAGGGTGTGGTGGTCACTGGCTGGTGATTCAGCTTGTTACCAACTCGGGCAAGGGTAAGGTGCTTGCCGGTGGCCGGCGTGGTCGGTGCTGGGGCGTGTTGGTCACGGGCTGGTGATCTGGCCGTGGCCTTGGCCGTCACCGGATCGGGCGCTGGAAAGCGGGCTGTTGCACTGGCGGGGCGTGCTGGCTTCATGGTCTTGCAGGGTGTGGTGGTCACTGGCTGGTGGTCTGGCTGTGGTCTTGATCCGTCACTCGCTCGGGTATGGACAGGGTGCTTGCCGATGGCCGGCGTGGCTGGTGCTGTGGCTTGTGTGGCACTGGCTGGTGGTCTTGGCCGTCACTGGCTCGGGCATGGATAAGGCGCTTGCCGGTGGCTGGCGTGGCCAGTGCTGGGCCGTGTGGGTTACTGGTCGGTGATCTGGTCGGTGATCTGGTCGTGGCCTTGGCCATCATTCGCTCAGGAATGGGCAAGGCGCTTGCCGGTGGCTGGCGTGGCCAGTGCTGGGGCGTGCGGGTTACTGGACGGTGATTTGGTCGTGGCCTTGGCCGTCACTTGCTCGGGCAATGGTAAGGTGCTTGCCGGTGGCTGGCGCGGCCGGTACAGGGGCGTGTGGGGCACGGACTGGTAGTCTGGCTGTGGCCTTGGCTGTCACCAGCGTGGGCGCTGGACGGTGGTCTGTTGCACTGGCGGCGCGTGCTGGCTTCATGGTCTTGTAGGGTGTGGTGGTCACTGGCTGGTGATTCAGCTTGTTACCAACTCGGGCAAGGGTAAGGTGCTTGCCGGTGGCCGGCGTGGTCGGTGCTGGGGCGTGTTGGTCACGGGCTGGTGATCTGGCCGTGGCCTTGGCCGTCACCGGATCGGGCGCTGGAAAGCGGGCTGTTGCACTGGCGGGGCGTGCTGGCTTCATGGTCTTGCAGGGTGTGGTGGTCACTGGCTGGTGGTCTGGCTGTGGTCTTGATCCGTCACTCGCTCGGGTATGGACAGGGTGCTTGCCGATGGCCGGCGTGGCTGGTGCTGTGGCTTGTGTGGCACTGGCTGGTGGTCTTGGCCGTCACTGGCTCGGGCATGGATAAGGCGCTTGCCGGTGGCTGGCGTGGCCAGTGCTGGGCCGTGTGGGTTACTGGTCGGTGATCTGGTCGGTGATCTGGTCGTGGCCTTGGCCATCATTCGCTCAGGAATGGGCAAGGCGCTTGCCGGTGGCTGGCGTGGCCAGTGCTGGGGCGTGTGGGTTACTGGTCGGTGATCTGGTCGGTGATCTGGGCGTGGCCTTGGCCATCATTCGCTCAGGCATGGGCCAGGCGCTTGCCGGTGGCTGGCGTGGCCAGTGCTGGGCCGTGTGGGTTACTGGTCGGTGATCTGGTCGTGGCCTTGGCCAGCATTCGCTCAGGAATGGGCAAGGCGCTTGCCGGTGGCTGGCGCGGCCGGTACAGGGGCGTGTGGGGCACGGGTTGGTGATCTGGCCGTGGCCTTGGCCGTCACTTGCTCTGGCAAGGGTAAGGTGCTTGCCGGTGGCCGGCGTGGTCGGTGCCGTGGCGTGTGGGGCACGGGCTGGTGGTCTGGCTGTGGCCTTGGCTGTCACCAGTAGGCTGTTGCACTGGCGGCGCGTGCTGGCTTCATGGCTTTGCAGGGTGTGGTGGTCCGGCTGTGGTCTTGGCTGTCACCCGCTTGGGAAGCGTGCGACAAAAAGGCCCAACAATTGCTGGGCCTTGGTTTACGGTATGGCGTCAAATCCGGGGCAAGGGTGAACAGATAGCACCTTGTCGCTATACTCAGCGCGGGCGGTTTGTATTGCTTGGCGCTGGCTTCGCTCTGGAAGGCATGACAGCCACACCACCCCCCCGCCAATAAGCCCTACACGCCATAGCCAAACCTTGCCGATAGTCACCCCGTCACGCGGCGTGAAAGACTGACAACGGGCAGCGGTGGCCATTGGTGGCGGGTTTGCTGCTGACTGGCAAGATACTCCCCCCAGCCGATAGCAAGCACGGCACATCAGCGGCGCGGTGACTAAGGGGTGAAGCGTACCCGATAGCGCGGCCCCGCCATCAGTACACCACGGCAGTGAAAGCGGGTCTGCTTGTTCGCCTGCCTTGGTCACAAATGCCGTTTCGCTGTGGCCTTGTGCCTGCTCTTGTACCGGTGCTATTTCTGATTGGGAAAACAGGCCATCTAGCCACGACGACGATAAGGCGCTAGTCATGGCTGCCACCAAACAGATTAGACGTGATGCAATACACCCAAGCCCGCCCGCTCTTGCTGTATTTCGCCTCGGGCGTTGTCCGTACCTGCAAGCGATTATTGCCGCCCTTAGTGGTCTCCAGTGCGTCAAGCTCAAGCAATAATTTACATACCCGGTTATGGTCTAGCCCGGTGCAAATCTCTGTTCTAAAGCTCTCCGGCAAGATGTAATACTTAATCAGCCCTTCGGTTTTATCTTTCAGGCGATAGCCACAACGGGCCAGCGTTTTCGGGGCATGGTCGTCCGGGTCTGGGGCGCTGCCTTCGTGGTCATAAAGTGCCGTTTCTGTGGATAGGCGAGTGAATCTGGCTTCGCCGTTCTGCTCAAAAAACAGCCTTATCCGTGCAATGATCTGGTCATCTTCGCGGCTTCCTCGGGTTCCACGTGAATGCAGCCAATCGGTAAAGCAAAGGCGGGCAGCCTTGATCGCTTCCCCTTGTGGCCAGCCGGTTACGCCCCATTCGCTCGCCAGTTCGCCCGCCATGGCCACCAGTGCAAAGCGGTAAGCGACACGATGCACCTGCCCATGCGCCCCATCTGGGACAACATCACCGGCAAACCGCTTCATACCTTCCACCAAGAGCGCCGCGACTTTAACCCGCTCGGCTACTAGCTTGTCCAGATAAGCCCGTATCGGCGTCCCATAGTATTTTGCTGTGGCGGCCTTGATCCCATCGGCAAAAGCGCTGGCTGATTTCTTACCATGGATGCACTCAAACATGCCGAATTCGGTGTGTTCATTCTTGGGGATATTCACCAGTCGAACTTCCATGCCGGCCATCATCTTGCGGCCAACCTCAAGCATTCTGGCTTCGGGTGTCACCTCGCCAGACGACAAGAACAGCAAGCGCCATGAGGCAACACGCCCCCGGCTGCCGCCTTGGTCATTGGCGCGGCCTTTGCCCTTGCCATTGCCCAGCATGTAAATGGTGTCGCCAACAATGCGCGGGTCGCACATGCCGATTTCGTCCAGTGGCAAAACGCAGTCTGAATACTCGGTGGCCACGGCCTCTAGGCTGTTGTCTGTTGACCGCCACGAACGCATAAAATCCTTGGTGCCATACACGCTAGACAAGGCTTCAAAGATGGTGCTTTTGCCTTGCGAACTTTCCCCGTATAGATGAAACCCGCCAGACTCAGCCCCGATAATATCCATGAGTGGACCGGCAAAAGCGGTCGATACGGCAAACAGCATCCGGCTATTCCCGACACAATAACGCCCCACCTCTTGCTGCCATTGCGGCAAGGTGCCGGCGGTTTTGACGATCTCACGCTGCTTGCTTTCGGCACGGTAGACCAGCTGCTCGGACGTGTCGCCTATGCACGCATCCGGCAACAGGAAAGCGCCTTTGTGCCAGCCCATACGATTCACCAAGGTGGCACGGGCATCGCCATCGTAACGCCCCAGATACTCAAGCAAGCGTTGCTTGGCTTTGGGGCCAGCACCTATGCGCAGGCCGCGTGTGAGTAGCCCTTTTACAATCTCGGTGCCTTCGCCAGCGGCCAGCATTTCGGCGGGAATATTCCATTCCTTATCGTTGCCGTCCGGGTCGGTCATCTGCACCAATAGCCCCCAGTTTTCGCCGTTATCATCGCGGGTACTGGCCAGAATATGCAGTGGCCCACAGACCCAAAACGCCACATCCATATCTTCGGTCTGAAAGTACACGCCAGACGCCGACAACTTAAACGGGTTGCCGCCGGGTGGTGCAGGGCTGGCCGCCTTGCGTCGTGGTGCTCGGGGCTTGCTGGTGCTGGGTGTACTGCTCGTGGTATCCGGTACGGGGGGCGTTTTGTCCTTGTCGGCAAGGATCAGGCGTTGGGCGGTGGAAAGGCATTGCATATGGTCAGCCGTCCAGCCATATGCGAGCGCATCGGCGGCATCGTCGCCGGCCTCCCATTTGCCACCATGCGCCAATTCGGCGCGGCCTTGATCGCTGGCAGGGGTAAATTCGGCAAAGGCGGCAATGTCCACCTGATAAACGCCAGCGACACCCACCCGCCCTAGAATCCCTGCCAACTCTTGCGCGGCGGCTTCGCCGGGGGCGTCATTGTCCGGCCAGATCAGGCAATTGCGCCCTGATAGCGGGGTGAAGTCGGCTTTGCCCAGCGCCTTGGCACCCGCCATCCAGCACACGGCAACGTGACCGGGTAACAGTTTGGCAGCGGCATCGGCGGCTTTCTCTCCCTCGCAAATCACCACCGGGGCATCAGGCCGGGCCGCCAATTTATCCAGCCCATACAAGGGGCGCAGGCCGTTTATATTTTTCCAGCGCCATTCATGCTTGCCGCTCTCGCTATGCTGGAAAGCGAACAACGGGAAATAGTCCTTGCTGCGGTCATTCATGCCCGGCTCTACCCGAACAACCGCCCCTAGTTTTTGGCCGGCGGCATCGTGATACCACCAGAATTGTTTAATCGTGCCGGGGTGCTTGTACTTGGTGCGCGGGATGGTGCCCATCATCCCTTCGGGGATAGGCAATAATGCTTGCCATGGATCGGTTGCCGGTGGCGGTGGTGGTGGCAACGGGGCCGGCTGGCTGTTGGGTGAGGCATCGCCGCTGATAATGCCAAACAGCCGTGCCAAGTCTTTGCAGGCGTCGCCTTGCCCGTAGCCTTTGACAAAGGCCACCAAAGACACCACATCCCCGCCTTTATCGCCGCTGGCAAAATCAGCCCATACGCCGGTCACGCTGTTAATTGAAAACGAGCCGAACCCATCATCATTGCTACGGGTCGGATTGAGCATCTGGATTTCGTGCCCGGCTTGTTGGTGGTGTATCCCTGCCCAATCCAGCACACGCGGTAAGGCGGCCAGTGCGGCGGCTTTCACTTCGGAAAAGGGTAGACGATTGTTCATGCCATTCCCCTTTCCAAATCATCAATCATGGCGGGGCAGTGCTCGACCAGCGATGCAATCAGCACAGCGATAGATCGGCCTTTTGTAATGGCCAACGGGTCAACCGGTAGCGTATCGAACACGCTAAAAAAGCTCTCTGCAAAGGTCGTGGCGGCTTCGTGGCCATGGGCTTGGTGTTCGTGCCCCTCCAAGTGCCAGCGCATCACATGCAACAGCCGCAAGGCAGCCATCAGGCCGTCACGTTCAGCCAGTTGCAGGGCGTTTTGGCTGATTTCAGGCAAGCCGATGGCCTCGCCAGCAAAGGCGATTTCGTTTTTATGCATGGTCTATTCCTTGGTCAGCGCCGGCTGGCGGGCTGTGGTTTCGTGGTGCCGGCGGGCTTGGCCTGCTGTGCGTTCCATGTCATTGGCGAGCCTGAGCGCAGACCCGACAAGGCGAAGCGCCCCGGCCATGTGGTCGATGATTTCCTTATCATCACCGGCAAGCGGGTCCCGAAATGCCACCAGCCGTGCCAGCAGTTCGATGGTGTCGGCGCAATCATTTGCCACCATGCCGGCGTGACTCTCCAAGAAGGATGCCTTTTTGGCGTCTATGGACGGTTCGTCATAAAAGCCGGTGTGCTGTTGCAGGGTGGCGTGATATTCAGCCAGCAATGGAAGGCTGGAAGCGGTGTGCATATCGGTTTTCATGCTGCCACCTCCGACACGGTAAAGCCTTGTTCGGCGCGCTGAATCGTGGCGCGTTTGCCTTGGGCAACCAATAGTGCAGCCAGTGCGCGGGCTTCGGCCTCATGGGCAACGGTGGCAACGGGATAGGCGAATAGCGGGAAAACGGCGCGGAACGCGCGCAGGGCGATGCTAGGCATGGTGGCCTCCAAGATGAGCGTTAGGCTCGCTCCCGCTGTCAAACGGGGGTGGCGAGCGCGTGGCAGGGTTGACAGACCGGCATCTTGGAACCGGCAGCCCGAAGGCTCCCCGCCACGGCCCGCCATAGAAGGCGCACGGGTGGCGTGATGGACGGACGTAAAAAATGCCGCATGGCGGCTATCCGCCAAGATGTTCAGCCTGTCAAAGCCGGTGCTGATGTGCAGCACGTGGGCATTGTGTGCTATGTCGTGGCGCGTGGTCAAGGCTGTCATGCTGAAGCCCTCCCTGCATCATTGGCCGGTAGGGCGAGGCGCTGGCGCTGTTCGTTGGCAAACACCATCAGGGCGCGCTTGCGTTCTTCGTAGGGTACGCCACGGCCAAGCAATACCATGTCTTGTGCCTCGACCAGTTCCAATAAGCGCAGCTCGGGTTTATTCAGGGCGTTGCGGTCTACCTTGGCAATGCTACCCGTGAGCGCCAAATTGATAAGCCGTGCCTCGTTGGCGTAGTGGTGCTGGGCCACATCCTTACCATCGGCCATACGTACCAGCTTCACCAGATCGCATACGCCCCGGAAGCGTGCCCCGGCATCATGTCTGGCCGCCTGCCAACTATCGGGGCCGGCATTGCCACGGATCAGGGCTTCTACTTGCTCATCGCACCAGATGGCGAAGCGTACATTCAGCCAGCGGGCGAACATAACTGCCAGCTTGGGATGCAGCCATGTTCCGCCGCTCCGACCTTTTCGCGTGTAGATTAAATCACCGGAATTCCGGGTATTTAGTGCCTCTCCAAGTGCGGAAATGTATTCGGTGGTTTCCTGATTTGCCAGCCAGTGATCAACACGCTTGCCGTATTTTTCAGCCGCAAGTGTGGCATTGATCCAACCATCGGCATTGAATTGCATGGCGGTGCCGTTGAATTCGGCCTTGATGATTTTGGTCATGGCATGACATCCCCAGTAATCAGCGCCAAAGCCATACCCAATAGCCAGCGGCGATACGCCAAAATGCCGGCAACAGTTTGAAAAAACATGATATTCTTTCGATTCAGGTAGTTTTGCTTGTCGGCTCTATGTGTTTGCGCACATGGGGCCGTTTCCTTTTGCAGGGCAAGGTTTGTCTGGTCAATGGACATGGCGCGCCCTTTCATGGTGCTGGCGCTGGGCAATGAGATGGCCGGCGCTGGTGCGGTAAGCCGTGCTGGCTTGGGCTGCATCAAAGCACACGGCGCACACGTCAACTGTGTGGCCGCTGGCCGGCGTGGCAAGGGTCAGGCTGCAAGGCAAGGGGCGTAGTTCGCCACATATCGGGCAATGATGGCAGGGGTGTTGTCGTGCGGGATGGCGTTGGCTTTCTGGCTTGTGCTTCATGCGGCCATCCTTCCTTGATGTATCCATACCTTTTTGGCTAGTTCAGCAGCGGCAAAGTCATCTTCATTGGCGCGCTGGTGGCAGTGCTGGCACACACCGGCCCCCCGGTGCCGGCCTGACGTTTTAATATCATCACGCAGGCCCACATCAATATTCCAATGAATCAGGGCGGGTTGATCGCAACCGGGGCAATAACCGCTATGTGCCCATGTCGGGCGCTGATAAAAAATGCGGTAATCCATCACGCCACCTTTCGCCCGGCAGCTTTCAGACGGTCAGCCATCCAGCCATCAATTTCGGTGGATACCCAGCCAACGGCCCGCGCCCCAAGCGGAACTGGTGCCGGAAATGTGGCGGTTTTAATCAGTGCGTAAATGGTGGTTTTTGACAGGCCAGTTCGTGCCATCACATCCGGCAGGCGCATAAAGAAAGCAGCTTGAGTCATTGCCCGGCCTCCGTGCGCGTGGTGCCAGCAGTACGGGCGGCCATGAAGGCATCAAGATCAGATTTCAGGTAAACGCACTTACGCCCGACACGGTAAAAGCGCAGGCCATAACGGCCAGTGCAGGCCCAGTCATGCAGGGTGTGAATGGAGCGACCCAAGTAGGCGGCAGCCTCGGCTCGGGTATATTTGTCTTTTGATGTTTGCATACGTCCTCCGTGTAAGGTGGCTACAGCACCAAGCAGTGCGGCAGGACGTATGTTTATTCATGTAGCTGTTTAGAATGGATGGATAAAAAGCGGTGTAATTCTTAGTGCTTCACTACTAGGGGTAATGGAGCCTGTTATTTTTGCCTCGCAGACTTCCCCCTGTTGCGCTTAACGAAATTAATCATCCAGTAAGAAAACGCCGCGTAACCGCTGAAAGGCACGTAGTGCCTTATTGGTGGCCCTTCCTCTGGTGGGCCGAAGTAAACTAAGCAATACGATGGTTCTTTCATGCGCTTTTCGTGTGCCCGTCTAGCCTTGGTAATGCTTTGCAATAATTTGTCTAATTCATCTCCAGATTGATCGGATAACCCATAAAGTGCGGCACACTGATAAGCCATTACACGATCAGAGACTTTGACAGTACACCCCTTGGTGCACTCTAAAAATGTTGTGACATAGCGCAGCCTAGGCTCATTGTTCACGACTTTGGATAAGCGCCGGTCCCGAGAGATTAACCACTCCGCTACAGGTAAATTTTGTTCATACTGAACATCAAAGAACAGTTCTCTAACCTCATTGAATAGGGCTCTTTCTTGAGGGGGCGAGTTCTTATCCATACCCACCGCACGGTCAGGCATGGCCACTCCATCAGCCATCATCAAATCCATAGCTTCATCCATCATGGAAAGTAGATTGCCTGCCATATCTTTGATGGCATCCAATACCAACTTTCTACGCCTCAGAATTTCCGCATAGTCTTTTTCTGCAACACGGGTTGCTGTAGTCGAAGCAAATAGCAACCAGTCTTTCCACTCACTATTTGTCCATAATTTGGCTATGCCGCCGTTTTTGGATTGCATTGACATGAACATGTCTTGCGCATATGGCCCAAATAGCAGCCGTTGGCAATATGTTAGCGTCGGTTCTTGTGAATGCTGTGCATCTGACAAGTAGCATTCCCATAGCGCAACAGGTAGATATTCCGGCCTGCTTGTTGGGAGGATTATTTTCATCTAAATCACGCCTTCACGTGACGCCATCATGGAGAAGGCCACCCCAGCGAGTGAAGGCTTCCCGCGTTCGCCCCGTCGGGCTAGGGGTGGTTAGAGAATTGTATCAAATTGCCGTTAGGCTAAGGGGATTACACCTATCGCGGCGGCGTTCGTGGTGTAGTACGTCTTGCAGGTATAGGGTCTTTGCGTGGGCAAGGCGCTTGCCGGTGGCCGGCGTGGCTGGTGCTGTGGTGTGGTGTGTGGGTACTGGCTGGTGGGTCTGGCCGGGGCCTTTGGCGTCACCCGCTCGGGCATGGGCAAGGTTCTTGCCGATGCCCGGCGTGGTCGGTGCTGGGGTGTGCGGGTTAGTGGTCGGTGATCTAGTCATGGCCTTGGGTGTCACCGGCTCGGGCAAGGGTAAGGCGCTTGCCGGTGGCCGGGGCTGGACGTGTGGGGCACTGGCTGGTGATCTGGCTGTGGTCTTTCATGCCGCCCTAGATGGGAACGGTATCACCTTGCCGCCTTCGCCTTGGCCGGCTACATATGCCGCCCACCATGTCATCATGGCGCGGCGTTCATCCATGTATTCGGCGCGGTTGTACACGGCCCGGACTTCGTTTTTTTCAGCGTGGGCAAGCTGTCTTTCTATTGCATCAGGATTAAAACCGCTCTCGTTCAATATGGTTGAAGCGGTAGACCTGAAACCGTGTATATCCGCTTTCCCCTTGTAGCCCATGCGGTGCAAGGCGCGGCGCAAGGTTTCTGGCGACATGGGGCGGGATGGTTCGTTTCTGTTGGGGAAAATGTGCTCACGGTTGCCGCTGATCTGGGAAAGCTCGCGCAACACTTCCAGCGCGCGCGGGGCCAGTGGGACAAGGTGCGGCGGCGCGGTCTTCTTTGCTTTTTCTGTCAGCTTGCGATGCTCGGGCGGGATGGTCCATAGCGCAGCATCAAAGTTAATTTCAGACCAGCGAGCGGCGGCCATTTCACCCACTCGGGTGAAGGTTAGCAGCATCATTTCCATCATGAGCTTGGTTTGCCGGGTTCCGTCATACCGATCTAGTGCGGCCAGAAATTCGGGAATGTCTTCACGTTTTAGCGCCTTGCGTGGCTCGGATTGCTGGGTCTTGAGTGCCCCAACTAGCGGCGCGGCGGGATCACTGTCACAACGTCCGGTCAAAATAGCTAGCCGAAATACGCCGGAACAGCGTTGCCGTAATCGCTTCATCGTGTCGATATTGCCGGCGCTCTCTACCCGTCGCAGCACCTCCAGTAGCTCCAGCGGTTTTATTTCCGACACGGGCCGCGCTCCGATGGCTGGGAAAATATGCCGCTCCATTGCCGCAATCACATTAGCAGCGTGTGCCGGGTGCCATTCGTGGCTTTCTTTATCGTGCCATTCGCGGGCGATGGCCTCAAAGGTATTAACGGCAGCAATGCGGGCCGTTATTTTTTCTTCTTTGCGCTTGGCTCCGGGGTCGGTTCCTTCTGCTAACAGCAGGCGGGCTTCGTCTCGCTTCTCTCTTGCCGCTTTTAGGCTGGTTTCTGGGTACACGCCAATGGCCAGCAATTTTTCTTTTCCTGAGTGCCTGTACTTCATGCGCCAGTATTTGCGCCCGGTAGGCATGACCCAAAGCGAAAGCCCCAAGGCATCCGACATTTTGCGAATCTTGCCGTCGGGGTCTGGCATGGCATTTTTGCAGCCGTTATCTGTCAGTGGCATGGGGGTATCTCCTTTGGGGGTATCTTTGCCGGGCAAGCGCGTTGGCGCGTGTTTTTGGCCTGCCTTAGCATTCCGGGCGCTTCATTTCGGGTTTCTATGTGCGCGCAAAATGGCACTGATTTTGCCGTTTTTTGCCCTGTCACCGCCTATCAGGCAGTGACACCCGATTTTGTCACTGTCTAAAAATCCTTTAAAAACAACAATGTCACTGCGTCACCGCTGTCACCGCCTGATTTTTGACGTACGGGTGGTTTGTTGTGTCGCTGTGGCAAATGGACGTGGCATCGCTATATATGTGTATGGCATATATACACTTTTGTTATTAGTGTATGAATTGCAAATGGTGCCGATGACAAGGCCAGACTTTACCATCTGGGGGTATCAGTTTTCTAGCCTTTAGCAGATACCCCCAGATATACCCCCAAAAAGTGCCGGCTGCTATGGGACGTTGGCGCACTGTTACGGACAACAAAAAACCCGCAAAGCCTTGTGCTGTGCGGGTTGGGTGAACTTGTTGGAACCTTGCGGAACTGCTTGTTGGTGCCCCCGGCGGGAATCGAACCCACAACTGCCCCTTAGGAGGGGGCCGTTATATCCATTTAACTACGGAGACTTTGACACAGGTCAGGCCTGACGACGCACGGCCTGGTAAGCCAGATCGACCAGCGCTGCCTTGATGTCCGACTCGGGCAAGCCGGCAATCGCGGCAATGGCCGCATCGGCTGCGCGTTCGGCTTCAGCAGTCGCATAATCCAGCGCGCCGCAGCATTGTACCGCAGACAGCACTTCTGGGAAACGGTCGCGATTGGCATTGGCAATGGCATCGCGTACCAGCTCTGCGGTTTCGGCGCTGCCGTGGCGCATGGTGTAGATCAGTGGCAGTGTCGGCTTGCCCTCGGCCAGATCATCGCCCAGGCTCTTGCCTATGGTGGCCGCATCGCCGCTGTAGTCCAGTACGTCGTCGATAATCTGGAACGCCGTACCCAGATGCATGCCATAGGCGGCCAGTGCTGCAATACTGTCTTCGTCGGCACCTGCCATGATGGCCCCCACTTGTGCCGCCGCCTCAAACAGTTTGGCGGTCTTGTAGCGGATAACCTGCAAGTATTGCTCTTCGCTGACATCGGTTTCACCGATATTCAGCAGTTGCAGTACTTCGCCTTCGGCGATGATATTGGTGGCTTCGGCCATCACCTCCAGTACGCGCATATTGCCGCTGCCGACCATCATCTGGAAGGCGCGGGTATACAGGAAGTCACCCACCAGTACGCTGGCGGCGTTACCGAACAGGGCATTGGCGGTTTCGCGGCCACGGCGCATATCGGACTCGTCAACCACATCGTCGTGCAGCAGGGTCGAGGTGTGGATGAACTCTATCATCGCAGCCAGCTTGTACAGATGCTCGCCACGGTAGCCGCAGGCCAGGCCGGACAGCAGAGTCAGTGCCGGGCGCATGCGTTTGCCCCCCGCACCGATAATGTATTCGGCCATCTGGCGGATCAGGGCAACGTCGGAGTGCAGACTCTCGCGGATAACGCGGTCAACCGCCTGCATGTCGTCGGCGATCAGGGTTCGGTAGAGGAGGTTGGACACAATGATTTTGGATGCGTGAGTGCTAGGGCCAGGAGCGCATGATATTAACAGAAAAGCCCTGCGCCCCGCCATGCCCTGTGCATGTGAGGGCGTGACGGGCAAAAAATTGACACGATTCAGGCACTTGCGTAGAATTCCCGGCTCTTTCGCACGCTTCGTGTACGGAAGATTTTGAATTAGGAGCTATTCGAATGTATGCGGTCATAAAAACCGGCGGGAAACAGTACAAAGTTTCCGTTGGTCAAAAACTCAAAATAGAACAGATACCTGCAGACATCGACAGCCAGATCGTACTTGAAGAAGTGCTGATGGTCGCTGACGGTGAACAGGTTTCTGTAGGTGCTCCTCTGGTTGCTGGTGCTTCCGTGAAGGTTACGGTTGTTGCCCACGGCCGTGGCGAAAAGGTTCGCATCTTCAAGATGCGCCGTCGTAAGCACTACCAGAAGCATCAAGGTCACCGTCAGAACTACACCGAAGTCCGCATCGACGAGATTTCGAAGTAAGGAGCATAAGTCATGGCACACAAGAAAGCAGGCGGTAGTTCACGCAACGGTCGTGACTCCGAAGCCAAACGCCTCGGCGTTAAGGTTTACGGTAGCGAGCTGATCCCAGCTGGTTCCATCATCGTGCGTCAGCGCGGTACCAAGTTCCACGCAGGTGAGAACGTTGGCCAGGGCAAGGATCACACCTTGTTCGCCAAGGTTGATGGTTATGTAGAGTTCACCACCAAAGGTGCTCTGCAGCGCAAGACGGTTAATGTTGTTCCGTACACCGGTGCAGACGCCGAGTAATCGCCGTTCCGGTCTGGAAAGCCCTATCCTGCGATAGGGCTTTTCTTTTTTGTGAGGTGTGAGGCATGAGGTGCTGCACACGCGGCATCTGATGCCTGACTCCTCACTGTCCAGCGCAAGGATGAGAAGATGAAGTTTATTGATGAAGCCCGTATTGAAGTGGTAGCGGGCCGTGGCGGTAATGGCGCAGCCAGCTTCCGCCGTGAAAAATTCGTGCCGTTCGGCGGACCGGATGGTGGTGATGGCGGCAAGGGCGGCAGTGTCTATGCCGTGGCCGACGAGAACGTCAACACGCTGGTTGAATACCGTTTTGTCCGTAAATACCTGGCCGAACATGGTGAGCGTGGTCGTGGCGCCGATTGCTACGGCGCAGGCGGTGCAGATATTGAACTGCATATGCCGGTCGGCACCATCATCATGGATACCGATACTGACGAAGTGGTTGCCGACCTGAGCCATCACGGCCAGCGCCTGTGCATCGCCAAGGGCGGTGCCGGCGGTCTGGGCAATATCCACTTCAAGAGCTCGACCAACCGGGCGCCGCGCCAGTGCACGCCGGGTGAAGACGGCGAAGCGCGCTCCTTGCGTCTGGAGCTGAAGGTATTGGCCGACGTCGGTTTGCTGGGCATGCCCAACGCTGGCAAGTCGACCTTTATCCGCTCGGTGTCTGCGGCCAAGCCCAAGGTGGCCGACTATCCGTTTACCACGCTCTACCCCAATCTGGGTGTGGTGCGCATGCAGGATACCAAGAGCTTCGTGATTGCCGATATTCCTGGCCTGATCGAAGGCGCAGCCGACGGCGCAGGCCTGGGTCACCGCTTCCTCAAGCATTTGCAGCGCACCGGTATCTTGCTGCACATCGTGGATGTGGCGCCGTTCGACCCGGATGTCGATCCGGTGCGCGAGGCGCATGCGCTGGTGGAAGAGCTGAAAAAGTATGATGAAGAGCTGCTGAGCAAGCCGCGCTGGCTGGTGCTGAACAAGCTGGACATGCTGCCGGAAGAAGAGCGCGAGCCGACCGTGTCGGCTTTCCTTGAGGCTTTCGGCTGGACTTCGGCCAAGCCGGACGACAGCTACGAGTTCGATATGGTGACACCTCGCGTGTTCTCCATCTCGGCATTGACCGGTGAAGGCACCAAGCCCTTGACCCACGCCATCATGCAATACCTCGACATCAAGCGTCAGCAGGAGCGTGATGCAGCGGCAGCCAAGGAAGCGGCCGAAGCTGAAGCTAAGGCGGTATTGCGGGCCGAGCGTCAGGCAGCACATGCCCAGCGCGAAGCGGCAGCGGCTGACGCCCGTGCCAAGAAAGAAGCCGAACTGGCCGCGGCCAAAGCCGCCAATCGCGCGGCGCGCGAAGAAGGAAACCAGGCTGGCGAATAAGCTTTGACCTGATAAAGAATCGGGGGCAGACCTGTCAGCAGGACTGCCCCCGATTTTTTTGTCTGTGCCGGCGCTTAGCGGTAGTGCTTGCGGATCTCGCGGCGGATTTCGCGGCGTGCCTCGCGCTTTTCCTGTCTAACTTCACGGAAGGCATTCGCCTTGGCCTGGCGGACTTCGCGGGCACCTTCACGGATGGCCTGACGCTTTTCCCACGGTGTATCGGCATTGTAGAAGTCGCGCGCCGCTTCCCGCCTTTCCTGCAGTACTTCACGCGCACCCTCGCGCTTGGCTTGGCCAACTTCATGCGCGCCTTCCCATATTTCCTTGCGAACATCCCAGCTTCCGGCAAATACGCTGCTGCAGCCGAGTAGCAGCATGGCAATGATCAGGGGTTTTTTCATGTTTGATATCCTTGTATGGCGGATGGTGAGCTTGCTGCCACCCTTGACGATGCCTGAATTATGATTGCGGTTACTTTTTAAGTGTAGGGTGTGTGCATTTGTTCACGTGCCGCAGAAGTGCAGGCGAGCTTTTGGTGCCATCAACGATAAGCTGGATAGTTTTGATACACTCGCAGGCATTGCCCGCCAGGATATGCCGCATGCCCCGTCTGTTACTGCTTGTTGTCCTGTTGTTCTCCGGTCTGAGCGTACGTGCTGCCGAACCCTTGACTGTTGCTGTCGCCGCCAATCTGCAATACACCTTTGTCGAACTGGCGCAGCGTTTTACGGCGCAAAGCGGCATCCCGCTCCAGCCGGTGTACAACTCTTCCGGCAAGTTTGCCGCCCAGATCCAGAACGGCGCGCCATTTGATGTTTTCTTGTCGGCGGATACCGAATATCCGGCGGCGCTGGCCGCATCCGGCCATGCTGCCGGCGCGCCGCGCATCTACGCCTATGGCCAGCTGGTGCTGTGGTCGAGGCAGCCGGGCTTTGATATGAAAAACTGGCAGCAGAGCCTGTTGTCGCCCGCTGTGGGCAAGATTGCCGTCGCCAACCCCAAGGTCGCGCCCTATGGCCGAGAAAGCATGAAGGTATTGGCGCGGCTCAAGCTGGATGGCGTTTTGCGCGCCAAGCTGGTGTTTGGCGAGAGCATCGCCCAGACCAACCAGTACATCCATTCGCGCGCGGCGGACGCAGGCTTTACCGCCAAGGCGGTGGTGTTGTCGCGCCAGATGGCGGGGCAGGGACAGTGGGTGGACATAGACCGCAAGCTGTACCAGCCTATCGGCCAGGCCATGCTGATTACCCGCCATGGTGCCGCCACGCAGGGCAAAGCCGCCCAGGATTTTGCCGATTTTATGATCGGCCCGGAGGCGCAGCGCATTTTGCAACAACACGGTTATCTGTTGCCATGAACCGCTTTGCCGCCACTTTGCTCGAGCGCGAGCGCGAGGGCTGTCTGAGCCTGAGCCACCTCAGACTGGATAATGGTGTCGAGCTGACCGCCTTGTCGGCCGGTTTGGACGGCGTGGACGAGGCCGGCGCACGCCTGTATGTCGCCATCAAGGCGGCGGAAGTGTCGCTGGCGCGCCCGCCCTTGTCCGCCATCAGCCTGCGCAACCGCCTGCCCGGGCGGGTATTGCGTCTGGAGCATGGCCGTTTGCTGTCGCGCATTATGCTCGACTGCGCTGGCCTGACGCTGGAGGCGCTGATTACGCGGCGCGGCGCGGATGAGCTGGCGCTTGTGGTGGGGGACGAGGTGATTGCGCTGGTCAAGGCCAACGAACTGACGGTGCTCTCTGATGTGGACTGAACTTGACTGGGCACCGTTGTGGCTGACCTTCCGTCTGGCCGGCATCACGACCCTGATCCTGCTGCTGATCGGTGTGCCGCTGGCGGCGTGGCTAGCGGCCACCCAGAGCCGCTTCAAACCGGTCGCCGAAACCCTGGTCAGCATGCCGCTGGTGCTGCCGCCCTCGGTGCTGGGTTTTTACCTGTTGCTGGCCTTCAGCCCGAATAGTGCGCTGGGTGGCTGGCTGCTGGCGACCTTCGACTTGCGTCTGGTGTTTACCTTTGAAGGGCTGGTGCTGGGCTCGGTTCTGTTCAGCCTGCCTTTTATGGTGCATCCCTTGCAGTCGGCCCTGTCGGCCTTGCCGCATAGCCTGAGCGAGGCGGCTTATACGCTGGGGCGCTCGCGCAGCAATACCCTGTTTACCGTGCTTTTGCCCAATATCAAAGGGGCTTTGCTGGCCGGTATCGTGTTGTCGTTTGCCCATACCGTGGGTGAATTCGGCGTGGTGCTGATGATAGGCGGCAATATTCCGGGGGTAACCAAGGTGGCCTCGATTGCCATTTACGATGAAGTCGAAAGCCTGAACTATGCCGCAGCCAATCTGTACGCCGGCGTGCTGTTTGTCCTGAGCTTTGTCATCTTGCTGGCGGTGTATCTGTTTAACCGTCGCGCGTTAAGGGCCGCATGATAGAAATCAACGTGGAAAAGCGGCTGGATGGCGCGGCGGGTAGCCAACTCTTGCGTGTGGATAGCCGCTGGGATTCGGGGCAGCGCGTGGCGCTGTTTGGCGCCTCGGGTGCCGGCAAAACCACCTTGCTCAGGATGCTGGCAGGGCTGGTGCGCCCGGACGCCGGGCGCATCGTGGTTGATGGCGAACTCTGGTTCGACAGCCGCAAGGGTGTGTGCCTGCCGGCACAGGCGCGGCGGGTAGGCATGGTGTTTCAGGACTATGCGCTGTTTCCGCATTTATCGGTGCGCGGCAATCTCGAGTTTGCCCAGGCGCGCAAAGACCCGCAGCGGGTGGACGAGCTGCTGGCGCTGACCGGGCTGGCTGCGCTGGCGACGCGCAAGCCGGCGACTTTGTCCGGTGGCCAGCAGCAGCGAGTAGCACTGGCGCGCGCGCTGGCGGCCGAGCCGCGGCTCTTGCTGCTGGACGAGCCCTTGTCGGCGCTGGACCCGGATTTGCGCGAGCAGTTGCAGGGCGAACTGCTCGCGCTGCAACAGCGGTTTGCCTTGTCTACGGTGCTGGTCAGTCATGATCTGGCCGAGGTGTTTCGTCTGGCGCAGCATGTGCTCAGGCTGGAGGCGGGGCAGGTGATCGGCGAGGGCGCACCGGCCGAGCTGTTTCTCGCGCAAAGCGGCGGCGGACGCTTTCATCTGGCGGCACAGGTGCTGGCGATACGACGTGTCGACGTGGTCGAGATGGCCAGCTTGCTGGTGGGCGGACAGATTGTCGACGTGGTGCTGGATGAGGGCGAGGCGGCACGGCTGCGCGTGGGGGCTAGTGTCACCATCGCCGCCAAGGGCTTTAGTCCGCTGATTCTGTGATGTGACATAAATGCGAATAAATCGCATTCATTGCTGGATTAAATCACGCCGATAGGGTGATAATGCGAGCCATTATCATCTGTGTCGGAGTGTGCATCATGTTGCCTCTCACTCTGGGCCAATTGCGGCCCGGTCAAAAAGCGACGGTCAGTGCTTTGTCTGCGGCTGCATTGCCATTTCGGCGCAAACTGCTGGCGATGGGGGTGACTCCGGGCTGTATGGTCGAAATCGTGCGCGTCGCGCCATTTGGCGACCCGGTCGAGCTGAGCCTGCGTGGCTTTTCTTTGTGCCTGCGCCGGGCCGAGGCGGACGGAATCGAGGTGGCGCTATGCCGTTAAACAGCATCAGCCTGATCGGCAACCCCAACTGCGGTAAAACCACATTATTCAATGCGCTGACCGGCGCGCGGCAGAAAGTCGGCAACTGGCCCGGGGTCACGGTAGAGCGCAAGAGCGGGCGTCTGCGTGGCGATGCCCCGCTGGAGGTGGTCGATCTGCCCGGCACCTATTCGATTGAAGGCGGTGACGAAGGCGTATCGGAAGACGAACGCATCGCCCGCGACCATGTGCTGGCCGGCGCGGACGGGCTGATTGTCAATGTGCTGGATGCGGGCAATCTGCAGCGCAATCTGTTTCTGACTTTCCAGTTGCTGGATCTGGGCCGTCCGATGCTGGTGGTGTTGAATATGGTGGATGCGCTGGAAAACAGCGGCCACAGCATAGACATACCCGCTTTGCAGCAGGCACTGGGCTGCCCGGTGCTTGCCATCTGCGCCAATCGTGGCAAGGGGGTTGCCGAGCTGGTGACGGCCATCCAGCTGGCGGCGGCGAGCGCCGTGAGCCCTTGCCCCCAGCCTACGCTGGCGGGCGATCTGGAAGTCTGGCTGCAGGCGCAGGCACAGGCCGAGCCGGATGTCAGCCGTGCCATACAGTCGGCACGTTTGCTGGAGGGTACGGCCAGTTCACTGCCGGATCTGGCTGGGGAGGACGCCGATATCGCGCTGGCCAGCGCGCGCTATAGCGCCATTGATCTGCTGTGTGCCAGGGTGCTGCGGCGCGAGCATATTGCCAGCCCCGGCATGACCGCGCGGCTTGACCGCTTCGCGCTGGGCCGTGTGACCGGTCTGCCGGTGTTCCTGCTGGCCATGTATCTGATGTTCCTGCTGGCGATCAATGCCGGCGCGGTGTTTATCGACTTCTTCGACTTGGCCACCGGCACTTTGCTGGTGGACGGCACCGCCCATCTGCTTTCGGGCATGGGTGCGCCGGCCTGGCTGGTGGCGGTACTGGCCCACGGCATCGGCGGCGGCATTCAGACCGTATCGACCTTTATTCCGGTGATTGCCGCCATGTTCCTGTGTCTGTCCTTTATGGAAGACTCGGGCTATCTGGCGCGTGCCGCCATGGTGGTTGACCGTGCCATGCGCGCGGTCGGCCTGCCGGGCAAGGCTTTCGTTCCCATGCTGGTCGGCTTCGGCTGCAATGTGCCGGCCATTATGGGCACGCGCACACTGGACTCCAGCCGCGACCGGCTGACCGCCATCATGATGATGCCTTTTATGTCGTGCGGTGCGCGACTGCCGGTGTATGTGATGTTTGCCGCCGTCTTCTTCCCCAGCGACGGGCAGAATGTGGTTTTTGCCCTGTATCTGCTGGGCATCGCTATTGCGGTACTGACCGGGCTTGCCATGAAGCACAGCCTGCTGTCGGGCGAGATTTCGCCTTTTGTGATGGAGCTGCCACCTTATCGCCTGCCTACGCTTAAAGGCATGCTGATCCACAGCTGGCAGCGGCTGAAGAGTTTTATCGTGCGCGCGGGCAAGGCGATCGTGGCGGTGGTAATGGTGTTATCGCTGTTCAATTCGCTGGGTGCAGACGGCAGTTTCGGCAATGAAAACACCGAGGCTTCGCTGCTGTCGGCAACCGGCAGGGTGCTGACGCCGGTATTTACCCCTATGGGCATTACGCAGGATAACTGGCCGGCAACGGTCGGGCTGTTTACCGGCATCTTCGCCAAAGAAGCCGTGGTGGGTACGCTGGATTCGCTGTACGGCAATCTGGCGCGTGCAGCGGCAGGGCATGAGGATGAGCCGGTTTACGATATGGCGGCCGGCCTGCAGGCCGCCGTTGCCAGCGTGGCTGATAATCTGGCGTCGCTGGGGGACAAGCTGACCGATCCGCTGGGCCTGTCGGTCGGGGATCTGGCCGACCGCGATGCGATTGCCGAAGAGCAGGGCGTGGACACGACCACCTTTGGCCAGATGCAAATGCGTTTTGGCGGTGCGGCCGCGGCGCTGGCTTATCTGGTGTTTATCCTGCTGTACACGCCTTGCGTCGCGGCGCTGGGCGCGGTGTATCGCGAGGCCGGCGCACGCTGGATGGCGGGGGTCGGGGCGTGGTGCTTCGTGATTGCCTGGTCGGCGGCGACGCTGACTTATCAGGTCTCGCGTCTGGCAACGGCACCGGTCACGGCCGGGTTATGGATCGCTGGCGTGCTGGGCATGCTGGGGCTGGGGTTTTTGCTGTTGCGCTACTTTGGCCGTCAGGCTGGCGCGGCCAATGCCCTGCCGGCAGGCAAGGCCAAGGCTTGCGCTTCCGGGAGCTGTGCATGCTGAACCGGCTGCGGGATATTTTGCAAAGCCGTGCCGTTTTGAGTCTGTCCGAGCTCTCAGTGCTGATGCAAGTGCCGCCATCGGCTCTGGAGCCGATGCTGGCGCTGTGGATACGCAAGGGACGGGTGCAGGTCAGTGGCGCTGCATGCGGCGGGGGCTGTGGTGGCTGCAGCAGCAGCAGCGACTGCCGCCTTTACCAGTGGCGGGACGAGACAGCTCGACCGGTTTTTGTATTAGAGCAGGCTTAGCTGGCCGCTTGCATGCTGCGTTCGCGCGCAACCAGGCAGTTGCGTCCGCCTTGTTTGGCCTGGTACAGGCGCTCATCGGCCTGATGCAGTTGCAGCTCTATACTCTGGGTGCTGCAATCTGACAGGCCGATGCTGATGGTGAGATTCAGGTGCTGGCCAGCCAGATGCTGCTTCTGGTTTGCCAGCGCCTGGCGGAAGTTCTCCAGCCTTTGCTGCTGTACCCGGTTATCGCCGCCCAGAATAATGGCAAACTCCTCCCCGCCCAGTCGCGCCGCCATTTCGTCCGGAAAATGTTCTCGCAGCTGTTTTGCCAGCGCTATCAGCGCCTCATCGCCACCGGCATGGCCGCAGCGGTCGTTGATGGACTTGAAATGGTCGATATCCAGCATGGCGACAGCGTAATCGTCATTCTGGCGTAGTGCCTCGGCAAAAAAGGCACGACGGTTGGGCAGGCTGGTCAGCGCATCCTGATTGGCTGCCTGCACCAGGGCCTCCATATTTTCCAGATATTCGATCGTACGCGTGATACGGCAGTAAAACTCTTCAGGATTGAATGGTTTACTCAAAAAATCGTCGGCGCCGGCCTTGATAAAGCGCGGATTGGTGTTGCTATTGGATGAACCGGAAATGCCGATGATGGCGAGTTGCTCGCGTCCGAAACTGCGACGGATCTCGGTGGTCAGGTTGGCACCATCCATGCCCGGCATATCATGGTCTATCAGCGCCAGACGGATATGTTTGTGCTGTTTCAGTGCCTGTTTGGCTTCATCGGCATCGCTGGCAAGAATGACCTGGAACAGGTAGCGTTCCAGCAGCGATTTGAGATGTTGGCGTACTGTATGCGAATCATCGACGACCAATGCGGCCAGCTGGCGGTTGCGGTCCAGACGGCGCAGCAGCATGGCTACATACTCCAGCGCCGCTGGCATGTCTTTGGGGATGTAGTCGACGACCGGATAGGACAGAATCTTTTCGCGGGTCGCGGCATCATTGCGTGCGGTCAATACCAGCGTCGGGACACCTTTTTTCAGCAGGTCGTAAAGCGCCTCGCCTTCCAGTGCATCGGGCAGGCTGTAATCCAGCACAGCGGCCATCAATCCGCCCTTGAGCAACTCCTGCTGCATCTGGGCGCGGCTCATGGCGATGCGGACGCAATAGCCCATGCGTTCTATCACCCGCGCCAGCGGGTGCAGAATAGCGGTACTGTCTTCGATTAGCAGGATATCGCCACTCGGCATGCTCTTTCCCATTTGCTTCAACTCGGTATGATCATATCATTAACCCCTCTGGGTTGACTTGTGCAGTATGTTGTATCCGTTTGCCGAAGAGGTCTTTTTCATATGCCGCGCTGTCGTGCAGCTTCAGAATGGGACCGGCTGCGGGTGGTTTATTGGCATCTGCCGCTTTGTTGGTAATAATGTGCCTTTTTATGACAAAGGCACGGCTCGATGAAGCTCACCCCTCTTGATGGTAATTCGCAGAAGCTTGATGGCGGCGCGATGTTCGGCAATGCACCGCGTGCCTTGTGGTCGCGCTATCTGGCGCCTGACGAGGCCAATCGTGTACCGCTGGCTTGCCGCTGCCTGCTGGTTGAAACGGCAGGCCAGCGTATCCTGCTGGAAACCGGGATCGGTGCTTTTTTCTCGCCTGAAATGCGCGAGCGTTACGGCGTGGTCGAGGCGCAGCATGTCTTGCTGGACGCACTGGCAGCGCAGGGCCTGTCTGATGCCGATATCGATGTGGTGATCCTGTCGCATCTGCACTTCGATCACGCTGGCGGTCTGCTTGCGGCCTGGGATGGCGGCCCGGCCCGGCTGCTGTTTCCCAATGCGCGCTTTGTTGCCGGTCGCGCCGCCTGGCAGCGTGCACTGACGCCGCATGCGCGTGATCGTGCCTCTTTTATACCCGAACTGATTGCGCTTTTGCAGGCATCGGGTCGTCTGGTGCTATCCGATGGTGAAATGCCGGATTGCCTGCCACAAGACTGGCGCTTTCATCTGTCGCATGGGCATACGCCGGGTATGTTGCTGACTGAAATTCCGACGCAGGCCGGGCCGCTGGTGTTTGCCGCCGATCTGATTCCGGGTACGCCTTGGGTACATGTACCGATCACCATGGGTTACGACCGCTATCCGGAAATGCTGATCGATGAGAAGCAGGCGCTGCTTGAGGGCCTGCTGGCGCGCGAAGGCGGCCTGTTCTTTACCCATGATCCACATTTGGCCAGTGGCAGGGTGGTGCGTGACGGCAAGGGGCGCTTTGGTGTCGAGGACTGGGGTGTGCTGGCGGTGGCGTGATTGAGTGTTGTTTTTGTTTAACATGTTTAACGCGTGTTGAATTTATTAATTCAAAAATATGCGGCTAAAGGCATTTCTTGGCTAAATCCTTATCCGCAAGCCCTTGCAGCACTGGCAGGGAGGACGGTTCAGCCGTCCATCCCTGCCTTTTCCCGGGTAGCCGCGGCCGCTGACGGCACTGCAACTGTAGTTTTTTCGTTCACAACTCTTCGACTGGGGCACGGCATGGCGGATAATCCGCAAAAAACAACCACCCTAATCGCGGGAGACAGCGTGAGATGTTGATTTGGTTTGTCGTGCTTTATTTGATGGTGACGGTCGGGATCGGCCTGTACGCCTCGACCCGGGTTCAGAATGCCAAGGACTTTGCCACGGCCGGTGCCAGCATGCCCTTGCCGGTGGTGACCGCCATGGTGTTTGCCACCTGGTTTGGCTCGGAAGCCATTCTGGGTATCCCGTCCACCTTCCTGGCTGAAGGCTTCTCCGGCATCGTCGAAGATCCGTTCGGCTCTTTTGCCTGCCTGATGCTGGTCGGTATCTTTTTCGCGCGCCGCCTGTACCGGATGAACCTGCTGACCATCGGCGACTTCTTCCGCCAGCGCTATGGTCCGGTGGTCGAGGCAATTTCCAGCATCGTCATCATCCTGTCCTACCTGGGCTGGATCGCGGCGCAGATGACGGCGCTGGGCGTGGTGTTCAACGTGCTGTCAGACGGCGCGATCAGCACCACCATGGGCACCTTGCTGGGTGCAGTCATCGTGCTGGTCTATACGCTGTGCGGCGGCATGCTGTCGGTGGCGTTTACCGACTTCCTGCAGATGTCCATCATCGTGATTGGCCTGGTGTATCTGGTGTGGCTGATCGGCGGCATGGCCGGCGGTGCCGACGTGGTGATTGCCAAGGCGGTCGCCGCCGACAAGTTCACCTTCCTGCACGACACTGACCCCAAGACCGTGGTCGGCTTTATCGGTGCGGCGGTGACCATGATGCTGGGCTCTATCCCGCAGCAGGATATCTACCAGCGCGTGATGTCGGCCAAGAGCGAGCAGGTGGCCCAGCGCGGCACGATCCTAGGCGCGATCTTCTATCTGTGCTTCTGCATGCTGCCCATCTTCCTGACCTATGCGGCCGAGATCATCGAACCCGGGATGGTGGCCAGCGTGGCCGCCCGCGATGCGCAGATGATCCTGCCGACGCTGATCCTCGACAAGACGCCGTTGTTTGCACAGGTCTTGTTCTTTGGCGCACTGCTGTCGGCCATCATGTCGACCGCCTCGGGTACGCTGATGGCGCCGTCGGTCACCTTTACCGAAAACGTGCTCAAGCACTTGCTGCCGCGCATGACCGACCGCCAGTTCATCCGCGCGATGCGCATCTCCATCGTGGTGGCCGCCATCTCGACCACAGCCTTTGCCTTGTTGTCCGATGCCAGCATCTACGAGATGGTCGGCAATGCCTACAAGGTCACGCTGGTCGCCGCTTCGGTGCCGCTGATTGCCGGCCTGTTCTGGAAACGGGCCACGACTCAGGGCGCCTTGCTGGCCATCGTTCTTGGCATGGTGTCGTGGCTGTCGCTGGAGTACAGCTATACCGACGCTGCGTTCTGGCCACCGCAGCTGGTGGGTCTGATTATGAGCTTTGCCGGTATGGTCGTTGGTTCGCTGGTGCCGCAATATGTGGCGACACCAGCCGCGCAAATCCGGCACGCCTGATTGCCGCACCATGCAAAACGCCCCGCATTGCGGGGCGTTTTGCATGGCACGAAGGGCACGGGCATCAGCTGCGTGGCCGCAGATGGGCCAGATAGCGCCGTTCCAGACGGCGGAACAGCCAGGCGATCAGGAAAGTCAGTGTCAGGTAAAAGGCGCCGGCGGTCAGGAAGGGTTCGAAGGCCTGATAGCTGTCGCTGTAGATCTGGCGCGCGACACCGGTGAGGTCAGCCAGGGTGACGAGACCTGCGATGGCGGTGCCTTGCAGCATCATGATCACCTCGTTGCTGTAGGCCGGCAGCGCGCGGCGCAGTGCCGAGGGCAGTGCAATACGCTGCAGCGTCTGCCAGCGGCTCATGCCGATGGCGCGCGCGGCTTCGATCTCGCCGTGGGCGGTATTGCGGATCTGCCCGGCGATGATCTCGGTGGTATAGGCGGCGGTATTGAGGGTGAAGGCGAAGATGGCGCACCAGTACGCTTCCTGCAGATAGGTCCACAGCCAGCTCGCGCGCACCACCTCGAATTGCGCGATGCCGTAGTAGATCAGGAACAGCTGTACCAGCATCGGCGTACCGCGGAACACATAGGTGTACAGCCACACCGGTGTCGATAGCCAGCGGTTTTTTGATGCGCGCAGCAAGGCCAGCGGCAGGGCCAGAGCGAAGCCGGCCAATAGCGACAGGGTCAGCAGTTCCAGCGTCAGCAGCAGGCCGTCGCGTCCGGGCAGTGCCGGGCCGGCTTCGGCGAGGCCGAAAAACGCCGGCAGTTTCTCCAGCACCAGATCCATGTCTATCATAGTTCGGCCTCCCTGATGCCCAGCGAATAGCGTGCGCACAGCCGGTTCAGCGCCAGCATGGAAATGCTGGTGATGGCCAGATACAGCAGCGCCACGCACAGGTAGACGGTAAACGGCTGCTGCGTCACCGATTTGGCCACATCGGCACGTGCCATCATGTCGTCCAGCCCGATCACCGAGACCAGTGCTGTCGATTTCACCAGCACCAGCCAGTTATTGGAGAAACCGGGCAGGGCGAAGCGCACCATCTGCGGCAGCATGATGCGGCAGAACACCCGCAGCCGGCTCATGCCGTAGGCGTGCCCGGCCTCGATCTGGCCGGGGGGGACGGCCAGCATGGCCCCGCGGAAGGTCTCGCTCATATAGGCGCCGAAGATAAAGCCCAGCGTCAGTGCGCCAGCGATAAAGGCGTCGATGTCCAGTGGTGCTAAGCCCAGTGCCAGTGCAATATCGTTGACCAGCATCTGGCCGCCGAAAAACAGGATGAACATCCACACCAGATCGGGGATGCCGCGCACCATGGTCGAATACAGTTCGGCCAAGAGCGCCAGCGGCCGGTTTTTCGCCAGCCGGAAGGCCGCGCCCATCAGGCCCAGCAGCATGGCAAACAAGAGTGCCAGCGCCGCCAGTTTAAGCGTCATCCATAAGCCGGCAAACAGGCCGGGCAGGTAGTCTTCAAGCATGCGGTGTGCTCCCTTGGTTTACAGTGCCAGCAGGCGACCGCTGCGCAGCGGCGTCTCGCCGGCGACAAAGCACAGTTCGAGGCCGGCTGGCACAAAGCGCTGCAGCACGCGTGCGTAATAGATGCCGCTGGCTTCGGCGCACAGTTCGCTGCGCTGGCCGGACAGCGGGTCTATTACCCAGCCCAGCCGTGTGCCGGCTTCGACCGGACTGCCGACCGGATGGCAGTAGCTGACGATGCCGCCATGCGGCGCACAGCTGACGGATACACCCTGCAGCGGGGTCGGCATGGCCGGCGCGGCCGGCGGTTGCGCCTCGCCGGTGACGGCACCGCGCCAGACCAGGTAGTCCAGCAGATGCGCGGCATCGCCTGTCGCCTGTTCCAGCGACACATCGAGTTGGCCGCGTAGCTCGACCGTGGCGGCAAAGCAGGCCATGGGCAGTTGCGGGTAATGCTGGCGCAGCCACCACCACGGCCGGGTGCAGCAGTCATCGAAGGAGTTGCCGCCCTGCTCGGTTGCATGCAGGGTCGCGGCGGCGCCCATGAAACCGGCCAGTGCCGTCGCCTCGTCCAGTTGCTCGCTGTGCACATACAGATGCAGCTCGGCCTCGCTATCGCAGTGCAGGTCGAGCACCACATCGCTGACACAGGCCAGCGCAAACAGCGTGTGCTGCAGGCTTTCCAGCTCGGTTTTCGGGCAGGATTCGCCCAGCAGCGCCTGCATCTGCTCGCGCACGGTGGCGGTATCGATCGCCTCGCCCTGGCTCGGAAGACCTTGCAGACGCGCAAGCAGCCCGGGGCCGAGGTCAGGATAGTTGCGGTTGAAATTGAGACCGCTGCCCGCATCGAAGCGTCCTTGCGCCAGCCCCAGATGCTGCTGCGCCAGACCGACGGGGTTGGCCACCGGCAGCAGCAGGATTTCGCCGCAGATGTGGCCCTCGGCCTCCATCTCGGCCAGGCGCTCGCGCAGCAGCGTCAGCGTCAGCATGCCGGGAATTTCGTCGGCATGCAGCGCTGCCTGCAGATAGACGCGCGGGCGCGCGCCGGCATTGCCGAAGCGCCACAGCTTGAGCGCATGTTGCTGGCCCGGTATCGGGCTTATCAGGGGCAGGGTCTCGATTTGCATGGCAGGCTCAGTCGTACTGGTTGTAGTCGAAGTAGCGGTCGTTGATCTTCTTGTAGGTGCCGTTCTTCAGGATGGCCGCCAGCGCGGTATTTACCTTCTGTAGCAGCGCCTGATCTGCCTTGCGCATGGCAATGCCCGAGCCGGTGCCGAAGTATTTGACGTCGTTGAACTTCGGGCCGAACAGCGAGAGTTTGTTGCCGCCGGGGCCCTTGAGGAATTCGGTGCCGACACCGATTTCAACCATGATCGCGTCGACGCGGCCGGCATTCAGATCCAGCAGCGCGTTAGCCGGGGTGCTGTAGCTGCGTACCTTGGCGCCGGCCTTGCCGAAGACGTCCTTGGCGTATTTTTCCTGGATGGTGCCCTGCTGTACGCCCAGCGTCTTGCCCTTCATGCCCGCTGGCGTGCCCGTGAGCTGGATGCCTTTCTTGCCGAGAAACTGCGAATAGCCGCCTTCGTATTTGGCACTGAAGGCCACGGCCTTCTCGCGCTCGGGGGTGATGGCCATCGAGGCGACGATCAGGTCGAACTTGCGTGCGTTCAGTGCCGGAATCATGCCGTCGAAGTCGTAACGCATGATCTCGCATTTGGCTTTCATCTCGGTGCACAGCGCATTGGCGATATCGACATCGAAGCCGGACAGCTTGCCGTCGGGTGCAACCACGCTATAGGGCGGGAAGGTGCCATCGGTGGCGACGCGCAGGGTGTCGCCGGCCTGGGCCTGGCCTGCGAGCAGGGCGGCCAGTGTGAGCATGGTCCATGTCTTGATCTGCATAATGTTCTCCTCTGGGTCTGGCCTTGCCGCGTGGCAGGCGAGCAAACACTTTATTGCCCACGGCGGCTGCGCTAACAGGTACAGTAAGGTCGGAATACCACCTAGCCCGTACAGGTAAAAATGGCTATACAGCATGTTTTCAGCATTTTCAGGCTGCAGCCCGCCGCCGGAACCCTGGTTCAGCAGCTGGTGGATGCGATCAGCCGCGCAGCCCAGGAGGGACAACTCTCTGCCGGCGAGCGGCTGTGGTCCATCCGCCAGCTCTCGCGCGAACTGGGCATCAGCACCTTTACCGTGGCCGAGGCTTATGACCGTCTGGTTGCCACCGGCATCATCAGTGCCCGTCGCGGCGAAGGCTTCTACTTGGCAGGGAGCGGGCAGGGGCGGCCCGAGCTCGACAGCCTGCCGCCGCTGCCGGCCCATGCTTTCTGGCTGGCCGACAGCCTGTACGAGCCGCCACCGGACGCGATCAAGCCCGGCAGCGGCTGGCTGCCGCCGGCATGGTTTGCCGATATGGGGCTGGAGCGTGGCCTGCGCCAGGTCGCCCGCAGTACTTCGGGCGGCGAACTGGCCGGTTATGGCGAGCCGGGCGGCCTGCCCGCCCTGCGCGACTACCTGGTGCGCGAACTGGGCGAGGCGGGGCTGCCGCTGAGCCGCCAGCAACTGGTACTGACGCAGGGGGCGAGCCAGGCGCTGACGCTGGCGCTGGCCTGTCTGACCCGGCCGGGTGACTGTGTGCTGGTCGATGATCCCGGCTACTGCAATCTGGTCATCGGTCTGCCGCTGCACGGCATCCAGCCGTTGGGTGTGCCATGGACGCCACAGGGACCGGATCTGGTGGCGCTGGAGGCGCTGCTGGAGCAGCACCGGCCCAAGGTCTTTTTCACCAATCCGCGCCTGCACAATCCGACCGGTGCCAGCTATAGCGCGGCCACGGCCCACCGTGTGCTGCAACTGGCGGAGAAATACGACTTCTGGATCGTCGAGGACGATGTCTGTGCCGGGCTCTCTGCCAGCAGCGTGCCCTCGCTGGCGGCGCTGGACGGACTGAGACGGGTGGTACATGTCGGCAGCTTCTCCAAGACTCTGTCGCCGGGTTTACGCGTGGGTTTTGTCGCCGCCGAGCGCGGGGTGGCCGAGGCGCTGATCCATCACAAGATGGTGTATGGCCTGACCTCGTCCGAGCTGGCCGAGCGGGTGGCGCTGGCCGCGCTGAGCGATGGCCAGCAGCGGCGGCGCATTGCGCGGCTGCGCGCGCGGCTGGCCGAAGCGCGGGCGCAGACGCTGTCGCTGTGCGCGCGGCAGGGCCTGGATGTGTTTGCCGCCGGCAGCGAGGGCATGTTTGTCTGGGCGCGCCTGCCGCAGGGCTGTGATGGCGTGGCGCTGTCGGCAGAGGGGGTCAAGGAGGGGGTGATGCTGGCACCGGGCGCCTTGTTCCGTCCCGGCCAGCAGGCATCGGATTATCTGCGCCTGAATGTGGCATACAGCGCAGAGGCGCGGGTCGAGGTTTTTCTGGCCCAGCATCTGGGGGGGCTACAGGGTTAGTCCTGCTTGCGGTAATTCGTATGGCATGGCAAGGTCGGGGGATGACGACCTCCCGCTCTTCGCTGACTTCCGCCTATCTGCTCCTGGTGCTGACCACGCTGTTCTGGTCCGGCAATTTCGTACTCGCCCGTGCCACCCATGCCAGCATTCCGCCCTTGACGCTATCGTTCGCGCGCTGGGCGATCGCGCTGTTGGTATTGCTGCCGTTCGGGCTGAAGCCGGCATGGCAGCAGCGCGCGCTGTGGCTACCCTATTGGCGCCGTTTGCTGGCGCTTGGGGTGTTCGGCATCGCCGGCTTTAATTCGCTGGTGTATCTGGGGGTGCAGGAAACCACCGCCACCAATGCGGTGCTGATGAATTCGTTTATTCCCATCCTGATTGTGCTGCTGGGTGCGCTGTTTTTCGGCATCAAGGCCAGCGCCCTGCAGTTGCTGGCGATTTTGCTGTCGTTTGCCGGCGTGCTGACCATCGTCGCGCACGGCGAGCTGGCGCGCCTGATCCGCCTCGAGATCAACCACGGCGATGTGGTGGTATTTGCCGCCATGCTGGCGTGGGCGCTGTATACCCTGTTGCTGCGCGGCCTGCCGGCCGGGTTGAACCGCCTGGGTTTGCTTACCGTGCTGGTGGTGATCGGCCTCTCCTGCATCACGCCGTTTTTCCTGCTCGAATACGCCAGCGGGCAGCGTGCGCCGCTGAACACCACCACGCTGATTACCTTCGCCTACGTCGGCACCCTGCCGTCGGTAGCCGCCTACTATTTCTACAACCTCGGCGTTGCCCGCGTCGGACCGGCCAGGGCTGGCAGCTTCATCCACCTGATGCCGATGTTCGGCGCCTTGCTGTCGGTGCTGTTTTTGGGTGAGGCCTTTCATGCCTATCACGCCGCCGGGATCGCGCTGATCCTGTCCGGCGTGTGGCTGGCCGCGCGTGCGAACCGCTGACACGAGAGGAGACAACGATGAGTGAACAGGACAAACAGGCCGGCCTTGAAATGCGCACCCGGGTGATGGGCGAGGAGTTCGTCGCGCGCGCGATGGGTAGCGCCGACGCCTTCTCGCAACCGCTGCAGGACTGGGTCAACGAGCATGCCTGGGGCAGCACCTGGCAGCGCGGCGGCATCGAACTGAAAACCCGCAGCCTCGTCACCTGCGCGATGCTGGCCGTGCTCGGGCGCAGCACCGAACTCAAGGGCCATCTGCGCGGCGCGCTCAACAACGGCGCGACCCTTACCGAAATCCGCGAAGTGCTGCTGCACGCCGGCGTCTACGGTGGCGCACCGGCGGCGGTGGAAGCGTTCCGCGTTGCGCGCGAACTGATGGCAGAGCTGGGGCTGGAGATGGTGGAGTAGGGGGGCTTAGCCGGTAACGCCGGGGTAAGCCTTGTGCTCTGCCGGCCTCTCAGCCCACCCGTTTTATTCCTAAGAACCTGTTCACGATCTGCTGCGCATCAGCGATACGGCGTTGAAAACGGTTTCGAAATGCTCATGTACCACCTGTACATTCCGCTTTCTCAGCCGTTTTCGCCTTGTCTCGCCCTCGCTCGCGAGATCGTGAACACGCTCTAACACCAATTTGTCGAGGTGCCATGTCTTATCCATCCCCAGCCTTGGTGGTGCAAGCGCAGCTTGATGCTTACAACGCTAAAGATATTGACGCGCTACTTGAAACCTACGCACCGGACGCTTCACTGTATGCGCTGCATGGAGAATGCCTGGCACAAGGCCATGACGAGATGCGGCTGCGATTCATTGCACGCTTTGCCGAGGCTGACCTGTACGCTGACCTGATTTCGCGCTCGCAGATGGGCGATATCGTCATCGATCACGAGCGGGTGACGCGCAATTTTCCCGAAGGCGTTGGCAGCATGGAAATGCTCTGCATTTACGAAGTCAGGCAAGGGCGGATCCATAAAGCTTCATTTGCCATGGATGAGCAGCGGCTTCATTTTGTGGAGCGGTAAATAGGGATGCAGGGGCAGGTCATTAACCGTCCATCGTCAGCTTGAGCCTGAGTGGATGGTGGGTTACGCAGTGTGTCGGCCGCCTCCATGGTGCCCTTGAACGCTACATCATTGCAGGCGGGTTCATGCTTTGGCCTCGGCTAGAGGCCTGATCGCTCATAAAGGATGGAAGATGGAGACAGGACTGCAGCAGTTATTGCGTGAGCTTGAACAGTTTGGCGAGGGCAATGATGCAACGATCAGTGATCGTCCCCGGCGCATGCTCAATATTACCCGCAGCACCGGGGAGTTGTTGGGCGTGCTTGTTCGTAGTGCCAAGGCAAGGCAAGTGCTGGAGATCGGCACATCGAATGGCTATTCGACGCTATGGCTTGCCGAGGCATGTAGGGCGACAGGAGGGCAGGTCCATACCGTAGAGTTTTCTGAATTCAAGTGTCAGCTGGCACGCAGTAACTTTGAGCGCTCGGGCCTGGGCCAACAGATTATCTTGCTGCAAGAAGATGCAGGGCATGTGCTGGCAGAGACAGAGGATGATGCATACGATCTGATCTTTCTCGATTCAGAGCGCTCAGAATACCTTGGCTGGTGGCCTGAGCTGCGGCGTATTCTGCGACCCGGCGGTTTGCTGGTCGTTGACAATGCCGTCTCCCACGAAGCGGAAATGGTGGGGTTTATGGCACAGGTCAAAGCGGATCCTGCATTCTTCTGTTGTGTGGTTCCGGTCGGTAATGGTGAATTCATGGCGACCCGGGCTGTGAGGGAAGATGCGCCGGTAGCGCCAGAGTAAGCCACCGCGTAGGGATGCCTTTGTCGCTGGTGGGTTACGGCCTTCGGTCTAAGCCTCCCTACCCATCATGCGCGTGTGGTTGAATCTCGATGGCATGTGGCGCACGATACAGCGTCAACCCACAAGGAGCAGTCCATGCCTACCATCACCCTGCGCGGTAATCCTATCGAAGTTTCTGGCAGCCTGCCTGCCGTCGGCTCTCAGGCTCCGGCCCTGAATCTTACCAACGGCGATCTGGCCGAGGTGACACTGGCCGATTTTGCCGGCAACAAGATCCTGAATATTTTCCCCAGCGTCGACACCCCGACCTGCGCCACCTCGGTGCGCAAGTTCAACGAGCAGGCCGCCGGTCGCGCTGGCGTGACCGTGCTGTGCATCTCGGCCGACCTGCCGTTCGCGCAGAAGCGCTTCTGCGGCGCCGAAGGTATCGAGGGCGTGGTCAATCTGTCGACCTTCCGCCACCCCGAGTTCCGCAGTACCTGGGGCGTCGAGTTCGCCAGCGGCCCCTTGCAGGGCCTGACTGCGCGTGCGGTGGTGGTGCTGGATGCCGACAACAAAGTGTTGCATAGCGAGCTGGTGAGCGAAGTCGGGCAGGAGCCGGACTACGCCGCCGCGCTGGCGGTGTTGTAAGCACCAGGGTGGTGGGGCGCCACTTCTGGCGCCTGCTCTGCCTGTTTAAACCAGCTCATCTCGCCCAGCAATAGCGCCGAGGCCTGATCCAGTCGTTGCGTCATCGGGGCAATGGCGGCCATTTGCTGTTCGATGGCTTGGGCCTTGTCCGACAGGTGGCGGCTGGTGTCGACGATCTGTCGCCCGCTGGCCTCCTGCTCTTCGCCCGCCTCGCCAATTTCGCCAACCTTGTGGCTGACTTCGCTCAGCGCCGCATCGACAGCGGCCAGCGTCTCTGCCAGCACGTTTTGCGCCTGGCGGCTATCGTTGCCGGTGACACCGGCGTCCCGGATCGTGCCGTCGAGCACGCCAGTGGCGTTTTCTATCTGCAGCAGTGCCTGGCTGATGCCGTCGGTGGCGTCGCGGGTGCGTTCGGCCAGTTTGCGCACTTCATCGGCGACCACGGCAAAGCCGCGGCCGCTCTCGCCGGCGCGTGCCGCTTCGATCGCCGCATTGAGCGCCAGCAGATTGGTCTGGTCGGCGATATCGCGGATCAGCGTGCTGACCTGACGGATATTGTCGCTGGAACATTTCAGTTCACTCATCTGCAGCGAAACAGCATCGATGCGTTCGAGCAGGCTTCCCATTTTGACCGCGCCCTGTTCGCATGCGCTGCGGGCGCTGGCGGTGCGGCGCGTCACGTCGGCGGTGCCGGCTTCGATCACTGCCAGATGGCGGGCGATCATGGCGGCCGCTTCATCGACGCGGCTGGCTGCATGGTGTGACACGCTGGCTTCTTCCGCCTGTGCCGTGCTGATGGCGATCACCTGCTGGGTCAGCCCGGACAGCAGCGTGTTTTCATGTGCACCGGCCGCTGCATGGCTGTGGACGCGGGACAGCAGTGTCGACAGTTTTTCCAGAAAACGGTTGATGCCTTGCGCTGCGTGCGACAGTTCATCCTTGCCCGCTTCGGGCAGGCGCGTCGACAGCCAGCCCTCGGCCAGACGGCCGGCAGCCTGGTCGATGGCGCGCAGACGGCGTTTGAGCCAGTGGGCGATCAGCCCCTGCGACAGCACCACGGCGAGACAAGCCAGAGCCAGCGGCCCGAGCACCAGCAACAGCAGCTGGTCGAGGTCGCGGGAAATCTGCAGATTGTCCCGTTCCGTCTGAGTCTGCAGGCGCTGGAGATCCTGATCCAGCCGTGTGACCAGTGGTGCCAGAAAGCTGCTGTAGGCGGACTCCGGGATGGCAAGTGCGTCTTCCGGTGCGGTGGCGGCAATTTGCAGTGCCGAGGCCATCTGCTGGTGGTATTGCGTCCAGCTGGCGGCAACCGCGCTGCGGAACGCTTCGTGCTCGCTGGCCGGCAAGGCCGCCAGCACCTTTGGCAGCAGGCGGGCGTAAGTGGCGTCGGCACGCTTGAGCCTGACGGCCGTTTCATCCAGCAGCGGGTCGGCGCGGGACAGGGCCAGCGCCTCGCTCTTGAGGGTGTACAGCTGGATGCCGAGCGCCTGTTGCTGGCGGTTGCGCTCCAGCTCGCCCAGTGTCCGCTCCAGCAAATAGGCGCTGCTGGCCATGACCAGCAGCAGGCAGGCGAGGGTAAACGCAACCGAGGACCACAGGCGCTGGCTGATCGTCATTCTCTGGCACCATTTTATATGAATGGCCGCAGCTTAACCTTGGGTGGTTAAATTTTTATGACAAGTAATAGCCGGCGTGCAAGGCTGGGTAGCGCATTCGTGCAGCCAGTCTATCAACACCTGCAGTCGCTTGGGGACGGCCGCGTAGGGCGGGTGAACCAGATAATAATCATAGTGGCCGGGCTGGGTGAAATTGCCGAAGGGCAGGATCAGTTCGCCCTTGTCGATGCGCTTTTGTACCAGCTGATGGCGGCCGATAGCGATGCCGCCATGGTTGAGCGCCGCAATTACACATAGATCCGAGCGGTCAAAGGTCAGGCTACGTTCGGGCAACAAGGCATCCATCTGGTGATGACGCGCCCACAAGCGCCATTCGGCATCGTAGGCCGCGTTATGCCAGGCCAGCGAATCGTGCAGCAAGGTGCAATGGCGCAGATTGTCCGGCGTGTCCAGCAAACCATGCTGATGGGCATATTCCGGGCTGCACACCGGCGCGATCATCTCCCCCATCAGCTTGCTGCCGACCAGACCGGGAAACTCGCCATCGGCGTAGTACAAGGCCAAGTCGATGGCTTGCGTGCGGAAGTCGACGTTATCGTTACCCACGCGGATATCCAGCGAGATATGCGGGTAACGGGCGCTGAAGTTGGCCAGACGCGGCACCAGCCAGCACTGAGCCAGTGACGGACGGACATAGAGCGCGATGGCGCCGGCCACTTCGGCTTGCGGTGTCTGCTGCAATGCCTCTGACAGCTCCCCCATCGCTCCTTGCAAAATGCGGTAGATGCGCTCGCCGTCTTCGGTCAGGGCGACCCTCCGGGTCAGGCGGTGGAAGAGTGCAAGTGACAGGCTTTGTTCCAGACGGGCGATACGGTGGCTGACGGCGCTGGCGGTCAGGCAGAGCTCTTCGGCGGCGCGGGCGAAGCTCAGGTGGCGGGCCGCCACCAGAAAGGTATGCAGGTTGGCGAACTGGGCGTTGGTGAGCTTGGCGCCCATTCTTGGCGAAAGATTCAACATGGTCGCATTGTACCGGAAAGCCGGATGCAAACCGCCCGGGCCTGCCGCAATCAGCGCGCCCGGGCAGTGCAGGGTGTCGACGTTTAGGCCAGTAGTGCCCGGCCTTTGGCCAGATAGGCTTCCATTTCAGCCGGCGGCACCATGCTGCCACCGGTACCCCATACCAGATGGGTTGCATTGGCCATGCGCTCGGCGCTCAGGCCGATGCGGGCACGGTAGCCCTGTGTTTCCTGCAGTACCCGCGCCATGCCCTGCACGCCTGCCAGTGCCGAAGGCTCCATGCGGATGCCTTCCAGCTGTTCGGCCAGTGCCAGATAGCGATACAGCGTTTCATCGCTGACGGTGTAGTAGCCGTCCAGCAGGCGCTGCATCGCCTTGCCGACAAAACCGGAGGCACGGCCGACCGCCAGTCCGTCGGCGGCGGTGACGTTATCGATGCCGAAGTCCTGCACCGACACCGCGTCGTGCATGCCGGTATGGACGCCCAGCAGCATGCACGGCGAGTGGGTCGGTTCGGCAAAGATGCAGTGTACGGCATCGCCAAATACCAGTTTCAGACCGAAGGCCACCCCGCCCGGGCCGCCACCAACGCCGCATGGCAGATAGACGAACAGCGGGTGTTCGGCGTCGACAGTGATGCCGGCGGCCGCGATCTGGCGCTGCAGGCGCTCGGCGGCAACGGCGTAGCCGAGGAACAGGCTGGTCGAATTTTCATCGTCGACAAAGTGGCAGCTAGGATCGGATTCGGCCTGTTTGCGGCCTTGTGCCACCGCGACGCTGTAGTCGGATTCATATTCAACCACGGTCACGCCATGGGCGCGCAGCTTGTCCTTCTTCCACTGGCGGGCATCGGCCGACATATGCACCGAGGCCTGGAAGCCCAGCTGTGCACTCATGATGCCGATGGACAGGCCGAGGTTGCCGGTCGAGCCGACCGCGACCTTGTATTGGCCGAAGAAAGCGCGCATGGCATCGCTGTCCAGTTTGGCGTAGTCGTCATCGATGGTGAGCAGGCCGGCAGCCAGCGCCAGGTCTTCGGCATGCTTGAGCACTTCATAGATGCCGCCGCGTGCCTTGATCGAACCGGAAATCGGCAGGTTGCAATCTGCCTTGAGCCACAACTGGCCGGCAGATTCCTGGTCATGACGCGCCATCAGTTCGGCTTGCAGCTTGGGCATGGGCAGAATGCCCGACTCGATAATACCGCCGCTGGCGCGGGTTTCCGGGAACACCTGCATGATGTAGGAGGCAAAGCGGTCCAGACGGGCACTGGCATCGGCCACATCGGCAGCGGTCAGGCCGACATCTGCCAGTGCTTCTGCCGTCGGTGCGATGCCAGGGTTGAACCAGCTGGTTTCCTGCAAGGCGATCAGTTCATTGATCAGCGGGTAGCTGGCGCACCAGCTTTCAATTGTTTTGCCCAGAATCATGATGTTGCTCCTGTATCAGATAATAAGTTTGATCGTGTGTTGTCTGTAGTCTGCTTAAATCACGCGCGACAACAGCAAGGTCAGTCCCAGTGCGACCACGGAGGCCAGCACGGTACCGCCGGTAAATTTCTTCAGTGCATCGGATAGCGAGACACCCAGATATTCCTTCACCACCCAGAATGCCGAGTCGGTGACGTGGGTCCAGCCGATAGCGCCGGCGCCGATGGCAATCACGATGATTTCACGGCTGTAGCCGGAGTTATCGCCCAGCATAGGCAATACCATGCCGGCCGCGCTGATCATGGCAACGGTGGCCGAGCCGACGGCGAAGTGCATCAGCCCTGCAATCAGCCAGGCCAGTACGATAGGGTTCATGTCCAGTTGTGCCAGCGTACCGGCCAGAACCTTGCCCACGCCGCTGTCGATCAGGATGCCGTTGAAGGCACCGCCGGCACCGATGATCAGCAAGATGCTGGCCAGTGGCGGGAAGCATTTGTCGGTCAGCACCAGCAGGTCGGCCATCTTCAGGCCGCGACGCAGCCCCAGCGACCAATAGGCGAACATCACCGCAATCGCCAGCGCTGGCAGCGGGTTACCCAGAAAGGCAACCACTTCGTAGCTGGTGGTGCCTTGCGTCAGCCCCATGGTGGCAACCGTTTTGCCTACCATCAGCAATAGCGGCAGCAGGATGGTGAACAGGGTGATGCCGAAGCCGGGCAGATCCTTGCGCTCGCTGCTGTCACAGCGCTCTTCCAGAAAAGCCTGCTGGGTAGAAGGTGCTTCACGCTTGCATACCAGATTGATCCAGACCGGGCCGGCGATGATGGCAGTCGGCAAGCCCACGATCAGGCCGTACATGATGACCTTGCCTACATCGGCGCCCAGCATGCCGGTAATTGCCATGGCGGCAGGGTGGGGTGGCAGCATGCAATGCACCACCATCAGCGAAATGGCCAGCGGCACGCCCAGATACAGCATATTGAGGCGAGTTTCTTTGGCGACGACATAGATCAGCGGAATTAGCAGCACAAAGCCCACTTCGAAAAAGACCGGAATGCCGGCGATGAAGCCGACCAGCATCATCGCCCATGAAGCGCGATCCTTGCCCAGCGTCTGCAGCAGGGTCTTGGCGATGCGCTCGGCTCCGCCGGATTCTTCCAGCATTTTGCCCAGAATGCTCCCCAGACCGATAATCGCCGCCAGAAAGCCCAGCGTGCCACCGACCCCGTTTTCGAACGAGGCGGCAATCGAGGTGAGCGGCATGCCCGAGCCGATGCCGACCACGAAACAGGCCGCCATCAGTGCAAGAAAAGCATGAACCCGGACTTTGACGATCAGTACCACAATCAGCACGATGGCCAATAGCAATACCAGTAATAAACCTGTACCACCTTGCATGACATCTCCCGGAATATTGGCCGCTTACGCATCGTGAGCGTGCCTGATGGGAGCGATTAGACAGCTGTTGCCCTGTCACTGGCAAAGGATGGTTTTTCAGGTGACAGATGATTTGTGTGCATGTATGGCAGCGGGTGCTGCGTGCAGCTGGAAGCGTGCTTCAGCCGTCGTGGCAGGAGGTGGACGCAGGCGCGGGAGTCCGCGCCTGCAGGGTTTCAGTTCGCTGCTCTTCAGCCCTTGTGCTTATTCATCAGCCGCACATAGTGCTCGGCCGAGTACTTGAAATAGGCGATCTCGTCTGCCGTCAACGCGCGCACCTTTTTCACCGGATTGCCTAGATACAGATGGCCCGACTCCAGCCGTTTGCCCGGCGGCACCAGCGAACCTGCCCCGACCAGTACATGCTTTTCGATATGCGCACGATCCAGCACGATGGAGCCGATGCCGACCAGCACCTCGTCGTCTATGGTGCAGCCGTGCAGCGTCACATGGTGGCCGATGGTCACATGCTTGCCGATGACTAGCGGCGCGCCCAGCGGATCGGATTCTTTTTTGTGGGAGACATGCAACATGGCGAAGTCCTGCACATTGCTGCCTTCACCGATGGTGATGCTGTTTACGTCGCCGCGAATGACCGCATACGGCCATACCGAGCTGTCTTTTTCCAGTGTGACCTCACCGATGACCACGGCTGCCGGGTCGATATAGGCCGAAGCGGCCACATTTGGTGTGATGCCATCAAAAGAACGCAGGTTGTGATTCATCGGGCTGTCCTCATCTTGTCGTTTGATGCTGCCTATCATACAGGCGAGCCCCGACCAAGGATGACATAACGATGAATACCAACCCGCTGCTCGATTTTTCTGGCCTGCCCCGTTTCGATGAAATCCGCGCCGAGCATGTCGCGCCCGCCATCGACCAGCTGCTGGCCGAGGCGCGTGCCGCCGTCGCTGCTGTGACCGCCAATAGCGACACCCCGGGCTGGGACAATGTCGAAGGCCCGCTGACCGATGCCACCGAGCGGCTGGGGATCGCATGGAATGCGGTCTACCACCTTAATAGCGTGCTCAACATGGACGGCATGCGCGATGCGTTCAATGCCGCTCTGCCCAAGGTGTCCTTGTTCGGCACCGAGCTTGGGCAGAACCTTGAGCTGTTCGCCAAGTATCAGGCTTTGCGTGCCGCCGGCGATTTTGCTGCCTGGCCACAGGCGCGCAAGACCGTGATCGAAAATGCGCTGCGCGACTTCCGTCTGGCTGGCGCCGAGCTGCCGGACGAGCAGAAGGCGCGCTATGTCGAGGTATCGACGCGCATGTCCGAGCTGTCGGCCAAGTTTTCCGAGAATGTGCAGGACGCGACCGATGCCTGGGTGAAAATCATTGCCGATGAAGCTGAGCTTGCCGGTGTGCCGGACGACGCGCGTGCCATGTTTGCCGCGATGGCGGCGGCCGATGGCAAGGAAGGCTTCAAGCTGACCCTGCAGTTTCCTTGCTATTTCCCGGTGATGCAGTATGCCGACAAGCGTGAACTGCGCGCCGAGGTGTATGAAGCCTACGCCAAGCGCGCGTCAGAATTCGGCCCGGCGGAGCAGGACAACACCCCCATTATGCGCGAGAAGCTGAAACTGGCACGCGAAGAAGCGCAGTTGCTGGGTTTTGACTCCTACGCCCAGCTGTCGCTGGCCACCAAGATGGCCGAGTCGCCGGAGCAGGTGATTGCCTTCCTGCGCGATCTGGCGGTGCGCGCCAAGCCGTATGCGGCGCAAGACCGCGCCGAGCTGGAAGCCTTTGCCCGCGAAACGCTGGGTCTGGAGTCGCTGGAAGCGTGGGACATCGCCTACGCCAGCGAAAAGCTGCGCGAACAGCGCTATGCCTTCTCCGAGCAGGAGCTCAAGCAATACTTCCCTGAGCCGCGCGTGCTGGACGGCCTGTTCGGCGTGGTGAAAACCCTGTACTGCGTCGACATCCGCAAGGCGGAGGCGAAGGTATGGCACGACGATGTGGACTACTTCGAGATCGTCAAGGATGGCGAGCTGATCGGCGGTTTTTACCTTGATCTTTACGCGCGCGAAGGCAAGCGTCCGGGCGCGTGGATGGCCGACGTATTCGGCCGCCGCGCCAAGGCTGGCAAGGTGCAAAAGCCGGTGGCCTTCCTCACCTGCAACTTCACCCGCCCGGTTGGCGACAAGCCAGCCGTATTTACCCACGACGAAGTGATCACCCTGTTCCACGAGTTCGGTCATGGCCTGCACCACCTGCTGACCCGCGTCGACGAGCTGGGCGTGTCCGGTATTTCCGGCGTCGAGTGGGATGCAGTCGAGCTGCCATCGCAGTTTATGGAGAATTTCTGCTGGGAATGGGATGTGCTGCAGGGCATGACGGCGCAGGTGGACAGCGGCGAGCCGCTGCCCAAGCTGCTGTTTGACAAGATGATCGCGGCCAAGAATTTCCAGAACGGCATGATGACGGTGCGCCAGCTGGAGTTTTCGCTGTTCGACATGCGCATGTACCACGAGATGGATGCTGACGGCGACTGGATGGCGCTGCTGGACGCGGTGCGTGACGAGGTGGCCGTCAACCGTCCGCCGGCCTATAACCGCTTCCCCAACTCGTTCAGCCATATCTTCGGTGGCGGCTATGCCGCCGGCTATTACAGCTACAAGTGGGCGGAAGTGTTGTCGGCCGATGCCTACGCGGCATTCGAAGAAGCGGGCGGCGCCAACCCGGAAACTGGTGCACGTTTCTGGAACGAGATTCTGGCCGTAGGCGGTTCGCGCCCGGCGCTGGAATCCTTCCGTGCCTTCCGTGGTCGTGACCCTCAGATCGACGCGCTATTGCGCCATGGCGGCATGGTTGAAGCGGTGCATTAAGCACAAACTATATGTTTCCATTCAAAAGCCACCGGTGTAAATCCGGTGGCTTTTTTGTTTCCATTTGGGATGCCTGAAGGGGGAGAAATTACATTGGCCTGCTATTTTGAGTAGACAGGCGTCTCTCAGACAGGAGCACAAGGCATGAGTAGCGAAGCTGGCGCACAAGAACAGACAACAACAGGGCTGCATCGCAGCTTGCAGGCACGCCATCTGACCATGATCGCGATAGGCGGAGCCATCGGCACCGGCCTGTTTGTCGCCTCCGGCGCTTCGGTTGCGCAGGCCGGGCCGGGGGGCGCGGTGGTGGCTTATCTGGTGATCGGCATCATGGTGTATTTCCTGATGTCCAGCCTCGGCGAGATGGGGGCGTATATGCCCGAATCCGGCTCGTTCACCCTGTATAGCGAGCGTTTTGTCGATCCGGCTTTCGGCTTTGCCCAGGGCTGGAATTACTGGTTCAACTGGGCGGTGACCATCGCCGTTGAACTGGTGGCGGCGCAGATTGTGATGGCATTCTGGTTTCCCGACGTGCCCGGTTACTGGTGGAGTGCTCTGTTTTTGACCATCTTTGTGTTGCTGAATGCTTTTTCGGTCAAGAGTTTCGGCGAGGGGGAATACTGGTTTTCCATGGTCAAGGTCGCCGCAGTGGTGGTGTTCCTGCTGGCCAGTGTCTTTATGCTGTTGGGTGTGCTGGGCAAGGGGCCGGCACCGGGGCTATCCAATTTCACCATGGGAGAGGCGCCGTTTGTCGGTGGTCTGGGCGCTATTATCGGTGTGGCGATGATTGCCGGCTTTTCCTATCAGGGGACCGAACTGATCGGTATCACGGCAGGCGAGGCCGAGCATCCGGAAAAAACCATACCCAAAGCCATACGTCAGGTGTTCTGGCGTATCTTGATCTTCTATGTGCTGTCCATTCTGATGATCGGCCTGTTGCTGCCGTATAACGATCCCTTGCTGCTCAGAAGCAATGTCAAGGATATCGCGGTCTCGCCCTTTACCCTGGTGCTCGAAAAAAGCGGCGTCATGGCGGCGGCGTCCATCATGAATGCGGTGATCCTCACGGCCATTCTGTCTGCGGGCAATTCGGGCATGTACGCCTCTACCCGTACCCTGTATTCGATGGCGCTGGACGGGCAGGCGCCCAAGGTGTTTGCCAAACTCAGCAAGAACGGCATCCCGATTTACGCGCTGCTGATGACGACTGTGGTTGGGGCCTTGTGCTTTTTTACCTCGCTGGTCGGTGATCAGGTGATTTACCTGTGGCTGCTCAATCTGTCCGGGCTATGCGGTTTTCTTGCCTGGCTGGGTATTGCCATTTCGCACTACCGTTTCCGCAAGGGCTTTATCGCACAAGGGCGTTCCTTGTCCGAACTGCCTTACCGTGCGCGCTTCTTTCCCTTCGGCCCCCTGTTCGCCTTCAGCTTGTGCCTGTTTATCGTGCTCGGGCAAAACTATGAAGCCTTTTTCGAGGCCAATATCAACTGGAACGGCATCATCGCCACCTATATCGGTTTGCCGCTGTTTTTGCTGGTGTGGCTGGTTTACCGCATCAAACACAAGACCCGGTTTGTGCGGATAGACGAGATGCAATTCCCGCCCAGGGTAGAGCCTGCGCGCAAAGCGGATGATAGTTGACTAAAACGTAAGGGGTTTGCACAAGGCTGCGTGCAACCCTGTTTCAGGCTTGTGCTGCTGGGGTGGATGTGGGTTTCACAGGAGACTATGGATATGAAAAAATTAATGGTGTTGGCCATCGCTGCCTTGCCGGCAGCGGCAATGGCCGATGTGGAAATCTACGGCAAGATGACCGGCGAGATTGCCCGCAACAAGACGGCGACGGCGACCTATCCGGATAACAGCGCAGGCCAGACTGCGGGTTCATTTGGCGCTACCACCGAGATAGATAGCGCATCCGGTGTGAACTCGCATATCGGCTTTCGCGGCAATGAAGCCTTGGGCAATGGCCTGAAGGCGATCTGGCAGCTCGAGCAGGGTATTGATTTTACCGATGGCGGGTCGGGCAATACCTTTGCCACACGTGACAGCTTCGTCGGCCTGGCCTCGGATGACTGGGGCTCGGTCAAGCTGGGCCGCATCAGCACCTTTCAGAACTCGAATATGGAGTACGTCGACCCATGGACGTATAACGGCAACACCCACGTCAACGGCAGCAATATATTTACCCGCACCGATGGCAGGGTGGACAGCGCCATCCGCTACGACAGCCCGACTCTGCTCGGAGGTCTCGACTTTGCCCTGTTGTACGGTTTTAGCGAGCCGGGCAATGGCCAGCCCAAGCAGAACACCTTCAACTTCGGCGTGTCGTATAACTGGGATGCTTTTACTGCTGCGTATAGCTATCTGAATTATCAGAACAATAATGAGGCTGAGACATCTCCTGCTCTGGGGCAGCGTTTCGAACTGATGTACAGCGAAGGCCCGTTGTATCTGGCCGCTGGCTATCAGCAAACCAGAGGTTATGGTGGCAACCTGTGGCCGGCAGCAAATCCGGGTTTTGACACGCTGGGGAACACTAACTACAAAACCCGCGAGGCCGAGCTGACCGCGTCCTATAGCCTGGGCAACTTCACGCCGCGCCTGACCTACGCCTATGGCTGGGATGTTGACGCAAACGGCTCCAAACAGTCAGACACCGGCTACAAGCAGTGGGTTGTCGGTACCGATTACCAGATTTCCAAACGCACCATGAGCTATGTCTCGTATGGCCATGTCAAATATGGCCAGAACGTGCCGTTTTATAGCGGCAGCGGCACCGATAGCGAATACACCTTGGGGGTCGGTGTTTCCCACTCGTTCTAGGCAGGTTCCGGTATAAGCAAAACCGCCCGATAACGGGCGGTTTTGCATTATCAGCGGCTGGCTTCCGGCTCGTCCCGCTCGGGTGAACCCAGCGTATGGCGGTGGCGGAAGGTGGGGGTGCGCAGCGCGAATGACGGCGCAATCGGGGTCAGGGTGGTACGATTCGGATTCTGCGTCGGGCAAATTGCCCGTGCATCGGTGTGCTGCAAACGCTTGTCTTGAGCTCGCAAAAGGCTCTCTCCGTTGATATGACGATTTGATTCTAGGCCGCAGGTGAGCGGGCTGACAATGTTTCTTGCGGCGAGTGTTGTTTAATTGATTAAACGTATTGTTTAACGGATTGGGTTTATTGATGAAATTGGCTACCTGGAATGTCAACTCTCTCAAGGTGCGCCTGCCACAAGTCTTGCAATGGCTGCAGGATAATCCGGTCGATGTCTTGTGCCTGCAGGAGCTGAAGCTGGATCAGGACAAGTTTCCGCAGGAAGAGATCGAGGCGGCCGGTTACCGCGCAGCCTGGCTGGGACAAAAAACGTATAACGGCGTGGCGATTCTGGTGCGCAGCCCTTTGACCTTAAGCGATGTGGTCAGCGGTATTCCCGGTTACGACGATGTACAGCGCCGGGTGATCACCGCCACGGTAGGCGGGGTGCGCGTGATGTGTGCCTACTTCGTCAACGGCGAGGCGGTCGACTCGGAAAAGTACCCGTACAAGCTTGCCTGGCTCGCGGCACTGGAAGGCTATGTGGCAAGCGAAGTGGCTGCACATACCGATTTCGCCTTGCTGGGTGACTACAATATCGCACCCGACGACCGCGATGTATATGACCCCGAGGCTTGGCAGGGCAAGGTCTTGTGCTCGGAACCCGAGCGCGCCGCCTTCTTCCGCCTGATTGCGCTTGGCTTGTCCGATTCTTTCCGCCTGTTTAATCAGGACGACAAGCAGTACAGCTGGTGGGACTACCGTGCGATGATGTTCCGCCGCAATCTTGGCGTGCGCATCGACCACATTCTGATCAGCGATTCGCTTAAGGCGCGGGCGCTGGCTTGCGATATCGACAAGGTGCCGCGCAAATGGGAGCGTCCATCCGATCACACGCCGGTGGTGCTGACACTGGCAGCGGAATAGTCCTTACTATTTGTTCTGAATCAAGAGTATGTGCTATCCATGTTGGCAGGGAGGCCGGCTTGCCGGATGATGGCCGGCAAGCCGAATGCCTGGGAGCCTGTGTGGATTACGCTTTTGACAACCGCCTCGACTTTACCCTGTTTGATAAGCTGCAACAGCAGCAGGACAGTGCGCCGCATTTTCATCCTTACAGCCAGCTGGTGTTTCCCCGTAGCGAAGGCGTGCTGGTCGCGATCGGAACGGCAGAGCCGGTCGAGCTGGCGGCGGATGCCGTGTTATTTATCTCGCCTTTTGTCCGGCACCATGTGACGGTTCGAACCGCCGATGCGCGCTGGGATTCGCTGGCGATCAATCTGGCCCGCCTGGGGCCGGAATTTTTCAACTCGCACTATCTCACGCCTATCCAGGATCTGCTGCGCCATGGTTTTGCCGGCCTGCTGTTTCACGGCGGCACCGCCATGCATGCGCGGCGTGATTTTTTCATGATCCGCAATAGCTTTCGCATGGAGTATCTGATTTCCATCCTGCAGATACTGCATACGCTCAGTACGGCGCGTGAATGGCACCCTTTGGCTTCGGAGCAGAATCATCCGGTCGAACAGCGGGATATCCAGCTGTGTCTGACCATCAGCGAATACATCCGCGAGCACCTGTCTGAGCCGCTGGATATTGCGCATGCGGCAAGTCTGGTCCATATGTCCGAGTCCAGTTTCAGCCGCTTTTTCAAGCGCTTCTTTGGCAAGCCATTTCATGCCTATCTGATCGACAAGAAAATGGAGGCGGCAGATTATCTGCTGTTTGCCACGCGTTTGCCGATACAGGAGATTGCCGACCGTCTGGCCTTCAATTCAGCCTCGCATCTGGCCATGACTTTCAAGCGCCATCGGGGTATGACCCCGGGCGAATATCGTAGCCGGCAGAATGAGTGATGTGCCCGTCAGAGAAAAAAGCCGGCCCTTTGGGCCGGCCTTTTTTATGGTTTAACGCAAGCTTCAGACCGCAGCCTTGGTAAAGAAGCCAGCCGGTAAGGCTGGCTTTGGCTAGATCCGCTGGGAAATGATCAGTACCACTCGATACCGGCTTTTTCGGTCGAGATCACGGTACCGGCTTCGCCTTTAACG
>NZ_WSSB01000016.1:3150-61310 GCF_009831765.1 Craterilacuibacter sinensis | reverse complement strand
AAAACCCCCGACCTTGATTAAAGGTCGGGGGTTTTTGCGTTTATGGATCTGCTATTGAGTAAGTGGCCTGCTTACTCCAGGCCTAGCTCCTGTATTTTTCTTGTTAAAGTATTGCGCCCCCAGCCCAGAATCTGGGCTGCTTCGACTTTGCGTCCTCCGGTACAAGCGAGCCCTGCGCGTATGCAACTCTCTTCGAAGCGGTGGGTCAGTTCATCGATAATGCCTGTTTCTCCGGCCTTGAGCCTGTGAATGACCTCTTCCGACAATAGGTGAGTCCAGTCTGTCGTTGCGCTTGTTTTGCTCTCTGCTGCATGGGCTGAAGCATGGGAGCCCGCTTTATTCGCATTGCGAAACTCGGGAGGCAGGTCGCAGCCATCGACCATTTGCCCTGGTGCCATGACGGTAATCCACTGGCACAGGTTTTCCAGTTCCCGCACATTGCCGGGAAAGGGTGCCTGGGTGATGAGTTCCATAGCTGCATTGCTCAGGCGCTTACTTTCGACGCCGAGGCTAGTGGCGCTTTTGGCGAGGAAGTGTTGCACCAGTAAAGGGATATCTTCGTGTCGTTCTCGTAATGGTGGCAGGCGCAGCCGGATGACATTAAGGCGGTGATACAAGTCTTCGCGAAATTGTCCTAGGCGTACGCGCTCTTCCAGGTTCTGATGGGTGGCGGCAACGACCCGCACATTCGCTTTGATCGGGGTGTGTCCGCCAACGCGATAGAAATGGCCATCCGAGAGTACCCGCAATAAGCGGGTCTGCAGTTCGGTGGGCATATCGCCTATTTCATCCAGGAATAGGGTACCGCCTTCCGCTTCTTCAAATCTGCCACGGCGGGTGGCTAATGCACCGGTAAATGCCCCCTTTTCATGGCCGAATAGTTCGGACTCCAGCAGGTCGCGCGGAATGGCTGCGGTATTGATGGCAATGAATGGCTTGCCACTGCGTATCGAGTGGCGATGCAGGGCTTCGGCTACGCGCTCTTTGCCGGTACCTGACTCCCCTGTAATCAGTACGGTTACATTGGATTGCGACAAGCGGCCTATGGCCCGGAATACATCCTGCATCGCAGGCGCTTGTCCCAGCAGGGCGGGTAATTCCTGTTGGGCTGGAATAAGCGCATCAGGCGCATGGTTTTCTGCCAGTGCACGCTCTATGAGCTGAACGGCTTGGTCGACATCGAAAGGCTTGGGCAGGTACTCGAATGCACCGCCTTGAAACGCGGCTACGGCTGAATCCAAGTCAGAGTGCGCCGTCATGATAATAACGGGCAGTTGCGGATGTTCGGCTTTGAGCTTGCTCAAAAATTTGAGGCCATCTGTGCCGGGCATGCGTACATCGCTGATGATGGCCTGCGGTACTTTGTCATACAACGCGTTCAGGGCGTCATCGGCATTGGTAAAGCTGTCGAAGCCGATGCCAACGCGGCCGAGTGCTTTTTCCAGTACCCAGCGAATAGCTTTATCATCATCGATAATCCATACCGGCTTGTCCATTATGCTACCCCTCTATTTTTCATTGTTTTTCGGTGATGGCGCATTCGTTGCCAAAAGGCAGGGCGATGCTGAAGCAGGTATATCCGGGATAGGAGTCAAACTCTATGGTGCCCCCATGTTGCTGGATAAAGGTTTGTGCCAAGGTTAGCCCAAGCCCCGTACCTTCTGCCCGGCCAGTGACTAGCGGGTAAAACACATGATCCTGTATTTCATCTGGAATACCCGGTCCGTTATCGATGATTTGCAATTTTAATGCCAAGTTATGACGTTTACGCGCTAAAGTCACTTGGCGACTGATGCGCGTTTTGAGAATGATCTCTCCTGTTCCTTTTAGTGCTTGCGCTGCATTGCGCGTAATATTCAGCACCACCTGAATGAGTTGCGCTTTATCTGCGATCAGAAAGGGGAGACTGACGTCATAATCGCGCCGGATGCTAAGTCCGGTGCCGAATTCGGCGAGAACGATACTGCGTACTCGTTCCAGAACCTCGTGAATATTGACCTCGCTGGCCAGCTGGCGTTTGTGTGGAGCCAGCATGCGATCGACCAGGGATTGTAGCCGGAGCGCTTCCTCGCGGATGACGCCGGTGTATTCCAGCAGTTCGGGCCGGTCGGCAATTTCATGCTCAAGTAACTGCGCTGCGCCACGGATGCCCCCTAGCGGGTTTTTGATCTCATGGGCCAGGTTACGGATCAGTTCACGATTGGCGCGCTGCTGCAGGAGTAAGCGTTCTTCGTTAGCAATTTTTCTTTGCTGGTCAATTGGGCGTAGTTCAACCAGTGCACGCCGGCCTTCATTATCTATTGGTGTGACGGTGAGGCCGACATGCAAGGATTGCTCATTGCGAAGCAGCAGTGGCAGGTCATGCTCGATAAAGCTGGCCTGACACTGAAGCGCACTTTGTACGGCATGGCGCAAAGCGCGGGAATCCTGAATCAGGTCAAACAAGCTGTGACGGGTCAGCTCGCGTTTCCCGACGGCAAACAAGCTTTCACAAGCTTGGTTGGCATACACGATATCACTGTCGTGCTCGATGATAAGCACGGGTGTTTCGAGCAGATCAAGTCCACTGAAGTTTGAGTCCGGCATGGCATGGGCCAAAGTAGAGGTAAGCCTTTTAGTTAAGCAAGAAGCTGTCCAGCTATGCCCAAGTGATGCGCTTATTGGCTCAGGCCAAGCTCGCGTTGCAGGGCTTGTACATTGCGTTCCCTGTCTTTCACCGACTCGCGCAGCACGGCAATGCGTTTGCTGAGCTCCGGATTGGTGCGTGAGTTGGTGCGCAAGCCCGCTTCCGAGTCCGATAGTGTGCGTCGGGCATCATCCAGGGCTTTTTGCTCGTTTGATAGTTCGCTTTGTAATATCTGGCGGCGGCCGCCATCGCGTTGGCGCTGGGTTTCGGGTGCGACAGTAGGAAAGCCGGATGAGTCGCTGCGCTGTGGTATGCGCATAGCAGCCTGGCTGGCCGGAGCAGAGGGAACGTTGATCGTGAGCGCCTTGGCGCCGCGTGCAGGGATATTGCTGTAGGTGACGTGCCCGTCCTGATCGACATATTTGTAAATGGTTGCCGCGCTGCAGGGCAGGCTGGCGAGACTGGCCAGCAAGAGAGCGGTAGCTGATTTCATGGCCTTACAATACAAAATAGAATAAATGGATGATAAGGAAAAGTGTATGCCACGTCATGCATAAATAAAAAACGGCAGCCTGAGCTGCCGTTTTTGTGATTTACATAGCCGGTTACAGGCTGTAGTACATGGCGAACTCAACTGGGTGAGTCGTCATACGGGTCAGGTTGACTTCCTGCATCTTCAGTTCGATGAATGCATCAATCCACTCATTGGAGAACACGCCGCCACGAGTCAGGAACTCGCGGTCAGCATCGAGTGCTGCCAAGGCTTCATCCAGCGAGGCGCACACTGTCGGGATCAGCTTGTCTTCTTCTGGAGGCAGGTCGTACAGATTTTTGTCGGCTGCATCACCAGGGTGGATCTTGTTCTGGATACCGTCAAGACCTGCCATCATCAGAGCCGAGAAGCACAGGTAAGGGTTGGACAGCGGATCCGGGAAGCGTGCCTCAATGCGGCGGCCTTTAGGGTTGGCCACATGCGGAATGCGGATCGAGGCGGAACGGTTCTTGGCCGAGTAGGCCAGTTTAACCGGCGCTTCATAATGCGGAACCAGGCGCTTGTACGAGTTGGTGCCCGGGTTGGTGATTGCATTCAGCGCCTTGGCGTGCTTGATGATGCCGCCGATATAGTAAAGAGCCATATCGGACAGGCCGGCATAGCCATCGCCTGCAAACAGGTTCTTGCCGTCTTTCCAGATGGATTGGTGAACGTGCATGCCGGAGCCGTTGTCACCAACGATAGGTTTAGGCATGAAGGTCGCAGTCTTGCCATAGCTGTGGGCGACGTTCTGGATCACATACTTCATGATCTGAGTCCAGTCGGCGCGCTGGGTCAGCGTGCTGAATTTGGTGCCGATTTCGTTCTGGCCAGCGGTGGCGACTTCGTGGTGGTGAACTTCAACGGGCACGCCCAACTCTTCCAGTAGCAGAACCATGGCAGAACGCAGGTCTTGTGAAGAGTCAACCGGAGGAACTGGGAAGTAACCGCCTTTGACGCCTGGACGGTGGCCAGTATTGCCACCCTCAAACTCTTCGGCCGAAGCCCAAGCCGCTTCTTCTGCCTTGATTTTCACGAAGCAACCGGACATATCGGTGCCCCAGGTGATGCTGTCGAAAATAAAGAATTCAGGTTCCGGGCCGAAGTAGGCGGTGTCACCGATACCGGAGGCCTTAAGGTAGGCTTCTGCGCGTTTGGCAATCGAGCGCGGGCAGCGGTCATAGCCCTTGCCGTCGGCAGGATCGACAACGTCGCAGCTCATGAATACGGTAGGCTCGTCGAAAAACGGGTCGATTTTTGCTGTGGACGGGTCTGCCATCAGCAGCATGTCGGATGCTTGGATGCCTTTCCAACCGGCGATGGACGAGCCATCAAAGGCATGGCCGCTTTCAAACCAGGACTCTGCATCTTCGGTCAGTACGTGTGCCGGAATGGTCACGTGCTGTTCCTTGCCGCGGGTATCGGTAAAACGAAGGTCAACGAATTTTACGTCGTTCTCTTCGATCAGTTTCAAAACGTCGGCTACCGCCATGGTGATCTCCTTAAGGCAACGCGCATCGGGTGGGATGCTACAAAATTGGCGTGAAATCTAAAGCATTAAGCATGCCAGCTATCTTCAGGTACTTTGATCATTGTGCCATAAGCAGATGGGATTGTTGATGCATATTGAGCGACTCATTTTGGTGCGGTTACGTGAGGCTGTGCACCTTATTGGTGCGCGCTTCGTGACTGGTCAGTCAGGATAATGAGCGCTATGCTAGAAACAATTTAGTAAAGCTAATTTAGGGGAATGCCATGAGCCACCGATCCGAAATTTTGCAACGTGCCCATGATCGGGCTACCCAATCCGATTTGCCTTATTCTGGTGCTGTCACGCCGGAGGAGGCATGGGAACTTTTGCAGAACCTACCGGGCGCTCATTTGGTAGATGTGCGTAGTCATGCCGAATTACAGTTTGTTGGTGTCATTCCCAATGCGGTATCTATTGAATGGAAAACCTGGCCAGGCATGCAGCCTAACCCGCATTTTTTGGCGCAGGCCGAGCACCAACTGGATAAGGAAGCCGTGCTGATGCTGCTATGCCGTACCGGTGCCCGCTCGGATGAGGCGGCACGACAGTTGGCTAGCCACGGGTTTTCCAGCGTGTATAACATCCTCGAGGGCTTCGAGGGTGACAAGGATGAGGCTGGGCACCGTGGGCAACTAAATGGCTGGAAAGCTCGCGGATTGCCTTGGCAGCAAGGCTGATTGTTATGCTTTATGGTTGATGTTTTGCGTGCAGCAAGGCAAAGTGTTGGCTATTGCCATTATCCGGCCTGTCAATTTCGCGAGTTGCCCCTATATGACCGAACGCTATGCCGTAATCGGCAACCCAGTGTCCCACAGCCAGTCTCCATTTATTCATACCGAATTTGCCAGCGCCAGCGCTTGCACCATACGCTACGAAAAGCTTTATGCCGAGTTGGGGCAGTTTTCTGTGGTGGCAGGCGATTTTTTTTCGGCTGGAGGTCGGGGGCTCAATGTCACTTTGCCTTTCAAGGGCGATGCCTTCCGTTTGGCGGATGAGGTTTCCGATCGGGCGCGTGCGGCCGAGGCGGTGAATACTCTAAGCCTGCGTGATGGCAGGCTCTATGGCGACAATACCGATGGTGTGGGCTTGGTGCGCGACATCGTCCAGAACCTGGATTTTTCCATCAAGGGGAAACGGGTACTGGTGCTGGGAGCGGGCGGTGCCGTGCGTGGCGTATTGGCCCCCTTGTTGGCGGAGCAGCCAGCTAGCTTAATGCTTGCCAATCGTACCTTGATCAAGGCCGAGGCCATTGCTCACCATTTTTCCCCTTGGGGGCGCGTTGTGGCAACGGGCTATGCCGAACTGGAAGGGCAGCATTTCGATATTGTGATTAATGGCACGTCAAGCAGTTTGTCCGGCGAGTTGCCACCGATACCGCATGGCCTGTTTTCACCGCGTGCCTTGGCATACGACATGGTGTACAGCAAAGGCTTGACGCCTTTCTTGCAGCGCGCACAAGGTGAATATGCCGGAATGCTGGCAGATGGTCTGGGAATGCTGGTTGAGCAAGCCGCTGAATCATTTGATATCTGGCATGGTATTCGCCCGGAAACTCGCCGTGTGACCAATATGTTGCGCGAAGTACTGGCCTGATTCGACTCCTTTCAGAGTGCCATCATGATGATGGCACTTGTTCCTGCTTTTCCTAGCCTCCGGTTTTTCTGCCTCATGCGTCTTGCGCTTAAAATCTTTGCCGTCTTATTGACGCTATTGGTGTTGTACAACGTATGGATTTTCGGGCATATCGTGTATTGGCGCAGTCATAACCCTTCGGTCAGTGCTTTTATGAGCGCGCAACTTACCCGTTTGCAGGCGGAAAATCCCGATGCCGAACTGCATCACCGCTGGGTGTCTTACGAGCGCATCTCGCCCAATCTGAAGCGGGCAATCGTTGCGTCGGAAGATGCCAAGTTTGTCGACCATGAGGGTTTTGATTGGGATGGTATCGAAGCCGCATTTGAAAAAAATCTGAAGCAAGGGCGCATCGTGGCCGGTGGCTCGACGATTAGCCAGCAGTTGGCCAAAAATCTTTTTCTGTCCGGCAAGCGCACGCCGTGGCGCAAGCTGGAAGAGGGCATGATCACCGTCATGCTTGAGGCCGTCATGGACAAGCGCCGCATCTTTGAAATCTATTTGAATGTGATCGAGTGGGGCGATGGTGTCTTTGGTGCCGAGGCTGCCAGTCGCCATTATTTCAATACCAGTGCCAGCCGCTTGTCTGCGGCTCAGGGCGCGCGCCTGGCGGCTATGGTGCCCAATCCCCGCTACTATGATGCCCATCGCAATGCACGCGGCTTGGCGCGTAAAAGCAATATTATCCAGCGTCGCATGCGTTACGCCGATGTGCCATGATGTTCTGCTTTTTGGCGCTGGAAGCTGTCCGTGCTTCCATGCTAGAATCCTGCCTTTCCTTCGTTCCTGCCGCACAAACGGGTGCGGTATTCGTATGGACTTACCCAGTCAAATTTTAACGAACATTCAGTTTTCGACTGAAGCACTAATACCCCGCCGTTAAAAACCGCGCGCGTTTGCCGCCGCCTGTTACGGCGGAAGGAGGCGCGCATGACGGTTCTCGAAAAGAAACCCACCGATCGTCTGCAAGATAGTCTTGCCCAGGTTCAGCGCCTTATCGAGCGTCACCATCTGGTCGAGGAACTCGTTCATCGTCAGGACATGCCCAAGCATGGCTTGGTCGAAGAGCTGGTTCACAAGCAGAACGTCAATGAGCTGCACCACAAGCTGGATCAGCTGCACCCGGCCGATATCGCCTACATCCTCGAATCCTTGCCGCTGGATGACCGTCTGCTGGTCTGGGACATGGTCAAGAGCGAGCGCGATGGCGAGATCCTGCTGGAAGTCTCCGATGCCGTACGCGAGACGCTGATTGAGTCCATGGATGCGCACGAGCTGGTCGCGGCCGCCGAACAGCTTGATGCGGACGAACTGGCCGATCTGGCGCCCGATTTGCCACGTCAGGTGGTGTATGAGGTGATGGGGGGGCTGGATGACGAAGAGCGCGAGCAGCTGCAATCCGCGCTTTCGTTCGAGGAGGGGCAGGTTGGCGCACTAATGGACTTCGAGCTGGTCAAGATCCGGGCCGATGTCTCGTGCGAAGTGGTATTGCGCTATTTGCGCCGCTTTGACGAACTGCCGGATCACACTGACAAGATTTTCGTGATCGACGACGACGACATTCTCAAAGGCGTGTTGTCGATCAGGAAATTGCTTGTTTCCGACCCGGATGCCGATGTATCCGAAGTGATGGCCACCGATGTGGTGACTTTTCATCCGGCAGATGATGCCGAGGATGCCGCATTGGCGTTCGAGCGCTATGACCTGATTACCGCGCCGGTGGTGGATGAAAAAGGGGTCTTGATTGGCCGTCTGACGGTAGACGAGATGGTGGACGTGATTCGCGAGGAGTCGGAGAGCGAAGTGCTGAGCCTTGCCGGTTTGCGCGAAGAGGAAGACTTGTTTGCTCCGGTGATCGACTCGGTCAAGAACCGTTGGGCTTGGCTGGCGGTTAATTTGTGTACGGCTTTTGTCGCAAGCCGGGTAATCGGCGTATTCGAGGGGGCTATCCAGCATCTGGTCGCGCTGGCCGCCTTGATGCCTATCGTCGCCGGTATTGGTGGCAACTCGGGTAACCAGACCATCACTATGATCGTTCGTGCCCTTGCCATGGGGCAGATGCAGCCAAATCAGGCGTGGATGCTGTGGCGCAAGGAACTGGGCGTGAGTGTCATCAATGGCGTGGTCTGGGGTGGGGTAATCGGGATTGTGGCGTGGTGGCTGTATGACAGCTTCTCGCTGGGGCTGGTCATGACGGCTGCGATGACGCTTAATCTGATTCTGGCGGCCACCATGGGGGTACTGGTGCCTACCCTGATGCAGAAAATGGGGCGGGATCCGGCTTTGGGGTCCAGCGTGCTGATTACGGCATTTACCGACTCGGGAGGTTTCTTTATTTTCCTGGGGCTGGCTTCTGTGTTCCTGATGTGATCATGATGACGATACAAGAAACGCTACGAGCCTGTCCCCTTGTCCGCCTGGATGCGCGCTTGCTGCTTATGGCTGCAACTGGTTTTGATCGTATGTATCTGCTGGCGCATGATGATGAGTCGTTGACTGTAGCCCAGCAGTCCGCGTTCGATGCGCTGGTTGCGCGCCGTATGGCCGGTGAGCCGATTGCCTATCTGCTGGGCCAGAGGGAGTTTTACGGCCGGATGTTTGCCGTGACCCTCGACGTACTGATTCCGCGGCCCGAGACGGAACATCTGGTTGATGCCGCATTGCTCAAAATCGGGCGCGAGCGTGCTGCATATGTGTTGGATCTGGGATGTGGTAGTGGAGCCATTGCTGTGACGCTGGCGCTGGAGGCGCCGCAATGGCAGGTGGCGGCGGTCGACTTGTCGGCGGCTGCTCTGCAGGTCTCCGTGCATAATGCGGCGCAACTGGGGGCGAAAGTGGCGTTCAGAGAGGGGAGCTGGTATGTGCCCTTGCCAGAGACTTCGCGCTTCGACTTAATCGTATCAAATCCGCCTTATATCCATCAGGATGACCATCATTTGCAAGAAGGTGATGTTCGCTTTGAGCCTAGGATGGCCTTGACCGATGGTGCCGATGGCTTGTCCTGTCTGCGTGCCATTGCGGCAGGGGCGCTTGCCCGCTTGTTGCCTGGCGGCTATCTGATGGTCGAGCATGGTTATGATCAGGGTGAGGCGTGCCGCAAGCTGTTTTCCGAGGCGGGTTTGTTGGCGGTCGAGACCTTGCCGGATCTGGCTGGGCTGGATCGGGTCACTCTAGGGTGCGCACCACAATAACAAAAGGCAGCCTGAGCTGCCTTTTGTTCAGGACTGGATCACGGCTTAGTGGTGGTGGCCGTGTTCGCCGTGGGCATGCCCGTGGGTGATTTCGTCGGCACTGGCTTCGCGCACGTCGGTGATCTTGCCCTTGAAGCGGATAGCCATGCCGGCCAGTGGGTGGTTGGCATCTACGATGGCGTTGCCGTCTGCAATGTCGGTGACGCGGAACAGCAGAACATCGCCGGTTTCCGGATCATCGGCTTCAAATACCATGCCGATTTCGATGTCGGCCGGGAATACATCCAGCGGCTCAACGCGTACCAGTTCTTCTTCAGGATCGCCAAAAGCATCATCGGACGTCATCATTACGTCTACGGTGTCGCCTACTGCCTTGCCGTGCAGAGCCTCTTCAACCAGCGGGAAGATGCCGTCGTAGCCGCCGTGCAGGTAGGAAATCGGCTCTTCGGACTTGTCGATCATTTTGTTGTCGGCGTCGAACATTTCGTAATCAAGTGTTACGACAGAATTTTTAGCGATTTGCATGCATGTAATCCGTGCAGTTGGTTATGAGTAAATAGCGAGTGACTGCCACGGGCTGCATAGGTTTTAGGCGTGGACAGGCTTGCACTTGTGCATATTGTAAACCATTGGGTCACACATTAAACGGGAAACTGCCATGAGCACGAATGAGTTGTTGGGCGGGATGTCCGCAGACGTTTTTTTGCGCGAATACTGGCACAAAAAGCCATTGCTGATTCGTGGTGCGCTGCGTGATGTGGGGGCGCCTGTCGATTTTGACTGGTTGAGTCAGCTGGCGCAGCAAGAAGAGGTCGAGTCGCGCCTGATCGAGAGCAGGAAAGGTGGCTGGCATGTGGAAAATGGGCCGTTCCGCGCCTCGCGCTTCAAGCGTTTACCGGAGAGTGACTGGACTTTGCTGGTGCAAAGTGTCAATCACCACTTGCCGCATATTGATGAAATTCTGTGGCGCTTCAACTTTATCCCTTATGCCCGGCTGGATGATCTGATGATCAGCTATGCACCGCCCGGCGGGACGGTTGGTCCGCATTTCGACTCCTACGACGTCTTTCTGCTGCAGGTCGGAGGGCGCAAGCGCTGGCAGATTTCGGCGCAAACCGATGATGCTTTTATCGAAGATGCGCCGATACGTGTGCTTAAAGACTTTCGGGTTGAAGAGGAGTACATCCTGGAGCATGGCGATATGCTCTATCTTCCGCCGCGTTATGCACATTATGGTGTGGCCATGGAGCCAGGCATGACTTATTCGATCGGTTTCCGTGCGCCGAGCGCGCAAGAGTTGGCCACCGAGTTTCTGGTGTATATGCAGGACAGAATATGTGTCGAGGGTCGTTATGCCGACCCTGGTTTGCAGTGGCAGTCTGATCCGGCGCGTATTCCGCAGGCGATGGTGGACGACATCACGCAGACGCTGGCACAGATTAGCTGGGATAAGGCTTTGGTTGCAGATTTTCTCGGACATTATCTGTCCGAACCTAAGGCTAGCGTTTTCTACGACTCGCCGGAAGACGAGCTGGATGAAGAGGATTTTGCTGCATGTATACAGCGTGACGGCGTGCGCTTGAGTCGCAAGAGTCAGATTCTGTATACCGAGTCGTTGCTGTATTGCAACGGAGAAATACTGGAAGTGGACGCAGATAGTGTTGCCTGTTGGCAACGTTTTGCTAATCAGCGTTTTTTGGCCGGAGAGGATGTGCTGGATTCCATGCTGATGGCGCTCTATCAGGGTTATCTGGACGGCTACTGGCTGCCTGAATCCATCGAGATTGAAAAATAACCCAATTGGGTGCTTGTGGTCGCGGGTAACAACCGATATGATTTTGCACCTACCGGAAAGGGTTTGTTTGGGGGTTTGTTGCTTGGCAACAAATTGGGTGGCTAAGAATGTCAAATTTCGTTTGAGTTCCCCTTCCCAGAAATTTTTTTCGTGCTAGAATCGCTTCACAAGAATTCTGATTGAATCCCGCTTTGGGATTTGGCTGAACTAAATGTCTTGTTCTTACACTCATAGTAAAGGTATACAAAAATGAAACAGTCGATCCTCGTTGCTGCCCTGCTGGCTGTAGCTCTGTCCGCTTGTGGCAAAAAAGAAGAAGCCGCTCCGGCTGAAGCTTCCGCCCCGGCTGTAGAGGCTTCGGCTCCAGCCGTTGAAGCTTCGGCTCCGGTTGATGCTTCCGCTCCAGTTGACGCTTCCGCTCCTGCTGCTGACGCTTCCGCTGCTAAGTAATCGCTTTTGCGATACTAAAAAACCCGCCGTCGGCGGGTTTTTTTGCGTCTACGCAGTCAGAAAACAATACGCCGACTTGAGTTCTCAGGTCGGCGTATTGGGCGACTACTTCAATTGCTCGGCTAGTTTGCGTGCAATCTGGGTGGCAAGTGTTTCTGCCAGTGGCTTGCCATCCTTGCTTTGCAGCTGGATTTTCGTCTGGGTTCCATCCGCCTGAACGGTAACGCGATACTGCTCTTCTTGCTGGATGGCTTCATTCTTGTCGCGCCAGAAAGCGAGACCGGACCAGAACCCGCCCTCGGTTTTTCCTGTTTGTGCATCGACATCCCCTTTGGCTGGGCGGACGTAGTAGATGCCTTGCGAGCGGTCGCGATCGACAATTTGCAGGCCAATGCGATCCAGAGCCAGACCGACACGACGCCATGCACGATCAAAACCGTCATTTACCAGCAGGGTACCTGCCTGGATCTGTGTTTTTTCTACCGTAGATGGCTGGTTTTCTACCGCTTTGGCCGAGGTTTTGGCTTGGTCTTCGGTGTGGCCCAGTCTGACCATAAAGCGGGCAAGAAACTCGGTTTCAAGTTCAGGATCTGCCGGGCGAGGCTGCCACTTGGTTTCGCTCTTGCCTTCGTTAATATAGGTTTCGTACATGCCGCGGTGGGTGAAGTACACCTCGGTGCCGTTGCTGGTGCGCTCCAGGCGAATGCGGAACTTATCGCGCTCAGGGGTCGACATGATGCCACCCAGACCAACGGTATCCAGCATGCGGCGTACCGGGTCCATACCCAATTTGGCACGGTTTTCAGCCCAGTCGGTTTCCATCAGGCCGATATCCGGTTCCTCGCTCTTGATGACAAAACCGTTGTCTTGCCAGAAGGCTTTAAGTAGCGGCCAGACTTGCTCGGGTGCTTTGTTGTCGACTACCAGCCAGCGCTGGGTGCCGCCACGCTCGATATGGGCATTGGCTGGCTTGACCAGCAAATTGCTGTCTTGCTGGATCTGTGCTGGGCTGTTGCCAGTCTTGCTGTAATCGATCAGCGAAGCGCTACCGTTGCCAGGCAATTGGTAGCGGTTCTGAATCTGGGGGGCAGTCAAATCGGGCGGCAGTTCCAGCTTGCCTTGCTGTACCGGTGCGTCGGACTGGTAGTCCAGCGGTTTCTCCAGTACGGCATTGCTTGAGCAGGCACTGATCAGGCCGGTAAGCAGTAAGGGCAGACAGAGATTTTTTTTCATTGGGTTTTCCGTTTTACAGTACGCAGGCTTGGCGCATGGCCGCTTCGACTGTGGGGATGGCCTCGCTGCTCATGGGTTCCAGCGGCAGGCGGATACCGGATGCGATCAGCCCCATGCGCTCTAGTGCCCACTTGGATGGAATCGGGTTGGGTTCGATAAACAGATGTTTATGCAGGCCTTGCAGGCGATCATTGATTTCACGCGCAGCGTGGCAGTTGCCGGCGCGGGCGGCGACGCACAACGCACTCATAGCATGTGGCGCAATATTAGCGGTGACGGAAATTACGCCGTGGCCTCCGCACAGCATAAAGGCCATACCGGTCGGATCGTCACCGGAGTACAGGGCAAAATCGGCAGGTGCACGGCGAATCAGATCGCAGGCGCGGCCGATGTCACCGGTTGCATCTTTCAGTCCAACAATATTGGGAATCTCGGCCAGTTTGAGTGCCGTGTCATTGCTCATGTCTGCAATCGTGCGTCCAGGCACGTTGTACATGATTAACGGGATATCAACGGCTTCGGCGATCGTGCGGTAATGCTGGTAGATGCCGCTTTGGGTTGGTTTGTTGTAGTAGGGCACGACCGAAAGGGTCATGTCTGCGCCCAGTTCCTTGGCGTGGCGTGACAATTCAACCGCTTCTGCCGTGCTATTGGCGCCGGTGCCGGCTACGACAGGAATGCGTCCTGCTGCGTGACGGATGACTGCTTGTACCACGGCAAGGTGTTCGTCTACTGTCAGGGTGGCAGATTCGCCGGTGGTGCCCACCGCGACAATGCCGGCACTACCGTTGTCGATATGGAAGTCAACCAGATTGGACAGAGATTCGAAATCAACCTGGCCATCCTCGAACATCGGAGTGACCAGGGCTACCAGGCTGCCTGTTAGCATAGTGAGGCCTATATTTTTTGATGGCAAAGGCTTCAGATTGTAGCGGAATTCGCTACGCGGGCAAAAGGGCATATGCATAGCTGTTGCGGATGGTTTGGTGGCGGGGATTTGTGCTAGAATCCTCCGTTTTTCCGGTACTTACGGCCAATCGGCTCAAGGATGCAAGCGTGATTACCACTAGTAGCATTACCATGCAGTTCGGCGTGAAGCCGCTGTTCGAAAAAGTTTCGGTCCGTTTTGGCGAAGGCAACCGTTATGGTTTGATCGGTGCCAATGGCTCGGGCAAGTCGACGTTCATGAAAATTCTGGGCGGCGATCTGGAGCAGACTTCGGGTGAAGTCTCTATTGAGTCCGGCTTGCGTCTGGGTAAATTGCGTCAGGATCAATTTGCCTATGAAGACCAGCGCGTCATCGATGTCGTGTTGATGGGCCACACCGAGATGTGGGCCGCGATGAGCGAGCGCGATGCGATCTATGCCAATCTCGAGGCCACCGAAGAAGATTATATGCATGCGGCAGAGCTTGAAGCCAAGTTCGCCGAATACGATGGTTATACCGCAGAGGCGCGTGCAGGTGTCTTGCTGTCCGGTGTGGGCATTCCACAGGACCAGCACTTTGGCCCGATGAGTGCGGTTGCGCCGGGCTGGAAGTTGCGCGTGCTGCTGGCGCAGGCTTTGTTCTCTAATCCGGACATCCTGCTGCTGGACGAACCAACCAACAACCTGGATATCAATACCATTCGTTGGCTGGAAAACGTGCTCAACGAGCGCAATGCCACCATGATCATCATTTCGCATGACCGTCACTTCCTGAATCAGGTGTGTACGCATATGGCGGATCTGGATTACAACACCATCCGTATCTATCCGGGTAACTACGACGACTATATGATCGCGTCGACCCAGGCACGCGAGCGGCAGTTGTCTTCCAATGCCAAGGCCAAGGACCGGATTCAGGAGTTGCAGGAGTTTGCTGCGCGCTTCTCGGCCAACAAGTCCAAGGCACGCCAGGCAACCAGCCGTTTGAAGCAGGTAGACAAGCTCAAGTCCGAGATGGTTGAGGTCAAGCCCTCCAGTCGCCAGAGTCCGTTTATCCGCTTCGAGATGGATGACAAGTTCAAGCTGCACCGTCAGGCCGTTGAGGCGCATCAGTTGTCCAAGGCTTACGATGACAAGGTGTTGTTCAAAAATCTCGACCTGATTCTTGAGGCCGGCCAGCGTCTGGCGATTATCGGTCCTAACGGTGCCGGTAAAACCACGCTGATCAAATTGCTGGCAGGTGCTTTTTCGCCTGAGCTGGCCGAGGGTGCTACGGCCGATTACGGTACGGTGAAGTGGGCCGAGAAGGCACAACTGGGTTATTTCGCCCAGGATCACGAGGCCGAGTTCGATTCCGATGCGACCCTGTCCGAGTGGATGCGCGAATGGGGGCAGGAAGGTGACGACGAACAAGTGATTCGTGGCACTTTGGGGCGTCTGCTGTTTGGTAGCGATGATGTGACCAAGGCAGTACGGGTGCTGTCCGGTGGCGAGAAGGGACGCATGCTGTATGGCAAGCTGATCCTGCAAAAGCCGAATGTAATGATCATGGACGAGCCGACCAACCATATGGATATGGAGTCGATCGAAGCCTTGAACATGGCGCTGGACAAGTATAAAGGCACGCTGATTTTCGTATCGCACGACCGTCAGTTTGTCAGCTCGCTGGCAACCCAGATTCTGGAACTCGATGGCAATGGTGGTTACGACTACTATATGGGCGACTACGAGGCTTACCTGGAAAGCAAGGGCATCGAGTAAGCGTATTCGCTGGCTTTGTGTTCAGTAGCCGCTTCGGCTGTCTGATGGCGTCACTCCGTGTTTTCGCACGAGATGACGCCATTTTTTATGTGCGTTGTGGTGTTTGGTCTGCCATTTCGAGCGTTTGCTTTACCGTTTTTATGCTATGGGATATATTGCGGTGCACAAGTTGCGTCTCTTATGTCGTGTACTGCAAGCGAGTACAAAACCAAAAAAATATGACCACAGTGCAGTCATGCAAAGGTCGATGGAGGGCGTGCCAGATAGTCTGGCCATCCTGTATGCGTGTACAAAGGAAAAACCATGCGTTTGAAAGATAAAGTTGCCATCATCACCGGTGCTGCCAGCGGTATCGGCAAGGCAACGGCCGAGAAATTTGTGCGTGAAGGTGCGATTGTGGCAGTTTGTGACTTGAGCATTGAGGCGGTCAGCACGGTCGTTGAAGAGCTCAAGCTCGCGGGTGGACAGGCAGTAGGCTATCGGGTCAATGTCACCGACAAGGCTGAAATTGCTGCCATGGTGACAGACCTCAAGGCGCGTTATGGCCGTATCGATATTCTGGTTAATAACGCCGGTATCGTGATGGATGCCCAGCTGGCCAAAATGAGTGATGACCAGTTCGACAAGGTGATCGATGTCAACCTGAAGGGCGTTTACAACTGCGCCAAGGCCGTGGTTGATACCATGATCGAGCAGGGCAGTGGTGTGATCCTGAATGCTTCGTCCGTTGTTGGCGTCTATGGCAACTTCGGCCAGACCAACTATGCGGCGACCAAGTTTGGCGTGATCGGTTTTGTTAAAACCTGGGCCAAGGAGCTGGGCAAAAAGGGTATTCGCGCCAATGCGGTATGTCCGGGTTTTGTAGCGACCCCGATTCTGCAGGCGATGCCGGAAAAGGTCATCCAGGCGATGGAAGACAAAGTGCCTATGAAGCGTATGGCCGCTCCGGAAGAAATTGCCAATGTCTATGCTTTCCTCGCATCCGATGAGGCCAGCTATATCAATGGTGCCGCGATTGAGGTGACCGGTGGTCTGACACTTTAATTTCGCCCGCGTGTACAAATGAATGCCCCGCCGTTTACGGCGGGGCATTTTTGCATCCTAACAGGCTTCAGTCGTCTGCCGGAAAGCGCGGGTCATGCGCCAATAGTGCGGCCTCTACCTGCTTGCGTTGCAGATGGGGTGCGAACAGTTCGATCAGCGTATAGGCAAAACCGCGCAGATAGGCATCCTTGCGTATGCCTATCTTGGTGGTCGAGGGTGCGAATAAATGGGCGGCATCGATGGCAACCAGTTTGCTGTCGCGTTCGGGCTCGAAGGCCATGCTGGCAATAATACCGATGCCCAAGCCCAGACCGACATAAGTCTTGATGACATCGGTGTCGATGGCGGTCAGTACGACGTTAGGGGTGAGCTCGGCATTGGCAAAAGCTTTGTTGATTTTGGAGCGGCCGGCAAAGGCAAAATCATAGGTAATGATGGGGTAGGCGGCGATGTCTTGCAGTGTCAATGGCTGTGTCAAACGGGTGAGCTCATGCCCTTGTGGCACGACAATGCTGCGGTTCCACTGGCAGCAAGGCAGCATGGCCAGTTCCTTGTAGAGCTCGATGCCTTCGGTGGCAATGGCGAAGTCGGCCTCGCCGGCGACAACCATTTCACAGATCTGGGTCGGGCTGCCTTGCTTGATGGAGAGCCTGACCTTGGGGTGACGCTGTACAAACTCGGAAATCACCGACGGCAATGCATAACGGGCCTGGGTATGGGTGGTCGCGATGGTCAGCGAACCTTCGGACTCGCGCGAGAATTCTTCGCCTACGCGCTTGAGATTCTTGGCTTCATGCAGGATGCGCTCGGCGATGCGCAGGATTTCCTTGCCTGGCTCCGATACCGCCACCACTCGTTTTCCATTGCGGATAAACACCTGAATGCCCAGTTCGTCTTCCAGCAGGCGTATCTGCTTGGAGATCCCCGGTTGCGAGGTATGCAGCTTTTCCGCCGCTTCGGATACATTCAATCCTTGTTTGGCGACTTCAACCAGATAACGCAGTTGTTGCAGCTTCATGCCCCGCTTCCTTTTTATAAAACCAGATGGAATTAGATATTAGCACGATATTCTTTAAGGTTTATAAGTCAATTGGGTAGCATGCCGTCAGAAGCCGCTGAGGAAAAGCCTGATGAATCTGGAAAATAAACTGTCCCATACCCGCGCCTTATTGCAGGACATTGCCGCAAACGAGGCCTCGGTGGTGCTGGCCAATAGTCTGGGCGCCGAAGATATGGTGCTGACCGACTTGATTGCTGACATGCGCTTGCCTATCGGTATTTTCAGTCTGGATACCGGCCGCCTGCCTGCCCAAACGTATAACTTGATGCAGGCGATGGCGGAACGCTATCCGGCTTATCCCTTGCGGGTTTTCTTCCCTGATACCCAGGCGACCGAGATGTGGGTGGCGCAGCATGGCATCAACGCTTTTTACCAGAGTGTCGAGTTACGTAAAGCCTGTTGTGAGGTACGCAAACTGCAGCCTTTGCGCCGGGCGCTCGCCGGGCATTCGGCATGGGTAACCGGCTTGCGCCGCGAGCAATCGGTCACCCGGCTGGATATGTCCGAACGCGAGCCGGATACGGTGCATGGCTTGATGAAATACAGTCCTTTGCTTGACTGGAGCGAGGCCGATGTGTGGGCCTATATCCGCCAGCACGGCGTGCCTTATAACGCGCTGCATGACCGGCACTACCCGTCGATAGGCTGTGCGCCCTGTACCCGCGCCATCTCCGTAGGCGAAGATGTGCGTGCCGGACGCTGGTGGTGGGAAAACCCAGAATCTAAAGAGTGCGGCTTGCATGGCAAGGTGAGCCCGCTGAAACCGGCCTCGGCCTGAGTCGCACTTGGAGACACATATGTACCGATATAATGAAGTCGACGCCCGCATTGTGGGTGAGCGGGTGGCGCAGTTTCGCGACCAGACCCGGCGCTTTCTGGCTGGTGAATTGTCCGAAGAAGAGTTTCGTCCCCTGCGCCTGATGAATGGCCTGTATATACAGCGCCACGCACCGATGTTGCGGGTGGCTATTCCTTACGGGCATTTCAGCAGCCATCAGATGCGCAAGCTGGCGCATATCGCCCGCACTTACGACAAAGGCTATGCCCACTTTACCACCCGGCAAAACGTCCAGTTCAATTGGCCGGCGCTGGAGAATGTGCCGGATATTCTGGCCGAGCTGGCGGATGTTGAAATGCATGCAATCCAGACGTCTGGTAACTGCGTGCGCAATACCACCACCGATGCCTTTGCCGGCGTGGCGGCTGATGAACTGCTGGATCCGCGCCCCTGGTGCGAAATTATCCGCCAGTGGAGCACCTTGCATCCCGAGTTTGCCTATCTGCCGCGCAAATTCAAGATTGCGGTCTCCGGCAGCCTGGAGGATAGGGCCGCAACCTGGGTGCATGATATCGGGTTGCAGGTGGTCAGAAATGCCGACGGCGAGGTAGGCTTCCGCGTACTGGTGGGCGGAGGACTGGGGCGCACGCCGGTGATAGGCGAGCAGGTACGGGAATTTTTGCCGGGCGAGCATCTGCTGACCTATCTGGATGCCGTGCTGCGCGTATACAACCGCTTCGGCCGGCGCGACAACAAATACAAGGCGCGCATCAAGATTCTGGTCAAGGCGATGACGGTAGAGGGTTTTGCTGCCAAGGTCGAGGATGAGTGGCAGCATCTGAAAGATGGTGCGGCGACCTTGCGCGCGCAGGATATCGCGCACTTTGCCAGCTTCTTTACGGCGCCGGCTTATGAGGTGCTGCCGCCTCATCCGGTCGAACTGACAGCCGCCATGGATGCGCAGCCGGCTTTCGTGCGCTGGCTTGAACGCAATACCCGTGCCCACCGGCAGCCGGGTTATCGTGCCGTGGTGTTGTCATTGAAAAAAACCGGCGTGCCGCCTGGTGATATTACGGCCGAGCAGATGGATGCCGTAGCCGGGATGGCCGAGCGCTTCGGCTTTGGCGAGATTCGTGCCGCCCACGAGCAGAACCTGATTCTGCCGGATGTGCGTGAACAGGATTTGTTCGCCTTGTGGACCCTGGCGCGTGAGTGGGGTTTTGCTACGCCGAATATCGGTTTGCTGACCGATATGATTTGCTGCCCGGGCGGCGACTTCTGCGGTCTGGCCAATGCCAAGTCGATCCCGGTTGCCGAGGCGATACAGCGCCGCTTCGATGATCTGGATTATCTGCATGACTTGGGCGAGATCGATTGCAATTTGTCCGGTTGCATCAATGCCTGCGGTCACCACCATATCGGTCATATCGGTATTCTGGGTGTCGATAAAAATGGTGAGGAGTGGTACCAGATTACGCTGGGTGGAAGTCAGGGAAATCTGGCCTCGCTAGGTAAGGTCATCGGCCCTTCGTTTGCCCAGGCGGATATTCCGGAGGTCTTCGAGAAGATTCTGGGGGTTTACATCGCCAGGCGTCAGGCTGGAGAGCGCTTTATCGAAACGGTACGGCGTATTGGCCTCGTACCCTTTAAGGAGTCGGTCTATGCGCAACATCATTAAAAACGGGCAAGTCACTGCGGACGAATGGCTGCTGCTGCGTGAAGAAAGTCATTTATGGCCGGCACAAGATGTGATCGTTCCGCTGGAAGTCTGGCTGTCGGCACGTTTGGCGCATAGTCATCGCTCTGCACCTTGGCTTGCGCCGGATGCGGATATTGCTACGCTGCTGCCCCATTTGGCCGACCTACCGTTAATCGCCATTGATTTTCCCGCGTTTACCGATGGCCGCGGCTATAGCCTGGCGCGTTTGCTGCGCGAGCGTTATGGCTATGCCGGAGAGTTGCGCGCGATTGGTGATGTGCTGCAAGACCAGTTGTATTATCTGCATCAAACCGGTTTTGACAGCTTTGCAGTACGGGAAGACAGGGATGCCACTCAGGCGCTGGCTGCACTGCAAGACTTCTCCGATGGTTATCAGGTTACCTGGCGCCGCGCCGAACCATTATTTAAGCGTGTTTTTTAAACATATATGTCAAAGCTAAGGGCATTAAGCAAATCGGTATTTACTAATTTTGTTGTTTTTATGCCATAGATGGCAGGGTTTGATGGCCTAGCGAGTTGACACTATGTAAATGTGTTTATATAGTGCTAAAGCCTTGCATATTGAATTTTGCACGCTAGAGTGATGAAGGTGTCTCACCATCCATTAAAGGCAAGCGAGGCACTTTTGATACTGGCTTTTAAAGAAAAGGGAAGTTTAAGATGATCAAACAGCTCAAAGTAAGTGCCTTGCTTGGCGCCCTGCTGGTTTCCACCAGTGCATTTGCCGCTCACCCAGGCTATCTGGATGACCAGGCAACTGACAAAGTCGTACGTAACAACTACGGCGAGTGCTGGAGAACTGCATCTTTCGACAAGGCCAAAGACGGCCTGGTTGAGTGCGGTGATCGCGAAGCCGTCAAGGTTGTCGTTGCGCCAGTAATGGTTCTGGTACAGGAAAAGATTTCCCTGTCGGCTGACGTGTTCTTCAACTTTGCCAAGGCCACCCTGCGTCCAGAAGCTAAAGAAGAACTGGGCCCGCTGGTTGAAAAGCTGAAGGCCAATGGCGACAAGCTGCAATCGGTTGAGCTGGCTGGTTACACCGACTTCTACGGTTCCGACAAGTACAACCAGAAGCTGTCGCAAGAGCGTGCTGACACCGTGCGCACCTTCCTGGTTGAAAACGGCGTAGCTGCAGAAAAAGTAACGGCAGTGGGCAAGGGCAAAGCTGCTGATGGCCTGACCCAAGAGTGCAAGGCCAAGAAGCTGAAGACTCAGGCTGAAATGAAGGCTTGCGTTGCTGGCGATCGTCGCGTTGACGTGACCATCAATGCCATGAAGGAATCCATGGTTGAACAGAAGTAATTCTGTTTTTATCTGATAAAAAGCCCTGCTGATGCAGGGCTTTTTTGTTTTGCCGGCAAGATGGCGCACTATCTTGTGTAAAGCCGCCATTGCTTGTGGTGCAAGGCTGGACGCTGGCAAGCGTCGACCGCTACAATCGAAGGCTTTCAGGGCAAAGGGCGGCAATGCAGGTATATTTCGGAGATCCCCGTCGCTTTGGTTTGCCCGGGTGTGCGCTGACCATAGGCAACTTCGATGGTGTCCATCAGGGACACCAGAATATGCTGAAGCGCCTGCGTGCCGAGGCCGATTTGCGTGGTCTGCCTAGTGCCGTGCTGACATTCGAGCCGCACCCCCGAGAATTTTTTAGCCGCACCGAACCACCGGCACGCCTTTCTACCTTGCGCGACAAGCTGGCCGAGCTGGAAGCCTCAGGCTTGGTGGACAGGGTGTTTGTCTACCGCTTCAACCATGCGTTCGCCCGCATGGAGGCACAGGCATTTATCGATGAGGTGCTGGTCGGGGCGTTGAATACCCGCTATTTGCTGATAGGGGATGATTTCCAGTTCGGCGCCAAGCGTAGCGGCGATTTTTCCTTGTTGTGTGCTTGTCCGCGCATTGTGACCGAGGCCATGCCTTCGGTGCTGGTCAAGGGCGAGCGCGCATCCAGTACGCGGGTGCGCGAGTGTCTGGCGGCAGGGAATCTGGATGCTGCCGAGCACTTTCTGGGTCATCCTTACCAATTGTCTGGCCGGGTCATGCATGGCCGCAAACTTGGACGTACGCTGGGTTTCCCCACCGCCAATATTCATTTGCCGCACCGCAAGCCGGCGCTGGAGGGTGTGTTCGTGGTCGAGGCGGATACTGCTGGCGGTACCTTTGGCGGCGTGGCCAGCCTAGGAAAGAATCCGACGGTCAGCCAGAGCCAGGACTATAAGCTGGAAGTGCACCTGTTTGATTTTGCTGGCGATTTGTATGGCCAGCGCATGACCGTACGCTTCCTGAAAAAACTGCGCGATGAAGCGCGCTATGATGATTTGGATTCGTTGGTAGCACAGATAGAACATGATGCTAGCAGCGCACGAAGCTATTTGAACAATTTGCAGCGAGAACAGGCATGAGCATCGATTACCGCAAGACCGTCAACCTGCTGGATACACCATTCCCGATGCGGGGTGATTTGGCCAAGCGCGAACCCGCCTGGGTCAAGCGCTGGCAGGAAGAAAAACGCTACGAAAAATTGCGCAAGCTCTGCGCCGGGCGTCCTAAGTTTGTCCTGCATGACGGCCCGCCCTATGCGAACGGCGATATCCATATTGGTCACGCCGTCAACAAGGTACTCAAGGACATTATCGTGCGCTCGCGCACGCTGTCCGGCTTCGATGCGCCCTATGTCCCGGGCTGGGACTGCCATGGCCTGCCTATCGAACTGATGGTGGAAAAACTGCACGGCAAGGAAATCCCTGCCGCCAAGTTCCGCGAGCTGTGCCGCGAGTATGCCAAGGAGCAGATTGCACGCCAGAAGAAGGACTTCATCCGTCTGGGCGTACTGGGTGACTGGGATAATCCTTATCTGACGATGGACTTCAAGACCGAAGCCGACATCGTGCGCACTCTGGGCAAGATCAACGACAACGGCTTCCTGTTCAAGGGCGAGAAGCCGGTGCACTGGTGTATCGAGTGCGGCTCGGCGCTGGCCGAGGCGGAAGTCGAGTATGAAGACAAGGCATCGCCGGCGATTGATGTCGCTTTCCCGGTTGCCGACAGCGCCCGTCTGGCCGAAGCATTCGGTGTGGCGGATGCCGCCAATGCCTTTGCCGTGATCTGGACCACAACGCCGTGGACTTTGCCGGCCAACCAGGCAGTATCGGTCAGCCCGACCCTGACTTACCAGTTGTTCGACACGGTCAAGGGCAAGCTGATTCTGGCCAAGGATCTGGCGGAGTCCGCGCTGGCGCGTTACGGCTGCGCCGATGCTACGCTGCTGGCCGAAGTGGCCGGTGAAAAGCTGGACATGCTGATGCTGAACCACCCGTTCTACGCACGTCAGGTGCCGGTTATTCTGGGCGATCACGTGACCACCGATGCCGGTACCGGCCTGGTGCACACCGCGCCGGCTCACGGTCTGGAAGACTTCCAGGTCGGCCGTGCCTATGGCCTGCCGGTGGAAAACCCGGTGATGGACAATGGCCGCTATACCTCGGCAACCGAATTCTTTGCCGGCATGAGCGTATGGGAAGCCAATCCTGCCGTTATCGCGCTGCTGCAAGAGAAGGGCGTGCTGCTGGCCAATATCAAGCTGGTACACAGCTATCCGCATTGCTGGCGCCACAAGACCCCGATTATCTTCCGCGCGACTGCGCAGTGGTTTATCGGCATGGAAAAACCGGGCAAAGAGGGCGAGACGCTGCGCTATCGCGCCCGCCGCGCGGTGGAGAGCACCGAGTTCTTCCCGGCTTGGGGGCGTGCGCGTCTGGAGTCCATGATTTCCAACCGTCCTGACTGGTGTGTGTCGCGCCAGCGCAGCTGGGGCGTGCCGATGACCTTCTTCGTGCACAAGGAAAGCGGCGAGCTGCATCCACGCTCCGGCGCCTTGCTGGAAGAAGTCGCGCTGCGTATCGAACAGCAGGGTATCGAAGCCTGGTTTAGCCTTGATGCCAAGGAACTGTTGGGTGATGAGGCCGAGCAGTACAAGAAGCTGTCCGATACGCTGGATGTCTGGTTTGACTCGGGTTCTACCCACTTTGCCGTGCTCAAGCAGCGCCCTGAGCTCGCGTGGCCTGCCGACCTGTATCTGGAGGGGTCCGACCAGCACCGCGGCTGGTTCCAGAGCTCCTTGCTGACCGGTTGCGGCACCATAGGCCGCGCGCCTTACAAGCAGTTGCTGACCCACGGCTTCGTGGTGGATGGCAAGGGCCTGAAGATGTCCAAGTCCAAGGGCAATGTAGTCGCTCCGCAAAAGGTCAACGACAGTCTGGGCGCCGATATTCTGCGCCTGTGGGTGGCATCGACCGATTACTCGGGCGAGCTGGCCATTTCGGACGAGATCCTCAAGCGCGTGACCGAGAGCTATCGCCGCCTGCGCAATACTTTGCGCTTCCTGTTGGCCAACCTGTCGGATTTCGATCCGCTGCAGGACGCCGTACCGTTTGGCCGTCTGCTCGAGCTGGATCAGTACGCCATTTTGCTGGCCAAGAATGTGCAGGACAAGGTGGCCGGTGATCAGTACAGCCGTTATGCCTTCCATCAGGCCATGCAGGAAATCGTCGGCTATTGCTCCGAGGATATGGGTGCCTTCTATCTGGACGTGATCAAGGACCGCCTGTACACCATGCAGGCCGATAGTGCCGGCCGTCGCAGTGCACAGACCGCGCTTTACCATATCACGCGCAGCTTGCTGCTCCTGCTGCAACCGGTGCTGTGCTTTACCTCGGATGAGGCATGGCAGGTTCTGACCGGTAGCGAGGAAGAGTCGGCGCTGTTCCATACCTGGCACGAGTTCCCGCAGCTGGACGATGGCGCAGCCCAGGCCTTGCTGGCCAAGTGGAGCCGCATCCGTGAGTTGCGCGCCCAGGTGAACAAGGATGTCGAAACCTTGCGCGGCGAGGACAAGCTGGGTTCGTCCCTGCAGGCCGAGCTGGATATCGTGGCAGATGAGGCACTGTTCCCGCTGCTGTCCAGCCTGGGTGAGGATCTCAAGTTCGTGTTTATCGTGTCGCGCGTGCGTTTGAGTGCCGGCGATGTGACCACGGTCAAGGTGTCGGCTGCGGATCACGCCAAGTGCGACCGTTGCTGGCACTACCGCAGCGATGTAGGCACGTATGCCGGCCACGGTCATGTATGCGGGCGTTGCGTGGAAAACATCGATGGCAAGGGCGAGGTGCGCAGCTATGCCTGATGTTGCCGGCAACTCTGCGGTGACTGAACGCGGCACAGGGCAAGGCAGTCTGGTCTGGTTTGCTTTAGCTGTCGCCATTGTGGTGCTGGACCAGCTCACCAAGACCTGGTTCAACACCGAGTTCCGCTTTGGCGAGGTGAGGGAGGTCATTCCCGGCTTCTTCAACTTTACCTTGCTGTACAACCCGGGGGCAGCATTCAGCTTTCTGGCGGATGCCGGTGGCTGGCAGAAGTACTTTTTCACGGCGCTGGCGTTCGGGGTATCGGGCTGGCTGGGCTGGAATATCATCAAGAAGCGCTTTAGCGCGCTGATGAATCTGGCCGCCGCCTTTATCATGGGGGGCGCCATCGGTAATGTGATAGACCGCATGATCCATGGTCATGTGATCGATTTCATCCAGCTGCATTATTACCAGAGCTGGTATTACCCTGCATTCAACCTGGCGGACTCCTTTATCTGCGTCGGGGCGGTGCTGATGGTGATAGACAGTTTCCGGCACCCCGCCGGACAGTGATGACCGAGGGCCGGCTTGCCGGCCCTTCTTGCATGGAAAGTGAAAAGAATGACGAAGACCATCATGCTGGCCAATCCGCGCGGCTTTTGTGCCGGGGTCGACCGGGCTATCGCCATTGTCGAACGGGCGCTGGAAATCTACGGTGCACCGATTTATGTGCGCCACGAGGTGGTGCATAATCGCTTTGTGGTGGACGGCTTGCGCGACAAGGGCGCGGTATTTATCGAGGACCTGGCCGATGTGCCGACCGGTGCCACGCTGATCTACTCGGCGCACGGTGTTCCGCTGTCGGTACGCGCCGAGGCCGAGGCCAAGGGCCTGAATGTGTTTGATGCCACGTGTCCCTTGGTGACCAAGGTGCATGTCGAGGTCAAGCGCATGCGTGAAGCCGGCATGGATATCGTGATGATCGGGCACAAGGGCCACCCCGAGGTTGAGGGCACCATGGGGCAGGCCGACGGCGGCATGTATCTGGTCGAAAGCGTCGACGATGTGGCGCGCCTGCAGCTTAGCCGCCCCGAGGCCTTGTCCTATGTCAGCCAGACCACCTTGTCGGTGGACGAGACGCGCGACATTATCGCGGCACTCAAGGCGCGCTTTCCGGCGATTGTCAGTCCGAAAAAAGACGATATCTGCTATGCCACGCAAAACCGGCAGGATGCGGTCAAGGCCATGACCGAGCAGTGCGACCTGATTATCGTGGTCGGCTCGCCTGCCAGCTCCAACTCCAACCGCCTGCGTGAAGTGGCTGCCTTGCGCGGTGTCGAAGCCTATATGGTGGACAACGCGACCGAGCTCAAGCAGGCCTGGTTTGCCGGCAAAGAGCGGGTTGGTGTCACAGCAGGTGCCTCGGCGCCCGAAGTGCTGGTGGCAGCAGTCATCGAAGCGATCCGCGCACTGGGGCTGGATGTAGTCGAGGAGTTGCCCGGGGTCGAGGAGAAAATCAGTTTTCCGCTGCCGGCGGCCTTGCGCGTCTGAGACCGGGTATTGCTATTCGGGTAGAGCCGCCGTGATGGCGGCTTTGTCGCGTCTGGGGGGATTGAAATGCTGACGCCTTGTCCCTACTTCTAGGCTATTGTTGACCACCTGTCCGAGACAAGCATGAGCGCACAGAAAGAAACCCTGGGTTTTCAGACCGAAGTCAAACAGCTGTTGCAGCTGATGATTCACTCCCTGTATTCCAATAAGGAAATATTCCTGCGCGAGCTGGTGTCCAATGCATCCGACGCATCCGACAAGTTGCGTTTCGAGGCCATCGCCCAGCCGGCACTGTTGGAGTCCGACCCCGAGCTCAAGATCCGCATCGCCTTTGACAAGGATGCGCGTACGCTGACTATCAGCGACAACGGTATCGGTATGACGCGTGCCGAGGTGATCGAGCATATCGGCACCATTGCCAAGTCGGGCACCAAGGCTTTCTTCGAGCAGTTGACCGGCGATGAGAAAAAAGACGCCAGCCTGATCGGCCAGTTCGGCGTGGGCTTTTATTCGGCCTTTATCGTTGCCGACCGCGTGACGCTGACCACCCGCCGCGCGGGATGTCCCGAGAGCGAGGGCGTGCGCTGGGAGTCGGAGGGTCATGGCGAGTACACATTGGAAAACGTGGACAAGGCCACGCGTGGCACCGATATCGTGCTGCACCTCAAAGACGGCATGGACGAGTTTCTGAACGACTGGCGTTTGCGCCAGATCGTGCGGACCTATTCCGACCATATCTCGCTGCCGATCGAGATGCAGAAATCTGCCAGCTTCGATGAGGATGGCAAGGAAATCGTCAGCGAAGAATTCGAGGCGGTGAATCAGGCTTCCGCCCTGTGGAGCCGCAGCAAGAGCGAGATCAGCGACGAGCAGTACCGCGAATTCTACAAGCATGTGGCGCACGACTTTACCGATCCGCTGGCGTGGAGCCATGCCCGGGTTGAAGGTCGCCAGGAATACACCGAACTCTTGTACATTCCGGCACGCGCACCGTTCGATCTGTACGAGCGTGAACGCAAGCAGGGTATCAAGCTGTATGTGCGTCGCGTGTTCATCATGGAAGATGCGCAAAAGCTGATGCCGCATTACCTGCGTTTCGTGCGCGGTGTGATCGATTCGGCCGACCTGCCATTGAACGTGTCGCGCGAGATTTTGCAGGAAAGCAAGGATATCGATGCGATCCGTGCCGGTTGCGTCAAGAAGGTCCTGGGTCTGCTGGATGATCTGGCCGCCAATGATGCCGACAAGTACAAGACCTTCTGGAGCGAGTTTGGTCAGGTACTGAAAGAGGGTGTGGGCGAAGACTTTGCCAACAAGGCGCGTATCGCCAAGCTGCTGCGCTTTGTTTCGACCCATGAAGACAGCGCCGAACCTGTGGTATCGCTGGCCGACTATATCGGCCGGATGAAAGAAGGCCAGGACAAGATCTATTACATCACCGCCGACAGTTATGCCGCAGCCGTGGGTAGCCCGCACCTTGAGGTGTTCCGCAAGAAGGGGGTGGAAGTACTGCTGCTGATCGACCGCGTCGATGAGTGGGTGACGGCCAGCCTGACCGAGTTTGAAGGCAAGGCGCTGGTGTCTGTCGCCAAGGGCGAGCTGGATCTGGGCGCGCTGGAAGACGAAGCTGACAAGGCTGCACAGAAAGAAGCCGAGGAAAGTGCCCGTCCGCTGGTTGAGCGGGTCAAGACCTTGCTGGGCGAACAGGTACAGGATGTGCGCGCGACCTTGCGTCTGACCGACAGCCCGGCGTGTCTGGTAGTGGGGGAAAACGAGATGAGCAGCCATCTCGAGCGCCTGCTTAAGCAGGCAGGGCAGGATGTGCCGGTCTCGCGTCCGGTGCTGGAAGTGAACCCCGAGCATATGCTGGTCAAGCGTCTGGCGAGCGAAAGCGATGACGCGCGCGCAGCGGATCTGGCGCATGTGTTGTTTGACCAGGCACTGCTGGCCGAAGGCGGCAAGCTGGAAGATCCGGCCAGCTTCGTTAAGCGCATCAACCGTCTGATGCTGGAGCTGTCTGCCTGAGTCTGATGGCACCCACGCAAAAAAGCCGCCCGGGTTTCGGGCGGCTTTTTTTGTGTTTAGCTGCGTAGCGGGTAGCGGTTGATAAAGCGCAACTCGCTCGGGTAGGGGTAGAAGTCTTCGATAAAGCCGGCGCGTATCCGTTCCTGGCGCTGCTGCCAGAAATCGATGTCCAGCAGGTCGCGGTGATGCTTGAGAAAGACACGGCGTACATCCGGGTCGCCCAGCAAAAAGGTACCGAACTCTTCGGGGAACACATCGTTGCGTTTGACCGGATACCATACCTCTCCCGACATCTCCATTTCCGGATTGGGCGCAGGCGGAATGCGGCGGAAGTTGCAATCGGTCATGTATTCGATTTCATCGTAATCGTAGAAGATCACCCGGCCGTCGCGGGTGACGCCGAAGTTCTTGAACAGCATGTCGCCGGGGAAGATATTGGCCATCGCCAGCTCCTTGATGGCGGTGCCGTATTCGCGAATGGCGCGCTCTTTCTCGTCTGGCGGGCAGCTCATCAGATACAGATTAAGCGGTTTCATGCGCCGTTCGATATACAGATGCTTGATCACGAGACGGTTGTCGTCCTCTTCGATCAGGGAGGGTGCCAGTTGGCGCAGCTCGTTTAATAGTTCGGTGCTGAAGCGCGCCTTGGGAAAGGCCACATTGGAGAACTCCAGCGTATCGGCCATGCGTCCGACGCGGTCATGGTGTTTGACCAGCAGGTATTTGCGCTTGACCGTGGCATGGTCGACCTCTTTGGAGCTGCCAAATACATCCTTGATCAGTTTGAAGACATAGGGGAAGGAGGGCAGGCTGAAAACCAGCATCACCAGTCCCCGTATCCCCGGCGCGATATCGAACTGGTCGTTCGAGTGCGACAGATGCTGCATAAAGTCGCGGTAGAAGATGTTCTTCCCCTGCTTTTGCAGGCCCAGCATGGTGTACAGCTCGGCCTTGGTCTTGGACGGCAGCATGGAACGCAGAAACTGGATATAGCCGGACGGAACTTCCATATCGACCAGAAAGTGGGCGCGGCTGAAGGAGAACAGAATGCTGATGCGCCATGGCTCGAACAGGATGGTGTCCAGATAGAGCTTGCCATTGCCGTCATGCAGGATGGGGATGGCAAAGGGGTAGGTCTTGCCGCCATTAATGACCTTGCCGAAGATATAGGCGGTCTTGTTGCGGTAGAAGGCCGAGTGCAAGACCTGGATTTGCAGGCTGGTTTCCGCTGCAGGCCATTGTCCGCCTAAGTGTTCGTGTGCCTGGCGGATGACATGGCCGAGATCCCGGGCCAGATTGGCGAAAGGGCGTTGCCAGCCATAGTCGCGCACAATCTGGCGCATGGTATGGCGCAGCCCGCCGGTCTTGGGGTAGTAGCTGCGCCAGGTTGGCGGATCGGACTCGATATATTCGGTCGATACCGCCGGACGGACGAAGATGAAATCGTTATTGAAATAGTCGCGGTGCAAAATACGGCAGAAGACCGAATTGAAGAAGGTTTCGGCCAGCTCCGGCTGCTTGTGGTTGGTCAGCAGGCCGATATAGTACAGCTTGGCCTGCTGCCAGATTTCATCATCCAGCAACTCGGCATGCAGTTCGTGCTGCAAGCGGGCAACGGTCTCTTCGACACGTTCATCGTAAAACTGGATGCGGTCGCGGATGGCCTTCTGTATGCCTTGCCAGTTAGCCGCTTCAAACAGTGCCTTGGCTTCATGGCTGCTGGCGCGAAACAGCCGGTAGTGTTTATCAAAGCCTTGAATCAGCGCTTCGGCAATTTCGCGCGCAACCGGGTTGTAGTATTCAGGTATCTGCATGACCGCGCCTTATCTGGGTAAGAGGCGGGCAAAGCAGGCGGTCAGCTTTTTTTGCGCAGCAAGAAGGGCTTGCGTGGCGTGCTATGTCTGGCCTGGCCTGATTTGCCTGTCGTTGAAATGCCTTTAGCATGCTGCACTTGCGGCAAATCTTCAAGCGCGACAGCAAGCTTGCGCCATTCGCCCGGTTTCAGGTCTTCAATATGCCATGGCCCGATGGCGACCCGTACCAGACGTAAGGTCGGCAGGCCGACCTTGGCGGTCATGCGCCTGACCTGACGGTTTTTTCCTTCGCTGATAATGATTTCCAGCCAGGCGTCGGGTACGGTCTTGCGAAAGCGCACCGGTGGTGTGCGCGGCCATAGCTCGGGTGTCTCTATGCGGCGCGCTTGGGCAGGGCGGGTGGTGAAGTCACCCAGATCGACGCCTTGACGCAGGGCTTCCAGTTGTTCTTCGCGGATTTGTCCTTCGACCTGCACCCAGTAAGTCTTGGGCAGCTTGAAGCGCGGGTCGGCAATGCGCTGTTGCAATTTGCCATCACCGGTCAATAGCAGCAGGCCCTCGCTGTCTGTGTCCAGACGTCCGGCAGGATAAACACCGGGCAATGGCATGCAGCTTTTCAGCGTCGGATGCTTTTCGTGCTCGGAAAATTGGCAAATAACGCCATAGGGTTTATTTAACAGGACAAGTTCAGTCATTTGGTCTAGCTGTAAGCGGTGAATTTCAGGATAATAACAAGGATGAGGTGGCACCCGTGATAAGAAAGCCCCGACGAAGGCAAGACCGCCCCTCTGAATGCGTTGTGCACGCAGTCTGCATGGCTTACTGCCCTTGCAGTCGGCATAGATGGGTGTAGCCTCTGCACCCACCTTGGCGTCAAGCCTGTCCGCACCCGTATCTCTAAAATTGCAATCAACCCATGATGGAGTAGGCATGAGCGATCAATCCCTGATCAAGGTTCCTGCAGCAGGTCAGAAAATCATCCCGGGGCAAGCTGTCCCCAATCATCCGATTATTCCGTTTATTGAAGGCGATGGCATCGGTGTAGACATTACCCCGGTGATGATCAAGGTCATCGATGCTGCTGTAGAAAAAGCCTATCGTGGCGAGAAAAAAATCCACTGGATGGAAGTTTATGCCGGTGAGAAATCAACGCGTCTGTATGGCCCGGATGAGTGGCTGCCTGCCGAGACTTTTGCTGCGTTGAAAGAATTTGCCGTTTCGATCAAGGGCCCGATGACGACGCCAGTCGGCGGCGGCATCCGTTCCTTGAACGTGGCTCTGCGTCAGGAGCTGGATCTGTACCAGTGCGTGCGTCCGGTACAGTACTTCAAGGGTGTTCCTTCGCCGCTTAAAAATCCGGAGCTGACCAATATGGTCATCTTCCGTGAAAACACCGAAGATATTTACGCCGGTATCGAGTGGTCGGCCGAGTCCGATGCCGCCAAGAAAGTCATCGCCTTCTTGCAAGAAGAGATGGGCGTGAAGAAGATCCGCTTCCCGGAAACCTCCGGCATCGGCATCAAGCCGATCTCGATCGAGGGTACGACCCGTCTGGTGCGCGCTGCGCTCAAGTACGTGATCGACAACGACCGCAAGTCGCTGACTATCGTGCACAAGGGCAATATCATGAAGTTCACCGAAGGCCTGTTCCGAGACACCGCTTATAAAGTGGCGCAGGAAGAGTTCGGTGCAGAGCTGATTGATGGCGGCCCATGGTGCAAGTTTGTGAACCCGAAGACCGGCCGTGACGTGATCGTTAAGGATGCCATCGCCGACGCCTTCTTGCAGCAGATTCTGTTGCGTCCGGCCGAGTACGACACCATCGTGACCACCAACCTGAACGGCGACTATATCTCCGATGCGCTGGCAGCTCAGGTGGGCGGGATTGGTATCGCGCCAGGTGCCAATATTTCCGACCAGTATGCCGTGTTTGAAGCAACCCATGGCACCGCGCCTAAATATGCTGGCCTGGACAAGGTCAACCCGGGTTCGCTGATTCTGTCCGCCGAAATGATGCTGCGTCATCTGGGCTGGGTTGAGGCTGCCGATCTGGTGATCAAGTCCATGGAAGCGGCGATTGCCGACAAGCAGGTCACCTATGACTTTGCCCGTCTGATGGATGGTGCGACCGAGGTGAGCTGCTCCGCCTTTGGTGACGCGATGATCGCCCGCATGTAAGTCTGGGCTCTTGCAGAAAAGTGGCTCGCCTTTGCGGGCCATTTTTTCGTCTACGATAAGTAGGGTAGGTACAACAAAAAACCCGCCTTCACTTGGAAGACGGGTTTTTTCATCCGGCAGCCCGGCGTGAAGCCAGACTGCCTGCAAACCGGATTAAGCGGCTTGGATGTTCGAAGCTTGCTTGCCCTTAGGGCCCTGAACGATGTCAAAGCTCACGCGTTGACCTTCTTTGAGGGTCTTGAAGCCTTGCATATTGATCGCAGAGAAGTGTGCGAACAGATCTTCGCCGCCTTCGTCTGGAGTAATGAAGCCGAAGCCCTTCGAATCATTGAACCATTTAACGGTGCCAAGTGCCATTATACTTCCTTAACATACGGTAACAGGCTGGTGAGGCCAGACAACAAAAGCAAATGCCGCATCGGCTTCATTCCGATGGCAAAGCATAAGCCAAGCACCAGCCACTATTTCTACCCAATAATGCCTATGGCGTCAAGAATATTTGTATGCATGCCATTTGGGCTTGAAAAAACGTGGTATGCAGCCACTATTAATTGAAAGACGCAAAATTTGCGGAAAGCCAACATGTCTACGCAGTATAAGGATGACGTTCTTCTCGAGGCGTCTCGGGTTCGCGCCGTTCCTCCACCTTTGTTTAAAGTTCTATTGTTGAACGATGATTTCACTCCGATGGATTTTGTTATCGAAGTGTTGGAGCAACTTTTCAGCATGGACCGGGAGCAGGCCACACGGGTCATGTTACAGGTGCACCAGTTAGGGCGTGGTGTCTGTGGTATTTATACCAAGGATATTGCGGCGACCAAGGTTGAACAGGTGTTGCAATTTGCACGAACGCACCAGCATCCGCTGCAGTGTGTGATGGAGGAAAACTGATGATCGCCCAGGAACTTGAAGTCAGCCTGCATATGGCATTCATGGACGCAAGGCAAAAGCGGCACGAATTCATTAGTGTCGAGCATCTGCTGCTTGCGATGATAGACAACCCCTCTGCGGCCGAGGTTCTGCGTGCTTGCGGAGCGAATCTGGAGCAGCTGAAAAAGCAGCTTGGCGATTTCGTCGACGAGCATACGCCGGCCGTACCCGGAGACAAGGAAGTGGAAACCCAGCCTACCCTGGGCTTCCAGCGCGTGATCCAGCGTGCCATTTTGCATGTACAGTCCTCCGGAAAGAAAGAAGTAACCGGGGCCAATATTCTGGTGGCCATTTTTGGCGAGAAAGATTCGCACGCGGTGTACTACCTGCACCAGCAAGGCATTTCTCGGTTGGATGTCGTCAACTATATCTCTCACGGCATCACCAAGCAGCGTTCGCAGCCCGATGCCCAAGCGCGGGAGAATAATCCCGAGGCTGAGGGGGAGGAGGTGGCGAGCGGGCCGGGAGGCGCGCTGGAAAGCTATACCCAGAACCTGAATCAGCTTGCGCGCGAAGGCAAGATCGATCCTTTGATCGGACGCGAAGCCGAGCTTGAGCGCACCATCCAGATTCTGTGCCGTCGGCGCAAGAATAATCCGCTGCTGGTGGGTGAAGCCGGGGTTGGTAAAACCGCGATTGCCGAAGGCTTGGCACGCCGTATCGTGAATGAAGAGATTCCGGATGTATTGGCCCAGGCCACCGTTTATTCGCTGGATATGGGGGCATTGCTGGCTGGTACCAAATACCGTGGCGACTTCGAGCAGCGTCTGAAGGCCGTGATCAAGCAGCTGACCGAAGACCCGCAGGCCATTCTGTTTATCGACGAGATCCATACCCTGATCGGTGCAGGCGCTGCTTCCGGCGGGACGCTGGACGCATCCAACCTGCTCAAGCCGGTTTTGTCCAATGGCCGTTTGCGCTGTATCGGCGCCACGACGTACAACGAGTACCGCGGCATCTTTGAAAAAGATAATGCGTTGTCGCGCCGCTTCCAGAAGATCGATGTCAGCGAGCCTACCGTGGCACAGACTATCGATATCCTGAAGGGGCTGAAGAGTCGCTTCGAGGCGCATCATGGCGTGCGTTATACGCTGGCGGCCTTGGTGACCGCTGCCGAACTGTCGGCACGCTATATCAACGATCGTCACTTGCCGGACAAGGCGATAGACGTCATCGACGAGGCGGGGGCCGCACAGAAAATCCTGCCCAAGTCGCGGCAGAAGAAAGTCATCAATAAGGGCGAGATCGAAGAGGTGGTGGCCAAAATTGCCCGCATCCCGCCCAAGACGGTTTCGACGGATGACCGCAATGTGTTGCGCAATATCGAGCGTGACCTGAAGAACGTCGTGTATGGGCAGGATAAGGCCATCGACAATCTGGCGACCGCGATCAAGATGAGCCGCTCAGGCCTGGGCAATCCGCAAAAGCCTATCGGTTCTTTCCTGTTCTCCGGACCGACCGGGGTGGGGAAAACCGAGGTCGCACGCCAGCTGGCATTTGTGCTGGGGGTCGAGCTGATCCGCTTCGATATGTCCGAGTATATGGAGCGTCATGCGGTGTCACGCCTGATTGGCGCGCCACCGGGCTATGTCGGTTACGAGCAGGGTGGGCAATTGACCGAGGCGGTCAATAAGCATCCGTATGCAGTGCTGTTGCTGGATGAGATCGAGAAAGCGCATCCTGATATCTTTAATGTGCTGCTGCAGGTGATGGATCACGGCACTTTGACCGATAACAACGGGCGCAAGGCGGATTTTCGCAATGTGGTGATTATCCTAACTACCAATGCCGGTGCCGAGTCGCTGTCCAAGCCGAGTCTGGGCTTTACCGATAGCAAGGTGGCAGGGGACGAAATGGCGGATATCAAGCGTTTGTTCAGCCCCGAGTTCCGCAACCGGCTGGATGCCATTGTGCCGTTTGCGCGGCTGGATGAAAAAATCATCCTGCAGGTGGTCGACAAATTCCTGTTGCAGTTGGAGCAGCAATTGCACGAGAAAAAAGTCGATATCCACTTTACCGATGCACTGCGCCTGTATCTTGCCAAGCATGGTTTCGATCCGCAGATGGGTGCCCGGCCGATGGCGCGCCTGATTCAGGATTGCATCCGCAAGGCCTTGGCTGACGAACTCTTGTTCGGTCGTCTGGCCAGTGGCGGCGAAGTCACGGTGGATGTGGATGCCGGGGATAAAGTCGTGCTGCAGTTTGCCGAGGATGCCCTGCACGCAGAGCCGGCATAAAGCACGCTTTGCCAGAGAAAAGCCCGCGAATTTCGCGGGCTTTTTGTTGTTCAGCGCGTTTCGTGCGCAGCAAAAACCCCCGCCCGAAGCCGGGCGGGGGTCAAGAGAAGCGCGTGCTTGATAAGCGCTATTCTCAGTGGAACTGCTCTTCTTCGGTCGAGCCGGTCAGCGCGGTCACCGAGGACTTGCCGCCCTGGATCACGGTGGTGACATCATCGAAGTAGCCGGTGCCGACTTCCTGCTGGTGCGACACGAAGGTGTAGCCGCGGTCGCGTGCTGCGAACTCTGGCTCTTGTACCTTCTCGACGTAGGCCGACATGCCGCGTGCCACGTAGTCCTGTGCCAGATCGAACATGTTGTACCACATGCTGTGAATGCCAGCCAGGGTGATGAACTGGTACTTGTAACCCATGGCACCCAGTTCGCGCTGGAACTTGGCGATGGTCGCGTCGTCCAGGTTTTTCTTCCAGTTGAAAGAAGGCGAGCAGTTGTAGGCCAAGAGTTTGCCTGGGTGTTTGGCGTGTACGGCTTCGGCAAACTTGCGGGCAAATTCCAGATCCGGGGTGCCGGTTTCACACCATACCAGGTCAGCGTATTCGGCGTAGGCCACGGCGCGGCTGATGGCTTGTTCCAGACCTTTTTTGGTCTTGTAGAAGCCTTCTGCGGTACGTTCGCCAGTCAGGAATGGCTTGTCGTTTTCGTCGTAGTCGCTGGTCAACAGGTCAGCGGCTTCGGCATCGGTACGGGCGATCACCAGTGTTGGCACGCCGTAGACGTCGGCAGCCATACGGGCTGCGATCAGCTTCTGTACCGCTTCCTGGGTTGGAACCAGTACCTTGCCGCCCATGTGGCCGCACTTCTTGACGGAAGCGAGCTGGTCTTCAAAGTGAACACCACCTGCGCCGGCGCGGATCATGGCCTTCATCAGTTCGTAAGCGTTCAGTACGCCGCCGAAACCGGCTTCAGCATCGGCCACGATAGGAGCGTAGTAGTCGACAAAGCCGGCATCGCCCTGCTCAACACCTTTGGAGTGCTGGATTTCGTCAGCGCGGGTAAAGGCGTTGTTGATGCGCTCAACCACCTTAGGCACCGAGTCAACTGGATACAGCGACTGGTCTGGGTACATGGCCGAGTATTCGTTGTTGTCGGCAGCAACCTGCCAGCCCGACAGGTAGATGGCTTTGATGCCAGCCTTAACTTGCTGCATGGCTTGGCCGCCGGTCAGGGCGCCCAGACAGTTGATGTAAGGCTCGTTGTTGACCAGACCCCACAGCTTTTCTGCACCGCGGCGGGCCAGGCTGTATTCATTCTGTACGGAGCCGCGCAGGCGCTCAACATCGGCGGCGGTGTAACCGCGCTTGATGCCTTTCCAACGTGGATTGGTATCCCAGTCGTGCTGAATGGCGGCGATGCGTTGTTCGCGAGTAGTCATGTGTAGGTCCTTAAGTTTCGATGCAGTTCTATCCAGCCGGTTGCAACCGGCCATCCTTTGTTTTTGCGTATACCGGACTTGTTGCCGGCGGGCGGGCTGCGCTTTATATCCGTAGCTTTTTTGCTGAACAGACGGATTCCTGGGTGGGGGAATCGTCTGCTTGTTGCTTGCCTCTGTGGCATGATTAAAACATAAAAAAAAATGTCTGTGTGCGACGCAGCAAATAAAATTGCTTTGTTTTCAAATGCTAACAAAGCCATGCGCAAACACGATAGAACTGATGTTTGAATTGTGCGTTTCCGAACAATGGGCATGGCTGGATGAGCGTTTAGCTTGCGGGCTTGAATTATCGGCAGTAGCCCTTAACTTGGAACGGGACAAGCCAGTAAGGTGTTTGATAAGCATATCCAGCTCGAGGAGCCGTTTAAAAATGCAGGAAAATCTCAATACTCAGAATGTAGAACCTCATGACGAAGCTGTGCTGGAGCCGGTCGAGGAGTTGTCCTTGCCGGATCTGTCCGATGAAGCCGTCGCACGTATCAATGATCTGGAAGCCGAAATCGCAACGCTGAAAGACCAGTATCTGCGTTCATTGGCTGACCTGGAAAACCTGCGTCGCCGCTCGCAAGAAGACGTGGCTGCCGCGCATAAATACGCGATCAACAAATTTTTGCTGGAAATGCTGCCGGTCAAGGACAGTCTTGAAATGGCGGTACAGGATCAGAGCGGCCAGTTTGACAATATCAAGTTCGGTGTCGATCTGACGCTTAAGCAACTGGTTGCTGCTTTTGAAAAGTCCCAGATCAGCGAGATCAATCCGCTGGGGCAGAAGCTGGACCCGCATCAGCATGCGGCAATGAGCATGGAAGAGTCGGATGCAGAAGCTGGCACCGTAATCCGTGTGCTACAAAAGGGCTACCTCGTTGCCGAGCGCGTATTGCGCCCCGCCATGGTGGTGGTCGCCAAGGAAAAAGCATAATCCTGCGTTTTCGCCTCTTGAAAAACATGGGATAGCCAATATCTTGAAACGCATGGCTGGATGCTAAGAGCAATCCTGAAGTCGTGCTACAGAACACATAAAAGGACAAAGAATCATGGGAAAAATTATCGGTATTGACCTGGGTACAACCAACTCCTGCGTCGCAGTGATTGAAGGTGGTGCACCCAAGGTAATTGAAAATGCGGAAGGCACCCGTACCACCCCTTCCATCATTGCTTATGTCGAAGATGGTGAAATTCTGGTTGGTGCGCCGGCCAAGCGTCAGGCAGTCACCAACCCTAAGAACACGCTGTACGCGATCAAGCGCCTGATCGGCCATCGCTTTGAAGACAAAGAAGTACAGAAAGACATCGAACTGATGCCTTTCGAAATCATGAAAGCCAAGAACGGCGATGCATGGGTCAAGGTACGTGACCAGGAACTGGCACCGCCACAGATCTCGGCCGAAGTGCTGCGCAAGATGAAAAAGGCCGCCGAAGACTATCTGGGCGAAGAAGTGACCGAAGCGGTGATTACCGTTCCGGCTTACTTCAACGACAGCCAGCGTCAGGCTACCAAGGATGCAGGCCGTATTGCCGGTCTGGACGTGAAGCGCATCATCAACGAACCTACCGCAGCTGCACTGGCTTTCGGTCTGGCCAAGCTGGAAGGCGACCGCAAGATTGCCGTCTATGACCTGGGTGGTGGTACGTTTGACGTGTCCATTATTGAAATTGCCGATGTAGACGGCGAACACCAGTTCGAAGTGTTGTCGACCAACGGCGACACCTTCCTCGGTGGTGAAGACTTTGACCAGCGCGTGATCGATTACATCGTGACCGAGTTCAAGAAGGAGCAGGGTGTAGACCTGAAGCAGGACGTAATGGCTCTGCAGCGCCTGAAAGAAGCGGCAGAAAAAGCCAAGATCGAACTGTCGTCGACCCAGCAGACCGAAGTGAATCTGCCTTACATCACCATGGATGCGACCGGCCCTAAGCACCTGGCGATGAAGATTACCCGCGCCAAGTTCGAGTCCCTGGTGGAAGACCTGGTTGACCGTACCATTGAGCCATGCCGTATCGCACTGAAAGATGCCGGCCTGTCGATCTCCGATATCGACGACGTGATTCTGGTCGGCGGCCAGACCCGTATGCCTAAGGTGCAGGACAAGGTTAAAGAGTTCTTCGGCAAGGAAGCACGCAAGGACGTGAACCCGGACGAAGCCGTAGCCGTTGGTGCCGCGCTGCAAGGCTCGGTTCTGTCCGGTGACCGCAAGGACGTGCTGCTGCTGGACGTAACCCCGCTGTCGCTGGGTATCGAGACCATGGGCGGCGTGATGACCAAGCTGATCCAGAAGAACACCACCATCCCGACCAAGGCACAGCAGGTGTTCTCCACCGCTGACGACAACCAGACGGCCGTGACCATTCACGTGCTGCAGGGCGAGCGTGAAAAAGCAGCGGCCAACAAGTCGCTGGGCCAGTTCAACCTGTCCGATATTCCGCCAGCGCCACGCGGTCTGCCGCAGATTGAAGTTGCCTTCAATATCGACGCCAACGGTATCTTGCACGTATCGGCCAAAGACAAGGGCACCGGCAAGGAAGCCACCATCACCATCCAGGCATCCAGCGGTCTGTCCGAAGACGAAATCCAGCGCATGGTGCAGGATGCCGAAGCGAATGCCGAAGAAGACCAGAAGCTGCACGAGCTGGTTCAGTCGCGCAACCACGGCGAAACGCTGGTACACAGCGTGAAGAAATCGCTGGTTGACTACGGTGACAAGGTGTCTGCCGAAGAGAAGGCCACGATTGAAGCTGCACTGAAAGAAGCCGAAGAAGCACTGAAGGGCGAAGACAAGGCAGCGATCGATGCCAAAGTCGAAGCACTGATGACCGCTTCGCACAAGCTGGCTGAAATGATGTACGCGCAAACCCAGGGCGATGCCCAGGGCGCAGGCGCGGCACAGCCTGCTGATAAGGAAGACGGCGATGTGGTGGATGCCGAGTTCGAGGAAGTAAAGGACAAGAAGCAGTAAGTCTTAGTCCTTGAGTGCGAAGGCACAGCCACCGGTATTTAACGATGCCGGTAGTTGTGCCTTCGTTGTAACTGCTGATGAATTCGGCTGTTGTATGCAGCCAGATGGTGTGAACAAGAATGTCAAAACGTGATTTGTACGATGTGCTCGGCATTAACCGTGACGCGTCCGAAGACGAAATCAAAAAGGCTTACCGCAAGCTGGCGATGAAATATCACCCGGACCGTAATCCGGACAGCAAGGAAGCCGAAGACAAGTTCAAAGAGGGTAAAGAGGCTTACGAAATCCTCTCTGATGCGCAAAAGCGCAGCGCCTATGACCAGTTCGGCCATGCCGGGGTTGATCCGCAGTCCGGCATGGGCGGTGGCGGCGGCGCCGGCGGCTTTGGCGGCTTTGGTGACTTTGGCGATATTTTCAGCGATATCTTTGGCGGCGGGCGTGGCGGCAATGGCGGCGGGCGTTCCAATGTCTATCGCGGCGCCGACTTGCGTTACAACATGGATATCACGCTGGAAGAAGCGGCGCGCGGTTGCGAGAAAAAAATCCGCATTCCTAGCCATGAAGACTGTGATACCTGCCATGGCAGCGGCGCCAAGCCGGGTACCCAGCCCAAGACCTGTTCCACCTGTGGTGGCCACGGTCAGGTACGCATGAGCCAGGGCTTCTTCTCCATCCAGCAGACCTGCCCGACCTGCCACGGCAGCGGCAAGGAAATCACCGACAAGTGTCCGAAGTGTCATGGCGCAGGCCAGATCAAGACGCACAAGACACTGAACGTCAAGATTCCGGCTGGTGTGGACGAGGGCGACCGTATCCGCCTGTCTGGCGAGGGCGAACCCGGCCAGAATGGTGGCCCGTCGGGCGACTTGTATGTGGTGACGCATATCAAGCCGCATGCGGTATTCCAGCGTGACGGTTCCGACTTGCACTGCGAGATGCCGATTTCGTTTGCCAAGGCCGCCTTGGGTGGTGAAATCGAGATTCCGACGCTGGACGGCATGGCCAAGGTCAAGATCGCGGCTGAAACCCAGTCCGGTCGTGTTTACCGCTTGCGCGGTAAAGGCATCAAGGCCGTGCGCGGCAGTGATGTCGGCGACCTGATGTGCCATGTGGTCATCGAAACGCCGGTCAAGCTGACCGAGCGCCAGAAAGAACTGCTGCGCGAATTCGATGCCATCAGTCAGGGCGATGTTGCGATGCATAGCCCGCGCACCAAATCCTTTATGGACAAACTGAAGGACTTCTTCGGTTAAGTCCTGCTTGGAAGGTGTCCTTATATAGCAACGGCAGCCAGATGGCTGCCGTTTTTATTTTTGTGGTATCGCGCTGGGGAGAAGCGTTATCGGGCTTTTTATGGCGCTTAAACCTGGGTATGTAAAACTTTATTTGCATAAATAGCTCAAGTGACGCTATCTTCCGTCTTGCTGTGGGTGTGTACTGTCTATTTTATCCATTCGACGGTATTCATCCGGCAACCGGTCTTGCCGGCAGGCGTGGCCATGAGCCACTACCCCAGGCAGGGGCAACAGGACGAGAAGAGAGCAGAAACTGATATGAACGAATTCGTGAACGCCGCCAATGGCATTATCTGGAGTCCGGCGCTGATTTATCTGTGCCTGGGGGTGGGCCTGTATTTTTCCCTGCGCGGGCGATTCTTGCAGGTGCGCCACTTAAAGGAAATGATACGGCTGATGTTTGACGGCAAGAGCTCGGATGCGGGCGTGTCGTCTTTTCAGGCGCTGGCGATGACGCTGGCCGGCCGGGTCGGTACCGGCAATATCGCCGGTGTGGCAACCGCGATCACCTTTGGTGGCCCGGGCGCCGTGTTCTGGATGTGGATGGTCGCCTTTCTGGGCGCGAGCTCGGCCTTTGTCGAGTCGACCCTGGGCCAGATCTACAAGGAAAAAATCGACGGCCAGTATCGCGGCGGTCCGGCCTTCTATATCGAGAAGGGTCTGGGCATGAAGCGCTACGCCGTCGTGTTTGCGCTGGTGACCATTTTTGCCTGCGGTGTGCTGCTGCCGGGCGTGCAGGCCAACTCCATTGCGGCCGGCCTGCAGTCGGCTTTCGGTCTGGAAGCCACCGTCACCGCCGCCATCCTCGCCATTATTCTGGGCTTTATCATCTTTGGTGGCGTGAAGCGTATCGCGTCGTTTGCCGAGATCGTTGTGCCGTTTATGGCGCTGGGCTACATCATCGTGGCCTGTGTGATCATCGCGCTTAACATCCATATGTTGCCGGGTGTACTCGCACTGATCTTCAAGAGCGCTTTTGGCATGGAAGCAGGCTTTGGCGCGATCCTGGGTATGGCTATCCAGTGGGGTGTGAAGCGCGGCGTCTACTCCAATGAAGCCGGTCAGGGTACCGGCCCGCACGCGTCCAGTGCTGCTGCCGTGTCCCACCCGGCCAAGCAGGGTCTGGTGCAGGCTTTCTCGGTGTATATCGACACCCTGTTCGTGTGCTCGGCGACCGCATTCATGCTGCTGATTACCGGCCAGTACAATGTGCAAGGTCCGGATGGGCAGGCGCTTTACACCGGTATTGCTGGTGTGGCTGCCGGCCCGGGCTATGTGCAGACCGCGATGGAACACATCATGCCGGGCTTCGGTTCCATTTTTGTCGCGACGGCCTTGTTCTTCTTCGCCTTTACCACGATTGTTGCTTACTACTACATTGCTGAGACCAATATTGCCTATCTCAGCCGCAAGGTTCAGCGCCCATGGCTGACTTTTGTGCTGAAGGTCGCCCTGATGGCAGCCACGGTATATGGCACGGTAAAAACCGCCGATCTGGCCTGGGGTATGGGTGACATCGGTGTCGGCCTGATGGCCTGGCTGAATATTGCCGCCATCCTGATGCTGCAAAAGCCGGCCTTTATCGCGTTGCGCGATTATGAGGCACAGCGTGCACAGGGTCTGGACCCGGTATTCCATCCGGAAAGGCTCGGCATCAAGAACGCCGACTACTGGACAGGTCATCGCGCCGAGGACAATCTGGAAGACGAGCAGCGCCAGGCTGCAGGCAAGCAGCCTTTGCATCAGCAATAAGTTTTCCCCGCGGCCGCTTACGCAGGGTGGCCGCTGTTAGCTGATGGGAATACAATTCCTGCGTCCTGACCGGGGCTTGCCCCGGTTTTTCTATTGTCCGGGAGCGCGCATGGATTTTCTGCATTCAACCTGGTTCTGGTGTGTGGTTGCCGCCGCCCCCTTTGTCATGGTGGTCGGTACGCTGGCACGGCTGGCGCGGCAAGAGCCGCCACCGGTGTTGCCGCCCGGCGTCAGCCCGGGCACTTACCGGCGCAATGAGGCACTGGACACCGAAGACCAGGATAACGACCCGCATACCGATGCCGAGCCCCAGCCGCCGGCCGGCCAGACAGAAAGGTAAGTTCATGATTTTTGCCAACCGCTATTTTCCAGCTACCCGTTTGCGCCGCATGCGCAAGGACGAGTTTTCGCGCCGTCTGATGCGTGAAAACGTGCTCACCACCAATGATCTGATCTATCCGGTGTTTGTGCTGGAAGGCGAGAATCGCGAACAGGCGGTGTCGTCAATGCCGGGCGTGACGCGCCAGAGTCTGGATAAATTGCTGTATACCGCTGAAGAAGCGCTCAAGCTCGGCATCCCGATGCTGTCCATCTTCCCTGTGATCGAGACCGGCAAAAACAACGAAGCCACCGAAGCCTACAACCCGGACGGGCTGGTGCCGACCGTGGTGCGCGAGCTGAAGTCGCGCTTTCCCGAACTGGGCCTGATGACCGATGTGGCGCTTGATCCTTACACCATCCATGGCCAGGACGGGCTGATCGATGACGCGGGCTACGTGCTTAATGACGAGACCACCGCCATTCTGGTCAAGCAGGCGCTCTGTCATGCCGAGGCCGGTGCCGATATGGTCGGCCCGTCCGACATGATGGATGGGCGCATCGGAGCGATCCGCGAGGCGCTGGAAGAAGAAGGCTTTATCCATACCAAGATCTTTGCCTACTCGGCCAAGTACGCCTCCAGCTTTTATGGCCCGTTCCGCGATGCGGTAGGCAGCGCCGGCAATCTGGGCAAGGCCGACAAATACAGCTACCAGATGGACCCGGCCAATCTGGACGAAGCGATCCAGGAAGTAGCCATGGATCTGGAGGAGGGCGCCGACATCATCATGGTCAAGCCGGGCATGCCTTACCTGGACGTGATCCGCCGCGTGAAAGACACCTTCCGCGTGCCGACTTACGCCTATCAGGTATCGGGCGAATACGCGATGCTCAAGGCGGCTGCACAAAACGGCTGGCTGAATGAAGAAAAGTGCATGCTGGAAAGCCTGCTGGCGTTCAAGCGCGCCGGCGCCGACGGCATCCTCACCTACTTCGCGCTCGACGCCGCCCGACTGCTCAAGGCGTAGTGCACCTCCGCCGTTCGCGCCTCTTCGATTTATATGGAGGCGTAAAACGACCAAACCGCCCCGCAGGCAATGCTTGCGGGGCGGTTCGTTGTTGGGGGAGCGGTAGGGTGGGTTAGCCACTGGAGGTGGCGTAACCCACCGGGTGTGGCCATGTCTCTGCTCGATGGCGGGTTACGGCCTTTGGCCTAACCCGCCCTACGTGTGCGATGCCTAACGTTTGACATGAGGGGCCGCTGTAGGCCGTAGGCCGGAAGCTGTCCCATCGATGGAAGGGTTAGACTCCTGTGGGCAACACGTTTTCAACGACTTCGATTCCCAGCGTGTTGCGCAACGGTACAAGCACTGGTGGAAGCGTGGCCTGAAGCACGAGGACGGCTCTCACATTTACCGTCAGTGACTTGGCAGCGAACACTGCTTCCATTACAGCTCGGTACTTTACGCATTGATAGATTCCTCGCACAAGATCAGCAGCTGGCGAAAGTGCCGACTTTACTTCGACTGCAACCCACGTGTCTCCATTTCGGAACGAGACGTCGATTGAGTCACCAGACGGGAGTGAGTGCTCTGTCTCACCGTGTTGTGAAGAGGCTGGAAGCCCAACCAGCTCCGGATGCAGTGCGACATACTCTTTCAGGCGACGGTGATCGTCGCTTTCACCACCGCCGCGAAATGACGCAGCTTCGGCCAGGAGTGAATCGTATTGTTGAGTGACGGGCTGGAGTTCCAAGGCTGCCAGAACGTGGCGCCAGCCGGGATACGCAAAGACATGGCTGAGTTCGCCCTTGAGCACCGTCCGTTTCTGAGACAGAGGCAGTTTCGTGTAGCCTGCCTTGTCGACAAGGAACCAACTGACCCCGTCGCCGGGAAGTCCTGTCTGCTTGTTGACGACGAGACACTGTATGGGTGGGATGCGCTGCGGCCAGGACTTGGATAGTTCGTCGAGCGTTTCACCGACGCTGCCAAGGACAAAGTTTAGATTTCTCGCATTGGGCATCTCTAGCTCGGTGGCGAGGTCAGAGTAGGACAAGGACTGTCCCGCCTCGGCTTGGCGCACCAGGATTGGCAGTGCGGCACGCGCCCGCTCGTGGTAGAGCTTGCTGCCGGATGTGAACGGTGTTGCCTTCTCGCCGGTATCGGACATGGGGTGCTAGGTGCCTTACGTTAAATGTACACACCCTATCCGGTGCATATCAGATTGATTCATGTGCATAACCATGCACATTGCCGTTGTTGAGAATGGTTTCTTAAGCACATGAAGGCATTCATGCCGGGATATACACATTCAGACGGGACTGCAGCTAAGTTGCTAGAGCGATAGCTGTGTTTACGGTATTACACCTGCCTTATATGCTTACGTCAAACTGCTGTGGCGGTATTTGCGCTTTTTTCATACTCACCGGAGCGCGCGATAGGGTGGGTTAGACATCGAAGGTGGAGCAACCCACCGGGTGTCGCCATATCTCTGGACGGTGGCGGGTGACGGCCTATCAGGCTAACCCGCCTCCAAGTCTGTCCGCTGGCATCAATCTCTGTTGTGAAGCATATGCTTGCTTTCAAATATGCCGTTCTGCGCGTATTCTGACGCTCCTGCGCGGCTACGCTTGACTCAGCGTATCGATGCCGGCCGTGCCTAAATACACAGTGCTTATTCGGACAAGGATGCCATGAACAGAACCTATCTTGCCCATCTTGAGGCGACGCTGGCCCATATTCGCGCCGACGGTTTTGAAAAACCCGAACGCGTGATCGATTCGCCGCAAAGCGCCGATGTGACGCTGGCCGGCGGCCAGCATGTGTTGAATTTCTGTGCCAACAATTATCTGGGTCTGGCCGATGATGCCCGCCTGATCGCCGCTGCCAAGCAGGGTCTGGATGATTATGGTTATGGCTGTGCCTCGGTGCGCTTCATCTGCGGTACGCAAAGCGTGCACAAGAAGCTTGAGTCCGCCATCTCGGCTTTTCTGGATACCGACGACACCATCCTTTACTCCAGCTGCTTCGATGCCAACGGCGGTGTGTTCGAGACACTGCTGGATGAGCACGATGCGGTGATTTCGGATGCGCTGAATCATGCTTCGATTATCGATGGCGTGCGCCTGTGCAAGGCCAAGCGTTTCCGTTATGCCAATAACGATATGGCCGACCTTGAGGCGCAGCTGCAGGCAGCCGAAGCGGCCGGTGCCCGTTATAAGCTGATCGTGACCGATGGCGTGTTCTCGATGGACGGCATTATCGCCGACCTCAAGTCCATCTGTGATCTGGCCGACCGTTACGGTGCGCTGGTGATGGTGGATGACTCGCACGCGGTGGGCTTTATCGGTGAAACCGGTGCCGGTACGCCCGAGCGCTGCGGCGTCTCCGACCGTATCGATATCTACACCGGTACGCTGGGCAAGGCGCTGGGCGGGGCTTCCGGCGGTTATGTATCGGGACGCAAGGCGATTGTCGAGCTGTTGCGCCAGCGCTCGCGCCCCTATCTCTTTTCCAACTCGCTGGCACCGGCCATTACCGCCGCCAGCATTCGCGTGCTGGAAATACTGGCCAGCGAAGAGGGCGCACAACTGCGCGCTGCGCTCAAGCGCAATGCCGAGCATTTCCGCACGGCGATGAGCGCGGCCGGCTTTACCCTGGTGCCGGGTGAGCATCCTATTATTCCGGTGATGCTGGGCGACGCGCGTCTGGCCGGGGAAATGTCGGCTGCACTGCTGAAAGAAGGCATTTATGTAGTCGGCTTCTCCTTCCCTGTCGTGCCCAAGGGCAAGGCGCGCATCCGTACCCAGATGTCCGCCGCACATACGCCCGAGCAGATCGACCGTGTGGTCGCCGCCTTTACCAAGGTCGGCCGCGAACTGGGCGTGATTTAAGCTTGCCGCGCCGCAGCGGGCGATCCTTGCTGCGGCCATCGATAAAGAAGGATGTAAAAATGAAAGCACTTGCCAAGCTTGAGCGCGCTCCCGGTCTGGTGATGACCGATGTGCCTATGCCCGAAGTCGGTCACAACGATTTGCTGATCAAGATTACCAAGACGGCGATCTGCGGCACCGACATCCATATCTGGAACTGGGACGAGTGGTCGCAAAAGACCATCCCGGTGCCGATGCATGTCGGTCACGAATACGTCGGCGTCGTCGCTGGCATGGGTTCGGAGGTGAAGGGCTTCAATATCGGCGATCGCGTGTCCGGTGAGGGCCATATTACCTGCGGCCACTGCCGCAACTGTCGCGCCGGGCGTCGCCACCTGTGCCGCAACACCATCGGCGTCGGCGTCAACCGTGCCGGTGCTTTTGCCGAGTATCTGGTGATTCCGGCTTTCAATGCCTTCCCGATTCCCGAAGGCATCTCGGATGATCTGGCGGCGGTTTTCGATCCGTTCGGCAATGCCGTGCATACCGCCTTGAGCTTCAATATGGTCGGTGAAGACGTGCTGATTACCGGTGCCGGCCCGATCGGCATTATGGCGGTGGCCGTCGCCCGCCATGTCGGCGCGCGCCATGTGGTGGTGACCGATGTCAACGAGTACCGCCTGGATCTGGCCCGCAAGATGGGCGCCAGCCGTGCGGTCAATGTGGCGAAGGAAGATCTGAAGCAGGTGATGGGCGAGCTGCATATGTGCGAGGGCTTCGATGTCGGCCTCGAGATGTCGGGCAACCCACATGCCTTCCGCCAGATGCTGGAGGTGATGAATAACGGCGGCAAGATCGCGCTGCTGGGTATTCCGCCGGCGGATACCGCCATTGACTGGAATCAGGTGATCTTCAAGGGCCTCGAGATCAAGGGCATCTACGGGCGCGAGATGTTCGAGACCTGGTACAAGATGGTGGCGCTGATCCAGTCCGGCCTCGATATCACCCCTATCATTACTCACCACTACAAGGTGGATGATTTCGAGCAGGGCTTCGAGGCCATGCTGTCGGGCCAGAGCGGCAAGGTCATTCTCGACTGGCAATAAGCGTTTTTCTGGCTTTACCCATCAAGGCCGGTGTCGCGTGATGCCGGCCTTGATGCTTATCAACGGGCAAAATGCCATCTTCTGGCATGCTGACACAATGAACGACAATACACTGCAGACTTTCCCCCTTTCGCCATTGCACGTGGCGGTCGTCGGCGCCGGTATCTCCGGGCTGTCTGTGGCCTGGTTTATGGCCGGGCAGGGCATGACGGTGCGCGTATTCGAGTCTGGCGAACGGGTGGGCGGCAAGATCCGTACCCTTGGCCAGAACGGTGCGCTGTTTGAAGCTGGCCCCAATACCCTGATGGCTGGAGACGCGCATCTGGCGTGGCTGGCGGAACTGGGGCTACAGGTCGAGTATCCGTCGGCACAGTCGCGCCACCGCTTTGTGCTAAGCCAGGGGCGTTATCGCCGTCTGCCTGGCGGGCCCGGTGCGCTGCTGTTTGGCGACTTTTTCAGTATGGGTGCCAAGTGGCGCATGCTGAGCGAGCCGTTCCGGCGCAACCGTCCGGCCACCCGCCCCGAAACCGTGGCCGGCTTTTTCCGCCGCCGGCTGGGGGACGAGGTGCTGGCCAAGGCGGTGAATCCCTTTGTCGGCGGCGTGTTTGCCGGTGACCCCGAACAGTTGCTGATCGATGAAACCCTGGGCGTACTGGCCGAGGTCGAGCGTACGGCCGGTTCAATCAGCGGCGGCATGTTGCGCAAAGCACTGAAGGGCGGCATGCAGCGGCGTAATACCTATTCGCTCTCTGGCGGTCTGGAAAGCCTGCCGCGCGCGCTGGCGCGTACGCTGGATGTACGCTTGAGCTGCCCGGTGACGGCCTTGCGCCCAAGTGGTGCGCACTGGCAAGTCGAGGCCGGGGGGCAGAGCCATCTGGCAGAGCAGGTGGTGCTGGCTTTGCCCGCTTTCGGGGCGGCGCGCCTGTTGGAGGAGATCGATGCCGAGGCGGCGGCTGCTTTCGCGGCCATCCGCTATGCGCCGATGACGGTGGTGGTCACGCGCTTGCGTTGCACACAGGTGATGCGCCCGCTAGAAGGTTTTGGCGGCTTGAATCCGGCAGCGGAGGGCGCTTTTGCCGCCGGTCATTTGATGACCGGGGCGCTGTATCCGGGGCGCTGTGCCGAGGGCGAGATGCTGATTACCAGCTTTGTCGGCGGCGCGCAGTATGCCGCGCATGCCGCCCTTGCCGATGAAGAGTTGCTGGCGCGCCTGAATCGGGAGCTGGCGGACTTGTTTGGCGTAGAGGGCGAAGCTTGCGGGCAGGTGGTTGTGCGCTGGCCCGAGGCTATCGCCCAAGGCAGCGTGGAAGTGCTGGCCGCCCGCGTCGCGGCCAAGCGTCTGGCTGCGCGCGGTATTCATGTGTGTGCAAGTTTTCTCGATGGCGTATCGGTGCCCGATTGTATGGACAAGGGTAAGAAGCTTGCCTTGCAGCTGGCTGGCGCTTCGCCTTCTCTGCCCTGATTGGGTAAATAAGCGGTTTTCCTACCACGGCAGGGGCTTCTTCCCTGCCGTTTGCTTTTCCCCGCCGTCCTGAACCGTTAGAATCGACGTTTGATTCTTTCATACTGACACGCCATGCTGACCTTCCAGGAAATCATCCTTACGCTGCAGAATTATTGGAGCCAGCAGGGCTGCGTGCTTATGCAGCCCTTCGATATGGAGGTGGGCGCCGGAACTTCGCATCCGGCCACCTGCCTGCGCGCAATCGGCCCCGAACCTTGGAACGCGGCCTATGTCCAGCCTTCGCGCCGTCCCAAGGATGGGCGCTATGGTGAAAACCCGAACCGCCTGCAGCATTACTACCAGTTCCAGGTGGCGTTGAAGCCTAGCCCTGACAATATTCAGGAGCTGTATCTGGGCTCGCTCAAGGTACTGGGCATCGATCCGACCATCCACGACATCCGTTTTGTCGAAGACGACTGGGAAAATCCGACTCTGGGCGCATGGGGTCTGGGTTGGGAAGTCTGGCTGAACGGTATGGAAGTGACCCAGTTCACTTACTTCCAGCAGGTTGGCGGCCTCGATTGCAAGCCGGTGCTGGGTGAGATTACCTACGGTATCGAACGTCTGGCCATGTATCTGCAGGGCGTGGAAAACGTTTACGACCTGCTGTGGACGGTGTATCCGAACGGCCAGCGCGTGACGTATGGCGACGTTTATCACCAGAACGAGGTCGAGCAGTCGACCTACAACTTCGAATACGCCAACGTCGACAAGCTGTTCGAGCTGTTCAGCTACTACGAATCCGAAGCCAAACGCCTGCTGGAGATTCCGCTGGCGTTGCCGGCTTACGAAATGGTGCTCAAGGCCGGTCACAGCTTCAACCTGCTGGATGCGCGCGGTGCCATTTCGGTGACCGAACGCGCCGCCTATATCGGCCGCGTGCGTACCCTGTCGCGCGGTGTGGCGCAGGCTTATTACGCGTCGCGCGAGGCACTGGGTTTCCCGATGTGCCCCAAGGCCGATTGAAGTGAAAAACCGGATTCTCCTGTCTTTGTGTCTGGCCAGCACGCCCGTGCTGGCTGACAACTGGCTGGTGTACGAGGACGGGGCTGCCTTGCAACTGGCGATAGACCCGGCTTCCATCTGGCGCGAAAACGGCAGGATCCACTTCGTCAACCAGGAGCGGTTCACCCTGCGCCAGAAGGATGCCAAGCTGGGCATCAGTTACCACATCCGCCGTTTGAGCGGCTGGGCTGATTGCAGCAAATACCAGTATGTCTTTGTCGGCGCCAATTTCTATACCGCCTCCGGCCGGAATGTCTATACGCAGATGTTCCCCTTGCCGGAATACGACTGGGCCTGGCAGCCCGTAGATCAGGGGTCGGTCGCCGCCGCGATGATGCGCGAGGTGTGCCGGCTTGGACGAACCGCTCAGAGCAAGAAAATACAATGACTATGAAAGCCACGTTGCTTATCGAACTCCTCACCGAGGAGTTGCCGCCCAAGGCGTTGCAAAAACTGGCGGCCAGTTTTGCCGACACCATCAGTAGCGAACTCAAGCGCATGGCGTTTGTCGATGCCGATGCCGTCGCTACCGTGTTTGCCAGCCCGCGCCGCCTGGCGGTGAGCCTGCCTGATGTGCTCAATCTGCAGCCCGAGCAGACGCTGGTCAAGAAAGGCCCGTCGCTCGCCGCCGGCATGAAGGACGGCCAGCCGTCCAAGGCGCTGGAAGGTTTTGCCCGCTCCTGCGGTGTGGCCGTGTCCGAGCTGATCACGCTGAACGATGGCAAGCAGGATGTGTACGCCTACCAGAGCGTCAAGCCGGGCGAGAGCCTGTCGGCAGTACTGACCGCCGTCGTTGAGCTGGCGATGAAAAAGCTGCCGGCCCCCAAGCTGATGCACTGGGGCGATAGCGACCATATGTTCGTGCGTCCGGTGCATGGCCTGATGATGTTGTGGGGCGAAACCGTGGTCGAAGGCGAAGTGCTGGGGCTGAAGAGCCGCAACGCCACCCGTGGCCACCGCTTTATGAGCGAAGGCGAAGTGCTGGTCGAGTCGGCCGACAGCTATGCGCGTACCCTGTTTGATGCGGGCAAGGTTGTTGCCAGCTTTGTGGCGCGGCGCGAGCTGATCGCCAAGCGCCTGCATGATGCTGCCGCCGTACTGGGCGCAACGATTGCTGCCGATGATGCGCTGATCGATGAAGTGTGTGCGCTGGTGGAGTGGCCGGTGGTGCTGGAAGCCGGCTTCGAAGCCGAGTTCCTCAAGGTGCCGCAGGAATGCCTGATTCTGACCATGCAGCAGAACCAGAAGTACTTCCCGCTGTTGGACCGTGCCGGCAAGCTGATGAACCGCTTCTTGCTGGTGTCGAATATCGAGGCGGCCGATCCTTCGCATGTGATTCAGGGCAACGAGCGCGTATTGCGCGCGCGCCTGTCGGATGCCAAGTTCTTCTTCGAGCAGGACCAGAAGCTGCCGCTGGCCTCGCGTCTGGAGAAACTCTCCGGCGTGGTCTACCACAACAAGATCGGCTCGCAGCTGGAGCGCGTCGCGCGCCTGGAAACGCTGGCCGGCGTATTTGCCGCCAAGCTGGGCGCCGATGTCGACGCTGCGCGCCGCGCCGCGCGTCTGGCCAAGGCTGACCTCGTGACCGATATGGTGGGCGAGTTCCCTGAGCTGCAAGGCGTGATGGGCATGTATTACGCCTCGCATGATGGCGAAAGCGCTGTCGTGGCACAGGCGATTGAAGGCCATTACCACCCGCGTTTTGCCGGTGATACCTTGCCGCAAAGTGATGTGGCGACGGCGGTCGCTTTGGCTGACAAGCTCGAGTCTATTGTCGGCATCTGGGGCATAGGCTTGATTCCGACCGGCGATAAAGACCCGTTTGCACTGCGTCGCGCCGCCTTGGGCGTGCTGCGCATGGTGCTGGCGTCGCCGCTGGATCTGAAGGACATCATTGCCGAAACGGCGGCCGTATTCCCGGCGGGTCTGTTGTCGGACGCGACAGCAGACGAAGTGTTCGCCTTCAGTCTGGAGCGCCTCAAGCATTTCCTCGCCGCCGATTACAAGGGCGACGAGATCGATGCCGTGCTGTCGCTGACGCCTAGCCGTCTGGACGAAGTGCGTGCGGTGCTGGCAGCGGTGGCCGAGTTTAAGGCATTGCCGGAAGCGGCCACGCTGGCGGCGGCCAATAAACGGGTGAAAAACATCCTGAAAAAAGCCGAGGGCGACATCGGTGCGGTGAATCCGGCCTTGTTTGCCGAGGACGCCGAGCGTGCGCTGTTTGCCGCGATCGAGGCGATTGCGCCCGAGGTGGATGCCAAGTTTGCCGCGCATGACTTTGCCGGTGCCCTGGCACAGTTGTCCAGCCTGAAAACACCGGTCGATGCTTTCTTCGACGGCGTGATGGTGATGGCAGACGACGCAGCCGTGCGCGCCAACCGCATTGCCTTGCTGTCGCGTCTGGCCGAGCTGTTTAACCGTGTAGCCGACATTTCCTTGTTGGCCGACTAAGGAGGCAGGGGTCAGGGAGGGGATGAGGGAGCTGGGATGCCGGTGTTGACCACCGGTGTTCCGATTCCCTGATCCCGGTTCCCTGATCCCCAACTATGAAACTCGTCATTCTCGACCGCGACGGCGTGATCAATCAGGATCGCGACGATTTCGTCAAAAACACGCTGGAATGGATACCGCTGGACAAGAGTCTGGAAGCGGTCGCCAACCTGACCCAGTCCGGCTGGCATGTGGTGGTGGCAACCAACCAGTCGGGCATAGGCCGCGGCCTGTTCGATGTGCATGCGCTGAATGCCATGCATGAAAAAATGCACCGCCTGGTCAATCAGGCTGGCGGGCGCATCGATGCCGTCTTTATCTGCCCGCATACCGCCAATGATAAATGCGGCTGCCGCAAGCCGATGCCGGGCATGGTGCAGGACATCGCCGAGCGTTTCAATGTCAGGCTGGAAGGCTTGCCGATGATAGGCGACAGCCTGCGCGACCTGGAGGCGATTGCCGCTGTGGGGGGGCAGCCTATTCTGGTACGCACCGGCAAGGGTGAAAAAACACTGGCCGCCGGCAATTTGCCGGCCGGTACACTGGTATTTGACAATCTATTTGAAGCGGCGACCCATTTGATCGCTGGCTGATGCATGACGGAGTAGGCGCATGACCCTGGGGCTGTTAATTCGCAATCTGGTTTACTGGCTGGCGGTGATCGTGCTGACACCGCTGTGCTTTACTGCGCTGTTTGTCTGTGCCTGGCTGCCCCGGCGGCGGCGTCATATTTTCGGCAAGTCGTGGGCGCTGATGTTGTTATGGGTACTTGAGCATGTAGTCGGCCTCAAGTACCGGGTGATCGGGCAAGAAAACATTCCCGATGTGCCATCGATTATCTGCTCCAAGCACCAGTCGGGCTGGGAGACGCTGGCGCTGCAAAAGATTTTTCCGGATCAGATTTATGTCGCCAAGCGCGAGCTGCTATGGGTGCCGTTTTTTGGCTGGGGCTTGTGGCTGATGAACGCCATCATGATCAATCGCTCCGATCGCTCCAATGCCAACCGGCGCATGCAGCAGCAAGGTCTGGAGCGTAAGCGCCACGGCTTCTGGATTACCGTCTTTCCCGAAGGGACGCGCATTCGTCCCGGGGTGGTGGGTAAATATCGCCCCGGTGCGGCGCGCATGTCTAAGCAACTGGATATGCCTTTGGTGCCGGTAGCGCACAATGCCGGCGAATTCTGGCCGCGCAATGCCTTCATCAAGCATCCGGGCGAGATTACGCTGGTTATCGGCAAACCTGTTTATCCGTGTGACGAGATGGGGCCGGAAGCCATGATGGCACAGGTGGGCGAGTGGATTGAGGCGCGTCAGCGCGAAATCGGTGGCGTCGGCCCTTGTGCTCACCCCGATGAAAAGCAGGCACGCATTGCGCTCGCTCATTCTGCCTGAGGGCGAACTGGCGGTCGTCATCTTGCGCCGCCCGCGTAAAAGCATTGCCTTGCGTATGCGCCATGATGCACTGGAGGTTGTAGCCCACCCGCAAGTGCCGGTGACTTATATCCGCGACCTGCTGATTCAGCGCACGAACTGGATACGTCACCATTGGCAGCAACAGCGCGCTTTGGCGCAGGCTAAGGCCTTGCTGCCGGAGAGTGTGCTTCTGATGGGCAGGCAGCTGCCCATTGTTTTTTGCGGCGGGACTCGGCAGCGGGTGGTGCTGGATGAAACCGAAGCGCGGGTTTACGGTTTGTCCGGCGAAGCTGAGCCAGAACTATTGCGTGCCGCGCTGGCGCGGGCCTTAAGCCGGCAAGCGGCACTGGAGTATCCCGCCCGGCTGGCCGTGTTTGCAGCAAGGCTTGCCCGCCAGATGCAGGGCTGGCAGTTGTCTGGCGCGCGCACCCGCTGGGGCTCCTGCACTGCAGCTGGCAAGGTGCGCCTTAACTGGCGCCTGATTCAGGCGCCAGCCTTTGTGCTGGATTATGTGATGGCACACGAGCTGGCTCATCTGGCTCATTTGAATCATTCGCCTGCGTTCTGGGCTGAGGTTGCGCGCCTGCTGCCGGCTTGGCAGACAGGGCGCGACTGGCTCAAGGCGCATGGTAATCAACTGTTTAGTCTGGGCTGAACGGTTTTCGTATAGGAGAGACATCATGCGTTTACTGCATACCATGCTGCGCGTTGGCAATCTTGAGCACTCGCTGGCGTTTTATCAGGACGTGCTGGGGATGAAGTTGCTGCGTCGTAGCGATTATCCGGAGGGCCGTTTTACCCTGGCCTTTGTCGGCTATGGTGACGAGACATCGGGCACGGTGCTGGAGCTGACCCATAACTGGGATACGGCATCCTATGCGCTGGGTGATGCCTTCGGCCATCTGGCGGTAGAAGTGGATGACGCCTATGTTGCCTGCGATGCGGTACGCGCCAAGGGTGGCAAGGTGGTGCGTGAAGCCGGTCCGATGAAGCATGGCTCTACCGTCATTGCCTTTGTCGAAGATCCGGATGGTTATAAAATTGAGTTTATCCAGAAGGGTACTCAGTAAATGGTGTCCGGCCTTATTGGCCGGGTTAATCGGCAAGCCCGGCTAAAGGGCTTGCCACTTTAGGAGACATAATGATTAAAACCTTGCTTACAGCAGCGAGTCTTGCGCTGTTGCCGGCATTGGCGCAGGCAGCGGATCTGGATGGTTCGACGCTGAGTCTGATTTGGGGTCTGCCGTTTGCCGGCATCCTGCTGTCGATTGCGCTGTTCCCTATTTTTGCCCCGGGTTTCTGGCATCACCACTTCGGCAAGATTACCGCGATGTGGACCGTGCTGTTTCTGGTGCCGTTTATTGCCGTCTTCGGCTTTGGTATGGCGTTGTCTGTTGTCGTGCATGCGATGATTGCCGAGTACATCCCGTTTATTATCCTGCTGTTTGCCCTTTATACGGTGTCGGGCGGGATTCTGATCTGGGGCAATCTGCATGGCTCGCCCAAGCTCAATACCACGATTCTGGCTATCGGTACCGTGCTGGCTTCCATTATGGGGACCACCGGTGCGGCGATGCTGCTGATCCGCCCCTTGCTCAAGGCCAACGACAACCGCAAGCACAATGTGCATGTGGTCGTGTTCTTCATCTTCCTGGTTGCCAACGTCGGCGGCGGTCTGACCCCGCTGGGTGATCCGCCGCTCTTCCTTGGCTTCCTCAAGGGTGTGACCTTCGGCTGGACCTTGCAGCATATGGCCTTGCCGGTGCTGCTGACTTCGCTCTCCCTGCTGGCTATTTTCTTTGCCGTCGATAGCTATTTCTTTGCCAAGGATGGTGTGAACCCGGTCGACAAGACCAAGGACAGCCCGATCAAGATCCACGGCAAGTTCAACTTCTTCCTGCTGGCAGGGGTTGTCGGTGGTGTGCTGCTGTCCGGTTTCTGGAAGCCGGGTATCAGTTTTGACGTGATGGGTACGCATTGGGAACTGCAGAATATCGTACGCGATGTGCTGTTGCTGATGATTGCGGCGGTCTCGCTGAAACTGACGCCCAAGCAGGTGCGTGCCGGAAACGATTTCAACTGGGACCCGATTCTGGAAGTCGGCAAGCTGTTTGCCGGTATCTTTGTCACCATCGCACCGGTGATTGCCATTCTCAAGGCCGGTACCGATGGCCATCTGGCACCATTGGTACATATGGTGTCGGACAGTTCGGGTGCGCCGATCGATACCATGTATTTCTGGATGACGGGTATCTTGTCCAGCTTCCTGGATAATGCGCCGACCTATCTGGTGTTCTTCAACCTCGCACATGGCGATGCACAGACCATGATGGGGCCGATGGCGGATACCTTGCTGGCCATTTCCATGGGTGCGGTCTTTATGGGTGCCAATACCTATATCGGTAATGCTCCCAACTTTATGGTCAAGGCCATTGCCGAACAGCGTGGCGTGAAAATGCCTAGCTTCTTCGGTTATATGGGCTGGTCCATCTGCTTCCTGCTGCCGGTATTCGGCATCCTGACGCTGGTATTCTTCTGATGGGAATGATCGGGGCGGGTTTGAATTTAAGCCTGCCTTGATTAAGGTGTAAAGATTGCCCGGCAGGCTAGCGCTTGTCGGGCTTTTTATCGGGTTTGTTTCGCGCGAAGAGTAAATAGAAGAGGGGGGCGCAGAATATGGACGATAAAAAAGCCATTGAGCAAAACTCAATGACTTAAATATCTGTTGGTGCCCAAGAGAAGACTCGAACTTCCACACCCTTGCGGGCGCTAGGACCTGAACCTAGTGCGTCTACCAATTCCGCCACCTGGGCCTGCCAAATTGT